>JBGAHJ010000009.1:0-184668 GCA_044226255.1 Rubrivivax sp.
AGGCGCTGCGCCGCGTCGCGCAGCCGGCGCCGGCGCCGCGCGCGGTGATCGGCTTCGGCGACCCTCTGTGCGATGCCGGCCGGCCGGCCGCCGCGCCGGCGAAGCCTGCGCCGCTGGGGCGCGCCGCGGCGCGCTACGACGCCGAGTGGGGCTTCCGCTACGCCGAGGTGCCGCCGCTGCCCGATACGCGCACCGAACTGCTGGCGGTGGCGCAGGCGCTGGGCGCCGACGCGCAGGCCGACCTCGTGTTCGGTGCGCAGGCGACGCGCCGCGCGGTGCTGCAGGCGCCGCTGTCCGACCGCCGGCTGGTGGCCTTCGCCACCCACGGCCTGATGCCCGGCGAGCTTCCGGGCATCAGCAAGCCGGCACTGGCGATGGCCGCCGAGAGCGACGAACACGAGTCGCCGCTGCTGGAGCTGGACGACGTGCTGACACTGCGGCTGAACGCGCAGTGGGTGCTGCTGTCGGCCTGCAACACTGCGGCCGGCGAGCAGGGTGGGGCGGCGATGTCCGGGCTGGTGCGCGGCTTCTTCTTCGCCGGCGCGCGCTCGGTGCTGGCCACGCACTGGGCGGTGGAGACGCGCTCGGCCGCGGCCCTGAGCGTCGCCACCTTCCAGCAGCATGCAGGCGGTGGCCTCACGCGCGGCGAGAGCCTGCGGCGCGCCCAGCTGGCGCTGATCGACGGGCAGGCCGGGGGCGGGCGCTGGACGCACCCGTACTACTGGGCGCCCTACGCGCTGTTCGGCGACCCGGCGCGTTGAAGCTGGACGCCGTTGCCGTCGTCGGCGCCGGCCCCGCGGGGCTGATGGCGGCCGAGGCGCTGGCCGCGAAGGGCCAGCCGGTCGAGGTCTTCGACGCGATGCCGTCGGCCGGCCGCAAGTTCCTGCTGGCGGGCAGGGGCGGGCTGAACCTCACCCACAGCGAGCCGTTCGAGCCCTTCGTCGCCCGCTATGACGAGCGGGCGGCGGTGCTGCGCCCGCTGCTGCGGGCCTTCGACGCGGCCGCGCTCCGCGCCTGGGCCGAAGGGCTCGGCGTCGGCACCTTCGTCGGCAGCTCGGGCCGCGTGTTCCCGCAGGAGATGAAGGCCGCGCCGCTGCTGCGCGCCTGGCTGCACCGGCTGCGCGGGCAGGGCGTGCGCTTCCACATGCGGCACCGCTGGCAGGGCTTCGCCGGCGCCGGCCTGCGTTTCGACGCACCGGCCGGCCCTCTCGAAGTGGCGCCGCGCGCCACGGTGCTGGCGCTGGGCGGCGCGAGCTGGCCGCAGCTCGGGTCCGACGGTTCGTGGACCCACGAGCTGGCGGCTGCCGGCGCCGAGGTGGCGCCGCTGCGGCCATCGAACTGCGGCTTCGACGTCGCCTGGAGCCCGCACTTCGTGCAGCACCAGGCCGGGCAGCCGCTGAAGGGCGTGGCACTCACTTTCGAAGGCTGGCAGCAGGCGGGCGAATTCGTCGTCACGGCAGGCGGCGTCGAGGGCAGCCTGGTCTACGCGGCGTCTGCGCGGCTGCGCGAACGCATCGCGAGCGCGGGCGAGGCGACCTTCCATCTCGACCTGCTGCCGCAGCGCGGCCTGGATTGGGTGCAGCGCGAACTGGCGCACCCGCGCGGCACGCGCTCGCTGTCCACGCACCTGAAGACGCGGCTGAACCTGCACGGCGTGAAGTCGGCGCTGCTGTGGGAGCGGGTGCCCAAGCCGCAGATGAACGAGCCGGCGGCGCTGGCGGCGGCGATCAAGGCGCTGCCGATCACCGTCCACGCGGCGCGGCCGGTGGCCGAGGCCATCAGCACCGCCGGCGGCGTGCGTTTCGAGTCGCTCGACGAGCGGCTGATGCTGCGTTCGCGGCCCGGTGTCTTCGTCGCCGGCGAGATGCTCGACTGGGAGGCGCCCACCGGCGGCTACCTGCTCACAGCCTGTTTCGCAACCGGTCGTGCAGCGGGCCTCGGCGCAGCGGATTGGCTGGCCCGCGGCCAGTAAACTGCGCGGCCTCTTCCAACCCCCAACCCCCGTTTTCGAGCTTCTTGGACAAGATCACCCTGCAGATCGCCGCCGAACTCAAGGTTCGGCCCGCGCAAGTCAACGCCGCCGTCGAACTGCTGGACGCCGGCTCCACCGTCCCCTTCATCGCCCGCTACCGCAAGGAAGCCACCGACGGGCTCGACGACATCCAGTTGCGCGAGCTGGAAGCGCGCCTGGCCTACCTGCGCGAGCTGGAGGAGCGCCGCGCCGCGGTGCTCAAGAGCATCGACGAACAGGGCAAGCTGACGCCCGAACTGAAGGCGTCGATCGAAGCGGCGCCCACGAAGCAGGAACTGGAAGACCTGTACCTGCCGTACAAGCCCAGGCGGCGCACCAAGGGCATGATCGCCCGCGAGGCCGGGCTGGAGCCGCTGGCGGACAAGGTGTTCGCCGATCCGTCGCTCGATCCGCTGGCCGAAGCTGCCGCGTTCATCCATGCCGATGCCGGATTCGCCGATGCGCATGCGGTGCTCGACGGCGTGCGCGACCTGCTCTCCGAACGCTGGGCCGAGGACGCCACGCTGGTGGGCAAGCTGCGCGAATGGCTGTGGGCGGAAGGCCGCCTGCAGAGCAGGCTGGTCGACGGCAAGGACGGCAACGCGCCCGACGCCGCGAAGTTCCGCGACTACTTCGACTACAGCGAGACCATCCGCACCGTGCCCAGCCATCGCGCGCTGGCCGTGTTCCGCGGCCGCACGCAGGAGTGGCTGGATGCGAAGCTGGTGCTCGACGAGGAGGTCGTGCCGGGCCAGCCGACGCTCGCCGAAGGCCGCATTGCGCACCACCTGCAGTGGCGCCATGCGAAGCGGCCGGCCGACGAGCTGATCCGCAAGACCATCGCCTGGACCTGGAAGGTCAAGCTCAGCCTGAGCCTGGAGCGCGACCTGTTCGGCCGCCTGCGCGAAGAGGCGGAGGCGGTGGCCATCAAGGTCTTCGCCGACAACCTGCGCGACCTGCTGCTGGCGGCGCCGGCCGGCAAGCGCGTGGTGATGGGCCTGGACCCCGGCATCCGCACCGGCGTGAAGGTGGCCGTGGTCAGCGACACCGGCAAGGTGCTGGCCACGCACACCGTCTACCCGCACGAGCCGCGCAACGACTGGGAGGGTTCGCTGCACGCCCTGGGCCGCCTGGTGGCGCAGCACGGCGTGAACCTGATCGCGATCGGCAACGGCACCGCCAGCCGCGAGACCGACAAGCTCGCGGCCGACCTGATCAAGCGCGTGCAGCAGCTGGCGCCGGACGTGAAGCTCGACAAGGTGGTGGTGAGCGAGGCCGGCGCCTCGGTCTATTCCGCCAGCGAGTTCGCCAGCAAGGAACTGCCCGATCTGGACGTGAGCCTGCGCGGCGCGGTGAGCATCGCGCGGCGCCTGCAGGACCCGCTGGCGGAGCTGGTGAAGATCGACCCGAAGAGCATCGGCGTCGGCCAGTACCAGCACGACGTGAACCAGGGCGGGCTGGCGAAGACGCTGGACGCGGTGGTGGAAGATTGCGTGAACGCGGTGGGCGTGGACCTGAACACCGCGTCGGCACCGCTGCTGGCGCGCGTCTCGGGCCTGAGCGCCGCGGTGGCCGCGAGCATCGTGCGCTGGCGCGATGCGAACGGCGCGTTCCGCAACCGGCAGCAGCTGCTCGACGTCTCGGGCCTGGGCCCGCGCACCTTCGAGCAGGCGGCAGGCTTCCTGCGCATCCGCGACGGCGAGAACCCGCTCGACATGACCGGCGTGCACCCGGAGACCTACCCGGTGGTGCAGAAGATGCTCGACAGCACCCAGCGCCCGGTGGCCGAACTGATGGGGCGCTCGGAGGTGCTGCGCACGCTGAAGCCCGAACTCTTCGCCGACGACAGGTTCGGCGCGATCACGGTGAAGGACATCCTGGCCGAGCTGGAGAAGCCCGGCCGCGACCCGCGCCCGGACTTCCAGGTGGCGCGCTTCAACGAAGGCGTCTCCGACATCAAGGACCTGCAGGCCGGCATGACGCTCGAAGGCACGGTCAGCAACGTCGCGCAGTTCGGTGCCTTCGTCGACCTCGGCGTGCACCAGGACGGCCTGGTGCACGTGAGCCAGATGAGCCACAAGTTCGTCAACGACGCGCGCGAGGTGGTGAAGACCGGCCAGGTGGTGAAGGTGCGCGTGCTGGAGGTGGACCTGGCGCGCAAGCGCATCTCGCTGACGATGAAGCTCGATGCGCCCGTGGGCGCGGCGCGCAGCAGCGCGGGCGGTGGCGACAACAGGTTCCGCCCGGCCGGTCGCGGCGAACAGCCGCGTTCGCGGGCGCCCGAGCCCGTGGGGCAGGGGGCGATGGCTGCGGCGTTCGCGAAGCTGCAGCGCCGCTAGCGCGGATGAAGGCCCTGCGCATCCACGCCGGCCCGCGCGCCCGCGCGCGGCTGGCCGAGCGCGGGCTGCAGGCGAGCGACGTCCATGTGATCCCTGCGGCGGCCGGCGGCCCGAAAGGCCTGGCGCTGCTGCCGCTGGACCGCTTCCTGTTCGGCCGCTGGCTGCCGGCGAGCGGGCACACGGTGCACCTGATGGGCGCCTCGATCGGCGCCTGGCGCATGGCCGCGGCCTGCCTGCCCGACGCCGACGCGGCTCTGCAGCAGCTGGCCGAGGACTACATCACCCAGACCTACCCGCACGCACCCGGCAAGCCACCGACCGCGAAGGTGGTTTCGCAGGTGTTCCGCGAGAAGCTGGAGGAACGGCTTGGGCGGCGCGCGGCCGAGGTGCTGTCGCACCCGCAGCGCCGTCTGCATGTCTTCACGAGCCGCGGCCGGCGCCTGCTGCACCGGCCCGGCAAGGCGCTGGCGCCGGTGGGCTGGTTCGGCGCGTTCGCGGCCAACGCGATCGGCCGCGGCGCCCTCGGCGGCTGGATGGAGCGTGTGCTCTTCAGCGACCCGCGCGAGCACCTGCCGTTCGCGCTCAACGACTACCCGACCCACCGCGTCGCGCTCGACGCCACGAACCTGACGCCCGCGGTGCTGGCCAGCTGCACGATCCCGTTCTGGCTCGAGGCGGTGCAGGACGTGCCTGGCGGCCCGCCCGGCACCTACTGGGACGGCGGCATCACCGACTACCACCTGCACCTGAACTACGCCGGTATGGCCGACGGCCTGGTGCTGTACCCGCACTTCATGAACCGCGTGGTGCCGGGCTGGCTCGACAAGGCCTGGAAGAAGCGCCACCGCGCGACGCCGGCGCTGGACAACGTGGTGCTGCTGTCGCCGGATGCGGCCTGGATCGCGACGCTGCCGAATGCCAAGCTGCCCGACCGCGACGACTTCAAGCGCTACGGCGACGACGAAGCGGGCCGGCAGCGCGTCTGGCGCCAGGCCTATGCCGAGAGCCAGCGGCTGGCCGACGAGTTCTCGGAATTGGTGACGCGCGGCGGCCCTGTTCTGGCCGAGCCGCTGGGCTGAGGCGCTACACTGTCGGCCTCCTCAACCCCACAAGGACGAGAAAGGCAGCTTGGTTATGACACCGCGGACTACCCCGTTCACGTTCACCGACGTCTAGAGCCGGCCGCGCAGTCACGCCCCTTTCTTCCCTGACAAAAGCGCGGCTCACACCCGCGCTTTTTGCATTCCAGAGGACAAGATCATGAGCATCCACATCACGCTGCCCGACGGCTCGCGACGCGAGTTCCCGGGGGCCGTCACGGTGGCCGAGGTGGCCGCCTCCATAGGCGCCGGCCTGGCCAAGGCGGCCATCGCCGGCAAGGTCGACGGCAAGATCGTCGACACGAGCCACCGCATCGAGCACGACGCCCAGCTCGCGATCGTCACGGAGAAGGACGCCGATGGCCTGGAGGTCATCCGCCACAGCACGGCGCACCTGCTGGCCTACGCGGTGAAGGAACTCTTCCCCGAGGCCCAGGTGACGATCGGACCGGTCATCGAGAACGGCTTCTACTACGACTTCGCGTACAAGCGGCCCTTCACGCCCGAGGACCTGGCGGCCATCGAAAAGCGCATGGCCGAGCTGGCGGCGAAGAACGAGCCCGTGGTACGGCGCGTGCTGCCGCGCGACGAGGCCGTGGCCTACTTCAAGAGCCTGGGCGAGCACTACAAGGCCGAGATCATCGGCAGCATCCCGTCCAACGAGGACGTGAGCCTGTACCGCGAAGGCGGCTTCGAGGACCTGTGCCGCGGCCCGCACGTGCCGAGCACGGGGCGGCTGAAGTTCTTCAAGCTGATGAAGGTGGCCGGGGCCTACTGGCGCGGCGACCAGGCCAACGAGCAGCTGCAGCGCATCTACGGCACGGCCTGGGCGACGAAGGACGAGCTGCAGGGCTACCTGCGCATGCTGGAGGAAGCCGAGAAGCGCGACCACCGCAAGCTCGGCCGCGAGCTCGACCTCTTCCACCTGGACGAGCACAGCCCCGGCACGGTGTTCTGGCATGCCAGGGGATGGACGGTGTGGCAGGAGGTGGAGCAGTACATGCGCCGCGTCTACCGCGACAACGGCTACTTCGAGGTGAAGGGCCCGCAGATCCTGGACAAGGCGCTGTGGGAGAAGACGGGGCACTGGGACAAGTACCGCGACGCCATGTTCACGACGGAGTCGGAGAAGCGCGACTACGCGCTCAAGCCGATGAACTGCCCCGGCCACATCCTGATCTTCAAGCAGGGCATCAAGAGCTACCGCGACCTGCCGCTGCGCTACGGCGAGTTCGGCAACTGCCACCGCAACGAACCCACGGGCGGGCTGCACGGCATCATGCGGGTGCGCGCCTTCACGCAGGACGACGGCCACATCTTCTGCACGGAGGACATGATCCTCGACGAGTGCGTGGCCTACACGGCGCTGCTGCAGAAGGTCTACAAGGACTTCGGCTTCACGGACATCATCTACAAGGTCGCCACGCGGCCGGCGGCACGCATCGGCTCCGACGAGGTCTGGGACAAGGCCGAGCACGCACTGATGGAGAGCCTGCGGCGCAGCGGCTGCGAATTTGTGATCAGTCCGGGCGACGGCGCCTTCTATGGCCCGAAGATCGAGTACACGCTGAAGGACGCCATCGGCCGCCAGTGGCAGTGCGGCACGATGCAGGTCGACTTCATGATGGCCGAGCGGCTGGACGCCGTCTACGTGGCCGAGGACAGCAGCCGCCGCCACCCGGTGATGCTGCACCGCGCCATCGTCGGCAGCCTGGAGCGCTTCATCGGCATCCTGATCGAGCAGCACGCGGGCGCGCTGCCTGCCTGGCTGGCGCCGGTGCAGGTGATCGTGGCCTCGATCTCGGAAAACCAGGCGGACTACGCGGCCGAGGTGGCGAAATCTCTGCAAAAACAAGGAGTTAGGGCGGAGGTCGATTTGCGCGCCGACAAAATCAGCTATAAAATCCGCGAGCATTCGTTGCAGAAGGTCCCGTTCATCCTGGTCGTTGGCGACAAGGAGAAGGCAAACGGGGCTGTTGCCGTGCGCGCCCGGGGCAATCAAGACCTTGGTGTGATGCAGCTGGCCGACTTCATCCAGAAGGTCACCAGCGACATCGCAGCCAAGGTCTAGCCGTCCCTAGCGCGCCTTTGTTTTTCGTGCTGTCCGGCGCCTTCGGATGGCTTCAGGAGCTGGAACCATCGCTACTTTCATGGACCGCCGCGTGCCCAACGCGGAGCGCAAGCACCGTCTGAACCGCGAGATCATGGCGCCGCAGGTGCGCCTGAACGGGGTCGAGAACGAACCCCTCGGGATCGTCAGCACGATGGAAGCGTTGCGCATGGCAGGGGAGTTGGACGTCGATCTCGTCGAGATCGCCGCCACCGCAGACCCACCGGTGTGCCGGCTCATGGACTACGGCAAGTTCAAGTACCAGGAGCAGAAGAAGGCGGCCGAGGCCAAGGCCAAGCAGAAGGTCATCGAGATCAAGGAAGTGAAGTTCCGCCCGGGCACCGACGATGGCGACTACGCCATCAAGATGCGCAACCTGCGGCGCTTCATCGCGGAAGACGGCGACAAGGGCAAGGTGACCCTGCGCTTCCGCGGCCGCGAGATCACGCACCAGGACATCGGCATGCGGATGCTGGAACGCATCCGCGACGAACTGGCCGATGTCGCGATGGTGGAGCACATGCCCAAGCTGGAAGGGCGCCAGATGATCATGGTGCTGGCGCCCAAGAGGAAGTAGGTCAGAGAGATTTGAGGGTTCCGGTCTGGTCACCGGAGCCGTCAAAAGAAGCGGCTGCAGGCCAGCAAGTGCACCGGACCCGGTGCCGCCTGCAGCAGCACACATAGCAAGGAGCTGAAATGCCCAAGATGAAGACCAAGAGCGGCGCGAAGAAGCGCTTCCGCGTCCGCCCCGGCGGCACCGTGAAGCGCGGCCAAGCGTACAAGCGCCACATCCTCACGAAGAAGAGCACCACCCGCAAGCGTCAGCTGCGCGGCGCCGTGAACGTGCACGAGACCAACATGGGCCACATGGCCCAGATGCTGCCGTTCGCCGGCCTGTAAGAGGAGCTGAACCATGCCTCGCGTCAAACGTGGTGTAACCGCACACGCCCGCCACAAGAAGATCCTGGCCCTGGCCAAGGGCTTCCGTGGTCGTCGCAAGAACGTCTTCCGCATCGCCAAGCAGGCGGTGATGAAGGCCGGCCAGTACGCCTACCGTGACCGTCGCACCCGCAAGCGGGTGTTCCGCCAGCTCTGGATCGCGCGCATCAACGCCGCGAGCCGCGAACTGGGTGTCACCTACAGCAAGTTCATGGCTGGCCTGAAGAAGGCCAACATCGAGATCGACCGCAAGGTCCTCTCGGACATGGCCATTCACGACCCCGCTGCGTTTAGCAGCATCGTCGAGAAGGTGAAGGCTCAGCTGGCTTGATTCCCGAGCCGCCGGAGCTGAAGCAAGCAACGGCGGCCTCTCAAGCACTCGAAGGCCGTCACCTGAGGACGGCCTTTTTTTTGGTTTTCCACGGTCCATGAACGATCTCGACACCCTGGTGCTGGCCGCCGAGGCCGACTTCGCCGCCGCCGGCAGCGCGGCCGCGCTCGAAGACGCGAAGGCGCGCTTCGTCGGCAAGAGCGGCCGCGTCACCGAATTGCTGAAGGGCCTGGCGGCGCTGCCGCCCGAGCAGAAGAAGACCCGCGGCGCCGAGATCAACCAGGCCAAGGCGCGCATCGAAACCGCCCTGCAGCGCCGCCGCGATGCGCTGGCCGAGGCCGAGCTCGAAGGCCAGCTGCGCGCCGAGGCGCTGGACGTCACGCTGCCCGGCCGCACCCGCGGCACCGGCGGCCTGCACCCGGTGAGTCGCACCATCGAGCGCATCGAGGCGATCTTCGGCTCGATGGGTTTCGACGTCGCCGACGGCCCCGAGATCGAGACCGACTGGATGAGCTTCACCGCGCTGAACAACCCGGAGAACCATCCGGCGCGTTCGATGCAGGACACCTTCTACGTCGAGCTGAAGGACGCCGAGGGCCGCTGGCTCAACCTGCGCCCCCACACCAGCCCGATGCAGGTGCGCTATGCGCGCGCGCACGCCGCGAAGCACGCCGGCATGAACCCGATGCCGGAGGTGCGCGTGATCGCCCCGGGGCGTGTCTACCGCGTCGACAGCGACGCCACGCATTCGCCGATGTTCCACCAGGTCGAAGGCCTGTGGCTGGGTGCGAACGTGAGCTTCAAGGACCTGAAGTTCGTCTTCGCCGAGTTCGTGCGCCAGTTCTTCGAGACCGACGACTTCGACGTGCGCTTCCGCCCGTCGTACTTTCCGTTCACGGAGCCCAGTGCCGAGATCGACATCCGCTTCCGCTCGGGGCCGCTCGCGGGCCGCTGGCTGGAGGTGGCGGGCTCGGGCCAGGTGCACCCGAACGTGGTGCGCAACTTCGGCCTCGACCCCGAGCAGCACATCGGCTTCGCCTTCGGCATGGGCGCCGACCGCTTCGCGATGCTGCGCTACGGCATCGACGACCTGCGCCTGATGTTCGACGGCGACCTGCGTTTCCTGCAGCAGTTCAACTGAATCCCGAGCCCGAGCCCATGCAATTCCCCGAATCCTGGCTGCGCGAGTTCTGCGATCCGCCGCTCGCCACCCAGCAACTGGCCGACCTGCTGACCATGTCCGGCATGGAGGTGGAGGAGCTCCGCCCCGTGGCGCCGCCGTTCCGCGGGGTGGTGGTGGCCGAGATCGTCACCGCCGAGCCGCACCCGCAGGCCGACCGCCTGCGCGTGTGCACGGTGAACGCCGGTGGCGCCGAGCCGCTGCAGATCGTGTGCGGCGCGCCGAACGCGCGGCCCGGCATCCGCGTGCCGCTGGCGACGGTCGGCGCCGAGCTGCCTCCCGGCGATGACGGAAAGCCGTTCAGGATCGGCATCGGCAAGCTGCGCGGCGTCGAAAGCCGGGGCATGCTGTGCTCGGCGCGCGAGCTGAAGATCGCCGACGACCACGGCGGCCTGCTGGAACTGGCGGCCGACGCGCCCATCGGCCAGGACATTCGCGAGCACCTGCGCCTGGACGATCACGTCTTCACGCTCAAGCTCACGCCGAACCTGGCGCACGGCTTGAGCGTCTACGGCATCGCGCGCGAGGTCTCCGCACTCACCGGCGCGCCGCTGAAGACGCCGGCCATCGCGCCGGTGAAGCCCGCGCACGACGCGAAGCTGCCCGTCGATGTGCAGGCACCCGACCTCTGCGGCCGCTTCTCGGGCCGCATCGTGCGCGGGGTGGACACGAAGGCGAAGACCCCGCAGTGGATGGTCGACCGCCTGGCGCGCTGCGGGCAGCGCAGCGTCACCGCGCTGGTGGACATCAGCAACTACGTGATGTTCGAGTACAGCCGGCCGTCGCACATCTTCGACCTCGACAAGATCCACGACAGGCTCGTGGTGCGGTGGGGTCGCAAGGGCGAAACGCTCAAGCTGCTGAACGGCAACACCATCGAGGTCGACGAGCAGGTGGGCGTGATCGCCGACTCGAAGGGCCTGGAATCGCTGGCCGGCATCATGGGCGGCGACTCCACCGCGGTGAGCGACGACACGAAGAACATCTACATCGAGGCCGCTTTCTGGTGGCCCGACAGCGTGGCCGGCCGCTCGCGCCGCTACAACTTCAGCACCGACGCCGGCCACCGCTTCGAGCGGGGCGTGGACCCGGCGCTGACGGTGGCGCACATCGAGCGCATCACCCAGCTGGTGCTGGACATCTGCGGCGGCGAGGCAGGCCCGATGGACGACCAGACGCTGCGGTTGCCCGCGGCGGCGCCGGTCACGCTGCGCGTCGAGCGCGCCAGCCGCGTGATCGGCATGCCGGTGACGCAGGCGCAGTGCGCCGATGTCTTCCGCCGCCTGGGCCTGGCCTTCAGCGAAGGCAGCGGCACGCTGACCGTCACGCCGCCCTCCTACCGCTTCGACCTGAAGCTCGAGGAGGACCTGATCGAGGAAGTGATCCGCGTGCTGGGCTACGACAAGCTGCCCGACACGCCGCCGCTGGCACCCGTGACCGCCCGCGTGCGGCGCGAGGGGCGGCGCGGCCAGCATGCGCTGCGGCGCACGCTGGCTGGGCTGGGCTACCAGGAGACCATCGGCTACAGCTTCGTCGAGGCGCGCTGGGAAGCCGAGCTGGCGGGCAACGCCGATCCGATCCGCGTGCTGAACCCGATCGCGGCGCCGCTGGCCGTGATGCGCACCAGCCTGATCGGCAGCCTGGTGCAGGCGCTGCGCCACAACCTGTCGCGCAAGGCCTCGCGCGTGCGCGTGTTCGAGCTCGGGCGCGTGTACCTGCGCGATGCGGGCGCCACCGACGGCCCGCTGGCGGTCGCCGGGCTGCGCCAGCCGGCCCGCGTGGCCGGCCTGGCCTACGGCGCCGCCGACGGCCTGCAGTGGGGCAGCAAGGAGCGCGCGGCCGACTTCTTCGACCTGAAGGGCGACGTGCAGGCGCTGCTGGCGCCGCACGAGCCGGTGTTCGCCGCATGCACGCACCCCGCGCTGCACCCCGGCCGCAGCGCCAGCGTCTCGCTGGGGGGCCGCGCGATCGGGCACCTGGGCGAGTTGCACCCGAAGTGGCGGCAGGGCTACGAACTGCCGCACGCGCCGCTGCTGTTCGAGCTGGATCTGGAGGCGGTCCTCGACGTGCCGGTGCCGGTGTTCGAGCCGGTGTCGCGCCAGCAGCCGTCGTTCCGCGACCTGGCGCTGGTGGTGCGCGACGAGGTCACGCACGACCGCCTGGTGCAGGTGTTGCGCGACGATGCCAGCGGCCTGGTGCGGCGCGCGACGCTGTTCGACGTGTTCAGGCCCGCCGCGCCGGCTGCCGGCCTGCAGGCCGGCGAGCGCAGCCTGACCGTGCGGCTGGAGCTGCGCGACGACAGCCAGACGCTGACGGACGAGCGGATCGAAGCCGCCGTCGACGCGGCGGTGGAGCGCGCCGCCCGTTCCTGCGGTGCCCGCCTGCGCTGAAGCGCAAGACTCTGACCAGGGAGGAGGAAACCCGATGTCCGCCACCGACGAGAACCCCGGCGAGAAGGTCATCCTGTCGTCGCTGGAAACGCCCACGCTGACGAAGGCCGAGCTGGCCGAGCTGCTGTTCGACCGACTGGGCCTCAACAAGCGCGAGTCCAAGGACATGGTCGAGGCCTTCTTCGAGATCGTGCACGGCACGCTCGTCGAAGGCCAGGACGTGAAGCTGTCGGGTTTCGGCAACTTCAACATCCGGCGCAAGGCGCCGCGGCCGGGCCGCAATCCGCGCACCGGCGAGTCGATTCCCATCAAGGCGCGCAACGTCGTGACGTTTCACGCCAGTCACAAGCTGAAGTCCATCGTGCAGGGGGACACGCCGGCGGAAGGGGACTTCGAGTAGAGTCTAGCTTTCCCCATCGATCCCATTGATTTCAATGGAGAAAGCGCTCCCCGCCATTCCGGCCAAACGCTACTTCACGATCGGTGAGGTGAGCGAGCTGTGCGGGGTCAAGCCGTATGTGCTGCGTTACTGGGAACAGGAGTTCACGCAGCTCAAGCCGATGAAGCGGCGCGGCAACCGGCGCTACTACCAGCACCACGAGGTGCTGCTGATCCGGCGCATACGCGACCTGCTCTACGACCAGGGATTCACGATCAGCGGGGCGCGCAACCGCCTGGCCGACCTGCCACTCGCCGCCGAGGTTGCCGATGCCGATGGCGTCGAGGCCGAGCGTGCTGCCGAGCCGGTGGCTGCGGCCAAGGACGAAGCGGCGCCCGCGACGTCCTGGGGCTCGGCCCACCTGCGCGCCGAGCTGTTGTCGATCCGCGAGCTGCTGAACGCTTGAGCGGCGGGACCGCCTGCAACGCGGGCTATAATGCGAGGCTTCGTCGGGGTGTAGCGCAGCCTGGTAGCGCACTTGCATGGGGTGCAAGGGGTCGCGAGTTCGAATCCCGCCACCCCGACCATTGAACGCTGAGGCCCGGTGTCGAAAGACACCGGGCCTTTTGCTTTTGTCGCGCAGCCCGGCGAAACGGTAGCGTTACCATCGCGCGCGATGAACCGGCACCCGATGCTTCGGCGAGCCGCGGCCGCGCTGGCACTGGCCGCGCTGCTGCAGGCCTGCGTCCTCAAGGAACGCGCCGACGCGGAGCCCGGCGGCGGCCGCCCGTGGGTCGCGGCCTGGGGCAGCGCGCAGCTGGCCCTGGAACCCTTGCCCGCGGCCAGTGCGCCGGCCCCCGCGTGGGTGGAGCCGCTCCGCGATGTGAGCCTGCGCCAGGTGCTGCGCATCACCGCCGACGGCGAGCAGCTGCGGGTGCGCGTGAGCAACCTGCTCGGGCGCACGCCGCTGGAACTGGGCGCCGCCGCGGTGGCGGCGCGCGACGCCTCCGCGGCCGCCGACGGGCAGCCGCCTGCCGCCCGCGCGGAAACGATGCGTGCCCTGCACTTCGCCGGCCAGGCCGCACTGGTGCTGGCGCCGGGCGAAGAGGCCTGGAGCGACCCCGTGGACCTGCCGGTGACGCTCCAGTCCGAACTGCTCGTCGACCTGCACGTGCGGCAGGGCGTGGCGCCGGCCACCGCGCATCCGGGCTCGCGCATCCGCAGCTGGGCCGCCGCGGGCATGCAGGTGGGCCGGCCGAACTGGGCCGCGGCGGCGCCGCGCGTCGGCTGGTGGCACCTGGCCGCGCTGGACGTTCGCGGCCGCAGGGCAGTGCCCGTGCTGGTGGCCATCGGCGACTCGATCACCGACGGCTACGGCGTGCCGCCGGGCAGCTACCAGCGCTGGCCCGACCTGCTGGCCCAGCGCCTGGCCGGGCAGGGCGTCGCGGTGTCGGTCGTCAACACCGGCATCGGCGGCAACCGCCTGCTGCGCGACGGCCTGGGCCCGAGCGTGCTCTCGCGCTTCGAGCGCGACGCGCTGGCGCGCAGCGGCGCGACGCACGCGGTGCTGCTGATCGGCGTGAACGACTTCGGCGTGCAGCGGCGCAACCGCGAGGACAGCCCCGCGGCCCGGGCCGCGCTGCTGCAGCAGCTGCAGCAGGCCCTGCGCACGCTGTCGGCGAGTGCCCGTGCGCGCGGCGTGTGCCTGGCCGTGTCCACGGTGCTGCCCTACGGCAACAGCGGCTACTACCAGCCGGGCCCTGACAACGAGGCCGACCGGCTGACCCTCAACACCTGGATCCGCGGACCGGCGGGCTTCGATGCGGTGGTGGATTTCGACGCGCTCGTGCGCGACCCGGCGCGGCCCGAGCGCATGCGTGCCGAGCTGGACAGCGGTGACGGCCTGCACCCGTCGATGGCCGGCTACCGTGCGATGGCCGACGCTTTCCCGCTGCCCTTCCTGGAGCGCCGCTGCGGGGCTGCGGCGCGCTGACCGGCTGCGACTTGTGTGAACGTCACCATCCGGCCGGGCTCCAGAGGGCGGAGCCCCCCGAGTCCGGGTTAGCGTAAACCATGCTTGGCAGTGTTTGTCGCTCGCTTCTACACTGAAATGGTTGCGCTACCAATTTGGCCATGGCCGCGGTAGGCAGCGACGCAGCGAGACAACAAAGACCGGCCGCCACGGCGGCCTGCGAAGGAGACAAGCCATGCTCACCGCCTCCAACGGCCCCGCCCGTCGCGCCCAAGCCCGGCGTCGTGGCGTGTTCGCCACCACCGCGCTCGCGAGCCTGATCGCCGGCGCCTACGCGCAGCAAGGCGCCCCGGCGGCGCCGGCCGCGGCGGCTTCGGCGGCCTCGGCGGCGCAGGCCGCGCCGCAGGTGATCAGCGTCACCGGGTACCGCGGCTCGCTGGCGCAGTCGGCGGCGGCCAAGCGCGATGCGATCGGCCTGTCCGAGACCGTCGTGGCCGAGGAGATGGGCAAGTTCCCGGACGCCAACATCGCCGAATCGCTGGCGCGCATCCCGGGCGTGACGGTGTCGCGCGAGATCACCGGCGAAGGCCTGCAGATCCAGATCCGCGGCCTCGGCTCCAGCTTCACCCGCGTGCTGCTCAACGGCGCGCCGGTGGCCTCGGCCTCCACCGGCCGCACCGACGCACAGAGCGCCAACCGCGAGGTCGACCTCGACTTCCTGCCGACCGAGCTGTTCACCAAGGTCACCGTCAACAAGAGCCCCACCGCGGCGATGCTGGAAGGCGGCGCCGCGGGCGTGGTGGATATGCGCAGCGCGCGCCCGTTCGACAAGCGCGGCACGCGCGGCTCGGTGAACCTGCAGCTGACCAAGAACGAGCCGGCCCGCAAGTGGGGCAACAAGGGCTCGGTGATCGGCAGCACCACCTTCGGCGAGACCTTCGGCGTGCTGGCCGGGCTGTCCTGGTCGCAGAACAAGGTGCGCACCACGGGCTTCGAAACCATCGGGTGGACCAATGCGAACCTGTCGGCGACGCAGTCGTCGGCCACCAACCGGAACAGCACCGGCGGCGGCAACTGGACCATCCCCGGGGCGGTGCCGGCCAACGTGGCCAGCGGCATCACGCCGCAGGCGGCGGCCATCCTCGCGGCCGCTGCTGCGTCGGGGCGCCCCGCGAACGAGCAGATCAACGAGGCCGTGCTGCTGCAGCTGAACCCCGGCGCCAACATCGGCCAGCTCGACAACGGCCTGATCCCGCGGCTGGGCCGCGAGATGGAAGCCGAGGGCAGCCGCGACCGCGTCAACGGCATCCTCAGCGTCGAGTGGCGTCCCACCGAGGCGCTGGACCTCTACCTCGACACGGTGGTCGGCAAGAAGCACAACAAGATCGAGCGCACCGACATGAACTGGGTCGGGCGCAACGGCTCGATGGTCCCGGTCGACCTCCAGTTCGACCGCAGCGACTGCAGCAACGGCTGCGTGGTCACCAGGGGCACCTTCGCCAACGCGCAGTGGTTCCTGGAGTACCGGCCCTACGACGAGCAGACCACCTTCTACGGCACGAACCCCGGCTTCGAGTGGCGCATCAACGACCGCCTCACGCTCGACGGCCAGGCCAACTTCACGAAGAGCAAGTTCCACCGCGAGTCGCCAACGGTCGGCCCCGTCACGGCGGCCAGCTCGGGCCTGACGGTGACCTACGACAACACCTCGGGCCGGCCCGTCATCACCTCCAACCGCAGCATCAACGACCCGGCGAACTTCGTCTGGGCGGGTGGACGCCTGAACATCCAGGAGGAACGTCGCGAGTCCGAGACCCAGGGCCTGCGCTTCAACCTGACCTCGGGTGACGACAGCTTCGCGGTGAAGGGCGGGGCGGCCTACGACGACGTGAAGCGCCGCATCAGCTCCTACAACAACGACGCGGCCTGGCAGAACGCCGTCTGCGGCAACAACCTGAGCGTCACGCTGCCGGCGCCCAATACCACGAACCCCGGCGGCTGCAACGGCGCCAACACCCCGGGGCCGGCCACCAACTTCCCCGGCTACGGCACCGGCTACACGGCGGGCGCCACCGCGCCGCTCACGTTCCAGGGCTCGCTGATCCCGCAGGCCAACCTGGCCAGCTACCTGGTGCCCAACTCGCGCGGCTTCGTGGGTGTCGACTGGAACCGCTTCCGCGCCGACTCGCAGTACGACCGCTTCAGCGACAGCGCGCCGCTGGTCACCGGCAGCACCAACACCGGCACCAACCCCGGCTACATCCAGGAGAAGGTGAGCTCGTTCTACGCCGAGGTCAACGGCCGCACGCAGTTCATCGGCAACACGCTGCGCTACAACGCCGGCGTGCGGCGCGTGCACACCGAGCAGATCTTCGGCTCGCTGATCAGCACCGCCGACCCGCGCAACGCGGCGCAGAACCTGGCCGACGGCGGCCGCTTCCCGAACATCATCACGGAGGAGCTGGCCACGACGAAGTACGACAACACGCTGCCTTCGGCGTCGGCGGCCTGGAACCTGGCGCCCAGCGTGATCTCGCGCCTGTCGGTCTCGCGCTCGATGACACGCCCGAACCCGCAGGACCTGCGCCGCACGCAGCTGCAGTTCTCGGATCCTGCGGCCAGCCAGGGCACGCTGACGAACTCCGAGCTCAAGCCCTACCTGTCCGACAACAAGGACATGGCGGTGGAGTGGTACACGGGCCGCGAAGGCTACGTGGCCGCCTCGCTGTTCACGAAGGAGCTCCAGGCCTTCACCGCGGCGCAGAACACCACGGTGTCCTTCGGTTCGCTGGCGTCCTACAACGTCAACTACCAGAACATCACGCAGCAGCAGCGCGACGCGCTGCACGTGCGCGCCGGCCTCGGCCTGCCGCCGGGCACGGTGGTCACCGACCCCGCGCAGCTGGCGCAGATCAACGCGCAGACCATCATCGTCACGCAGCAGGTCAACTCGCCGGCGCTGCTGAAGATCAAGGGCCTGGAGCTCACCTGGCAGCAGCCGCTGACGCTGCTGCCCATTCCCGGCTTCGGCTTCAGCGCCAACTACACCTTCATCAACCAGAAGGCCACCAACAACAGCGGCTTCATCGCGGTGGGCGTGCCCGAGTACACCTCGAACATCACGCTGTACTACGAGAACGGCGGCTTCATGTTCCGCGTCTCGCGGGCCTTCTCGAAGGGCTCGCAGCAGACCAACTCGCCGCAGAACGGCATCGCGGGCGCCAACCTGTTCGGCGACGACTACGCGCAGGTGGACATCGCCGCTCGTGCCGACCTCGGCAAGCTGATGGGCTGGAAGCAGAACATCGAGCTCACGCTGGACGTGTGGAATGCCACCCGCTCGACGCAGCGTTCGTACTTCCAGTTCCCGAATGCGACCTTCACCGAGTACAAGCCCGGCGCGACCTACCTGCTCGGCGTGCGCGCATCGTTCTGAGGCCGTGCGGCACTGCCGCCGCGGGGCCGACGACAATAGCGGGCGTGAACGCAACCCCGAAGAAGACCGCCGCCCCGCGCCGGGCGGCCGCCGCGACGATTGCCGACGTGGCGCGCCATGCCGGCGTGTCGCCGATGACCGTGTCGCGCGTGGTCAACGGCGAGGCGGCGGTGAAGGCCTCCACGCGGCAGCGCGTGCAGGCGGCCATCGCCGCGCTGCACTACGTGCCCAACCCGGCGGCGCGCCACCTGGCCGGCTCCGAACTGATGCGCTTCGGCGTGCTGCACGGCAGCGCGCGTTCGGGCTACCTGGCCGAGTTCCTGGTCGGCGTGATGGACCAGGCCAGCCTCAGCCACGCGCAGCTGGTGGTGCAGCAGTGCACCGATCCCGCGGCCCGGCCGGCGGAGGTGCGCAGCCTGGTGGCCGGCGGCATCGACGGGCTCATCCTGCCGCCGCCGCTGTGCGACGAGCAGGCCCTGCTGGACGTGGCGGCCGCTGCGCACGTGCCCACGGTGGTGGTGGGCGCGGGCCTGCCCGACCAGCGGGCGGACGCGGTCAACATCGACGACTACCAGGCCGCGTTCACGATGACGCGCCACCTCGTCGCGCTCGGCCACCAGCGCGTGGGCTTCATCGGCGGCAACCCGCAGCAGACCGCCAGTTCCTGCCGGCTGTCCGGCTTCCGCGACGCCATCGCGCAGGCCGGCCTGCCGCTGCCCGACGAACTGATGGTGCCGGGCTTCTTCAACTACCGCTCGGGCCTGGACGGGGCCGAGGCGCTGCTGGCGCTGGAGCCGCGCCCGACGGCCATCTTCGCCTGCAACGACGACATGGCCGCGGCCACGGTGGCGGTGGCGCACCGCCTGGGCCTGGACGTGCCCGGCGACCTGACCGTGGTGGGCTGCGACGACACCGCCATCGCCACCACGATCTGGCCCGAGCTGACCACCATCCGCCAGCCCATCACCGAGATGGCACGCACGGCGGTGAACCTGCTGGTGCGGCACGTGCGTGCCTTGCGGGCCGGCACGCAGGAGGCGCCGCAGCAGGACCGCGTGCCGTTCGAACTGGTGCGGCGGCAGTCCGACGCGGCGCCGCGCCAGCGGCCGGCGGTGCGCGTGGCCGATCTGGTGCCGGCCGCGGCGCCTGCCACCCCCGGAACGTCGCGCGCCCGCCGGCGCTCCTGAAGCCTTGAAGCGGCGGGCCCTGCTGATGGGCGCGCTGCTGCTGCCGGCCGCCGGTGCCGCGCGCGCGCTTGGCGCGGCGCCCTGGGTGCGCTTCGCCGCAGGCCGCGGTCCGGCGGTGGTGCTGGCACGCGCCGGCCGCGCCGCACCGCTGTGGGTGTCGGACGAGGATGCCCCCGCCGTGCAGCGCGCCGCGGCCGACCTGCAGCGGGACGTGCAGCGCGTCTGCGGCGTCGCGCCGGCGCTGGCGCAGCAGACAGCGCCCGACATCGTGGTGATCGGCACGCTCGGTTCCAGTGCGCTGGTGGACCGCCTGGCCGCCGAAGGGCGCATCGATGCCGACACCATCCGTGGCCGCTGGGAAGGTTTCCTGCTGCAGACCGTGGAGCGCCCCTGGCCCGGCGTGGAGCGCGCACTGGTGATCGCCGGCAGCGACCGCCGCGGCACCGTGTTCGGCATCTACACGCTGAGCGAGCAGATCGGCGTCTCGCCCTGGCACTGGTGGGCCGACGTGCCGGTGCGCCCGCGCCGCACGCTGCAGGTGCCGCTGCCGTTCAAGCTCCACGACGCGCCGGTGGTGCGCTGGCGCGGCATCTTCCTCAACGACGAGGCGCCCGCGCTCACCGGCTGGGTGCGTCAGTTCCACGGCGGCTACACGCACAGCTTCTACGGCCGCGTGTTCGAGCTGATGCTGCGCCTGCGCGCCAACACGCTGTGGCCGGCGATGTGGGACGCCGCCTTCTTCGCCGACGACCCCAAGAACGCCGAGCTCGCCGAGGCCTTCGGCATCGTCGTCGGCACCTCGCACCACGAGCCGATGCTGCGGGCCCACAAGGAGTGGCACCGCGGCGAGCCCAGGGGCGCGTGGAACTACGAGAGCAATGCGGAGCAGCTGCGCAGCTTCTGGGCCGGGGGCGTGGCGCGCGCGCTGCGCAACGAGACGCTGGTCACCGTGGGCATGCGCGGCGACGGCGACGAGGCGATGGACGGGCACGGCAACGTGGCGCTGCTGGAGCGCATCGTGGCCGACCAGCGCGCCATCGTCGAGCGCGTCACCGGCAAGCCGGCCGCGCAGACCCCGCAGGTGTGGGCGCTGTACAAGGAGGTGCAGGACTACGTCGACCGCGGCATGCAGGTGCCCGACGACGTGCTGATGCTGTTCGCCGACGACAACTGGGGCCACATCCGCCGCCTGCCCACGCCGGCCGAACGCGGGCGCCGCGGCGGCAGCGGCGTCTACTACCACTTCGACTACGTCGGCGGCCCGCGCTCCTACAAGTGGGTCAACGTCACGCCATTGCCCAAGGTGTGGGAACAGATGCACCTGGCCTGGCGCTTCGGCGCCACGCAGCTGTGGATCGTCAACGTCGGCGACCTGAAGCCGATGGAAGTGCCGATGGAGTTCTTCCTGCGCTACGCCTGGAATCCGGCGGCCATCCCCGTGCAGGATCTGGAAGGCTACCTGCCGAAGTGGGCGGCACGCGAGTTCGGGCCGGCGCATGCCGCGGAGATTGCCGGGCTGGTGGCGCTCTACACCCGCCACCACGGCCGGCGCAAGCCCGAGCAGCTGGACGCCGACACCTACAGCCTGCTGCACGAGGACGAGGCCGAGCGCGTGCGCGCTGACTGGCTGGCGCTGGCCGCGCGTGCCGAGGCATTGCGCCGGCGCCTGCCGCGCGAGCTGCACGACGCCTTCTTCCAGCTCGTGGGCTACCCGGTGCTGGCGGGCGCGAACCTGCAGGACCTGCACGTCACCGTGGCGCGCAACCGCCTGCACGCGGCGCAGGGGCGGCGCAGCACGAACGCGCTGGCGCAACGGGCGCGCGAGCTGTTCGCGCACGACGCCGAACTGGCGCGCCAGTACCACCAGGACGTGGCGGGCGGCAAGTGGAACCACCTGATGTCGCAGCCGCACATCGGCTACACGGGCTGGAACGCACCGAAGGCCAACGTGATGCCGGCGCTGGCTGCGCACGAGCCGCTGGCCGGTGCGCAGCTGGGCGTGATGGTCGAGGGCCTGGCGCAGGGTGCGACGGAAGGCCGGCTGCGCCTGCCGTCGCTGGAGGCGCAGGCGCCCGCGCGGCGGCGCTGGTTTGAGGTCTACAGCCGCGGCGACCGGCCTTGCCGCTACCGCGTGCAGGCCGCCGTGCCCTGGCTGGCGGCCAGCCGGCGCGGCGGCGTGGTGGCGGGCGACGAGCGGCTGTGGGTGTCGGCCGACTGGCCGCGTGTGCCGCCGGGGCGGCACCTCGTCGAACTCACGGTGCAGGGGCCGGGCGGCGCGCGGGTGGTGCTGGAGGTGCCGGTGTTCAAGGCGACCGATTCACCGGCCGCGGGCGCCTTCATCGAGACGGCCGGCGTGCTGGCGATCGAGGCCGCGCACGCCTCGGCGCGCCATGCGCCTGCGGGCCGCGAGTGGATGGAAGTGCCGGGCCATGGCCACTGGCACTCCGGCATGGCCACGCTGCCGGTGACGGCGCCGACGCTGCAGCCGGCCGATGGCCTGCGGCTGGAGTACGCCGTGCACACCTACACCGAGCGGCCGCTGAAGCTGCATGTGCATCTGGCCCCGACGCTGGACTTCCAGCCCGGTTCCCCGCTGCGCTACGCCGTCGCCTTCGACGACGAGCCGCCGCAGATCGTCGCCATCAACGCCGGCGCCACCGAGCGCAGCTGGGCGCGCCGCGTGTCCGACGGCGTGGCCGTGCTCGTCACCGAACACGCCGCGCTGCAGCCGGGCGCGCATGTGCTGCGCTTCTGGCCGCTGGACGCCGGCGTGGTGCTGCAGCGCCTGGTGGTGGACGCCGGCGGGCTGCAGCCCAGCTACCTGGGCCCGCCCGAAAGCCCGCGCGCCGCGGGCTCCGTCAGCCCTTCACCGCGCCGGCGGTGAGCCCGGCCACGATGTGGCGCTGGGCCAGCAGGAACAGCACCACCATCGGCAGCAGCGTGAGCGTGACGAAGGCCAGCACCAGCTGCCAGTCGCTGGTGAACTCGCCCTGGTAGGCCATCAGGCCCAGCGGCCAGGGGTAGAGCTGCTCGCGGTTCAGCACCACCAGCGGCAGCAGGTAGGCGTTCCAGCTGTGCACCGCGGTGATCACGGCCACCGTGGCCAGGATCGGGCGCGACAGCGGCAGCACGATGCGCACGAAGCAGCGCCACGGGCTGCAGTGGTCCATCAGCGCGGCCTCGAACAGCTCGTTCGGCAACGCGGCGAAGGCATTGCGCAGCAGCAGCAGCGCGGTGGCCAGGCCGAAGGCCACCTGCGGCAGCACCACGCCCCAGGGGGAGTCGAGCAGGCCGAGGTCGCGGATGCGGATGAAGAGCGGCAGCACCGCGGTCGCGGCCGGGAACAGCAGCCCGAGCAGCAGGTAGCCCAGCAGCTGGCGCGCGAAGGCCGGCCGCAGGCGCACGAAGGCATAGGCCGCCAGCGCCGCCACCACCAGCGTCAGCAGCACCGTGAGGCCGGTGATCAGCAGCGAGTTGGCCAGCTGCTGCCAGAGGCGGCCGCTGCCCAGGATGCCGGCGTAGTTCTGCCACTGCCACACCTCGGGCAGGCCCAGCGGTTGCGTGCGCAGACCGCCCAGCGTCTTGAAGCCGCCCAGCACCGTGGTCGCCAGTGGCATCAGCACCAGCGCCGCCAGGGCCAGCAGCAGCGGCCAACGGAGCAGCTTCATGATGTGCGCAGCATCCAGCGCCGGCTGCCCCACGCGAAGCCCGCGCACAGCACGAACAGCACCACGCCGACCGCGCTGCCGAAGCCGATGTCCATCCGCGTGACGCCGAAGTTGTAGAGGTAGCTCACCATCGTGTGCGTGCTGTTGGACGGACCGCCGCGGGTGAGCGCCATCACCAGGTCGAAGGCCTGCAGCGAGCCCAGCACGGCGAAGAAGATGGCCAGACGGATCGTCGGCGCCAGCTGCGGCAGCGTGATGCGGCGGAACACGGTCCAGGGCGATGCGGCATCGAGCCGCGCCGCTTCGTACAGCGAGCGGTCGATCTGCTGCAGGCCGGCGATGAACAGGATCATGTAGAAGCCGAAGTACTTCCACACCACCACGGCCAGCAGCGCCGGCAGCGCGGTGGCGGGTTCGCCCAGCGGGTCGGGCGGGGTGAGCCCGGCCTGCGTGGCCAGGCCCGCGAACACGCCGTGTTCGGCGTCGTAGAGGAAGCGCCAGATCAAGCCGGCGGCCACCTCGGCCAGCACGTAGGGCAGGAAGAACAGCAGCCGCAGCACGCGGTTGACGAGCCCGGGTCCCGCCAGCTGCACCGCCAGCAGCAGCGCCAGCGGCAGCTGCAGCGCCAGCGACACCGCGATGATCCAGGCGTTGTTCGCGAGCGCGGTGCGGAAGTCGGCGTCCTGCGCCAGCAGCACGAAGTTGGCGGCACCCACGAACTCGCTGGGCCGGCCGTAGCCGTTCCAGCGGTACAGGCTGTACCAGGCCGCCTCCACCATCGGCAGCGCGACGAAGAGGGTGAACAGCGCCAGCGCCGGCGCCAGGTACAGCAGCGCCTGCGCGCGCGCCTTCAGCGGCTGCGCAGCCACGCCTGCTGCACCCGCGCGGCCGCGTCGGCGGGCTTGATGCGGCCCGTGGCGAGGTCGAACGACGCGTCGTTGACCACGGCGCCGGCCGACGGGCCCAGCATCTGGTCGTAGAACAGCTGGTGGTAGGACGACTGGGCCACGTTCTCGCCCAGCTGCCGCAGGATGGGCTGCTTCACGAACTCGCGTGCGCCGGCCACCGCCGGGATGTAGTAACCGCGCTCGGCGGCGACGCGCTGGTTCTTCGGCTCGAGCAGGAAGCCGAGGAAGTCCACCGCCTGGCGCGGCGCGCCCTGCGTGACCAGCCAGCCGTTCATGCCGCCCATGGTCTCGTCGGCGGCGCCCTGGCCGCCGGGCACGGTGGGGAAGGGGAACCAGCCGAGCTGCTCGTCGGGCACCCCCACGCGGTCGGCCGCGTTGGCACGCATCGCGTTGCGCAGCGCGTCCAGCATCAGCATCATCGCGCCCTTGCCGTCGCCGAACTGCCCGCAGCTCTGCGGGTAGGTGGCCGACTGCCAGCCGCGCTGGAAGGGTTGCAGCGCCGCCAGCTGCGCGAACAGCTCGCCGGCCTTCACGAACGCGGGGGCCTGGAAGCCCGGTGCAGCACCGGTCAGTGCGCTTTCGAAGGCCGCGCGGCCGCCGCCGCGCAGCGCCAGGTGCGACCAGTAGAAGTGCAGCGGCCACTTGTCGGCCCCGCCCACCACCAGCGGCGTGATGCCCGCCGCCTGCAGCTTCTTCACCGCACCGAGGAAGTCGTCCCAGGTCCTGATGGCGGCCGCGTCGATGCCGCCCTTGGCGAACAGCGGCTTGCTGTAGAAGAAGCCCACCTGCGAGCTGAGCATCGGCAGCCCGTACAGCTTGCCGCCCACGGTGTAGGCCTGCAGACCCGACGTGCCGAAGCGCGTGCGCCAGCCGCCGGCATCCACCGCCGCGGTGATGTCCTGGATGACGCCGGCCTTCACCTGTTCGCGCAGAACGCCACCGGCCCAGCTGTAGACGATGTGCGGCTTGTCGGGCGACTGCAGCAGCGTGGTCAGCTTGCGCTTGAACGACTCGTTCTCCAGGTACTGCAGTTCGACCTTCGTGCCCGGGTTCGCGCCCTCGAAGCGGCGTGCCACGTCGGCGTAGAAACCGGCGACCTCGGGGTTCTGCTCGATGTGCAGCCAGCGCACGGTGGTGGCGGCAGCAGCGGCGCGGGCCGGCAGCAGCGGCGCGCCGATCAGGCCGGCCAGCCCTTGCAGGATGCGGCGCCGCGGCGGTCGTGGCGTCATCGGGGTCTCCTCGTGATGGCGAAGCGCGCCACCTGGTAGCGCAAACAAACAGGCCGGATTGTTCGGCGCGGCCCAGGCCCCGTCAACGCGGGTTCACCCTGCACGATCAGGGCTAGACCTGAGGCCGCAAAGAAAGGTAACGCTCACAATTGCCGCCGTGATGAAGGAGAAACCCCGAGAGCCCGGGCGCCAGGCGGCGCCCACGATCGAAGTGGTGGCGCGCCATGCCGGCGTGTCGCCGATGACGGTGTCGCGCGTGATCAACGGCGCGCCCAGCGTGCGCGAGAGCACGCGGCGCAAGGTCAACGAGGCCATCGCGGCGCTGAACTACGTGCCCAACCAGGCGGCGCAGCGCCTGGCGGGTTCGGAGTCGGTGCGCATCGGCGTGCTCTACAGCAACCCGAGCGCGGCCTACCTGAGCGAGTTCCTGGTCGGCCTGCTGGACCAGGCCAGCCTCGGGCATGCGCAGCTCGTGGTGGACAAGTGCGAGGTCGACGGCACCGAGGCCGGGCACGCGCGCGATCTGCTGACCAACGGCGTGCACGGGCTGATCGTGCCGCCGCCGCTGTGCGACTCGCCGAGCTTGCTGGAGGTGGTGGCCGCGAGCGGCACGCCCGCGGTGCTGGTGGCGGGCGGCGCGGGCGGCGCGGCGGCGGGCTCGGTCTGCATCGACGACCACCGCGCCGCCTTCGAGATGACCCGCCATGTGCTGTCGCTGGGGCACCAGCGCATCGGCTTCATCGCGGGCGATCCCAAGCAGAGCGCCAGCGCACGGCGCCTGCAGGGGTACCAGGACGCGCTGGTCGCGGCGGGCGTGCCGCCGTCACCCGAACTGGTGGCGCCCGGCCTGTTCAGCTACCGCTCGGGCCTGGACGCCGCCGAGACGCTGCTGGCGCTGGCGCACCGCCCGAGCGCCATCTTCGCCGCCAACGACGACATGGCCGCGGCCGCGGTGGCGGTGTGCCACCGCCAGGGGCTGGACGTGCCCGGCGACATCACCGTCGTCGGCTTCGACGACACCGCGATCGCCACCACCATCTGGCCCGAGCTGACGACCATCCGCCAGCCGGTGGCCGACATGTCGCGCGCCGCGATGGAGGCGCTGATCCGCCAGGTGCGCGCCCGCCGCGCCGGCGAGCCGGAAGCGGTGACGCACCTGGTGCTGGAGCATCAGCTCGTGCGGCGCCAGAGCGACGCCGCTCCGCGCCAGCGCCCGCCGCTGCGCACGCTGCTGGGTTCATCGGCGTGATGCGGCGGTGGGGGCTTCTTCTCGTCCTGGCGGCCTGGGGCATGGCCTCGCACGCGGCTGAGCTGTCGCTGGCCGCCGTGTTCGGCGAGCACATGGTGCTGCAGCGCGACCAGCCGCTGCAGCTGTGGGGCCGCGGTCGCGCGGGCTCCGGCGTCTCGGTGGCCTTGGGCGGCCTGCAGGGCCAGGGGCGGGTGGCGGCCGACGGCCGCTGGCGCGTCACGCTGCCCGGCACCTTGCCGGCCGGCGGGCCGCACGAGCTGCGTGTCGACAGCGACGGCGCGAGCCTGCGCGTGGCCGACGTCTGGCTGGGCGACGTGTGGCTCTGCGGCGGGCAGTCCAACATGGCCTGGCCGCTGAACCAGGCTATGGGCGGCGCGGAAGAGGTGGCGCGGGCCGACCTGCCGTGGCTGCGCCAGCTGCGCGTGCCCAACCGCGCGTCGCTGCAGCCGCAGGAAGACATCGCGCCGGCGCCGTGGGTCGTCGCGCGCCCCGGCGCCAGCGGCGAGTTCAGCGCGGTGGGCTGGTTCTTCGCGCGCCGCATCGCGCAGGCGCCGGGCATGGCGGGTGTGCCGATCGGCCTCGTCAACGTGGCCTGGAACGGGTCGCACCTGGAAACCTGGGTGCGCCGCGACGCGGCACTCGCGGACCCCGCGCTTGCCAGCGCCGCGCGCGCGCAGGCCACCGACGACGCGGCCTGGGCCGCCAACAAGCGCGAGCGCCTGGCCGCCACCGTCACGCGCTTCCAGCCGGCGCTGCCCTGGCCGGCCACCGGCCGCTTCGAGGAACCGGCGCACGACGACAGCCGCTGGCCCACGCTGCAGGCGCCGGGCCTGTGGGAAGGGCAGGGGCTGCCGGACGTGGACGGCATCGTCTGGCACCGCAAGACCTTCACGCTCAGCGCCGCGCAGGCCGCGGGCCCCGCGGTGCTGCAGCTGGCCAAGATCGACGACTGCGACGACAGCTACGTCAACGGCCAGCGTGTCGGCGGCATCTGCCACTACGACACGCCGCGCCGCTACGAGCTGCCGGCCGGCGTGCTGAAGGAAGGCGCCAACGTGATCGCGGTGCGCGTCAACGACACCGGCGGCGGCGGCGGTTTCCATGGCGACGCGGCGCTGATGCGGCTGGACACCGCGGCCGGCTCCGTCTCGCTGGCCGGCACCTGGCGCGTGCGCGTCACCGAGCCGCTGATGCCCGCCAACCCGAGCGCCAACGACGGCATCAGCCTGGCCCACAACGGCCTGGTGCATCCGCTGTCGGGCCTGCGCGTGCGCGGCATGCTCTGGTACCAGGGCGAGAGCAACACCGGCCGCGCGGTGGCCTACGCCGGCCAGTTCCAGCGCCTGATCACCGACTGGCGCGCGCAGTTCGGCGACCCGCGGCTGCCCTTCCTGTTCGTGCAGCTGTCGGCCTTCCACCCGCTGGCCAACAACAGCTGGGACCAGAGCGGCTGGGCCGAGCTGCGCGACGCGCAGCGCCAGGCGCTGGTGCTGCCGCAGACCGGCATGGCGGTGAGCATCGATGTCGGCGACCCGGTGGACATCCACCCGCGCGACAAGCGCACCGTCGGCGAACGCCTGGCGCGCCAGGCGCTGCACCTGCTGGACACGCGCCAGCCGGCCGCGCACGGGCCGGTGTTCAGGGCCGCGCGGCGCGAGGGTGCGACGATGGAGCTGACGTTCGAAGCGAGTGGCCTCGCCGCGCGGCCGGCGGCCGCCGCGCTCGAAGGCTTTGCCATCGCCGGTGCCGACCGCCGCTTCCGCCCGGCGCAGGCGCGCTTCGAGGGCGGCCGCGTGATCGTCTGGCACCCCGAGGTGCCCGAGCCGCTGGCCGTGCGCTACGGCTGGCTCGACAACCCGTCGCAGTGCAACCTGGTCGATGCCGAAGGCCTGCCAGCCTCGCCGTTCCGCACCGACGACTGGCCGCTGTCCACGGCGGCTGCACGTTATGAACCCTGAACGAAGGGCGCTGCTGATGGCCGGCCTGGGAGGCGTGGCGGGCAGCACCGCCGCCGCGGAAGCGCCGACGGCGCGATTCACATCCTTCGCCTACCGCGGCAGCGATGCCGCCTTCGACACGCCGCTGCCGGCCGGCCACTTCCGCAACCCCATCCTCACCGGCTTCCAGCCCGACCCCACGATGTGCCGCGTGGGCGACGACTACTACCTCGTCACCTCCAGCTTCAGCTACCTGCCGGGCCTGCCGGTGCACCACAGCCGCGACCTGGTGAACTGGAAGCTCATCGGGCACGCGGTCACGCGCTCTGGCGCGCTGCGCTACGAAGGGCTGCGTGTCTCGCGCGGGCTCTTTGCGCCGGCGCTGTCGTTTCACAAGGGCCGCTTCTACCTGGTGTGCACGATGGTGGACGGCGGCGGCAACTTCGTCATCACCGCCACCAACCCCGCCGGGCCCTGGAGCGAACCGGTCTTCCTGCCTTTCGAGGGCATCGATCCATCGATCTTCTTCGACGAGACCGACGGCAGCGCCTGGATGCTGAACAACGGCGCCCCAGTCGGCCCGCCGCGCTACGACGGCCACCGCGCGATCTGGCTGCAGCGCTTCGATCCGCAGGCGCTGGCCATGGTCGGCCCGCGCCGCGTGCTGGTGGACGGCGGGGCCGATCCGTCGACGAAGCCGATCTGGATCGAAGGCCCGCACCTGTTCCGGCGCGGCGCCTGGCTCTACCTGTGCTCGGCCGAAGGCGGCACCTCGGTGGACCACCGGCAGGTGATCTTCCGCAGCCGCTCTCTGCAGGAGCCCTTCGTGCCCTGGAGCGGCAACCCGATCCTGACGCAACGCGACCTGGACGGCAGCGCCGACGGCGCCATCACCTGCACCGGCCACGCGCAGCTGGTCACGGGCCCCGACGGGCAATGGTGGGCCAGCTTCCTGGCCTGCCGGCCCCAGCCGGGCAGCGGCGGGCGCTTCTGGCTCACCGGGCGCGAGACCTTCCTGCTGCCGGTGAACTGGACCGACGACGGCTGGCCCGTGATCCTGCCGCGTGGCCGCCGCGTGCCCTGGACCCTGCCGTCGCCGGCCGGCGCACGCGTGCTACCCACCGAGATGAGCGGCAACTTCGAGTGGCGCGACGACTTCCGCGGCAGCGCGCTGCAGCCGCAGTGGCTGGCGCTGCGCGGTGACGGCGGCGCGCGCCTGGCGGGCGGCGGGCTGCAGCTGCCGGCGCGTGCCGACCGGCTGGACGGCCTGGGCCTGCCCGCTTTCCTGGGCCGGCGCGTGCAGCACGGGCGCTTCGATGCAGAAGTCCGGCTGCCGCGGCCTGTGTCCGGCGTGACTGCGGGACTGGCCTTGTTCCAGAGCGAGAAACAGCACCTGCTGCTGACGCTGGGCGCGGCGGCGGTGGCGCTGTCGCTGTGCGACGGCGGCACGGTGCGCCGCCTGGCGCAGGCGTCGCTGCCGGCGGAAGGCGAGGCCTTCACCTTGCGCCTGCGCTGCGACGGCCTGCTGGTGCGCGCCGAGTGGTCAGCGGCCAGCGGTGCACCGCAGCTGCTGGGCGAGCCGGTGCCGGCCGAGCGCGTGAGCGTGCAGGCCGCAGGCGGTGGCATCCACTTCACCGGCGCGGTTGTCGGGCCCTGCGCATTCGCGTCTGCGTGAGATGGCGAGGCTGTACCTGCCGGCGCTACCGCCCGGCCTGCGCGGCCTGCTCGGTGTGCTGCTGGGCGGCGTCGGCTTCCTGGCCGCGCTGCTGGCGGTGGCCGCGGTGCTGCGGCCCGACCTGAGCCAGCCGCCCGCGCAGCCCACGGCCGAAGCGGTGGCCGCCGCCGAGCGCCAGCGCGACACTTCGTTCGACGCCACGCACCCCGAGCGCCTGCCGCGCTTCCAGCAGCCGGTGGACTATGCACAGGGCCGCCGCGCCGCGTGGTGGCCGAAAGCCGAGGCACCGGTGCTCGCCGACCTCGTCAAGGAAGGCCGGCTCCCGCCGCTGGCCCAGCGCATCGGGCCCGAGCCGCTGGTGCTGCAGGGCGAAGAGCCCGGCGAGGCGGTGCGCTACGGCGGCACCTGGCTGCGCGTGTCCACCAGCGACAGCGACCTGTTCATCATGCCGTACCGCATCGGCTATGCGGGCCTGTTCCGCTGGTCGCCGCTGGGCGAGCCCATCGTGCCGCACCTGGCCACGTCGATGGACGAGTCGCCCGACAGGCGCGAGTTCATCGTGCACCTGCGCCGCGGCGTGCGCTGGAGCGACGGCGCGCCGTTCAGCGCCGACGACATCCTGTTCTGGTGGCAGTACGAGGACACCAACGACGTGGTGGGCGACAAGGCCCCGTCGCGCTGGCTGGTGGCCGCGGGCGGCAGGACCACGCTGGAGAAGATCGACGCCCACACGCTGCGCTTCCGCTTCGAACATCCCTACGGCAACTTCAAGGAGGCGCTGGCGAGCTTCAGCCTGGACATGGCCAGTGCGCCCCGGCACTACCTCTCGAAGTACCACCCCGAGACCGCCGATCCCGCGTTCCTGGCGCGCGAGATGAAGGCTTTAGGCACCAGCAGCCCGCGCTCGCTGTTCGAGCGCCTGAAGAAGTGGGACAACCCGGAGATCCCGCGCCTGTGGCCCTGGGTGCTGCAGAAGCGCGTGACCAACCCGCCGCACGTGTTCGTGCGCAACCCCTACTACTTTGCGGTGGACGGGCAGGGCCGGCAGCTGCCCTACATCGACCGGCTGCAGTTCGACATCAAGAGCAACCAGATGGTGGGGCTGTCCTTCGTCAACGGCGAGGTCAGCATGCAGGGGCGCAACGTGCGCTACGAGAACTACACCGAGCTGATGTCGCGCCAGGACAGCGCCGGCTTCACGCTGCGCCACTGGTACCCGGCGACGCGCAGCGCCTGGATCATCCATCCCAACATCACGCGCCGCGTCGATCCCGACCAGCCCGACACCGCGTGGAAGGCCCGGCTGCTGGCCGACAGGCGCTTCCGCCAGGCGCTGTCGCTGGCGATCGACCGCAGCGCGATCGTCAAGGCCGAATACAACGGCCAGGTGAAGCCGGGCCAGGTGGAACCGGGGCCGCGCTCGCCCTTCCACGCGCCGGCGCTGGCCGAGGCCTTTGCGCAGCACGATCCGGCGCGCGCGAACCGGCTGCTCGACGAACTGGGGCTCACGCGGCGCGACGTCGATGGCATGCGCACCTTCCCCGACGGGCGCACGATGACGCTGTACCTGAACTTCAGCGCCTTCACCGGGCTCGGGCCCGCGCCCTTCGTCACCGACGACTGGGCCCGCGTGGGCGTGCGCGTCATCGCGCGCGAGCTGCAGCGTGCGCTCTTCTACACGAAGCGCGATGCGTCCGACTTCGACTTCATGGTCTGGACCAGCGAGAGCGACCACTTCCCGCTGCTGCAGCCGGCGGTGTTCGTGCCGCCGGACGTCGAGAGCTACTTCGCGGTGAACTGGGGCCGCTGGTTCTCGCGCGGCGGCTTCTGGAACCCGGACGCGGTGAAGGACTTCCCGAACGCGCAGGGCCCGCCGAAGGACCACCCGATGTACCGCGCCTACCAGGTCTTCTTGCAGGCCCAGCAGGCGCCCACGCAGGCCGAGCAGGTGCGCATCTTCGACGAGGCGCTGCGCATCGCGGCCGAGAACGTCTGGACCATCAACATCGCCGAGGCGCCGCCCTTCCTGGCCGTGGTCGACCGGGACCTGCACAACGTGCCGCGCAACGCGCTCTATGCGGCCATCGTGCGCACGCCGGCCAACGCCGGCATCGAGACGTACTTCTTCGGCAACCCGAACCAGGCGGCGCTGGCCGACACGCGCGAGCAGCTGCGCAACCCCGGCACGCTGCCGCGTGCGGCGGGCGAGGGCGCGTCCGCCGCGGGCGTGCCCGCCGCGCGCGTGGTGGCCTGGCTGGCCTGGGCGGCGGCGGGCGCCGTGCTGCTGCTGCTCGCCTTCCGCCACCCCTTCATCGCGCGGCGCCTGGCAGTGATGGTGCCGACGCTGGCGGTGATCTCGCTGGTGGTCTTCACCATCATCCAGCTGCCGCCGGGCGACTTCCTCACCTCGCGGCTGACGTACCTGCAGGAAACCGGCGAGGCCTCGCAGCAGAAGTGGGCCGACGACCTGAAGGCCACCTTCCACACCGACGAACCGCAGTGGAAGCAGTACGCGCGCTGGACCGGCCTGCTGTGGTTCACCAGCTTCGCCGCCGAGGACCGCGGGCTGCTGCAGGGGCACATGGGGCTGTCGATGGAAACCGCGCGGCCGGTGAACGAACTCATCGGCGACCGGCTGCTGCTGACCTTCATGATCTCGCTGGCCACCATCGTGCTGACCTGGGCGATCGCGATTCCGATCGGCGTCTATTCCGCGGTGCGCCAGTACTCGGCCGGTGACTACCTGGCCACCTTCGTCGGCTTCATCGGCATGAGCGTGCCGCCCTTCCTGCTGGCGCTGGTGATCATGGTGCTGGCGGGTGTCTCGGGCCTGTTCTCGCCCGAGTTCGCGGCGCAGCCGTACTGGGACTGGGCCAAGGTGAAGGACCTGATGGCGCACATCTGGGTGCCGGTGGTCGTGAGCACCGTCTCGGGCACCGCGGGGCTGATCCGCGTGATGCGCGCCAACCTGCTGGACGAGTTGAAGAAGCCCTACGTCACCACCGCGCGGGCCAAGGGCGTGCGGCCGCTGAAGCTGCTGTTCAAGTACCCGGTGCGCATCGCGCTGAACCCCTTCGTCTCGGGCGTCGGCCACGTGTTCCCGGCCCTCGTCTCGGGCGGCGCCATCGTCTCCATCGTGCTGAGCCTGCCGACGGTGGGGCCGCTGATGCTGAGCGCGCTGCTGAACGAAGACCTGTATCTCGCCGGCTCGATGCTGATGGCGCTGTCGCTGCTGGCGGTGCTGGGCACGCTGGTGGCCGACCTGCTGCTGCTGTGGCTGGACCCGCGCATCCGCTACGAAGGGAACGTCGCGTGAGCGCGGCCGCCGCCACCGCCGAGCTCGGCAGCCTGTCGCAGACCCAGCTGGTGCTGCGCCGCTTCCGCCGCCATCGCCTGGCGGTGGCCTCGCTCTTCGTGCTGCTCTTCCTCTACGCGATGGGCATGCTGGCCGAATGGGTGGCGCCCTACGTGCCCGACCAGCGCCACCTGAGCCACCCCTACGCACCACCGCAGGTGCTGCGCTGGAACTGGAGCGACGGCCTGCACGTGAAGGCGCTGCGCGCGCACACCGACCCCATCACCTTCCGCAAGAGCTACAGCGAGGCCGAGACCGCGGTGCCCCTGCGCTGGTTCGCGAAGGCCGAGCCGGTGCGGCTGTGGGGCGTGCTGCCCATCGAGCGCCGCCTGCTCGCCATCGACGAAGACGCCTGGCGCGGCGGCGGCGAACTGCAGCCCACCTTCTTCCTGCTCGGCGCCGACAAGTACGGCCGCGACATCTTCAGCCGCGCGGTCTACGGCGCGCGCATCTCGCTGTCGGTGGGCATGGTGGGCATCGTGCTGACCTTCACCCTGGGCATGGTGATCGGCGGCATCAGCGGCTACGTGGGCGGGCGCACCGACAACCTGATCCAGCGCGGCATCGAGATCCTGCAGGCGCTGCCGCAGCTGCCGCTGTGGATCGCGCTGGCCGCGCTGCTGCCGGGCGACTGGAGCGCGCTGAAGGTGTACTTCGCGATCACGCTGCTGCTCGGGCTCTTGAACTGGACCGGCCTGGCGCGCGTGGTGCGCGGCAAGATCCTCTCGCTGCGCGAGGAGGACTACGCGGTGGCCGCGCGGCTGCTGGGCGCCAGCCACGCGCGCATCCTGTTCCGCCACCTGATGCCGGGCTTCACCAGCCACATCATCGTGGCGCTGACGCTCAGCGTGCCCGGCATGATCCTCGGCGAGACGGCTTTGAGCTTCCTGGGCCTGGGTCTGCGCCCACCCATCGTCAGCTGGGGCGTGATGCTGCAGGACTGCCTGGACGTGAAGGCCGTGCGCTTCTACCCCTGGCTGCTGATGCCCTGCGGCTTCATCGTCACCGTGGTGCTGTGCTTCAACTTCCTCGGCGACGGGCTGCGCGACGCGGCGGATCCCTATGGCGGCTGAGCACGACGACGACCTGCTGCTGGAGGTGAAGGACCTCCGCACGGTGTTCCGCACCGACGAGGGCGAGCTGCGTGCGGTGGACGGCGCCAGCTTCAGCCTGAAGCGCGGCGGCACGCTGGCGGTGGTGGGCGAATCGGGCTGCGGCAAGAGCGTCACCGCGTACTCCATCCTGCGGCTGGTGCAGAAGCCCGGGCGCATCGTCGGCGGCTCCATCGTGCTGCACCCGGGCGACGGGCGGCACATCGACGTCCTGTCGCTGGCCGAGAAGTCCGAGGCGCTGTACGAGGTGCGCGGCGGCCTGGCGGCGATGATCTTCCAGGAGCCGCTGGCCGCACTCAGCCCGGTGCACAAGGTGGGCCACCAGATCGCCGAGGCCATCCTGCTGCACCAGCCGGTGACGAAGAAGGCGGCGCTGGCGCAGGCGCTGGAGATGCTGCGCAAGGTGGGCATCCACAACCCCGAGGCGCGCATGGCGCAGTACCCGCACGAGCTTTCGGGCGGCATGCGGCAGCGGGTGGTGATCGCGATGGCGCTGGTCTGCAACCCGCTGCTGCTGATCGCCGACGAGCCGACCACGGCGCTGGACGTCACGCTGCAGGCGCAGGTGCTGCGCCTGTTGAAGGAACTGCAGGCGCGGCTGGGCACCGCCATCCTCCTGATCACCCACGACCTCGCGGTGGTGGCGCAGACCGCCGACGACGTGGTGGTGATGTACCTGGGCCGCGTGGTGGAGCGTGCGCCGGTGCGGGCGATCATGAAGAGCCCGCGGCATCCGTACACGCGCGGCTTGCTGGCCTCGCTGCCGGGCAGTCACGGGGCAGGGCGGGTGCAGGGCCAGCGGCTGCCGAGCATCCCGGGCTCGGTGCCGGCGCTGAGCGACCTGCCGCCCGGCTGCCCGTTCCACCCGCGCTGCGTGCATGCGCAGCCGGGGCGCTGCGATGTCGGCGTGCCGCCGGAGCTGCAGAGCGTCGGCACCGCCCACGACGTGGCCTGCGTGCGCGCGCAGGAGCTGGCATGAGCACCGTGCTCGACGCCGACACCGTGCTGTCGGTGCGACAGCTCTGCAAGCACTACCCCATCGTCAGCAAGGGCCTGTTCAAGCGGCGCGTGGTGACGGTGAAGGCCTGCGACGAGGTGTCCTTCGACGTGAAGCGCGGCGAGACCTTGGGCATCGTCGGCGAAAGCGGCAGCGGCAAGACCACGCTCGGCCGCGCCATCCTGCGCGCGACGATGCCGACCTCGGGCCAGGTGCTGTTCCGCTCGCCCTCGCGCGGCGTGGTGGATCTCGCGAGCGTCACGCCGGCCGAGCTGAAGCCGCTGCGCACCGAGCTGCAGATGATCTTCCAGGATCCGTTCGGCTCGCTGAACCCGCGCATGACGGTGCAGCAGATCGTCGCCGAGCCGCTGCTGATCCATCGCCAGGCCAGCGGCAGCGAACTCGAAGACCGCGTGGTGGCGATGCTCAAGCGCGTGGGCATACGGCCCGAGTACCGCACGCGCTACCCGCACGCCTTCTCGGGCGGGCAGCGCCAGCGCATCGGCATCGCGCGTGCGCTCGTCATGAAGCCGACGCTGATCGTCGCCGACGAAGCGGTCTCGGCGCTGGACGTCTCGGTGCAGGCCCAGGTGATCAACCTGCTGGCCGAACTGCAGGAGGAGTTCGGCCTGACCTACCTCTTCGTCGCGCACGGCCTCGCGGTGGTGCGCCACTTCTGCAACCGCGTGGCGGTGATGAGCCAGGGCCGGCTGGTCGAGCTGGACGAGACCGAGCGCCTGTTCGCCGACCCGCAGCATCCCTACACCCGCACGCTGCTGGCGGCGCAGCCCGACCCCGACCCCGACAAGCGCCCCGACTGGGCCGCACTCGCCGCAGAATCGAGACCATGACCACACCCCCGCTGCGCATCGGTGTCCTCGGCACCGCCAACATCGCCCACCCGTTCTGCGAGGGGCTGGCCGGTTCCTCCACCGTGCAGGTGGTGGCGGTGGGCAGCCGCAGCGCCGGTGCGGCCGGCGCCTTCGCGCAGCGCCACCGCATCCCGCGCGCCTGGGGCAGCTACGAGGCCCTGCTGGCCGACCCCGAGGTCGATGCCATCTACAACCCGCTGCCGAACTCGCTGCACGCGCCCTGGAGCGAGAAGGCGCTGCGCGCCGGCAAGCACGTGCTGTGCGAGAAGCCGCTGACGGTGACGCTGGCCGAATCGCGGGCGCTGTTCGCGGTGGCGCGCGAGACGGGCCGCGTGCTGCTGGAGGCCTATCCCTACCGCTACCAGCCGCAGACGCTGCGCATGCGCCAGCTGATCGACGAAGGCGCGATCGGCGAGGTGCGCCTGGTGCAGGCCTTCTTCGGCATCACGCTGCCGCCGGGCCCGAACATCCGGCTCGACGCCGCGCTGGGCGGCGGTGCGACGCTGGACCTGGGCTGCTACGCGGTGAGCCTGGCGCGGCTGGCCGTGGGCCGGCGTCCGCTGCAGGTGACGGCGCACGCGCTCTACACCGAAGGCGGCGTGGACCTGCGGCTCGCCGGCACCATCCACTACGAAGGCGGTGCGGTGGCGCAGGTGGGCTGCGCGATGGACACTGCGGTGCACCGGGCCGCCACCATCGTCGGCAGCAGCGGCCTGATCGAGACCGACTACCAGAACCACACCGGTCCGCAACGCCCCTGCTACCTGCGGCTGCGCCGCGGCACGGGCTGGGACGTGGCGACCGAGCCGGTGCCCTTCGACACCGGCGACGGCTTCAGGCTCGAGGCCGAGCACTTCGCCCGCCTGGTGGCCGGCACGGCGCCGGCCGGCGACGACACGCTGCTGACGCTGCAGAACATGGCGACCCTGGAGGCGCTGCTGGCCAGTGCGCGGGCGGGCGGGGCCGCGGTGACGGTGCCGGCTGCGTAGCCGTTCTTCAGGCCGCGATGCGTTCGATCTGGCGGCCCGCATCGGCCAGCCGCGCGGCCAGCGCCTCGGCACAGGGGCGAAAGGCGGCAGACAACGCACCTTCGGCCAGCGCCGCCTGCACACGGGCGCCGAACGCGCCGGCCCGCTGCAGCGCCAGCGGCCAGGCGGTCAGCGCCACGGCCGGCGGCAGGCGCAGCGCCGGCAGTTCGTCGCGCCAGGCGCCGGCGGCGGTGGGCGCAAAGGCCATCGGCAGCATGTCGTAGGCCGGTGCCAGCGCGCAGGGCGGGCCGTCGTCGCCCAGGAACGAGAGGTTGCCCATGTGCATGTCGCTGTTGCCGATGAGCGTGCCGAAGGCGTAGAGCGCCTCCACCGCGACACAGGCCTCGGGCTGCACCACGCCGCGCGCGGCCAGCGCGCGCACGGCCGCCGGCCAGGGCGCGCTGCGGTCGCCCACGAATTCGTCGTCCAGGCAACCCAGCGAGTGCAGCGCACGCCGGCCGAGCGCGCCCACGCGGTCGAAGCGCTCCAGTTCCAGGAAGCGCTGCAGCCCGTGTTCCAGAACGGCCGAGCGCGCGGCCGGCAGCCCGCTGTCGCGCAGCGTTTCCAGCGCCAGGTGCTCGGCCAGCAGCAGGTCGCGCCAGCGCGCGGCCACCGGGTGGGCCTCGGCGAGGCTGAACTTCACCAGCACGTGCGTCGGGCCGGCGGCGGTGTGCGCAAAGGCCATGAACTTGGGCTGTTCGCCGCCGGCGGACGAGCCCGCTAGCTCGCCCTGCAGCGCGCGCGCCGCCAGCGCGGCATAGGCGGCGGGCCGCTCGGCGGCGGCGATGGGCACCGGGGTCTGGGCGCCGAGGAAACGGTCGCGTGCCGCATCGCCCAGCAGCAGGTTGCCCACGGCGTCGTCGCCGAAGGCGGCCAGCGCGCGCAGCACGTGGCGGTCGGACCAGTCGTTGATGGAAGGCGGCAGGCCCAGCGCCGCACCGTGCCGCAGCGCCAGCGCGCGCCCCAGGAACCCTTGCGGCCGCAGGTCGGCCAGCCACCAGGGCAGGCCTTCGCTGAAGCTGGTGCTGCCGTCGTCGCGCTGCACCGCGAAGCCGGCCGGCTGCAGCGGCGTCAGCAGGCCCAGTCGGGCCAGGCGGCCGCGCGCGTCGACGCGCTGCACCGCGAGCGGCGGCAGGTCAGGCGATGAATCGACCAGTGAATAGATGGTCGAACGCCCGGCGCCGCTGCGCAGCACCTCGCTGCCGAGTGCCGCCAGCGCCCGCGACACGGTCGGCTGGCTGAGGCCCGTCTGCTGCTGGAGCGCGCGGCTGGTCAGCGGCCCGCGCGCGAGCCGCTGGCGCACGGCGGCGGCAGCGTCGGAGAACATGGCCGCATTCTAGAATGAATGCGGTCGTGAATAGAAAAAGCGGTCAGACGTAGCGGTTGACCAGGTTCTCCAGCCGCTCCTGCCGACCCGAGCGCTGCTTCGGGTCCAGCCCCTGCTGGTGCACGGTGGCGGCCAGGTCGTCCAGGCTCGCACCCTTCAGGATGCGCTGGCCCAGAGCGCCGTCCCAGCCGGCGTAGCGTTCGGCCACCACCTTGTCGAGCTCCTGCGACTCGTACAGCGCCGCCGCGCACAGGAAGGCCCGTGCCAGCGTGTCCATGCCGCCGACGTGGGCCTCGATCTGGTCCTGCGGGTCGATCGACTGGCGCCGCACCTTGCTGTCGAAGTTCATGCCGCCGGTGGTGAAGCCGCCGTGGCGCAGCAGCTCCAGCAGCGCCGGCACCAGCGCCACGTGGTTGTTGGGGAACTGGTCGGTGTCCCAGCCCAGCTGCTCGTCGCCGCGGTTGGCGTCGATGGAACCGAAGATGCCCAGGGCGCAGGCGGTGGCCACCTCGTGCTCGAAGCTGTGGCCCGAGAGCGTGGCGTGGTTGACCTCGATGTTGACCTTGACCTCGTTCTCCAGGCTGTAGCGCTTGAGGAAGCCGTAGACCGTGGCGCTGTCGTAGTCGTACTGGTGCTTGGTGGGCTCCTGCGGCTTGGGCTCGATCAGGATGGTGCCCTTGAAGCCGATCTTGTGCTTGTGTTCCACCACGGCCGCCAGGAAGCGGCCGTACTGGTCGAGCTCGCGCTTCAGGTTGGTGTTGAGCAGCGTCTCGTAGCCTTCGCGGCCGCCCCACAGCACGTAGTTCTCGCCGTCCAGGCGCTTCGTCCACTCCAGCACGTGCTTCACCTGCGCGGCGGCGTAGGCATAGACCTCGGGGTCGGGGTTGGTGGCGGCGCCGCTCATGTAGCGGCCGTGCGAGAACAGGTTGGCGGTGCCCCACAGCAGCTTCACGCCGCTGTCCTGCATCTTGCGCGCGGCGGCCTCCAGCACGGTGTCCAGGTGCTGGTTGCTCTCCTTCAGCGTCGCGCCTTCGGGCGCCACGTCGCGGTCGTGGAAGCACCAGTAGGGCAGGCCCAGGCGCGTGAAGAAGTCGAACGCGGCGTCCAGCTTCTGCATCGCGGCGGCCATCGGCTCGCCGCTGAACCAGGGGCGCTCGAACAGGTTGGCGCCCAGGGCGAACGGGTCCTGCCCGCCCCAGCAGAAGGTGTGCCAGTAGCAGACGGCCGGGCGCAGGTGTTCGGCCAGCGTCTTGCCGAGCACCACGCGCTTGGCGTCGTACCAGCGGAAGGCCAGCGGGTTGCGGCTGTCGGGCCCTTCGTAGCGGACGGGTTCGACGTGGGAGTAGATGGTCTTGGTGTTGCTCATGGGAGGCCTCGGTTCGGGATCAGGACAGCGCACGGGTGGGGGCATAGGCGGCGCGGTAGCGCGCCAGCCGGGGAGCGAGCGCCGCGGTGGCCGCGGCGTCGGGTTCGAAGCGGCGGGCGATGGCCGGCGTGCGCAGCACGTCGGCGGCCGGCAGGCCCAGCGCCAGCAGCGCCAGGCGCGCGGCGCCCAGCGCGGGGCCGACCTCGGCGCCGGCCGGCCGTTCCAGCGGCAGGCCCAGCGCGTCGGCCATCAGCTGCAGCCAGGTGTCCGAGCGCGCGCCGCCGCCGATAGCCAGCAGCCGCGTCGGCTCGGTGCCGGCCTCGCGCAGCGCGGCCAGGCCGTCGGCGAAAGAGAAGGCCACGCCTTCGATCACCGCATAGCTCAGCGAACGCCGCGTGGCGGCATGGGTCAGGCCGAGGAAACTGCCGGTGGCGCCGGGGTCGGCGTGCGGCGTGCGTTCGCCGCTCAGGTAGGGCGTGAAGAGGGGTGCCACGCTGCGCTCGGCGGCGCTGTCCAGGCCGTCGAGCAGCGCGCCCGGCTCGGCGCCGGTGATGCCGCTCCACCATGCCAGCGAGGCCGACGCCGACAGCATCACCGCCATCTGGTGCCAGGTGCCGGGCAGTGCGTGGCAGAAGGTGTGCACGCCGCGCTCTGGGTTGGCGCGGGCATCGGGCGTGGCGACGAACAGCACGCCCGAGGTGCCGAGCGACACGAAGCCGTCGCCCGGCCGCGCGATGCCCACGCCCACCGCGCCGCCCGCGTTGTCGCCGGCACCGGCGGCCACGCCCACGCCCTTGGGCAGGCCCCAGCGCGAGCACCAGTCGGGCAGCAGGCCGCCGATCAGGTCGCTGCCTTCGTGCAGGTCGGGCATGTGGCGCTGCGACAGGCCGCTGGCCTGCAGCATGGCCTCGCTCCAGCGCCGCGCGGCCACGTCCAGCCACAGCGTGCCGGCGGCGTCGCTGCAGTCGCTGCTGAGCACGCCGGCCAGCTTGTGCAGCAGCCAGTCCTTGGGCAGCAGCACCTTGGCCACGCGGGCGAACAGCTGCGGCTCGTGCTCGGCCACCCACATCAGCTTGGGCGCGGTGAAGCCGGCCATCGCGCGGTTGGCGGTGATGCGGCGCGTGGCCGGCTCACGCCGCTCCAGCTCGGCGCACTGCGCCTGGCTGCGGCCGTCGTTCCACAGGATGGCCGGGCGCAGCACGTCGCCATCGCGGTCCAGCAGCACGGCCCCGTGCATCTGGCCCGCGACGGCCAGCCCCTTCACCGCCGCCCAGGTGCCGGGCGGTGCGCGTTCGCGCAGCGCCTGCACCGCGGTGTCGGTGGCCTGCAGCCAGTCGGCCGGGTTCTGCTCGGACCACAGCGGCTGCGGCCGCTGCACCGTGAGCGCCGCGGTGGCTTCGGCCCGCAGCGTGCCGCCGGCCGACAGCAGCACCGCCTTGACGCCGGAGGTGCCGAGGTCGATGCCGATCGCGTGGGGTTCGTCGCTCGCGTTCATGCCGGTGTGTAGCTGAAGTCGGCGAAGTCGGCCGTGCAGGCCGCGCCGCTGGTGTCGAAGGCGAGCATGCCGACGAAGGCGCCGGTGAAGGAGCCGTGGGCACCGCGGCCGGCCTCGTCGGAGACGATGCTGGCGTCGAGCATCGGGCCCACCGGCTGCCAGCCGGTGCCGGTGTCGACGCGGAACTGCAGCGTGGAGCCGTTCACTTCGGCCGCCAGGCGCAGCGCACCGGTGGCCGGCAGCGCCAGCGGCTCGGCCAGCGGGAACTCCATGCGGCCGTCGGGCCAGTCGCCGGGGCAGGACATGATGGTCAGCACGCGGCCCTGGCGCTGCTCGTCCCAGCTCACCGAGAGGTAGTGGAACTTGTGGCGGTTGTAGTAGAGCGTGAGCCCGGCCGACTGCTGGTAGGTGGTGGGCGCGAACGCGGCCAGCGTGGTCTCGGCGCGGAACGCGAAGTCTTCCTGGCGGCGCGCCACCAGGCTCTGCTCGAAGAAGCTGCCGATCGACTCGCGGCCGATCAGCCGCAGCGCCTGGCCGGTCAAGGTGAAGATGCGCTCGGGGAAGGGCGTGCGCAGCCATTGGAAGTCGGGCGGCAGCGCGCGGATGCCCGCAAACGGCGTGTGCACCGCGCTGCGCGGCTGCGGCACGGACGCGGCGTCGGGCGCCGGCACGTCGACGGCGGGCACCACGCCGTCGTGCGCCAGGTACAGCCAGTCGTCGTCGCGCCACTCGCAGCGCTGGATGGCCGTCTCGCGGCCCAGCGGCGAGCGCTGCAGGCCAGGCAGGGGGCGGCTGCACAAATGCGTGTGATAGACCTGCCCGTCGGGTGTCTCGACGATCTGCCCGTGCCCCGCGCGCTGCAGCACCGCGTCGGATGCGTCCTTCGAGGTGATGGGGTGCTTCAGCGGGTGCAGCTCGTAGGGCCCTTCGATCTGGCGCGAGCGCGCCATCGTCACCGCGTGGTTGTACGACGTGCCGCCCTCGGCCGTGGTCAGGTAGTACCAGCCCTTGCGCTTGTACAGGTGCGGGCCTTCCACCAGGCCCAGCGGCGTGCCGCGGAAGATGTTGCGCACCGGGCCCGTGAGCTGGCGGGCCACCGGGTCCCACTGCTGCAGCAGGATGCCGTCGAAGGCCGGCGCGCGCGGCTTGCCGCCCACCGAGGCGCTGCGGTGGTTCCACACCATGTTGAGGAACCACTTGCGGCCGTCGTCGTCGTGGAACAGCGAGGGGTCGAAGCCCGAGCTGTTGACGTAGACCGGGTCGCTCCACGGCCCTTCGATCGCGGGCGCGGTGACGATGTAGTTGTGCGTGTCCTTGAAGTTGCCGTCGTAGCGCTTGACGTCGGTGTAGACCAGCCAGAACAGGCCGTCGGCGAACGACAGGCAGGGCGCCCAGATGCCGCAGGAGTCGGGGTTGCCGCGCATGTCCAGCTGCGCGGCGCGGGTCAGCGGCCGGCACGCCAGCTGCCAGTTCACCAGGTCGCGCGAGCGGTGGATCTGCACGCCCGGGTACCACTCGAAGGTGGAGGTGGCGATGAAGTACTCGCTGCCGACGCGGCAGATCGAGGGGTCGGGGTTGAAGCCCGGCAGGATGGGGTTGCGGATCATCGGGGCAGCCAGGACTCGTAGAGCGGGTGGTCGGCAGTCAGCGGCAGCTTCACCGGCTGGCCGGTGCGCTGCGAGTGGTAGGCGGCGGTCACGAGCTCGAGCGAGCGGCGTGCGTCGGCCAGCGTCACCGGCAGTTCGCCGCCGCTGGCGAGCGCGGCGTGGAAGAGTTCGAACTGGCGCACGAAGCCGTCGTCGTGGCGCGGCAGCAGCGCCAGCGCGGCGTCCACCTCGCGCTGGTGAGCGGCATCGCCGGCGATGAAGCGCCAGGGTTCGCGGCCGGGGGCGTAGGGCGCCAGGTTGCTTTCCGCGGTGAGGCGCTTGAAGCAGAAGCGCAGGCGCGAGATCTCCTCGCGCGAGCCCAGCGTCATCGACAGCGTGGCCAGCGAGCCGTTGGCCATGCGCAGCGAGACGGCCATCGTGTCCTCGACCTCGATCGGGTTCACGCGCGTGGCGCCGAAGGCGAACAGCTCGGCGATCTCGCCCATCGCGCAGGCCAGCATGTCGTGGGCGTGGATCGCATGGCCGAGCATGCCGCCGCCCAGTTCGGTGGACCAGCGGCCGCGCCACGGCACCTCGTAGTAGGCCGGGCCGCGCCACCAGTGGGTCTCCACGGTGCTCGTCACCGGGTCGCCGGCCAGGCCCAGCGCCACCAGGTGGCGCAGCTGCGCCAGGCCCATGCCGAAGCGGTACTGGAAGATCGGCATCAGGCGCGGCCCGCCCGGCGGCGCGAGGCCGGCGATGCGGTCGCACTCGGCCAGCGAGCCGAACAGCGGCTTCTCGCAGATCACGTGCTTGCCGGCCGTGAGCGCCAGGCGCGCCAGGCCGTAGTGGCTGGCCGGCGGCGTGCAGATGTCGATCACGTCCACGTCGGCGCGCCGCAGCAGCGTGTCGAACTCGGTGGTGAAGTCGGCGATGCCGTGGCGCGCGCACAGCGCCTGGCCGCGCTCGGCGTCCAGCGCGCACAGCACCGGCAGCTCGAACAGGCCGGGCAGCTGGCGGAAGGCCTCGACGTGGCGCTCGGCGATGCCGGCGCCCACCACCGCGACGCGCAGCGGCCTCACGACGGCACCCCACCCACCCAGCGCGCCTGCTGCTGCGCCACCAGCGCCAGCCGGCAGACCTCGAAGACATGGGCCTGGGGCATCGCCGTCTGGCTGCGCGCGCGCACGTCGGCGACGAAGGCCGGGAAGTAGGGCAGCGGCTCGGCGTCGCAGGCGATGTGGCTCGTGCCCTCGTGGTTCGACAGGAACAGGTGGTTGCCGCCGGGCCGGCCGGCGATGTCGATGTACTTGCGCAGCTCGATGTAGCCCTCGGTGCCCAGGATCGTGAGCCGGCCGTCGCCCCAGGTGGGCAGCCCGTCGGGCGTGAACCAGTCGACCCGCACGTAGCCGCGGGCCTCCGGGGCGTGCAGCAGCACCTCGCCGAAGTCCTGGAAGCGCGGGTGCTCCGGCGTGCCCAGGTTGCCCACGGCGCTGGCCACCACCTCGGCGCCGCTGGCACCGGTGTAGAAGAGGAACTGGTCGACCTGGTGCGAGGCGATGTCGACCAGGATGCCGCCCACGTCCTCCGGGCGCCAGAACCAGGCCGGCCGCCCGCGCCCCTTGCGGTGCGGGCCGAGGCCTACGGTGTGCACCACGCGACCGATCGCGCCCTGGGCCACCAGGCGCCCGGCCGCAGCCGCCGCCGGCGAGCACAGGCGTTCGCTGAAGCACACCGACCAGATGCGGCCGGTCTGCGCCACCACGCGCCGCACCGAGTCGAGCTGTTCGAAGTTGACGAGGCCGGGCTTGTCGACCACGACGTCCTTGCCGGCGCGCATGGCCTCGATGGCGATGCCGGCGCGGCGGCTCGGCACGGCGGCGGTGCAGACGATGTCGATCGAGGTGTCGTCCAGCAGCGCCGCGCGCGGCCGCGCCGGCACCTGCGGCCAGCCCTGCGCCACCTCGGTCACGAGCTCGGGCACCGTGCTTTCCGGGCAGTAGCCGGCGAACGTGCAACCGGCGCCGAGCAGGCCCTGGATGTGGTCGAGGATGTGGCCGTGGTCCAGGCCCACGGCCGCGAAGCGCAGCGGGCGGGGCGCGTTCATGCGATGCGCCTTCCCTGGTCGTCGAACAGGTGCCAGGCGTCGGCGCGCGGCTTCAGGCGCAGCGTGTCGCCGCGGCCGGCGCTGCGCTGGCCGCGCCGGTGCACCGCGAGCAGCGGGCCGTCGTCGGCGCGCACGTGCAGCACGCAGTCGGCGCCGTGTTCCTCCACCACCTGCACCGTGACCGGCAAGGCGCTCTCGCCCTCGGCCGCGCACTCCCAGTCCGGTGGCCGCACGCCCAGCGTGGCCGCCTGGCCCGCCGCCGGCGCCGGGCCGGCCGGGCAGGGCAGGTCCAGCGGCGGCAGGCCCGGCGCCACGAACGTGAGGCGGGTGCCGTCGCAGGCCTGCACGCGGCCCTCGATCAGGTTCATGCGCGGCGTGCCGATGAATCCGGCGACGAAGAGGTTGGCGGGGCGGTTGTACAGCTCCAGCGGCGCGCCCACCTGCTCGACGCGCCCGCCGCGCAGCACCACGATGCGGTCGGCCATCGTCATCGCCTCGACCTGGTCGTGCGTGACGTAGAGCATCGTGCTCTGCAGGCGCTGGTGCAGCCGCATCAGCTCCACGCGCATGTGCACGCGCAGTTCGGCGTCCAGGTTCGAGAGCGGTTCGTCGAACAGGAAGATGCCGGGCTCGCGCGTGATGGCGCGGCCGATGGCCACACGCTGGCGCTGGCCGCCCGACAGCTCGCGCGGCCAGCGCGCCAGCAGCGGCTCCAGCTGCAGCAGCCGCGCGGCGTCGGCGACGCGGCGTTCGATCTGCGCCGCATCCATGCGCAGGTTCTGCAGGCCGAAGGCCATGTTGTCGCGCACCGTCATGTGCGGGTAGAGCGCGTAGTTCTGGAACACCATCGCCACGCCACGGTCGGCCGCAGGCCGGCCGCGCACGGTCTGGCCGCCGATCAGGATGTCGCCTTCGTCCGCCTCTTCGAGCCCCGCGACCAGCCGCAGCAGCGTCGACTTGCCGCAGCCCGAAGGCCCGACGCAGGCGACGAACTCGCCGTCGGGCACGTCGAGGTCGAGGCCGGCGATGACCGGCACCGCGCCGAAGCGCTTGGCGATGGATTGAAGCTGCAGACGGGCCATGCAGGTAGCGCTAACAACAGGAATTCAACGCGGCGCCGCGCCGCGCAGCGCGGCCGCGATCGCGTCGCGCATCGGCTTGGGCTTGAGGTCGCGGTCATAGGGGCAGGGGCGCTTGGGCAGGCCGTCGGCGCGCGGCCACCAGGTCTGCATCCAGCTGTAGCGGTCGCCCAGGCCCCACGCCATCACGGTGCGCAGGCGCGGCTGGGCCAGCGTCACGTCGAGGAACTCGCGCACCATGCTGGCGGCGTCCGCGTCGCGGCGGGCGGTGTCGGCAGGCAGGTAGCGGTCGTTGACGTCGAGTTCGGTGATCAGCAGGTCCAGGCCCATGCCGCTCACCTCGTCGAGGAAGCGCCGCCATTCCTGCTCGTGCGCGCTGCCGCGCGCCACCCAGCGGCCGTCCTCGCCGGTGCCCAGGTGGCTCTGCAGGCCGAGCGCCATCACCGGCACGCCACGGGCCTTCAGCTCCTGCAGCAGCTTGAGGACGCCCGCGCGATGTTTGGTGCCGTAGCTGCCCGCGCCCATGAAGTCGTTGTAGACCAGCTGCGCGTGCGGCGCGTGTTCGCGCGCCAGGCGGAACGCGAGCTCGATCTGGCCCACGTTGCCCAGGTGCGGGGTGAAGGCGTTGTCGCGCAGGTTGCCGGTGTCCGGGTCCACCGACTCGTTGACCACGTCCCAGCTCGTGATCTCGCGGCCGTAGTGACTGCAGACGGTGCGGATGTGCTCGGTGAACAGGCGCTCCGCCTCGGCCTTCGGGTTGGCGCCGAAGTCGTATCGGTTGACCCAGTCCGGCAGCCACTTCGGCGCGTGCCACAGCAGCGTGTGGCCGCGCATGCCCAGGCCTTCGGACTTCGCCCAGGCCAGCTGGCGGTCGGCAGGCTCGAAGCTGAAGCGGCCGGGTGCCGGGCGCAGCGCCTGCCACTTCAGCTCGTTCTCGGGCACCACGAGGCCGCACTCGCGTGCCACCAGCGCGCGGTAAGCCGGGTCGTCGAAGCCGAAGGCCTGACGGCTGTCGCGTTCCGAGATGCCGATGGCGCTGCCGAAGCGCAGGCCGCGCGCCTGCGCCAGGCCGTCGAGCGAGTCGGCGGCACGGGCGGCCGGCCCCGCCGCGCAGGCGGCCAAGGCGCCGGCGGTGGTGGCCAGGGCGGTGCGGCGGGTCATCGGTGGCATGGCTTCCTCAGCGTACGACGGTCAGGCGGACGCCCTGCAGCTGCGTGGAGTCGGGGCCCGTGAGCACGGCGAACTCGCCGGGCTCGACGACGCGCTGCATGCGCGCGTTCCAGAACGCCAGCGCGGCGGCGGCGAGCGTGAAGCGGACGGTGGTGCTGGCACCGGGTGCCAGCGTCACGCGCTGGAAGCCCTTCAGCTCCAGCACCGGCCGCGTCACCGAAGCCACGAGGTCGCGCACGTACAGCTGCACCACCTCGTCGCCGGCGCGCTCGCCCGCGTTGCGCACCGTGACACTCACCTGCACCGAGCCGTCGCGCGGCATCGCCGGTGCCGACAGCTGCGGCGCGCTGCATTCGAAGCGGGTGTAGCTGAGGCCGAAGCCGAAGGGCCACAGCGGCTTGACCTCGTCCCACAGGTAGCCGCGGCGCGCCGAGGGCTTGTGGTTGTAGAAGACCGGCAGCGTGCCGACGTGCTGCGCGATCGACAGCGGCAGCTTGCCGCCCGGGTTCACGTCGCCGAACAGCGCGCGGGCCAGCGCGTGGCCACCCTGTTCGCCCAGGAAGCCGGCCTGCACGATGGCGGCGGCCTGCTCGGCGATGCGCGGCTCGGAAGCTGGGCGGCCGTTGATGAAGACCACCACCACCGGCCGGCCGGTGGCCTGCAGCGCGCTGAACAGCTCGGCCTGGCGGCCGGGCAGGCCGATCGCCGCGCGGTCGCCCAGGTGGTGCGTGGCCCAGGCCTCGCGTGCGGTGCGCTCGTCGTCGCCCACCGCCAGCACCAGCAGGTCGCAGCCGCGGGCCAGCGCCACGGCTTCGGCGATCAGGGTGTCGTTGACCGCGTCGGGCGTCGCGTGCACCTCGTCGGCCCACCAGTCGTCGCCTTCGGTCAGGCGCACGCCGGGGGCGTGGCGCAGCTCGATGCGGTCGCCCACGCGCGCGCGCAGGCCCTCGAGCAGGCTCACGGCCTGCGGCGGCGTGCCGCTGTACGAGCCCAAGCGCGCCACCGCGGCGTTGGGGCCGATCACGCCCAGCACCGGCTTGCGCGCACCGGCCGGCGGCAGCGCCAGCGGCAGCAGGCCGCCGCTGTTCTTCAGCAGCACGATGCAGCGTTCGGCGCTGCTCAGCGCCAGCGCCTGGGCCGCGGCGTCGTGTGTCAGCGCTTCGGCGGCGGCCGGGTCGACAGGCCCTTCGTCGAAGAGGCCGGCGCGGAACTTCAGGTCGAGCAGGCGCGCCACCGCCTGGTCCAGCAGCGCCAGCGGCACCTGGCCGGCTTCCACCGCCTGCTTCAGGTGCGCGTACGAGGCGCCGTTCGGCAGGTCGCTGTCGACGCCGGCCTGCAGCGCCAGCACGGCCGCGTCCTGCAGGCTGCCGGCCAGCTGGTGCAGGGTCTGCAGCTGGTCGACCGCGAAGTAGTCGCCGACCACCGCGCCCTGGAAGCCCCACTCGCCGCGCAGCACCTCGTTGAGCAGCCAGGGGTTGGCGTGCGAAGGCAGGCCGTCGATCTCGTTGTACGAGGCCATCACCACGCGCGCGCCGGCACGCTTCACCGCGGCCTCGAAGGGCGGCAGGAAGGCTTCGCGCAGTTCGCGCTCGGCGATCGGCGCCGGGCCCACGTTGAGGCCGCCTTCGGGATCGCCGTGGCCGGCCAGGTGCTTCAGCGTGGCGTAGACCTTGTGCGGCGCCAGGCGCTCGCCGTCGCCCTGCAGCCCCTGCACCGCGGCGATGCCGAGCTCGGTGACGAGGTAGGGGTCTTCGCCGAAGGTCTCCTCGATGCGGCCCCAGCGCGGGTCGCGCGCGATGTCGAGCACCGGGGTCAGCGCCAGGTGCACGCCACGGGCGCGCATCTCGCGCGCGGTGACGGCGTTGCAGTCGCGCACCAGGTCGCGGTCCCAGGCCTGGGCCTGGGCCAGGGCCTGCGGGAAGCTGGTGGCCCCGGGCGCGGCGTAGCCGTGCAGGCCTTCTTCATGGAAGAGCACCGGGATGCCGTGCCGCGTGTGCTGGCGCGCATGCTGCTGGTACGCGTTGACGAGCTCGACGGTGGCCCGCACGCCGCGGCCGTCGACCGCGCTGTTGACGCCTTCGCCCTTCGAATCGGCCGGCCGCGCGACCTGGCCGATGCCGTGCGGGTAGGCGGCGGCCAGGCGCTCGGGCACCAGCTGCCGCCGGTCGTCGAGCAGCGCGCCCTTGCCATCCCACAGCGTGAGGACCTGGGCCACCTTCTCGTCGAGGCTCAGGCGCGGCAGCAGGTCGGCGATGCGCTCGGCAATGGTAGCGGTAGGGTCCCGGTAGACGGGCCGGGCAGGGCTGGCAGGGGAATCCACGAGGCAACTGGAAGAAAAGGTAGCGCTATCATAAACACGATCACGAGCCCTGGAACCTCGGTAAACACCCGAGCGACGACGCCCCGATGAGCCGCGCCCGCCCCGCCGCCCTGCCGCCCGACGAAGACGGTTACGAACTCTGGCTGCGCTACCGCCCGCTGCCACCGGCCGAGCGCCGTCGCCTTGCGCGCTGGGCGCAGCAGCTGGTGCTGCCGCGCGAAGTGACGGCACTGGTGCAGTCGGCGGCCGGCGAGCTGGAACGGGCGCTCGGCGCGATGCTGGGCCGGGTGCCACCGCGGGCGAAGCAGGCCGGCAACGGCGCGCTGCAACTGGCGCTGCCGCGCAGCGCGGCGGCCCTGCGCGCGCTGGGTCTCGGCGCCAGCGCGCTCGACGACCTGGGCGACGAAGGCTATCTGCTGCGCGCCACGCGGCAGGGCGGCGTGCGGCGCACGCTGATCGCCGCGCACAGCGAGCGCGGCCTGCTGTACGGCGCGTTCGCCTGGCTGCGGGCGCTCGGCTGCGGCGCCGACCCGGCCGCCATCGACGAGCGCTCGGCGCCGCCGCTGCCGCTGCGCCTGCTGAACCACTGGGACAACCTGGACCGCAGCGTCGAGCGCGGCTATGCCGGCGCGTCGATCTGGGACTGGTGGAAGCTGCCCGCCATCGTCGACCGCCGCTACACCGACTACGCGCGCGCCAATGCCTCGCTGGGCATCAACGGCGTCTCGCTGAACAACGTCAACGCCAGGCCCGAGATCCTCTCTGCGCCCTGGCTGCAGAAGGTGAGGGCGCTGGCCGACGTGCTGCGGCCGTGGGGGCAGAAGGTGTACCTGGCGGTGCGTTTCTCGTCGCCGCGCGAACTCGGCGGCCTGCCCAGCGCCGACCCGCTGGACGCCGGCGTGCGGCGCTGGTGGGCGGCCAAGGCCGACGAGATCTACGCGCTGATCCCCGACTTCGGCGGTTTCGTCGTGAAGGCTAATTCCGAAGGCCAGCCGGGGCCACAGGACTACGGCCGCAGCCACGCCGACGGCGCCAATGCGCTGGCCGCCGCGCTGGCGCCGCATGGCGGCCTGCTGCTGTGGCGGGCGTTCGTCTACGCGGCCGAGAACCCGCGCGACCGCGCGCTGCAGGCCTACGACGAGTTCGTGCCGCTGGACGGGCAGTTCGCGCCCAACGTCATCGTGCAGGTGAAGAACGGGCCCATCGACTTCCAGCCGCGCGAGCCCTTCCACCCGCTGTTCGGCGCGATGCCGGGCACGCCGCTGATGATGGAGTTCCAGGTCACGAAGGAGTACCTCGGCTTCTCCACGCACCTGGCCTACCTGGGCCCGATGTACGAAGAGGCGTTGAAGGCCGACACCGAACGGCCGCAGCCCGGCACGCCGGTGGCGCAGACGCTGCTGGCGCCGAAGATGGGCGGCATCACCGCGGTGGGCAACGTGGGCGCCGACCGCAACTGGAGCGGCTCGCACTTCGACCAGGCCAACTGGTACGCCTACGGCCGGCTGGCGTGGAACCCGATGGGCAGCGCCGAAGCCATCGCCGCCGAATGGACGCAGCAGACCTTCGGCAGCGAGCCGGCGCTGCTGCGGCCGGTGCTGCGCATGCTGATGACCTCGCGCGAGGCGGTGGTGGACTACATGACGCCGCTCGGGCTGCACCATCTGATGGACACCGGCCACCACCACGGCCCCGGGCCCTGGGTGAGCGAGCTGAAGCGGCCCGAGTGGAACCCGACCTACTACCACCGCGCCGACGCGCAAGGCATCGGCTTCGACCGCACGACCGGCGGCAGTGGCGCGGTGGACCAGTACGCACCGGGCCTGGCGGCGCGCTGGGGCGCGGTGTCGACCACGCCGGAGGCACTGCTGCTGTGGTTCCACCACCTGCCGTGGACCCACCGCATGGCATCCCGGCGCACGCTGTGGCACGAGCTGGTGACGCGCTACGACCGCGGCGTGGCGGCCGTCGCCGCGCTGCAGGCCGACTGGCAGCACGTGCGGCCCTTCGTCGACGCACGGCGCTTCGACGACGTGGCCCAGCACCTGGCGCAACAGAAGGTCGAGGCGCAGTGGTGGCGCGATGCCAGCGTGGCCTACTTCCAGAGCGTGAACGGCCTGGCACTGCCGCGCGGCGCGCGCAAGCCGCCGCTGCCGTTGGCGGCCTACCAGGCGACGCGCTTCCCGTTCGCACCGCATTGAAGGCCGCGACGATGGAGCCCCGGGTCTTCGAACTGGACGACGGCGCGGGCCTGCGTGCGGCCTTCGCCGATGTCGGCGCCACCTGGCTGTCGTGCCGCCTGCGCCTGCCCGGTGGCGGCGAACGCGAACTGCTGCTGGGCCACGCGCGCCCGCAGGACCACCAGCACGAGGGCGGTTATCTCGGCGGGCTGATCGGCCGCTACGCGAACCGCATCGCCGGTGCCCGCTTCACGCTCGATGGCGTGGTGCACCGCCTGGCGGCCAACGAAGGGCGGAACCAGCTGCACGGCGGGCCGGACGGTTTCCATCGCCGGCGCTGGCAGGTGCTGCAGGCCACGGCGCGCGAGCTGCAGTTGGAGTTGGTGTCGCCGGCCGGCGACCAGGGCTTCCCGGGCGAGCTGACGGTGCAGGCCCGCTACGCGATCGGCGGCCCCGGCGAACTCACGCTCGACTGGACGGCACGCTGCAGCGCCGCCTGCCCCGTGAACCTGACCAGCCACGCGTACTTCAACCTCGATGGCGATGCGCGCGGCATCGCGCAGCACCAGCTGCAGATCCGCGCCGGCGAGGTGCTGCCGGTGGATGCCGGCCAGCTCCCCACGGGCGAGGTGCTGCCGGTGGCCGGCACGCCGTTCGACTTCCGCCGCCTGCGCCGCGCCGTCGGCGACGACGGCCGTGTCTACGACCACTGCTGGCGGCTGGCGGCGGCCTGCGCCGAAGGCCGCGAGCCGGCGGCCGTGCTGGTGGCGGCCGACGGCCGCGTGACGCTGGAGCTCTTCACCACGCTGCCCGGCCTGCAGCACTACAGCGGCCAGCACCTGGCCGAGGCGCGTGGGCGCGACGGACTGCCGTTCGCCGCGAGCGCCGGCATCGCGCTGGAGCCGCAGTTCTTCCCGGACAGCCCGAACCGGCCCGGGTGGCCACAGCCGAGCTGCATCGTGCGCCCGGGCGAGACGGTGGCGCACCAGATCCGCTGGCGCTTCGCCACGAGCTGAAAAGAAAAGGCCGCCCGGAGGCGGCCTTGCAGGCGAGCGGCGGACCGCGTTACTGCGATGCGGCCGAGGCCGGCGCCATTGCCGCGGCCGGCGCGGGCTCGGACGCGGCCGGCTGCACCGTCGAGATCGCGGCCGGAGCCGGCACGTGATCCACCGCCGGCTTCGTGGCGGCGGTCATCGGCAGCAGCGGCACGATCAGCAGCGCCACGATGTTGATGATCTTGATCAGCGGGTTCACGGCCGGGCCGGCGGTGTCCTTGTACGGATCGCCCACGGTGTCGCCGGTGACGGCGCTCTTGTGCGCGTCGGAGCCCTTCTTGTGCAGCTTGCCGTCGCTGTCGGTGAAGCCCTCTTCGATCAGCTTCTTGGCGTTGTCCCAGGCGCCGCCGCCCGTGCACATGCTGATGCCGACGAACAGGCCCGTGACGATGGTGCCCATCAGCAGCCCGCCCAGGGCGTCGGCGCCGAGCAGCATGCCCACGATGATGGGCACCACCACCGGCAGCAGCGACGGGACGATCATCTCCTTGATGGCGGCCGTGGTCAGCATGTCGACCGCAGCGCTGTAGTCCGGCTTCTTCTTGCCGGCCATGATCTCGCCGCCCTGGAACTGGCGGCGCACTTCCACCACCACCGAACCGGCGGCGCGGCCCACGGCTTCCATCGCCATCGCGCCGAACAGGTAGGGGATCAGGCCGCCGATGAAGAGGCCCACGATCACCATGTGGTTCGACAGGTCGAAGGTGACGTGCATGCCGCGCGCTTCCAGCGCGTGGGTGTAGTCGGCGAACAGCACCAGCGCGGCCAGGCCGGCGGAGCCGATGGCATAGCCCTTGGTCACGGCCTTGGTGGTGTTGCCCACGGCGTCCAGCGGGTCGGTGACGTCGCGCACGCTGTCGGGCAGCTCGGCCATCTCGGCGATGCCGCCGCCGTTGTCGGTGATGGGGCCGTAGGCGTCCAGCGCGACGATGATGCCGGCCATGCTCAGCATCGAGGTCGCGGCGATGGCGATGCCGTAGAGGCCCGCCATCCAGAAGGCGCTGACGATGGCCATGCAGACGAAGATCACCGGCCAGGCGGTCGACTTCATGCTCACGCCCAGGCCGGCGATGACGTTGGTGCCATGGCCGGTGGTGGAGGCCTGCGCCACGTGCTGCACGGGCTTGAACTGGGTGCCGGTGTAGTACTCGGTGATCCAGACCATCGCCGCGGTCAGCAGCAGGCCGATCACGCAGGTGCCGAACAGCGCCATCGCCGAGACATTCTTGCCGGACACTTCCAGGCCGCTCGGGAACAGCGCCACGGTGACGCCGTAGAAGGCGATCAGCGAGATGACGCCGGCGACGATCAGGCCCTTGTAGAGCGCCGGCATCACGTTCTTCATGCCAGGGCTGGCCTTGACGAAGCTGCAGCCGACGATCGACGCGATGATCGACACCCCGCCGAGCAGCAGCGGATAGACCGCGGCAGCCATCGAGCCGGCGGCGCTGACCATCAGCGCGCCGAGTGCCATGGTGGCGATCAGCGTCACCGCGTAGGTCTCGAACAGGTCGGCGGCCATGCCGGCGCAGTCGCCGACGTTGTCGCCCACGTTGTCGGCGATCACCGCCGGGTTGCGCGGGTCGTCTTCCGGAATGCCGGCCTCGACCTTGCCCACCAGGTCGGCACCGACGTCGGCGCCCTTCGTGAAGATGCCGCCGCCCAGGCGCGCGAAGATCGAGATCAGGCTGGAGCCGAAGGCCAGGCCGAGCAGGGGCTTCAAGGTGGCCGAATCGGCCTTGCCGCCGGCGGTCAGGTACATGAAGAACAGCCCGACGCCCAGCAGCCCCAGGCCCACCACGAGCATGCCGGTGATGGCGCCGCCCTTGAACGCGACGTCCAGCGCGGGCCCGATGCCCTTGGTGGCCGCCTGCGTGGTGCGCACGTTGGCGCGCACCGAGACGTTCATGCCGATGAAGCCGCAGGCGCCCGACAGCACGGCGCCGATCACGAAGCCGGCGGCGGTGGTGCTACCGAGGAAGAAGAAGATCAGCACGGCCAGCACCACGCCGACGATGCCGATGGTCTTGTACTGCCGTGCCAGGTACGCCGCCGCGCCCTGCTGGATGGCGCTGGCTATCTCTTGCATGCGTGCGTTGCCGGCATCCTGGCTCAGGATCCAGCTGCGTTGCACGAACCCATACGCGACGGCGGCCAAACCGCAGGCCAGCGCCACGTACAGAGCCATCATGGTGCTCATGGAGGGATCTCCTTCCTCTTTCGGATCTTCTGATCGGGTCGCAACGGCCAGCCAACGGGCATGGCCGCCGCGCGGTTTTCAAGACGCGCGCGATGCTACGGGAAGCCCCTGACAGCCCCTGCTGGGGTTTGCCAGCGGTCAAGGCGCGGGGTTGACCGGGCCTTGCGCTGTGTCAGGGGAAGGCAAGTTGGAACCCTAGAATCAGGGTTCCCCCGGAGTCGTACCCTACACCAGAAAACGCCATGAGCCTGCACAACGTGACCCCCGGCGCCAAGGCGCCCGACGAGTTCAACGTGATCATCGAGATCCCGATGAACGCCGACCCGATCAAGTACGAGGTCGACCATGAGACCGGGGCGCTGTTCGTCGACCGCTTCATGGCCACGTCGATGCACTACCCGTGCAATTACGGCTACATCCCCAACACCCTGGCCGACGACGGCGACCCGGTGGACGTGCTGGTGATGACGCCGGTGCCGCTGATCCCCGGCGTGGTGGTCACCTGCCGGCCGCTGGGCATGCTGCGCATGGACGACGAGGCCGGCGGCGACAACAAGCTGATCGCGGTGCCCATCGACAAGATCCTGTCGATCTACTCGCAGTGGAAGAAGCCGGAAGACCTGAACCCGCTGCGCCTGAAGACCATCCAGCACTTCTTCGAGCACTACAAGGACCTGGAACCCGGCAAGTGGGTGAAGGTGCTGGGCTGGGAAGGCCCGGACGCGGCGCGGGCCGAGGTCAGTGCCGGCATGGAGACCTGGGCGAAGACGCAGAAGAAGGGCTGAACTTCAGCCGGCCGGCGACTTGAACGGGTTGCGCTCGCGCAACTCGTCGACGTAGTCGGCCATGCCCTGGCCTTCGCGGGACAGGAACTCGGCCACCGCTTCGGCGAAGCGCGCATCGCGCAGCCAGTGCGCGGAGAAGGTCTCCACGGGCAGCAGCCCGCGCGCCATCTTGTGCTCGCCCTGCGCGCCGCCTTCGAAGCGCCGGTAGCCGTTGGCCAGGCACCAGGCCAGCGGCTGGTAGTAGCAGGCCTCGAAGTGCAGGCAGGGGACGCTGTCGATGCAACCCCAGTAGCGACCCCAGGCGGCGCGGCTGTCGGGGTCGATCGCCACCAGCGATGCCGCGATGGGCCTGCCCTCGCGGCGGGCGACGAACATCACCCAGTGCCGGGCCATGGTGCCGGCCATCGCGGCGAAGAACGCGCGCGTCAGGTACGGCGTGCTGTGGTGCGCCTGGTAGGTGAGGGTGTAGCAGCGGTAGAAGAAGTCCCACAGTGGCTCGTCGATGGCCGCGCCCTCGTGGACCGTGAAGGCGATGCCCTGGTCGGCCACGCGGCGCCGCTCCTGCTGGATCTTCTTGCGCTTCTCGCGTTGCATGCGCGCGAGCAGGTCGGCGAAGTCGGCGATGGGCTGCGCGTCATCCTGCTCCCAGTGGAACTGCACGCCGGTGCGGATCATCCAGCCGGCCTGCTCGAAGGCCTGCCGGTCGGCCGCGTCGCCGAACAGCACGTGACCCGACGACAGCTCGCCTTCGCGCAGCACGCGCTCGATCACGCGCAGCAGCGCCGCGCGCGCGGGCGCATCGCGCGCCAGCAGGCGCGAGCCCGGCACCGGCGTGAACGGCACGGCGCCCAGCAGCTTCGGGTAGTAGCGCAGGCCGTGTCGGCGGTAGGCGTCGGCCCAGGCCCAGTCGAACACGTACTCGCCGTACGAGTGGCTCTTCAGGTACAGCGGCGTCGCGGCCTGCAACACGCCGTCGCGCGTCAGCGTCACGAACTGGGCGGCCCAGCCGGTGTCGGGCACCGCGCTCTGCGACCGGTGCAGCGCCGCGAGGTACTCGTGGCGCATGAACGGCGTGGGCGCCGCCTGCGAGGCCAGCAGCGCGTTCCAGGCATCGGCGGCGATGGCCGCGGGGTCGCGGTGGAGCCCGATAAGATAGCCCTCGTCTTCGATGTGCTGCCCTTGCGACATTCGAGCCCGTATCCCCTGGAAGTGAGTGCATGAAAGCCGCGCTGGCGCAGATCAATCCCACCGTCGGCGACCTTGCCGGCAACGCCCGCCTGCTGGCCGCCGCCGCACGCGACGCCCACGCGCAGGGCGCCACGCTGGTGGTGGCGCCCGAGCTGGCGCTGACCGGCTATCCGCCCGAAGACCTGCTGCTGCGCCCCGCCTTCATGCAGGGCTGCGCCGACACGCTGGCCTCGCTGGCGGCCGAACTCGCCGACTGCCCCGGCCTGCACCTGATCGTCGGCCACCCGCACCAGTTCGGCGAGCGCGGCGATGTTAGGTCGAAGTCGCTGGCGGTGCAGAAGCGCTTCAATGCGGCCTCGGTGCTGGCAGGGGGTCGCGTGATCGGCACCTACTGCAAGCGCGAGCTGCCCAACTACCAGGTGTTCGACGAGCGGCGCTACTTCGCGTCGGGCCGCGACGCCGGCTTCGGCCCGCTGGTGGTGGAGGTGGGCGGCGTGAAGGTGGGCGTGCTGATCTGCGAGGACGCCTGGTTCGACGAGCCGGCCCGCGCGGCGGTGGACGCCGGCGCGCAGCTGCTGTGCGTGCTGAACGCCTCGCCCTTCCACATCGACAAGGCCGACGAGCGCGAGCGGCGCATGGCCGAGCGCGCGCGGGCCGCCGGCCGGCCGCTGCTGTACGCGCACCTGGTGGGCGGGCAGGACGAAGTGGTGTTCGACGGCGCTTCGTTCGCCCTCGATGCCACGGGCGCGGTGACGGCACGGGCCCCTGCCTTCGAGGCCGCGCTGCTGGTGCTGGACGTGGACGCCGCCGGCGTCGCGCGCGGCCCGGTCGCGCCGGTGCCCGAGCCCGAGGCGCAGGCCTGGGCCGCGCTGGTGGCCGGCGTGCGCGACTACCTGGGCAAGAACGGCTTCCCGGGCGCGATCATCGGGCTCTCGGGCGGCATCGACTCGGCGCTGGTGCTGGCCATCGCGGTGGACGCGCTCGGCGCCGACCGCGTGCGCGCCGTGATGATGCCGTCGCCCTACACCGCGGACATCTCTTGGCTCGACGCGCGCGAGATGGCCACGCGGCTCGGCGTGCGCTACGACGAGATCGCCATCGCACCGATGTTCGACGCCTTCCGCGCCAGCCTGGCCGGGCAGTTCGCGGGGCTGGCCGAAGACGCGACGGAAGAAAACCTGCAGGCGCGCATCCGCGGCACGCTGCTGATGGCGCTGTCGAACAAGACCGGCGCCATCGTGCTGACCACGGGCAACAAGAGCGAGATGGCCACCGGCTACTGCACGCTCTACGGCGACATGGCCGGCGGTTTCGCGGTGATCAAGGACGTGGCCAAGACCCTCGTCTACCGCCTGGCCGAGTGGAAGAACCGCCAGCCGGTGCGGCGCGCCGATGGCAGCACCGGGCCCGTGATCCCGGAACGCATCATCACCCGCGCGCCCTCGGCCGAACTGCGTCCCAACCAGACCGACCAGGACAGCCTGCCGCCGTACGACGTGCTCGACGCGATCCTGGCGCGCTACATGGAAGAGGACCAGGGCATCGAGGAGATCGTGGCCGCCGGTTATGCACGTGCCGACGTCGAGCGCGTGACGCGGCTGATCAAGCTCAACGAGTACAAGCGGCGCCAGGCGCCGGTGGGCATCCGCATCACGCACAGGGCTTTCGGGCGCGACTGGCGCTACCCCATCACGTCCAGGTTCCGTGCTTAAATCAATCCCAGTCGACTCTTCCCCTCCGGAGCCCGCCATGAAGCAGATCACCGCCATCATCAAGCCCTTCAAGCTCGAGGAGGTGCGCGAGGCGCTGGGTGACGTGGGCGTCTCCGGTCTCACGGTCACCGAGGTGAAGGGCTTCGGCCGGCAGAAGGGCCACACCGAGCTCTACCGCGGCGCGGAGTACGTGGTCGACTTCCTGCCGAAGGTGAAGGTCGAGGTGGTGGTGAAGAACGACGACGTCGAACGCTGCATCGACGCCATCGTGAAGGCCGCGAAGACCGGCAAGATCGGCGACGGCAAGATATTCGTGACTTCGGTCGAGCAGGTGGTGCGCATCCGCACCGGTGAGGCCGACGAAGCGGCGATCTGATCGGACCGGATCAGATGCGCGTGTAGTCGTCGGGCTCGCCCGCGCCGCGCGCCAGCGTGGTCAGTGCATCGAGCAACGCTTCGGGCTGCTCGCCCACCTGCAGCACCTGCTGCTGCTCCGGCGAGAGGAAGCCTTCCGAGACCGTGTGGGCCATGAAGCGCAGCAGCGCGTCATAGTAGCCCTCGGTGTTCAGCAGGCCGATCGGCTTGTCGTGGTACGCGAGCTGGCGCCACGTCCATACCTCGTACAGTTCCTCGAGCGTGCCGATGCCGCCCGGCAGCGCAATGAAGAGGTCCGCACGCTCGGCCATCATCTGCTTGCGCTCGTGCATGGTCTGCACCACGTGCAGTTCGTGCAGACCGGCGTGACCCACCTCGCGCTTCTTCAGGGTTTCCGGAATCACGCCGACGACCCGGCCACCCGCCGCCAGCACGGCGTCGGCCACTTCGCCCATCAGGCCGACCTTGCCGCCGCCGTAGACCAGTTGCCAACCGCGCGCGCCGATGGCGGCGCCGAGCGCCCGAGCGGCCGCTTGGTAGGCAGGCTTCGCGCCATGGCGCGACCCGCAGTAGACGCAGACGCTGAGCTTCATGCCGTTCGCAACGATGTTCATGGTTTGGCGGGACGCCAGGTGACGAGTCGCGTGCCGCAGACCGCATCGTGCCAAAACTGGCGGTCGGGATGCAGGCGCGCCAGCGCGGCATAGGTGAACACGCCGATCGTCAGCGCGAAGAACGTGGCGCCGCCCACGCTGAGCCCGCTGAGCCACCAGCCCGCCAGCGCCGGCAGGAACCACAGCCAGGCCAGCAGGTAGCGACAGGCGGCGCGCACCCGCGACACACGGCCGCCGCTGCGCGTGACGAGACGGATGTGCCAGGTCTGCATCGCCAGCGTCTGGCCCGAGCGGGTCCAGAAGTAGACGAAGTAGACGCCGAGTGCCACGAACATCACCGCCTGCAGGCCGTGGCGGCCGCTGAGGGCATGCGTCTGGCGCGTCAGCACGCCGTAGACGAGGCCGACGGCCATCCACACCCCGAACAGCAGCACGCCTTCGTAGAGGAAACAGGCCAGGCGCCGCCGGATGCCCGGGACGGGCAGTTCGAGGACTTCGGTGATGGGAACGGCCGGCGCCGAGGGCGCCGCCGTCACGGCTGCTCGGCCGGGTCTGCGGAAGCCGCCGCGCGCGCACCGGCGCCCTGGGGGCCCCTGCGCGGCAACAGCGTGGCCGGATCGACGAAGCCGGGCGTGGCCGCGATCTTCGGCAGGCCGGCCTGGTGGTGCAGCGGAGGCGAGGCGCGCTTGGTGATCGACGTGGTGGTGGCGCCTGGCCGCGCCTGCACCACGGTCGGCGCCACCACGCGCGTCGGCGGCGCGGCACCGGTGGTGACGACGACGTTGCGCTTCACGCTGCCGTTGGTGCCCGAGTCGGCGAGGGCGCGCGACTTCGAAACGTCCGCACCCGAGGCCGCCTTGGCCGCCGGCTTGGCCCGGCGCGCGAGCGAACTGCGCTCTTCCGGCGTCAGGGCCTGGTAGGCCTGCCACTTCGCCTGCCGTTCCTCGGCGGGCACGCGCTTGGCTTCCTGGTACTGCATGCGGGCCCCGGCGCGCTCGGTCGGCGTCATGCGGGCCCACTCGGCCATGCGCGCCTGCACGCGCTGGCGCTCATCGGCCGGCATGCGCGGGAACTTGGCCGCCACTTCCAGCCACTTCTGCTTGCGCGTGCCGTCGATCGCCGGCCATTCGCGCTGCAACGGCGCCAGCGCCTGCTGCTGCGCGGGGGTCAGCGACGCCCAGGCGGGGGCCTTGTCGACCGCAGCCTGCGCCAGCGCACCCAGGCTCAGGACCAGCAGCGCAGTGCCGGCCAGCAGAGGCAGGCGCAGCCGGGTCACGGTTCGGGACCGTTGCGCAGGAACTCGGCGAAGCCAGGGTCGCTGTAAGCGGCCGGGGGCAGGTCGTCGGACAGGATCTGCGCGTCGATGTCGGCGGCGGTCATCACCTGCTCGCGCATCGCGTACTGGTCGATGGCCACGAGGCCAGCCACCAGCACGATCAGCGGGAGCACGGAGGCGACACGCTGCCACCAGGGCACGAAACCGCCCAGCAGGCCGGCGCCGTGGCCGGTAAGGGCCACCAGCGGGGCGCCCGCTGCGACGGGCGCGGCGCGGCGCACCTCGCGCGCGCGCGCCAGTGCCTGCTCGCGCGCCACGCGCAGGCGTTCGCTGACGTCGTGCGACAGGCTCGGTGCGGAGAGCGCCGACGCCAGCCGGAACCCCAGGCGGGCTTCGACGACGCGGCGGTCGGTGCGGGGGCTCGTCGTCGTGCTGGTCATATGGTTATTCCCTTGGCCTTGAGCGCCTTCGCCAACGCGTGCACGGCCCTGGAGCAATGTGTCTTCACACTGCCCTCAGAGCAACCCATCACGGCTGCTGTTTCTGACACATCAAATTCCTCCCAGTAACGAAGCAGGAAGGCTTCCCGTTGACGTGCCGGCAGTCCCGCGACCTCCACATCGATCATTTGCAGGATCTGTGCCCGTGAAACCGCGTCGGATGCGCTCTCCGTGCCCAGCGTATCTTCCAGCGCGTGAAGGGTTTCGAGCAGGTCGAATTCCTCGCCGTCGTCACCTTCGAAGTCCGACAGGTTCTGCATCACCGCGCCGCGCACCTTCTCGCGGCGGAACCAGTCCATCGTGGCGTTCGACAGGATGCGCTGGAACACCAGCGGCAGTTCCGCCGCCGGCCGGTCGGCGTACTTCTCGGCCAGGCGGATCATGGCGTCCTGCACGATGTCCAGGGCGGCATCGTCGCTGCGCACCGCGTAGACCGTGCGCTTGAAGGCCCGCTTCTCGACGCTCTTCAGGAAGTCGGACAGTTCTTTGTCGGTGGCCAACGCGATGGACGGTCGTAGCCCGGTTTTGGGCGGGCGCGATTATCACACCGCACCACAACGAAGCCGCCCGTTTGCGCCGCACTGCAGCAATCGCAGTGCATAATCGAGTGCTTCGCAAAACGTGTCTCAGGGTCCTAAGCCCGGCCGTCAGACCCCGACGGCGGATTTTTGACCGCGCAGGCACCGAACCGGCCTCACAAGGGCTCGCGGGAGGTGCACCGATGGATTTTCGTCAGAGAAAACCTCAGAGGTTCCAAATGGACTTGTCTGCCGCGGAAGTCAAGCGCGCCACCATGGCGCCGCCTTCTTCTCCCCAAACCACCCAATCAGACCCCAACGGGTCCGAGATCCTCGTTCGCTGCCTGCAGGCCGAGGGCGTCAAGTTCCTCTGGGGCTATCCCGGCGGGGCGGTGTTGTACATCTACGACGCGCTGTACAAGCAGAACAGCATCGAACACGTGCTGGTGCGCCACGAACAGGCGGCCATCCACGCCGCCGACGGCTACGCGCGGGCCACCGGCGAGGTGGGCGTCGCGCTGGTCACCAGCGGCCCTGGCGTCACGAATGCCGTGACCGGCATCGCGACCGCCTACATGGATTCGATCCCGATGGTGATCGTCACCGGCCAGGTGCCCACACCCGCCATCGGCCTGGACGCCTTCCAGGAGTGCGACACGGTGGGCATCACTCGCCCGATCGTGAAGCACAACTTCCTCGTCAAGGACGTGCGCGACCTGGCGCTGACGATGAAGAAGGCCTTCCACATCGCGCGCACCGGGCGCCCCGGTCCGGTGGTGGTGGACATCCCGAAGGACGTGTCGCTGAAGACGGCGCCGTTCCACTACCCCGATCGCGTGGAGATGCGCTCGTACAACCCGGTGCGCAAGGGCCACGGCGGCCAGATCCGCAAGGCCGTGCAGCTGCTGCTGCAGGCCAGGCGGCCCTACATCTACAGCGGCGGCGGCGTCATCCTGGGCGAGGCTTCGGCCGAACTGCGCCAGCTCACCGATCTGCTCGGCTTCCCCTGCACCAACACGCTGATGGGGCTGGGCGCCACCGCTGCCAGCGATCCGAAGTTCCTGGGCATGCTGGGCATGCACGGCACCTACGAAGCCAACATGACGATGCAGAACTGCGACGTCCTGCTGGCCGTCGGTGCGCGCTTCGATGATCGCGTGATCGGCAACCCGAAGCACTTCTCGTCGGTGGAGCGCAAGATCATCCACGTCGACATCGATCCTTCGAGCATCAGCAAGCGCGTCAAGGTCGACATCCCGATCGTCGGCGACGTGAAGGACGTGCTGCAGGAACTGATCGCGCAGATCAAGGAAGCGCAGGCACGGCCCGACAGCGCGGCCATCAATGCCTGGTGGAGCCAGATCAACGAGTGGCGCAAGCGCGAGTGCCTCAGCTACAAGAACAGCAGCGAGGTGATCAAGCCGCAGATGGTGGTCGAGAAGCTGTGGCAGCTCACGAAGGATCGCGACACCTACATCACCAGCGATGTCGGCCAGCACCAGATGTGGGCCGCGCAGTTCTACCGCTTCGAGGAACCGCGGCGCTGGATCAACTCCGGCGGCCTGGGCACGATGGGCGTGGGCCTGCCCTACGCGATGGGCATCAAGCTCGCGAAGCCCGACAGCGACGTCTTCTGCATCACCGGCGAAGGCAGCATCCAGATGTGCATCCAGGAGCTGTCGACCTGCCTGCAGTACAAGACGCCGGTCAAGATCGTCAGCCTCAACAACCGCTATCTCGGCATGGTGCGGCAGTGGCAGGAGCTGGATTACGGCGGTCGCTACTCGCACAGCTACATGGACGCGCTGCCCGACTTCGTGAAGCTCGCCGAGGCCTACGGCCACGTCGGGCTGAAGGTGGAGAAGCCGGCCGACGTGGAAGGCGCGCTGAAGGAGGCGATCCGCCTGAAGGACCGGACGGTGTTCCTGGACGTCCGCACCGACCCCACCGAAAACGTGTGGCCGATGGTGCAGGCGGGCAAGGGCATCACCGAGATGCTGCTCGGGTCGGAAGACCTCTGAGCCGCGATTGACGCGGGGCCGGCGCCGCCGGCCCCATCCGACTCAACCTCTATCCGCGTGGCCAAGGGCCCGGGGTTACCGCCCCGAAGCCTGAAGAGCGCGTCAGGAAACGAGACCAACCCATGAAACACATCATCGCGGTGCTGCTCGAGAACGAGCCGGGCGCACTGTCCCGCGTGGTCGCGCTGTTCAGCGCGCGCGGCTACAACATCGAAAGCCTGACGGTGGCGCCGACGGAGGACTCGAGCCTCTCGCGCATGACCATCGTCACCACCGGCAGCGACGAGGTGATCGAGCAGATCACCAAGCACCTGAACCGGCTGATCGAGGTGGTGAAGGTCGTCGACCTCACCGAAGGCAGCTTCACCGAACGCGAGCTGATGCTGCTGAAGGTGCGCGCCGTCGGCAAGGAACGCGAGGAGATGAAGCGCATGGCCGAGATCTTCCGCGGCCGCATCATCGACGTCACCGAAAAGAGCTACACCATCGAGCTGACCGGCGATTCCGAGAAGCTCGACGCCTTCCTGGTCGCCATCGACCGGGCGGCCATCCTAGAAACCGTGCGTACCGGTGCCAGCGGCATCGGGCGCGGCGAGCGCATCCTGCGCGTTTGATTCCACTGGAGAGAACCATGAAGGTCTACTACGACAAGGACGCCGACCTGAGCCTGATCAAGGGCAAGAACGTCACCATCATCGGCTACGGCTCGCAAGGCCACGCGCACGCGCAGAACCTCAACGACAGCGGCTGCAAGGTCACCGTGGGCCTGCGCAAGGGCGGCGCCAGCTGGGGCAAGGTCGAGAAGGCCGGGCTGAAGGTGGCCGAGGTGTCCGACGCGGTGAAGGAAGCCGACGTCGTGATGATCCTGCTGCCCGACGAGCAGATCGGCGCGGTCTACAAGAACGACGTCGAGCCCTACATCCGCAAGGGCGCGTCGCTGGCGTTCGCGCACGGCTTCAACGTGCACTACGGGCAGGTGATCCCGCGCGACGACCTCGATGTGTGGATGGTGGCGCCCAAGGCCCCGGGCCACACGGTGCGCAACACCTACACGCAGGGCGGCGGCGTGCCGCACCTGATCGCCGTGCATGCCGACAAGAGCGGCAAGGCGCGCGACCTGGCGCTCAGCTACGCCGCGGCCAACGGCGGCGGCAAGGCCGGCATCATCGAGACCAACTTCCGCGAGGAAACCGAGACCGACCTGTTCGGCGAGCAGGCGGTGCTCTGCGGCGGCACGGTGGAGCTCATCAAGGCGGGCTACGAGACGCTGGTGGAAGCCGGCTACGCGCCCGAGATGGCCTACTTCGAGTGCCTGCACGAGCTGAAGCTGATCGTCGACCTCATCTACGAGGGCGGCATCGCGAACATGAACTACTCGATCAGCAACAACGCCGAGTACGGCGAGTACGTCACCGGCCCGCGCATCGTCACCGACGAGACCAAGCAGGTGATGAAGCAGGTGCTGCGCGACATCCAGACCGGCGAGTACGCGAAGAGCTTCATCCTCGAGAACCGTGCCGGCGCGCCGACGCTGCTGAGCCGCCGCCGCCTCATGGCTGAACACTCGATCGAAGTGGTGGGCGAGAAGCTGCGCGCGATGATGCCGTGGATCAAGGCCAACAAGCTGGTCGATCGCAGCCGCAACTGAGGCAGCCGTTGTGTACGGCGGGCGCGCTATCCTCGCGCCCCATGAACGACGAAGAGTTGGTGGAGCAGCCCGAGCCGCCGCGGCCGCGGCGCAAGGGCATCTACGTGTTGCCCAACGCCATCACGCTGGCGGCGCTGTTCTCGGGCTTCTACGGCATCGTGATGGCGATGAACGGCCGCTTCGAAGCGGCCTGCATCGCCATCTTTTGCGCCGCGGTGCTGGACAGCCTGGATGGCCGCGTCGCGCGCATGACCAACGCGCAGAGTGCCTTCGGCGAGCAGATGGACAGCCTGTCGGACATGGTGAGCTTCGGCGCGGCTCCGGCGCTCATCGTCTACATCTGGGCGCTCAAGGACATGGGCAAGGCCGGTTGGATCCCGGCCTTCGTCTACATCGCCGGCGCCGCGCTGCGGCTGGCCCGCTTCAACGTCAACATCGGTGTCGTCGACAAGCGCTTCTTCCAGGGCCTGCCGAGCCCGGCCGCGGCCGCCATCGTGATCGGCCTGGTGTGGGTGATGGACGACGCCGGCTTCAAGCACGCTTCGCAGATTGACTGGCTGGCCTGGGTGGCCTTCGGTGTCACGCTGTTCGCTGGCCTCTCGATGGTGACCAACGCGCCGTTCTACAGCTTCAAGGTGGTGGGCGGCCGGCGCACGGTGCCCTTCATCGTGATCGTCTGCATCGCGCTCGGCATCGCGTTGGTGGCCCTCGATCCGCCCCGTGTGCTGTTCGGCCTGTTCTGCATCTACGGCCTGTCGGGCTACGCGGTCTACGCCTGGCGCCGCGCGAAGGGCCGGCCCACCAGCGTGATCGCGATCTCCACCGACGAGCCCGAAGAAAAGGGGCTGCATCAGTGATCACCTCGGCCCGACACGCCGCCAGCGCGTGCTATATTGATCCGATGTTCTCGATCAGCCGCTTCATCGCGCTAGCCCTGCTAGGAGACCTGCGGGTGCGCTGATCGTTTTCGTCCGAACCTTTTCCCCGATCAACGGCCCGCCAGCGCAACGCAGCGGGCCGTTTGTCTTGGCCGGTGCAAGTCGACAACCGGGCTGCGTGCGACAACCTCCAGGAGAACTCCGATGCCGATGTTGCCCGACCCCGCCGTCAAGTACCGCCCCTTCGCGCCCGTGCGCCTGGCCGGACGCACCTGGCCCGATGCGGTTCTGAGCCGTCCGCCCGTCTGGTGCAGCGTCGACCTGCGCGACGGCAACCAGGCGCTGATCGAACCGATGGACCCGGCGCGCAAGCTGCGGATGTTCCAGACGCTGGTCAGGATCGGCTTCAAGGAGATCGAGGTCGGCTTTCCCTCGGCCTCGCAGGCCGACTTCGACTTCGTGCGGCTGCTGATCGAGCGGGACCTGATTCCTTCGGACGTGACGATCCAGGTGCTGACGCAGGCACGCGACCACCTGATCGAGCGCACCTTCGAGGCGTTGAGGGGCGCGCCGCGCGCCATCGTGCACCTTTACAACGCCACGGCGCCCGTGATGCGGCGCGTGGTGCTCGGTCTCGACGAGGACGGCATCGTGGAACTCGCCACTACGCACGCGCGCATGGTGGCCGAGCGGGCGGCGAGCCAGCCGGGCACCGACTGGACCTTCCAATACTCGCCCGAGATGTTCTCCGGCACCGAACTCGGGTTCAGCAAGCGTGTGGTCGATGCGGTCACCGCCGTCTGGCAGCCGACCCCTTCGCGCAAATGCATCGTGAACCTGCCTTCGACGGTGGAGCACAGCACGCCGAACATCTTTGCCGACATGGTGGAGTGGATGCACCGCCACCTGGCGCGCCGGGATTCGATCGTGCTCAGCGTGCACCCGCACAACGACCGCGGCACCGGCACTGCCGCCGGCGAGTTCGCGCTGATGGCCGGCTGCGACCGCATCGAGGGCTGCCTGTTCGGCAACGGCGAGCGCACCGGCAACGTCGACCTCGTCAACATCGCGCTGAACCTCTACACGCAAGGTGTCGCGCCGGGCCTGGACTTCAGCGACATCGACGAGGTGCGCCGCTGCGTCGAACACTGCAACCAGCTGCCGGTGCATCCGCGGCATCCGTACGTCGGCGACCTGGTCTACACCTCGTTCTCCGGCTCGCACCAGGACGCGATCAAGAAGGCCTTCGCGGCACGGCGCGACGGCGATATCTGGGACATGCCCTACCTGCCCATCGACCCGAAGGACCTGGGCCGCAGCTACGACGCGGTGATCCGCGTCAACAGCCAGTCGGGCAAGGGCGGCATCAGCTACCTGCTGGAAAGCGAATACGGCCTGGAACTGCCGCGCCGGCTGCAGATCGAGTTCAGCGCCGCGGTGCAGGCGGTCATGGACGCCAGCGGGCAGGAGCAGACCGCGGCCGACATCTGGCGCATCTTCGAGCGCGAGTACCGCCTGGCCCAGCCGCCGCGTGTCGAGCAGATGCGCATCGGCGAGCGCACCGACGGCGCGGTGGCGGTGCAGGCGCGCGTGCATGTCCTGGCCCGTGCGCTGGAACTCGACGGCGCCGGCAACGGGCCGGTCGACGCCTTCGTCGACGGCCTGGCCCGCGCCACGGGCGTGCCGCTGCGCGTGCTGGACTACCATGAGCACGCCATCGGCGAAGGGGCTCAGGCTCGCGCGGCGGCCTACCTCGAACTGCGTGTCGGCGAACGCACGCTGTTCGGCGTGGGCATCGACGCCAACATCGTCACCGCGTCGATGAAGGCCGTGCTGTGCGGCCTGGTGCGCGCCGGTGTCGCCTTGAACGAGATCGCAGAAACCGCAGGAGTGCAGCCGTGACGACCGACAAGCTCATCATCTTCGACACCACGCTGCGCGACGGCGAACAGAGTCCGGGCGCGTCGATGACGCGCGAGGAGAAGCTGCGCATCGCGCGCCAACTCGAGCGCCTGAAGGTCGACGTCATCGAGGCCGGCTTCGCGGCATCCAGCAATGGCGACTTCGACGCCGTGAAGGCGATCGCCGAGGCGATCCGCGAGAGCACCGTGTGCTCGCTGGCGCGCGCCAACGACCGCGACATCGCGCGTGCGGCCGAGGCGCTGAAGGGCGCGCAGCGGGCGCGCATCCACACGTTCATCGCGACCTCGGCGCTGCACATGGAGAAGAAGCTGCGCATGACGCCGGAGCAGGTGCACGAGCAGGCGAAGCTGGCCGTGCGCTTCGCCCGCAACCTGCGCGACGACATCGAGTTCTCGCCCGAGGACGGCTACCGCAGCGACCCGGACTTCCTGGCCCGCGTGCTGGAGAGCGTGATCGCCGAGGGCGCGACGACGATCAACATCCCGGACACCGTGGGCTATGCGGTGCCGGAGCTCTTCGGCCAGTTCATCCGCAGCCTGCGCGAGCGCGTGCCGAACAGCGACAAGGCGGTGTGGAGCGTGCACTGCCACAACGACCTGGGGATGGCGGTGGCGAACTCGCTGGCCGGCGTGAAGATCGGCGGCGCGCGCCAGGTGGAGTGCACGATCAACGGACTGGGGGAGCGCGCCGGCAACTGCAGCCTGGAAGAGGTGGTGATGGCCGTGCGCACGCGGCGCGACTACTTCGGCCTCACGCTGGGCGTCGATGCCTCGCAGATCGTTCCGGCTTCGCGCATGGTCAGCCAGACCACCGGCTTCGTGGTGCAGCCGAACAAGGCCGTGGTGGGCGCAAACGCCTTCGCGCATGCCAGCGGCATCCACCAGGACGGCGTGCTGAAGGCGCGCGACACCTACGAGATCATGCGTGCCGAGGACGTGGGCTGGACGGCCAACAAGATCGTGCTCGGCAAGCTGTCCGGTCGCAACGCCTTCAAGCAGCGCCTTCAGGAACTGGGCGTGCAGATGGAAAGCGAGGGCGAGATCAACGCAGCGTTCGCGCGCTTCAAGGACCTGGCCGATCGCAAGAGCGAGATCTTCGACGAGGACATCATCGCGCTGGTCAGCGACGAGAGCGTCACGCCGGAGCACGAGCACTACCGGCTGCTGTCCCTGGCCCAGCGCTCGGAGACCGGCGAGCGTCCGCACGCTGCGGTTTCCTTTGCCGCCGGTAACGTGGAGCATCACACCGAAAGTGATGGTAACGGGCCGGTCGATGCGAGCCTGAAGGCGATCGAGTCGAAGGTGAAAAGTGGCGCGGAAATGGTCCTGTACTCGGTGAATGCCATCACGTCGGGCAGCACAGAATCCCAGGGCGAAGTCACCGTCCGGCTGCAACACGGAGGCCGGGTGGTCAACGGGGTCGGTGCGGACCCGGACATCGTGGTGGCGTCTGCAAAGGCTTACCTATCGGCCCTCAACAAACTGCACAGCAAGGCCGAAAGAGTGGCTGCGCAGGGGTAGTTTGGCGCCGGCAGGCCGCCGTTACATGGTCCGCATTCAACGGGGCACTTGAGGAAAAACACGCAAGCGGTTGATCTTGTGCGGGTTTTTCACGTGCCCTACACTTCGGCACGGGCCGAGTTGGCGGGGTTTGTCCAGTGCGCTACATGAAACAAGTTGGGATCGTCTGGCTGTTTGCCGCCTTGCTCGGCACCAGCCTGCTCGCAGCGCCGGTCGATGCGGCCCGTGCCGCCACCGCGGCCGACACCACCAAGGTCCGCAAGACGAAGGTCACCAAGACGCTGGCCAAGGCTCCCGTGAGGTCGACGAAGCGCAGGGCCGCCGCGCGCATCGTGCCGGCCATTCCGTCCTACGGCCATCTGGCGGGCCTGCAGAAGACCGAAGACGCGCTCGACCTGAAGAGCAGCGTCGCCCTGGTGGTGGATCAGGAAACCGACGAGGTCCTGTTCAGCAAGAACCCGGGCGCCGTGCTGCCGATCGCGTCGATCACGAAGCTGATGACCGCGCTGGTGGTCACCGAGGCCGGCCTGTCCGCCGACGAGACGCTCACCGTCACCCAGGATGACGTGGATGCCACCGCCGGCAGCAAGTCGCGCCTGAAGGTGGGCACGCAATTGACGCGCGGCGAGATGCTGCACCTGGCCCTGATGGCGTCCGAGAACCGCGCCGCGCACGTGCTGGGCCGCACCTATCCGGGTGGCTCGACGCACTTCGTCGAGCTGATGAACGCCAAGGCACAGGCGCTCGGCATGAACGACACGCGCTACGTCGAGCCGACGGGCCTGTCCAGCAGCAACCAGTCCAGCGCCCAGGACCTCGCGCGCCTGGTACGCGCCGCGTACGAGCACCCGGTGCTGCGCGAACTGTCCACCTCGCAGCACGCGCTGGTGCCGGTGGGCCGCCGCCAGGTGCAGTTCAGCAACACCAACGGCCTGGTGCGCAACCCCGAATGGGAGATCGGCCTGCAGAAGACCGGCTACATCAGTGCCGCCGGTCGCTGCCTGGTGATGCAGGCCCAGCTCGCGGGCCGCAAGCTCATCATGGTGCTGCTCGACTCCGCCGGGAAGTACTCGCGCATCGGCGATGCCGAGCGCATCCGTCACTGGCTGGCGACCGCACCCATGGTCCCGGCGGCGGTGGCCGCTCCGGCCGTCGCCGCCGATCAACCCCGGTAGCCCAGCGCGCCCGAGATCTGGGTCGCGGTGCCTTTCACGCGTTCCAGCCAGCTCTCCTCGAGCCGGTCGGCAGGCGCCGAGACCGACAGCCCCGCCAGCAGCTTGCCCTGGTCGTCGAAGACGCCGGCGGCCATGCAACGCACGCCCAGTTCCAGTTCCTCGTCGTCGCGGGCCACGCCGCTGGAGCGCACGGCGGCCAGCTCGCGCTCGAGCCGGGCCAGGTCGGTGATGCTGTTGCGCGTGTGGCCGGTGAGGCCGGTGCGCGTGGCATAGGCACGCACGCGGGCCGGGTCGTCGTGCGCCAGGAAGAGCTTGCCGACCGAGGTCAGGTGCAGCGGGGCGCGTCCGCCCACCGCGCGGACCACCTGCATGCCCGAGCGTTCGCTGTAGGTGCGCTCGATGTAGACGATCTCGTCGCCCTGGCGCATCGACAGATTCACCGGTTGGTGCGTCACCTTGTGCAGCTCGCGCATCGGGCCCAGCGCGGCTTCGCGCACGTCCAGGCGCGCCTTCACGAGGTTGCCCAGTTCCAGCAGGCGCATGCCGAGGCGGTAGGTGCCGGGCGCGGGCCGGTCGACGAAGCGGCCGATCGCCAGGTCGTTGAGGATCCGGTGTGCGGTGCTCGGGTGCAGGCCCGTGCGCTCGCTGATGTCCTTGAGCGACACCGGATCGGGCTGGGCCGCCAGCATGTCCAGTAGCGAGAACGTGCGTTCCAGCACCTGGATGGTCGGCGTCTGGTGGTCCTTGGTGGGCATCGGGGCGGGCGGGCAGACAGGATGGACCGATTTTGCATCGCGGAAAGGGCGTCTGCATACCGGGAGGCTTGGCGCCGTTGCGCCGGGGTTGCAGCGCTGGCGCTGGCAACGGCGCTGCCGGCCGCGGCGCAGGGCGGGACGGCGGGATGGGTGCCGGTTCCGCCGGTGCGCGGGCGGCTGGTGGCTGCCGACCTCGGCGTCGTGATCAACACGGCCGACCCGGCATCGGTGCAGGTCGGCGAGCACTACATCGCGGTCCGCAAGCTCGCGCCGGAGCAGGTCCTGCGGCTGGAGCTGCCGGTGAAGCCGGTGCTGTCGCGCGACGAGTTCGAGCGCTTCGCCGCGGCGCTCAGCGCGCATTTCGGTCCGCGCACGCAGGCCCTCGCACTGGCCTGGACGGTTCCCTATGCCGTCGACTGCCAGTCGATCACCGGCGCCCTGGCGCTGGGCTTCGATCCCGACCTGTGCCGGAACGGCTGCGCGCGTTCGCAGCCGTCCCGCTACTACAACTCCGCGGTGACGAGACCGCTCGCCGAACTGGGCATGCGGCCATCGATGCTGCTGGCCGCGCGCAGCGTCGAGCAGGCCAAGGCCCTGATCGACCGCGGCGCCGCGGCCGACCGGGCGCTGGCCTTTCGCGGCCGGCCCCCGGTGGTGGCCGCGTTGCTGGCGACCGACGACGCGCCGCGTCGCGTCCGCATGTCGGTCTATCCGCCGCCCGGCCTGCTGCGTGCCGTGGGCGTGGACGTGAGGGTGATGCCGGCGGCCGAACTGGCCGAGCAGCGCCGCGTGCTGCTCGTGACCACGGGAAGCGTGAAGGCCCCGCTGGAGCCGCCGCCGGACTGGGCACCCGGCGGCCTGGGCGACCATCTCACGTCGTTCGGCGGCGACCTGCTCGGCAACCACGGGCACGGCACGGCGCTCGACTGGATCGCGTCCGGTGCCGTGGCGAGCTACGGCACCGTCAGCGAGCCTTGCAACCACCTGCAGAAGTTTCCGCACCCGCAGGTGCTGCTCGGGCACTACGCGCAGGGGGCGACGGCGCTGGAAGCCTATTGGAAGAGCGTCGCCTGGCCGCAGCAGGGCCTGTTCGTCGGCGACCCGCTGGCCGCGCCGTTCGCCCGCCGTTGACCGGCGGCTCAGCGCGGCAGCGCGGCGGCCGCGGCCTCGCCCGCGCGCACCGCACCTTCCAGCGTTGCGGGGTAGGGCCCCTCCACATAGTCGCCCGCCGCCAGCAGGCCGGGCGCCACCTGCGCCGGCGGGCGGTCCAGGGCGGGCACGCAGCGGAAGGTGGCGCGCTTCTCGGCCAGCGTCCGCAGCACCTGCGGCCGGGTCGGCCAGGTGCCCGGTGGAAAGGCGGCGAGGGCTTGCTCGAGCACGGCCTCCGACGTGGTGTCCAGGCCGCGTTCGACCCAGGCGCGCGCACCGCTCACGACAAACGCGAACACACCGGCGTTGGCGCCCAGCGCGCCGTGGTCGAACGCGAACTGGGCAGGGGCCGCAGGCCCTTCGAGCAGCGCCGTCATCGGCGCCGGCAGCCGGGCCCCGGGGCATCGCAGGTAGACGGTGACGATGGGCTCGTAGCCCAGCGCCTGGGCGCGGGCCGCCCAGGCGGGCGCGCTGGGCCTCGCCAGGCGGGCCGCCTCGGCCGCGGGGCAGGCGAGCACGACGGCATCGAAGGCATGGCCGTCGAACTGCCAGCCCGCAAGGCCCCGGCCGAGCGCCTGCACGCGGGTGCCCAGGCGCAGTTCGGCGCCATGCCGGGCCAGCCAGGCACTGGCGGGATCCGGCAGCAGCGCGCCGAGCGGCCGGCGCGGCAGCAGCAGGTCGGCTGCGCCGCGGCCGCCGAAGAGGGCGTCGCGCAGCACGCGCAGCAGCACCGCGGCGCTGGCTTCGGCCGCGCCCGTGTTCAGCGCGGCGACGCTGAGCGGTTCGATCAGCAACTTGCGCACCGCCGGCGGCAGCCTGGCGCAAAGCTGCTCCACGGTGGTCTGCGGCGCGCAGCGGAAGCCGGCCAGCGCCCAGCCGGCCGACGCCCGCAGCAGCGCCAGCCGGTCGGACCAGGCCATGCCGCGGCAGCGCATCACGCCGACGCCGAACGCCAGCCAGGCGGGCCCGGCGGGCAGGCGCAGCCCGCGACCGTCGGGATAGCGCAGTTCCAGCGGCTGGCGATGCAGCAGCGCGTCCACGTCGGCCCCGACCGTGCGCATCAGGTCCAGCGTGCGCAGGTAGGCGCCGATCAGGATGTGCTGGCCGTTGTCCAGCGCGAGCCCTTCCACCTCGACGGCGCGTGCGCGCCCGCCGGCCTGCGCCGCCATCTCGAACACGGTGACCGCGTGCCCGGCCTGCGTCGCGCGCACGGCCGCCGCCAGGCCGGCCCAGCCGGCACCCACCACCGCGACCTTCATGCCGGCCTCACCGCCCGCGCAGGTGCGTGCGCGTGGCGATCCACAGCTTGCGCAGCGGCGTCAGCGAGGTGCGCTGGTGCAGCACCTGGAAGCCCTGGGCCTCGATCTCGCGCAGCAGCGTGCGGTAGATGTTGGCCATCATCAGGCCCGGCTTCTGCGCCGGCCGGTCGTCGTCGGGCAGCAGGGCGAGCGCTTCGTCGTAGGTGGCGTGAGCGCGCTCGGCCTGGAAGCGCATCAGCGCCAGGAACCGGTCGCTGTAGCCCCAGGGCTTCTCGCGCTTGAGCAGCTCGTGCGCCTTGACGTCGAAGCGCTGCAGCTCCGAAACCGGGAGGTAGATGCGCCCGCGCCGCGCGTCGTCGCCCACGTCGCGGATGATGTTGGTCAGCTGCATGGCCAGCCCCAGGCGGTGTGCGTACTGCAGCGTGGCCGGATGCGTGCGCCCGAAGATGCTGGCCGCGACCTCGCCCACGATGCCGGCCACCAGGTGGCAGTAGCGCTGCAGGGCCGCGAAGTCCAGGAAGCGGGTCTGGTCCAGGTCGGTCTGGCAGCCTTCGATGACGGCCTGCAGGTGCTCGGCGCGGATGTCGAACGGCGCGGCCAGCGGCATCAGCGCCTGCATCACCGGGTGCGTCGGGCTGCCGGCGAACGCGGCAGCCACCTCGCGCCGCCACCAGGCGAGCTTGGTGGCGGCCACCGAGGGGTCGCTGACCTCGTCCACCACGTCGTCGACCTCGCGACAGAAGGCGTAGAACGCGGTGATCGCCGCGCGGCGCTGCGGCGGCAGGAACAGGAACGCGTAGTAGAACGACGAGCCGCTGCCGGCCGCCTTCTCCTGCACGTACTGCTGCGGCGAGGTCACGCTTGCCATGGCATGCGCCATGCGCGCCACAGCAGCAGCGGCAGGTCCAGCAGAGTGAGCTTCGGGCGCTGTGCCAGCACCGCGTGGTCCAGTTGGCCGATCTTGTCGAGGATGCGCAGGCCGCCCTGCACCACGAGGCGCAGCTCCCAGCCGGCACGGCCGGGCACGCGCAGCGCCAGCGGCGCGCCGAGCATCATCGTCGAGCGCGCCCAGGCGCAGAGCGCGCCCACCAGCAGGCGGCTGCGGCGGCTGTCGATGCCCTGCGCCAATTCGTCGGGCGTCACGCGGTGGGTGATGGCGTCGTCCTGCGGCACGTAGCAGCGGCCGCGCGGACCGTCGACGCTCAGGTCCTGCCAGAAGTTGATCAGCTGCAGGGCGCTGCAGATCGCGTCGGACTGCTGGATCGAGCGCGCGTCGGCGATGCCGTACAGGTGCAGCAGCAGGCGGCCGATCGGGTTGGCGGAGCGGCGGCAGTAGTCCAGCAGCGTGGCGCGGTCGGGGTAGGCAGGGTTGCGCACGTCCTGCTCGAAGGCGTCGAGCAGTTCGTGCAGCAGGGGCCCGGGCAGCTTGAAGTCGCGGGCGCAGTCGCCGAGCGGACCGAACACGCGGCGCCAGTGCGGGCCCGGTTCGCGCCCCGCCAGCACGGCGTCGAGGTCGTTGCGGTAGCTCTGCAGTTCGGCCAGACGGTCTGCCGGCGTGGCCTCGCCTTCGTCGGCGATGTCGTCGGCGGTGCGGGCGAAGTGGTAGATCGCGCGGACCGCGGGTCGCAGGGCCGGTGGGCACAGCAGCGACGCGACGGGGAAGTTCTCGTAGTGGTCGACAGTCACGGCGCAGATTCTCGCCACTGTTCGGGGTGGTCAGCCTGCAGATTTGCCGTTGACAGCGTCACGAGTCGGCCTCTACATTACTGACCGGTCAGTCATTAACGACCGCGCAGCACAGACGCGCGGCGCCACGAGGCACCTTCCACATGAACCGACATGCCCGTCCCCTCCGGCCTGCCCAGGCCGCTGCTGCCGCGCTGACGCTGGCCCTCGTGCTGGCTGCCTGCTCGCGCACCGAACCCGCGCCGGAGCCGGTGCGCGCGGTGCGCACGCTGACCGTCAGCAGCGACAGCGCCGGCGGCACGCACGAGTTCGCCGCCGAGGTGCGCGCGCGCACCGAGTCGCGTCTGGGTTTCCGCGTCGGCGGCAAGATGACGAGCCGCGCCGCCGAGCTCGGCCAGCACGTGAAGGCCGGCCAGGTGCTGGCCCAGCTGGACGCCACCGACCTGAAGCTGAGCCAGGAAGCCGCCACTGCCGCCACGCGCGCCGCACAGACCAGCTACGAGCTCGCCGCCGCCGAGTACAAGCGCTACAAGGAACTGCGCGACCAGGGTTTCATCAGCAGCATCGAGCTGGAACGTCGCGAGGCGACCCTCAAGGCGCAGAAGGCGCAGCTGGACCAGGCGCTGGCGCAGGCCGGCGTGCAGGGCAACCAGGCCGGCTACGCGGCACTCACGGCCACCGCAGCGGGCGTGATCACCGCCGTGGAGGCCGAGCCCGGCGCCGTGATGGCGGCCGGCACGCCGGTGGTGCGGCTGGCGCATGACGGTCCGCGCGACGTGGTGTTCTCGGTGCCCGAGGACGCGATCGCGCCGTTCCGCGCGATGACCGGCAAGCCCGGCGCGCTGAAGGTGCGGCCCTGGGGCACCACGACGCCGCTGCCGGCAACCGTGCGCGAGGTCGCAGCCGCGGCCGACACGACGACCCGCACCTTCCTCGTCAAGGCCGACATCGGCAGCGCGCCGCTGCAGCTGGGCCAGACCGCGACGGTGCTGGTCGACCTGCCGCGTCGCGAAGGCATCACCCGGCTGCCCCTCACGGCCGTGATGCAGCAGCAGGGCCAGACCGCGGTGTGGCTGGTCGACAAGACGTCGATGACGGTGAAGGTGCAGCCGATCGCGGTGGCCGGTGCCGACGGCAACGTCGTCGTCGTGGCCTCGGGCCTGAGCCCGGGACAGACGGTCGTGACCGCCGGCGTGCACGTGCTGACGCCCGGCCAGAAGGTCAAGCTGTACGACGCGCCTGCGGCCGCCAAGCCCGTGGCCGCGACCGCCAGCCGCTGAACGCCGGGAGCCACTGATGAGCACGGCCACCGACGGTCCGGACGGCGCGCGCGCGCAGGCGCAGCCTGCCGCCAAGTTCAACATCTCGCGCTGGGCGCTGGAACACCCTGCACTGACGCGTTACCTGATGGTGGTGCTGCTGCTGCTGGGCAGCGTCGCCTATTTCTTCCTCGGCCAGGACGAGGACCCGCCGTTCACCTTCCGTGCGATGGTGGTGCAGGCCTTCTGGCCCGGCGCCAGCGCGCAGCAGATGGCCGAGCAGGTCACCGACAAGATCGAGAAGACGCTGCAGGAGGTGCCCTATGCCGACAAGATCCGCAGCTACAGCAAGCCCGGCGAGACGCTGACGATCTTCCAGCTCAAGGACTCGGCGCCGCCGAAGGACGTCTCCAACAGCTGGTACCAGGCGCGCAAGCGCATCGGCGACATGCGCGCCACGCTGCCGGCGGGCGTGATCGGCCCGGTCTTCAACGACGACTTCGGCGACGTCTACGGCTCGATCTTCGCGTTGCAGGCCGACGGCTTCAGCCGCGAGGAGGTGCGCGTGCAGGCCGAGCAGGTGCGCCAGCGCCTGTTGCGCGTGCCCGACGTTGCGAAGGTGGAGATCTTCGGCGCCCAGGCCGAGAAGATCTTCATCGAGATCTCGCAGAAGCGCCTGGCGCAGCTGGGGCTCGACTTCAACCAGGTGATCGCGCAGATCGGCGCGCAGAACGCGGTGGAAGGCGCCGGCGTGCTGAACGCCGGAACCGAGAACCTGCAGGTGCGGGTCGCAGGCCAGTTCAACTCGGTCGAGGAACTGAAGCGCTTCCCGATCCGCGCCACCAACCCGGCCACCGGCGTTGCCAGCACGCTGCGCCTGTCCGACCTGGCCGAGGTGCGCCGCGAGTACGTCGACCCCCCTGCGACGATGGTGCGCCACCAGGGCCAGCAGGTGATCGCGCTCGGTGTCTCGATGGCCAAGGGCGGCGACATCATCGCGCTGGGCAAGGCGCTGCAGGAAGCGATGAAGCAGGTGGAGGCGGATCTGCCCGCCGGCCTGTCGATCCAGCGGGTGCAGGACCAGCCGCAGGCGGTGTCGCGTTCGGTGGGTGAATTCGTGCGGGTGCTGGTCGAGGCGGTGGTGATCGTGCTGCTGGTGAGCTTCATCAGCCTGGGCCTGCACTTCAAGCCCTTCCGCATCGACATCTGGCCCGGCATGGTGGTGGCGATCACCATCCCGCTGGTGCTCGCGATCACGTTCGTGACGATGTACTACTGGAACGTGGGCCTGCACAAGATCTCGCTGGGCAGCCTGATCATCGCGCTGGGCCTGCTGGTGGACGACGCGATCATTGCGGTGGAAATGATGGTGCGCAAGCTCGAGGAGGGCTACGACAAGATGCGCGCCGCCACCTTCGCCTACGAGGTGACGGCGATGCCGATGCTGACCGGCACGCTGATCACCGCCGCCGGCTTCCTGCCGATCGGCCTGGCCAAGAGCACCACCGGCGAGTACACGTTCGCGATCTTCGCGGTGACCTCGGCGGCGCTGGTGATCTCGTGGCTGGTGTCGGTGTACTTCGTGCCCTACCTCGGCGCCTGGCTGCTGCACACCCGCAGCAAGCTGCACGAGGCCGGCGAAGGGCCGCACGAGCTCTTCGACACGCCGTTCTACACGCGCTTCCGCGGCCTGGTGAACTGGTGCGTGAAGCACCGCTGGATCACCATCGCGCTGACCGTGCTGACCTTCGTGGCCGGCATCGCGGGCATGGGCAAGGTGCAGCAGCAGTTCTTCCCCGACTCCAGCCGGCCCGAGATCCTGGTCGACCTGTGGCTGCCCGAAGGCTCCACGATCCAGCAGACCGAGGAGATCGCCAAGCGCTTCGAGGCCCGCATGATGGCCGAGCCGGGGCTGGCCAGCGTCACCACCTGGGTGGGCAGCGGCGTGCCGCGCTTCTACCTGCCGCTGGACCAGGTGTTCCCGCAGAGCAACGTCAGCCAGAGCATCCTGCTGCCCAAGGACCTGAAGGAGCGCGAGGCGCTGCGCCTGCGCCTGCCGCAGCTGCTGGCCACCGAGTTCCCCGAGGTGCGAGGCCGGGTGAAGCTGCTGCCCAACGGGCCGCCGGTGCCTTACCCGGTGCAGTTCCGCGTGGTGGGCCTGGATGCGCAGCAGGTGCGCCAGTGGGCCGACCAGGCCAAGGAGATCCTGCGCGCCAACCCGAGCATGCGCGGTGTCAACGACAACTGGAACGAGCAGGTCAAGGTGCTGCGGCTGGCCATCGACCAGGACAAGGCGCGCGCGCTCGGCGTCACCAGCCAGACCATCGCGCAGGCTTCGCGCACCATCCTGTCGGGCACCACGATCGGCCAGTACCGCGAAGGCGACAAGCTGGTCGACATCGTGCTGCGCCAGCCCGCCGACGAACGCAACGCGATCACCGACATCGGCAACGCCTACCTGCCCACCAGCAGCGGGCGCTCGGTGCCGCTGACGCAGATCGCCAAGGTGGGCTTCAGCTGGGAGCCGGGCGTGCTGTGGCGCGAAGGACGCAACTTCGCGGTGACGATCCAGGGCGACGTGGTCGAAGGCATCCAGGGGCCGACCGTGACGGCGCAGGTGTGGCCCAGGCTCAAGGAACTCGCCAAGACCATGCCGCCGGGCTACGACATCCAGGTGGCGGGCGCGGTGGAGGAGAGCAGCAAGGGCCAGGGCTCGCTGCTGGCCAACGTGCCGCTGATGGTCTTCATCATGCTCACGCTGCTGATGCTGCAGCTGCAGAGCTTCCAGCGCGCGCTCCTGGTGCTGTTCACGGCGCCGCTGGGCATCGCCGGCGTGGCGGGCGCGCTGCTGGTGCTGAACCGGCCGTTCGGCTTCGTCGCGCTGCTGGGCTTCATCGCGCTGGTGGGCATGATCATGCGCAACTCGGTGATCCTGATCGACCAGATCGAGCAGGACCGCCAACGCGGCGTGCCGGCCTGGGACGCCATCGTCGAATCGGCGGTGCGGCGCTTCCGGCCGATCGTCCTGACGGCCGCCGCGGCGGTGCTGGCGATGATTCCGTTGTCGCGCAGCGTGTTCTGGGGGCCGATGGCGGTAGCCATCATGGGCGGACTGATCGTCGCGACGGCGCTGACGCTGCTGGCGCTGCCGGCGATGTACGCCGCCTGGTTCAGGGTTCGTAGGGAGCCGCAGGCAGGCTAAACTCGCGGGTTCGCCGTTCGTCCGGCTCACCATCCGCGCGGGTGGCGAAATTGGTAGACGCACCAGGTTTAGGTCCTGACGCCTTCACCGGCGTGCGGGTTCGAGTCCCGCCCCGCGCACCAGATCTGCATCCCTTCAGTCCACATCCGAAGACACCATGGCCGTCCAAGTCGAAACCCTGGAAAAGCTCGAACGCCGCATCACGCTCACGCTGGCGGCTGACACCATCAACGGCGAAGTGGAGTCGCGCCTGAAGCGCCTGTCGCGCACCGTCAAGGCCGACGGCTTCCGTCCGGGCAAGGTGCCGATGAGCGTGGTGGCGCAGCGCTACGGCTACTCCGTGCAGTACGAAGTGGTGAACGACCGCGTGGGCAGGGCCTTCAACGACGCCACGAACGAAGCCAAGCTGCGCGTCGCCGGCGCGCCCCGCATCACGCAGAAGGACGAGGCCCCCGAAGGCCAGCTGGCCTTCGACGCCACCTTCGAGGTCTATCCCGAGGTGAAGATCGGCGACCTTGCGGCCGCCGAGGTCGAGCGGGTCAGCACCGAGGTGACCGAGGCCGCGATCGACCGCACGGTCGAGATCCTGCGCAAGCAGCGCCGCACCTTCGGCCTGCGCGCCAAGGACGAAGGCGCCGTCGAGGGCGACCGCGTGACCATCGACTTCGAGGGCAAGATCGACGGCGAGCCCTTCCAGGGCGGCAAGGCCACCGCCTTCCAGTTCATCATCGGCGAAGGCCAGATGCTCGAGCAGTTCGACCAGGCCGTGCGCGGCATGAAGGTCGGCGAGAGCAAGACCTTCCCGCTGCAGTTCCCGGCCGACTACCACGGCAAGGACGTGGCGGGCAAGGAAGCCGACTTCCTGGTGACGGTCGGCAAGATCGAGGCGCAGAACCTGCCGGCGGTGGACGAGGCGCTGGCCAAGTCGCTGGGCATCAAGGACGGCACGGTCGAGGGCCTGCGCGCCGACGTGAAGAAGAACCTCGAACGCGAGGTCAAGTTCCGCGTGCTGGCGCGCAACAAGGCGGCGGTGATGGACGCGCTGTCCAAGGCCGCCGAGCTGGAACTGCCCAATGCGCTGGTGGCGGCCGAGACCGACCGCCTGATCGAAGGCGCCCGCGCCGACCTGAAGCAGCGTGGCGTGAAGGACGCGGACACCGCGCCGATCCCCGCCGAGATCTTCAAGCCCCAGGCCGAGCGCCGTGTGCGGCTGGGCCTGGTGGTGGCCGAGCTGGTGCGCGCGAACAACCTGCAGGCCAAGCCCGAGCAGCTTCAGGCGCACATCGAGGAACTCAGCCAGAGCTACGAGAAGCCGGCCGAGGTGATGCGCTGGTACCTGGGCGACCGCCAGCGCATGGCCGAGGTGGAAGCCGTCGTCATCGAGACCAATGTGACGGACTTCGTGCTGGCGCGCGCCAAGGTTGTCGACAAGGTGCTACCGTTCGACGATCTGATGACCGCGGCCTGAGAACGGCAGGCCCGAACGAGGACCGATAGAGATGAGCGTGCAGGACACCGTCGGCCTGGGCCTGGTGCCCATGGTGATCGAAACGTCGGGGCGTGGCGAACGCGCCTACGACATCTACAGCCGCCTGCTGCGCGAGCGCATCGTGTTCCTGGTGGGGCCGGTGAACGACGCCACCGCCAACGTGGTGGTGGCGCAGATGCTGTTCCTCGAGAGCGAGAACCCGGACAAGGACATCTTCCTGTACATCAACTCGCCGGGCGGCAGCGTCAGCGCCGGGCTGTCGATCTACGACACGATGAACTTCATCAAGCCCGACGTGAGCACGCTGTGCATGGGCATGGCTGCCAGCATGGGCAGCTTCCTGCTGATGGCCGGCGCCAAGGGCAAGCGCGCGGCGCTGCCGAATTCGCGCGTGATGATCCACCAGCCTTCCGGCGGGGCCCAGGGCCAGGCGACCGACATCGAGATCCAGGCGCGCGAGATCATCAAGACACGCGAGCAGCTCAATCGCATCTATGCCGACCGCACCGGCCAGCCGCTGGAGCGCATCGCCGCCGACATGGAGCGCGACATGTGGATGTCGCCCACCGAGGCCAAGGAGTACGGGCTGATCGACCAGGTGCTGGACAAGCGCGCCTGAACGCCGGCTTTTTTCGTTACAGGGCCTGCAGACGGGGGCGTTTGCGGGCCTTTTTCGTGGCCGACTCGAGGCCGGCAGTTGGTCTATGATGCCGCTGCTTTCCCCTGCATCCCGCCAGCAACACCGCTCGTAATCGCATCCATGGCCGACAAGAAGGGCGCCTCCGGCGAAAAGGTTCTGTACTGCTCGTTCTGCGGTAAGAGCCAGCACGAGGTGAAGAAGCTCATCGCCGGCCCTTCGGTGTTCATCTGCGACGAGTGCATCGAGCTGTGCAACGACATCATCCGCGATGAAGTGCCGGCCGAGGGCCCGGCCGCCAAGTCGGCCAAGTCCGACCTGCCGGTGCCCACCGAGATCAAGTCCATCCTCGACCAGTATGTGATCGGGCAGGACGTGGCCAAGCGCACGCTGAGCGTCGCGGTCTACAACCACTACAAGCGCCTGAAGCACATGGGCGCGGCCACGCCGAGCGCCGGTGTCAAGGACGAGGTGGAGCTCACCAAGAGCAACATCCTGCTGATCGGCCCCACCGGCTCGGGCAAGACGCTGCTGGCGCAGACGCTGGCCCGCCTGCTCAACGTGCCCTTCGTGATCGCCGATGCGACGACGCTCACCGAGGCCGGCTACGTCGGCGAGGACGTCGAGAACATCATCCAGAAGCTGCTGCAGAACTGCAACTACGACGTCGAGCGGGCGCAGCGCGGCATCGTCTACATCGACGAGATCGACAAGATCTCGCGCAAGGCCGACAACCCCAGCATCACGCGCGACGTGTCGGGCGAGGGCGTGCAGCAGGCGCTGCTGAAGCTGGTGGAAGGCACGATGGCCAGCGTGCCGCCGCAGGGCGGGCGCAAGCACCCGAACCAGGACTTCCTGCAGATCGACACGACCAACATCCTGTTCATCTGCGGCGGCGCGTTCGACGGCCTGGAGAAGGTGATCCAGAACCGCACCGAGAAGTCCGGCATCGGCTTCGCGGCCAGCGTGCACAGCAAGACCGAGAAGCGCGCCGCGGACATCTTCCGCGACGCCGAACCCGAAGACCTGATCAAGTTCGGCCTCATCCCCGAGCTGGTCGGCCGCCTGCCGGTGGTGGCGACGCTGGGCGAGCTGACCATCGACGCGATGGTGCAGATCCTCACCGAGCCGCGCAACGCGCTCGTCAAGCAGTACCAGAAGCTGTTCGCGATGGACGGCGTGGAGCTGGAGATTCGCCCCTCCGCCCTCACGGCCATTGCCAAGAAGGCGTTGGCGCGCAAGACCGGCGCCCGCGGCCTGCGTTCGATCCTGGAACATGCACTGATCGACACGATGTTCGACCTGCCCACGCTCGACGGCGTGGCCAAGGTCGTGATCGACGATCACATCATCGAGGAAGGCGCCAAGCCGCTGCTCGTGTACCGCGAGCAGAAGGCCAGCGCCTGAGCGCGATGAAGCCTGCCCGGCCGGGCAGGCGCCGCCGTCTCCGCCTTGCATTCCCGTTCTCGGGCCCCAAGTGGCCCTGAGAAAGAGAGGTCTCTCAATGTCCGGACATCCCATCCTCCCGAGCGAACCGATCACGCTGCCGCTGCTGCCGCTGCGCGACGTGGTCGTGTTCCCGCACATGGTCATCCCGCTGTTCGTGGGCCGGCCGAAGTCGATCAAGGCGCTGGAAGCGGCGATGGAGCAGGGCCGCCAGATCATGCTGGTGGCGCAGAAGGCCGCCGGCAAGGACGAGCCGAAGGCCGACGACATGTTCGACGTCGGCTGCGTCTCGTCGATCCTGCAGATGCTCAAGCTGCCCGACGGCACGGTGAAGGTGCTGGTCGAGGGCGTGCAGCGCGCCAATACGCGCCGCATCACCGAGGACGACGACTACTTCGTGGGCGAGGTCGTGCCGGTGCAGGCCGAAGGCGAGGCGACGCCCGAGATCGAGGCGCTGCGTCGCGCGGTCACGCAGCAGTTCGACCAGTACGTCAAGCTCAACAAGAAGATCCCGCCCGAGATCCTGACCTCGATCGCCGGCATCGACGATCCGGGCCGCCTGGCCGACACCATCGCGGCGCACCTGCCGCTGAAGCTCGAGGCCAAGCAGGCGGTGCTGGATCTGTTCAGCGTGCCCAAGCGGCTCGAGAAGCTGCTCGAACTGCTGGAGCACGAGGTCGACATCCTGCAGGTGGAAAAGCGCATCCGTGGCCGCGTGAAGCGCCAGATGGAGAAGAGCCAGCGCGAGTACTACCTGAACGAGCAGGTCAAGGCGATCCAGAAGGAACTGGGCGACGGCGAAGAAGGCGCCGACCTGGAAGAGCTGGAGAAGAAGATCAAGGCCGCGCGCATGACCAAGGAAGCGCGCAAGAAGGCCGAGGGCGAGCTGAAGAAGCTGAAGCTGATGTCGCCGATGTCGGCCGAAGCGACCGTGGTTCGCAACTTCATCGACACGCTCGTCAACCTGCCCTGGCAGAAGAAGAGCAAGATCAAGCACGATCTGGCGAACGCCGAAAATGTGCTGAACGAGGACCACTTCGGCCTGGAAAAGGTGAAGGACCGCATCCTCGAGTACCTCGCGGTGCAGCAGCGCGTCGACAAGGTGAAGGCGCCCATCCTGTGCCTGGTCGGCCCCCCGGGCGTCGGCAAGACCTCGCTGGGGCAGAGCGTGGCGCGTGCCACCGGGCGCAAGTTCGTGCGCATGGCGCTGGGCGGCATGCGTGACGAGGCCGAGATCCGCGGGCACCGCCGCACCTACATCGGCTCGATGCCGGGCAAGGTGCTGCAGAGCCTGAGCAAGGTCGGGGTGCGCAACCCGCTGTTCCTGCTCGACGAGATCGACAAGCTGGGCATGGACTTCCGCGGCGACCCGTCGTCGGCGCTGCTGGAGGTGCTGGACCCCGAGCAGAACCACACCTTCAGCGACCACTACGTCGAGGTCGACTTCGACCTCAGCGACGTGATGTTCGTGGCCACCTCGAACTCCATGAACATCCCGCCGGCGCTGCTGGACCGGATGGAAGTGATCCGCCTGGCGGGCTACACCGAGGACGAGAAGCTCAACATCGCGCAGCGCTACCTGTTCCCGAAGCAGCAGAAGAACAACGGCGTGAAGGACGACGAGATGGAGCTCACCGAGAGCGCCATCCGCGGCGTCATCCGCTACTACACGCGCGAAGCCGGCGTGCGTTCGCTCGAGCGCGAGATCTCGAAGATCTGCCGCAAGGTGGTCAAGGGCCACCAGCTGAAGAAGTACGACGGCAAGGTGGTGATCACCGAAGAGAACCTGAACGACTTCCTGGGCGTGCGCAAGTTCGACTTCGGCCGCACCGAGAAGAAGAACCAGGTCGGCCAGGTGGTGGGTCTCGCGTGGACGGAAGTCGGCGGCGACCTGCTGACGATCGAAGCCACGGTGATGCCGGGCAAGGGCGGGATCATCCGCACCGGTTCGCTGGGCGACGTGATGAAGGAGTCGGTGGAGGCCGCACGCACCGTGGTGCGTTCGCGCTCGCGCCGGCTCGGCATCAAGGATGAGATGTTCGAGAAGCGCGACATCCACATCCACGTGCCCGATGGCGCGACGCCGAAGGACGGCCCGAGCGCGGGCGCTGCGATGACGACGGCGCTGGTCTCCGCGCTGAGCGGCATCCCGGTGCGCGCCGACGTGGCGATGACGGGCGAGATCACGCTGCGCGGCGAGGTCACGGCGATCGGCGGCCTGAAGGAGAAGCTGCTCGCGGCCCACCGTGGCGGCGTGAAGACCGTGCTGATCCCGGAAGAGAACGTCAAGGACCTGCAGGACATCCCGGAGAACGCGAAGAACAAGCTCGAGATCCGGCCGGTGCGCTGGATCGACCAGGTGCTGGAGATCGCGCTCGAGAAGGCCCCCGAGCCCTTGGCTGACGAGGAGGTGGCGCCGGTGGCCGAGGCCGCTGCCAAGACCGAGGTCGCCGCACCCAAGTTGGCTTCGGATGGCTTGCCACACTGAGAAACTGCGCTATACTGCGAGGCTCGACGCGAACTGAACGGTGAGTGTCGAGACAAAGCGGGATTAGCTCAGTTGGTAGAGCGATACCTTGCCAAGGTATAGGTCGAGAGTTCGAGCCTCTTATCCCGCTCCAAATGCTCGAAGAAGGGAAGCCTCGGCTTCCCTTTCTTCTTGGTAGCATCGACTTTTCTGCATACCGGCGCGATAGCAAAGCGGTTATGCAACGGATTGCAAATCCGTCCAGTCCGGTTCGACTCCGGATCGCGCCTCCAGACCTCCCCACCTGATTCCTACACTTCGCTGCAACGGTGAAGTCGCTCTCGTGCCTTTGGTGCGCGGGACGGGAATCGAACCCGTACGGCCTTGCGGCCTGCGGGTTTTAAGCCCGCTACGTCTACCAGTTCCGTCACCCGCGCGATGCCGTGCGGCGCACGCTAGCACAGGCGCATGCGCTGCCCATTGCCGCGTGACGGAGCGCGGGCGCCGCGGGCTGTTGGAAAAATAGAACGACCGTTCTATTTTGTCCGCTCGGCGACCTTTGCCGAGAGAGGCGACGCCTAGAATGCGCCGGTTTACGTTCACGTCAATTCGAGCCCAGGAGCGCAGTCCATGAAGGTGCTGGTCCCCGTCAAGCGGGTGGTCGACTACAACGTCAAGGTGCGGGTGAAGAGCGACGGCACCGGCGTCGACATCGCCAACGTCAAGATGAGCATGAACCCGTTCGACGAGATCGCCGTCGAAGAGGCCGTGCGGCTGAAGGAGAAGGGCGTCGTCACCGAGATCGTCGCCGTGTCCTGCGGCGTCGCGCAGTGCCAGGAAACGCTGCGCACCGCGATGGCCATCGGCGCCGACCGCGGCATCCTCGTCGAGTGCGCCGACGAACTGCAGCCGCTGGCCGTGGCCAAGTTGCTGAAGGCGCTGGTGGACAAGGAACAGCCCCAGATCATCCTGCTGGGCAAGCAGGCGATCGACGACGACTGCAACCAGACCGGCCAGATGCTGGCCGCGCTGGCCGGCCTGCCGCAGGCGACCTTCGCCTCGAAGGTGGAAGCCGCCGAAGGCACGTTGAAGGTCACGCGCGAGATCGACGGTGGCCTCGAGACGCTGAAGCTCAAGCTGCCGGCGGTGATCACCACCGACCTGCGCCTGAACGAGCCGCGCTACGTCACGCTGCCCAACATCATGAAGGCGAAGAAGAAGCCGCTCGAGACGCTGAAGCCGGCGGACCTGGGTGTCGACGTCACCCCGCGCATCAAGACGCTGAAGGTCAGCGAACCGCCCAAGCGCGGCGCCGGCGTGAAGGTGCCCGATGTCGCCACGCTGGTGGCCAAGCTGAAGAACGAAGCGAAGGTGATCTGAGATGGCAGCCCTCGTCATTGCCGAACACGACAACGCGACCATCAAGGGCGCGACCCTCAACACCGTCACCGCGGCACTCGCCTGCGGCGGCGACGTGCACGTGCTGGTGGCCGGCGCGAATGCGGCAGGTGCCGCCCAGGCGGCGGCGCAGATCGCCGGCGTCGCGAAGGTGCTGCACGCCGACGGCGCGCCGCTGGGCCATGGCCTGGCCGAGGCGCTGGCCGCACAGGTCGTCGCGATCGCCAGGAACTACAGCCACCTGCTGTTCCCGGCCACCGCGGCCGGCAAGAACGTCGCGCCGCGCGTGGCGGCGCTGCTCGACGTGGCGCAGATCAGCGACGCGATGAAGGTCGTCAGCGCCGACACCTTCGAGCGCCCGATCTACGCCGGCAACGCCATCGCCACGGTGCAGAGCACCGACGCGATCAAGGTCATCACCGTGCGCACCACCGGCTTCGACCCGGCTGCCGCCACCGGTGGCAGCGCGGCAGTTGAAAACCTCGCGGCCGTGGCCGACCCCGGCCTCACCGAGTTCCTCGGCAGCGAGATCGCCAAGAGCGACCGCCCCGAACTCACCGCCGCGAAGATCATCGTCAGCGGCGGCCGCGCGCTCGGCAGCAACGAGAAGTTCGCCGAGGTGCTGACGCCGCTGGCCGACAAACTCGGCGCCGCGCTCGGCGCCAGCCGCGCCGCGGTGGATGCGGGTTACGCGCCCAACGACTGGCAGGTCGGCCAGACCGGCAAGATCGTCGCGCCGCAGCTCTACATCGCGGCCGGCATCAGTGGCGCCATCCAGCACCTGGCCGGCATGAAGGACAGCAAGGTCATCGTCGCGATCAACAAGGATCCGGAAGCGCCGATCTTCAGCGTCGCCGACTACGGCCTCGAGGCGGACCTCTTCACTGCCGTGCCGGAGCTGGTCTCCAAGCTCTGACCGTTTCCCGCCGCAGGGCGCCCGCGCGGCGCCCTTTTCTTCGTCCCGCGAAGGATCCACCATGAGCTACCGCGCCCCCGTCAAGGACCTGCTGTTCGTGATGAAGGAGCTGGCCGGCATCGACGCCGTCGCCGCGCTGCCGGGCCACGAGGACGCCAACCTCGAGACCGCCACCGCGGTGCTGGAGGAGTGCGCGAAGTTCAACGAAGGCGTGGTGGCACCGCTGAACGTGCCGGGCGACCGCAACCCGTCCTCGTTCAAGGACGGCAAGGTCACCACGACCCCCGGCTTCCAGGCCGCCTTCCGCCAGTTCGCCGAAGGCGGCTGGCAGGGCCTGCAGCACCCGGCCGTCTTCGGCGGGCAGGGCCTGCCGAAGCTGATCCACTCGGCCTGCGCCGAGATGGTCAACAGCGCCAACCTCAGCTTCGCGCTGTGCCCGCTGCTGACCGACGGCGCGATCGAGGCGCTGCTCACCGCCGGCACGCCCGAGCAGCAGGCCAGGTACATCCCGCCGATGATCGACGGCCGCTGGACCGGCTCGATGAACCTCACCGAGCCGCAGGCCGGCAGCGACCTGAGCCTGGTGCGCACGCGCGCCGAGCCGCTGCCCGACGGTCGCTACAAGCTCTTCGGCACCAAGATCTTCATCACCTATGGCGAACACGATCTCGCCGGCAACATCGTGCACCTGGTGCTGGCGCGCGTGGCCGGAGCGCCGGAGGGCGTGAAGGGCATCAGCCTCTTCATCTGCCCGAAGGTGCTGGACGACGGCACGCGCAACGACGTGCACTGCGTCAGCATCGAGCACAAGATGGGCATCAAGGCGAGCCCGACCGCGGTGCTGCAGTACGGCGACCACGGCGGCGCGATCGCGGAGCTCGTGGGCCAGGAGAACCGCGGCCTCGAGTACATGTTCATCATGATGAACGCGGCGCGCTTCGGCGTCGGCGTGCAGGGCATTGCGCTGGCGGAACGTGCCTACCAGCAGGCCGTGGCCTATGCGCGCGACCGCGTGCAGAGCCGCCCGGTCGACGGTTCGGTGCGTGGGCCCGCGGCCATCATCCACCACCCCGACGTGCGTCGCATGCTGATGACGATGCGTGCCTACACCGAGGCCTGTCGCGCGATGGCGCTGGTGGCCGCTGCCGCCTACGACGCGGCGCACGCCCACGCCGACGCCGCGGTGCGCGAGCAGAACCAGGCCTTCTACGAATTCCTGGTGCCGCTGGTGAAGGGCCTGTCGACCGAGATGTCGCTCGAGGTCGCGAGCCTGGGCGTGCAGGTGCATGGCGGCATGGGCTTCATCGAGGAAACCGGCGCCGCGCAGCACCTGCGCGACGCGAAGATCCTGACCATCTACGAAGGCACGACGGCGATCCAGGCCAACGACCTGGTGGGCCGCAAGACCGCGCGCGACGGCGGCGCGGTGGCGCTGGCGGTCGCCGCGCAGATCGAGACCACCGAGGCCGAACTGGCGAAGCGCGGCGGTGCCGCCTGCCTGCGCATGGCGCAGCGCCTGGGCGCCGCGCGCCGCGCGTTCCAGGACGCCGTCGGCTTCGTCGCCGGCCGCACGAAGGCCGAGCCGAACGCGGTGTTCGCCGGCAGCGTGCCCTACCTGATGCTGGCCGGCACCACCGTCGCCGGCTGGCAGATGGCGCGCGCGCTGATCGCCGCCGAGGACGCGCTGGCCCGCGGCGAGGACGCCGGGTTCATGGCCGCGAAGATCGCCACGGCGCGCTTCTACGGCGACCACATCCTCAACAAGGCTCCGGCGCTGCGCGACAGCATCGTCGAAGGGGCCGACGCCGTCACCGCGATGGCGCTGGAGTCGTTCTGATGGCCCTGCCTGCCGCCCTGCAACGCGTGCCGCTGCCGATCATCGGTGCGCCGCTGTTCATCGTCAGCAACCCGAAGCTCGTGGTGGCGCAGTGCACCGCCGGCGTGGTGGGCTCGATGCCCGCGCTGAACGCGCGCCCCGCCGAGCAGCTGGACGAGTGGCTCGCCGAGATCACCGAGAGCCTGGCGGCCTGGGACCGGGCGCATCCGGACCGCCCGGCCGCGCCGTTCGCGATCAACCAGATCGTGCACAAGAGCAACGACCGGCTCGAACACGACCTGCAGGTCTGCGCGAAGTACAAGGTGCCGATCGTGATCACCTCGCTCGGCGCCCGCACCGACCTCAACGACGCGGTGCACGGATGGGGCGGCGTGGTGCTGCACGACGTGATCAACAACACCTTCGCGAAGAAGGCGATCGAGAAGGGGGCCGACGGCCTGATCGCCGTGGCCGCCGGCGCCGGCGGCCATGCCGGCGTGAAGAGCCCGTTCGCGCTGGTGCAGGAGATCCGCCAGTGGTTCAGCGGCCCGCTGGCCCTCAGTGGCGCCATCTCCACCGGCGACGGCGTGCTGGCCGCGCTGGCCGCCGGCGCCGACTTCGCCTACATCGGCTCGGCCTTCATCGCCACGGTCGAGGCCCGTGCGTCCGAGGCCTACAAGCAGTGCATCGTCGACAGCAGCAGCGACGACATCGTCTATTCGAGCCTCTTCACCGGTGTGCACGGCAACTACCTGAAGCCGAGCATCCGTGCAGCGGGGCTGGACCCCGACAACCTGCCCGAGAGCGACCCGAGCAAGATGAACTTCGGCGGCGGCGAAGGCAGCAAGGGCAAGGCCTGGAAGGACATCTGGGGCTGCGGGCAAGGCATCGGCGCGGTGAACGCGGTGGTGCCGGCCGGCGAGCTGGTGGCGCGGCTGGCGCGCGAACTGCAGGCGGCGCGGCAGCGGGTGGAAGCCCGGCTCAGGGTCGCCGCGTGAGCACCCGGCCGCTGCCGCCGCGGCGGCAGGTGATCGTCAACGCGAACCTGTTCGACAGCGCGGCGGGCACGCTGCGGCCGGGCAGCACGCTGGTGATCGAAGGCGAGCGCATCGCGGCCGTCTCGCAGCAGGCGCTGCAGGTCGATGACGCCGAGCACCTGCTCGACGCCGGCGGCCGCGTCGTCGTGCCGGGGCTGATCGACGTCCACGTGCACGTGATGGCCGCGTCGCACGATCTCGTCGGCCTGGCGCTGCAGCCGCAGTCGCTGATCGGCGCGCAGAGCAGCCACATCCTGCGCGAGATGCTGCACCGCGGCTTCACCACCGTTCGCGACGCGGCCGGCGCGGACTTCGGGCTGCAGGAAGCGGTGGCGCGCGGCCTCTACGAAGGACCGCGCCTGTTCATCGCCGGCTTCCCGATCAGCCAGACCGGCGGCCACGCCGACATGCGGCCCAAGGGCGTTGCGCGCAGCGTGTTCTGCAGCTGCGCCGGCCTGGGCCTCGTGGGCGCGATCGCCGATGGCGTGGGCGAGGTGCGGCGCGCGGTGCGCGAGCAGGTGCGCAACGGCGCGAACCACATCAAGATCATGGCCGGCGGCGGCATCAGCAGCCCCACGGATCCGATCGACGGCACGCAGTTCTCGGTCGAGGAACTGCGCGCCGCGGTGGAAGAGGCCGAGGCCGCGAACCTCTACGCGCTGGCCCACGCCTACTCGCCGCGTGCCGTCACGCGCGCGGTGCAGGCCGGTGTGCGCAGCATCGAGCACGGCAACCTGATCGACGAGGCCACCGTCCGCGTGATGAAGGCGCATGGCGCCTTCCTGGTGCCGACGCTGTCGACCTACGCGGCGCTGGCCGACGAAGGCACGCGCCTGGGCTGGTCGCCGGCGATGCTGGACAAGCTCGCGGTGGTGCAGAGCCGCGGGCTGGAAGCGGTGAAGCTGGCGCGCGCCGAAGGCGTGCCGGTGGTCTTCGGCACCGACCTGCTCGGCCACATGCATGCGCGCCAGGCCGGCGAGTTCCAGCTGCGCGCCGGCGCACTGACGCCGCTGGAGGTGCTGCAGAGCGCCACCCACACCGCCGCGCGGCTGATGCGGCTGGAAGGGCAGGTGGGCTCGCTGGTGCCGGGAGCCTTCGCCGACCTGCTGATCGTCGACGGCGACCCGACCCGCGATGCCGCCGTGCTGGCCCAGCCCGACAGCGCCATCGCGCTGCTGATGCAGGGCGGCCGCACCGTGCGCAGCCGCCTCGCCGTTCAGCCGGCTACTTGACCGTCGCGAACCGCGCCTCGGGGCGGTCGTCGGAACGGTGGATGGTGCTCACGCCGGCCTTCATCGCCCACGGGCGCATCTGGTGGTGCAGCGGGATCGTCAGCACCTCGTCCTTCGCGCGCAGCAGGGCGTCGCGGATCATGCCGTTGCGCTTGGCCACGTCGGTCTCGGTCTTCATCGCGTCGACCAGCTTGTCGAGCGTCGGGTCGCTGATGCGCGAGAAGTTGAAGTTGCCGTCGGCGCCGCTGGTGCGGGTGCGCAGGATGGACTGCAGCGTGTACTGCGCGTCGTAGGTGGCCACGCCCCAGCCCAGCAGGTAGATCGAGGTGTCGAAGTTCTGGAACTTCTGGCTGTAGGTGGCGAAGTTTTCGGCCGCCAGCTGCGCCTTCACGCCGACCCGCGCCCACATCGCGACGATGGCCTGGCAGATCTCCTCGTCGTTGACGTAGCGGTTGTTCGGGCACGACAGGCGCACCTCGAAGCCGTCGGGGTAGCCGGCCTCGGCCAGCAGCTTCTTCGCGGCGTCGGTGTCCACCTTCGGCGGCACGTCGATGTCGGCCGAATGGCCGTTGACGCCGGGCGCCACCATGATGCCGGCGGGAACGGACAGGCCGCGCATCGTGTTGCGCTTGATCGCCTCGCGGTCGATGGCCATGCTGAGTGCCTGGCGCACGCGCTTGTCGGCGAACGGGTTCTTGCCCTTCACGCTGCTGTACTTCAGCTCCGGGCTGCCGATGTCCGGCGCCAGGAAGATCGTGCGGACCTCGTTGCCGTCCATGATCTTCAGCTTCGGGTCGGCGCGCAGGCGGGCCACGTCCTGCGTCGGCAGGTCGGTCAGCAGGTCCACGTCACCCGACAGCAGCGCCGCCACGCGCGTGGGGTCGCTCTTGATCGGCGTGTAGATCACTTCCTTCACGTTGCCCGGGTGCTTGTCCCACCAGTCGGTGTTGATGGACATCGTCACGCGCTGCTCGGGCTGCCAGGCGGTGATCTTGTAGGCCCCGGTGCCCATCACGTGGCGCGAGGCGTAGTTCTCTTCCTTGGCGCGGTAGTCCTGGACGTTGGTGGTCTTGTTCTTCTCCGACCATGCCTTGCTCATGATGCGGAAGTCGATGATGTTGCGCAGCAGGATCGGGTTCGGGCCGGCGAGCATGAAGTCGACGGTGTGGTCGTCGATCTTCTTCACCTCGTTGATGCCGGCGACGTAGATCGTCAGCGTGCTCTGCGGCTGCTTGATGCGGCCGAAGCTGAAGACGACATCGTCGGCGGTGAAGGGCGTGCCGTCGTGGAATTTGACGCCCTTGCGCAGTTCGAAGCGCACCTGGGTCGGCGAGATGTAGGTCCACTTGGTGGCCAGCGCCGGCTCCACCTGGTAGGTGGCGCTGTAGCGGGTGAGCCCTTCGTAGGCGTGCATCAGGATCGCGTTGGTCGTCGCATGGTTCTGCGAGTGCGGGTCCAGCGTCAGGATGTCGTTCTGGGCGGCCCAGCGCAGCGTCTGGGCCTGCGCCGGGGCGCCGGCCAGGGTGGCGGCCAGCACGGCGCCGGCAACCAGGGCGGAGAGTTTCATTCGGGCTCCTCGGGGATTTGTGAGAAGGCCCGGATGCTAGTGGTTCGCCGGCCCCGCCCCGGCGCGGGGAAATCCGGTGGCACGCCCCCGAGGGCTCAGGCGCGTTCGAGCGCCGCGTCGCAGCCGATGCCGGCGGCAATCCAGCGCCTTGCCAGCGCGCGGCCCCAGGCAGCGGGCAGCAGCGGCAGCCAGCGGCGCGGTTCGGCCAGCACGCCGCAGCGGTAGCGGCCGTCGGCTTCTGCCCAGTGCAGGGCCCGGCAGGCGCCCCGCCGGCTGCGGCTCAGCCAGATGCCCAGCGGGCAGGGCTCCGCCGCGCAGCAGGTGCCGCAGCCGTTGCAAGGTTCGCCCGGCCGCGGCTGCGCGGGCGCCTGGGCGTGCAGGAGGATCACCCGGTGGCTCATGACGCTGCCGAGTGTGGGTTCGGCGGCCGCGATTTGTCAGGAAAGCAAAGGGGTTGAGGGCGTTCAATTCGCCCTGCAGGTCGGGCTGTGGATCCGGGGTCGTGGTGATAGAGTCGCGCCCTGGATACAGAAACGGTCCTTCCCGTCCCCTTGCTGGTTCATCTGTCGAGCAGCAAGGCGGGTCGCAATCCGCCAACCGGTGCAGCCGGGGCCGCGGAAGGTTGATCAACCCATCGCAAGCCTTGGAAACCAGGGCGAAAGGTGAGCGAAAGATGATGCAGCAGTACAGGTCGAACTCGTACCTGTTCGGGGGCAACGCGCCCTACGTCGAGGAACTCTACGAGGCCTACCTCGACAACCCCGGCAGCGTGCCCGAGAACTGGCGCGCCTACTTCGACAACCTGCAGCACGTGCCCGCCACCGACGGCAGCACCTCGCGCGACGTCGCCCATGCCCCGGTGGTCGAATCCTTCGCCCAGCGCGCCAAGGCCAACGCGTTCGCGCTCAAGGCCAGCGAGGCCGACCTCGCGGTTGCCCGCAAGCAGGTCCACGTCCAGAGCCTGATCGCCGCCTACCGGTTCCTGGGCAGCCGCTGGGCCGACCTGGACCCGCTCAAGCGCACCGAGCGCCCCAAGATCCCCGAACTCGAGCCGACGTTCTACGACCTCACCGAGTCGGACATGGACATCACGTTCTCGGCGGTGAACACCTATTTCACCAAGGCCGAGAACATGACGCTGCGCGAGATCGTGCAGTCGCTGCGCGAGACCTACTGCGGCACCATCGGCCCCGAGTTCATGCACTGCACCGACCCGGTGGAGAAGCGCTGGTGGCAGGAGCGCCTGGAGTCGCGCCGCAGCAAGCCCAGCTTCACGCCGGACGAGAAGAAGCACATCCTCGACCGGCTCACCGCGGCCGAAGGCCTGGAGCGCTTCCTGCACACCAAGTACGTCGGCCAGAAGCGCTTCTCGCTGGAAGGCGGCGAGAGCTTCATCGCCAGCATGGACGAACTCGTGCAGCGTGCCGGCGAGAAGGGCGTGCAGGAGATCGTGATCGGCATGGCCCACCGCGGCCGCCTGAATGTGCTGGTGAACACGCTCGGCAAGATGCCCGCCGACCTGTTCGCCGAGTTCGACCACACCGCCAAGGAAGAGCTGCCCGCCGGTGACGTGAAGTACCACCAGGGCTTCAGCTCCGACGTGACGACCCCCGGCGGCCCCGTGCACCTGAGCCTGGCCTTCAACCCCAGCCACCTGGAGATCGTGAACCCGGTGGTGGAAGGCAGCGTGAAGGCGCGCATGGAGCGCCGCGGCGACAAGGTCGGCAGCCAGGTGCTGCCGGTGCTGGTGCACGGCGACGCGGCCTTCGCGGGCCAGGGCGTGGTGATGGAGACGCTGGCGCTGGCGCAGACGCGCGGCTACTACACCGGCGGCACCGTCCACATCGTCATCAACAACCAGATCGGCTTCACCACCAGCGACCCGCGCGACAGCCGCTCCACGCTGTACTGCAGCGACGTGGTGAAGATGATCGAGGCGCCGGTGCTGCACGTGAACGGCGACGACCCCGAAGCCGTGGTCTGGTGCACGCAGCTGGCGATGGACTACCGCCAGGAGTTCAAGAAGGATGTCGTCGTCGACATCATCTGCTTCCGCAAGCTGGGCCACAACGAGCAGGACACGCCGGCGCTGACGCAGCCGCTGATGTACAAGAAGATCGGCCAGCACCCCGGCACGCGCAAGCTCTACGGCGACAAGCTGGTGGCGCAGAACGTGCTGCCGGCCGACGGCCCCGACACGATGGTGAAGACCTACCGTTCCGCGATGGACGAAGGCCGCCACACCGTGGACCCGGTGCTCACCAACTTCAAGAGCAAGTACGCGGTCGACTGGGCGCCGTTCCTCGGCAAGAAGTGGACGGACGCGGCCGACACCGCGCTGCCGCTGGCCGAGGTCAAGCGCCTGGCCGAGCGCCTGACCACCATCCCCAACACCTTCAAGCTGCATCCGCTGGTGGAGAAGGTCATCGCCGACCGCGCCGCGATGGGCCGTGGCGAGATCAACGTCGACTGGGGCATGGGCGAGACCCTGGCCTACGCGTCGCTGGTGGCCAGCGGCTACGCGGTGCGCCTGTCGGGCGAGGACTGCGGCCGTGGCACCTTCACGCACCGCCACGCCGTGCTGCACGACCAGAACCGCGAGAAGTGGGACATCGGCACCTACGTGCCGCTGGAGAACGTGGCCGAGGGCCAGGCGCCGTTCGTGGTGATCGACTCGCTGCTGTCGGAAGAGGCGGTGCTCGGCTTCGAGTACGGCTACGCCAGCGCCGAGCCCAACACGCTGGTGATCTGGGAAGCGCAGTTCGGCGACTTCGCCAACGGCGCCCAGGTGGTGATCGACCAGTTCATCGCCAGCGGCGAAGTGAAGTGGGGCCGCGTCAACGGCCTCACGCTGATGCTGCCGCACGGCTACGAAGGCCAGGGCCCGGAGCACAGCTCGGCGCGCCTGGAGCGCTTCATGCAGCTGGCCGCCGACAACAACATGCAGGTGGTGCAGCCCACCTCGGCCAGCCAGATCTTCCACCTGCTGCGCCGGCAGATGGTGCGCCAGTTCCGCAAGCCGCTGATCATCTTCACGCCCAAGAGCCTGCTGCGCGCGAAGGACGCCACGGCGCCGCTCTCGGAGTTCACGCGCGGCGAGTTCCGCACCGTGATCGGCCCGCGCAGCGACATCGAGGCCGACAAGGTCAAGCGCGTGATCTGCTGCTCCGGCAAGGTCGCCTACGACCTGATCAAGCGGCGCGACGAGAAGAAGGCGAGCGACGTGGCGATCGTCCGCGTCGAGCAGCTCTACCCGTTCCCGCACAAGGCCTTCGCGGCCGAGATGAAGCGCTTCCCGAACGCCACCGAGGTCGTGTGGTGCCAGGACGAGCCGCAGAACCAGGGCGCCTGGTTCTTCGTGCAGCACTACGTGCACGAGAACATGCTCGAAGGCCAGAAGCTCGGTTACGCCGGCCGCCCGGCCTCGGCATCGCCCGCGGTGGGCTATTCGCACCTGCATCAGGAGCAGCAGAAGGCGCTGCTCGACCAGGCCTTCGGCAAGCTCAAGGGCTTCGTGTTGACGAAGTGAGCGGCGCCGCCAGAACGAACAAGAGATAGACCATGTCAATCGTTGAAGTCAAGGTTCCCCAGCTGTCCGAGTCCGTGGCCGAGGCCACGCTGCTGGCGTGGAAGAAGAAGCCCGGCGAAGCCGTGGCGATGGACGAGATCCTCATCGAGATCGAGACCGACAAGGTGGTGCTGGAAGTGCCGGCGCCGGCCGCCGGCGTGCTGACCGAGCACGTGGTGGGCGACGGCGGCACCGTGGTGGCCGAGCAGGTCATCGCGAAGATCGACACCGCCGCGAAGGCCGGCGCCGCCGCGCCGGCAGCCGCACCGGCAGCGCCGGCAGCGGCCCCGGCGGCCGCCGCCGCCGCGCCGGCCGGCAAGGCCGGCGTCGCGATGCCCGCCGCGGCCAAGCTGATGGCCGACAACAACCTGGCCGCCGGCTCGGTGCCCGGCACCGGCAAGGACGGCCGCGTCACCAAGGGCGACGTGCTGGGCGCGCTGTCCGCGCCGCCGGCGCCCCCGCCGCCGCCTGCGGCCGCCGCGGTGGCCGCGCCGGCCGCCGTGGCCAAGCCGCTGCCCGCGGTGGCCGCGCCGGTGTCCGCGAACTTCGGCGACCGCCCCGAGCAGCGCGTGCCGATGAGCCGCCTGCGCGCGCGCGTGGCCGAGCGGCTGCTGCAGAGCCAGGCCACCAACGCGATCCTCACCACCTTCAACGAGGTCAACATGGCCCCGCTGATGGAGATGCGCAAGAAATTCCAGGAGAAGTTCGAGAAGGAGCACGGCGTGAAGCTGGGCTTCATGAGCTTCTTCGTGAAGGCCGCGGTGGCCGCGCTGAAGAAGTACCCGGTGCTGAACGCCTCGGTCGACGGCAACGACATCGTGTACCACGGCTTCTTCGACATCGGCATCGCGGTGGGTTCGCCGCGCGGCCTGGTGGTGCCCATCCTGCGCAATGCCGACCAGATGAGCTTCGCCGACATCGAGAAGAAGATCGCCGAGTTCGGCCAGAAGGCCAAGGACGGCAAGCTGGGCCTGGAAGACCTGACCGGCGGCACCTTCTCGATCAGCAACGGCGGCGTGTTCGGCTCGATGCTGTCCACGCCCATCATCAACCCGCCTCAGAGCGCCATCCTCGGCGTGCACGCCACGAAGGACCGCGCGGTGGTGGAGAACGGCCAGGTGGTCGTGCGCCCGATCAACTACCTGGCGATGAGCTACGACCACCGCATCATCGACGGCCGCGAGGCCGTGCTGGGCCTGGTGACGATGAAGGAAGCGCTCGAGGATCCCGCTCGACTGCTGTTCGACATCTGAGGCCGGCACGATGAGCACCAAGAACTTCGACGTCATCGTCATCGGCGGCGGCCCCGGCGGCTACATCGCCGCCATCCGCGCCGCGCAGCTCGGCTTCAACACCGCCTGCATCGACGAGTGGAAGAACGGCAAGGGCGGCCCGGCGCCGGGCGGCACCTGCACGAACGTGGGCTGCATCCCGAGCAAGGCGCTGCTGCAGAGCAGCGAGCACTTCGAGCACGCCGGCCACGCCTTCGCCGACCACGGCATCGGCCTCAAGGACCTGAGCATCGACGTGAAGAAGATGCTGGCCCGCAAGGACACCGTCGTGAAGCAGAACAACGACGGCATCCTGTACCTGTTCAAGAAGAACAAGGTGACCTTCTTCCACGGCCGCGGCTCGTTCGTGAAGAGCACGGAAGGCGGCTGGGAGATCGCCGTCGGCGAGGAAACGCTCGTCGGCAGGCAGATCGTCGTCGCCACCGGCTCGAATCCGCGGGCGCTGCCGGGCACGCCGTTCGACGAGGAGAACATCCTCAGCAACGACGGGGCGCTCCGCATCCCGGACGTGCCGAAGAAGCTGGGCCTGATCGGCAGCGGCGTCATCGGCCTGGAGATGGGCTCGGTGTGGCGCCGCCTGGGCGCGGAAGTGACGGTGCTCGAGGCGCTGCCCACGTTCCTGGGCGCGGTGGACGAGCAGATCGCGAAGGAAGCGCACAAGGCGTTCACGAAGCAGGGCCTGAAGATCGAGCTCGGCGTGAAGGTCGGCGAGATCAAGTCGGGCAAGAAGGGCGTGAGCGTCGCGTACACCAACGCGAAGGGCGAGGCGCAGAGCCTGGACGTCGACAAGCTGATCGTCAGCATCGGCCGCGTGCCGAACACCATCGGCCTGAACGCCGAGGGCGTGGGCCTGCGGCTGGACGAGCGCGGCGCCATCCTGGCCGACGAGGACTGCCGCACGAACCTGGCCGGCGTGTGGGCCGTGGGCGACGTGGTGCGCGGCCCGATGCTCGCGCACAAGGCCGAGGAAGAGGGCGTCGCGGTGGCCGAGCGCATCGCCGGCCAGCACGGCCACGTCAACTTCAACACCATCCCGTGGGTGATCTACACCAGCCCCGAGATCGCCTGGGTCGGCCAGACCGAGCAGCAGCTGAAGGCCGCGGGCCGCGCCTACAAGGCCGGCACCTTCCCGTTCATGGCCAACGGCCGTGCGCGGGCCTTGGGCGACACCACCGGCATGGTGAAGTTCCTGGCCGATGCCGCCACCGACGAGATCCTGGGCGTGCACATCGTCGGCCCGATGGCCAGCGAGCTGATCAGCGAAGCGGTCGTCGCGATGGAGTTCAAGGCCAGCAGCGAGGACATCGCGCGCATCTGCCATGCGCATCCGTCCTTGAGCGAAGCCACCAAGGAAGCGGCCCTCGCGGTCGACAAGCGCACCCTCAACTTCTGAGGGCGTGAGCGTCCGCAGCCTGTACGAAGCCACGCTGAAGGAGCGCGGCTTCGCGAGCGACCCCGCGCAGCTGCGCGCGGTGGACGCGCTCGAACGCTGCGAGCGCGAGTGGGCCGACTACAAGGCCCGCCGCAGCAACGCGGTGACCAAGCTGCTGGTGCGCCCGCCGATCCCGCGTGGGGTCTACATGTGGGGCGGCGTGGGCCGGGGCAAGAGCTTCCTGATGGACTGCTTCTTCCAGGCCGTGCCGCTCACGCGCAAGACGCGGCTGCACTTCCACGAATTCATGCGCGAGGTGCACCGCGAGCTGCAGGACCTGAAGGGCACGGTCAACCCGCTCGAGGAGCTCGGCAAGCGCATCGCGCGGCGCTTCCGGCTGATCTGCTTCGACGAGTTCCACGTCGCCGACGTCACCGACGCGATGATCCTGCACCGGCTGCTGGAGTCGATGTTCGCCAACCGCGTGAGCATCGTGACGACCTCGAACTTCCACCCGGACGGCCTGTACCCCAACGGCCTGCACCGCGACCGCATCCTGCCCGCGATCGAGCTGCTGAAGAGCAGGCTGGAAGTGGTCAACGTCGACGCCGGCACCGATTACAGACAGCACACGCTGGCGCAGATGAACATGGTGCACACGCCGCTGGGCGACGCGGCCGAGGCTGCGCTGGCGCAGGCCTTCGAGCGCCTGCGCGAGGCCCGCGACGAGGATCCGCTGATGCGCATCGAGCAGCGCGAGCTGCGCGCGGTCCGGCGCGCCGGCGGCGTGGTGTGGTTCGACTTCCGCACGCTGTGCGGCGGCCCGCGCTCGCAGAACGACTACCTCGAGATCGCCGCGCGCTTCCACACCGTGCTGCTGTCCAACGTGCCGCAGATGCCGCCGCGGCTGGCCAGCGAGGCGCGCCGCTTCACCTGGCTGGTGGACGTGCTCTACGACCGGCGCTGCAAGCTGCTGATGTCCACCGCCGTGGCGCCGGAGCAGCTGTACACCGAAGGACCGCTGGCGCACGAGTTCCCGCGCACGGTCTCGCGGCTGCACGAGATGCAGTCGGCCGAGTACCTGGCGCTGGCGCGGCGCGAGGTGGACACCTCGCTCACCTGAGCGCCGCCCGTCAGGCGACGGCGGGTTCGATGCGCGCTTCGCTCAGCACCGCGCGCTGCAGCAGGTGGCGGAACTCGCAGGGGTCGATCGCGCGGCTGGTCAGGAAGCCCTGGTATTCGTCGCAGCGCATCGCCTGCAGGAAGGCCAGCTGCGCGGGCGTCTCCACGCCTTCGGCCACCACCTTCAGCTTCAGGCTGTGCGCCAGCGCGATGATGGCCTTCACGATCGCTTCGTCGTCGGGGTCGCTGACGAGATCGCGCACGAAGCTTCGGTCGATCTTCAGCGCCGCGATCGGCAGCTTCTTCAGGTAGCCCAGCGACGAGTAGCCGGTGCCGAAGTCGTCGATCGAGAGCTGCACGCCCATTTCGGCCAGTTCGGTGGCGATCGCCACGCTGAGCTCGGGTTCGGCGAGCAGGATCGACTCGGTGACCTCGATCTCCAGGCAGCCCGCCGAGACGCCGTGCTGCTGCAGCGCCTGCGCCACCAGCGCCGGCAGGCCGCGCTCCTTCAGGTGCGTGGAGGCCAGGTTCACCGCGATCGGCACGGTCTGCAGGCCGTCGGCCGCCCAGGCGGCGCTCTGCGCGCAGACGGTGCGGATGGCCCATTCGCCGATCGGGATCACGAGCCCGGCGTCTTCCACGAGCGGGATGAACTCGGCCGGCGGCAGCAGGCCGCGTTCGGGGTGCTGCCAGCGGATCAGCGCCTCGGCGCCGACGATGCGGCCGGTCACCACGTCCACGCGCGGCTGGTAGTGCAGCACGAACTCGTCGCGCTCCAGCGCGCGACGCAGGCGGGTCTCCATGCGCAGCCGCTCCAGCGCCCGCTCGTTCATCGAGCGGTCGTACATCTGGAAGCCGCCGCGGCCCGCGGCCTTGGCGCGGTACATCGCGGTGTCCGCGTTCATCAGCAGCGTGTCGATGTCGCAGCCGTCGTCGGGGAACATCGCCACGCCGACGCTGCCGCCCACGAAGACCTCGGTGCCCTGCACGGTGACGGGCTCGTTGAGCGTGTCCACCAGCCGCTGGGCGACCAGTGCCGCGTCGTCGGTGCGCTGCACGTCGGTCAGCAGCACGATGAACTCGTCGCCGCCCAGGCGCGCGATGGTGTGCGGCTCGATCTCGCCGCGCACGCGCGTCAGGCAGTCCTGCGCGCGCAGCGCGCCGGCCAGCCGGGCGCTGGCCAGGCGCAGCAGCTCGTCGCCGGCCTTGTGGCCCAGCGTGTCGTTCACGCGCTTGAAGTTGTCGAGGTCGACGAACATGATCGCCACCCGGCGCTCGTGCCGCTCGGCCTGGGCGATGGCCTTGCCGAGCTGTTCGACGAACAGCAGTCGGTTGGGCAGGCCGGTGAGCGGGTCGTAGTAGGCCAGGCGCCGGATCTGCTCCTCGGCGTCCTTGCTGCGCGTGGTGTCGTGCACCGCACCCGCCAGGCGCAGGGCCATGCCGTCGGTGGCGCGTTCGATCACCTCCACCTGCTGGTGCACGTGGCGCACGTCGCCGCCGGGCAGCGCGATGCGGTGGTCGATCGCGAAGCCCTCGCCGTTGGCCACCGCGCGCAGGCAGGCCTGCTGCAGGCGCTCGGCATCGTCGGTCATCACGGTGGCGAAGAAGCCGGCCATCGGCAGCCGGGCCGGCACCCCGGCGTGGCCGAAGATGCGCCAGGCCTGGTCGCTGGGCTGCATGCGGTCGGTGCGCACCTCCCATTCCCAGTCGCCCATGTCGCCGATGCGCTGGGCGTTGGACAGCCGCCGCTGGTTCTGCTGCAGCTCGTGGATGGCGGTGCTGGCGCGCAGCATGTAGCGCACGCGGTGCGGCAGCACGGCCCAGTTGATCGGCTTGGTGATGAAGTCGGTGGCGCCCACCTCGAAGGCGCGCTCGATCGAGCCGGTGTCGTCCAGGCCCGTCATCATCACCACCGGGATGCGGTCGCCGCCGGGCAGGGCGCGCAGCGCGGCGCAGGCCGAGAAGCCGTCCATCACCGGCATGCTCACGTCGAGCAGCACGAGGTCGGGCATCTCGACCGCGATGGCGTCGAGCGCGAGCTGGCCGTTGCCGGCCTCCACCACGCCGAAGCCGGCCTTGGTGAGCGTGGCGCGCGTCAGGCGGCGGCCGCCGGCGTCGTCGTCGACGACCAGGATGCGGGGTTGGCGGTTGCTGTTCATGCCGGCTGCCTCATCTCGGCCTTCAGCGCCGGCTGCACGCGGTCCAGCAGCGCCACGACGGCGGCCACCATGTCCTCGGCATCGGCCGTTTCGCCCGCCTTGCCCTGCTTCTCGATCTTGCGGCAGAGCTCGCCGATGCCCTTGGCGCCGACGTTGAAGCTCGCCGACTTCAGCGCGTGGGCGTTGCGCGCCAGCGCCGCGCCGTCGCGGGCGGCGGCGGCCTGCTGCAGTCCGGCCACGTGCCCGGGCACCTCGTCGAGGTACATCTGGATCACCTCGGCCAGCACGCTGCCGTCCTCGTCGTCGACGGCTCGGATGTTGTCGAGCGCGGCGCGGTCCAGCATCGAGTCGCGCGGCATCGGTTCGGGCGACGGCCGTGTGTCGGCCGCCTCCGGCTCCGGCGTCTCCACGCAGTCCGACGGCAGCCAGCGCGCCAGCATGCCCGCCAGCTGCTTGCGGGTGTAGGGCTTGGCCAGATGGTCGTCCATGCCGCTGGCCAGGCACTGCTCGGCATCGCCGACCAGCGCGTTGGCGGTCAGCGCCACCACCGGCGTGCGGGCGCGGCGGCCGCGCTGCTCCAGCTCGCGGATGGCCCGCGTCGCGGCGTAGCCGTCCATCACCGGCATCTGGCAATCCATCAGCACGATGTCGAAGGCGCTGGCCTGGATCGCCTGCAGCGCTTCCTCGCCGTTCGGCACGATCTCGTAGCTGCAGCCCAGCGCCTTGAGCATGTTGCGGGCCACGACCTGGTTGACACCGTTGTCTTCGGCGAGCAGCACGCGCGCCTTGAAGCGCTGCGTCTTGGCGCCGCCCGGCGCGGGCAGCGGCTCGGCCGGTGCGTCGCCGACGGTCTGGGCCAGCGCGCGGAACAGCTCCATGCGCTTGACGGGCTTGGACAGGTAGGCCTCGATGCCGGCCGCGCGGGCCCGCGCCAGTTCGTCGGGCGAGTGCAGGGAGGTCACGAGGACCAGCTTGACGTCCTTCAGGCCGGGGTCGGCGCGCATCGCCGCGGCGAGCTGGATGCCGTCCATGCGCGGCATCTTCATGTCGATCACGGCGATCTCGAACGGGTCGCCGTCGGCATGGGCGCGGCGCAGCAGCTCCAGCGCCTCGACGCCGTCGCAGGCGCTCGCGCTGCGCATGCCGCCGGCGGCCACGTGGTGCTCGATGATCTCGCGGTTGGTCGCGTTGTCGTCCACCACCAGCACGTGGCGCTGGGCCAGCGCGCCGGGGTTGGGGGTGCTGGGCAGGCTGGCCGCGGCCAGCAGCGGCAGCGTGAACCAGAAGGTCGAGCCTTCGCCCGGCGTGCTCTCCACGCCGATCTGGCCGCCCATCAGCTCCACCAGGCTGCGGCAGATCGCCAGCCCCAGGCCGGTGCCGCCGAAGCGCCGCGTGGTGGAACCGTCGGCCTGCTCGAAGGCCTGGAACAGGCGCGAGCGGGTCTCGTCGTTGATGCCGATGCCGGTGTCGTGCACCGCGAAGCGCAAGGCGTTCGCGCCCTGCAGCTGCACGTCGACCAGCACCTCGCCGTTGTCGGTGAACTTGACCGAATTGCCGATCAGGTTGGTCAGCACCTGGCGCAGGCGGAAGGGATCGCCGCGGACGGCGGCCGGCAGCCGCTCGTCGATCCGGCAGGCGATCTCCAGGTTCTTGGCGTGGGCGCGCGGCGCCAGCAGCTGCACCACGTCCTCCACCGCCTGGTAGAGGTCGAAGTCGAGCTGCTCGGTCTCCAGCTTGCCGGCCTCGATCTTGCTGAAGTCGAGGATGTCGTTGAGGATCGACAGCAGCGTCTCGCCCGAGCTGCGCACGGTCTCGACGAAGGGGCGCTGCTGCGAGTCGAGCGGGGTCTCCAGCAGCAGTTCGGCCAGGCCCAGCACGCCGTTCATCGGCGTGCGGATCTCGTGGCTCATGTTGGCCAGGAACTCGCTCTTGGCCTTGCTCGCGTTCTCGGCCGCTTCCTTGGCCGCCAGCAGCTCGTGCTCGCGCTGCAGCAGCTTCTGCTCGGCCAGCGCGCGCTGGGTGATGTCGAAGAACACGGTGTAGACGCCCACCACGGTGCCGTCCTCGGCGACGTCGGGCACGTGGCGGCCCGAGTGCCAGACGGTGTTGCCGTGGCGGTCGACGCGCTGGCGCTCCAGCGGCACCTGCTCGCCGCCCAGCGCCTGGCGCAGGCGCGGCTCGATGTCGTCGTAGACCTTCTCGCCGACCACGTCGATCACGTTGCGGCCCACGATCTCGCTCTCGATCTTGCCGAGCCACTGCTCCTGCGCCCGGTTGACGTAGCGGTAGTGCATGTCGGCATCGATGTAGGACACCGTCACCGGGATCTGGTCCATGATGATGCGCAGCCGGCGCTCGGCGCGGCGCGTCTGGTCCAGCGCGGCCTGCTCGGCGGTGACGTCGAAGGCCAGCAGGTCGCAGGCCGTGGCCTGGCCGTCGGCGTCGCGCTGCGCGGCCAGCTCGATCTGCAGCCAGCGTTCGGCGCCGTCGGCGCCGATGTGGCTGCAGCGCAGGCGCTGCGGCGCGCCGGCGAGCGCGGCGTCCACGGCGCGTCCCAGCCCGTTGGCGCAGGCGGCACCCAGCACCTCGCCGAGGCCGGCGCCGTCGATGCTGCCGCGGTCGAGCTGCAGCCATCGGGCCAGCGCCTCGCTGAGCGCGGTGCAGCGGTGCTCGCGGTCGATCGTGGCGGCCAGCGCACCGGTGGGCAGCGTGGGCTCGCGCAGCGGGAAGGCCAGCGTGTCGGCGAAGGCCGTGGCGGAGTGCTCCGCCACCGCCGATGGACGGGGCCAGAACCAGCTGGCACCCAGCAGCAGCGCGGCCAGCGCCAGCAGGCCCGGCAGCGGGATCTCCAGCAGGCCGGCGTGCGTGGCGACGTCCAGCAGGGCCACCACCAGCACGGCGGCGACGATCGAGGCGCGGCGCCCCCGCGGCCCAGGTACAGCAGGCTCGTTCACAGCGCGCTCCAGGTGGTGGCCATGCAGGGCCGGTCGGTGAGATCGAACTCGGCGACGACGCAGTTGCCGAGCTCCAGCCGCTCGGGCAGGCCGACCAGCTCGCCCAGCATGCGGGCCACGCCCTTGCTGCCCACCAGCAGGGGCCGCTCGTGTAGGCGGCGCTTCAGCCGGCGCAGGGCACGCGCGATGCGGTCGGCGAACTCGTCGTCGCTCTCGCCGCCCGGCGGCGTGCAACGGGCTTCCAGCCACGGCTGCGTCGCCGCGATGGGCTTCAGGTTCCACTCGCCGAGGAAGCGCTCGGCGAACTCGGGCTCCACCACCACCGGCACGTTCGGCAGCACGGCGCTGATGAAGGCGGCGGTTTCGCGCGTGCGCTTCAGGTCGCTGGTGACGATCAGGCCGATCGGCGGCTGCAGCCGGGCCAGCCGGCTGGCGCAGTCCACCGCCTGGGCGCGGCCGAGGTCGGTGAGCGGCAGGTCCAGGTCGCCGCCGCAGCGCAGCCCGGCCAGGTTGGCCGAGGTGGCACCGTGCCGCACGAAGCGCAGCGGGGCGCGGTCCATCTGGGCGTGGTCGTTGTTCATGGCGCCGTCTTGTCCGTCGGTCGGTTCAGCGCAGCGCCGACAGCGGCGCGAAGGGGATGGGGTTGCCCGGGAAGGCCTCGCGCACCGGGGCGTAGAGCGCGGTCCAGCTGCGGCCCTCGGGGCCGCGGCCGTCCAGCCAGTCGCGGATGAAGCCGATGTGGTTGCGGTCCGCGAGCAGCGGCGTGTGGCCGGTCTCGGGGATGTGCATCACGGTGATGTCCTTGCCGCGGCACATGCGGGTGATGGTGGGCGGCAGCAGGGCGTCGCTCTGCAGGCCGTGCACCAGCAGCAGCGGGCACTTCACGCGCTGCCATTCGGCCCACTGCACCACGCTGCGCTGGGCGCTCTTGCGGTAGGCCTGCATCGCGCGCACGTCATGGCGGTAGATGCGGCCGCCTTCCTCCTCCGACCAGCGCGTCTGGTGGAAGCTCAGGTTGAAGCGGATCTCGTCGCTCACCGGGCCGTCGTTCTTCTGCGAGGCGCCCACCTTGCGCAGCAGGTCGCCGGGGTTGCGGAAGACGTAGTGGCGCGCGATGGTGTCGGCGCGGCGCCTGCGGCGGCGTGCCGGCACGTGCGGGCCGATGTCGTTGAGGATCAGGCGCGAGACCAGGCGCGGGTGCTTCGTGATCAGCTCGATGGCGGCGGTGCCGCCCATCGACGAGCCGAGGATGGTCACCGGCTGCCCGCCCAGGTGGTGGATCATCTGGCGCAGCTGCTCGGCGTAGGTGGCCAGCGAGTAGTCGTCCTCGGCGGCCAGCCAGCCCGAGCGGCCGCGGCCCAGCCAGTCCATGCAGACCACGCGGTAGTGGTCGCTGAGGTCCGACGCCAGGTAGTGGAAGCGCATCGCCACGTTGGCCACGCCGCCGCAGCACAGCAGCACCGGCGCGTCGGCCGGGCCCCATTCCGTGTAGGCCACCACGGCCTTGTAGGGCTTGCGCAGGCGGCGCGGCGTGCCCGGCTGCAGGCGGGTGGGGTGCTCGTAGTCGAACTGCTCCTGGCGGAACTGGCCAAAGAAGCGGCCGACCACGCGGCTGGCCATCGCCATGTACTCGTTCCAGTTGCTGAGCGGCCGGCGGCGGCCGGGCAGGGCGGGCTCCCAGGCCACGTCCAGCGGCGCGGGGATGGTGTCTCCGGCCAGCGCATCGCGCGGCACGACGTTGAGGGCCGGCTTCATGCGCGCGGGCCCCTGGGCTGCGCCCCGGCCTGTTCCTCGGTGTGGATCGGACTGACGTTTCTCATCTGCTGCTTTCCGCTCGGCATGTCCCCAGCCCCAGGCCTCCCGCCCAAGGGCTACGGTCTTGTATCGGCCTGCAAATCCGACGACTTGAGGGGTCAAGTCGGCGCTTTTCCGGGGAAAGGGCCGGCCTTTGCGCTTCAAGTCCGGGGCCGGAACGGCCGATGACCGTACGTCAGTAGCGGGAGTCCCTGATGGAGTCGACCAAGCGCAACCTGGTGGCCGTGGCCGTGGTGGTCAGCGGCTTTGCCGTCGGCATGGCCGGGTTGCTGAACTATTTCAAGTACCGCAGCACGGCCAACCGGCTCGTCACCGAGCGTCTGGTGGTCACCGGCAAGGCGGTCGAGAACTCGATCCAGAACGCCCTCGAACTGGGATTGCAGTTCAGCGAGATGACCACGCTGCCCACCACGCTGGACCGTGAACGCGCCACCGACGACCTGATCCAGGGCATCGACGTCTTCGACACCGAAGGCCGGCTGCTCTACAGCACCGACCGGCTGCGCGCGTCGCGCCCGGTGCCCGCGTCCTGGCTGGCCGCCGCACGCAAGGCCGGCAACGACAACTGGCTGGTCGAGGACGACGTCGATGCCGCCGCCGGCATCCGCCTGCGCAACAACTTCAACCTGACGATCGGCTACCTGGCGCTGCGCTTCTCGGCCGATGCCGTGCGGGCCGACGCGATGGTGGTGGCGCGCGAGCTGGCCCTGTCGGCGGCCCTGATGTTCGTGCTGTCGGCGTCGCTGTCGTCGGCCGCGCTGCTGTGGGTGATGCGGCGCCTGGACCGGGACGTCACCGCCGCCGAGCAGGCCCTGCGGGCCGGCGACAGCGCACGCGCCGCGGCGCTGGCCGCGCGCGGGCCCTTCGGACCGGCGCTGCGCCGCTTCGTCGAGACCACGCGGGCCGCCGAGACCGAGATCGCAGAGCTGCGCGGCCGCCTGCAGCGGGGGGTGGCACCATGAACCAGAAGTACCTGCGCGGGATCTACCTGCGCCTGGCCGGGGCGGTGACGCTCGTGGTGATGCTGGTGCTGGCGGCCAACGCGCTGCTGTCGCACCGCGTGTTCGAGAAGGCGCTGGCGCCGCAGATGGCCGCCAAGGTCGCCAGCGTCGGCACCTCCATCCGCGGGCTGGTGCTGCGGGCGATCGATGCCGGCATCCCGTTCGACGGGCTCTACGGCGTGACCAGCCGCTTCGAGGAGATCAAGGACGAGGTGCCCGAGGTGGCTTACATCGCCATCACCGACACCGAGGGTCACGTGATGCACCGCAGCGCCGGCGATCCCGACGGCGCCGAGGCCCATTTCCGCAGCCCGGCGGTGCTGGGACTGCTGAAGACGCCGCAGGCCGTGGCGCCGCTGGCGCGCGTGGGCGGCGACTACATCGTCTCGCTGCCCATCGTCGCCGGCGAGCAGCCGCTGGGCCTGCTGCACCTGGGCGTGAACGTGCGCTTCGTCGACGACATCGTGCTCGACATGCTGTACGACGTGCTGGTGGTGCTGGTGGTGGCGCTGTTCTTCACGCTGGAACTGCTGCACTTCCTGGCCGGCGCGAAGATGGAGGCCTCGCTGCGCACGCTGGGCGAGACCTTCGAGCGCGGCGCTTCGGGCCAGTTCGCCACGCCCGCCGAAGGGCGCGGCGATCAGGCCTTCGGCGGGCTGGTGAGGATGATGGACACCACGCTGGCGCGCATCAATGCCGCGTTCGCGTCGCTGGCACGCGACATCGACGAGGGCCGCCGCGTGCCGGCCCACGAGCGCCACCCCGGCCTCGCCGCCGCGCAGGGCGGCCTGCAGGCGCTGGCCGCCCGCTTCCGCTTCGGCGTGGCGCCGTCGGCGCAGGCGCAGGCCGACGACAGCCAGCTGGCCAAGATCCGCGCGCCGCTGTTCATGTTCATCCTGGCCGAGGAGCTCACGCGCTCGTTCCTGCCCGGCTACGTGAAGGAACTGCTGGTGCCGGTGCCCGGCGTCTCGCCGCAGCTGCTGGTGGGCCTGCCGATCGCGCTGTTCATGCTGATCGTGGCCATCGGCCAGCCGTTCTTCGGCGTCTACTGCGAACGCGTCGGCCACCGCCGCACGATGCTGCAGGGTGCGGCGGTGGCCGCGCTCGGCTTCGTGGCCAGCGCGATGGCGCACAGCGTGGTGGACCTGCTGCTGTGGCGCTCGCTGTGCGCGCTGGGCTACGCGATGGTGTTCGTGGCCGGCCAGGCCTACGTGCTCGACTATGCCCACCCGGGCAACCGCGCACGCAGCTTCGCGCTGTTCGTGGGCGCCATCATGGCGGCCACGGTGTGCGGCCCGTCGATCGGCGGCATCCTGGCCGACAACATCGGCGAGCGCCCCACCTTCGCGATCGCCGCCGCGCTGGCCGCGGGTTCGATGCTGGTGATCCGCGGCCTGCCGGTCCGGTCGGCGCTGCCGGCCCCGAACCGGGCGGCCACGCGCCTGCCGCGCCTGGCCGAGATCGGCTCGCTGATGCTGAACCGCCGCTTCATGACGGTGACGGGCCTGGCCGCCATGCCGGCCAAGATGCTGCTCACCGGCGTGTGCTTCTACCTGATCCCGCTGTACGTCGTCAGCGAGGGCAGCACGCAGGCGATGGCCGGCCGCATCCTGATGACCTACGCGGTGGTGATGGTGCTGATGGCACCGGTGACCGCCGCGCTGGCCACCACGCGGGAACGCATGCATGCGCTGGTGGGCGGCGGGCTGCTGGTCTCGGGACTGGGCGGTGTGCTGATGCTCGCCGGCAGCGCCGTGGGCTGGGTGTTCCTTGCCGTGGTGCTGATCGGGCTGGGGCAGTCGCTGTCGATCTCGGCGCAGAGCGCGCTGGTCAGCGAGCACTGCGAGGCCGAGGTGGCGCAGCTGGGGGATGGCGTCGTCTACGGCGTCTACCGGCTGCTGGAGCGCCTGGGCAACGCGATGGGTCCGATGATCGCCGCCGCGCTGGTGCTCAAGTTCGGCTATCGCACGAGCTTCGTGGCCATCGGCGCCGCGGTCGCGTTGTGCGGCGTGGTCTTCATGCTGGCGATGCGCCGCCAGCCGCGCGCCGTGCTGGCGGCTGCCACCTGACGAATCCGAGGAGAACGAAGATGTTGCACGACACCAACCGTCGCCAGTGGCTGGCCGCCGCCCTGGCCGCCGCGGCCTCCGGCACGCCGTGGGCCGCGGCCCCGCAGCCGGCCGCGCGGGCCCAGCCGACGCGGCCGTTCCGGATCTACGCGATCACCTTCCGCGGCATGACCGACGTCGAGAAGGGTTTCAGCGACTACTTCGCCTCGCGCAAGGTCCCGGTGCAGATCACCTACCGCGACCTCAACCGCGATCCGGCCCGCATGGCGGGCTTCCTGGAGGAGATCCGCGCCACCAAGCCCGACCTCATCTACACCTGGGGCACCTCGGTGACGCTGGGCGTGGTGGGCGCCTTCGACGCGCCCGAGGGCAGCTTCGTCCGCGACATCCCGGTCGTGTTCACCCTGGTGGCTGCACCGACGCTGGCCAAGATCGTGCCCGACCTCAAGGCCCCCGGCCGCAACGTGACCGGCGTGGTCCACGTCGGCTCCACCGAAGGTCAGATCAAGGCGATGGCGCAGTACCGGCCGTTCCAGACGCTGGGCGTGCTGTACACGCCGACCGAGAAGAACTCGGTGGTCCTGCTCGACGAGATCCGCCGCCTCGGCCGCGAGCAGGGCTTCCACACCGTGGAGCGCACGTTCCGGCTCGATGCGAACCGCAAGCCGACGCCCGAAGGCGCGGCCGACCTGGTGCGCGAGCTGAAGGAAGCCGGCGCGCAATGGCTCTACCTGCCGCCCGACAGCTTCCTGGGCACGCTGGCCGAGAGCCTGATCGTGCCCGCCGCGATGCAGCTGGGGCTGCCCACGTTCGCGTCGACCGAGCAGCTGATGCAGGCCGGCGCGCTGTCGGGGCTGGTCAGCCGCTACTACAACGTGGGCCAGTTCACCGCGCACAAGGCCGAGCAGATCCTGGTCGAAGGGCGCGCGGCGTCGTCGATTCCCGTGGAGACGCTCAAGCGCTTCAGCTACCAGATCCGCATGCCGGCGGCCAAGCGACTGAACCTGCCGCCGCCGCTGCCGATGCTGAGCTACGCCGAGCTCATCACCTCGGAGACCACGCCTCAGCAGTAGCCGGCGCGGCTGGCCTACAGTAGCGGGCCCGCTTCCGACCGCGGCCCCGACCCTTGCCACTTCGCCAGCTGTCCGTCCTGATCCTGCTGCTGCTGCCGGCGCTCGGCCATGGCGCCGAGCGCGCCGCCGTCGCCGCCGAGCGCCAGCGCCTGGAGGCCCGCTTCGCGGCCGAGGAGGCGCAGTGCCGCGAGCGCTTCGCCGTCACCGCCTGCATCGACGACGTGCGCCAGCGCCGCCGCATCGCGCTGGCCGCGCCGCGCGCGCAGGAACTGGCGCAGGACGACGCCGACCGCATGCAGCGAGCGCAGTCGCGCCGCGAGGCGGTGGCGCGCAAGCAGAAGCAGGCCGCCGAACGGCCGGTGGTGGAGCCCGAGCGGGCGCGCGAACTGCGGCTGCCGCCGCCGCCGGCGCCGCTGGCCGAGCCGCGTGTGCCGGCCGCCCCTTCGGCCGACGAGGCCGCGCGCCGTGCCGCGGCCTCGCGCGACCGGCGCGAGAGGATCGCGGCGTCGCAGGACCGCATCGTCACGCGCCAGGTGGAGCGCGCGTCGCGCAACAAGAGACCGGGCGAACCCCTGCCGCTGCCGCCCGAGGTGGCGGCCAGCCGGCCGCGCCGCTGACGGCGCCGCTCAGCGCAGCGGGTCGATGCGGGCCAGCGCCAGCGACAGGTTGTCGCCGGACCCGCGCGCGCGCTGGCGCGCCTTGCTGATCAGCATCTCGCTGGCCTCGCGCGGCGGCAGCGCGTGCAGGATGGCGCCGATCTCCTTCGGGGTGAAGTAGTGCCACAGGCCGTCGCTGCAGGCGAGCATGGTGTCGCCGTAGTCCAGCCGGTCGATGTGCCACAGCGTCACCGGCGGGTCGGCGTGGGTGCCCAGGCAGCCGGTGAGCAGGTTGCTCTGCGGGTGCGTGTTGGCCGCCTCCTCGCTGATCTTGCCCTCGTCGATGAGGCGCTGCACGAACGAATGGTCGATCGTGCGCCGCATCATCTCGGCGCCGCGGAAGTGGTACACGCGGGAATCGCCCGCATGCACGATGTCGCATTCGAGCGTGGGCGTCACGCAGAACGCGGCCACCGTGCTGTGCGGCTCCTCCTCCGAGGTGATGGCCGTCAGCTTGATCATCAGGTGCGACTCCAGCACCACCTGGCGCAGCATCTCGGCGCAGTCGTCCTGGCCGGGCATGTAGCGCTCGAAGATCTGGCGGCCGGTGAGCAGCACCTGGTCGGCGGCCTTGCGGCCCCCGCTCTTGCCGCCCATGCCGTCGGCCACCACCGCCAGCACCGCACCGTTCACTTTGGGGTGCACGATGATCTCGACCTGGTCCTGCTGGTAGGCGCGGTCGCCGCGGTGCAACCCGGTGGCGGCGCTGAAGCGGAAGGAGGCAGACATGGCGGCGAATATAAACTCCGTTACAGCCCCGCCCCGTGCAGCAATGGACGAGAACCTGCATTCCCCGCAGCGCCGCCTCATCGAGTTGCGCATGGAACACGCCGACCTGGACGACCTGATCGACCGCAACGTGCTGGACCGCCCCGCCGACGAGTTGACGCTGCGCCGCCTGAAGAAGCGGCGCCTGGCGCTGCGCGACCAGATCGCGCGGCTCGAGAGCCAGCTCGACCCGCCGGAACCGGCGTGAGGGGCTGAGGCGTGGCGCTCGTTCGCGAGGTCGCGAAGGCCTTCGCGGCCGATGGGCCGTTGTCCGTCGCCGACCCGGGCTTCCGCCCGCGTCCGCAGCAGGACCTGCTCGCCGAGCACATCGCGCAGGCGATCGAACAGCGCCAGGCGCTGGTGGCCGAGGCCGGCACCGGCGTCGGCAAGACCTTCGCGTACCTGGTGCCGCTGCTGCTGTCGGGCCGCCGCGCGCTGGTCAGCACCGCCACCAAGAGCCTGCAGGACCAGCTCTTCCTGCGCGACCTGCCGCGCCTGGCGGCGGCCTTGCGCGTGCCGGCCACGCTGGCGCTGCTGAAGGGCCGCGCCAGCTACCTGTGCCGCTGGCGCCTGCAGCAGGCGCAGATGTCGGGCCAGCTGCCCGACCGCTTCGCCGTGCGTGCGCTGAACCGGGTGGCGATCTGGGCCCAGGGCACGCGCAGCGGCGACCTGGCCGAGATCGAGGGCCTGGACGACCGTTCGCCGGTGATCCCGCTGGTCACCAGCACGCGCGACAACTGCCTGGGCACCGAGTGCCCCGAGTACCGCAACTGCCACGTGATGCATGCCCGCCGCGAGGCGATGGCCGCGGACCTGGTGGTGGTGAACCACCACCTGTTCTTCGCCGATCTGTCGCTGCGCGACAGCGGCGTGGCCGAACTGCTGCCGACCGTGGACGCGGCCGTGTTCGACGAGGCGCACCAGCTGCTGGAGGCGGGCGTTCAGTTCCTCGGCACCACGCTGTCCACCGGCCAGGCGCTGGAGCTGGCCCGCGACGCGCTGGCCGCCGGGCTGCAGCATGCGCGCGGGCTGCAGCCCTGGGCGGACCTGACCGCGGGTGTCGAGACCGCCGCGCGCGAACTGCGCATCGCGGCAGCCGGCCATCTGCGCGAGGTGCGCGGCATCCTGAAGCTGCGCTGGGACGAACGCGCCGACGATCTGCCGGCGCCGCTGGCCACGCTGGGCGAGGCCGCGCAGGCGCTGGCCGACGGCGTCGCGCAGGTGGCCGAGACGGCGCCCGAGTTCACGAAGCTGGAGCAGCGCGCGCGCCAGCTGGCGGCGCTGGCCGTGCGGTTTGCGAACGACGCCGAGGCCGACCAGGTGCGCTGGATCGACCTCTCGCCGCAGCAGGCGCGGCTGGTGCAGTCGCCGCTGGACATCCGCGAGATGCTGACCCAGCAGCGCCAGGCATCGCCCAAGGCCTGGGTGTTCACCTCGGCCACGCTGGGCGACGACGAGGCGCTGTCGTGGTTCACGTCCACCACCGGGCTGGAGGACGCGAACCGCCTGCGCGTGGGCAGCCCCTTCGACTACGCCGCCCATGCGCGCGTGTGGGTGCCGGCGCGTTTGCCGCTGCCGAACGCGCAGGGCCACCCGGCGGCGGTGGGCGCGCTGGCCGGACGCTGCGCCGCGGCGCTGGGCGGCCGCACCTTCGTGCTGACGACCACGCTGCGCGTGCTGCCGCTGGTGGCCGACGCCCTGAAGGCCGCCGCCGCCGCGGCGGGCCGCGAGCTGACCGTGCTGGTGCAGGGCAGCGAACCGCGCCGCGCGCTGCTGCAGCGCTACGGCGACGGCCGCGGCTGCGTGCTGGTGGGTTCGGCCAGCTTCTGGGAAGGCATCGACATGCCGGGCGACGCGCTGCAGTGCGTGCTGATCGACAAGCTGCCGTTCCCGCCGCCGGGCGACCCGCTGGTGGAGGCGCGTGTGCGCCAGCTGCGGCAGCAGGGCCGCAATCCGTTCGAGGACTACTTCGTCGCCGAAGCGGCGGTGTCGCTGAAGCAGGGCGCCGGCCGCCTCATCCGCACCGAGAGCGACCGCGGCCTGCTGGTGATCTGCGACCCGCGCATGCGCCAGATGGGCTACGGCCGGCGCCTGCTGGCGGCGCTGCCGCCGATGGGCGTGATCGGCGACGAGCCCGAGGCGCTGGACTGGCTGGGCGAGCTCGCTTCAGCGCACTGAAGCGCCGGCGGCTACTGCCAGAACTTCCACCAGGCCTTGTCGCGCTCGCCGATGCCGGCGCCGTTGAGGTAGGGGCTGTCGGGGAAGTTCTGGCGCAGCACGCGCTCGGCGTCGTCGCGCAGCTTGGGCAGGTCGAGCTTGTCGTAGCTCTGCACCAGGATGAACAGCGCCTCCTCGACCGACGGCGTCTGCTGGTACTCGGCCACAGCGGCCTGCGCCCGGTTCGCGGCCGCGACGTAGGCGCCGCGGCGCAGGTAGTAGCGCGCCACGTGGACTTCGTAGCTGGCCAGCGAGTTGACGATGAAGTTGATGCGCAGCTTCGCGTCGGGCGTGTAGCGCGAGTTCGGGAACTGGTCCACCAGCTGCTTGAAGGCCTGGTACGACTCGCGCGCCGCCTTCTGGTCGCGTTCGGACAGGTCCTGCCCGAACCAGGAGCCCAGCAGGCCCAGGTTGTCGCTGAAGTTCAGCACGCCGCGCAGGTACAGCGCGTAGTCGAGCGCGGGGCTGGAGGGGTTCAGCTTGATGAAGCGTTCGATGGCCGTGAGGCCGGCCTGGCGTTCGCCGGTGCGCCAGTTGAGGTAGGCGATCTGCAGCAGCGCCTGCTGGCCCAGCATCGAGCCCGAGGCCAGGCTCTCGACGCGTTCCAGCGTCTTCAGCGCGCGCTCGTAGCTGCCGGAGTCCAGGTCTTCCAGCGCGTCCTTGTACAGACGCTCCGCGGTAGCATTCGGCGAGTCATCGACGGGCGGCGAACTGCAGCCCGAGAGCTGCAGCGCCAGCAGGGCGGCTGCGGTGGCGCACAACAGCGCGGAGCCGCGCTTCAGGCGCATCAGGAAAACGGTCATCGAGGAAAAGTGCCGGACGCAATCGAAGCCGCGGATTATAGGGAGCCGCCCCCTGACGCCGACGGCGAGGAACCCGCACCCGAGGTGCGCGAGAGCAGCGTCGCCGAGGGCCAGCACGGCGCCCGGCTCGACAAGGTGCTGGTGGCGCTGGCGCCCGAGTTCTCGCGCAGCCACCTGCAGCATTTGCTGGAGCAGGGCCACGTGCAGGTGGACGGGCAGCCGTCCACCACCGCATCGCGCAGGCTGCGCGCCGGCCAGGCGCTGCGCCTCGAGCTCGTGCCCACCGACGAGAGCCGCGCCTTCCGGCCGCAGCCCATGGCACTGGCGGTGCTCTACGAGGACGAGCACCTGCTGGTGCTGGACAAGCCGGCCGGCCTGGTGGTGCATCCGGCGCCCGGGCACTGGTCGGGCACGCTGCTGAACGGGCTGCTGGCGCACCACGCCGCAGCGGCCAGCCTGCCGCGTGCCGGGATCGTGCACCGGCTCGACAAGGACACCTCGGGCGTGATGATGGTCGGCAAGACGCTGCCCGCCGTGACGGCGCTGGTGCGCGACATCGCCGCCCGCGACGTGCACCGGCGCTACCTGGCGATCGCCCACGGCGTGCCGCGCGAGGCCGCGTTCACGGTCGACGCGCCGATCGGCCGCGATCCGGTCTCGCGCGTGCGCATGGCGGTGGTCAGGGGCGGGCGGCCGGCGCGCACCGACGTCGCGCTGCTGGCCGCCGGCGACGCCGTCGCGGCGCTGAGCTGCACGCTGCACAGCGGCCGCACGCACCAGATCCGCGTCCACCTGGCCTGGAAAGGCCACCCGCTGGTGGCCGACGGCCTCTACGGCGGCAAGCCGCAGCTGGGCATGCAGCGCCAGGCGCTTCATGCCACCGAGCTGCGCCTGGCGCATCCGGTCGACCGCCGCCCGCTGGCCTTCGACTGCGCGCCGCCGGCCGACTTCGCGGCGGCGTGGCAACAGCTGGTCGCACGCTGAGCCGACGCGGCGCGCTACACTATGGGCCGGATCACAGCAGCGCAGACGGCACGCCCGCGTGCCGCGCCTGTTCGGCAGAAGTCCCCCGGCCCCGGCCATGCGGCAGCACCGCCGTCGGGTCCAGCCCACGCCAGGCGCCCAGCGCCCCCCGCGTCCCGATACACGGATGAAACGCTCGCCCCGCTGCGGCGGTGGCACACCCCAAGTGCAGGCCATGCATGAACACCGCTGAGGCCAAACGGGTCCTCGAAACCGCGCTGATCTGCGCCAACGCGCCGATGCAGCTGCCCGAGATGAAGGCACTGTTCGACGGCGAACTCGGCCCCGACACGCTGCGCCGCCTGCTCGACGAACTGGTCGACGACTGGAGCGAGCGCGGCGTGGAGCTCGTGGCGCTGGCCAGCGGCTGGCGCTTCCAGAGCCGGCCCGAGCTGCGGCCCTACCTCGACCGGCTGCATCCCGAGAAGCCGCCGAAGTACTCGCGCGCCGCGCTCGAGACGCTGGCGATCGTGGCCTATCGCCAACCGGTGACGCGCGGCGACATCGAGGACATCCGCGGCGTCACGGTGAGCAGCCAGATCGTCAAGCAGCTCGAGGACCGCGGCTGGATCGAACCCATCGGCTACCGCGAGGCGCCGGGGCGTCCGGCGCTGTACGCCACCACGAAGCAGTTCCTCGACGATCTCGGGCTGGCCAGCCTGGACCAGCTGCCGCCGATCGCCGGCGAAGGCGATGGCAGCCGCGGCATCGAGGCCCTGGCCGCGCTCGAGCAGGCGCCGCCGCTGCTGCCCGACGACGGCCAGGGCACCTTGCCGCTGGATGTCGCTGCGGCCGCTGCCGAAGAGGCCGCGGCCGAGGCGTCGATCGCAGACGCGGACGCAGGCGCCGCAGGCGCCGCCGCAGATCCCCCCGCGAGCGAGCCGCTCGACGAGACCCCGCCCGCCCCTCCGACCGAGATGGTCGAACCCCTCCCTCCCACCGACGAACCGCATGAACGCACCTGACAGCGACCTGCCCGAGGCATCCGCCGACGTGGCTGGCGAAGCACCGGCCGCCGGCGAGGCCAAGCCCAAGCGCCGCCGCGCGCCGCGCAAGACCGCGACGCCGGCAGCCGCCGGGGCGGAAGCGCCAGCGGTGAGCGACGACGCCGTGCCGAGTGCCGAGCAGGTCTTCGCGAAGCCGGCGCGTGCCGTGGCCGAACCGGAAGCCGCGCCGCCTGCCGAGGCCGGCGGTGCCGCGCGGCGGCGCCGCCGTGGCGGACGCGGCGCCGGGCGGCGAGGCGGGCGACGCGGACGCAGGCGGCGAGCCCGGCGAAGGCGGCGAGGGCGAAGGCGAAGGTGGCGAGAAGCGCTCGCGCCGCAGCCGCAACCGGCGGCGCGGCCGCCGCGGCGGCGATCGGGCGCGCGAGGGCGTGGAAGCGGGCGCCGAGGGCGGCGCCGCCGAGCCGCAGCCCGCCGGGCCGGCGCCGGAAGAGGTGTTCGCGAAGGTCGTCTCCGGAGAGTTCGACGCCGAGATCCCGGCCGAGGCCGAGCCGCTGGCCGAGCAGCCGGAGCCCGAGCCGGACGCGCCGATGGAGGCCGCGGCTGCGGCCGAGCCGGGCGAGGCCACCGATCCTGCGGAGCCCGCGGAAGGCGGCGACGCCGCGCGCCGCGTGCTCGCGCCGGACCCCGACGCACCCAAGCTGCACAAGGTGCTGGCGCAGGCGGGTGTCGGCTCGCGCCGCGACCTGGAGCAGATGATCATCGACCAGCGCGTCACCGTGAATGGCGAGGTGGCCCACACCGGCCAGCGCATCAGCTTCGGCGACCGCATCCAGGTCGACGGCAAGCCGGTGCGCTTCCGCATCGCTCCGCCGCCGCCGCGCGTGCTGGCGTACCACAAGCCCGCGGGCGAGGTGGTCTCGCACGACGACCCGCAGCAGCGGCCGACCGTGTTCCGCCGCCTGCCGCGCCTGCAGCAGGGCAAGTGGCAGAGCGTGGGTCGCCTCGACATCAACACCGAAGGCCTGCTGCTGTTCACCACCTCGGGCGAGCTGGCCAACCAGCTGATGCACCCGCGCTTCGGCGTCGAACGCGAGTACGCGGTGCGTTCGCTCGGCGTGCTGGGCGAGGAAGCCAAGGCGCGGCTGCTGGAAGGCGTGGAGATCGACGGCCAGCGCTGCGCCTTCAAGAGCATCGAGGACGGCGGCGGCGAAGGGGCCAACCACTGGTACCGCTGCGTCATCACCGAAGGCCGCAACCGCGAGGTGCGCAAGCTGTTCGAGACGGTGGGACACGCCGTCAGCCGGCTGATCCGCATCCGGTACGGCTGCGTGGTGCTGCCGCGCGGCCTCAAGCGCGGCGTGTGGGTGGACCTGACGAACGAGGACCTGCGTGCGCTGCGCCGCCTGGCCAGCGGACCGCGCCCCGAAGGGCGCCCGGAAGCGCGCGACGGCGAAGGCGAGGGCGGCCGGCGCGGCCGCAACAACCGGCGCGGCAAGCGCCGTGGCGACGAGGCCGAACGCGGCCCGCGGCCGCCGGCCGAGGCCCGCGAGCCGCGCGAGCCCCGCGAACCGCGGCAGCCGCGCGACCCGCGCCTGCCGCGCGAACGCCAGCCGCGCGGCCCGCGCCCCGAGCTGGGCGAGGGCGGCGCGATCCCGAGCCCGCTGCAGCAGACCTACGACAAGCGCGCGATCCAGCAGGAACGGCGCCAGGTGCGCGAGATTCCCGAGGACGGGCCGATCCCCAACCCGCTGCAGCAGACCTACGACAAGCGTGCGCTGCAGCGCGAGCGCCAGCCGCAGCGCGACATTCCGGAAGACGGACCGATCCCCAACCCGCTGCAGCAGACCTACGACAAGCGCTTCTCCGGCGGCGGCGGTGGCGGCCACGGCATTCCCGGGCTGGGCGGCAACGGCAAGGGCCGCCGCGGCGGTGGTCGCAAAGGCGGTGGCGGCGCTGGCGCCGGCGGCGCCGACCCCACGCGCATTCCCGACCCGATGCAGACCGCGGTCGGCTACATCGGTGCCGACGCCTTCCACCGCAAGGGCGGCAAGGGCAAGGGCGGCGGCAAGCCCGGCGGGCCCAAGCGCGGCGGTGGTGGTGGTGGCGGCAGAGGCCCGCGCGGTGGCGGTCGTGGCGGCCCGCCGCGGTGAGCGCCGCGCGCCAAAACGTCACAAGTCGCGGGCTACAATCAAAAGCTTTGCCAAGTCGTTGATTCAGGAGAACTTTTCATCATGGCACTCGAACGCACCCTGTCCATCATCAAGCCCGACGCGGTGGCCAAGAACGTCATCGGCCAGATCTACGCCCGTTTCGAGGCGGCCGGCCTGAAGGTCATCGCCGCGAAGATGGTGCATCTGTCCAAGGGCGAGGCCGAGGCCTTCTACGCCGTGCACAAGTCGCGCCCCTTCTTCAACGACCTGGTCAAGTTCATGATCAGCGGCCCGGTGATGATCCAGGCGCTGGAAGGCGAAGGCGCGATCGCGAAGAACCGCGAGCTGATGGGCGCCACCGATCCGAAGAAGGCCGAGAAGGGCACCATCCGCGCCGACTTCGCCGACAGCATCGACGCCAACGCGGTGCACGGCAGCGATGCCCCCGAGACCGCGGCCGTGGAAGTGGCCTTCTTCTTCCCCGGCATGAACGTCTACTCGCGCTGAACGCGCCCAGAGATCCGGTGTGACGGCCAACCTTCTGGATTTCGATCTCGAGGGCCTGGCCGCCTTCTGCGACAGCCTGGGCGAGAAGCGCTTCCGGGCCGTGCAGCTGTACCGCTGGATCCATCAGAAGGGCGAGGCGGACTTCGACAGGATGTCCGACCTGGCCAAGTCGCTGCGCGGCAAGCTCGCCGGTGCGGCGCACGTCAAGGGCCTGCCGCCGATCAGCGAGCACCGCTCGGCCGACGGCACCACGAAGTGGCTGTTCGACGTCGGCGCCGGCAACGCGGTGGAGACCGTGTTCATCCCGGAAGCCGACCGCGGCACGCTGTGCGTGTCTTCGCAGGCCGGCTGCGCCGTCGGCTGCCGCTTCTGCAGCACAGGGCACCAGGGCTTCAGCCGCAACCTGACCACCGGCGAGATCGTGGCCCAGCTGTGGTTCGCCGAGCATCGGCTGCGCCAGACCCTGAAGCTGGCCGACGGCGACCGCGCCATCGACAACGTGGTCATGATGGGCATGGGCGAGCCGCTGCAGAACTACGCGGCGCTCGTGCCGGCGCTGCGCACGATGCTCGACGACCATGCGTACGGCCTCTCGCGCCGGCGCGTGACGGTGTCGACCTCGGGCGTGGTGCCGATGATCGACCGCCTGCGCGACGACTGCCCGGTGGCGCTGGCGGTGTCGCTGCACGCCCCGAACGATGCGCTGCGCGATACGCTGGTGCCGCTGAACCGCAAGTACCCGATCGCCGAGCTGCTGGACGCCTGCTCGCGCTACCTCAGCGCCGCGCCGCGCGACTTCATCACCATCGAGTACTGCATGCTCGACGGCGTGAACGACACCCCCGAGCACGCACGCGAACTGGTGCGCCTGGTGAAGGGCCGCCTGCCCTGCAAGTTCAACCTGATCCCGTTCAACCCGTTCCCGGCCTCCGGCCTGACGCGCTCCCCGCGCGAACGCGTGACGGCCTTCGCCGAGGTGCTGCTGGCGGCCGGCATCGTCACCACGATCCGCCGGACGCGCGGCGACGACATCGATGCCGCCTGCGGCCAGCTGGCCGGCGAAGTGCAGGACCGTACCAACGCGCGCGAACGCATGGAGCGCCAGCGCATCCCCATCGCCGTCGCCGGAGATACGCCATGACGCGGCTGCTGTCGGCCTTGCTCGCGAGCCTGCTGCTGATGCTCGGCGCCTGCACCTCGACCACCACCACCACCTCGTCGGCCACACCCGGCGGCGCGGTGGAGCCCGACAAGGTGCGGGTCGCGAAGGCGCGGCTCGAACTGGCGGGGCTGTACCTGGGCCGCGGCCAGGCCAACGTGGCGCTGGAGGAGATCAAGCGGGCCCTGGTCGCCAAGCCCGACATGCCCGAGGCCTACAACCTCTTCGGCCTGGTCTACGCGACGCTGGGCGACCCGGTCCAGGCGGAGGCGAGCTTCCAGCGCGCGCTGCAGCTGGCGCCGCAGGACGCCGACACGATGCACAACTACGGCTGGTTCCTGTGCCAGCAGCGCCGCTGGGCGGATTCCGAAGCGCAGTTCGCCGCGGCCTTGCAGCAGCCCCAGTACCGCGAGCCGGCCCGCACGCTGATGGCGCAGGGCGTGTGCCTGGCGCGCGCCGGGCGCTGGCAGGACGCCGAGCGCGCGCTCGGGCGCTCGTTCGAGCTCGACCCCGGCAACCCGGTGGTGGCCTACAACCTCAGCGACGTGCTGCTGCACCGCGGCGAACTGCAGCGGGCGCGCTTCTACATCGCGCGCCTGAACGGGCAGCCGGAGCTGGTGAGCGCGCAGAGCCTGTGGCTGGCGGCGCGCATCGAGCGCCGCATGGGCAACGTGCAGGGCGTGCAGGACTTCGGCCGCAAGCTGCAGGAGCGCTTCCCCGAGTCCAACGAGGCGCAGCTGTACGAGCGGGGACGCTTCGATGAGTGAGCCGACGGTGAGCGGAAGCGGCGCCGGCGCGCTGCTGCGCGCGGCGCGCGAACGGCAGGGCCTGCACATCGCCGCGCTGGCCGCGGCGATCAAGGTCTCGCAGCGCAAGCTCGAGGCGCTGGAAGCCGACCGCTTCGACGAACTGCCCGACGCCACCTTCACCCGCGCGCTGGCGCAGACCGTCTGCCGCCAGCTCAAGATCGATCCCAAGCCGGTGCTCGAACGGCTGCCGCCCGCGGCGCCGGTGGAACTCGACACGACGAGCGGCGCGCTCAACGCCCCGTTCCGGGACCGGCCGGGTCGCGAGGACCCGGGCCTGGGCAGCATCGCGCTGCGGCCCTGGATGCTGGGGGCGGGCGTGCTGATCGCCGCGGCGGCGGCGGTCTACCTGCTGCCGGCGGGCCTCTTCAACCGCACGCCGCAGGCGCCGGCCAGCGTGCCGGTGGTGGTGCAGCAGCCGCTGATGCCGCCGCCGGAGGCCGCTGCCTCGGCCGCGGTCGACCTGCCCGTGGTGGCCGTGGCGCCCGAGCCGCCGGCGTCGCAGCCGGTGGCGGCCGTCGCGCCCGCGGCCGAACCCGCCGTGGCCGCGGTGCCGGCGCCGCTGCCTTCGGCACCCGCCGCAGCCGGCGTGGTGCAACTGCGCAGCAGCGCGGCGTCTTGGGTGGAGGCGCGTGACGCGCGCGGCCAGGTGCTGCTGTTCCGCACCGTGCAGCCCGGGGAAAGCGTGGGCCTGGACGGGGCGCTGCCGATCCGGCTGACCATCGGCAACGCGGCCGCCACCCAGGTGGGCTTCCGCGGCAAGCCGGTGGACCTGGCGCCGCGTACCCGCGACAACGTCGCGCGTGTCGAACTGCAGTAAGGTGCCGGCCATGAACGCGCCCGACGAAGCCATCGACATCATCGAAGCCGCTGCGCCCGCTGCGCGGCGCTCGCGCCAGGCCCGCGTGGCCTGGGGCAGCCGCGTGGTGACGGTGGGCGGCGACGCGCCGGTGCGCGTGCAGAGCATGACCAACACCGACACGGTGGACGCCATCGGCACCGCCATCCAGGTGAAGGAACTGGCGATCGCCGGCTCGGAGCTGGTGCGCATCACGGTCAACACGCCGGAAGCGGCCGAGGCCGTGCCCTACATCCGCGAGCAGCTCGACCGCATGGGCATCGACGTGCCGCTGGTGGGCGACTTCCACTACAACGGCCATCGCCTGCTGACCGAGTACCCCGCGATGGCGCAGGCGCTGAGCAAGTACCGCATCAACCCGGGCAACGTCGGCAAGGGCGACAAGAAGGACCGCCAGTTCGCGATGATGGTCGAGGCCGCCGCGAAGCACGACAAGGTGGTGCGCATCGGCGTCAACTGGGGCAGCCTCGACCAGGAACTGCTCGCCGAGCTGATGGACCAGAACGGCCGCCGCGCGCGCCCGCTCGACGCCAAGCAGGTGATGTACCAGGCGCTGGTGCAGAGTGCCCTGAGTTCCGCCGACTACGCGCGCGAACTCGGCCTGAATCCCGACAACATCATCATCAGCTGCAAGGTCAGCGGCGTGCAGGACCTGATCTCGGTCTACCGCGCGCTGGCCCGTCGCTGCGACTACGCGCTGCACCTGGGTCTCACCGAGGCCGGCATGGCCACCAAGGGCACGGTGGCCTCGGCCACCTCGCTGGGCATCCTGCTGCAGGAAGGCATCGGCGACACCATCCGCGTGAGCCTCACGCCGCAGCCCGGCGAGGCGCGCACGCAGGAAGTCGTCGTCGCAATGGAGATCCTGCAGAGCCTCGGCCTGCGCAGCTTCAATCCGAGCGTCACGGCCTGCCCCGGTTGCGGCCGCACCACCAGCACCACGTTCCAGGAACTCGCCAAGCAGATCGACGACTTCCTGCGCGCGCAGATGCCGGTGTGGAAGGCGAAGTACCCCGGCGTGGAGAACATGAAGGTCGCCGTGATGGGCTGCATCGTCAACGGCCCCGGCGAGAGCAAGCATGCCGACATCGGCATCAGCCTGCCCGGCACCGGCGAGGCACCGGCGGCGCCGGTGTTCATCGACGGCGAGAAGGCGATGACCCTGCGCGGCGATGGCATCGCGCGGGAGTTCCACAAGATCGTCGAGGGCTACATCGAGAAGCGCTACGGCAGCGTCACGGCCGCGCATTGACGCGCCCGTCCGCTCCGCTCCCCGCCCTCTGACTTCCACGGCGCCACTGCGCCGACCCCACCATGGCCGAGAAGATCCTTGCCGTCAAAGGCATGAACGACATCCTGCCGGGCAGCGTCCCGCGCAAGGAGAAGCTGCCCGACTCCGCGCTGTGGCGCTGGTTCGAGAACACCGTGCAGTCGCTGATGCAGCGCCACGGCTACCAGTACCTGCTGACGCCCGTCGTCGAGCCGACGCCGCTGTTCGTGCGCGGCATCGGCGAGGCCACCGACATCGTCGAGAAGGAGATGTACTCCTGGACCGACGCGATGAACGGCGACGTGCTGACGCTGCGCCCGGAGATCACCGCCGGCATCGTGCGCGCGATGGTGGAGCACAACGCGCTCTACAACGGGCCGCTGCGCGTGTGGTCGATCGGCCCGGTCTTCCGGCACGAGCGCCCGCAGAAAGGCCGCTACCGCCAGTTCTACCAGCTGGACGTGGAGGCCCTGGGCCTGCCCGGGCCGGACGTCGACGCCGAGCTGATCCTGATGGTGCGGCGGCTGTGGCAGGACCTGGGCCTCGAGGTCGGCAAGCATGTGCGGCTGGAGCTGAACAGCCTGGGCCAGCCTGCCGAGCGCGCAGCGCACCGTGCGGCGCTGGTGACCTACTTCGAGCAGCATGCCGAGCAGCTCGACGAAGACTCGAAGCGGCGCCTGACGACCAACCCGCTGCGCATCCTGGACAGCAAGAATCCGGCGCTGCAAGGGCTGATCGAAGCCGCGCCCAAGCTGATGGAGCACCTGGGCGCCGAATCGCGCGCGCACCTGGCCGCCGTGTGCTCGGTGCTCGATGCCGCCGGGCTGCCGTACCACATCAACCCGCGCCTGGTGCGCGGTCTGGACTACTACAACCTCACCGTCTTCGAGTGGGTCACCGACCACCTGGGCTCGCAGGGCACGGTGTGCGGCGGCGGGCGCTACGACGGGCTGTTCGAGCAGCTGGGCGGCAAGCCCACGCCGGCGATCGGCTTCGGCCTCGGCGTCGAGCGCCTGCTGCTGCTGCTGCAGGAACTCGGCGTGCCGGTGCCCGGCGGCGTGCCCGATGCCTATGCGGTGATCGGCGAGCCGCAGGGCCTGCCGGCGGCGCTGGTGGCCATCGACGCGCTGCGGGCCGCGGGCGTCGCGGTGCAGATGCATGCCGGCGGCGGCAGCATGAAGTCGCAGTTCAAGAAGGCCGATGCCAGCGGCGCGCGCTTCGCGCTCGTGTTCGGCGCGGAGGAACTGGCGGGCGGCAGCGTGGCGCTGAAGTCCCTGCGCGACGCGGCCGCCGCGCAGACTACCCGGCCCCTGGACGCCGTGGCGTCCTGGGCGCACGAACTCCGCACCGCATAATCGCGGACTTTGTCCCTTCCCTCGGCGCAGCACCCATGGCCACCCAACTCGACCTGCAGGAGCAGGAACAACTCGACGCGCTGAAGGCGTTCTGGAACAAGCAGGGCAACCTGATCACCTGGACACTGGTGATCGCCCTCGGCGGCTTCGGCGCCTGGAACGGCTGGAACTGGTGGCAGCGCGACCAGGCCGCCAAGGCCGGCGCGCTGTTCGACGAACTCGACCGCGCGGCGCAGAACAACGATGCCGAGCGCAGCCTGCGTGTCTTCACCGACCTGAAGGACCGCTACCCGCGCACCGCCTATGCGCAGCAGGCCGGCCTGCTGGCGGCCAAGGTCCAGGTGGCCAAGGGCCAGGGCGATGCGGCCAAGGCCAGCCTGGCCTGGGTGGCCGACAACGCCGTGGAAGACGAGGTGCGCAGCATCGCGCGCCTGCGGCTGGCCGCGGTGCAGGCCGACGCGAAGCAGTTCGATGAGGCGCTGAAGACGCTGGACGCCGTCAAGGGCGAGGGCTTCGAGGCGCTGGTGGCCGATCGCCGCGGCGACGTGCTGATGGCCGCGGGCAAGGCCACGGAGGCCAAGGCCGCCTGGCTGCAGGCCTACCGGTCGCTGAGCGACAAGGTGGACTACCGGCGCCTGGTCGAGGCCAAGCTGACCGCGGCAGGCGCGGCACCGGACGTCGCGCCCGTGCAGGCCGCCGCCGCCTCGGCTGCCGCGCCGGGGGCTTCGAAGTGAGTCTGGCGCGCGCCTGCGGCGCGCTGGCCATCGCCTCGGTGCTGGGCCTCGCGGCCTGCTCGTCCGACCGTCCGAAGCCGACCCGGCTCGAGACCTTCGAACCCAGGATCCGCGCCGCGCAGGTGTGGAGCTTCAACGTCGGCAGCCTCGGCTTCCCGATGCAGCCGATCGCCCGCGACGGCCAGGTCTACGTGGCCAGCGGCAGTGGCGACGTGATGGCGCTGCAGGGTGACACCGGCGACGTGCTGTGGCGGGCCGCGGCGGGCGACAAGCTGTCGGCCGGTGTCGGCAGCGACGGCCGCTTCGTCGCCGTGGTCACGCGCGGCAACGAGGTCGTGGTGTTCGACAAGGGCAACGAGATCTGGCGCAAGCGCGTGCCCTCGTCGGTGGTGACACCGCCGCTGGTGGCCGGCGAGCGGGTCTTCGTGATGAGCGTCGACCGGGGCGTGCATGCCTTCGACGCGCTCGACGGCCGCCGCCTGTGGGTCTACAGCAAGCCGGGCGACGCACTGACGCTGGCGCACCCGAGCGTGGTGTCGGCCTACAGGAACACGCTGCTGGTGGCGCAGGGCCAGCGCCTCACCGGGCTCGACCCGCTGCGCGGCACGGTGTCCTGGGAGGCGTCGATGGCGTCGCCGCGCGGCACCAACGAGGTCGAGCGGCTGGCCGACCTGATCGGCCCGGTGGTGCGGGTCGGCGACCGCGTCTGCGCCCGCGCCTTCCAGTCGGCCGTGGCCTGCGCCGACGCGGCCCGCGGCGCGGTGCTGTGGAGCCGCAACGTCGGCGGCATCAACGGCGTGGGCGGCGATGCCGAGCGCGTCTACGGCGCCGACGCCAGCGACCGCATCACGGCCTGGCGCGCCGACAACGGCGACATGGTCTGGCAGAGCGAGAAGCTGCTGTACCGCGGCCTCAGCGGCGCGCTGGCCGTGGGTTCGAACGTGGTGTTCGGCGACGTCGAGGGCTACGTGCACTTCCTGGCTGCGGCCAGCGGCGAGCAGCAGCTGTACCTGCCCACCGACGGCCGTCCGATCATCGGCACGCCCTTGCTGGTGGGCAAGACGATGATCGTCACCACGCAGGGCGGCGGGCTCTACGCCTTCCGCGATTAGCGCGTCATGAAGCCGGTCATCGCACTGGTCGGCCGCGCCAACGTCGGCAAGTCGACGCTGTTCAACCGCATCACGAAGAGCCGCGACGCGATCGTGGCCGACTATGCCGGTCTGACGCGCGACCGCCACTACGGCGACGCCAAGCTCGGCGCGCGCGAGTTCATCGTCATCGACACCGGCGGCTTCGAGCCCGAGAAACCCACCGGCGTGGTGGCCGAGATGGCCAAGCAGACGCGCCAGGCGGTGGCGGAAGCGGATGCGGTGGTCTTCGTCGTCGACGCGCGCAGCGGCCTGTCGGCGCAGGATCACGACATCGCCCGCTACCTGCGCAGCCAGCGCAAGAAGGTGCTGCTGGCGGCCAACAAGGCCGAGGGCATGGCCGACTCGCCGGCGCTCGCCGAGTTCCACGAGCTCGGCATCGGCGATCCGCATCCGGTGTCGGCGGCGCACGGGCAGGGCGTGCGCAGCCTGCTCGAGGCGGCGCTGGAAGGCTTCGACTTCGGCGACGAGGACCAGGAGGCGGCCGAAGGGGACGAGGCGGACCGCCCGGTGCGCCTGGCCGTGGCCGGCCGCCCGAATGTCGGCAAGAGCACGCTGATCAACGCCTGGCTCGGCGAGGAGCGCCTGGTCGCCTTCGACCAGCCCGGCACCACGCGCGACGCGATCCATGTGCCGTTCGAGAAGGACGGCCGCAAGTTCGAGCTCATCGACACCGCCGGGCTGCGCCGCAAGGGCAAGGTGTTCGAGGCCATCGAGAAGTTCTCGGTGGTGAAGACGCTGCAGGCGATCGCCGATGCCAACGTGGTGCTGCTGCTGATCGACGCCACCCAGGGCGTCAGCGAGCAGGACGCGCACATCGCCGGCTACATCCTCGAGAGCGGGCGCGCGGTGGTGATCGCCGTGAACAAGTGGGACGCCACCGACGACTACCAGCGCCAGCAGCTGCAGCGCTCGATCGAAAGCCGCCTCTCGTTCCTGCGCTACGCGCCGGTGCTGCAGATCTCGGCGATCCGCCGCAGCGGGCTGAACGCGGTGTGGAAGGCCATCCTGCAGGCCCATGCCTCGGCCACCATCAAGATGAGCACGCCGGTGCTCACGCGCCTGATCCACGACGCCGCCGAGCACCAGGCCCCGCGCCGCGAAGGGCGTTTCCGCCCCAAGATGCGCTACGCCCACCAGGGCGGCATGAACCCGCCGCTGGTCGTGATCCACGGCAGTTCGCTCGATCATGTGCCCGACAGCTACAAGCGCTACCTGGAAGGTCGCCTGCGGGAGCACTTCAAGCTGGTGGGCACGCCCGTGCGCATCGAGATGCGCTCGGCGAAGAATCCCTTCCTCGATCGCGGAACCTGAGGCGCGCCCCGCGCACCAATAAGCCGTACCGATCCTCGGTGCGGCGCCCCTGTGATAACGTGGGCGTTTCCTGGTATCCAACACGGAGAATATCGTGAGCAACAAAGGCCAACTTTTGCAGGACCCCTTTCTGAACCTGCTGCGCAAGGAACATGTGCCGGTGTCGATCTACCTCGTCAACGGCATCAAGCTCCAAGGCCACATCGAATCCTTTGACCAGTACGTGGTGCTGCTGCGCAATACCGTCACCCAGATGGTCTACAAGCACGCCATTTCCACCGTCGTGCCCAGCCGTGCGGTGAACTTCCACGCCAACGAGCCCGGCGACAACGCCTGACGCGCCCACCGGGCGACGCCTCGACACCTTGAGTTCTGCCACCTCCCCGGCGCCTGCCAGCGGCGGGCCTACGCGTGCCGTGCTGGTCGGCGTGGACGTGGGCGGCTCCGCCACTTTCGATCCCACGCTCGACGAGCTCGCGCTGCTGGCCGCGTCGGCCGGCGACCTGGCCGTGGCGCGTGTCACCGCGCGCCGCCGGGCGCCCGACCCCGCGCTCTTCATCGGCAGCGGCAAGGCCGACGAGATCAAGGCGCTGGTGGCTGCGCACGAGGCGCACGGCGTCATCTTCGACCAGGCACTGAGCCCGGCGCAGCAGCGCAACCTGGAGCGCCATCTCGGCGTGCCGGTGGCCGACCGCACCGGCCTGATCCTGGACATCTTCGCCGACCGTGCGCAGAGCCACGAAGGCAAGCTGCAGGTCGAACTGGCCCGGCTGCAGTACCAGGCCACGCGCCTGGTGCGGCGCTGGAGCCACCTCGAGCGCCAGCAGGGCGGCATCGGCACGCGCGGCGGCCCGGGCGAGGCGCAGATCGAACTCGACCGCCGCATGATCGGCGACCGCATCAAGCAGGTGAAGGAACGGCTCGAGAAGGTCAAGCGCCAGCGCGGCACCCAGCGCAAGGCGCGCGAGCGTCGCGGCACCTTCCGCGTCTCGCTGGTGGGCTACACCAACGCCGGCAAGAGCACGCTTTTCAACGCCATGGTGAAGGCGCGCGCCTACGCCGCCGACCAGCTCTTCGCCACGCTGGACACCACGACCCGCGCGCTGTGGCTCCCCGAGGCGCAGGCCTCGGTGTCGCTGTCGGACACGGTCGGCTTCATCCGCGACCTGCCGCACAAGCTGGTGGAGGCCTTCCGCGCCACGCTGCAGGAAGCGGCCGATGCCGACCTGCTGCTGCACGTGATCGACGCCGCGAGCCCGCTGCTGGACGAGCAGCAGGCCGAGGTGGAGCGCGTGCTCGAGGAGATCGGCGCCGAGACGGTGCCGCAGATCCTCGTCTACAACAAGTGCGACCTGCTCGAGGCGTCGCGCCAGGCGCGCGAGCAGGCCGACTGGATCGAGGCGCATCCCGGCGTGAAGCGCCAGCGCGTCTTCGTCAGTGCGCGCACCGGCCAGGGTCTGGACCGGCTGCGCCAGGCGATCGCCGACGCGGCGCTCGAACGCTTGAACGCCGCTGGCGCCGCCCCACATCCCGTTCTGCCCGACGGCACGCCCGTCGCTCCATCGCATTGGCATTCATGAGCAATCGCAACGACGGCCCGCCCGATCTCGACGAACTCTGGCGCGACTTCAACCGCAAGCTCAGCGGCCTGTTCGGCGGCAAGGGCGGCGGCCGCCACGACGACCGCCCGCCCGGCGGCCCGTTCCAGCCCGACGTGAAGAGCGCCGGCATCGGCGCCACGCTGATCGGCATGGTGGCGCTGCTGATCTGGCTGGGCAGCGGCTTCTTCATCGTGCAGGAAGGTCACCGCGCGGTCATCACCACCTTCGGCAAGTACAGCGGCACCAAGGACGCGGGCTGGGCCTGGCGCTTCCCGTACCCGGTGCAGGCGCACGAGGTGGTGGCGGTGACGCAGTTGCAGTCGGTGGACGTGGGCCGCAACTCGGTGGTGCAGGCCACCGGGCTCAAGGACTCGTCGATGCTGACGCAGGACGAGAACATCGTCGACATCCGCTTCACCGTGCAGTACCGCCGCGCCGACCCGCGCGCCTACCTGTTCGAGAACAACCGTCCGGACGAGGCGGTGGTGCAGGCCGCCGAGTCGGCCGTGCGCGAGATCGTCGGCAAGAGCCGCGTCGACCAGGTGCTCTACGAGCAGCGCGACGCGATCGCGGCGGCCCTGGTCACGTCGATCCAGGCCCAGCTCGACCGCCTCAAGGCCGGCATCGTGATCTCCAACGTGAACGTGCAGAACGTGCAGGTGCCCGACTCGGTGCAGTCGGCCTTCAACGACGCGGTGAAGGCCGGCGCCGACCGGGACCGCTTCAAGAACGAGGGCCAGGCCTACGCGAGCGACGTCATCCCGAAGGCGCGCGGCACCGCGTCGCGCCTGATGGAAGAGGCGCAGGGCTACCGGTCGCGCGTGGTGGCCACCGCGGAAGGTGACGCGCAGCGCTTCCGCTCGGTGCTCACCGAATACCAGAAGGCACCCGCCGTCACGCGCGACCGCATGTACATCGAGGCCATGCAGCAGGTCTACGGCAACGTCACCAAGGTGATGGTCGACAGCCGCTCGGGTTCGAACCTGCTGTACCTGCCGCTGGACCGCCTGCTGCAGCAGAACGCGGCCGGCACGGTGCCGGGCGGCAACGTCACCGTGGTGCCTTCGCCGACGCCGTCGGAGCCGACGCCCGCCGCCGCCGACGTGCGTTCGCGCGACAACCTGCGCACGCGCGATCGCGAAGGCCGCTGAGGGGAGCACGAACACATGAACCGCATCGCCTTCATCGTCGTCAGCGGCCTGGTGCTGCTGATGCTGCTCGCCAGCACGCTGTTCGTCGTCGACCAGCGCCAGGTCGGGGTGGTCTACGCCCTGGGCGAGATCAAGGAAGTGATCAGCGAGCCGGGGCTGAAGTGGAAGCAGCCGCCGCCGTTCCAGAACGTGGTCTTCCTCGACAAGCGCGTGCAGACGCTGGACAGCCCCGAGACGCGGCCCATCTTCACCGCCGAGAAGAAGAGCCTCGTGATCGACTGGCTGGTGAAGTGGCGCATCGCCGAGCCGCGCCAGTTCATCCGCAACAACGGCACCGACTTCCGCAACCTCGAGGGCAAGCTGTCGCCGGTGGTGCAGGCCGCCTTCAACGAGGAGATCACCAAGCGCGACGTGCGCGGCGTGCTGGCCGGCGAGCGCGACAAGGTGATGAACGACGTGCGCAAGCGCCTCACCGAGGAAGCGAAGGATTTCGGCATCGAGATCGTCGACGTGCGCATCAAGCGCGTGGACTTCGTCGCCGACATCACCGACTCGGTCTACCGCCGCATGGAGAGCGAGCGCAAGCAGGTGGCCAACGAACTGCGCGCCCAGGGCACGGCCGACGGCGAGAAGATCCGCGCGGACGCCGAACGCCAGCGCGAAGTGATCCTGGCCGAGGCCTATCGCGACGCGCAGAAGATCCGCGGCGAAGGCGACGCGAAGGCGAGCGCCCTGTACGCCGACGCCTTCGGGCGCGATCCGCAGTTCGCCCAGTTCTACCGCAGCCTCGAGGCCTATCGCTCCACCTTCCGCAGCAAGGGCGACGTGATGGTGCTGGATCCGAGCACCGAGTTCTTCCGCGCGATGCGCAGCAGCGGCGGGACCGAAGGACGGCCGTCGCGTCCCTGAGCGGCCCGGCGCCGGACGATGAGCGGCGACCTCCTGCTGGCCGCGCTGGGCGTGATGCTTGTCGTCGAGGGCCTGCTGCCGTTCCTGAGCCCCGGCACCTGGCGCTCGGTGTTCGAGAAGGCGGTCCGCATGTCCGACGGGCAGATCCGCTTCTTCGGCCTGTCCAGCATGGTCGTCGGACTGTTGCTCCTCGTCCTCTGGCACTGAGGGTTTCGCCGGTCGCGGCCCGTACAATGCCGCTTTCAACACCGGTGCCTTTTGATGCTGTCTGCATGGCTGCTGCCCGAGCACATCGCCGACGTGCTGCCGGCCCAGGCGCGACGCGTCGAGGAACTGCGCCGGGCGCTGCTGGACCGCGCCCGCGGCTACGGTTTCGAGCTGGTGATGCCGCCGCTGCTGGAGCACCTGGAGTCGCTGCTCTCCGGCACCGGGCGTGAACTCGACCTGAAGACCTTCAAGCTGGTCGACCAGCTCAGCGGCCGCATGCTGGGCCTGCGCGCCGACACCACACCGCAGGCGGCGCGCATCGACGCCCACCTGCTCAACCGCGAAGGTGTCACGCGCCTGTGCTACTGCGGGCCGGTGCTGCACACGCGCCCCGCCGGGCTGTCCGCGTCGCGCGAACCGCTGCAGTTTGGCGCCGAGATCTTCGGCCACGCAGGGCTGGAGGCCGACCTGGAAGCGGCCGAACTGGCGCTCGACTGCCTGCAGGCGGCACGCGTCTCCGAAGTGATGATCGACCTGGCCGACGCGCGCGTGCTGCGTGGCGTGCTGGCAGGCGTGCCGCTGGACGTGGCGCAGCTGCAGGCGGTGGTGCAGGCGCTGCTCGACAAGGACGGCCCGGCGCTGGACGAGCTCACGCGCGCGATGCCCGCCGAGGCGCGTTCCGGCCTGCGTGCGCTGCTGCGGCTGTATGGGGGCGACGAGGTCCTGGCTGCCGCCGAGCGCGAACTGCCGCAGCGGCCGCTGGTGCGCGATGCGCTGGCCCACCTGCGCTGGCTGGCCGCGCACCTGCGCACCGCCTTCCCGGCGCTGAAGGTCGGCTTCGACCTGTCGGACATGAGCGGCTACGCCTACTACAGCGGCTCGCGCTTCGCGATCTACGGTGCCGGCAGCCCCGATGCGCTGGCACGCGGCGGGCGCTACGACGAAGTGGGCGCGGTGTTCGGCCGCAACCGCCCGGCCGTGGGCTTCAGCCTGGACCTGAAGGCGCTGGCCGAGGTGGCGGGGCCGTCGCCGGCGCCGCGCGCCATCCGCGCGCCCTGGGGCGAAGACCCGGCGCTGCGCGCTGCGGTGCGGCAACTGCGCGAAGGCGGCGAGATCGTGCTGGCCATGCTGCCCGGCCACGAACTCGAAGCCCAGGCCTTCGGCTGCGACCGCGAACTGGTGCAGCAGGGCGGCCGATGGGTGCTGCAGGCGCTGGCGCCGGCGGGCAACTGAATCTCAATCTCTAGGACTCACTTGATCATGCAAGCAACGGCACGCCCCGGCGCAGGCCGCAACGTGGTGGTGGTCGGCACCCAGTGGGGCGACGAAGGCAAGGGCAAGATCGTCGACTGGATGACCGACCACGCGCAGGGCGTGGTGCGCTTCCAGGGCGGCCACAACGCGGGCCACACGCTCGTCATCGCCGGCCGCAAGACGGCGCTGCAGCTGATCCCGAGCGGCGTGATGCGCGAAGGCGTGGCCTGCTACATCGGCAACGGCGTGGTGGTCGACCCGGCGCACATGCTGAGCGAGATCGAGCGCATCGAGGCCCTGGGCATCGACGTGCGTTCGCGGCTGTTCCTGTCCGAGGCGTGTCCGCTGATCCTGCCCTTCCATGTGGAGGTCGACCGCGCCCGCGAAGGCCGGCGCGAGAGCAGCGGAAGCGGCAAGATCGGCACCACCGGCAAGGGCATCGGCCCGGCCTACGAGGACAAGGTGGCGCGTCGTGCGCTGCGCGTGCAGGACCTGAAGCATCCGCGCCGCTTCGAGGAGAAGCTGCGCGAGCTGGTCACCTTGCACAACGCCGAGCTGGCGCACGTGCTGGGCGCCAAGCCGCTCGACTGGCAGCCGATGCTCGACGCGGCGCTGAAGGCCGCCGAGCAGCTGCGCCCGCTGATGGCCGACGTGGGCTACCGGCTGCACAACGCGCACCTGGCCGGCCAGAACCTGCTGTTCGAAGGCGCGCAGGGCACGATGCTCGACATCGACCACGGCACCTACCCGTTCGTCACCAGCAGCAATTGCGTGGCCGGCAACGCGGCCGCGGGTTCCGGCGTGGGGCCGGGCATGCTGCACTACGTGCTCGGCATCACGAAGGCCTACACCACGCGCGTCGGCGGCGGGCCGTTCCCGACCGAACTCGACATCGACGCGCCGGGCTCCGTGGGCCACCACTTCTCCACCGTCGGCCAGGAACGCGGCACGGTGACCGGGCGGGCGCGACGTTGCGGCTGGCTCGACGCCGCGCTGCTGAAGCGCTCGATCATCATCAACGGCGTCTCGGGCCTTTGCATCACCAAGCTCGACGTGCTGGACGGGCTGCCGGAGATCAACATCTGCACCGGCTACCGGCTCGACGGTCAGGAACTCGACGTGCTGCCGCTGGACGCCGACGACATCGCACGCTGCGAGCCGGTCTACGAGACCTTGCCCGGCTGGAGCGAGACCACCGCGGGCCTCACGAACTGGGAGCAGCTGCCGGCGAACGCGCGGCGCTACCTGGAGCGCATGCAGGCGCTGATCGGCGCGCCGATCGACATGGTGTCGACCGGCCCCGACCGCGTTCACACGATCCTGCTCCGCCATCCCTTCCGCGCCTGAACCCCGCCTGAACACCCGAGGAGAACCTTCGCATGCTCACCGACGACGGCAAGCACCTGTACGTGTCCTGGGACGAGTACCACCTGCTCACCGAACGCCTGGCGCTCAAGGTGGCGCACTCGAACTGGGAGTTCGACCAGATCCTGTGCCTGGCGCGCGGCGGCATGCGGCCCGGGGACGTGCTGTCGCGCGTGTTCGACAAGCCGCTGGCCATCATGTCGACGAGCTCGTACCGTGCCGAGGCCGGCACCATCCAGGGCCGGCTCGACCTGGCCAAGTACATCACGATGCCCAAGGGCGAGCTCGCGGGCCGTGTGCTGCTGGTGGACGACCTGGCCGACACCGGCGTGACGTTGCGCGCGGTGGTGGACCGGCTGCGCGGCATGCCGGCCATCAAGGAACTGCGCGCCGCGGTGATCTGGGTGAAGGGCGTGTCGACCTACGTGCCCGACTACTACGTCGAGACGCTGCCCACGAGCCCGTGGATCCACCAGCCGTTCGAGGAGTACGACAACCTGCGGCCCGAAGGCCTTGCGCGCAAGTTCAGCGTCTAGGCAAACAAAAAGGCCGGTTGCGTTGCAACCGGCCTTCGATGTCTGGTGCCCAGGAAGGGACTCGAACCCCCACGCCGTTAAGCGCTAGTACCTGAAACTAGTGCGTCTACCAATTCCGCCACCTGGGCTAGCTGCCTGTACATGTTGTGCATGCACAAAGCGATCAGGAACCAAGGACTATACCATCAAAGAAAACAAGACAACAAGCGCTCAGCCGGCCGGACAAGCCCTGCTGGGCGAATTCGAGGGCCGCGTCGAAGGCCACCGCGACGGACACGGCTTCGTCGTGCCCGACGCGGGCGAACCGACGATCTTCCTGGCGCCGCAGGAGATGCGCAGCGTGCTGCACAAGGACCGCGTGCGCGTGCGCATCCTGCGCTATGACCGCAAGGGCCGCCCCGAGGGCCGCGTGCTCGACATCCTGGAGCGCCGCCGGACGCCCATCATCGGCCGCCTGCTGCACGAAGGCGGGCAGTGGCTGGTCGCGCCCGAAGACAGCCGCTACGGCCAGGACATCCTGATCCCGAAGAACGCCACCGCCAGCGCGGCGGTGGGGCAGGTGGTGTCGGTGGAACTCACCGAGCCGCCGTCGCTGCACTCGCAGCCCGTGGGCCGCGTGGCCGAGGTGCTCGGCGAGATCGACGACTCCGGCATGGAGATCGAGATCGCGGTGCGCAAGTACGAGGTGCCGCACCAGTTCAGCCCCGAGACGCTGGCGCAGGCCGCGGCGCTACCCGACAAACTGCGTGCCACCGACCGCAAGCACCGCGTCGACCTCAGCGACGTGCCGCTGGTGACGATCGACGGCGAGGACGCGCGCGACTTCGACGACGCGGTCTACTGCGAGCCCTTCAAGCGCGGCCGCGGCAAGACGGCCTTCGAAGGCTGGCGGCTGCTGGTGGCGATCGCCGACGTCAGCCACTACGTGAAGCCCGGCGAGCCGCTCGACGAGGACGCCTACGAGCGCGCCACCTCGGTCTACTTCCCGCGCCGCGTGATCCCGATGCTGCCCGAGAAGCTCAGCAACGGCCTGTGCTCGCTGAATCCCGACGTGGAGCGGCTGTCGATGGTGTGCGACATGCTCGTCGCGCACGACGGGCGCATCGACGCCTTCCAGTTCTACCCGGCGCTGATCAACTCGCACGCGCGGCTCACCTACACCGAGGTGGCCGCCGTGCTCGCGAACACGCGCGGGCCGGAAGCCCAGCGCCGTGCCGACCTGGTGCCGCACCTGCTGCACCTGCACGAGGTCTACCGCGCGCTCTTGAAGCAGCGCGGCCAGCGCGGCGCGGTCGACTTCGAGACCACCGAGACGCAGATCGTCTGCGACGACAGCGGCCGCATCGAGAAGATCGTGCCGCGCGTTCGCAACGACGCGCACCGGCTGATCGAGGAGGCGATGCTCGCCGCCAACGTCTGCGCGGCCGAGTTCATCAGCGCCGCCGAGCATCCGTGCCTGTACCGTGTGCACGAAGGCCCGACGCCCGAGAAACGCGCGGCGCTGCAGGCCACGCTGAAGGCGCTCGGGGTCTCCGCCAGCCTGAGCGACGATCCGACGCCGGCCGAGATCCAGGCCATCGCGCAGGCCACGCAGGACCGGCCCGACGCGACGCAGATCCACACGATGCTGCTGCGCTCGATGCAGCAGGCCATCTACACGGTGCACAACTCGGGGCACTTCGGCCTTTCGTACGACGCCTACACGCACTTCACGAGCCCGATCCGGCGCTACCCGGACCTGCTGGTGCACCGCGTGATCAAGGCCATCCTCTCCGGCAAGCGCTACCACCTGGTGGCCAACGCCAAGACCCGCGCGCCCGAGATGCGCAAAGGCGGCAAGGTCGCGCGGCCGGCCAAGCCGATGTCGCAGGAGATGGCCCTGTGGGAGGCGGCCGGCGGGCACTGCAGCGCCAACGAGCGGCGTGCCGACGAAGCGAGCCGCGACGTCGAGGCCTGGCTCAAGTGCCGCTACATGCGCGAGCACCTGGGCGAGGAGTACAGCGGCACGGTCAGCTCGGTGGCGAGCTTCGGCCTCTTCGTCACGCTCGACGGGCTCTACGTCGAGGGCCTGGTCCACATCACCGAGCTGGGCGGCGAGTACTACCGCTTCGACGAGGCCCGCGGCGAACTGCGCGGCGAGCGCACCGGCATCCGTTACGCGGTGGGCGCGCGCGTGCGCGTGCAGGTGAGCCGCGTCGACCTCGATGGCCGGAAGATCGACTTCCGCATCGTGCGCGAAGGCGAGGGCGAACGTTTGCTGGCACGTGGCGAGAAGCTGAGGCCCGTGGGCGGCGCGACCGCCGGTGAGGAACTGGCAGCCGTGCGCAGCCACGACCGGGCGACGAAGGCCGCCGTGCGGGCGCTCAAGGGCAAGGGGGCCGAGCCGGCCAGCAAGCGGTCGCGCAAACCAGGGCCGAAGCGGCCGGCGCCGAAGCCGCGCGGGCGCCGCTAGCGCGCCGCTACGGCGCCACGGGCGCGAAGGCGCGCCGCGCCAGCGCCTCGACCAGGTCGCTGGCGCGCAGCGGAGAGCCCTGCGCGGCGGCAGGCCATCGATCGGCCACCCGGCCGTGTTGCCAGGCGCCCTCGATGGCCACGTCGCCGGCGCCGCGCTGCGGCTGCTGGGCCCAGAGGCCGCCGATCCAGCCGGACAGCACGTCGCCGGTGCCCGGGCCGGCCAGCGCGGCGTTGCCGGTGGGGTTGATCGACGGCACACGGCCCGGCGTGGCGATCACGGTGCCGGACCCCTTGAGCAGCACGGCGCAGCGGAAGCGGTCGACCAGCGAGAGGGCGGCGCCGATCCGGTCGCCTTGCACCTCGGCCACTTCGGCCTGCAGCAGCCGCGCCGCTTCCAGCGGGTGTGGCGTCAGCAGGGTCGCGCCGGGGCGGGCGCCGCGTCGGCGCAACTGCTGCTGCAGCATCGAATCGGCGGCGACGGCGTTCAGCGCGTCGGCATCGAGCAGCAGCCGCCCGGCGTGCGCCAGCAGCGGCGGCAGCACGTCGCGCGCCGCCTCGCCGCCGCCACAGCCGCAGACGACCGTGCTGCGTGCCAGTTGCGCGGGCGGCCACTGCCAGGCGTCGCGCCGCCCCATCAGCTCGGGGTGCGCGGGATCGAGCAGCGGCGCGGCCGCGTCGAGCGGGCTCAGGTAGACGCGGCCCGCGCCCGCGGCCAGCGCGGCCCGTGCCGCCAGCCAGGCGGCACCGACCATGCCCTCCGCGCCGCCGACCACGAGCACGTCGCCGTGGGTGCCCTTGTGGCTGGACAGCGCGCGCGGCGCGTGCGCGGGCGGGCCGGCGAGCCATGCGGTCGGTGGGCCCGCGTCGACGCCCAGCGGGTCGAACCACAGCGCGCCGGCGAAGTCGCGCCCCCGCGCCGTGAAGCAACCCGGCTTCAGGCTCAGCAGCGACAGCGTGTGGGTGGCGCGCACGGCGGCACGGCCGAGCAGGGTGCCGTGGTCCGGATGCAGTCCCGACGGAAGGTCGACCGCCAGCACCGGGGCGCGGGCGGTGTTGATGCGCTCGATGGCCGCGGCGAGGGTGCCGTCCGGCGGGCGCCGCGCGCCCAGACCGAGCAGCGCGTCGATCGCGAGGTCCGGCTCGTCGTCGGCCTCGCCGACCGGCACGCCGGCCTGCAGCGCTTCGGCCCGCGCCCGCGCGGCGTCGGCAGGCAGCTGGGCTTCGTCGCCGATGAAGGTCACGCGTACCGCGCGACCTGCGAGCCGCAACTGCCGTGCGGCCACGAAGCCGTCGCCGCCGTTGTTGCCGGGGCCGGCCCAGACCTGGACGCGCCGTGCATGCGGTGCCAGCGCCAGCGCCAGCCGCGCCACGCCCAGGCCTGCACGGGCCATCAGATCGAACGGCGCTCCGGCCTGCAGCGCAGCGGCTTCCGCGGCGCGCGAGGCCGCCGTGTCGTGCAGCGGCCAGGGGCCGCTCCCGAGGTCCAGGCGCATGGGCAGCATGGCGGGATTCTCGCGCGCCGCCGCGCCGTGTCAGCGCAGGCGCGCCAGCGTGAGGTCCTTCAGGTCGATCGGCGACTCGCGGCCGCCGATGCGCTCGGCCAGCACGCGCGCCGAGCCGCAGGCCAGGGCCCAGCCGCTGGAGCCGTGCCCGAGGTTCAGCCACACGCCGGTGGCACCGCTCTCGCCGAGGATGGGCGGGCCGTCGGGCAGCATCGGGCGCGCGCCTTTCCATTGCTGTGCCTCACGCGTCACCGCGGCGCCGGGGAACCAGTCTTCCAGCACGCGGTACAGGGCGCGCAGCGGGGCCTCCGAGAGCCGCTCGCCGTCTCCGCCCAGTTCCGCGCTGCCGGCCACGCGCACGCGCTGGCCCATGCGGGAGATGGCGATCTTGTAGCGCTCGTCCATCACCGCGCCGTGAGGGCCGGGCAGCGCCAGGCCGTCCAGCGCGCGCAGCGGTGCGGTCACCGAGTAGCCGTGTACCGGTGCCAGCGGCAGGCGCAGCTTCAAGCCGCGCAGCAGCGTGTTGGCCTCGACGCCGGCACAGATGACCACGGCTTCGCACTCGCCCTGGCGGCCGTCATCGGTTTCGACATGCGCCGGCGCGCCGGGATGCACCGCGCGCACGACGGTGTCGAAGTGGAAGCGCACGCCCAGGCGCTGCGCCTCGGTCTTGATCGCGTGGGCGAACTGGCGGCAGTTGCCGACACCGTCCTGCGGCAGGTGGATCGCACCGGCGAGTGCCGTGGCGGGATTCAGCCCGGGCTCGATCAGGCGCGCGCGGGCCGCGTCGACGAACTCGTGCATCACGCCCCATTCGCGCAGCAGCGCCAGGCCGCCCTGCGCCTGCGCCACCTCGCGCGCCGTGCGCAGGAGCACCAGGTAGCCCGCCACCTGCTCGTAGTCGAGATCGAGCGTTTTCGTGATCTCCTGCAGCCGGCCCTTGCTGAACACCGCCAGCCGGTGCATCGCCGCCCGGTTCGGGTTGTGCACCGAACGACGGCAGGCGCGCCACCAGCGCAGCATCCACGGCCACTGCTTCAGCGCGCCGGGGCCGCCGAGGCGCACGGGCGCGTCGCGCGACAGCAGGTGTCGCAGCACCTTCAGCGGCATGCCCGGCGCGGCCCAGGGCGTGACGTAGCCAGGCGCGATCACACCGGCGTTTGCGAAGCTGCCCTCCGAGGCCACGCTGGCGCGCCGCTCGAAGACCACCACCTCGTGGCCGGCCAGTGCGAGTTCGTAGGCGGTGGTGACGCCGACGATGCCGGCGCCTATGACGGCGACACGCATTCAGCCGCCGGTGCGCTCTGCGGCGCATGCTAGAATCATTGGGTTTGCCTCGAAGCAGGCGGACAAATCGCGAACCCGGTCAAAACCTAAGGTGTCGCTGTTCAGCAGAAGTGGTGTTTCCCTCGGGGTGATCGCCGCAGCGCTGGCAGTCGATCAAGCGGCCGGAATTCTAGACCCAACCTTTGGAGTTTCCATGTCTGTCTCCATGCGTGAAATGCTGGAAGCGGGTGTCCATTTCGGCCACCAGACGCGCTTCTGGAACCCCCGGATGGCCCCGTACATCTACGGCCATCGCAACAAGATCCACATCATCAACCTCGAGAAGACGCAGCCGCTCTTCGAGGAAGCGATGAAGTTCATCCGCCAGCTGGCTGCGCGCCGCGGCACCATCCTGATGATCGGCACCAAGCGCCAGGCGCGCGAGGTGATCGCGCTGGAAGCCCAGCGCGCCGGCATGCCCTACGTCGACCAGCGCTGGCTCGGCGGCATGCTCACCAACTTCAAGACCGTCAAGGGTTCGCTGAAGAAGCTGAAGGACATGCAGGCCACCAAGGAGGCCGGCACCGACGCGATGATCAAGAAGGAAGCCCTGCTGTTCGACCGCGAGCTGGTCAAGCTCGAGAAGGACATCGGCGGCATCCAGGACATGAACGCGCTGCCCGACGCGATGTTCGTGATCGACGTGGGCTACCACAAGATCGCCGTCGCCGAAGCCAAGAAGCTCGGCATTCCCGTCATCGGCGTGGTCGACACCAACCACTCCCCGCTGGGCATCGACTACGTGATCCCGGGCAACGACGACTCCGCCAAGGCCGTGGCGCTGTACGCCAAGGCCGTGGCCGACGCGGTGCTGGAAGGCAAGGCCAACGCGACCAACGAGGTCGTGCAGGCCGTCTCCGCTGCCGGCGACGAGTTCGTCGAAGTCAACGAAGAGTCCTGATCGCCCGCCATCGGGTTTCGCTCACCGGCGCGAGAGGCCCGGTGAGCGTGCAGCATTGAATCGAACGAACTGGAGCAAACGATGCCCGCAATCACCGCAAGCATGGTGGCCGAGCTGCGCGCCAAGACCGACGCGCCGATGATGGAGTGCAAGAAGGCGCTGACCGAGGCCGACGGCGATGCCGAGCGCGCCGAGGAGATCCTGCGCGTCAAGCTGGGCAACAAGGCCAGCAAGGCCGCCGCGCGCGTCACCGCCGAAGGCGTGGTCTCGGCGGCCGTGAACGGCACCACCGGCGCGCTGGTGGAGGTCAACTGCGAGACCGATTTCGTGTCCAAGAACGACTCGTTCCTGGCCTTCACGAAGTCGGTGGCCGGCCTGATCGCCGAGCACAACCCGGCCGACGTGGCCGCGCTGTCGGCGCTGCCGCTGTCGCAGGACGGCTTCGGCCCCACCGTGGAAGACGTGCGCAAGGGCCTGATCGGCAAGATCGGCGAGAACATGTCGGTGCGCCGCTTCAAGCGCTATGCCGGCGGCGGTGCGCTGGCCAGCTACCTGCACGGCACCCGCATCGGCGTGATCGTCGAGTTCGACGGCGACGCCGTCTCCGCCAAGGACGTGGCGATGCACGTCGCCGCGATGAAGCCGGCCGCGCTGTCGTCGGCCGAAGTGCCGGCCGAGCTGGTCGAGAAGGAACGCAAGATCGCCACCGAGAAGGCGGCCGAATCGGGCAAGCCGGCCGAGATCGTCGCCAAGATGGTCGAAGGCTCGGTGCAGAAGTTCCTGAAGGAGGTCTCGCTGCTCGACCAGGTCTTCGTGAAGGCCGCCGACGGCAAGCAGACCGTGGGCGCGATGCTCAAGGAGAAGAAGACCGCGGTGAAGGGCTTCACGCTCTATGTGGTGGGCGAGGGCATCGAGAAGAAGGTCGATGACTTCGCGGCCGAAGTGGCCGCGCAGGTGGCCGCGGCCAAGGGCCAGTAAGACCCGTTTCACGAAGCCCGGGGCCGGCCTGATCCGAGGTTGGCCCCCTTACACTGCAGGTCCTGCCAAGGGGAGTTGATCCAGATGCCCGCGTACAAGCGCATCCTGCTGAAGCTGTCGGGCGAAGCCCTGATGGGCGACGACGCCTACGGCATCAACCGCGCCACCATCGTCCGCATGGTGCGCGAGGTGCAGGAGATCACGCGCCTGGGCTGCGAGGTGGCCGTCGTCATCGGTGGCGGCAACATCTTCCGCGGCGTGGCCGGCGGTGCCACCGGCATGGACCGCGCCACGGCCGACTACATGGGCATGCTGGCCACCGTGATGAACGCGCTGGCGCTGGCCGACACGATGCGGCTGGAAGGCATGACGGCGCGCGTGATGTCGGCCATCGCCATCGACCAGGTCGTCGAGCCCTACGTGCGCCCGAAGGCGCTGCAGTACCTCGAGGAAGGCAAGGTGGTGGTGTTCGCCGCCGGCACCGGCAACCCCTTCTTCACCACCGACACGGCCGCTGCGCTGCGGGGTGCCGAGGTCGGCGCCGAGATCGTGCTGAAGGCGACCAAGGTCGACGGCGTCTACACCGCCGACCCGAAGAAGGACGCCAGCGCCACGCGCTACACGAACATCAGCTTCGACGAGGCGATCCAGAAGAACCTGCAGGTGATGGACGCGGCGGCCTTCGCGCTGTGCCGCGACCAGAAGCTGCCCATCAAGGTGTTCAGCATCTTCAAGCCCGGTGCGCTCAAGCGCGTGGCGATGGGCGAGGATGAGGGCACCCTGGTGCACGTCTGAGGAACACGGTCCATGAGCACGCAGACCATCCCCGACATCAAGAAGACGGCCGAGAGCAAGATGGGCAAGTCCCTCGAGGCCCTGAAGAACGAGCTGCACAAGATCCGCACCGGCCGCGCCCACCCCGGCATCCTCGACCAGGTGCATGTCGACTACTACGGCTCGATGGTGCCCATCAGCCAGGTCGCCAACGTCTCGCTGCTGGATGCCCGCACGATCAGCGTGCAGCCCTGGGAGAAGGGCATGGGCGCGAAGATCGAGAAGGCCATCCGCGAGAGCGACCTCGGCCTGAACCCGTCGGCCCAGGGCGATCTGCTGCGCGTGCCGATGCCCGCGCTGACCGAGGAGCGCCGCAAGGAACTGACGAAGGTGGTGCGTCACACCGGCGAGGAAAGCAAGATCGCCGTGCGCGCCGTCCGCCGCGAGGCCAACGACCACCTGAAGAAGCTGCTCAAGGACAAGGCCGTCACCGAGGACGACGAGCGCCGCGCGCAGGACGAGGTGCAGCGCCTCACCGACCGCGTGATCGTCGAGATCGACAAGCTCGTGCACGGCAAGGAAGCCGAGGTCATGGCTGTCTGAGCGGGCGCCACACGAACCGCGCCGCGCCATGTCCGACCTCTCCCTGCCGCCCGGCGTCGCCAAGGACGCCGACAACCGAGACCCCGCGATCCCGCGCCACGTGGCGCTGGTGATGGACGGCAACGGCCGCTGGGCGCGCAAGCGCTACATGCCGCGCTTCTTCGGCCACAAGCAGGGGGTCGACGCGCTGGTCCGCGCGGTCAACAGCTTCGCCGAACGCGGCGTCGAGTACCTCACCGTGTTCGCGTTCTCGTCCGAGAACTGGAAGCGCCCCAGCGAGGAAGTGTCCGGGCTGATGAGCCTGGTGCTGGTGGCGGTGTCGAAGTACCTCACGAAGATGGCCGGCGACGGCGTGCGCATCCGCATCGTCGGCGACCGCTCCGCCGTCTCCGACAAGCTGCGCCAGGCCTGGGAACACGCCGAGACGCTGACGCAGCACAACACGCGCATCACGCTCTCGGTGGCCTTCAACTACGGTGGCCGCTGGGACGTGGTGCAGGCCTGCCGCCAGGCGCTGGCCCAGGGCCTGAAGCCCGAGGAACTGGACGAGAACTGGCTCGCCAGCCGCATGGCGCTCAGCTTCGCGCCCGACCCGGACCTGTTCATCCGCACCGGCGGCGAGATGCGCATCAGCAACTTCGTGCTGTGGCAGGCCGCGTACTCGGAGCTGTTCTTCACCGAGTGCCTGTGGCCCGACTTCGGCGCCGCCGAGATCGACGCTGCGCTCGCCGCGTACGCCCGGCGCGACCGCCGGTTCGGCACCATCCGCCCCAACGAAGTCGTGCCCGAAGGGCGCTGAGCGGCACGGATGCTGGGGCAGCGTGTCATCACCGCGCTCGTGCTCGTGGGGCTGCTGCTCGGCACCCTGCTGACCTCCAATCCCTGGCCCTTCGCGCTGCTGACGCTGGCCCTGATGGCCGCCGGCGGTTGGGAGTGGGGGCGGCTGAACCAGGCGGGCGGCGCGCTGTCCGTCGGCATGGGTACCGTGGTGGCGCTGGGCGGCGCCGCGGCACTCGCCACCGGCTGGAACCACCAGGCGCCGCCGGCCCTGTGGTGGGCCGTCGGCGGGCTGTGGGTGCTGATCGGCGCCGTGGGGCTGCGCAGCGGGCCGGCGGCCTGGCCGAAGCTGCCGCGCGCGGCGCGCTGGGTCCTCGGGCTGGTGGCGCTGTGGGCCGCCTGGCTCGCACTGGCGCAGGCGCGCGGCATCGGCATCAACTTCATGCTGTCGATGCTGTGCCTGGTGTGGATGGCCGACGTCGCGGCCTACTTCGGCGGCCGCCGCTTCGGCCGTCACAAGCTGGCGCCGTCGATCAGCCCGGGCAAGAGCTGGGAAGGCGTGTGGTCGGGCATGACCGGCGTGATGGCGCTGGCCGCCTTCTGGATCTGGCTCGACGGGCTCGGCGCCTTCGACGGCCCGAGCCTGTATTCGCGCCTCCTGGACGGGCTCGGCGTCGGCGGCCTGGCCGTCGTGCTGGCGGTGCTGTCGGCGCTCAGCGTGGTGGGGGACCTGATCGAGTCGCTGGTCAAGCGCGCCGCCGGCGCCAAGGACAGCAGCCAGCTGCTGCCGGGCCACGGCGGGGTGCTCGACCGCGTCGACGCGTTGCTGCCGGTGCTGCCGGCCGCGCTGGCGTTCGCGGCGCTGTCGGCGGGAGTGCTGCGATGACGGCGTCGGTGCAGCGCCTGGCGATCCTCGGTTCCACCGGCTCGGTCGGTACCAGCACGCTGGACGTCGTTGCGCGCCACCCGGAACGCTTCCAGGTCGTGGGCCTCACGTCCTACCAGCGGATCGACCTGCTGCTCGAGCAATGCCAGCGTTTCCGGCCGCGCGTGGCGGTGGTGCCCGACGCGGACAAGGCAGCCACGCTGCGCGCCGAGCTCGCCGCACGCGGCATCGCCACCGAGGTGGCCGTGGGGCCCGGCGCCCTGAGCGAGCTGGCGGCCGCCGGCGACGTCGACAGCGTGATGGCCGCCATCGTCGGCGCCGCCGGGCTGCCGCCTTGCCTGGCGGCGGCGCGCGCCGGCAAGCGGCTGCTGCTGGCGAACAAGGAAGCGCTGGTGGTCGGCGGTGCCTTGTTCATGCGCGCCGTGCACGAGGGCGGCGCGACGCTGCTGCCCATCGACAGCGAGCATTCGGCGATCTTCCAGTGCCTGCCGGAAGACCGCGCTGCCTGGGCCTCGCGCATCGACCACATCGTGCTCACCGCCAGCGGCGGCCCGTTCCGCCAGCGCGACCCCGACACGCTGCACGACGTGACGCCGGCGCAGGCCGTGGCGCACCCGAACTGGGTGATGGGCCGCAAGATCTCGGTCGACTCCGCGACGATGATGAACAAGGCGCTCGAGGTCATCGAGGCGCGCTGGCTGTTCGATCTGGAGCCCGAACGCGTGCGCGTGGTGCTGCACCCGCAGAGCATCATCCACTCGATGGTGGTGTGCCGCGACGGCAGCGTGCTGGCGCAGCTGGGCACGCCCGACATGAAGGTGCCGATCGCCTACGGTCTCTCGTTCCCCGAGCGCATCGAGTCCGGCGCGCAGCGGCTCGACTTCCTGCAGCTGCAGGCGCTGACCTTCGAGCCGGCCGACACGCGGCGCTTCCCCGGCCTGCAGCTGGCCTGGGACACGCTGCGCGGGCCGGCCGGCAGCACGGCGGTGCTGAACGCGGCCAACGAGGTCGCGGTGGCGGGTTTCCTCGCCGGAACCATCGGCTTCACCGCGATTCACAGCCTCAATGCCCGCACCCTGGACCGCGTGAAGCCCGGCCTCTCCGAACAGCACTCGCTCGAGGACCTGCTCGAGCTGGACCAGCGCGCGCGCGCCGTCGCAGCCGAGCTGGCGCGGGAGTACGCGCGATGAACTGGACCTGGGACGCCCTGTGGGCCTTTCCGTTTGCACTCGGCCTGCTGGTGATCGTGCACGAGTACGGCCACTACCGCGTGGCAGTGGCCTGCGGCGTGAAGGTGCTGCGCTTCTCCGTCGGCTTCGGCCGCGTGCTGTGGCGCCGTCAGGCCACGCCCGACGCCACCGAGTTCGTGGTCTGCGCGCTGCCGCTGGGCGGCTACGTGCGCATGCTCGACGAGCGCGAGGACCGCGTGCCGCCCCACGAGCTGCACCGCAGCTTCAACCGCAAGAGCCTGTGGCAGCGCAGCGCCATCATCGTGGCCGGCCCGCTGGCGAACCTGCTGCTGGCCGCGCTGCTCTACGCCGCGGCGCACTGGATCGGCCTCAACGAACCCAAGGCCGTGCTGGGCTCGCCCGTGGCCGCCACGCCCGCCGAGCGCGCGGGCCTGAGGGCCGGCGACTGGGTGCGCGCGCTGGCGCACGAGGGCGAGGACTGGCGCGACGTGCACTCGCTGGTGGACCTGCGCTGGGAGCTCATGCAGGCGGCCCTGGCAGCACAGGCCGTGCAACTGCAGGTGAGCGACGCCGACGGCCGCGGCTCGCGCACCTTGACGCTGGACCTGCGCGAGATCGACGGCCGCGACATCGACGCCAACCTGGCCGCCCGCATCGGCATCGGCGGCCCGTTGAGCGAACCGGTGCTGCGCGATGTGCCGGCCAACACGCCGGGCGGCCGTGCCGGCCTGCAGCGCGGCGACCGCGTGCTCAGCATCGACGGCCGCCCGGTGGTCGATACCGGCGGCGTGATCGACCGCGTGCGCGGCTCGGTGCGCGACGGCCGGGCCACGAGCCAGGAGTGGACGATCGAGCGTGCCGGCCGCACGCTGGCCGTCACGGTGACGCCGCGCGTGGCGCAGGACGGCAGCCGCGCCATCGGGCGCGTCGACGTGCCGATCGGCCTGGCGCCGGCGATGGTGAAGGTGCGCTACGGCTTCGTCGACGGCCTGCGGCTGGGCTTCGTGCGCACCGGCGAGGTGTCGGCGCTGACGCTGAAGCTGCTCGGCCGCATGCTGATCGGGCAGGCCTCGCTGAAGAACCTCAGCGGGCCGCTCACCATCGCCGAGGGCGCCGGGCAGTCGGCCAGCCGCGGCGGCAGCGAGTTCATCCACTTCCTGGCGCTGGTGAGCGTGAGCCTGGGTGTGCTCAATCTCCTGCCGCTTCCCCTGCTCGATGGCGGGCACCTGATGGTTTACATTTTCGAGGGCGTTACCGGCCGAGTGGTCTCCGACCAGTGGCTGGCCCGGCTGCAGCGCGGTGGCATCGTCGTGCTGCTGATGATGATGTCGGTCGCCCTGTTCAACGACGTCGCCCGCCAGCTGGGTTTCTACTGAGCTTCATGTTCCCTGTCTCCCCGTTTGGGCCGCTGCGCCCGGCTGCGGCCGCTGTCGTCGTGTTGTTCGCCGCCGCGGCCGCTCCGCAGGTCGCGCACGCCGTGGCGCCGTTCGTGCTGAAGGACATCCGCGTCGAGGGCCTGCAGCGCACCGACCCCGGTGCCGTGTTCGCCGCGCTGCCGTTCCGCATCGGCGACACCTACACCGACGACAAGGGTTCGGCCGCCCTGCGCGCCCTGTTCGCGACCGGCCTGTTCAAGGACGTGCGCATCGAGATCGAAGGCGACGTCGCGATCATCATCGTCGACGAACGCTCGATCATCGCCAGCGTCACCTTCGTCGGCCTGAAGGAATTCGACAAGGAACCGCTGACCAAGAGCCTGAAGGACGCCGGCATCGGCGAGGGCCTGCCGTTCGACCGCGCGCTGGTGGACCGCGCCGAGCAGGAGATCAAGCGCCAGTACCTCGGCCGCAGCCTCTACGGCGCCGAGGTGGTGACGACGGTGACGCCGATGGAGCGCAACCGCGTCAGCGTGACCTTCACGATGACCGAAGGCGACGCCGCCAAGATCAAGGACATCCGCATCGTCGGCGCCACGGTGTTCAGCGAGTCGACGCTGCTGGACCTGTTCGAGCTGACGCCCAGCGGCTGGTTCACCTGGTACAGCAAGAGCGACCGCTACGCCCGCAGCAAGCTCAACAGCGACCTGGAGAAGCTGCGCGCCTACTACGTGAACCGCGGCTACCTCGAGTTCAACATCGAGTCCACGCAGGTCACGATCTCGCCCGACAAGCAGACCATCTCGGTCGCGATCTCGATCAAGGAAGGCCAGCCGTACACGGTGACCGGCATCCGGCTCGAGGGCGACTACCTGGGCAAGGAGAACGAGTTCCGCGCCTTCGTCGCGATGCGGCCGGGCCAGCCCTACCGCGGCGACGCGGTGACCGAGACCACCAAGCGCTTCGCCGATCTCTACGGCCTCTACGGCTACGCCTTCGCGCGTGTCGAGTCACGGCCCGAGATCGACCGTGTCAACGGCCAGGTGGTGGTGGTCTTCAACTCGGAGCCGAACCGCCGCGTGTACGTGCGCCGCATCGACGTGGCCGGCAACACGCGCACGCGCGACGAGGTGGTGCGGCGCGAGTTCCGCCAGCTCGAGGGCGCCTGGTACGACGGCGGCCAGATCAAGCTGTCGAAGGAGCGCGTGGACCGGCTGGGCTTCTTCAAGGAAGTCGAGGTCGAGACCAACGAGGTGGCGAATGCGCCCGACCAGGTCGACCTCGTCGTCAACGTCACCGAGAAGCCCACCGGCAACCTGCTCATCGGCGCGGGCTACTCCAGCGCCGAGCGCTTCACGTTCACCGCGTCGATCAAGCAGGAGAACGTCTTCGGCTCGGGCAACTACCTCGGCCTGGAGCTCAACACCAGCAAGTACAACCGCACGGTCGTGCTGAGCACGATCGACCCGTACTGGACGGTGGACGGCATCTCGCGTGCGATCGACATCTACTACCGCACCAGCCGCCCGATCAACAGCCTGGGCGACACCTACGACCTGAAGACACCGGGCGGCTCCATCCGCTTCGGGGTGCCGTTCTCCGAGTACGACACGGTCTTCATGGGCATCGGCTACGAGCGCACCGAGATCGGCACCTCCAGCGGCATCCCGCTGTCGTACCTGAACTACCGCGTGCTCTACGGCGCCAAGACCGATTCGTTCCCCCTCACGCTGGGTTGGGCACGCGACGCGCGCGACAGCGTGATCACACCCACCGCCGGCCGCTACCAGCGCATCAACGTCGAGTACACGCTGGCCGGCGACGTGCCCTACGTGCGCACCAATGCGCAGTACCAGCAGTACTGGGGGCTGCCGTGGCGCATGTCGGTAGGCATCAACGCCGAAGTCGGCATCGGCCGCGGCCTGCGCGGCAAGCCGTTCCCGGTGTTCAAGAACTTCTACGGCGGCGGCCTGGGCACCGTGCGCGCCTTCGAGCAGGGTTCGCTGGGTGTGCCCGACCCCACCGGCGCCTACATCGGCGGCAGCAAGCGCATCAACGTCAACACCGAGCTGTACTTCCCGGTGCCGGGCACCGGCAACGACAAGTCGCTGCGCATCTTCGCGTTCGCCGACGCCGGCAACGTGTGGGGCGAGGACGAGAAGATCACCGGCCAGACGGTGCGTTCGTCGGCCGGTTTCGGCCTGTCCTGGATCTCGCCGGTGGGCCCGCTCAAGCTGAGCTGGGGCAAGCCGCTGCACGCCCTGCGCAACGATAGAATCCAGCGTTTCCAATTCCAGATCGGGACTGCCTTCTGATGAAGACGTTCGCCCCCCGGTGGCTGGCCACCGCCGCCGTGCTGATGGCTGCCGCCGTTCCCGCTGTCGCCCAGGAGGCGGCGTTGAAGATCGGCTACGTCAACAGCGAACGCGTGCTGCGCGAAGCCAATCCGGCCAAGGCGGCGCAGGCCAAGCTGGAAACCGAGTTCAGCAAGCGCGAGAAGGAGCTCAACGACGCCGGCGTCAAGCTGAAGGCCGCCGCCGACAAGCTCGAGAAGGACGCGCCCACGCTGTCGGAGGCCGAACGCAACCGTCGCCAGCGCGAGCTGGTCGACCAGGACCGCGACCTGCAGCGCAAGCGCCGCGAGTTCCAGGAAGACCTGAACCAGCGCCGCAACGAGGAGCTCTCGGCCGTGGTGGAGCGCGCCAACCGCGTGATCCAGCGCATCTTCGAGACCGAGAAGTACGACCTCATCCTGCAGGACGCCGCCTTCTTCAGCCCGCGCGTGGACATCACCGAGAAGGTGATCAAGCTGCTCAACGCGCCGCCGACGCCCGCGCCCGCCGCCGGCAAGTAGCCCTCCGTCATCGCCGTGCAGGCCAGCCTCGGTGACATCAGCCGGCGCCTGGACGGCGAGCTGATCGGCGACCCGGCCGCCGTCGTCACGCGCATCGGCACGCTGGAAGCGGCCGACGCGCACACCATCAGCTTCCTCTCGAACCCGCGCTACCAGGCGCAGCTGGCCGGCAGCGCCGCCGGCTGCGTGATCGTCGGCCCGCCGCAGCGCGAGGCCGCGGCGGCGCGCGGTGCGGCCATCGTCTGCGCCGATCCCTACCTGGCCTTCGCGCGCCTCACCCAGTGGTGGGCGGCGCAGGCGCGCCGCGCGCCGCTCGCCGGGGTGCATCGCTCGGCCGTGGTGGAGGAGGGCGCGCGCATCGCGTCGACGGCCTCGGTGGGGGCCTTCGCCGTCGTCGAAGCCGGTGCCGAGGTCGGCGAGGGCGCCGTGATCGGCAGCCATGCGCACGTCGGCGCCGGTGCTTCCGTGGGCGAGGGCAGCTGGCTGAAGGCCCACGTCACGCTCTCCGAGGGCTGTCGCATCGGCCGCCGCGCCATCGTGCACAGCGGCGCGGTGATCGGCGCCGACGGCTTCGGCTTCGCCCCGCACCAGGGCCGCTGGGAGAAGATCGAGCAGCTGGGTGCGGTGCTGATCGGCGACGACGTGGAGATCGGCGCCAACACCTGCATCGACCGCGGCGCGCTCGAGGACACCGTGCTCGAGGACGGCGTCAAGCTCGACAACCTGGTGCAGATCGGCCACAACGTGCGCGTCGGCCGCCATACCGCCTTCGCCGGCTGCGTGGGCGTGGCCGGCAGCGCGCGCATCGGCGCCCACTGCACCGCCGGCGGCGGCGCGATCATCCTCGGGCACCTGGAGATCGTCGACCACGTGCACATCACGGCGGCCACCGTCATCAGCCGCTCGATCATGAAGCCGGGCCAGTACAGCGGCATGTTCCCCTTCGACGACAATGCGTCGTGGGAGAAGAACGCCGCCACGCTGCGGCAGTTGCACACGCTGCGCGAGAGGGTCCGGGCCCTGGAGAAGAAACCGTGACGACGACGAGGACGATGGACATCCAGGGCATCCTGCGCAAGCTGCCGCATCGCTACCCGTTCCTGCTGGTGGACCGCGTGCTCGAGATCGACAAGGGCGTGCGCATCAAGGCGCTGAAGAACGTGACGATGAACGAGCCCTTCTTCATGGGCCACTTTCCCGCGCGACCGGTGATGCCCGGCGTGCTGATGCTGGAGGCGCTGGCGCAGGCCGCGGCCATCCTGTCGTTCGACGCCGTCGACGCCGACCCCGGCGACGACACGGTGGTGTACTTCGCCGGCATCGACGGCGCGCGCTTCAAGCGTCCCGTGGGCCCGGGCGACCAGCTCGTGCTGGAAGCCGAGATCGACCGCGCGAAGGCCGGCATCTACCGCTACAAGACACGCGCCACCGTCGACGGCCAGCTGGCGGTGGAGGCGGAGCTGATGTGCACCATGCGCAAGGTGGCGGCGCCCTGATGGCGAACATCCATCCCACCGCGATCGTCGACCCCGGCGCGCAGCTGGCCGCGTCGGTGACGGTCGGCCCCTACGCCGTGGTCGGCGCCGGGGTGCAGGTGGGCGAGGGCACGCGCATCGGCTCGCACGTCACGATCGACGGGCCCACCGTGATCGGCCGCGACAACGTCATCCACGCCCATGCCGCCCTGGGCTGCGCGCCGCAGGACATGAAGTACCGCGGCGAACCCACCTCGCTGGAGATCGGCGACCGCAACACGATCTTCCAGTTCTGCACCTTCAGCCGCGGCACCACGCAGGATGCCGGCGTCACGCGCGTGGGCAGCGACAACTGGATCATGGCCTACGTGCACCTGGCGCACGACGTGCAGCTGGGCAGCCGCACGGTGCTGGCCAACAACGCCACGCTGGCCGGCCACGTGCACGTGGGCGACTGGGCCATCGTCGGCGGCCTGTCGGGCATCCACCAGTTCTGCAAGGTCGGTGCGCACGTGATGCTGGGCTTCCAGAGCCACGTCTCGCAGGACGTGCCGCCGTTCATGACCGCCGCGGGCAATCCGCTGGCGGTGGCCGGCTACAACGCCGAAGGGCTGCGCCGGCGCGGCTTCAGCCGCGAGCGCATCGCGCAGGTCAAGCAGATCCACCGCCTGCTCTACCGCGACGGCCTCACGCTGGAGAAGGCGCGCGAGGCGATCGCGGCGCTGGCCGGCGCGGTGCCCGACGGCGACGCCGACGTGCAGGCCCTGCTCGACTTCCTGGCGGCGTCCACCCGCGGCATCGTGCGCTGACATGCGCCTGGCGATGGTGGCCGGCGAAGCGTCGGGCGACCTGCTGGCGGGCCTGTTGCTCGGTGGGCTGAAGCAGCGCTGGCCCGATCTGCAGGCGGGCGGCATCGGCGGCCCGCGCATGGCCGAGCAGGGCTTCGAGGCCTGGTGGCCGCACCACAAGCTGGCGGTGCGCGGCTACGTCGAGGTGCTGAGGCACTACCGCGAGATCAAGGGGATCCGCGACGCCATCGGAGACCGCCTGCTGGACGAGCGCCCGGCGGCCTTCATCGGCGTCGACGCGCCGGACTTCAACCTCGGCCTCGAGAAGCGGCTGAAGGCCGCCGGCCTGCGCAGCATCCACTTCGTCTGCCCGTCGATCTGGGCCTGGCGCGGCGGCCGCGCGAAGAAGATGGCCGAGAGCTGCGACCACGTGCTGTGCCTGTTCCCGTTCGAGCCCGAGCTGCTGCAGCGGCACGGGGTTGCGGCCACCTTCGTCGGCCATCCGCTGGCCGATGCCATTCCGTTGCAGCCGCCGCGCGCGGCCAGCCGGCGGGCGCTGGGCCTGCCCGACGACGCCCAGGTGCTGGCCCTGCTGCCGGGCAGCCGGCGTTCCGAGATCCAGTACATCGCGCCCGCCTTTCTGGCGGCGGCCGCGCGACTGCACGGCGAACGTCCGGCGCTGCGCTTCGTGCTGCCGGTGGCACCGGGCCTGCGCGAGATGCTGCAGCCGCTGCTGGCCGCGCACGCGCCCGACGTGCCGATCCAGGTGCTGGACGGCCAGTCGCACGCCGCGCTGGCCGCCTGCGACGTGACCCTGATTGCCAGCGGCACCGCCACGCTGGAGGCGGCGCTGTTCAAGAAGCCGATGGTGATCGGCTACAACATGCACCCCATGAGCTGGCAGATCATGAAGCGCATGAAGTACCAGCCGTGGGTGGGGCTGCCGAACATCCTGAGCCGCGAGTTCGTCGTGCCCGAGCTGATCCAGGGCGACTGCAACCCGCCCGCGCTGGCCGCCGCGGTGACGCGCTGGCTCGACGATCCGGCCGCCTGCGCCGCGGCCGCGCGCCGCTTCGAGGACCTGCACCACCAGCTCCAGCGCGACACCGCGCGCTGCGCCACCGATGCCATCGCGCAAGTCCTTCAGGTTTGAGCAGCTCGGCTTCGGCTGGGACGAGCCCGGTCTGGTGGCCGGCGTCGACGAGGCCGGCCGCGGCCCGCTGGCAGGGCCGGTGGTGGCCGCCGCGGTGATCCTGGACGAGTTGAAGCCCATCAAGGGCCTGGCCGATTCCAAGGTGCTCACCGCGCTGAAGCGCGAGAGGCTGTTCGACGAGATCCGCGGCAAGGCGCTGTGCTGCGCCATCGCCAGCGCCAGCGTCGAGGAGATCGATCGGCTCAACATCCTGCAGGCGACGATGCTGGCGATGCAGCGCGCGGTGGAAGGCCTGCGGCTGCCGCCGCACCGGGTGGTGGTGGACGGCAACCGCCTGCCGCGGCTGAAGATGCCGGTGGCCGCGGTGGTCAAGGGTGACGCGAAGGTGGCGGCCATCTCCGCGGCGTCCATTCTCGCGAAGGTGCAGCGCGACCGGCTCTGCCACGAGTTGCACGAGCGCCATCCCGACTACGGTTTCGCCACCCACAAGGGCTACGCCACGGCCGAACACCTCGACGCGCTGATGCGCCTGGGGCCCTGCGACGCGCACCGCCGCAGCTTCTCGCCGGTGCGCGGCGCGCTGGAGCGCGGCTGAACCGTGGAGATCATCCACGCACGCGACAACCCGCTGCTGGTGAAGCTGCGCAAGCTGGGCAGCGACGGCGCGGGCTACCGGCGCCTGGGGCAGGCCTGGATCGAAGGCGAGCACCTGTGCGAAGCGCTGCGCGCGCGCGGCCGGCCGGCCGTGCTGGCGGTGGTCGCCGAGACCGGCTGGCGCGACGCCGCCTTGCGCGAGCTGGCGTGCTGGGCGCCGAAGCAGGCCGTGCTGCAGGACGGTGCCTTCCGCACCGTCAGCACGCTCGAATCGCCGTCGCGCATCGGCTTCGTGATCGACCTGCCCGCGCCGCCGGCGATCGATCCCGACGCCGCCACCGTGGTGCTGGACCGGCTGCAGGACGCCGGCAACGTCGGCAGCATCCTGCGCAGCGCGGCGGCCTTCGGTGTGCCGCAGGTGCTGGCGTTGAAGGGCACTGCGGCGCTGTGGTCGTCCAAGGTGCTGCGCGCGGGCATGGGAGCGCACTTCGCGCTGCGGCTGATCGACCTGCTGGAGCCCGAGGATCTGCGGGCGCTGCGCGTTCCGCTGGTCGCCACGAGCTCGCACGCCGATGCGGAACTGCCTGGCGCGACGCTGCCGCAGCCCTGTGCCTGGGTGCTGGGCCACGAGGGCCGCGGGGTGTCCGACGCGCTGCTGCAGCGCTGCGCGCTCACCGTGCGCATCCCTCAGCCGGGCGGGGAGGAATCCCTCAACGCCGCCGCTGCGGCGGCCGTGTGCCTCTACGAAAGTGCGCGGCGGGCGCGGCCCGCTCAGTAGATCAGCCGGTCCGGACGCAGGTCGCGCAGGATCGTGGTGGCGATCTCCTCGATCGACTTGTGGGTCGAACTGAGCCACGAGACGCCCTCGCGCCGCATCATGCTCTCGGCCTCGGCCACCTCGTAGCGGCAGTTCGCCAGCGACGCGTACTTGCTGTCGGGGCGACGTTCATGGCGGATCGCGGACAGCCGCTCCGGGTCGATGGTCAGGCCGAAGCACTTGCGCTTGTGCGGTGTCAGCGCCTGTGGCATGCGGCCGCGCTCGAAGTCCTCGGGGATCAGCGGGTAGTTGGCGGCCTTGATGCCGTGCTGCATCGCCAGGTACAGGCTGGTCGGGGTCTTGCCGCTGCGGCTGACGCCGAGCAGGATCACGTCGGCGAGGTCGAGGTTGCGCGAACTCTGGCCGTCGTCGTGGGCCAGGCTGAAGTTGATGGCCTCGATGCGGTCGTGGTACTCCTGGCTGGCGCTGGCGTCCGAGAAGCGGCCCACGCGGTGGTTGCTCTTGACGCCGAACTCCTCCTCGAGCGGCTCCACGAAGGTGCGGATCATGTCCAGCACCAGCGCCTTGCAGGCGTCCGCCGTCAGGATGGCGCGCACCTCGTCGTTGACCAGCGTGACGAACGCCACCGGCCGCTTGCCTTCGCGCAACGCGGTCTCGTTGATCTCCAGCACCACCTGGTGCGCCTTCTCGACGCTGTCGATGAAGGGCCGCCGCACGTGGCGGTGGCGCGCCGGAAACTGCGCCAGGATCGAGTTGCCGAAGGTCTCGGCGGTGATGCCGGTTCCGTCCGAGACAAAGAACACGGTTCTGTCGGCCATGGCGCTCTCAGGGGTGAAGTGGCCGGGTCGGCCTTCGGGCCATCATAAGGAAGAAGTCCCTAGAATCCCTCGCATCATTCCGCCGCCGAGGCCCCGTTGAACCCCACGCGCCCGCTCGAACGAGAACCACATGCCGCCGCGTGGGCATGGAGCCTGACGCCTGCGTCGGAAGCACCGGTTTACCCACATCACGGAGCTTTCCCATGTCCTCAGTCAACCTGGCGACCGCCCTGGTCGCGCCGTTTGAACATCTGAGAATGACCGACGTCGAGGCGGTCGGCGGCAAGAACGCCAGCCTCGGCGAGATGATCAGCCAGCTTGCAGCCACCGGCGTGCGGGTGCCCGGCGGCTTCGCCACCACGGCGCACGCGTTCCGCGAGTTCCTCAAGCAGGACGGGCTTGCCAGTCGCATCGACGACAAGCTCGGCACGCTGAACGTCGACGACGTGCGCGCGCTGGCGGAAGCGGGTGCGCAGATACGCCAGTGGATCATCGACACCCCGCTGCCGCCCGCGCTGGAAGCCGCGGTGCGCGAACAGTTCGCGCAGCTGACCGCCGGCAATCCCGAGGCCAGCTTCGCGGTGCGCTCGTCGGCCACGGCCGAGGACATGCCCGACGCCTCGTTCGCCGGCCAGCAGGAGACCTTCCTCAACGTCACCGGCATCGCAGACGTGCTGCACCGGATGAAGGAGGTGTTCGCGTCGCTCTACAACGACCGCGCCATCAGCTACCGTGTGCACAAGGGTTATGTGCATGCCGACGTGGCGCTGTCGGCCGGCGTGCAGCGCATGGTGCGTTCCGACCTGGGCTCGGCCGGCGTGATGTTCACGATCGACACCGAGTCGGGCTTTTCGGACGTGGTGTTCATCACCAGCAGCTACGGCCTGGGCGAACTGGTGGTGCAGGGCGCCGTGAACCCGGACGAGTTCTACGTGCACAAGCCGTCGCTCAACGCCGGCAAGCTGGCGGTGATCCGACGCGCCTTGGGCAGCAAGCTGCAGCGCATGGAGTTCGCGGCGGCCGACGAGAAGGGCGGCGACCCCGGCACGCGCCGCCTGGTGCGCACCATCGACAACCCGCCCGAGCTGCGCAACCGCTACTCGCTGACCGACGCCGAGGTCTCCGAGCTGGCCCGCTATGCCCTGATCATCGAGAAGCACTACGGCCGGGCGATGGACATCGAGTGGGGCAAGGACGGCGTGGACGGCCGCCTCTACATCCTGCAGGCGCGTCCCGAGACCGTGAAGAGCCAGGCCGGCAAGGTGGAGCAGCGCTACCGGATCAAGGGCGACCGCAGCAAGAACACCGTGCTGGCCGAGGGCCGTGCCATCGGCCAGAAGGTCGGCACCGGCACCGTGCGCCTGGTGCGCAGCACCGCCGAGATGGACCGCGTGCAGCCGGGCGACGTGCTGGTCACCGAGATGACCGACCCGAACTGGGAGCCGGTGATGAAGCGCGCCGGCGCCATCGTCACCAACCGCGGCGGCCGCACCTGCCACGCGGCCATCATCGCGCGCGAGCTCGGCATCCCGGCGGTGGTGGGCTGCGGCGACGCCACCGAGAAGCTGCACGAGGGCAACCTCGTCACCGTGTCCTGCGCCGAGGGCGACACGGGCTTCATCTACGACGGCCTGCTCGAGACCGAGATCAGCGACGTGGTGCGCGGCGAGATGCCGTACTGCCCGGTGAAGATCACGATGAACGTCGGCAATCCGCAGCTGGCCTTCGAGTTCGCGCAGATGCCGAACTCCGGCGTCGGGCTGGCGCGCCTGGAATTCATCATCAACAACAACATCGGCGTGCACCCGAAGGCGATCCTCGACTACCCGAACGTCGACGCCGACCTGAAGAAGGCCGTCGAGAGCGTGGCGCGCGGACACGCCAGCCCGCGTGCCTTCTATGTCGACAAGCTCACCGAGGGCGTGGCGACCATCGCCGCGGCGTTCTGGCCCAAGCCGGTGATCGTGCGGCTGTCGGACTTCAAGAGCAACGAGTACCGCAAGCTGATCGGCGGCACGCGCTACGAGCCCGACGAAGAGAACCCGATGCTCGGCTTCCGGGGCGCCAGCCGCTACATCAGCGGCGAGTTCGCCGACGCGTTCGCGATGGAGTGCGAGGCGCTCAAGCGCGTGCGCGGCGAGATGGGGCTGACCAACGTCGAGATCATGGTGCCCTTCGTGCGCACGGTCAGGCAGGCCGAGCGCGTGGTGGCGATGCTGGCCGACAAGGGCCTGAAGCGGGGCGTCGACGGCCTGCGGCTGATCATGATGTGCGAGGTGCCGAGCAACGCGATCCTGGCGGACCAGTTCCTCGAGCACTTCGACGGCATGTCGATCGGCTCCAACGACCTGACGCAGCTGACGCTGGGCCTGGACCGCGACTCCGGCCTGGAGCAGCTGGCCGGCGACTTCGACGAACGCGACCCGGCGGTGCGGGCGATGATCTCGCGCGCCATCGCCGCCTGCCGGGCCACCGGCAAGTACGTCGGCATCTGCGGGCAAGGCCCCAGCGACCATCCGGACTTCGCCGAGTGGCTGGCTCAGGAGGGCATCGTCTCGATGTCGCTCAACCCGGACACCGTGGTCGACACCTGGCAGCGCCTGGCCGCGCGCTGAAACGGGCGGCGTGACCCCGCTCCGGCGCTCAATGCGCCGAGTTGGTCACGCCGGCACCTGCATTTCAGGGGTTCTGCCGGCGTCAGAGACCGGTAAGATTTGACCACTCGAAAGTCGTGGGCGTGCCTATGCGCGCCGTCGGCGCCAACCCGGCGCCAGGGCGGTGCCGCACGGGCGGCAGATCGGACAGGTGGTACCCGTGATCTATGAAAAGACCGAGGCTGGCTCCGAAGAGGTGAAGGCGCGTTCCCGCAAGCTCGCGCCGCGCCTTCGCACGATGCTGATCATGATCGACGGCACCGCGTCGGCGTCGCAGCTGCAGGATGCCGCGAGCACGCTCGGCGCGCCGGGCGATTTCCTCGAATCGCTGCTCGAGCAGGGCCTGATCCGCCGCCGCGAGGCCGCTCAGGCAGCCGAGGCGTCGATCGACGTGGTGCTCGACGCCCCGGCCACGCCCGGCTGGCCCGAGCCGCCCACCGACGGCGAGCGCTTCCGGTCGGCGCAGAAGTTCATGAACGACAGCGCCGTCGACGCGATGGGCCTGCGCGCGTTCTTCTTCACGCTGAAGCTGGAGAAGTGCTTCTCGCTGGACGACCTGCGCAACCTGCTGCCCGAGTACACCAAGGTGGTCACCAAGGGCAGCGGCGAAGGCGTCGCCCGCGTGCTGGCACGACGCGCGCGCGACATGCTGGGCTGAGCGCCCAGCCCGCGAGCCGGCAGCCTACTTCGACGCCGCCGATGCAGCGGGAGCGGCTGCAGAGGCGGCGTGGTCGGCCGCGCCGGCCGACACGTCATGCTTTTCGCCGCCCAGGTCGACGTTACCGCCCGACTTGGTGAGGATGAACACGGCGACGGCCGCGAAGATCGCGAAGCCGATCAGCAACTTCCACATGGGGATTCTTCCGTAAGGCTGCAAAGGTGGCGATTGGGCGCACCTTGCGGGTCACCCAATCGCCACCCACCTGCGCCGTGCAGGTGGGTCGCTACGCTAGCGCATCAGTCGCCGGCGTAGATGTCGACGTCCTTGGTTTCCTTGATGAACAGCGTGCCCACCACGAAGGTGATGGCCGCGATGATGATCGGATACCACAGGCCGCTGTAGATGTTGCCCTGGGCGGCCACGATCGAGAACGACACGGCCGGCAGGAAGCCGCCGAACCAGCCGTTGCCGATGTGGTACGGCAGGCTCATCGAGGTGTACCGGATGCGGGTCGGGAAGAACTCCACCAGCATCGCGGCGATCGGGCCGTACACCATCGTCACGTAGATCACCATGATCGTGAGGATCAGGATGATCATCCACCAGTTGCCGCTGCCGGCCGGGATCGGGTCGGCCTTGGCAGGGTAGCCGGCGGCGTTCAGCGCCTCGCGCACTTCCTTCTCGAAGCGCGGCTTGGCGTCCTTGGCATCGGGCTGGGTCGCCGCATAGGCGGTGATCTGCTTGTCGCCGACCTTGACGTAGCCCTGTTGCAGCGACGCGTCCTCGACGAGGTTGTAGTTGACGCCCGAGTTCGACAGATAGGTGCGGCTCAGGTCACAGGCGGTGGTGAACTTGGCCGTGCCGGTCAGGTTCAGGATCAGCCCGCAGTTCTTGGGCGGCGCCACCACCGTCACCGGGCTCTTCTCGATCGCCTGCGCCAGCTTCGGGTTGGCGTAGGCCGTGAGCGCGTGGAACAGCGGGAAGTACGTCAGCACCGCCAGCAGGCAGCCGGCCATGATGATCGGCTTGCGGCCGATCTTGTCCGACAGCGAGCCGAACACGATGAAGAACGGCGTGCCGATGATGAGCGACAGCGCGATCAGCACGTTGGCCGTCGGCCCGTCGACCTTCAGGAAGGACTGCAGGAAGAACAGGGCGTAGAACTGACCCGTGTACCAGACCACCGCCTGGCCGGCCGTGGCGCCGACGAGGGCCAGGATCACGATCTTCAGGTTGCTCCACTGGCCGAACGACTCGGTCAGCGGCGCCTTCGAGGTCTTGCCCTCCGACTTCATGCGCGCGAAGGCCGGCGATTCCGACAGCTTCAGCCGGATCCACACCGACACTGCCAGCAGCAGGCCGGAGACCGCATAGGGAATGCGCCAGCCCCAATCGGCAAAGTCCTTCTCGCCCATGTAGAGGCGCGTGCCCAGGATCACCATCAGCGCGAGCATCAGGCCCACGGTGGCGGTGGTCTGGATCCAGGCCGTGTAGGCGCCGCGCTTGCCGTGCGGAGCGTGCTCGGCCACGTAGGTGGCCGCGCCGCCGTACTCACCGCCGAGCGCCAGGCCTTGCAGCAGCCGCAGCGCGATCAGCGTGATCGGCGCTGCGATGCCCCAGCTCTTGTAGGTCGGCAGGAAGGCCACCAGGAAGGTGGACAGACCCATGATCAGGATGGTCACCAGGAAGGTGTACTTGCGGCCGACCAGGTCGCCCAGGCGTCCGAAGACGATGGCACCGAAGGGGCGCACCGCGAAGCCCGCCGCGAAGGCCAGCAGGGTGAAGATGTCGCGGGTGGCGGGGTCGAGCGCGGTGAAGAAGTTCGCCGCGATGATGGCTGACATCACACCGAACAGGTAGAAGTCGTACCACTCGAAAACCGTTCCCAGCGACGAGGCGAAGATGACTCGTTTTTCGTCCGAGCTCATCGGCCGCGGTTCCGCGGAAGTGGCGCCCTTGCGGGCATCGGCCATGGCCATTGGCAGTCTCCAGTCTTGTGCGCAAGGTTGTGCGGGCGCTCCCTCGGCGCCCGTGCCTGCGGAGTCTTTTCAGGCTCGCTGACCGATTGCTGACAGCTTTCGACCTATGGACAGGATCGCGCGCCGTTTGCGGGTTTTCCCCGGCATCGATTACCCGCGCCGAGGTCCGCTCGCCGTGGTTTGCGCGCGAGGACGGTGGCGGAACGCTGCGCGAGAATGCACCGGATGCCCACCCTCGACCGCACCCGCTTCTGGCGGCTCACGCTCCGGCTGACGATCGGCCTGCTCGCGGCCTGGCTGGTGATCAACATCGGCGTGCCCTGGTTCGCGCGTGACCTGAACGGCCTGCAGGGCTTCGGCTTTCCCGTGGGTTTCTGGCTCGCCGCCGAGGGTGCGCTCGTGCTGTACCTGCTGATCATCGTCGTCTACGCGGTCGCGATGGACCGGTTGGAGCGCCGGTACGTCGAGGACGACACCGCCGCCACCGACCCCGGCGCCGGCTCGACGTGACCTTCAGTCAGCGCCTGGGGCTGCGCTACGCGCTGTTCCTGCTGGCCTTCGCCGCGCTGATCGGGCTCATGGCCCTGGCCGACCGGGCGGGCCTGCCTCGGCCCTGGATCGGCGCCGCCTTCCTGGTGCTGACGGTGGCCGTGTATGCCGGCATCGGCTTCATCTGCCGCACCTCCAACGAGGTCGAATACTTCGTCGCCGGGCGCCGGGTGCCCGCGATGTACAACGGCCTGGCCACGGCGGCCGACTGGATGTCCGCGGCCTCGTTCATCGGCACCGCCGGGGTGCTCTACCTGCAGGGCTTCGCGGGCCTGGCCTACATCCTGGGATGGACCGGCGGCTACTGCCTGCTGGCCCTGCTGCTGGCCCCATATCTGCGCCGCTTCGGGCAATACACGGTGCCGGACTTCCTGGGCGCGCGTTACGGCGGCCGGCTGCCGCGGCTGATCGCCGCCGGTGCGGCCGTGACCGTGTCCTTCGTCTACGTGGTGGTGCAGATCTACGGCGTGGGCCTGATCACCTCGCACCTCACCGGATTCGGCTTCGAACTGGGCATCTTCGTCGGTCTCGGCGGCGTTCTGGTGTGTTCCTTCCTCGGCGGCATGCGAGCGGTCACCTGGACGCAGGTGGCGCAGTACCTGGTGCTGATCGTGGCCTACCTGGTGCCGCTGGTGTGGCTGTCGGTGAAGCAGACGGGCAACCCGGTGCCCATCGTCTCCTACGGCAGCCAGCTGGAGCGCCTGGCCGAGCGCGAGCGCGAACTCGAGGCCGATCCCGCCGAACGGCAGGTGATCGCGCGCCTGAAGGAGCGCGCCGCGGACGCCGAGCGCAAGCTGCAGGACCCCCGGGCCGCGATGCAGCGCGACGAGGCGCTGCTCGCGCAGCGAGTCGCCGCGCTGCGCGCCGACAACGCACCGCTGGCGAGCATCCAGCGCGCCGAGCGCGAGTACGCCCAACGGCCGCGCAACGAAGCCCAGGCCCGGGCCCTGTACACGCGCGAGCGCGACAGCGCGCTGGCCCGCGCGCAGCCGCTGGCCGGCATGGCGCCGCAGACGCAGCCCTTCGCCGGGCCCAACCCGGACGGTGCGAGGCTCAACTTCGTCGCGCTGATGCTGTGCCTGATGATGGGCACGGCGGCGATGCCGCACGTGCTGACGCGCTACTACACGACGCCGTCGGCCTCGGCGGCGCGGCGCTCGGTGGCCTGGTCGCTGTTCTTCATCACGCTGCTGTACCTGGCCGCGCCGGCGCTCGCGGTGCTGGTCAAGGTCGAGGTGCTGAACGGGCTGGTCGGCCTGCCGGTGGACCACCTGCCGCAGTGGGTGAATCGCTGGACGCGGCTGGACCCCAACCTGGTGAGCGTGCGCGACGTCAACGGCGACGGCGTGCTGCAGCTCGGCGAACTGATGCTGGCCGGTGACGTGATCGTGCTGGCCGCGCCCGAGATCGGCGGCCTGCCGTACTGGGTGACGTGCCTGGTGGCGGCCGGCGGGCTGGCGGCCGCGCTGTCCACCGCCGACGGGCTGCTGCTGACGATCGCCAACGCTCTGTCGCACGACGTGTACTACCGCGTGATCCACCCGCAGGCCACGGCGGCCGGACGCGTCATCGTCTCCAAGGTGCTGGTGATGGCGGTGGCGCTCCTGGCCGCACTCATCGCAGCGCTCAAGATCACCGACATCCTGCAGTTCGTCTCGGCGGCGTTCTCGCTGGCCTCAGCGGCCTTCTTCCCGGCGCTGGTGCTCGGCATCTTCTGGCGTCGCGCCAACGGGGCCGGTGCGGTGGCCGGCATGGTCACGGGGCTGGGCGTCTGCGCCTGGTACATGGCCACGAATGTGCCGACGCTGCGCGCGCTGTTCGGCGTCACGCGACCGCTGGCCGACTGCCAGTGGTTCGGCATCGATCCCATCGCCGCCGGCGTCTTCGGCGTGCCGGCGGGGCTGCTGGCCATGGTGGTGGCGAGCCTGGCGACACGGGCGCCCGGTGCCGAGACGCAGGCGTTGATCGATCGCATGCGCTTCCCGCAGGCGGTCGAGCGCTGAACCGCCGCAAGCGAAGCGCCGCCTGCTATACTTTCAGGCTTTCCTTGCCGCACCCGTCATGTTGACGCATCGGGGCGGCTTCCACCCTCGACGTCCGAGGGGAATCCACAAGGAGATTTCATGCGTCACTACGAGATCGTTCTCCTGATCCACCCGGATCAGAGTGAACAGGTTCCGGCCATGCTGGAACGGTACAAGGGCCTGGTCACTGCCGCCGGCGGCAAGGTGCACCGGGTCGAGGACTGGGGTCGGCGCCAGCTGGCCTACATGATCCAGAAGCTGGTCAAGGCGCACTACCTGTGCCTGAACATCGAGTGCAGCATCGCCACGCTGACCGAACTCGAAACCGGCTTCCGCTTCAACGACGCCGTGCTGCGCCACCTGACGGTGGCCAAGAGCAAGGCCGAGACCACGCCGTCCGTGATGATGAAGGCCGTGGAACGCGAGGAAGCTCGCAAGGAACGCCAGGAGGCTGCGGCCTGACAAGGCTGTAGCGCGTCCGCGCCGGCGATGCCGCTGTGAACCGGCTGGTTCTCTCGGCAGCACTGGTGGAACGGGCAGCGCTGCGTTACACCCCCGCCGGCCTGCCGGCCCTGGACGTGGTGCTCAAGCACGAGTCCGAGGTCAGCGAAGACGGCCAGCCGCGCAAGGTCTCGATGGAGATGAAGGCGGTGGCGATCGGGGCGATCACGCAGACGCTGCTCGCGCTGGAGCTGGGTTCGATGGGCCACTACGGCGGCTTCATCACCAGCGCCCGCAACGGACGAGGCCTGATGTTCCACATCACGCAGGTGGATCCGTCCACCGCATCACCGGACAACACTGAATCAAGTAGGAGCTGAACATGCCCCCGCCCCGTGGTAAAGGTCGTTTCTCGAAGGACAAGCGCCCCAAGCGCAACAACCAGTCGCTGCTGTTCCGCCGCAAGCGCTTCTGCCGCTTCACCGTCGCCAATGTCGAGGAGATCGACTACAAGGAAATCGACGTGCTGCGCGATTTCGTCGGCGAGAACGGCAAGATCACGCCGGCCCGCCTGACCGGCACCCGCGCGTTCTACCAGCGCCAGCTGACCACCGCCATCAAGCGCGCGCGCTTCCTGGCGCTGCTGCCGTACTCCGACCAGCACAAGGTCTGACGAGGAGCCCGCCATGCAGATCATTCTTCTCGAGAAAGTGGCCAAGCTCGGCAACCTGGGCGACGTCGTCAAGGTCAAGCAGGGTTACGCCCGCAACTTCCTGATCCCGCAGAAGCTGGCGCGCCGCGCCACCGAAGCCGCGATCAAGGAATTCGAAGGCCGCCGTGCGGAGCTGGAGAAGGCCGCGGCCGCCAAGCTCGCCGCCGCCCAGTCGCTGGGCGAGCAGCTCGCCGGCAAGACCGTGCGCATCGCGCAGAAGGCCGGCGTCGACGGCCGCCTGTTCGGCAGCGTCACCAACCAGGACATCGCCGAAGCGCTCGGCAAGCTCGGCCTGACGGTCGCCAAGAGCCAGGTTCGCCTGCCGAACGGCCCGCTGAAGACCGTGGGCGATCACCCGGTCTCGGTGGCGCCGCACGGCGACGTCGTGGCCGAGATCACCGTGCAGGTGGTGGCGCAGGCCGACTGAGCGGGGCGTTCTCCCATCGAAGGCCGGCATCTGCCGGCCTTTGTTTTTCCTGCGCCGCGGCTTGTCCCGGCCGGCGCACAGTTTCGCCAGCGCATTTCCACAGCCTTACCCACAGGGCCCGGCAGCGCGCGGCCTTAGCATCCTCCTGACCCCATGAGCGCCGTCTTCGACCCCCGAGACAGCACCGCCCCCCGCGACGACGAGGTGGCGCGCCTGCGCGTGCCGCCGCACTCGGTGGAAGCCGAGCAGAGCGTGCTCGGCGGGCTGCTGATCGACAACCTGGCCTGGGACCGGGCCGGGGACCTGCTCACCGATGGCGATTTCTACCGCCACGAGCACCGGCTCATCTACGCCGCGATCGGCGCGCTGGTGGGCCAGAGCAAGCCGGCCGACGTGATCACCGTCTTCGAGCAGCTGCAGAGCCTGGGCAAGGCGCAGGACATCGGAGGCCTGGCGTACCTCAATGCGCTGGCGCAGAGCGTACCGAGCGCCGCCAACATGCGGCGTTATGCCGAGATCGTGCGCGAGCGTTCGATCCTGCGCAAGCTGATCGCCGCCAGCGACGAGATCGCCACCAATGCCTTCAACCCGCAGGGCCGGCAGGTCTCGACCGTGCTCGACGAGGCCGAGAGCAAGATCTTCCAGATCGGCGAGGAGGGCTCGCGCCAGAAGCAGGGCTTCCAGGGCATCGACAAGCTCGTGGTCGACCTGATCGATCGCGTCAACGAACTGCACGACAACGGCGCCGAGGAAGTGACCGGCGTGCGCACCGGCTTCTACGACATGGACCGCATGACGGCCGGCCTGCAGAAGGGCGACCTGATCGTGCTGGCCGCGCGCCCGTCGATGGGCAAGACCGCGTTCGCGCTCAACATTGCCGAACACGTGGCCGTGCAGGAAGGCCTGCCGGTGCTGGTGTTCTCGATGGAGATGGGCGCGGCGCAACTGGCGCTGCGCCTGGTGGGCAGCCTGGGGCGCATCAACCAGCAGAACCTGCGCACCGGCCGGCTCGAGAGCAGCGAGTGGGAGCGCCTGACCGACGCGGTGGAGCGCCTGAAGACCGCGCAGCTCTACATCGACGAGACCGCCGGCCTCACCAGCAGCGAACTGCGCGCCCGCGCCCGGCGCATGGCACGCCAGTTCGGCACGCTGGGGCTCATCGTCATCGACTACCTGCAGCTGATGAGCGGCAGCAGCGGCAGCGACGAGAACCGCGCCACCGAGCTCGGCGAGATCAGCCGCGGCCTGAAGGCGCTGGCCAAGGAACTCGGCTGCCCGGTGATCGCGCTGTCGCAGCTGAACCGGAGCGTGGAGCAGCGCAACGACAAGCGCCCGATGATGAGCGACCTGCGCGAGTCGGGCGCGATCGAGCAGGACGCCGACATCATCATGTTCATCTACCGCGACGACTACTACAACAAGGACAGCAAGGAGCCGGGCGTCTCGGAGATCATCATCGGCAAGCAGCGCAACGGGCCGGTAGGCACGGTGAAGCTGACCTTCCTGAAGCCGCAGACGCGCTTCGAGAACCTGGCGCCAGGGTCGGGCGGCGGCGAGTACTGATCGGGCTTGTCGAGCGAACGGGCTGTCGGGCCGCTGAACCGACCGCAGACGCCTAGGCCTGCCACACGCCGTAGCCCGACTCGCGCAGGCCGATCGCGAGCTCGACTTCCATCTCCCGCGCTGCGTCGTAAGGCATGGGGTTGTAGACCTCGTAGAGTTGCGGCAACAGGCGCAGCCCATAGCGCAGCACGAAGCGGTTGGCCTGCACGCCGGCCTTGTGGCGGTCGAAGCGCAGGTCGGGCTCGAGTCCCGTCATTCCCACGTAGACCAGAGGCATTCCGAGCCGATGGCGCGGGTTGGCCTTGCGGAACGAGGGCTCGTTCCACACCCGGTCCGACAGTTCCACGACGTACACGTGGTGGTGGTGTCCGTGTGCCACGCCCATGGCGCGGCATTGTCGCAGCGCGTCCGGAAGCGGTTGCTGCCGGATACGGCTTGCGGCGGCGAGGGTAGCTGTATATATTGACAGTATGCCCAGCAAGACCGTCCCCAACGCCACCCTGATGCTGTTTCGCCCGCCCAGCGGCAGCCACGCGCAGAAGGGCCGTGGCACGGTGTGGGCCCTCGAGCATCGCTTCAGCCAGGACACCCGCGAGGAGCTCGATGACGGCTGGGGCACGCTGGAGCAGGCGGCGCAGGAAGAGAAGGCCTCGCCCGACACCGTGATCACGCACGAGTCGGTGGGCCGAATCCTGTCCAGCAACGACTCGCCCGACGTCGGCTTCGACCTGTCGATCAATCCGTACCGGGGTTGCGAGCACGGCTGCATCTACTGCTACGCGCGGCCCACGCACAGCTGGCTGAACCTCTCGCCGGGCATCGACTTCGAGACGCGCATCGTCGCGAAGGTCAATGCGGCGGAGAAGCTGCGCGAGACCCTGGCCGGGCGTGGCTACCAGCCTTGCTACCTGAACATCGGGTCGGTCACCGACGCCTACCAGCCGGCGGAGCGCCAGCTGAAGATCACGCGCTCGGTGATCGAGGTGCTGGCGGAGGCGCGGCACGCGTTCTCGGTGATCACCAAGAGCAGCCTGGTCGAGCGCGACATCGACCTGCTCGCACCGATGGCGGCCGAGCGGCTGGCCGCCGTGTACGTCTCGCTGACGACGCTCGATCCCGAGCTCGCGCGCAAGCTCGAGCCGCGCGCGGCAGCGCCGCACCGGCGGCTGCGTGCGATTCGCGCGCTGGCCGATGCGGGCATTCCGGTGGGCGTGAGCGTCTCCCCGGTGATCCCTTTCCTCAACGAGCCCGAGCTCGAGCGCATCCTCGAAGCCGCGCGCGAGGCCGGCGCGGTGTCTGCCTTCAGCATCGTGCTGCGACTGCCCTGGGAGGTGAACCCGCTGTTCCAGCAGTGGCTGCAGGACCACGTTCCGGAACGCGCCGAGCGCATCATGGCCCGCGTGCGCGAGATGCGCGGCGGCAAGGACTACGAAAGCGATTTCGCCACCCGCATGAAGGGTCACGGCGTGTGGGCGGAGCTGCTGCGACAGCGCTTCGAGAAGGCCTGCAGCCGGCTGGGCTACCGTCGCGACCGCGAGCCGCTGGACTTGTCCAAGTTCAGGCCGCCGGCGCGCAACGCCGCTCAGGGCCAGCTGTTCTAGGCGACTTCAGCGCCGCAGCACGAGGCCGCCTGCCGAGCGGTTGCTGCGGCGCACGCCCGCGATGTGCGTGCTGGGCGCGCAGTAGCGGTGCGAGAGCTTGTCGGCCGATTCGATCAGCGATTCGAACTGGTCGATGCGCTCCTGGTGGCGGCGCGCCACCGCACCGGCCATCTCGATCAGCTTCGCGTTGCCGGTGTTCTGGCCATGCAGCAGCAGGGTCTCCACCGCCGCGCGCGGCTGGCCGCGGATGGCGTGGTTCATCGCGTTCTCTGCCAGTTGCATCACCTCGGCGTGGGCGTCGCGCACCCAGGCGGCCGCCTGCGGCGTGCGCCTCACGGCGGCCACCAGCACCTCGGTGGCGGCCTTCGAAACCGAGAAGCGCTTGGCGACGCGGGTGACGACGTCCATGTACTCGGTGTCGTCCACGCCGTGCGGGCCCAGGCGGGACCACAGCGACAGCATGTTGGTGCCGGCCTCCATGTCGAAGTCGGGCTCGGCGATGTCGGCCACCAGTTCGCGCGCGCGCAGCACGCCCACCGCGGTCTTGCCGTCGTTGAGCGTGACCAGCACGTTGCCCAGCTCGGCCATGCGGCGCAGGCGCACCGACTGCGAGTAGGTGTCGGCGAAGCGCTGCAGCACGTCGTAGGCGGCGGCCAGGTTCTTGGTGTCGCCGGCGTCGAAGCGCAGGAAGGCCAGCAGCGTCATCGACAGCACGTCGAACAGCCGCGACTTGCTGCCCATCTGCCAGGTGCGCTCCAGCATCTCGGTGGCGGTGGCGGTGTCGCCGCCGTAGAAGCTCAGCGTGCCGCAGTGCTGCAGGCGCAGGATGCAGCCCGGCGTGATGCTGGCCGCGGTGCGGTAGGTCGACAGGGCTTCCTCGATCTGCCCCTGCTCCATCTGCACCTTGCCCATCACGTCGTACGAGTCGGCGTACTGAGGCAGGTCGCCCAGCAGCGATTCCAGCGTGCGCCGCGCCGCGGCCACTTCGCCGTCGGCCAGCTGCACGCGGGCCACGCCCAGGCGCGCCCAGGGCACGGCCTTGGCCTCGATGACGGCATCGAAGAGCACCTTGGCCTCTTCGTTGCGCTTGAGAATCAGCAGCAGCTCGGCGCCGATGCGCGCGGCGTACAGCCAGTACAGCTGGCGCTGCTCGAAGCGGTTCAGGCACAGCTGCGCGGCCAGCTCGTACTGCTTGGCATCCATCGAGTCGAAGATGTCCTTCAGCACGCGCTTGCGCTGGCGGGCTTCCTTCAGGCGCTCGAACAGGGTGTTGGCCGAGAACGGCTTGATCAGGTAGCTGTCCAGCGCGGCCTCGGCGGCCTCGGCCACCTTCTGGTAGGTGGCCTCGCCCGTGACCATCACGAAGACGGTGGAGTAGGGCAGCATGTGCTCGCGGCGCAGTTCCTCCAGCAGGTCCTGGCCCGACTCGTTGCTGTTCTCGAAGTGGTAGTCGCAGATCACCACGTCGAAGCGGCGGCGCTCCAGCTGGTCGCGGGCGTCGATCAGGCGGCCCGCGGTCTTGATGGTGCCGAAGCCGAAATCGCGCAGGTGCTGGAACAGCACGCTGCGGGAGGTCGGGTTGCCGTCGATGATGAGCGCGTGCGCCTTGTTGACGTCGCGGTCAAGCTGCTGCACGGGCACCTCCGTCGAAGGCGCACGCCGCCCGCGGCGTGGCGGGCCGGCGGCAGAGGCAGCAGGGGGCGTTGACGGGCATCGTCCGGCAGGGGTTCATGGCTTCCCCCGGAACTATCGGCCAGTCCGTGCCGGACTGAAGGCCGGAAATGGCCGTCCAAAGGCGGCCTTCCGGTGGCCGATGCCTACTTGAACAGGTCCTTCACCCGGTCCGTCCAGCTCTTGGCGTTGGGCGAGTGGCGCTCGCCACCCTTCTTGAACGATTCGTCCAGTTCCTTCAGCAGCTTGCGCTGGTGCTCGGTGAGCTTGACCGGCGTCTCCACGGCCACGTGGCAGTACAGGTCGCCGGGGTAGCTGCTGCGCAGGCCCTTGATGCCCTTGCCGCGCAGGCGGAACGTCTTGCCGTGCTGGGTGCCTTCCGGCAGCTCGATCTCGGCCTTGCTGCCGAGCGTGGGTACCTCGATCGTGCCGCCGAGCGCCGCGGTCGTCAGGCCCACCGGCACCGTGCAGTGCAGGTCGTCGCCGTCGCGTTCGAAGATCTCATGCTGCTTCACCCGTATCTCGATGTACAGGTCGCCCGCCGGGCCGCCGTTCGTGCCCGGCTCGCCGTTGCCGGCCGAGCGGATGCGCATGCCCTCGTTGATGCCGGCCGGGATCTTCACCTCCAGCGTCTTCTGCTTCTTGATCTTGCCGGCGCCGCTGCAGGTGGTGCAGGGCTCGGGGATGATCTTGCCGCTGCCGTGGCAGTGCGGGCAGGTCTGCTGGATGCTGAAGAAGCCCTGGCGCAGGTGCACGGTGCCGCTGCCGTTGCAGCTGGGGCAGGTCTTCGCGCTGGTGCCCGGCTTGGCGCCCGAGCCGTGACAGGTTTCGCAGGTCTCCCAGCTCGGCACGCGGATCTGGGTCTCCTTGCCGAAGGCCGCTTCCTCCAGCGTGATCTCCATCGCGTAGCTCAGGTCGCTGCCGCGGTAGACCTGCTGGCCGCCGCCGCGCCCGCCGCGCCCGCCGCCGCCGAAGATGTCGCCGAAGATGTCACCGAAGGCTTCGGCGAACCCGCCGAACCCTTCCGCGCCCGGGCCGCCGCGGCCCATGCCGCCCATCGACGGGTCGACCCCGGCGTGGCCGTACTGGTCGTAGGCCGCGCGCTTGGGCGCGTCGGACAGCATCTCGTAGGCTTCCTTGGCCTCCTTGAACTTCTCCTCGGCCTTCTTCGCATCGTCACCCTGGTTGCGGTCAGGGTGGTGCTTCATCGCCAGCTTGCGATAGGCCTTCTTGATGTCTTCCTCCGAGGCGTTCTTCGGAACGCCCAGGACGTCGTAGTAGTCGCGCTTGGCCATGAAACCACTCAGAGTCTGAAAATGCCGTACGCCGCGCCGCTTGACAGCCAGTCGCTGTCAACCCGGGCGCGGCGGTGGGTCTGCGGGGCCCGGTGGGCCACCGCAGGCGTCACTTGCGGACTTCCTTGAAGTCGGCGTCCACGACGTTGTCGTCGGCCGGACGGTTGGCCTTCTGCTGCGGCGCTTCGCCGCCCGGTGCGGCACCCGCGGCGCCGGCCGCGGCCTGCGCGTCGGCGTACATCTTCTCGCCGAGCTTCTGGCTGGCGGCCATCAGGGCTTCGGTCTTGGCCTCGATCAGCGCCTTGTCGTCGCCCTTGAGCGCTTCCTCGACGTCCTTGATCGCGGCCTCGATCTTCTCCTTCTCGCCGCCTTCGAGCTTGTCGCCGTGCTCGCCCAGGCTCTTCTTCACCGAGTGCACCATGCCGTCGGCCTGGTTGCGGGCCTGCACGAGTTCGACCTTCTTGGCGTCTTCCGCCGCGTTGGCTTCCGCGTCCTTCACCATCTTCTCGATCTCGGCCTCGGAGAGGCCCGAGTTCGCCTTGATGGTGATCTTGTTCTCCTTGCCGGTGCCCTTGTCCTTGGCGCTCACGTGCAGGATGCCGTTGGCGTCGATGTCGAAGGTGACCTCGATCTGCGGCAGGCCGCGCGGCGCCGGAGGAATGCCCTCGAGGTTGAACTCGCCCAGGCTCTTGTTGCCCACGGCCACGTCGCGCTCGCCCTGGAACACCTTGATCGTCACCGCCGGCTGGTTGTCGTCGGCGGTGCTGAACACCTGGCTGAACTTGGTCGGGATGGTGGTGTTCTTCTTGATCATCTTGGTCATCACGCCACCGAGCGTCTCGATGCCCAGCGACAGCGGCGTCACGTCCAGCAGCAGCACGTCCTTGCGCTCGCCGCCCAGCACCTGGCCCTGGATGGCGGCGCCCACCGCGACGGCCTCGTCGGGGTTGACGTCCTTGCGCGGCTCCTTGCCGAAGAACTCCTTGACCTTCTCCTGCACCTTGGGCATGCGGGTCATGCCGCCCACCAGGATCACGTCGTCGATGTCGGCCAGCTTCACGCCGGCGTCCTTCACCGCGATCTTGCACGGCTCGATGGTGCGGGCGATCAGCTCGTCGACCAGGCTTTCGAGCTTGGCGCGCGTGAGCTTGATGTTCAGGTGCTTCGGACCCGACGCGTCGGCCGTGATGTAGGGCAGGTTGACGTCGGTCTGCGTGCTGTTGCTCAGCTCGATCTTGGCTTTCTCGGCCGCTTCCTTCAGGCGCTGCAGCGCGAGCACGTCCTTGGTCAGGTCGACGCCCTGTTCCTTTTTGAACTCGGCGACGATGTAGTCGATGATGCGCTGGTCGAAGTCCTCGCCGCCCAGGAAGGTGTCGCCGTTGGTCGACAGCACCTCGAACTGCTTCTCGCCGTCGACGTCGGCGATCTCGATGATCGAGATGTCGAAGGTGCCGCCGCCGAGGTCGAACACCGCGATCTTGCGGTCACCCTTGCCGTGCTTGTCCAGGCCGAAGGCCAGCGCGGCCGCGGTGGGCTCGTTGATGATGCGCTTGACCTCCAGCCCCGCGATGCGGCCGGCGTCCTTGGTGGCCTGGCGCTGGCTGTCGTTGAAGTAGGCCGGCACCGTGATCACGGCCTCGGTCACTTCCTCGCCAAGGTAGTCCTCGGCGGTCTTCTTCATCTTGCGAAGAACTTCGGCGCTGATCTGCGGCGGCGCGAACTTCTTGCCGCGCACTTCCACCCACGCGTCGCCGTTGTCGGCGGCCGCGATCTTGTAGGGCATCAGGTCGATGTCCTTCTGCACTTCCTTCTCGGTGAACTTGCGGCCGATCAGCCGCTTCACCGCGTACAGCGTGTTGCGCGGGTTGGTCACGGCCTGGCGCTTGGCGCTGGCGCCGACGAGGATCTCGCCGTCCTCCTGGTACGCAATGATCGACGGCGTGGTGCGCGCACCCTCGCTGTTCTCGATGACCTTGGTGGTGTTGCCTTCCATCACGGCCACGCACGAGTTCGTGGTGCCGAGGTCGATGCCGATGATCTTGCCCATGTTCTGTTGCTCCTGAGGCGGGGTGTGTTCGATGTTCTCGAGGTGTGGATAAGTCGCCGGCTTTCAAGGCAGCCGGGCTGTGGATCGCGAACTACTTGGGCGCCGCCACCGTCACCAGCGCAGGCCGCAGCACGCGTTCGGCGATGAGGTAGCCCTTCTGCAGCACGCTGACCACGGTGTTGGCCTCCTGGTCGGCCGGCACCACGCTGATGGCCTGGTGCTGGTGCGGGTCGAACTTGGTGCCCGCCGGCGGCGCGATCGGCATCACGCGGTTGCGCTCCAGGGCCTGGGTCAGCTGTCGCAGCGTGGCGTGCACGCCTTCCAGCAGCTGCTCGGGCGTGGCGTTCTGGATCGCGGTGGCGGCTTCCAGGCTGTCCTTCACCGGCAGCAGGCTTTCGGCAAAGCCCTCCAGCGCGAACTTGCGCGCCTTGCTGATCTCCTCGTCGGCACGCCGGCGCGTGTTCTCGGCCTCGGCCTTGGCGCGCAGGTAGGCGTCCGATACCTCGGCATGGCGGGCCTTCAGTTCGGCCAGTTGCTCCTCGGGGCTGGCCGCGACGGGTGCGGCGTCGGCCGCGGGCTGCGCCTGCGGCGCCGCTTGGGGTTCGGGTGTCTCGTTCATGGCTTGGAAATAAACACGCAAGGCGACTGTGGGGATGGTCGCCGGGATTTCAAGAGCGGCTGCTCGCCGCTCAGGTGTCGTCGATGCTGGCGCTCCAGCGCTGCCAGTCGGCCAGGCGCCGCCGGTCGCGCTTGGTGGGGCGGCCCTGCTCGATGCTGACGGCCGGCTCGGTGCCCTGGCGCCGCGCCTCGGCGGCGCGCTGGCGCGCGGCGACGCTCTCGGGCGTTTCGGCATACAGCAGCTGCGCCACGGCGGCCGGCCCGCGCACCCGGCTGAGGCCCAGCACCTGGACGGTCCGGGTCAGCGGGCCCTGACGCAGGCTCAGCAGGTCACCCGGCCGGGGTTCGCGGGAGGCCTTGGCCGGTGCTCCGTTGACAGCCACGCGCCCCAGGCCGATCTCCTCCGCCGCCTGGGCCCGGGTCTTGTAGAAGCGCGCCGCCCACAGCCATTTGTCCAGGCGCACGCGGTCCTGCGTGTCCTCGTCCTCGGCGGGGGGCGGTCGGCTCATGGGGGCCCGCATTATCGGCAAGGCCATCCCTACCCCCAAACGAGCGCTCCCCCTTGTTTGTCCGGTTGATGTAGGGGCGGGCCTGCATACACTGCGGCCGCATCGGAACCCCCAGGCACCAGGAGGCCCGGGGCCCGCAACCTGAAGGCGTCGGGGGACGACTTGAAGAACACCGCAGAACAGGTCCGCCGCTGGGCCGTGCTGGCGACCATGGTCGCATCGACTTCTGGACCTCTGCTGGCGCAGCAGAGCAGCGCCGCCGGCACGAACGCGGAAGCCACCGTGATGGTGGAAACCTTTCGTGTCTCCGGCAACACCCTGCTGGACTCCAATCGCATCTATGCGGTGCTGACGCCGTTCAAGGGCCGGCGCACGCTGGAGGAACTGCGGCGCGCCGCAGACGCCGTGCAGCGCCTCTACGCCGAGGCCGGCTACGGCGGCGTGGTGGCCTTCGTGCCGCCGCAGCAGGGCAACGAGGCGGGCGTGGTGATGATCCGGGTCGTCGAGGGCAAGGTCGGAACGGTGCGTGTGCTGGGCAACCGCTTCCACACCGACGCCAACGTGCGGGCCAGCCTGCCGGCGCTGCAGGCCGGGCAGACCCCGCGCATGCGCGACCTGGACACCCAGATCGAACTCGCCAACGAGAACCCGTCCAAGCGCGTCCAGGTGCTGCTGCGCCCGGGCGCGCAACCCGGCGAGGTGGCCGCGGACCTCACCGTGGTCGACCGCTCGCCGCAGTCGTTGAGCCTCTCGATCGACGACACCGGCAACGACCGCACCGGCAAGTGGCGCGGCAGCGTCGGCTGGCAGCACGGCAACGTCTGGGGCATCGACGACGTGGTCAGCCTGCAATACCAGACCTCGCTGACCAAGCCGGGCCAGGTGGCCGTGGCGAGCGCCTTCTACCGCCATCCGGTGCCGGGCCTGAAGATGGTGTGGGACGGCTACGTCGCCTACAGCGACGTCGACGGCGGCACGCGCAACACCGCGGCAGGGGCGCTCAGCATCAACGGGCGCGGGCACCTGGCCGGCATCCGCGCCACCTGGCTGCTGCCGCGCTGGGGCGAGGTCGACCATCGCGTGAGCCTGTCGCTGGACCGGCGCGAATACCTCAACAACTGCGACATCGACGGCCTGCCGAACGATGTCTGCGGCGCCGCCGGTCGTGACGTCGCCGTGACGCCGCTGTCGCTGGACTACGCACTGCGCGGCAGCGCGCCGTTCTCGTGGACGCTGACGCTCACCGCGCTGGGCAACATCAAGACCGGCGGCTCGAAGGCGTCCGCCGAGGACTTCGCGCAGCAGCGCCCCGATGCCAAGCAGAACTTCGGCTCGTTCCGGCTCGGCTCGACGGCGCAGACCGACTGGTCCGACTGGCTGTTCCGGGCCCGGCTGGCGCTGCAGTGGACCAAGCAGGCGCTGGTCACCGGCGAGCAGTTCGGCCTGGGCGGCGCGCTCTCGGTGCGGGGCTACGAGGAGCGCGAGGTCGTCGGTGACAAGGGCGCCGTCGGCGGCCTCGAGGTGTCGACGCCCGAGTTCCTGACCCGCCTCACCGCCGACGAGCCTTCGCTGCGTGCGTTCTGGTTCGTCGACGGCGGCACGGTCTCGAACAACTTCGGCACCGAGTGCGCGGCCGCGCAGACGCGCTGCTCGCTGCTGTCCAGCGGGCTCGGCCTCACCTTCGAACGCCAGCGCCTGCAGGTGCGCCTGGCCGGCGCGGTGGCGCTGAAGGACAGCGTGTTCACGAAGAAGAACGACAAGCGCGCCCACGTCGCCGCCAACTTCTCGTTCTGATCCTCTCTCCGAAATCAACCTTCAACCGGACGTCACGGCCATGAAGACCACGAAACTGCTCGACTCCCCGCAACGTGCCCGCCGTCCGCGCCCGCTGGTCTGGGCCCTGGCGCTGGCCGGGGTGGCCACGCACGTGCTGGGCGTGGGCGACGCGCGCGCCGCGGGTGCGCTGCCCACCGGCCTGAACGTCGTGCAGGGCCAGGCCAGCGTGGTGCAGGCCGGCAACGCGATGACGGTGACCAACAGCGCCGGCGCGGTGCTGAACTGGCAGAGCTTCAGCATCGGCGCGCAGAACCTCGTTCGCTTCGAGCAGCCGAATGCCTCCAGCCGGGTGCTGAACCGGGTGGTGGGCAACAACGCCTCGCAGATCTTCGGGCAGCTCACGAGCAACGGCGAGGTCTGGCTGCTCAACCCGAACGGCGTGCTGTTCGGCCGCGACGCGCGCATCGACGTGAAGGGCCTGGTGGCCAGCACGCTGAACATCGGCAACGACGACTGGCGTGCGGGCCGCTACACGCTCACGGGCGGCACGGACAACGGCGCGTCCGTGGTCAACCAGGGCGAATTGCGCACCGTCACCGGCGGTCGCGTGCTGCTGGTGGCCGGTGCCGGCGGCGTGCGCAACGAAGGGATCATCGCGGCGCCCGATGGCCAGGTGGCGCTGGCCGCCGGCGCGAGCGTCGACCTGGCCGACACGCAGACCCGCCACGTGGCCGTGCGCGTGCAGGCGCCGCAGGGCGAGGCGGTGAACCTGGGCAGCATCGCGGTCGGCGGCGGGCGCGTGGACCTGGCCGCTGCGATGGTCAACCAGCAGGGCTTCGTGCGCGCCGAGAGCCTGTCGGGCAGCGGCGGGCAGATCGTGCTCAGCGGCAGCGAGGGCGCGAACCTCGCGGCCGACAGCGTCACCAGCGCGGCCGGCGCCAGCGGCGGCTCGGTGCAGGTGGACGGCGGCAGCGGCACCACGCTGCTGGCGGGCGAAGTGAACGTCAGCGGCAGCAGCGGCAACGGCGGCGACGCGCTGCTGCTGGGCCGGCAGGTCGGCCTGCTGGATGGTTCGCGCATCGATGCGTCGGGCGGCACGGGCGGCGGGCGCGTGCGCGTCGGCGGTGGGTTGCAGGGCAAGGACACCACCGTCACCAATTCGAACGCGGTCTACATGGGGCAGGGCGCCCAGATCGCGGCCGACGCCACGCAGCAGGGCAGCGGCGGCACGGTCATCCTGTGGAGCGACAAGGCCACGCGGGCCTACGGCACGATCAGCGCGCGCGGCGGTGCGCTGGGCGGCGACGGCGGCTTCATCGAGACCTCGGGTGGCTGGCTGGACGCGCAGCCGGCGCTGATCCGCACCGACGCCGTGCTCGGCAAGGCAGGCACGTGGCTGCTGGATCCCAACAACCTGATCATCTCCAGCAGCACGTTCAACTCCAACGTCACCGGAGGCCCGAACTTCACGACCACCGGCAACAACGCGATCCTGATGGCCAGCACCATCACCACCGCGCTGAACGCCGGCAGCAACGTCGTCATCACCACGGCCGACGTGCTCGGGCCCAACGACACCGGGCCTCAGGTGGGCGACATCACGATCCAGAACACCGTCATCTCATCGGCGTCGACGCAGCGGAACTCCCTGACGATCAATGCGTCGCACAACCTGACGATGCGCAATTCGAGCATCACGGCAGGCGCCAACGCGGCGCCGCTGGACGTGACGTTCAGTGCTGCCAACGGCACCAGCGGCACCGGCTCGATCCTCATCGACCGGAGCCTGATCCGCACCAACGGCGGCAACATCAACCTGGGCGGTGCCACTCGCGCGGTCGGCCCCAACATCACGAGCCCGCGTGCAGGCGCCGTGGGCGTCGGCACGCTGAACGAATCGGCCTTCGGCGTTCAGATCAGCGGCAGCGAACTGGACGCCGGGGCCGGCACCATCACGATGGTCGGGCAGGCCATCGGCGGTGGACAGTTCGAGCGTGACGCGATCGGGGTCCTCATCGCCGACATCCCGGACGACGGCGATGGCGGCGGCCGCGAGACCATCATCAACGGCGGCAACATCAGCATCTACGGCTGGGTCGACAGCAACGACTCGCGGGCACGCCGCGGCGTGCACATCACCGGCGGCCAGACCACCATCACCGCGACGCACAGCCTGGACATCACGGGCGTGGCCAACTCGGCCTCGTTCAATGTCGGCGAAGGCGGCTGGGAACCCACCGGCGTGTTCATCGACGGGGGCGTCATCGGCGTGCGCCCGGCGGGAACCGACGCCACCGCCTCGCTGACCATCCACGGTACGGTCAAGGACGTGCTGCCCACGCCGCAGGAGCAGGGCATCAACCGGCACTCGGCCGTCTGGGTGACCAACAACCCCGTGATCGAAGCCATCGGCGGCGCCCAGGTGCAGATCACCGGCGTCGACCAGATGGACTCGCCGGACTGGTCGGCGGCGCTGATGCTGGGCGCAGCCACCTACGACTTCGGCCTGGCTGGCCAGGTGCGGCTCGACGGAAACACGCGTGTGTTCATGGAGGGCAACTTTGTCGCGCCCGCGGGCCAGGGTTTCACCGCGACCGCCGGCGACGTGCTGACCCTGCGCGGCAACATCACCGGCGATCCGACGACGCTGACGCTGAACGGCCTGGACGTTCTCCTCGAGCGCGCCAACATCAACGTCGGCTCGCTGCGCGTGCCGAACGTGACGATCAACGCCACGCGCGACATCGAACTGAACGTGTCGACGATCAGCCCATTCGATGCGGCCATCAACGTCACCCTGAATGCCGCTGCCGGCAACTCCGGCTCGGGCGCGATCCAGATCATCGACTCGGGGATCTACAGCGGCGGCGGCGACATCACCATCGGCGGCGGCAGCACCGCGGTGGGACCCAACATCACGTCGCCGCAGGCCGGCGCGCTGGCCACCGATGCGACGCAGGAAGGCGGCGTCGTCATCCGCGGCAGCAGCATCAGTGCCGACTTCGGCAACGTGCGCATCAGCGGCCAGAGCACCGTGGCCGACGGCCGCGAAACCGCCGGCGTGTTCATCAGCAACTCGGAAGGCGGCAGCCAGATCTACGGCGGCAACATCGACATCTTCGGCTGGGTCGACTCCAACGGCTCGATCGGCCGCACGGGCGTGTGGGTGGACGGCTTCAGCCAGGTCATCGCCGCGAACTCCGTGAAGATCAACGGGGTGGCCAATTCGAGCGTGTTCAATCTGGGCTCCGGCGTGGCGCCGATCGGCGTGCACATCAATGGCAGTGTCCTCGCGCTGTCGCCGCCGTTCCAGGGCGGTGGCGGCGTGCGGCCCGCCGGTCAGGCGGTGGCGCTCGGCACGCAGACCCCTGTGGTCCCGGCGGCGCTGACCATCACCGGCACCACCAACGACGCCGCGCTGACCGACCCCGAGACCGGCCGCACGCGCTACGGCGTGCTGATCGAGGGCGATTCGACGATCTCCTCGAACTACTTCCTCGACCGCCCCACGGCCACGGCTACCGGCCGGCCGCGCATCAGCGAGACGGCGCCGCTCGATCGACCGGTGGTGACGATCACCGGTACCGACCAGTCGCCGAACAACGACGTCTCCGTCCGCATCGACACCACGCGCGCCGACTTCACGTCGGCCGAGAGCCTCACGATCACCGGCAACCACCGGATCGAGCTCGCCGGACGGATGACCGCGCCCCTGCTGGGCACGATGGACGTGCGCGCCGGCACCACGCTGAGCCTGCAGGATTTCGGCCTGGGTGGCGGCCCCAACACGGTGACGCTGCGCGGCGACCAGGTGCTCAGTGCCACCGGCGACGTCAACTTCGAGGCGCCGACCCAGATCACGCTGCAGGGCGCCGAAGTCCGGTTGGGCGATGGCGCGAACTTCAACGCGATCACCGGCGGCCGCATCCGCGTGTTCACCGATCGACTGGTGACCAACCAGCCCACGCTGCTGTCTTCCTTCGCGCCGGGCATCGGAACCGCGATCACCATTGCGGGCTACGACGAACGTTCGGGCATCACCTCGATGCAGTCGACCACGGCGCCACCCACGCTGGAGGTGGAGGAAGGCCGCTGGCTGATCTACGCACGCGATGATTCGATTCCCACCGCGGGCCTGGACTACGACTTCCGCCACTACAACCTGACCTACCCCGCCGAGCCCACGGTGCAGCCGAACGGGAACGGCCTGATCTACACGCAGGCGCCGGAGCTGGTGCTGTCCAGCCCGACCCTCATCACGAAGGTGTTCGACGGCAACACCACCGTCACCACGCCCGGCATCACGTACACGCTCACCGGCTTCCGGCCGGGTCAGGCGGGCAGCGCCAACTTCAGCAACCTCACGCTGGCCTACAACAGCCCCGCCGTGTCGACCAACCAGTTGCTGACCGTCAGCGGCTACACGCAGCCGACGATCAGCGAAGGCGGCGAGATCCCGGTCTACGGCTACACGACACGCTTCGACGTCTACGGCAGCATCACGGCACCCGAGCGCGTGCCACCGCGACTCCCCCCCATCCCCGAAGGCATCCCGGAGATCCAGGACACCACCCGCCTGTACCGCCAGGCGCTGCCGCCGCTGCCGCGTGGCCCCGAGGGCGTGCGCGCGCTCGATGCGCTGCAGACGCTGCGCGTCGACCCGACCTGGCTGTCGATGGCCTTCGGCGAACTCGACCTGTCGTCGATGTCGCGCGAGGAGATTGCCGCGCTGCTGGAGGCACGTCGCCAGTACAAGATGCAGATCCTGGCGGTGGGCCGCGAGCGGCTGACGCAGGATCCGGCGCTGGCCGACGTGCCGGCGTGCCAGACGGCCAAGCAGTCCGAGACCGGCCGCTGCCTGGTATCGGCCGAGCTGCTGGCGGCGATCGACGCCCGCGGCGAGAGCGCCAGCATCGACGCGCCCGGCCCGGGTCCGGTGGCGCCCACCGTGGCTGCCGCGGCCGCAGCGCAGCCGCCGCGCCCCAGCGCGCCGGCAGCCCCGGTGGCGCCGAC
>JBGAHJ010000037.1:0-20533 GCA_044226255.1 Rubrivivax sp.
CGCCGCCAGGGCCGGCGAGCACCAGCGTGCGCCGTCGGCACCGATCACCAGCACCTGGCGCAGTCCCATGCGCAAGGCCAGGCCGGGCGCCGCGCGCGGACCGGCCACCAGCAGCGCGGTGGCCGCCGCGTCGGCGAGCGCGGCGTCGCGATGCACGACCGTGACGCTGGCCGCCGCGTCGGCCGGTTGACCGCTGCGCGGGTCCATGACGTGCGTGAAGCGCTGGCCGTCGAGCACCCGGAAGCGTTCGTAGATGCCCGAGGTGACCACCGCCTCGCGCCCCTGCGTCGCCAGCGCGGCCACCAGCCCCGGGCCCGCCGGATCGCGGATGCCCACCTGCCACGGCCGCGCGCCGGCGGCGCCCATTGCCGCCAGGTTGCCGCCCAGGTTCAGCAGGGCGTCGGAGACACCGCCGCGCTGCAGGTGGTCCAGCGCCCAGTCGAGCGCCACCCCCTTGGCGTAGCCGCCCAGGTCGAGCCGCACCCGCGGGTCGCGGCTGCGCAGCAGGTTGCCATCGCGGCGCCGCCAGTGCCTGGCGAGCAGGCCGCGCCCCGGGTCGCAGCACGTCGTCGTGGAAGCCCCAGGCGGCCACCAGGCCGCCGATGGCGGCGTTGAAGCAGCCGCCGGACAGCCGCTCCATCGCGGCGGCGCCTTCGATCATGCGGCCCAGCGCCGGTGACACCCGCAGGCCCTGGTCCGTCGCGAAGGCCCGATTGAGCGCGCCGAGCTCGCCCGGCTTCCACGCGTTCCATTCCCGGTTCATCGCCGCCAGGGTGCGCCAGAGCGTGTCGGTCAGGCGCTCCGGCGTGCCTTCGGGCACCAGCAGGTCGCAGGGCGATCCGAACAGCACCCGCCGCTCGTGGCGCGCCGCCAGGGCCGGCCGCGCCACCCAGCCGGCGGCCAGCATCAGCAGCAGTTCGCGGCGGCGCGGCATGCGCAGGGCCTCAGTAGCGCAGGCGCAGCAGCTGCAGCGCCGCGTGGGCGCGTTCGCGCTCGCACGCCACCTCGGCCAGCAGGGGCGCCGCGGCATCCAGCTGGCCGGCGCGGGCCAGGCGTTCCAGCTCGGTGCACAGCTGCGACAGCCGCAGCGCGCCGATGTTCTGGGTGGCCGACAGGAAGCGATGCGCCAGCGCGCGCAGCGTGTCGGCATCGCGCGCCGCGTGGGCGTCGGCGATGCGACGCAGGTGCGCCGGCGAGTCCGCCAGGAACAGGTCGATCAGCTCGCGCACCAGGCTCGGTTGGCTGGCGTCCTGCATCGTGCGCAGGTGCTCCAGCCGCGCCGCGTCGATGGCGCCGTCGGCGGCGCCGTCCGGGCGTTCGCGGGCCAGCGCGTCGGCCTGTTCCAGCGCCGCCGCCAGATCGGCCAGCTCGATCGGCTTGGGCAGGTAGCCGTCCATGCCGGCCGCGATGCAGGCCTCGCGGTCACCGGGCATCGCGTTGGCGGTCATCGCGATGATGCGCGGCAGCCCGTCGGGCCCGCGGTCGCGCACGATCTGGCGCGCCACCTGCACGCCGTCGATCTCGGGCATCTGGATGTCCATCAGCAGCACGTCGTAGCGCTGGCGCGCCACCGCCTCCAGCGCCTGGCGTCCGTCGGCGGCGACGTCGGGGCGGTAGCCCAGGTGCTGCAGCAGCCGCGTCGCCACGCGCTGGTTGATCGGGTTGTCCTCGGCCACCAGCACGCGCAGCGGGCGCTGCAGGCGGCGCCGCGCGGGCTGCACCGGCGCCGGCGTGGCCACCACGGGCTCGCGGCCCTCGATCACCGCCACCAGCGTGTTGAAGAGCTGCTGCGCCTTGATCGGCTTGGCCAGGCAGGCCGCCAGCGCCGCGCCCTGGGCGCCCAGCAGCGTCTGGCGCTGGCCCAGCGACGTGAGCATCACGATCGGCAACTCCTCGGCGCTGCGCCGGCGCCGGATCTCCACCGCGAGGTCGATGCCGTCGAACTCCGGCATGCTCATGTCCAGCACGGCGACGTCGAAGTTCTCGCCGTGGCGCACGCGGTCCAGCGCTTCCAGCGCCGACGGGAAGGTGGACGGCAGCATGCCCCACAGCAGCGCCAGCCGCGTGACGATGCGGCGGTTGGTCTGGTTGTCGTCGACGATCAGGATGCGCTTGCCGGCCAGCGCCGGGGCGTCGCGCTGCAGGAAGTCGGCCGGCGCAGTGGCCGCGGCGGTGCGCAGGGCGAGCGTGGCGGTGAACACCGAGCCGTGGCCCGGCTCGCTTTGCACCTCCACGCCGCCGCCCATCAGCATCGCCAGCCGCTGGCTGATGGCCAGGCCCAGGCCGGTGCCGCCGTACTTGCGCGTGGTCGACGCGTCCACCTGCGAGAAGCTCTGGAACAGCCGCGGCAGGTGTTCGGCCGCGATGCCGATGCCGGTGTCCTTCACGGCGAAGCGCAGCCGGCAGGTCTCGTCGTCGGTGCGCGCGCCGTCCACCGCGACGAAGACCTCGCCCTGGTGCGTGAACTTGACGGCATTCGACAGCAGGTTCACGAGGATCTGGCGCACGCGCGTGGCGTCGCCCACCAGCGCCTCCGGCGTGCCGTCCTCGATCAGGTAGGCCAGGTTCAGGCCCTTCTCGAGCGCGCGCGGGGTCACCAGGTCGAGCGACTCCTCCACGCACTGGCGCAGGTCGAACGGCCGCTGCTCCAGCTCGAGCTTGCCGACGTCGGCCTTCGAGTAGTCGAGGATGTCGTTGATGATCTCCAGCAGCGTCTCGCCGCTGGCGCGGATGGTGCGGGCGAAGTCGCGCTGGTCCTCGCTCATCGGCGTGTCCAGCAGCAGCGTGGTCATGCCGATCACCGCGTTCAGCGGCGTGCGGATCTCGTGGCTCATGTTGGCCAGGAACAGGCTCTTGGCGCGCGCCGCGGCCTCGGCCTCGGACTTCGCGCGCTCCAGCGCCAGGCTCTGGTGGTGCGACTCGGTGATGTCGGTGACGGTACCGATGTGCCCGTTCACCGTGCCGCCGCCGTCGTGGCCGGCGACGGCGCTGCCCATCACCCAGGTCTCGCTGCCGTCGGGGCGCAGGAAGCGGAAGCGCAGCTGGAACGGGCGCCGACCCGCCACCGCCTCGCGCCAGGCCTGGCGCACGCGTGCACGGTCGGCCGGGTGCAGTGCGCGCAGCCAGCCGGCGCCGGAGGCCTCCTCGGCGCCCATGCCGGCGATCTCGCTCCAGCGCTCGTTCACGTAGGTCAGGCGGCCTTCGGCATCGGCCTGGAAGATGCCCACCGGCGCCGCGGCGGCCAGGCCGCGGAAGCGCGCCTCGCTGGCCTGCAGCCGGGCGGCCGCCTGGCGCCGGTCGCTCACGTCGCGCAGGATCGCGGTGAACCAGGTGCGGCCGTCGAGCTCGACGTGGGAGATCGAGGCCTCGGCGTCGAACAGCGTGCCGTCGGCGCGGCGGCCGTGGATCTCGCTGCGTTCGCCCATGCGGCGGGCGGCGCGTTCGGCACGCGCGAACTCGCGCATGTGCTGCGCGTGGCGCTGCCGCGCGTCGTCGGGCAGCAGCAGCGCCAGCGGCTGGCCGGCCACGGCCTGGGCGCGATGGCCGAACAGGCGCTCGGCCCCCTCGTTGAACAGCACGATGCGCTGCGCCTCGTCGGCGACGATCACCGCATCGTCGGCGATGGCCAGCAGGCGCGACAGCAGCGCTGCCGCGAGTGGCCCGTCGGTCATGGCGCGCGCAGGCGGGCCACGCCGCCGAAGCTGCCCACCCACTGCGTGCCGTCGCGGCCCGTGGCCATCGAGAACACCGTGTTGGCGAAGAGACCGTCGTTGACCGTCATCACCTCGAAGCCGCCGCCCGCCTTGGGCCGCGCCAGGCCGTTGTTGGTGCCGATCCAGAGCACGCCCTTCGGGTCCACGTGCAGCATGAAGACATGGTTGCCGGGCAGTCCCTCGGCGACGGTGAACTGCGTCCAGGCCTTGCCGTCGAAGCGCGACAGCCCGCCGCCCCAGGTGCCGGCCCAGACGACCCCCTCCCGGTCCACCGCCAGCGCGACGATGTAGTTCGGGTTGTACGCCACCTGCACGTTCGAAAGGCCCATCTCCTGCTTCTGCCTGGCATGGTGCTGCGAGACCTTGGCGGGGTCGCTGTCGAAGGCGATGTCCTTCTTCACGCGCTCGTAGTCGGCGCCCAGGCCCTGCGCGTGGTTCCAGGCCTGCCAGCGGCCGTCCTTGTAGCGCGACAGGCCGCCCTCGGTGCCGAGCCAGATCTCGCCGTCCTTGCCCTCGGCCAGGCCGTAGACCCAGTCGTTGGGCAGCCCGCCGCCGGTGCTGGCCACGGTGTGCAGCTCCCACTTCGAGCGGTCGGCCAGGTCGCCGCCGCGGATGCGGTTGACACCCGACCAGGTGGCGATCCAGAGGTCGCCGTTGCGCGCCTTCAGCACGTCGTAGACGAAGGCGTCGCCCAGGCCCTCGGGCACGTTGTAGGTCTGCCAGCGGTCGGTCTGCGGGTCCAGCAGCGACAGGCCGCCGCCGTAGGTGCCCACGGCCAGGCGGCCGTCGATGCGGCCGACATAGAAGACGCCGTTCGAGAGCAGGCCGCTGGCGGTGTCGTAGAGCTTGTAGCCGTCGCTGCGCGTGTCGTAGCGCACCGCGCCGCCGCTGGTGCCCACCCAGACCTCGTCGCCGTCGGCGAACAGTCGCTTGACGTTCTTGTTGCCGACGCGGAAGTGGGTGAAGCGCTGCGCCGGGTCGGAGCCCACCTTGCCCTCGCGCTGCGCCGGCACGTGCATCGCGCGCGGCGCCTCGACCGCCGGCGCCGGCGCCGGCGCCGCGCTGCGGCCGAGCTGGTAGCTGCCGGCCAGCGCCGCCGCCAGCGCTGCGGCAGCCAGCGCCGCCCAGGTGGTCTTGCCTGCCATCGTTGTCCGCTCCTCAGCGCCCGATGCGCGCCACGCCCTTCCGCGTGCCGGCCCAGACGTCGCCATCGGGCCCCACCGCCAGCGCGTAGACGTGCTGGTCCAGCAGGCCCTGCTCGAGGCCCACACCGCTGAAGGCCTTGCCGTCGAAGCGCGAGACGCCGCGGTTGGTGCCGAACCAGAGCGCGCCGTCGCGCCCCTGCGCGATGCTGTAGACGATGTTGCCGGCGAGCCCGTCGCGCGCGGTCAGGTTGTGCCAGGCCTTGCCGTCCCAGCGCGCCGCGCCGCCGCCCCAGGTGCCGGCCCAGACGCTGCCGTCGGCGGCGACGAGGATCGCGAAGACGTAGTTGGGGTTGTAGGTGGCGGGGCCGGCCGCGCTCACCGACAGGTCGTGCCGCGAGCGCGTGCCGAGGCCGGTGTTGGCGGAGAAGGGCAGCTGGTCGTCGTTGGGCGCGCCCAGGCCGTCCTTGTGCGTCCAGTGGGTCCAGCGCCGGCCGTCGTACATCGTCACGCCGCCCTCGGTGCCGAACCACACGCGGTCGCGCGCGTCGACGCCGATGCCGTACACCCACTCGTTGACCAGCTCCTTCACGTAGGTGCTGAAGCGGCCGGTCCTCGCGTCGACCTTGTTGACGCCGGCCCAGGTGCCGATCCACAGGTCGCCGCTCTTCTGCTGCGCGAACGAGTAGACCCAGTAGTCGGCCAGGCCGTGCATCGGGAAGAAGGTCTTCAGGGCACCGTCGCGCAGCCGCGTGACGCCGCCGGCGTTGGTGCCGAACCACTTGCTGCCGTCGCGCGCGACGCCGATCGCGAACACGTACTCGTTGGCCAGGCCTTCCTTGCGCGTGAGCGTGCGGCGCAGGCGTGTGCTGGCGAGGTCGATCTCGTGCACGCCGGCCGAGGTGCCGACCCACAGCGCGCCACGCGCCGGCTCCACCGCCAGGGCGCGCACGTAGACGTTGGCGCCGACCTCGAACGACTCCTTCACGCGCTGCGCCGCCGCCAGCGGTGCGGCAAGCAGCGCGGCCGGCGCCAGCAGCGCGGCGAGCACGCGGCGCGCGTTCATCGCAGCGTCCTCAGGTGCGCCACCAGGTCGAGGATCTCGCGCTCGCGCAGCTGGCCGGCGTAGCCCGGCATCGCGCCGCGGCCGGCGCGGATGGTGGCGGCCAGCGCCGCGTCGGCCTTCAGCAGGGCCGCGGGCAGCGTGAAGTCGGGTGCGCCGGGCAGCTGCGGGCGCCCGCCGGGGCCGTGGCACGACGCGCAATGCCGCCGGTACAGGTCGGCCCCGTGCAGGCTGTCGGCCGCGGGCGCCGGCAGCGCCACGGCCAGCAGCAGCAGGGCCGCTGCCGCTTCCGGGAATCGCCGGGCCTGCCGGTTCCCGAACTTGGCAATCGGCGAGGGCTCCGTTGCGGCCCGTTGTCTCCACCTCTGCAAGTGCCACCTCGCTCGCTGTCCGCTTCCTGCGGCCCGCGGTGCGAGTTCCGTGCCAGTGCAGCGCCACGGCTCTGTCAGGCGTCGGACGCTTCTTCCAGCTTGCGGTATAGGCTCGACAGTCCGATGGACAGCCGCTGCGCCGCCAGGCGCCGGTCGCCGCCGGCCTCGTCGATGGCGCGGCGTATCAGCGCCAGCTCGAAGCGCCGCACGCGCTCGCGCAGCGTGCCTTCGCCGGCGTCGCTCGTCGCCGCCGCCGCGGCAGGTGCCGGCGGCAGGCGCGAGACCTCGGGCGGCAGGTCGACCACGCGGATGCAGCCGCCGTCGGCGAGGATCGCCGCGCGGTGCAGCACGTTCTCCAGCTGGCGCACGTTGCCGGGCCAGCCGTAGTTCACGAGCAGGTCCTCGGCCTCCGGGTCCAGCGCCAGCGCCGGCCCGCCCGAAGGCTGCACCCGCTGCGCCATCAGGTGGCGCATCAGCGCCGGCAGGTCGGCGCGCCGCTCGCGCAGCGGCGGCATCGCGATCTGGAACACCGAGAGGCGGAAGAACAGGTCCTCGCGGAAGCGGCCCTGCGCCACCATCGCCGGCAGGTCGCGGTTGGTGGCCGCGACGATGCGCGTGTCCACGCGCCGGCTCTGCTCGGAGCCCAGCGGCCGCACCTCCTTGGCCTCCAGCACGTGCAGCAGCTTGGTCTGCAGCGCCAGCGGCAGTTCGCCGATCTCGTCGAGGAAGATGGTGCCGCGGTCGGCCTGCACGAACAGGCCCTTGCGCGGGCGGTCGGCGCCGGTGAAGGCGCCCTTGGTGTGGCCGAAGAGCTCGCTCTCGATCAGGTTCTCGGGGATCGCGCCGCAGTTCACCGCCACGAAAGGGCCGTCGCGCCGCAGCGAGGCCTCGTGGATGCGGCGTGCCATCACGCCCTTGCCGGTGCCGCTCTCGCCGGTGACCAGCACCGTGCTGTCGGTGGGCGCCACGCGCGTGGCCAGGCGCTCCACCGCCTGCATCGCGGGCGACGAGAAGAGGAAGGCCTTCTCGCCGCCGCCCATCACCAGCGTGCGCAGCGCGCGGTTCTCCTCGCGCAGGCCGCGCAGCGCGTCGATCTGCTGCAGCCGGTGCACGATCTCCTCGTTGCGCACGGGCTTGGTGATGTAGTCCCAGGCACCGGCCTTGATGGCGTCGATGGCGGAATCGACCGAGGCGAACGCGGTGATCATGATGAAGGTGGCCGCGTGGCCGCGGGCACGCGCGCTCTTCAGCAGCTCGATGCCGTCGGTGACCGGCATGAACACGTCGCTCAGCACCACGTCGTAGGGCGTGGTGTCCAGGCGGCTCAGTGCCTCGGCCGCCGAGGCGGCGGCATCGACCGCATAACCGGCCTTCGTGATCGCGGCGGACAGCACCTGCCGAATGGCCGGCTCGTCGTCGACGACCAGCACGTTCAGCTCGGGCATCGCTTCATCCTTGCTCGCCGTCCGGATCGGCCGGCAGATGAATTCTGATGCGCTGCCGGGGGCCGTCGGCTTGACCGAACGCAAGCTGTCCGCGCAAGGGCTCGACGATGGCGCGTGCCAGCAGCAGGCTGCGCTGCACCTCGGGACGCGAGAAGTCCAGCACCGGTGCGAACAGGATCTGCAGCGCCACGCCGTCGCGGTCGGGCAGCGACACCAGCGTGACCGTGGTGGCTGCCGCGTCGCCGCGCGCGGCCAGCGCCGCGCACACCAGCGCCAGCAGCTGCATCAGCACCTGCTGCACCGCGCCGGCGGAACTGCGCACGGCCGGCAGCACGGGATCGAGCTGCAGCTCGAAGACGAAGCGGCGGAAGCGGCGGTCGTAGCCGGCCAGGCGCGCGGCCTGCCGCAGCAGCGCGTTGACGTCGATCCAGTCCCGCTCCGAAGGTTGCGGCGCCGACACCTCGGCCAGCTGGCGCGTGGCCTGGCCGGCGCGGTCCACCTGCAGCAGGATCTGCCGGGCCTGCTCGGCCAGCTGCGGCGGCGTCAGCGTGGCACCGGCGGCCTGCAGCTCCTGCGCCAGCCCGCCGATGACGGCGAGCGGGTTGTTCACCTCGTGCGCCACGCCGGCGGCCAGCGCGCCCATCGTGCGCATCTTCTCCTCGTGCGAACGGTTGTGGGCGTCGAGCTCGATCTGGCGCTCGCGTTCGTCCAGGTCCACCGCCATCCGGTTGACGGCCTCCATCAGGCTCCCCACCTCGTCGACGCGGGCCACCGGCAGCGCCTCGCCGCGCACGCCGCCGACGATGCGGCGCGCATGGCGTTCCAGGCGCCGGATGTCGCGACCCAGTCGCAGCAGGAACAGCGCGCCCAGCGTGCCGAACAGCAGCAGCCCCAGCGCCGCCAGTGCGGTGGCCTGCACCGACAGGGCGTCGAAGCGCCGCTGGTAGTCGGCCGCCAGCGCGTCACGCCGCTCGCCCAGACGGCGGTGGCGGCCTTCCAGCTCGGTGCTGGCGTGGTGCAGGGCCTCGCGCAGGTCGATCCAGTTGGCGCGCACCGGGCTCGCGACCAGCGCGTCGTAGGCCTTCACGATGCCCTGGCGCAGGCCGCCGTAGGCCGCGTCGTGGCGTTGCAGCGCGCCGAACACGCGGCCGCAGGTCTCCATGTACAGGCGCAGGTCGGCCGGCGGCTGTGCCTCGGCCTGCGCCGCGCTGCCGGACTCGGTCACGTCCACCAGCGCGCCCGCCACCGCCGCCTCGGCCAGCACCAGGTCGCGCTCGTGCAGGCCGAGCTGCTCGAGCGACTGCGTGTCGGCGCGCAGGCGCGCGCGTTCGTGTGCGATCCAGCCGCCCGCGCCGAGCAGGTAGGCCAGCAGCGCCAGCGCCACCACCAGCCCCTTGGCCCGCAGCGTGCGCCAGACCGGCAGCGGCCGCAGCGCGTGGTCGTCGCTCATCGGCCGCGGCTCCGTGGAACGGCCCTTGCTCGGCCGCAGGTCACCGTCCGGGGACTGCTCGATGAAACTCCGCCCTGCATCCGTCGTCGTGGTTGTCGCACTGTCGTTCGTCATTGTGGGCGTGCGCGCCGCGGGCCCGCAAGACGGGCTGCAGCAGGCGGTGGCCGCGGTGCATCGCAAGGACTATCCCGCCGCGGTCCGGCTGCTCGAACCGCTGGCACGCGGCGGTGACGCCCAGGCCCAGCTGCAGCTGGCGCAGCTCTACTACCACGGCCACGGCGTGCGCGAGAGCGACGCCGAGGCCGTGCGCTGGCTGGAACGCGCAGCGCGGCAGGGCCTGGCCGACGCGCAGTTCCAGCTAGGCAACATGTATGCCTACGGCCTGGCGCCGCTGCCGGCCGAGCAGGACGGCGCGCGCCTGGCCGCGCAGTGGTACTTCGAGGCCGCGCGCCAGGGCCACGCCGAGGCGCAGTACAGCCTGGGCATCCTGTTCCTCACCGGCAGCGGTGTGCTGCCCTCGCCGGAAGAGGCGCGCAAGTGGATCGAACGCGCGGCCGCGCAGGGCCACGCCGACGCCCGGCGCTACCTCGCCGCGAAGTAGCGGGCGCCGCCTACAGCGGCTTCTTGAACGTCACCGCGCCGCGCACCTTGCCCGGGGCGACGCCGGTGGCGCGGTCGAACGGGTAGTCGTGCGCCAGTTGCGCGCGGATGGGCTCCGAGATCTGGTCGACCGGGCCGTGGCAGTGGGCGCAGGGCGGCAGCATCGGCAGCGCGCGCATGTAGCGCAGGAAGCGTCCGCTCGGCTCGGTGACCACCTCGTAGTGTTCGAGGCCCTCGGCCTTCTCGCCCTTGGCCACGCGCTCGTCGAAGCCCATCAGCACCTTCTGCTCCCAGGCGTCGCCCCAGCCGAGCGAGGGGTTGCGCGGCGTCAGGCTCACGCGCGTGACGCGCGCGCCGTAGCGCCGCGAGATGGCCGAGGCGATCTCGGGCACGGTGTACTTGCAGACCACGATGGCCCGCAGCGGGCCGCTGGCCTCGATGGCCTTGAACAGCTCGCTGCGCACGCTGTTCAGCAACTCGCCCGAGGCCTTGCGGGCCTCTTCGAGCGCGGCCTTCGGCGGCTCCTCGGCAGCCGGGTTGGCACCGGCCATGGCAGCGGAGGCGGCAAGGCAGAGGAGGGCAGGCAGGCGCATCGGAATCACTCGGGCAGCGAGGGGCGGATTGTCGCGCCGGCCGGGTGCTTCTCGCCAGCGGCGGGAATGCGTTCCCGAAGGCGGGAATCGGGAGGCCGCTGCCGCTGCCATTCCCACAACGCGGCGCGGGCGCGGCTCAGGTGCTCGGCGCGTTCGTCCCGCGCCAGGTGCAGGTAGCTGCGCATCGCGCCGGTGGCCAGCGCCAGATCGCCCTCGGCCTCGTGCGCCAGCGCCAGGCCGTAGTAGGCGTTGGCCTGGGCGGGCCGCAGTGCGGTGGCGCCCTCGAAGAAGTCGCGCGCCTCGCGCGGGCGCTTCAGGCCGAGCAGCGCGAAGCCCATGTTGACGTGGGCCTCGGGCAGCTCGGGGGCCAGCGCCAGCACGCGGTGGAGGGCGGTGACGGCGTGTTCGTACTGCTTCGCGTGCAGCATCACGGCGGCCTGGTCGAAGCGCCGCTGCACCTCATCCGCGTGCGGCGCGCGACCCTGGGGCGGCGAGTCGCGGCGGCCTTCCAGTGCCGCGGCCAGCAGCAGCACGGCGGCCAGCACGGCCAGCGCCAGGGCGCGGCGCAGGGTCGGCCTCACAGCGCACCCTTGTGCGGCGCGGTGCTGATGAAGGGCACGCCGAAGAAGGTGAGGAAGGCCACCGCGAACACGCCGGCGAGCCACAGGCCGAACATCGCCGGCGCCGGCCGGAACGCTGCCCTGGCATGCAGTGCGGCCAGCAGGGCGAGCCAGGTGACGAAGGCCCAGCTTTCCAGCGGGTCCCAGGCCCAGTAGCGGCCCCAGGCGTCCTGCGCCCAGGCCGCGCCGACGATCAGCATCAGCGTCTCGAAGACCAGTGCGAACGCGGCGAAGCGATGCGCCAGCTCGCCGAAGCGCTGGTCGTCGGGCTCGCGCCCCAGGGCCGTCTGCAAGGCGGGCACGCGGCGCAGCAGCGGCACGCAGCCCAGCGCCACCGCCACCAGCAGCAGCCCGAGGAAGAGCTTGCCGACCAGCGCGTGCAGGTACAGCAGCGGTGTCGCGTAGGTCGGCGGGAAGTGGCCGCGGCCGGCATCGGCCAGCAGCAGCCACAGCGCCAGCAGCGCCAGCACCGGCGCCGCCGCGATGCGTGCCGCGCGCGCCTCGCGCAGCGCCAGCCAGGCCGTCCCGAACACCAGCGCCAGGCTCCAGAGGCTGGAGCTGAGGATCTCGTGCATCGTGGTGAACGGTCCGTGGCCGTGCGCCAGCCAGCGCAGCGCCAGCGCGCCGGTGTGCAGCGCCAGCGCCGCACCCAGCGCGGCACCGGCCACGCGCAGGCGCAGCGGCGCGGCCAGCCCGACCGCGTAGCAGCCGAGGGCGGTGCGCAGCAGCAGCGACTCATCCATCGGCCGGCACCGGATGCAAGGGCGATGCCGGTGCCGCTGCGGCGCTGCGCGGCCGGCGGAACGCGAGCGCGTAGTGCAGCGCCAGCGCCAGGGCCGCGACGAGCGCGGTGACGAGCAGCGCGGGCAGCGTGGGGTCGTAGGCGACGCGGTAGCCCATCCAGGTGCGCAGTTCCACGAAGCGCAGCGTACCCTCCGGCAGCTGCACCGCTTCACCCGGCGCGAGTTCGGCGCGGCGCGCGCCGGCCACCACCACCATGCGGGGTTCGCGCGGCATGCGGAAGCGGGATGGCGCCTCGGGGTCGATCAGCGTCTCGTCGAAGCGCAGTTGCGTCCAGAGCGCGCCGCGCCCGCCCGGCGGTGTCCACTCGCGCCACTGGCGCAGTTCCCACGACGGGAAGCTCGGCAGGTGCACCGCACCGGCCACCGGCTGGCCGCCCGCCGGCGTCCACTCCAGGATGGGCGCGAAACCCTTGTTCGGGCTGGTGTAGAAGCGGTGTCCGTCCAGCACCAGCGGCCGGTGGTCGCCGATCACCGCCTGCTGCGCGCGCCCGTCGCCGTCGAGCCAGGTGACGGTGTTGCGCGTGGCGCCGCGCTTGCGGCCGGGCGCGTAGTCGATCTCGAAGCCGTCGTGCCGGAAGCTCAGGCTGCGCAGCCGCTCGGCGTGCCAGGCGCCGGCCTCGCGGCCGAGCAGCGTGCCGTCGAAGGGCTCGCCCTGCGTGAGCTCGAAGTGGCCGTCCAGCGCCAGCAGCCGGCCGGCGCCGGCCAGCAGCACCAGCGCCAGCAGCGCCAGGTGGGCCACCAGCAGCGGCCACTGCCGCCGCAGCCGCGGGTGCACCACCAGCGCGGCGGCGAGGCAGGCCGCGAGCGCGCCGATGGCCGGCGCCAGGAAAGCGCGCTCCGGCCGCAGCAGCACCACGGCGGCGAGCAGCGCCGTCAGCACGAGCATCGTGCGCAGCGAGCCGAAGTGCGCGACGAGACGGGGCGTGTTCATGGCGGGTTGCTGCACACGTCCTTCATCCAGTCCTTGCCGGACAGTGTGTTGTTGCCGTTCGTGCCGAAGGTCTGCGCCGAGTTGGCGCTGCCGCAGTTGCTGTCGGTCCAGTTGCCGCTGGTGGCGAAGCTGCGCACCTTGAGCTTCGCGTTCAGGTAGTAGGGCTCCTGGTTGTAGGCCTGGCCGGGCGCGTTGATGCGGAACTCGCGGTTGCCGCCGGCGAAGCCCGCCTCCTCGCCGACGTCGTTCAGGTTCACCAGCAGCGCCTTGTTCTTCCAGCCGTGCGGCACCGCCACGTGGCACCAGTTGCAGCGCATGCGCTCGATCTTGTCGGTGTGGTACGCGTGCAGGTTGCCGCGATCGGCGCTGAAGAAGCCGGTGCTGCCGCTGCCGTTGCGGTTGGCGTAGGTGTTCGGGTTGTGGCACTTGAAGCACAGGCCGTTCGGGTTGGGGCCGTTGTCGCCGCGGTTGTCGGCGCCGACGCTGCTGTTCCACAGGCCCTTGAGCAGGAAGTTGTTGTTCGAGCCGTGCGGGCCCCAGGCCGCGCCGGCGTCGCCCCCGTTGGGCACCACGCTGCCCTCGGGCGTGTTCTCGCCGTGGCAGTCGCTGCAGTACATGGTCTGCGTGCCGATGGCGTTGCCCCAGGGCGCGCGGAAGGCGCTGGCGCTCGGCGCGCTGCGGCCGGTGGCGCCGATCACCGGGTGCCAGCCGCGATGGTTGTTGGTGGTGAAGTTGGAACCGGCGCCGCTGTTCGGCTTCGTGCCTTCGCCCTGGTGGGCCGGCGGCGCCTGGAACTCCTTGGCCTGGTTGGTGTAGAGGGTGAGGTTGTTGGTGCCGGGCGCGGTGCCGCCCAGGCGGCCGAGCGCCGGCCGCGTGCCGGTGGGGTAGGCGTTGTTGTCGGCGTAGCCGTGGTCGCTGTGGCACTTCAGGCACACCTGGTACTCGCGCGTCACGTAGGGCTGCGTGACGGCGGTGCTGCCGTTCGCGCCCGGATCGCCGCGCTTGACGGTGTAGCTGCCGGGCAGCGCGTGGAACGAGCTGCTGCCGTACACGGGCTCCACGCCCCAGCTGCCGCGCAGCACGCCCGAGGCGAGGTTGCTGTGCGTGTAGCCGGTGGTCTCGTCGTGGCGGTGCGTGCCGGCCGCGTCGGGCACCGTCGCATCGGCGTTGAAGAGGCGGTTGCGCGTCACGCGATGCGGGTTGTGGCAGTCGGTGCATTCGGCGTGGCGGCGCGCCAGCGTGGCCTTGGGCTCCAGCCCGTCGGCACCGCAGCGGTTGGTGGCGGTGCTGCAGTCGATGCCGGGGTCGGCGAAGTTGGACGACGGGTCGTGCACCTCCTCGCCCGCGCCGCCCTGCTCGGCGGTGGTGATGGGCATGCGCACCGCCATGCCGAACGGGGTCTCGATGTCGGGCACCTGCAGGGTGGAGGCCAGCGCCGAGCGCGCGGCACTGGTGTGGCAGGCGTAGCAGGTGTTCTCCAGCGCCGGGTTGCCGCCCTGGCGCGCGGCCAGCGGGTTGGCGCCGGGCTGGCCGCCGTCGGTGCCTTCGCGCGTGAGGCGGCGCGCGCCGGGCACGGTGTGGGTGTCGTGGCAGTTCAGGCAGGCGGCCTTCCACACCGGCAAGCCGTCGGGGAACTCGCGCAGGCGCGCGGCCTCGGGCTTGTAGGTCTCGTTGGCGACATCGGGCCGCGCATGGGCCGACTGCGCCCAGACGCCGCTGCCGAGGTTCTTGTCGTGACAGGCCAGGCACAGGATGTCGTCGACCGCGCTGTAGCTCGCCGACGGCGCCGCCTCCTGGAAGCGCTGGCCGCGCAGGAACTTGGCGTTGCCCTTGGCGGCGTCGAGCTCGCGCAGGTGCGGGTCGTGGCAGCTCGCGCACTGCACCTGGCCGGCGCCGCTGCTGCCGGTGGATTCCAGCGGCACCAGCGGCCTGTAGCCCGGCGCGCGCACGCCGACGACCGTGCCGGTGCCGGCGGGCCAGCGCTGCTGCGCGTCCACCGGCCGCAGCTCGCCGTCGCGCGCGGCGAGCTGCGACGTGAAGGTGACCGAGATCGGATGGTCGTTGCGCAGGTCGGTGCCGAGGTTGCGCGTGAAGCCGCTGGCGGTGCCCTCGCCGGGCGGCATGGTGCCGCCGGGGCCGGTGCCGAGCATCGGCACCGAGACGTTCGCCCGCCCGCCGAGCACGTTGACGTTGCCGATGGCCAGCATGCCGTCGTGGCAGCTCAGGCACAGCTTGCTGCTGCCGCCCGGCTGGCTGGAGAGGCCTTCGGCGATGGAGGCGGCGTCGAGCGTGTTGCTGGTGTAGGGCGTGTAGGTGGAGCCGGCCGGCACGCGGCGGTTCCACAGGGGCGCGCGCAGGGGCTGCCCGCCCTGGTCGGCCTGCGTGGCCGCGTGCGGCGTGTGGCAGAACACGCAGACCTCGCGCGTGCCGCCGTTGGCAGGGTCGGCATGGGTGGCGAAGCTGCCGTCGGCCGACAGGTTGTGGCGCGTGCCGCGCACGTCGGAGACCCGCTGCGCGTCGGCCAGGCGTGCCGGTGCCAGCGTACCGAGCAGCCATGCGAGGACGCAGAAGACGGCGGCGGCGCGGGCACCCATCAGCCGTCCCCGAGGAACTGGAACAGCACGATGCGGCCGTTGAACATGTCGGCCACGTGCACGCGGTTGCGGCCGTCGATCCACAGGCCCGCCGGCAGGTAGAAGCGTCCGGTGGCGGTGCCGGTGCCGCCGATCGGCAGCAGGAACTCGCCCTGCGGCGAGAACACCAGCAGGTGGTCGTGGTAGCTCTCCACCACGTAGACGTTGCCGTCGCCGTCCACCGCCACGCCCTTGGGCCGCACCAGGTTGCCGAGGTAGAGGCCGCGCGCGCCCAGCTGGCGCCGCGGCGTGCCGTCGGCGGCGGCCAGCACCTGCACGCGGCTGTTCATCGTGTCGGTGACGTAGAGCTCGTCGTTGGCGAAGGCGAGGTGGGTCGGGAAGTTGAACTCGCCCGGCGCCGCGCCGCGGCGGCCGATCACGCGCAGCAGCGTGCCGGCGGCGTCGAACACCTTCAGGTCGTGTGCCGCGGTGTCGGCCACAAAGAGCCAGCCGCGCCGCGCGTCCAGCGCCAGCCCGGTGGGCCGCTTCAGCACGCCCTGGCCGACACGCGCCAGCGCTTCGCCGCGGCGGTCCAGCACGAAGACCGCGCCCAGCTCGGCATCGGCGACGAACACGCGCTCCGCGGTGGCAACCAGCCCGGCCGGCGCCACGAAGCGCTGGCCGCGCGCCGCCTGTTCCCACAGCTGCAGTTCGCCGGCGGCTTCGTCGAACACGAAGACCGCGCGCCGGCTGGTGTCGCCCACGTAGAGGCGACCGGCACCGTCGCCCGCCAGTGCCGACGGGCGCTGCAGCACCAGCGGCTGCGGCGCGGCTTCGTCGAGGCCGGCGATCCAGCGGCCCAGGCGCGCCAGCGGGCCGCGCGCGGCCGCGCCGTCGGGCCGGAAGTTCGGCTCGCCCACCAGCGTGCCGGCGTAGAGATAACGCGGCACCTCGGGCGGCGCGGGCCAGGTGAGGCGGGTGCCTTCGGGTGCGTCGTCCATGCCCAGGTGCAGGCGGCCGCGCACGGCCTCGGGGCCGCTGGCGCAGCCGGCCAGCAGCAGCACGAGGCCGCTCAACCAGCAGCTTGGGCGGCGGTTCACGGGGTGGTGTCCTCGTCCAGATCGAACAGGTGCACCGAGCCGGTGGCCCCGTCGGCCAGCGCCAGCCGCAGGCCGTCCGCGGCCAGCGCCACCGGGCGCAGCAGGCCCAGCGTCTCGGCCGGCCAGCGGCGCGGCGGGCGGCCGGGCTGCAGCGCGACGAGTGCGCCGTCCTGCGCGTCCAGCACCCAGGCCCGTTCGCTGCGGTCCAGCGCCAGCGCAAGCGGCTGGCGCAGGTCGCCGAGCCCGAGCGTGGCTTCCACGCGGCCGTCGCGGGCAACGCGGTGCACGGCGCCCAGCAGCCGGTCGAGCACGAAGACGGCGCTGCGGCCGCCCGCCAGCGCCGCCACGCCGCCGGTGCGCGGCGCGCTGCCCGTGTCGGTGGCGACGCTGCGCACCAGCCCCTGCGGCCCGCGCTGCTCGGCCCAGGCCGCGCGGCCGGGGTCGGCCAGCAGCAGCGTGGCCCCGCCGTCGGCCAGCGCCATCGCCGACGGTGCCGGCCAGGCCGCACCGGCGCGGTAGGTCTGCAGCAGGCGCCCGTCGCGTGCGAAGCGCAGCACCTGGCGCGCGGGCGCATCCAGCACCCAGGCCGAGAGGTCGGGCCCGAGCGCGAGTGCGACGCCCGGTGCCACCGGCGCACCGGCCACCGGCTCGATCGTGGCGCCGGCCAGCTCCACGCGCCACAGCCGCGCGCTGCCGAGATCGGCCACCAGCATCTCGAAGCCGGCCAGCGCCAGCGCCGCCGGTGCGGTCCAGCGCACGAAGGGGCCGATGGCCGGCGGCAGCGGGCGTGCCGGCGGCAGGCCCGGCAGCGCCGGGCGCGCGGGCGCCGCGAAGCCGCCCTGCAGCGTGCGCCACGGCCGCGGCTGGCCGGGTTCGCGCGGGGCTGAAGGCTGCGGCGGTTCGGCGGCGCAGGCCGCCAGGCCGGCCAGCGCGGCCCAGGCGGTGCGGCGCGTGATCGGCCGCATCACGATCGGCCGCATCACCAGCGCCCCGGACCCGAGGTCTGCGCGCCGCCGACGATGCCCGGCGGCGTGCGCGGCAGCGCGCTGTGGCAGAGGTCGCAGCGGTCTGGCCCCCAGGCGATGCGGTCGTTGTGGCACATGCCGCAGAACTTGCCGTCGAGGATGTCGGCCATCTGCACGTCGTTGGCGCCGGCGCGCATGCGGAAACCCAGCTCCTGGTGGCACACCTTGCAGCGGAAGCGGATGCGGTGGAACCAGTGCGGGAACACCACCGGGCGCACGCCGCTGGCGTCGGAGCGGCGGTTCAGCACCACGTCGCCGTACTCGGCGTGCAGCGGGGCCGGCAGGGCCAGCGCCACCACGAGCAGCAGCAACACGCGCCTCATGGCGTGGCTCCGGGACGGCTCTCGACCACCGGTGCCGACGCCGGCGACACCTGCGGCAACGTGCGCGCCACCGCATTCGGCACGCTGTGGCAGCGGTTGCACTCGGTGAGCGGGAAGGCCACCGCGCCGTGGCACAGGCCGCACTGCTCGCCGTTCAGGATGGCCGTCATGCGCAGCCGGTTCGCGCCGGCCTTGGCCTTGAAGAGCTGGTCGTGGCAGTTCGCGCAGTCCAGCCACAGCGTGTGCGGGCGGTGCGGGAAGCGCACGGCCGGCATCGAGCCGTTGCGCGACACGATGATGTCCAGGTCGAGCGTGCGCACCACGGTCTCGGGCTGGATGTTGGTGCGCGGGCGGATCGCGCCGCTGTCCAGCGCCGCCACCCAGCGCACCTGGTTGCCGGCGCTGTCGGGCGGCAGCGCGGCCAGCGCCTCGGCGGGCTGCTGCAGCTGCGCCAGGCCCGGGTTGCGCGGGTCGTGCACGCCGTCGGCCTCGAGCCGGGTCCATGAAGGCGCCGCCCAGGCGGCGGCCGCGAGCAGCAGCAAGGCCCAGGCGGCGCGGCGGCGGTTGCGCGGGTCCACGCCGCCTCACCCCGGGACATAGATGCCGCCGGCCCGCACCGCGCGCACCAGTTCGCGCGTGCTGGCTTCCAGGCCCTTGATGGCGCCGGCATGGTCGCCGCGCCGCGCCAGCGCCTCGGCGTCGGTGCGCAGCGCGGCCGCGCTCTGCACGTAGGCCTGGATCAGCCCGGCCGCTTCGGGCCGGTCGGCCAGCACCACCTGGATCAGCAGCCGGTGCGTCTCGTTGCGGTCGAGCTCGTACTCGTACTCCTCGCGCGGCGAGGCGAAGTTGAGCGAGCGCACCAGCGTGTCGCCGCGCCGCAGCGACTCGATCGACACGCGCGCGCTGAGGTAGGCCCGGTCCAGCAGCGCACGCGCCTCGTCCAGGCGGCCGGCGGCGGCACGCTGCTCGGCGTCGGCCAGGCTCTGTTCGATGCGGCGCGTGGCCTGCACCGCCTCGGCTGCGCTGCCCTTTTCCTGCGTGATGCGCTGCTGCGCCACCAGCAGCGCGCGCGTGCTGACCAGGCGCGCGTCGAAGTCGCGCCGCGCCTTCTCGCCGGCCACCTGCTCGGGGCTGGCGAGGCGCGCGCCGCTCATCAGCTCGCGCGTGGCCTGGTCCAGCAGGCGCGCGGCGCCGGGGTGGTCGCCCCCCTGCAGCGCGGCCGCGGCCTCGTGGTGGATCAGGCGTGCGTTGTCGCGCTTGGCGCGCGCGGCGGCGTCGCCGCTGGCTTCGATCTGGCGCGCCGCCGACGAACTCTCGATCAGCGTCGACACCGACTGCAGGCGGCGCTCGAGCTGCGTGCGATCGGGCGGTGCCGGCGGCGCCTGGGCGCGCGCCGCGGCCAACGCCAGCACGGGCAGCAGCCAGAGGATGGCGGCGCGCTTCATGGAGCCCCGCCGCTGTCGGCCGGCATCGAGACCCCGGCTGCCGCGAGCGCGCGCTGCAGCGCCTGCGTCGCCTGCCGCAGCGGGCCGAGCGCACCTTCGGGATCGCCGGCCTCGAAGCGCTGGCGCGCCTGCGCCCGCAACGCGCGGCCGCTGTCGACCTGGCGCCCGATCAGCGCGGCCGCATCGCCACGCGGCTTCAGTTCGGCGACGGCCAGCGGCACCAGCTCGGCCAGCGCGTCGTGGCGCGCCAGCTCGTCGCGGTAGGCCTCGGCCGGCGACGCGGCACGCGGCGTGTAGTCGAGCTCGCGAGCCGTGCCCAGCACGCGCCGCATGCCGGCCAGCACGTGCCCCTCGGCCTGCGCCAGCGTGTGCAGCGCGTCCTCGTGGCGGCCCAGATCGGTGAAGTGGCGCGCGGTGCCGATCAGTCCCAGCGCGGCGACCAGGTCGCCGTCCTCGGTCTCCTGCGGGCCGGCGCGCTGGCGCCAGGCGGCGAGCAGGCGCTCCAGGCTGGCCCGCAGCTGCTCGCCGCGCACGCGGGCGGCGGCCTGCTGCGCCGGCGCGTCGGGCGCCAGCCGGCGCGCCTGGGCGACGTGGCGCAGCGCCTCGTCGGCCTCGCGCCGGGCGGTGGGCAGGTCGCCACGCTGCAGTGCCTCCTCGGCCAGTTGCTGGTGCAGGCGGCTCTCGTCGTGGTGGGCGAGGGCGCGCACGTTGCCGCTGGCGGCGATGCGCTGCACGGTGGGCGCGTCGGCGATCAACCGCGCGGCCAGCGCCACCTTCTGCTCCACCTGGGCGCGCGGTTCGTCGGCGGCCGCGCTCGCGGCGGCCAGCGCCAGCAGCACCGCGGCCCAGGGTGCGTTCACGGGCGCGCCTCGGCGGCCGTCGCCACGGCCTTCTTGCGCGAATGGCAGAGGCGGCACTCCGAGACCGGGAAGGCCACCTTGCCGTGGCACACGCCGCACTTCTGGCCCAGCAGGATGGCCGCCATGCTGATCTGGTTGGCGCCCTTCTGCGGCACGAAGATCGCCGGGTGGCAGTTGCTGCAGTCCAGCCACTCGGTGTGCTGCTTGTGCGGGTAGACCACGTCGGGCATCGAGCCCTTGACCTCGCGCACGATGTTGAGGTCCATCACGATGGCCGCGGCGTTCGGGTCGGCGCGGTCCCAGCGCGGCGCGATGGCCTTGCCGTCCAGCGCCTTGACCCAGTCGACGTGATTGCCGGCGCCGCTGCGCGGCAGCGTGGCGAAGGCCACCGACGGCGGCTGCAGCGTCAGCGTCATGTCGTTGGCCGGGTCGTGGATGCCCGACTCCACCGCCGGCCGGTTGAAGCGGCCGAGCGG
>JBGAHJ010000010.1:0-167861 GCA_044226255.1 Rubrivivax sp.
CACGAGTCGAAAGGCAGCCAAAGATACGCCTGGCCAGACCGAACAGCAAATGCTGTCGAATCAAAGACTTACCGCCGGGCACCCGCGCCGCTGCTGGCGATCCGGACCGTCACTTTTTGCACTCAAATCAAATGGACCCCTACTTTGCGCGCATTCTGGCGCGCGGGACGAGGCAGTGCCTTGCAACGCTTCAGCGCATTCCTCCACTCCCCCCCAGCAGAGGTCGCAAGCTCAGGCCTTGGCCACTCAACCAGGCCGCGGCGCCAGCACACGGTCCAGGAAGGCTCGGTTGGACCGGTAAGCGGCCCTGGCGCTGGTCGTGGCGGCATCCATAAAAAGCGTGCGCGCCTCGTTGGTGGCCAGGTCGAGTTGCTCGAAGGCCGGCATGCGCTGGGTCGGCTGGTGATTGATCCGCAGGTACCGCTTCGCGCCGAGCAGGCGCTGCGCTTGCGCCGCCGCGGTGCGCTCCTGCACACCCATCATGTAGATCGCCAGCTCGGATGCCCACCCGAGGCCTGTCTTGTCGGCCTCCTTGGACGTCCGCACGGGATCGGCACCGGCCGTGCCGATGCTCAGCATCTGTGTGCGCGCAAAGCGTTCGGGCCAGCGCTTGGCGACCTCCAGCAGGATCAGCGTGTCCGGGTTGTTGGCCGCCAGTCCGCCGTCGAGCATGGCGGCCCCATCGATGACGTGCGGCTTGAAGTAGGTCGGCGCCGCAGAGGTTGCCAGGCACACATCGCGCAGCGTGGCTTCAGATGCATGCGCCTTGCCGAACGCACCGCTCAGGAACAGCTGGACCGTGCCCCTGGCCCAGTCCACCGCAGGAATCACGACACCGGCGTCGACGTTCTTGAGCTTGGTGCGCCCCGCGCGGCCAAGGCAGTCGTCGATGGCCTTGGCCAGGTTGTCCGAGTCGTAGAGCGTGCCGAAGAAGACGCGGCGCAGGGTGCGCTGCCGCTTCTTGACGAAAACCAGCGGGCCATGGGCATCGATCGCGTCCAGCACCCGGCGCGGCGGCACGCCCACGGCCAGCGCGCAGGCCATCAGGCCGCCGATGGAGGTGCCGCCGAAGACATCGAAGCTGTCGTCCAGGCGCCCGGGGCGCCGGGCCCGGTCGCACAACTCGACCAGCACCTGCGCCGTGAACAGCCCCCGGTAGCCCCCGCCGGTCAGCGAGAGGATCTTCAGGGGCCGGTGGGCACTCGCGACATCGAACGAAGGCGCGGGAACGCGCAGCGGCCGGACTTGGTTCTCGCTGGCCATGGCCAATCCGTCAGAGCACATGGATGCTCACGCCCAGGGCCTGCAGGGCGGCCGTGTGGGCGTGGGCTTCCTCGACGACGGTCAGACCCTCGTGCATCGCGGTGGCGTAGACCTGCCGGTCGGTGGCACCGAGCCCCTGCAGGTTCGGGTCGCCCAGCAGCGCGCGCCAGACCGAGGCGTGCTGGTCGTCGAATACCAGCGGCTCTTCGGAATCGGCCTCGACCTGCGACAGCAGCGCGGACAGGTTGGCATCGAGCCGGGCGCGAACCTGGCCGGACGGCACGCCGTCGATGGCCGAGCGCGCCTCGGCGATGGAGATGACGCTCACGCGCAGGGCAGCCGTGTCGACGCCGGCGGCCCAGGCGCGCGCGGCGTTGGGCTGCTGGTCGCACAGGTCCAGCAGCGTTTGCGCCGGCAGCAGGACATTCACGGTCGCCACGCTGGGTCAGCCTTCGGCGTCGCCCGTCGGCACGCGAAGCGTGCGCACCTGGTTGTCGGCAATGCCGGCGCGAACGCGCTCGGCACCCGTGTGCTTGAAGGGCAGCAGGTCCAGCACCTCGGAGAGCTTGCGCCGACGCACGGGGGCGAAGACCAGTTGCTCCAGCGCCCCCGGGCTGACCAGCAGCGCGGAGGCGGCCTCGGGATTCTTGGCGTTGCGGATGTGGAAGGCGCGGCCGGTGCGCGCCGAGGCGCGGATCAGGCTCGGGATCTCGGTGCGCGCGTAGCCGACACCGATCTCGTCGACTTCGACGATCATGCCGCCCAGGCGGATCGTGGTCTGGACAACATCGGGCGAGCGCTCTTCGGCGGGGACGAATCCGACTGCCGTTGCGGGCTGCTGCAGCTTGGCCATGGTGGGCGCTTCCGCGTTGTGTACGTTATGTACATCATAGACCGCGCGCAGGGTCGATGCAAGCCACAGCGCTCAGGACAGCCTGGTCCTGGCGGCGGACAGGAAGGCCGCGCCAAAGCTGTGCGCATCGCGGGTGCAGGCGTGGTGAAACCGTTGGACGGTACGATGCGGCCGGCATTGGCGCCGACGCAAGCGTCGCAGGTCTTGCCTTGCTGGCGGCAGCGCCGGGGCTGAATTCCGGCCGATCGGAGTTCGAATCCAGGCTACAGGCGCATCAATTGACCCATCATTGGGTGCAACTCTCAATGAGCGACAAGGTTAATTATGTCAACAGAAGCTGGTGCCTTCAGTGGGTTGAGATCGGTACGTGGCCCACTTTCGCGTTACGAGGCGGCCGTGCTTCCCTCCATGTTGTCGATCAATCGCGTCGAGCCCATCCGGGCTGCAGCAAGGACGACGACCGGCGCGCCGACCGCACGATCCTGCGACGTCGGCACGCCCAAGTCGGCCTGTCGCCGAATGCTCACGTAGTCCGGCAACCAGCCGCCATCGCGGAGTTCTACCACCGCAGACGCCTCGAGAATCGCCATATCGGGCGCCCCCATCATCCAGGCGTCGCGCACGCGCTTCAGCGCGCGCGACAGCCCGACCGCGCGGGCCCGCTCGTCCAGGGTCAGGTAGCCGTTGCGGCTGGAAAGCGCAAGGCCGTCCTCGGCGCGCACCGTCTCGCCGCCGACGATGCGGATCGGCAGCGCGAACTGCTCGACCATGCGGCCGACCACCTTCCACTGCTGGTAGTCCTTCTTGCCGAACACGGCCACCGCGGGCTGCACGCAGGCGAACAGCTTGAGCACCACAGTGCACACGCCGCCGAAGAACCCGGGCCGGAACTCGCCTTCCAGGATGTCGGCCAGCGCCGGGTCCGGGCGCACCGCGTAGGTCTGCGGCTGCGGGTAGAACTCGCGCTCGTCGGGCGCGAACACGATGTCGCAGCCCGCCCCCGCGAGCAGTTCGCAGTCGCGCGCCAGTGTGCGCGGGTAGCGGTCGAAGTCCTCGTGCGGCGCGAACTGCAGGCGGTTGACGAAGATGCTCGCCACCACCGGCTCGCCCTGGCGCGCGGCCTCGCGCACGAGCGCGAGATGGCCCTCGTGCAGGTTGCCCATCGTGGGGACGAAGCTCGTCGCAGCGCGGCCCGCGAGCGCCTGCCGGAGTGCGGCAATGGTGTGGATCGTTTGCATGGCAAGCCGCTCGGCGGGAGTCAGTACGTGTGCAGCGTCGCGTCGGGGAAGCTGCCGTCCTTCACCGCGGCGACGTAGCGACGCAGCGCCTCGCGCACGCCGCCGCCCTCGCGGCCGAAGTCGCGCACGAAGCGCGGCATCGGGCCGGCCGTCACGCCGAGCATGTCGTGCAGCACCAGCACCTGGCCGGCGACGTCGCCGCCGGCGCCGATGCCGATCACCACCAGGGCCGGGTTCTCCTGCTGCACCCGCCGCGCCAGCGCGGCGGGCACCAGCTCGAGCACCAGCATCGCCGCGCCGGCGTCCGCCAGCGCGCGTGCCTCGCGCGCGAGGCGCTCGGCGGCGGCCTCGTCGCGGCCCTGCACGCGGTAGCCGCCCAGCGCCGACGCCGACTGCGGCGTCAGGCCCAGGTGGGCGCAGACCACGATGCCACGCTCGACCAGGAAGCGCACCGTCGGCGCGGCCCAGCCGCCCTCGAGCTTGACCATCTGGGCGCCCGCGCGGGCCAGCACCGCGCTGGAGCGCAGCGCCTGCTCGGGGCTTTCCTCGTAGCTGCCGAAAGGCAGGTCGGCGATGAGCCAGGCATGGCGGCGGCCGCGCGCCACGCAGCGCACGTGGTACGCCACCTCGTCGAGCGTCACCGGCACGGTGCTCGATCCGCCCTGCACCACCATGCCGAGCGAATCGCCGACGAGCAGGCAGTCGACGCCGGCGTCGTCGGCCGCGCGCGCGAAGCCGGCGTCATAGGCCGTCAGCATGCCGATCTTCTCGCCCGCATCGAGCATGGCGCGCAGCCGCAGCAGCGACACCGACTTGCGCTCGGCCGACGGCGCGGCAGGCACCGGCGCGTTCATGCCTCGGCCTCCTGCATCGGGATTTCCGACCGCAACTCGCGGATGCGGTTGCGCTCGTCGACGAACACCAGTTTCGGGCGCCGCCGGTCCAGGTCGTCCTCGGCCACCAGGCCGAACGCGGCGATGATGATCAGGTCGCCCAGCGCGGCGCGGCGCGCGGCCGAGCCGTTCAGCGAAATGATGCCGCTGCCGCGTTCGCCGCGGATTGCATAGGTGATGAAGCGCTCGCCGTTGGCGATGTTCCAGATGTGCACCTGCTCGTTCTCGCGCAGGTCGGCGGCGTCGAGCAGGTCCTGGTCGATCGCGCACGACCCTTCGTAGTGCAACTCGCACGCCGTGACGGTGGCGCGGTGGATCTTGGACTTCAGCATGTGGCGGAACATGGTGCGGTTCCTCAGCTCGTGCGCATGCCCAGCGTGGCGAGCAGCCGCTGGTCGGCCTCCCAGTCGGGGTTGCCGGTGGTCAGCAGCTTGTCGCCGTAGAAGATCGAGTTGGCACCGGCCAGGAAGCACAGCGCCTGCACCGCGTCGCTCATCTGGCGCCGGCCGGCCGACAGACGCACCCGGGCGCGCGGCATGGTGATGCGCGCCACGGCGATCGTGCGCACGAACTCCAGCGGATCGAGCGCCTCGGCGTCGGCCAGCGGCGTGCCCTCCACGCGCACCAGCTGGTTGATCGGCACCGATTCCGGATACGGCTCGAGGTTGGCCACCTGCGCCACCAGCCCGGCACGCTCGCGGCGCGACTCGCCCATGCCGACGATGCCGCCGCAGCACACGCCGATGCCGGCGTCGCGCACGCGTTCGAGCGTGCGCAGGCGGTCGTCGTAGGTGCGGGTGGAGATGATGCGGCCGTAGGCCTCGGGCGCGGTGTCGAGGTTGTGGTTGTAGTAGTCGAGCCCGGCGTGCTTGAGCGCCTGGGCCTGGCCGTCGCTCAGCATGCCGAGCGTGCAGCAGGCTTCCAGCCCTTCGGCCTTCACCGCGCGCACCAGCTCGGCCACCTTCTCGATGTCGCGGTCCTTGGGCTCGCGCCAGGCCGCGCCCATGCAGAAGCGCGACGCGCCCTGTTCGCGCGCCGCCCGTGCCGCGGCGGCCACCTCGTCCACGCCGAGCAGCTTGCCGGCGGCCACCCCGGTGTCGAAGTGGACCGACTGCGGGCAATAGCCGCAGTCCTCCGGACAGCCGCCGGTCTTGATGGACAGCAGCGTGGACAGCTGCACCTCGTTGGCGTCGAAGTGCTCGCGGTGCACCTGCTGCGCGCGGTGGATCAGGTCGTTGAAGGGCAGCTCGAACAGCGCCTCGACGCGGTCCACGCTCCAGCGCTCGCCAGCGGCGGCCGCCGCAGCGCCGCTTCCATTGCCGGCACCGCGGCGCACCAGCATCCACTGCACCGGCTTTTCGACGGACTCTTTCAGATCATTCATGCTCGCTTCAACCCGCATTCGGCCGCACGTGGGCGGTGGCCTCGTCCTCGACGCGTTGCCAGATCTCCACCGCCATCGGATTGTTGCTCTCCTCGAGGATGTGGCCCACCAGCCCGATGGCGCGGGAGAACACGCCCACGCCGCGCACGATCTTCCACGGCAGGCCGAGCTCGCAGCAGATCGCGCCGATGGCGCCGGTGGCGTTGACCGGCAGCATCTTGCCGCTGGCGCGTTCCGCCTCGGCGCAGATCAGGCGCTCGAGCTTGATGTAGTCGCCCGAGAAGCCGTTCTCCTCGGCGATCTTGAACAGCCGCGGCGCGCGCGGGTCGACCGGCTTGTGCAGCGGGTGGCCGAGGCCGGGCACGATCTGCCCGCGCTGGCGGTAGCCCGCAACGAGCTCGCGCGCGACCTTCTCCAGATCCGCGCCCTTGGTGCCGGGCGGCAGGGCTTCGTAGAGCATCTTCGCGGTGCCCTCGGTGGAGCCCACGAACACCGAGCCCAGGCCGCACAGCCCCGCGGCCACCGCCGCCTGCAGTGACTCCGGCGCGCCAGCGTAAGTGATGCGCGCGGCCAGCGCGCTGGGCGTGATGCCGTGTTCGACCAGCGTCACGGCCACCGCGTTGAACACGGTCGATTCCTGAGGCGTCGGCATGCGGCCGACGATCAGCAGCCAGGCCATGTCGCCGAGGCTGATCTTGCCCAGCAGATCGTCGGGCAGGCTGCGCCCGCGCACCTCGATGCGGTCGGGGGTGCTCCAGGCGATGTCGGAGCGGATCGGCTTGGTCTTGCGGGGCATGGTGCGGTCCTTGTGCGTGAAAGGTCGAAGGGGGTCGGGTTGGAACAGGGGTCAGCTGGCCAGGCCGGCGGCACGCAACACGGCGCGGGCGCGCTCGACGACGGGCACGTCGATCATCTGGCCGTCCACCGCCACCGCGGCGCCGCCCGAGGCGGCGAACGCGGCGCAGACGCGCTGCGCCCAGGCGACGCGTTCGGGCTCGGGCGTGAACACGCCCTGCACGACCGCGATCTGCTTCGGATGGATGCACAGCTTGGCGCCGAAGCCGAGCCGGCGCGAACGTTCGGCGTCGGCGCGCAGGCGCGGCGCGTCGTCGATGGCCAGGCTCACGCCGTCAGCCGGCGCTGCCAGGCCGCCGAGCCGTGACGCCAGCACCACCTGCGCGCGGTAGGGCTGCAGCTCGGCCTCGCCGCCGTCGGGCGCGCAGTCGATGCCGAGGTCGACCGCCAGGTCGATGCTGCCGAAGGCCAGCCGCACGACGCCGGGCACGCGCGCGATGGCGCGCACCTCCTCGATGCCGCGCGCCGACTCGATGATCGGCAGCACGTCCTTGAACGCGGTCTCGAAGGCATGGCAGACGGCATCGATGCAGTCGGCCTTGGGCAGCATCACCGCGGCCACACCCGGATGGCGGCACAGCTCCAGGTCGTCGTCGAACCAGGGCGTGCCGGCGGCATTCACGCGCACGATCAGCGGCGGCGCTTTGTCGTTTGCGCCGTCGGGGGCGCTGTCGAGGGCGTTCGCCAGCGCATCGCGCGCACCGGCCTTGGCGCTGGGCGCGACCGCGTCTTCGAGGTCGACGATGACGGCATCGGCCCCCGCCGCGCGCGCCTTGGCCAGGCGCTCGGGCCGGTCGGCCGGCACGAACAGGTAGGTGCGCGGCTGGCGTGCCGCGGACGCGTCGTCGGTCATCTGCAAGGTCCCTGCCCGGCCCGCCGCGTGCCGCTCACGCGCCCAGCAGGCGGCCCATACGCGGCGCGCGCTCGAGCGCCCACACGCCTTCGATCAGCGCCGCCATCTCGGCCGGCGTGGCCGCCTCGCCGTAGGCCGCGAGCCGGCGCGCCTTGTCCTCCAGCTCGGCCCGGCTCAGCGTGTTGCCGGGGTCGCCCTTGGGCTCGTCGACGCGTGCGTCGAGCGTGCGCCCGTCGCGCGTGCGCACCTGCACCTTGCCGATCCAGCGCTGCGGGTAGGCGGTGTCGACCTCGGCGTCGAGCTGCATCGCCACGCGGTCGCGGAACGCGGCCACGCGCGGCGCGAGGAAGTGGCGGTCGAACTCGTCCAGGCCGGCATAACCGTGTTCGGCCACGAGCCCGAGCACGGTGCCCATCGAGAACTTGGCCTGGTGCACGGTCGCGGGCACCACCACGCGGCCGAGCACGTCGATCGCGCCCTGGTGCACCTGCGCCTTCACCTGCGCGATGTCGTCGGCGGCGAGCCGCTGCTCGCGCATCAGCGCCAGCAGCGCGTCGGCGCTCGGGTGCGTGTGGCGGCAGGACGCGTGGTACTTGAACGAGGTCTCGGCGGTGGCCCAGCGCCGGCCCAGGCCGGCCGTCAGGCGGGCCGCGTCGGCGTCGCTGGACATGCCCGCGGCCATGCCCTGCTCGCCTTCCAGGATGCGGCGCGCGCCGGTGAAGCCGTCCTTGGCGAGCCAGGCCGACGCCAGCCCGGACGACGCCGCGTGCGCGCAGTGCAGCTGCTTGGAGTCGGCCGCGTCGCGCAGGAATTCCCACAGCCCCGCGGCCTGCGTGCCCGCGCTGCCGAAGGCGTGCAGCATCGTCGCGGCGTCGAGCCCGAGCAGCCGGCCGGTGGCCGCCGCGGCGGCCAGCGTGCCGGCCGTCGCGGTGGTGTGGAAGATGCGGTAGTGCGAGCGGCCGAGGAATTCGCCGACGCGGATGCCGACCTCGTAGCCGGCGACCGACGCCGCGAGCAACTCGCGCCCGCTCGCGCCGACGGCCTGCGCCGTGGCCAGCGCCGCCGGGAAGACGACCGCGGCCGGGTGGAACACCGAGCCGTTGTGCACGTCGTCCTGCTCGACGACGTGCGAGGCCGCGGCGTTCACCATCGCGGCGAAGTGCGGCGAGGTGAAGCGGCGCGAGATCAGCACCTCGGCGCCGCCCTTGTCGCCGGCACGCAGGGCGGGGCCCATCGCCAGGGCGTAGCGCTCGATGGCCTGCACGGCGCGGGCGCTCTTGCCGGCCAGCGTGGAACCCAGCCAGTCGAGGAACAGGTCCTCGGTACGGCGCAGCACGGGCGCCGGGATGTCCTGCACACGCAACTGCGCGGCGAAGGCCGCCAAGGCAGCAGAAGGGTGATCGTTCATCGTCGTCCCTCGCGTCAGCGCTGCGCGGTCAGACCGCGCGCTCGGCACGCAGCGCCGCTATCTGTGCGGGCGAACGCCCGAGTTCGGCCAGGATGGCGTCGGTGTGTGCGCCCAGCGCGGGCACCGCGCCCATCGGCGGCGGTTCCTCGCCGACCACGTGGTGCGGCGGATAGAGCGCCGGCATCGGCCCGCCCGGCGTGCCGATCTCGGTCCAGCGCGCGCGCGCCTGGAGCTGCGCATGGCGCCAGAGATCGGCCATCTCATTGAGGCGGCCATAGGCGATCTGCGCGTCTTCCAGGCGCTCGACGAGCTGTTCGCCGGTCAGGCCCGCGCACACCCCCTCGATGATCCCCCGCAGCGTCTCGCGTTCCGCCAGGCGCTTCGCGTTGCCCTTGTACGGCGCGGCAAGCTCGGGTCGGCGCAGCACCTTGTCGCAGAACGTGCCCCACTCGCGGTCGTGCTGGACGGCGAGCACCACCTGGCGCCCGTCGCCGCACATGAACGGGCCGTAGGGATAGATCGCCGCGTGCGAGGCGCCGGCGCGTGGCGGCGGCGGCTGGCCGTCGAAGGTGTAGTACAGCGGAAAGCCCATCCACTCCGACATCGCCTCGAGCATGGAGATCTCGAGCCGCTTGCCGCGCCCGGTGCGCCCGCGTTCGAGCAGCGCGGCCAGCACGCTGCTGTAGGCGTACATGCCGGCGGCGATGTCGGCGATCGACAGCCCTGCCTTGGACGGGTGCTCGGGCGTGCCGGTGACCGACACGAAGCCCGATTCGCTCTGGATCAGCAGATCGTAGGCCTTCTTCTCGGTGAAGGGCCCGCCGTCGCCATAGCCGGAGATGTCGCACACCACGAGCTTGGGGTTGCGCGGCGTCAGGCTCGCGTGGTCCAGGCCCATGCGCGCCGCCGCACCCGGCGCGAGGTTCTGCACCAGCACGTCGGCGCGCTCCACCAGTTCCTGCAGCACCACCCGCGCAGCGGGGTTCTTGAGGTCGAGCGTCAGGCTTTCCTTGCCGCGGTTGCACCAGACGAAGTGCGAAGCCGAGCCCTTGGCGCGCGTATCGTAGGCGCGCGCGAAGTCGCCCTCGCCGGGGCGCTCGACCTTGATCACGCGCGCGCCCAGATCGGCGAGCTGGCGCGTGCAGAACGGGGCGGCGATGGCGTGCTCGAGGGTGACGACGAGCATGCCTTGGAGCGGGCGCATGGCGGGGGCTTTCAGAACGAACGCGGCAGCTCGAGCACGTGCTCGGCGACGTACGACAGGATCAGATTGGTCGAGATCGGCGCCACCTGGTACAGGCGCGTTTCGCGGAACTTGCGTTCCACGTCGTATTCGCAGGCGAAGCCGAAGCCGCCGTGGGTCTGGATGGCCACGTTGGCGGCCTCGAACGAGGCCTTGGCCGCCAGGTACTTGGCCATGTTGGCCTCGGCGCCGCAGGGCTGCTTGGCGTCGAACAGCTCGCAGGCGCGCCAGCGCATCAGGTCGGCGGCCTCGGTCTCGATGTGGTTCTCTGCGATCGGGAACTGCACGCCCTGGTTCTGGCCGATCGGCCGGTCGAAGACGCGGCGCTCGCGCGCGTAGGCGGCGCTGCGGGCGACGAACCAGCGCGCGTCGCCGATGCACTCGGCGGCGATCAGCGTGCGCTCGGCATTCAGCCCGTCGAGGATGTACTTGAAGCCTTTGCCTTCCTCGCCGATCAGGTTCTCGGCCGGGATCTCCAGGTTCTCGAAAAACAGCTCGTTGGTCTCGTGGTTCACCATGTTGGGGATCGGCCGCACCGTGAGGCCCTTGCCGATGGCCTTGTGCAGGTCGACGATGAAGATCGACATGCCCTCGGACTTGCGCTTCACGTCCGCCAGCGGCGTGGTGCGCGCCAGCAGGATCATCAGGTCGCTGTGCTGCACGCGCGAGATCCACACCTTCTGGCCGTTGACCACGTAGCGGTCGCCCTTGCGCAGCGCGGTGGTCTTGAGCTGCGTGGTGTCGGTGCCGGTGGTGGGCTCGGTGACGCCCATGCTCTGCAGGCGCAGCTTGCCGCTGGCGATGCCGGGCAGGTAGCGGCGTTTCTGCTCCACCGAGCCGTGCCGCAACAGCGTGCCCATGTTGTACATCTGACCGTGGCAGGCGCCGGCGTTGCCGCCGCAGCGGTTGACCTCCTCCATCACCACCGAGGCCTCGGCTAGGCCGAGGCCGGCGCCGCCGTATTCCTCGGGGATCATCACCGCCAGCCAGCCGGCCTCGGTGAGTGCGTCGACGAACTCCACGGGGTAGCCGCGCGCCGCGTCGACCTTGCGGAAGTACTCGTCGGGGAAGCGCTTGAACAGGTCTCTCAACGCAGCGCGGAGCTCTGGGTGACGTTCTGCAGTAGCGTTCATGAAATGGGGGATGGCGAAGCGCGAGACGCGTACTTTAATCTAACAAACGTTAGACCAAGAAGCTCGGGCCGGCCGACTCATCCGGCGCGGTCGGCATAGAGGGTCTGCAGTTGCTCGCGCAGCGGATGCTTCTGGATCTTGCCCGTGCTGGTCATGGGCAGTGCATCGACGAACACCACGGCCTTGGGCACCTCGAAGCCGCCCAGATGTTCGCGGCAGTGCTGCAGCAGTTCCTCCTCGCTGACCTCCGCGCCAGGGCGTCTGACCACCACCGCCGTCACTGCTTCGATCCAACGCGCATGCGGCAGCCCGATCGCCGCGGCATTCGCTACCGCCGGATGTCGCAGCAGCACCGCCTCGACCTTGATCGACGGCACGTTCTCCCCGCCCGTCTTGATCATGTCCTTCTTGCGGTCCTTGAACATGAGCTGAGCGTCGACCCACATGCCGAGGTCGCCGGTGTGGTGCCAACCGTGGGCACGCGCCTCATCGGTGGCCTTCGGGTTTTTGAAGTACCCCTCCATCACGTTCGGGCCGCGGTGCACGATCTCGCCAACCTCCCCGTCGCCAAGCAAGTTTCCCGCGTCGTCCATGACGGCGGTATCGTTGATCATCGCGCTGACGCCCCAGTACGAGCCGAAGCGTCGGAGTTGCTCTTCGGGCCGGAACGCCACGGTCAGCGGGTACATCTCGGTCTGCCCGGTGCCCAGCATGTAGTTCGGACAGATCTCGGCGATCAATCGGCGCAACAGGGTTTCGGGCATGGGCGCCATCGCATACATGCACATGCGCAGGCTAGACAGGTCGCGTCCGGGTCGTGACGGATGCTCGAGCAACGCCTGATGCATCAAAGGCAGGCCCATGAAGAAGGTCAACCGCTCCCGCTCGATGATCTCGAGCATCTGGCCAGGGTCGAAGCTCTTGGTGACGATCGCCGTACCGCCGGCGGCCAGCAGCCCGCAGACCAGCGTGTGCTGTGCGCAATGGAAGAGCGGCAAAGTCGCATTGCAGATCGCGTCGCGCCACAGGCCGAACTCGATGGCATTGTTCATCGCCGCCATGACCACCGAGAGATGGCTCTGCATGACGCCCTTCGGCCGCCCCGTGGTCCCACTCGTGTACATGATCTGCGCCACGTCGCGGTCGTGGATCTCGACCTCCTGATCCACGACCGGCTGCTGCGAAATTGCCTGCGCGAACGCGCCGAAGCCGGCCTGGCCAGGCCCTTCGAGCACCCATCCGCGCCCGGGCGTGGCGGTGAGCAGCCTTGCCAACTCGGGGCGGGCGATGAGCGCCGCGTCGACCAGGACGAAACGCGACTCCGAATGCTCGAGGATGAACCGGACGTCGTCGCCGCCCAGGCCGATGTTGATGGGCACCCACACCAGCCCGGCCCGATGGATGCCGAATATCGCGATGAGGAACTGCAGCGAATTGCCGCACAGCGTGACAACACGATCGCCTGACCGAAGACCGCTGGCCAGGAGCGCATTGGCACAGCGGGTCACCTGGTCATTGAAGTCCCCATAGGAAAGCCGCTCATCCCCGAGGACGAACGCCGTCTTGACTCTGTCACGAGCCGCGCAGCGGCGCAGGAAGTCCCCGATGGTGACGCGAGCGATCTGCCCGGGGCCGGGAACCCCGGCAGTGATCGTGGAAGCGTTCGACTTGGACAAGGTTTGCCTCCATATCAGAGGAGTGAGCCGACAGGTGCCGAAGCATCCCCGCCCTCGGCTGCGGCCTGCAGGCCGTTCAGACCGCTCCGGTCAACTCCGGCACCACCGCGAACAGATCGGCCACCAGCCCATAGTCGGCGACCTGGAAGATCGGCGCATCGGGGTCCTTGTTGATCGCCACGATGACCTTGCTGTCCTTCATGCCTGCCAAGTGCTGGATCGCGCCTGAAATGCCCACTGCCACGTAGAGTTGCGGCGCAACGATCTTGCCTGTCTGGCCCACCTGGTAGTCGTTCGGCGCATAGCCCGCATCCACAGCGGCCCGTGAGGCGCCCAGCGCCGCGCCCAGCTTGTCGGCCATCGGCTCAAGCACTTCGCGAAACTTCTCGGCCGAGCCCAGACCCCGTCCGCCCGAGACGATGATCGAAGCGGCCGTCAGATCCGGGCGCTCGAGCTTGACAACCTGTCGGCCCAGCAGTTCGCAGAGGCCCAGGTCGGCGCCCGCCGAGATGGCCTGCACGGTGGCGCCGCCGCCCGTCGTCGCGACCGGATCGAACGCGGTGGTGCGGACACTCAGCACCTTCACCTTGTCGGAGGACCTCACTCGCGCCACCGCATTGCCGGCATAGAACGGGCGCACGAAGGTGTCCGGCGCCTCGATCGCGACGACGTCGGAGATCTGCGAACTGTCCAGCAGTGCTGCCGCGCGCGGCAGCACGTTCTTGCCGAACGGCGTCGCGGGCGCCAGCACGTGGGTGCAGGCCGAGTCACCCTGCACGCAGGCCACGACCACCGCTGCCAGGTTCTCGGCGGACTGTGACGACAGGTGGACGGCATCGGCCACCAGGACCTTGGCGACGCCGGCCACGGCGGCTGCGGAAGAGGCGGCGCCTGCGCAGTCGCTGCCGGCCACCAGCACGTGGATGTCGCCGCCGATCTTCGCGGCGGCGGCGACGGTGTTGAGGGTCGACGGCTTGAGCGCGGCACCGTCGTGTTCCGCAATGATCAGAATCGTCATGTCACAGCACCTTCGCTTCTTCCTTGAGCCGCTTGACGAGTTCCGCCACATCGGCCACCTTGATGCCCGCCTTGCGCGGGGCCGGTTCGTCCACGCGTAGCGTGGTCGTGCGCGGCGCGAGGTCGACGCCCAGATCGGACGCCTTCAGCACCTCGAGCGGCTTCTTCTTCGCCTTCATGATGTTGGGCAGCGTGATGAAGCGGGGCTCGTTGAGGCGCAGGTCGGTCGTCACGACGACGGGCAGCTTGAGCTTTAAGTTCTCCAGCCCGCCGTCGATCTCGCGCGTGACCAGCGCGGTACCGCCCTCGACCTTGATCTTCGACGCGAACGTGGCCTGGCCCCAACCCATCAGTCCGGCGAACATCTGCCCTGCCTGCCCGGCATCGTCGTCGATCGCCTGCTTGCCGAAGATCGCCAGTTGGACGCCCTCCTTCTCGGCGACGTGCTTCACCAGCTTGGCCACCGCCAGCGGCTCGAGCGCCGCGTCGGTCTCGACCAGCACGCCACGGTCTGCGCCGATCGCCATCGCACTGCGCAGCGTCTCCTGGCATCCCGCCGGGCCGCACGAGACGACGATGACCTCGGTGGCTACCCCGGCCTCCTTCAGACGCACCGCCTCTTCACAGGCGATCTCGTCGAAGGGGTTCATCGACAGCTTCTGGTTCGCGAGGTCGACCCCCGAACCATCGGACTTCACTCGGGCCTTGACGTTGTAGTCCAGAACCCGTTTCACGGCGACGAGAATCTTCACTTCAAACACACTCCTATCGTTGAACGCAAATGGCGACCCAGGATGAACGCGGAAGGCAGACCTGCATGGCCCAGGCTGCCCCAGGGTGATGCCGGCGGACCTTCAAGCAGCCTGCCAAGCCCAGTCCTTGTACATGTCACGCAGCTTGGTCTTCAGGAACTTGCCCGTGGACGTGCGGGGAATCTCCGCAACGAACTCGTAGGCATCCGGCACCTGCCACTTCGCGAACGTGCGCGAAAGGTACTGCTGGATCTCTTCGGCGGTGGCCGACATGCCGGGCCGCAACACGATGACGGCCAGCGGCCGCTCGGCCCAGCGCGGGTGCGGCACGGCGATCACGGCGGCTTCCAGCACCGCCGGGTGACCCATGATCGCATTCTCCAGATCGACCGAACTGATCCACTCGCCGCCGCTCTTGATCAGGTCCTTGGTGCGGTCGGTCAGGCGCAGGAAACCGTGCCCGTCGATGCAGCCCACATCACCGGTGCGCAGCCAGCCGTCGGCGGTGAAGCTGCTGTCGCTGACCGGCATCTCGTGGTAGCTGCCGGTGATCCATGGACCGCGAACCTGGATTTCACCGACCGACTGCCCGTCCCAGGCGACCTCGCCCTGCTCGCCGATCAGCCGGATATCGACGAGAGGCGCGGCGCGCCCTTGCTTGACGCGCAACGCATACTGCTGATCCGCGGGCAGCGCCCTCATCGCCGCCGTCAGCGCCGACACCGTGCCCAGCGGTGAAGTCTCTGTCATGCCCCAGGCGGTGCCGACCTCAAGCCCGAATTCGTCGAAGCCCCGGAACAGCGACTCCGGAGCGGCCGAGCCACCGACGAGCATGCGCATGCCGGGCACCAGATCCCAGCGGCTCGGAGCGCTGCGCAACGCCTGCAGGATCGACAACCAGATCGTCGGCACGCCGCCGGTGATGGTGACGCGTTCGCGCTGGAACAGGTCGAGCAGCGACTCGGCGTCGAGATGCGGCCCGGGCAGCACCAGCTTGGCCCCCACGAACACCGCCAGGTAAGGCAGACCCCAGGCGTTGGCATGGAACATCGGCACCACCGGCAGCACGATGTCGGTATCGGACACCCCGAGCGCACCCGGCAGGGCGGCCACCAACGTGTGCAGAACCGTCGAACGGTGCGAATACACGACGCCCTTCGGGTGGCCCGTCGTCCCCGAGGTGTAGCACATGCCGCAGGGCGCGTGCTCGTCCACCACCACCGGCTCGAAGCGGCCGCCAGCCCTGTGCAACAGTTCCTCGTAGTCGTCGTACCCGGGCGGAACCGGCTTGCCGGTCAAGGGCACGACGATGATGCGCTCGAACTCCACATCCTTCGAGAACTGCGCCAGCAAGGGCAGCAGCACGTCGTCGACGATGAGGATGCGGTCCTTGGCATGGTTGCCGATGAACGCCAAGTCATGTGGAAACAGACGCAGGTTGAGGTTGTGCATCACCGCGCCGGCCGCCGGAATGCCGAAATAGCACTCGAGGTGCGCGTAGTGATTCCAGCTCAAGGTGGCCACGCGGTCGCCGGGTTGGACACCCGCCGCGACCAACACCTCCGCCAAGGCCAGCGCACGCCGGTGGAAGTCGCGAAAGGTATGGCGGTGCAGCGACTTGTCCGGCATGCGGCTCACGATCTCCACGTCAGCGTGATACCGCCCCGCACGATCCAGGAAATGGTTCAGCGACAGGGCCGCACGCATCATCGTTGAGACTGCGGTCATGGAAACTCCTAGGCAGCCGGAAGCTGTGGTGTGATGGAACTCGCCGCCCGCCCCGAAGGATCGGCAACAACGTCGGAAAGATCGGCGGCGCACGCGCCGTTGGTGATACCCGGCTCTGACCCGCAGCCCAATTGCGCGTGCACCGCAGGCATCAGGATGGCGAACATGCGTGTCGACAACCCGTCGACACCCAGCCGGCTGCTTGCCCGATACCACTGCCCGGCCCAGTTCAGTGCACCGAGCACGGTCTGCCGCACGAGGACCACATCGGAGTCGACCCAACCGTTCGCAGCAGCGGCGCGGATTGCCCGGTCCCAGAGATCCTCGTAGCGATTTCGCGAGGCCATCACCCGCCGCACCGCCGGCTCGGAGAGGCTCCGCCACTCGTACACCAGCACCATCAGCGCGTCCAGGTTGGCCCCGAGCAGCGCGGTCAGGTGGCGGCGCACCATGGCCAGCAACTGCTCCGGCAACCTGCACTCGGTGGCCAAGCCCTCCTGCACTGACGCATGCACGTCGCGGATGCCCTCTTCCATCACCGTGACGAGGAGTTCTTCCTTGGTGGCGAAGTGATAGAAGAGCGAGCCCGACTTGATGCCCAGTTCGACCGCAATCTGGCGCACCGAGGTGCGCTCGAACCCCTGCCGCCTGAACAGGCTGGCTGCGGCCCTCAGGATTTCCTGCCGTCGATGGCTATCCACCTGTTGCGTCATCGCTTACACTATACCAGCTAACAAGCGTTAGGTCGGAAATCCAGGCAACGACAATTCGAGCCACTCGAGCGCCATGCTTCAACGCTCCCTCTTCACCTCCGAGCACGACCTCTTCCGCGAGCAGGTCCGGCGCTTCTTCGACCGCGAGGTCACGCCCCACCATGCGCGCTGGGAGGCAGAAGGCATCGTGCCGCGTTCCGTGTGGCGCGCGGCCGGCGCGGCCGGGCTGCTGTGCCCCGCCGTCCCAGAGATCTACGGCGGCGGCGGCGGCAGCCGCCTGCACAGCGCCGTGCTGATCGAGGAGGTGGCCCGCGCCGGCGCCAGCGGCATCGGCTTCGGGCTGCACTCCGACATCGTCGCCCCCTACATCCTGGCCTACGGCAGCGAGGAGCAGAAGCGCCGCTGGCTGCCGCCGATGGCGCGCGGCGAGGTCATCGGCGCCATCGCGATGACCGAGCCCGGAGCCGGCAGCGACCTGCAGGCGGTGCGCACTTCGGCGCTGCGCGACGGCGACGAACTGGTCATCAACGGCCAGAAGACCTTCATCACCAACGGCCAGAACGCCGACCTCGTGATCGTGGTCGCCAAGACCGACCCGTCAGCCGGCGCCAAGGGCACCTCGCTGGTGCTGGTGGAGACCGACCGGGCCGGCTTCAAGCGCGGGCGCAACCTCGAGAAGATCGGCATGAAGGCGCAAGACACGTCGGAGCTGTTCTTCGACAACGTGCGCGTGCCGGCCGCCAACATCCTGGGCGGCGAGGGCAAGGGCTTCATCCTGCTGATGCAGGAGCTGGCCTGGGAGCGCATGCAGATCGCCGTCGCCGCCGCCGCCGGCGCCGAGGCCGCGCTGCAATGGACGCTGGACTACACCAAGGAGCGCAAGGCCTTCGGCCAGCGCGTCATCGACTTCCAGCACAACCGCTTCCGGCTGGCCGAGTGGAAGACGCAGGTGCAGGTGATGCGCGTCTTCGTCGACCGGCTGATGGACGAACTCCTGCGCGGACAGCTCGATGCCGCGACGGCGGCAATGGCCAAGTACTGGACCACCGACCTGCACTGCCGGCTGCTCGACGACTGCCTGCAGATGTTCGGGGGCTTCGGCTACATGTGGGAGTACCCGATCGCGCGCGCCTATGCCGACGCGCGCGTCTCCCGCATCTACGGCGGCACGAACGAGATCATGAAGGAGATCGTCAGCCGCACGCTGTGACGCGCCGCCGGGCCGAAGCGCCCGCGGACCGCCATCCACCCCTCACCCCTCATCCGCTCAGCCCATGACCGAAGCATTCATCTACGACGCCGTGCGCACCCCGCGCGGCAAGGGCCGCGCCTCGGGCGCGCTGCACGGCAGCACGCCGATCCACCTGGCCGTCACCGCGCTGCAGGCGCTGCGCGATCGCAACCGGCTCGACACCGCGCAGGTCGACGACGTGATCCTCGGCTGTGTGGAGCCGGTCGGCGAACAGGGCGCCAACATCGCCCGCGTCGCGGCGCTGGTGGCCGGCTACGACGAGTCGGCGCCGGGGGTGCAGATCAACCGCTACTGCGCCTCGGGCCTGGAGGCCTGCAACATGGCCGCGGCCAAGGTGATGTCGGGCCAGTCGCCGCTGGCCGTCGGTGGCGGCGTCGAGAGCATGAGCCGCGTGCCCATGGGCACCGGCGGCGGCGCCTGGCCGGCCGACCCGGCGGTGGCGCTGCCCACCTACTTCGTGCCGCAGGGCATCTCCGCCGACCTGATCGCGTCGCTGTACGGGCATTCGCGGGCCGACGTCGATGCCTATGCGCTGGAAAGCCAGCGCCGCGCCGCCGCCGCGTGGGCCGAGGGCCGCTTCGCGCGCTCGATCGTCCCGGTGCGCGACGTCAACGGCCTGGTGGTGCTCGACCGCGACGAGCACATGCGGCCCGAGACCACGATCGAATCGCTGGCCAAGCTCGAACCGTCGTTCAGGATCCAGGGCGAGCGCGCCGGCTTCGACGCGGTAGCGCTGCAGCGCTACCCGCAGCTCGAGCGCATCGAACACGTGCACCACGCCGGCAACTCCTCGGGCATCGTCGACGGCGCCGCCGCCGTGCTGATCGGCAATGCCGAGGTCGGCCAGCGGCTGGGCCTGAAGCCGCGCGCGCGCATCCGCTCGTTCGCCTCCGTCGGCAGCGAGCCGACCATCATGCTCACCGGCCCGTCGTTCTCGGCCGAGAAGGCGCTCAAGCTGGCCGGCATGTCCTGTTCCGACATCGATCTGTTCGAGCTCAACGAGGCCTTCGCGTCGGTGGTGCTGCGCTTCATGGAGGTGATGAACGTGCCGCACGCGCGCATGAACGTCAACGGCGGCGCCATCGCGATGGGCCATCCGCTGGGCGCCACCGGGGCCATGATCCTCGGCACCCTGCTCGACGAGCTCGAGCGCCGCAACCTTGCCACCGGGCTGGCCACGCTGTGCGTGGGCGCCGGCATGGGCACCGCCACCATCATCGAGCGCGTCTGAACCGCGCCGATCGGGAACCCTCACCATGAGCATCGACTACCAAGCAGGCGCCGACGGCATCGCCACATTGACGTGGCAGATGAGCGATGTGCCGATGAACGTCCTCAACGCGGCCTCGATGGCCGCCTATGCGGCCGCGGTGCGGCGCGCCATCGCCGACCCCGCCATCAAGGGCGTGATCGTCACCTCGGCCAAGCCGGAGTTCATCGCCGGCGGCGACCTGAACATGCTGCTGGCCTTCAGCGACGCGCAGGCCATGACCCGCTTCACCGAAGAGCTGCACGGCCTGATGCGCGGCATCGAGAAGAGCGGCAAGCCCTTCGTCGCGGCGCTCAACGGCAGCGCGTTGGGCGGCGGCTACGAGGTGGCGCTGAGCTGCCACCGCCGCATCGCCGCCGACAACCCGAAGACGCAGATCGGCCTGCCCGAGGTGGGCCTGGGCCTGCTGCCCGGCGGCGGCGGTACGCAGCGTCTGCCGCGACTGATCGGCGTCCGCGCGGCGCTGCCCTTCCTGCTGGAAGGCAAGAAGGTCTCGCCGGCGCAGGCGCTGAAGGCCGGCATGGTGGACGAGGTCGTGCCGCCGGCCGAGCTGCTGGCGCGCGCACGCGCCTGGCTGCTGGCGGCGAAGCCCGAGGACGCGATCCAGCCCTGGGACCGCAAGGGCTTCAAGCTGCCCGGCGGTCCGGTGCAGAGCCCGGCCGGCTATGAAACCTTCACCGCCGGCAATGCGCTGCTGCGCGCCAAGACCTTCGGCAACTACCCGGCGCCCGAAGCGATCATGAGCTGCGTCTACAACGGCTGCCAGGTCGACATCGACACCGCCCTGAAGATCGAGGGGCGCGAGTTCGTCAAGCTCACCGTCGGCCCGGTGTCGAAGAACATGATCCGCACGCTGTTCTTCGGCATCGGCGAAGCCAACAAGCTCGCCGCCCGGCCCAAGGGCGTGCCGCCGGCCAGCTACCGCCGCGTCGGCATCCTCGGCGCCGGCATGATGGGCGCCGGCATCGCCTGCGCTGCGGCCGAGGCCGGGCTCGATGTGGTGCTGCTGGACACCACGGCCGAACTCGCGGCGCGCGGCAAGGCCTACGGCGAGGCGCGCTGGGCCAAGCAGGCCGAGCAGGGCCGCCTGAGCGCCGAGAAATGCGCCGCGCTGGCGGCCCGGGTGCGGCCCACGGCCGACTTCGCGGCGCTGGATGGCTGCGACATCGTGGTCGAGGCCGTGTTCGAGGACCGCGCCCTGAAAGCCGACGTGACCCGCAAGGCGGAGGCCCAGCTCGCGCCCGACGCCATCTTCGCCAGCAACACCTCGACGCTTCCCATCAGCGGCCTGGCGCAGGCCTCGGCGCGGCCGGCCAACTTCATCGGCCTGCACTTCTTCTCGCCGGCCGAGAAGATGCCGCTGGTCGAGGTCATTGTCGGCAAGGCGACGAGCGAATCCTGCCTGGCCCGCGCGCTCGACTTCGTGAAGGCGCTGCGCAAGACGCCCATCGTCGTGAACGACAGCCGCGGCTTCTACACCAGCCGCGTGTTCTCCACCTATGTCGGCGAGGGCCTGACGCTGCTGGCCGAAGGCGTGGCGCCGGCCTTGATCGAGAACGCCGGCCGCATGGCCGGCATGCCGGTGGGACCGCTGGCGCTGGCCGACGAGGTCTCGCTCGAACTGATGGCCCGCATCCGCCGCCAGACCGCCGCCGACCTGGGCTCGGCCTACCAGCGCAGCGCCATCGACGAGGTCTGCGAGCGCATGGTCGACAGCGCCCTCGGCCGCCTTGGCAAGAAGGCCGGCAAGGGGTTCTACGAGTACCCGCAGGGTGCCACCAAGCACCTGTGGGCCGGCCTAGCCGGCCTGTGGAAGCCGGCAACGGCGCAGCCGGGCCTGGCCGAGGTCAGGCAGCGGCTGATGGCGATCCAGTCCATCGAAACCGTGCGCTGCCTCGAGGAGGGCGTGCTGCGAGCGCCGATCGACGCCGACGTTGGCGCCATCCTCGGCTGGGGTTTCCCGGCCTACCTCGGTGGCCCGATCGGGCAGATCCACAGCCGTGGCATCGCCGCCTTCGTGGCCGACTGCGACGAGCTGGCGCGCCGCCACGGCCCGCGCTTCGAGCCACCGAAGAGCCTGCGCGCGATGGCCGCCGAAGGCAAGACCTTCTTCGCGCGCTGACGGCCCCATCCGGACGCTGTCCGCCCAACGCCCCCTTCGAGAGACCCAAGACCGCATGTCCACCATCGAGTCCGCCATCGACCGGCAGTCCGAAGCCTTCCAGGCCCAGCGCCAGCAGATGCTGGCCTTGATCGACAACTTCCGCGACCTGGAAGGTCGCGTGCGCGACACCTCCAACGCGATGGAGTCGCGCTTTCGCGAGCGCCGGCAACTGCTGCCGCGCGAGCGCGTCTCGCTGCTGCTGGACCGCGGCTCGCCGTGGCTGGAGCTGTCCACGCTGGCCGGCCTGCGCCTGCACGACGACGACGGCGAGAAGAACGTGCTCGGCGGGGCGCTGATCACCGGCATCGGCATCGTCTCGGGCATCCGCTGCATGGTCATCGCCTCCGACAGCGCCATCAAGGGCGGCACCATCACGCCGATGGGCATGCGCAAGAGCCTGCGCGCCGAGGCCATCGCGCTGGAGAACCGGCTGCCGGTGGTGCGGCTGGTCGAATCGGGCGGCGCCAACCTGATGCACGTGGGCGAGGTCTTCATCGAAGGAGGCCGCGGCTTCGCCAACCAGGCGCGCCTGTCGGCAGCCGGCATTCCGCAGGTCACCGTGATGCACGGCCACTCCACCGCCGGCGGCGCGTATCTGCCGGGCATGTCCGACTACGTGATCATGGTGCGCGGCCGCGCCAAGGCCTTCCTGGCCGGCCCGCCGCTGCTGAAGGCGGCCACCGGCGAGATTGCCGGCGACGAGGAACTGGGCGGCGCCGAGATGCACACCCGGGTCTCCGGCGTGGCCGAGTACCTGGCCGAGGACGATGCCGACGGCATCCGCATCGCGCGCGACGTGATCGCGCGCATGCCGTGGAACGACAAGCCCGGCCAGGGCACCGGGCGCGGCTGGAAGCCGCCGCGCTTTCCAAGCGACGACATCGTCGGCCTCGTGCCGCCCGACTACCGCCAGCCTTACGACGTGCGCGAGTTGCTCGCGCGGCTGATCGACGACTCCGACTTCCTCGACTTCAAGCCCGAGTTCGGCGCCGCCACCGTGTGCGGCCACGGCGCCATCGAGGGCCAGCCCTGCGGCTTCATCGGCAACAACGGGCCGATCGACCCGCAGGGCGCGAACAAGGCCACGCAGTTCATGCAGTTGTGCGAGCAGTCGGGCACGCCGCTGGTCTACCTGCAGAACACCACGGGTTTCATGGTCGGCAAGGAGGTCGAGCAGGTCGGCATGATCAAGCACGGCGCGAAGATGATCCAGGCCGTCACCAACTGCAAGGTGCCGCGCATCACGCTGATGATCGGCGCCTCCTTCGGTGCCGGCAACTACGGCATGTGCGGCCGCGCCTACGACCCGCAGTTCGTGTTCGCGTGGCCGAACGCGCGCGTGGCGGTGATGGGCGGCGAGCAGGCGGCCATGGTGATGCGCATCGTCACCGAGGAGAAGATGGCGCGCGCCGGCAAGGCGCCGCCCGAGGCCATGCTCGAGGGCATGCGCGCCGAGATCCTGAAGCGCTTCGACATGGAATCGCACTCGCTGTTCGCTACCGCGCGGCTGTGGGACGACGGCATCATCGACCCGCGCGACACGCGCGCCGTGCTGGCGCTGGCGCTGGCCGCGTGCCGCGAAGGCCGCGCGCGCACCGTGCGGCCCAGCAGCTTCGGCGTGGCGCGGATGTGAGGGCGACGACGATGCGAACCAACTTCCACAAGATCCTCGTCGCCAACCGCGGCGAAATCGCCTGCCGCGTCATGCGCACCGCCCGCGCGCAGGGCTACCGCACGGTGGCGGTGTACAGCGAGGTCGATGCCGGCGCGCTGCACGTGCAGCAGGCCGACGAGGCCCTGTGCATCGGCCCGGCGCCGGTGCGCGAGAGCTACCTCAGCATCGACGCCCTGCTGCGCGCCGCCGCCGCCAGCGGTGCCGACGCCATCCACCCCGGCTACGGCTTCCTGTCCGAGAACGCCGAGTTCGCGCGCGCCGTGCAGGCGGCGGGGCTGGTGTTCATCGGCCCCGACCCGCACTCGATCGAGCGCATGGGCAACAAGGCAGCGGCCAAGCGCCTGATGCTCGAGGCCGGCGTGCCCTGCGTGCCCGGTTACCAGGGCTCTGACCAGTCCGACGGCAAGCTGCTCGCGCAGGGCCGCGAGATCGGCGTACCCATCATGGTCAAGGCCGCGGCCGGCGGCGGCGGGCGCGGCATGCGGCTGGTGCACGACCTGGCCGAGCTGCCCGACGCGCTGGCGCGTGCGCGCTCGGAAGCCACCAACGCCTTCGGCTCCGACGAGCTGATCCTCGAGCGCGCCGTCATCGAGCCGCGGCATGTCGAGGTGCAGGTGTTCGGCGACCGCCATGGCCACGTCATCCACCTCGGCGAGCGCGACTGCTCGGTGCAGCGCCGGCACCAGAAGGTGTTCGAGGAAGCACCCTCGCCGGCCGTAGACGCGGGGCTGCGCGAGCGCATGGGCGCAGCCGCGGTGGCGGCGGCGCGCGCCGTGGACTACGTGGGCGCCGGCACGGTGGAGTTCCTGCTCGACCGCGAGGGGCGCTTCTACTTCCTCGAGATGAACACCCGGCTGCAGGTCGAGCACCCGGTCACCGAGTGCATCACCGGCCTGGACCTGGTGGCCTGGCAGCTGGCGGTGGCGCGCGGCGAGCCGCTGCCGCTGACGCAGGAACAGGTGCAACTCAGCGGCCACGCCATCGAAGTGCGGCTGTACGCCGAAGACCCGGCCAACGACTTCCTGCCGCAAAGCGGCGAGGTGGCGTTGTGGCAGCCGCCTGCGGGCAGCGGCGTGCGCGTCGACCACGGCCTGGCGCAGGGGCAGGCGGTCAGCCCCTTCTACGACCCGATGATCGCCAAGATCATCGCCCACGGCGCCACGCGCGATGAAGCGCGGCGGCGTCTGGTCGGCGCGCTGGCCAACACCTGCGTGCTGGGCCTGCCCACCAACCTGCGCTTCCTCGGCGACGCGGCGGCGCACCCCGATTTCGTGGCCGGCCAGGCGACCACCGCCTTCATCGGCAGGAACTTTCCCCCGGAGCGGCTGCGCGCGGCCGCGGCGGATTCGCGGGCGCTGGCGGTCGCCGCCGCCCTGTGGTTCGACGCCAGCGCGTACCGAGGCGCGCAGTTCGGCTTCCGCTCCAACGGGCCGGCGCGCTGGCCGCTGGTGCTGGGCGCGGACGGGGACCGTGTCAACGCCCACGTCACCGTGCTCGGTGCCGGTCGGTTCCGCGTCGAGTGCCCCGCGGGTGCCGCACACGACATCGCCTTTCTCGGGCGTGACGCTGCCCACCATCGGCTGGCCATCGACGGGCTTCACATGCAAGCCACGGCTGTGTTCACCGCCGGCCGCCTGCATCTGGCGCTGGACGGCCAGACGCTCAGTGTCGAAGACCTCACCTACGCCGCGCCCAAGCGCGACGACGACGCCGGCGAGTCGAGCGTGCTGGCGCCGATGAACGGCCGCCTGCTCGCCTTGCTGGTGTCGGCAGGCGACACCGTGGTGAAGGGCCAGCGCGTCGCGGTTCTCGAGGCCATGAAGATGGAACACCAGCTGCTGGCGCGTCGCGACGGCGTGGTCGAGCGCATCGGTGCCGCGGTGGGTGAACAGCTGGCCACGCGCGCGCTGGTCGTGAAGCTGACCGAGGCGGCCGCTTGAACAGACAGAACAACCCGCATTGGTCCGGAGACCCACGATGAGCCGATCCAGCCCCTTCTACACCGCCGAGCACGAAGCCTTCCGCGCCGCAGTGCGGCGTTTCGTCGCGCGCGAGATCACGCCGAACGTCGAGACTTGGGAGAACCAAGCGAGCTTCCCGCGCGAGCTGTACCGCCAGGCCGCCGGGCTGGGGCTGCTGGGCCTGGGCTTCCCCGAGGCGTACGGCGGCAACGATGGCGACCTGTTCATGACCATCATCGCCGCCCAGGAGCTCGCGCGCTGCGGCGGCGGCGGCGTGCTGGCCAGCCTGCTGTCGCACACCATCGGCTGCCCGCCCATCGTCAACGTCGGCAGCGAGGCGCTCAAGCGCAAGGTGCTGCCACCGGTGATGCGCGGCGAGAAGATCAGCGCGCTGGGCATCACCGAGCCCTCGGGCGGCTCGGACGTGGCCAACCTCAGGACGACCGCCCGGCGCGACGGCGACCACTACGTCGTCAACGGTTCCAAGACCTTCATCACCTCGGGCATCCGCGCCGACTTCTACACCGTGGCCGTGCGCACCGGCGGCCCGGGCCCGGCCGGCGTGTCGCTGCTGCTGATCGAGAAGGGCATGCCGGGCTTCACTCAGACGCCGCTGTCCAAGATGGGCTGGCTGTGCTCGGACACCGCCACGCTGCACTTCGACGACGTGCGCGTGCCGGTGGACAACCTCGTGGGCACCGAGAACCAGGGCTTCAAGGCCATCATGCAGAACTTCAACCGCGAGCGCATCTTCCTGGCTGCGGGTGCGAACGGCTTCGCGCAGGTGTGCCTGGACGAAGCGCTGGCCTGGGCGAAGCAGCGCGAGATGTTCGGCGGCAAGCTCGTCGACCAGCAGGTCACGCGCCACAAGCTGGCCGACATGGCGATGCGCATCGAAGCCACGCAGGCCATGCTCGAAACGCTGGCCTGGCGCGTCGAGCACGGCGACGCGCCGGTGGGCGAGATCTGCCTGCTGAAGAACCAGGCCACGCAGACCATGGCATTCTGCGCCAACGAGGCGGTGCAGATGCACGGCGGCGCGGGCTTCATCCGCGGCGTGACGGTGGAGCGCATCTACCGCGAGGTGAAGGTCAACGCCATCGGCGGCGGGGCCGAGGAGGTGATGCGCGACCTGGCGGCGCGGCAGCTGGGGTTCCACGCATGAAGACTTCTGCGGCTGCCGAGCGCCCGCCGGCCGAGGGCCTGGTGCAGGCCCTGCGCCAGGCGTTGCGTGGTGCGCCCGCTGTGGCGCGCGAAGCCGGCTTTCCGCGCGCCTGGTGGCGCCACCTGGGTGAGCAGGGCCTGCTGGGCCTGTCGTTCGACCTCGACGGGCGCGGCCCACGTGCCGACTGGCCCACCATCGCCCGGCTCGCCAGCGGCATGGCGCGCGAGACCGGCAGACTCGGCCTCACGCTCGGCTGGATGCTCAACGAGATGCTGGGGCGCTGCGTCATCGGCAGCGCGGGGAACGAATCGGAGCGGGTGCGCGCGCTGCTGCGGCGCATGGCCGCCGGCCAGGCCATCGTGGGTCTGGCCGTCTCCGAGCCCGACGCCGGCGCGCACCCGAGACGCCTGCGCTGCAGCGCCCGCCGAGAACAGGACGCGCAGGGCGAGCGCTGGCTGCTCGACGGCAGCAAGTCGCACGTCAGCAATGGCCCGGCGGCCGATGTCTTCGTGGTGCTGGCGGTCACGGCGGATGACGGCCTGCGCAAGGCCTTCGACGCCTTCCTGGTCGAAGCCGGCACGCCGGGCCTTGCGCTTCAGCCTTCGGCTGGCGCCGGCTCGGGCACGATCAGCGCACCCGCTGCCGCGGTGCTGGCGCCCTTGCAGCACGCCGGCCTGCAATTCGAAGCCTGCGCCGTGCCCGCCGGCTCCCGGCTCGGCCCGGGTGGCACCGCCTTCGACCGCATCGCCAGGCCCGTGCGCGTGGTCGAGGACGCGCTGCTCACCAGCGCGGTGGTCGGCGCGATGCACGCCGAGCTTGACGCACTGGCGCGCTGGTTGCGCCCGACCCAGCCCGCGCCGGCGCTGCTGCGCCGGCTGGGCGCGTTGCGGCTCGAGCTCGATGCCCTGCAGGCGGTGGCCGACCAGGCGGCCCGCCGCCTCGAAGCCGAAGGCCCGGGCACAGGCCTGGCGCAGTTCAACGCCGGCAGCCGGCGCCTGCTGGAACGCTGGCAGGCCGAGTTCGAATCTCTCGCCGCAACGCTCGACGATCTGGGCGACGCCATCGCGTCTCTGAGCCGCGACATCCGTTGCGTGCTGGGCATCGCCCGCAGCGTCGGCGAGACGCGCCAGCTCGAAGCCGGCCAACGCATGCTGCTCACAGAGGAGTCCGATGAAGTCCCTGCATGACACCCACTTCGCGAGCGTGGACGTGGTGTCGTCCCGCCTGGCGGACGCCGACTACATCGCCAGCCGGCAACTCGCCACCGCGGTCTACCTGGCCTTCAACCTCGAGAAGCCTGTGCTGGTCGAAGGCCCGGCCGGGGTCGGCAAGACCGAGCTGGCCAAGACCATGGCCGGCATCCTCGACGTGCCGCTCATCCGCATGCAGTGCTACGAGGGGCTGGACGAATCGAAGGCGCTGTATGAGTGGAAGTACGGCAAGCAGCTGCTGTACACGCAGCTGCTGAAGGACAAGCTGGCCGAGCTGATGCAGGGCGCGGTGGGGCTGGCGGCGTCGATCGAGAAGCTGCACGCGCACGACGACCTCTTCTTCTCCGAGCACTTCCTCGAGCCGCGGCCGCTGTACCAGGCGCTGCACCAGGAGCGCGGCTGCGTGCTGCTGATCGACGAGGTGGACAAGTCCGACCCCGAGTTCGAGGCCTTTCTGCTCGAGGTGCTGTCGGACTTCCAGGTCTCGGTGCCCGAGCTCGGCACCATCGCGGCCAAGGTCAAGCCGCTGGTCTTCCTCACCAGCAACAACACGCGCGAGATGAGCGATGCGCTCAAGCGCCGCTGCCTGCACCTGCACATCCCCTTCCCCGACGCCGCCATCGAGCGTCGCATCCTCGAGCGGCGGGTGCCGGGGCTGAGCAGCAAGCTCAACCGCGATCTCGTCGCCTTCGTGCAGGCGGTGCGCGAGCTGGAGCTGAAGAAGCAGCCCTCGGTCAGCGAGACGATCGACTGGGCCAGGACGCTGTTGCTGCTGAACTCCGAGCACCTGAGCCTGGACCTGGTGCGCGACACGCTCAACGTGTTCCTGAAGTTCGAGCAGGACATTGCCACTGCCGCCGAACAGCTGCCCACCTTGATGGACAAGGCGCGCAAGAACGCGGAGTTCCCCCATGCAAGCCACGCTTGAGGACTTCTTCAAGGCGCTGCGCGGCAGCGACCTGGACGTGAGCCTGAACGCCCAGATCGACGCGGCGCGCGCCACCGCGCTGGTGGGCTGGGGCGAGCGCGAGCTGCTCAAGTCGGCGCTGGGCACGACGTTGGCCAAGACACTGCCCGACCGCGCCATCTTCGACGAGACCTTCGATCGCTTCTTCCACTTCGATTCCTTCGGCACCACCGCCGCATCGGCAGGCGCGCCGGCCGTCGACGCCTCGCAGACGCAGACGCCGCCACGCGAAAGCAGTGGCCAGGGCAGCGGTGGCCCCGGCGGCTGCCACGGCAGCGCTGGGCAGGCCTTGTCGCAGCTGCTGATGTCGGGCGACTCGGCGGCACTGTCGCGCCGCATGCAGCAGGCCGCGCGCGAGGTCGGCCTGACCGACATCTGGTTCTTCACCCAGAAGGGCCACTACACGCAGAAGATCCAGCAGGCCATGGGTCTGGAGCTGCTGGACCGCGAAATCAGCGAGGCCCGCCGCCAGACGCTGGCACCCCAGCGCCATGCCGACCTGGAACTGGCGCGCAAGCGGCTCTTCAGCGAGGTGCGCAACTTCGTCGAGCGCAAGCTTGCGATGTACGGCACCGCGCCCACGCGCGAGCTGCACGACGAATTCCTGCAGTCGCAGAAGCTGTCCACCATCGACCGCCGCGACTTCGCGCGCATGCACGAGATCGTGCGCAAGATCGCGCGCCGGCTGGCCGAGCGCCACGCCCGGCGCAAGCGCCGCGAGCAGCGCGGCCAGCTCGACTTCCGCCGCACGATGCGCGCCAACGCGGCCTACGGCGGTGTGATGTTCGAGACCCACTGGCGCAGCACGCGCGTCGAGCGGCCCAAGGTGGTGGCCATCTGCGACGTGAGCGGCTCGGTGCGCCAGTACGCGCGCTTCCTGCTGCTGTTCCTGTACAGCCTGGACGAGCTGCTGTCGGACGTGCAGTCGTACGCGTTCACGAACCACCTCGTCGACGTGAGCGCCACGTTCGAGTCGCTGCCGGTGGAGCAGGCAGTGGACAGGGTCATGCAGGCCGTCGGCGGCTCGGGCACCGACTACGGCCAGATGCTGCTCGACCTGGACGAGCAGCTGATGCACCGCATCGATCACCGTACGACCGTGCTCGTGCTTGGCGATGCGCGCAACAACCGCGGCCATCCACGCAGCGCGATCATGAAGACGCTTTATGGCCGCGCGCGGCGCGTCATCTGGCTCAACCCCGAGCCGCGCTCGTTCTGGGGTCTGGGCGATTCGGAGATGAAGCGCTACGCGCCCTACTGCCACATCGCGCGCGAGTGCAACTCGCTGCGGCACCTGGAGCGCACGCTCGACGAGCTGTTGCGTTCGAACAGCGCGAGCGCCTGAAGGCCGTTGAGTCATGGTCCGCGCAGCCACCCAGCTTCATCCACCGCGCACGCCCGTCGCGCCGCGGCCGGCAGCCACGCTGATGTGGCTGCGCGACACGTTCTCCGGCCCCGAAGTGCTGCTGACGCGGCGATCGCCGCACGCCAGCTTCCTGCCCGGCGTGTTCGTGTTCCCGGGTGGCCGCGTCGACGATGCCGATGCGGCGGTGGCCGACCTCGCAGGCACGGCCGCAGCCGCGCTGCCCCACCTGCCCGCCGCGATGGCCGCGCTCCGCGAGAGCTTCGAGGAACTCGGCGTGCTGCACGCGCAGGACGCGGATGGCCGCCCGCTGACCGCGCAGGAGCTGGCCACGCTGGAGCGCCGGGAGCCGCTCTACCCGCAGCTGCGCACACGCGGCCTGCGCCTGGCCGCCGACGCGCTGCGCGTGGCCGTGCGCTGGACCACAGACCGCGACGTGCAGCCGCGCCGCTTCGACACGCTGTTCCTGATCGGTCGCATGCCCGAAGCCCAGACGCCGGTGGCCGACGACAGCGAGCAGTTCGAGCCGGTGTGGCTGCGCGCCACCGACGCGCTGGCGCACCACGAGGCGGGCACGCTGCCGATGATCTTCCCAACCCTGCGCACGCTGCGCTGGCTGGCGGGCTTTGCCAGCGTCGACGCCGCGCTGGCCGCCTGCGCCAGCAACCGGCCGCACTGGGAGTCGTGCCCGCGCGGCGCGCTTGTCGGCGGCAAGCCGCAGCGTTACATGGAGAGCGACCTGCCGTTCGGCGAGCTCGAACTCGTCTGCCCCGACGGGCAGCTGCTGCATGCGCTCGACTGGCAGAGCGAACGTCCGGTGCCGCTGCTGCGGCACCTGTGGCGCTTCACCGCGCCCAACCCGGGCGTGATGACGGGGCCGGGGACGAATTCGTACATCCTGGGCAGCGCAGAGGCGGGCTTCATCGTCATCGACCCCGGGCCCCCGGACGACGCCCACATCACGCGCCTGCTCGATTTCACCGGCGGCAAGGTGCAGACCATCGTCTGCACGCATTCGCATCCCGACCATTCGCCCGCGGCGCGGCCGCTGGCGCAGGCCTGCGAAGCGGCCACGGGGCGCCGCCCGACGATCCTCGGCCTGCCGTCGGCTCCGACTGCGCGCGCGCACTCCGAGTTCACCCCCGACCACGTGCTGGCCGACAGCGAAAGTATCGTGCTCGACGACCCAGAGCACCGCGTCACGCTGCGCGCGGTGCACACGCCCGGCCATGCTGCCAACCACCTGTGCCTGGTGCTCGAGGAGGACGGCCTGCTGTTCTCCGGCGACCACGTGCTCAACGGCAGCACCACGGTGATCGACCCGCCCGACGGCAACATGGCCGCCTACATCGATTCGCTCGACCGGCTGCTGGGTGAGTGTGCCCGCCACGACATCCGCTTCATCTGCCCGGCCCACGGTCACGTCATCGGCTCGGCGCCGCAGGCCATCGCGTGGCTGAAGGCGCACCGCCTCGCGCGCGAAGCCAAGGTCATCGAGGCGATGCGCCTGCGCCCCGACGGCGGCCCGGAGGACTGGGTGCCGATCGCCTATGCCGACACGCCCAGGCAGCTCTGGCCGGTGGCCAAGCGCTCTCTGATCGCACATGTCGAGCGCATCGAGGCGCTCGGACTCGCGCGCCCCTGACATCCACGCCAACCCCTGCGACAGGAGCCCGACCTTGACCGATCAGCCTTCCCTTCCCCCCGCCGTCGTCGACGCCTTCTGGCAGCGCTGGGGCAGCAACACCTTCCTCAGCGCGCAGGGCCTGGAGCTGGAACTCGCCGGCGTGGGGCGTGCCGTCGTGCACCTGCGCAAGCCCACCGTGATGCAGCGCGGCGGCGGCGGCTCGGCTGACGTGATCAACGGTGGCGTCATCGCCTACATGTTCGACGCCGCGCTCGGCTGCGCCATCGCCTCGGCCAACCTGGCGCGGCCCGAGATGCGCAGCATCGCGCCACACGAACTGCGCCAGTCGACCATCAACCTCGACATCACCTACGTCGATGCCGCCGCCGGCCCGCGCTTCGAAGCCCATGGCCGGGTCGTGCGCTCGGGGCGCAGCGTGGCCTTCGCCGAAGGCGAGCTGCGCGACGAACAGGGCCGCGTCTGCGCCACCGCCAAGGGCATCTGGCGCGTCATGTGGCCACAACCGGACGGCGCCGGCCGCTGAGACGGCTGCGCACGCCCTTCAACCACCGCTCGCGAAAGGACCTATCGGCATGAGCAAGGACACCCTGCGCATCGGCTGCGCCTCCGGCTTCTGGGGCGACACCGAGTTTTCCGCTGCACAACTGGTCGAGCACGGCGACATCGACGTGCTGGTCTTCGACTACCTGGCCGAGATCACGATGTCTCTGCTGATCCGCGCCCGTGCGAAAGATCCGGCGCAGGGCTACGCGCCGGACTTCGTCGCCACCATGAAGCCCCTGATGAAGCAGCTGAAGGCGCGCGGCATCCAAGTGGTGGCCAATGCCGGCGGGGTGAACCCGTCGGCCTGCCGCGATGCACTCGTCGCCGCGGCTGCGGCCGAGGGCGTGGACCTGAAGATCGCCGCCGTCCTCGGCGACGACCTGATGCCGCAAGTCGAGGCGCTGCGCGCGGCCGGCACGAAGGAGATGTTCTCCGGCGAAACGTTCCCCGCCAAGGTCATGAGCGCCAACGCCTACCTGGGCGCCTTCCCGATCGCCGCGGCGCTGTCCGCGGGCGCCGACATCGTGGTCACCGGGCGCTGCGTGGACAGCGCGGTGACGCTCGCACCGCTGATCGCGCGCTTCGGCTGGACCGCCGACGACCTGGACAAGCTGGCGCAAGGCAGCCTCGCCGGCCACCTGATCGAATGCGGCACGCAGGCCACCGGCGGCAACTACACCGATTGGGCCAGCGTGCCCGGCTGGGACGACATGGGCTTCCCGATCGCCGAGTGCCGTGCCGACGGCAGCTTCGTCATCACCAAGCCGCCGGGCACCGGCGGCCTGGTGTGCCCCTCGACGGTGGGCGAGCAGATGCTCTACGAGATCGGCGACCCCCGCGCTTACATCCTGCCCGACGTGGTGTGCGACTTCACCGACGTCACACTCACGCAGGTGGGGCCCGACCGCGTGGAAGTGCGCGGCGCGCGCGGCCTGCCGCCCACCGACCAGGCGAAGGTCAGCGTCACCTATGCCGACGGCTTCCGCGCCACGAGCCTGTTCATGATCGGCGGCATCGATGCCGGCGCCAAGGCGCGCCGTGTCGGCGCTTCGATGCTGGCGCGCATGCGGCGCAAGTTCACCGAGCGTGGCTGGACCGACTTCACCGAGGCCTGCGTCGAAGCCATCGGCGCCGAGGACACCTACGGGCCTCATGGCCGAGTGTCCGCGCGCGAGGTGATGCTCAAGGTGGGCGTGCGCCACCCGTCGAAAGACGCGCTCGAGCTGTTCTCGCGCGAGGTCGCGCCGATGGCGCTGATGTCGGCGCCGGCGATCACCGGCTTCACCGGCGGGCGGCCGAAGGTGCAGCCCGTGGTGCGGCTGTTCTCCTGCCTGGTGCCGAAGGCGAAGCTCGCGGTGAGCATCGACATGGGCGCGCAGAAGGTTGCCGCGCCCGCGCTGGCCGGGGTGCGTTTCGACGCCGCGGCGCTGCGGGCGGTGGATGGCCCGCTGCCCGCTGCCGATGCCTTCGCCCTCGGCGCACGCAGCGTGCCGCTGGTGCAACTGGCCTGGGGCCGAAGCGGCGACAAGGGCGACGCCGCCAACATCGGCCTCATCGCCCGCAAGCCCGAGTACCTGCCCTTCATCCGTGCCGCCATCACCGAGCAGGCAGTGGCGCGCTGGTTCGCGCACCTCGTGCACGGCGAGGTGCGCCGCTACGATCTGCCGGGCACGCACGCGCTCAACTTCACGCTGCAGGAAGCGCTGGGCGGCGGCGGCATCGCCTCGGTGCGCATGGACCCGCAGGGCAAGGCCTATGCGCAAATGCTGCTCGACCATCCGGTGGAGATCCCCGCCGAACTCGCTCTCTGACCCCACCCGCCCTGCCCCGAAACCCCAAGGAGTGATCCATGAACGCCCCGACCACGCCGACCGGCCGCACCACCGCCTCCTCGATCATCCAGTCGCGCATCCGCGACATCCAGGAGGCCGCGCGCGGCGTCACCAAGCAATACCCGCGCAGCTACATCCTGCAGTGCATCAAGGAAGACCGCTTCCCCGACGAGCTGTGGCGCGAGCTGGGCAAGTTCGGTCTTCTCGGGCTGTCGATCCCGGAGGAGCACGGCGGCTCGGGCGGTGGCGTGCTCGAGATCACCGCGCTCAATGAGGCGCTGGCGCTGGCCGGCGTGCCGACGCTGTTCCTCGTCGTCACCGGCCTGGCGCGGGTGCCGATCGTGCGCCACGGCACCAAGGAGCAGATCGCCAGGTACGTGACGCCCACCTGCACCGGCGAGAAGAAGATGTGCTTCGCCATCACCGAGCCCAACGCCGGCACCAACAGCTTCGCGATGACCACGCTGGCCACCCGCAACGCCGACGGCGGCTGGACGCTCAACGGCCAGAAGGTCTTCATCTCCGGCGCGCGCGATGCCGACTACATGCAGGTGGTGGCGCGCACCGCCAAGGCCGGCGAGGTGGCGCACCGGACCGACGGCATGTCGCTGTTCGTGCTGGACATGAAGACACCGGGCATCAAGCTGCAGCAGCTCAACATCCAGGTCGAGACCGCCGAGCGCCAGTACATGGTGTTCTTCGACAACGTGCAGCTGCCCGCCGACGCGGTGATCGGCGAGCCCGGCAAGGGCGCCAAGCTGATGTTCGAGGGCCTGAACTCGGAGCGGCTGCTGGCCGCCGGCGCGGCGCTCGGCCTGGGCGACTATGCGCTCAGCAAGGCGGTGGCGTACTCGAAGGACCGCAAGCCCTTCGGCAAGCCCATCGGCGGCTACCAGTCGCTGCAGCACCGCATGGCCCTGGCCAAGGCCGAACTCGAAGCCGCGCGGCTGATGACCTATGACGCCGCCGACCGCTTCGACAACGGCGAGGACGCCGGCGCGCACGCCAACATGGCCAAGCTGCTGGCCTCGCGCGCTGCGGTGGCGGCCATCGAGGCCACGCTGCAGGTGCACGGCGGCTACGGCTTCGACCGCGACTACGACGTGGTGACGCTGTGGCCGATGACACGCCTGCTCGAGATCGCACCGATCAACAACGAGATGCTGATGAACTACATCGGCGAGCACGTGCTCGGGCTGCCCAAGTCGTACTGAGCGGCCGTGCCGAACCGTCGGGCAGATTCGCCGGCCGCCGCGAGAGCCACAGCCGGCCGGCGTCGGCAGGCGCAGGCGCCGGCGACCCTGCCGCTCGGCATCGCCGAGACCTGCAGACGCCTCGGCATGACGCTGCGCGCCATCCGGCACTACGAGTCGCTGGGCCTGCTGCTGCCGCGGCGTATTGGCGGCGCGCGCGTGTATGGCGCAACCGAACTTCGCACGCTGGAATTGCTGAAACGCTTCAAGGCCCTGGGGTTCACGTTGAAGGAGTGCCGCAGCGGCCTGCAGTGGTTCGGCCAGCCAACGTCCGGCCCACCCACCGCTTCCGGAACCGGGCTGCAAGCGCTCGTTGAATTGCTGCAGAACCGCCGCGACGCGGTCGATTCGATGCTCGCTGAGCTGCGCGTGATCCGCGATGCCGCATCGGCAGCGCTGGCGACGGGGGAGCGGTGTTGAGCGACGGCCCGTACATGGAGCAGCACCGCCTGGTTGCCGGCGGCCGCAGCCTGTCGGCGACCTCCTGGGGCCGGATCGACGGTGAAGCGCCGGTGATCGTCATGATGCACGGGGGCCTCGACTGCACGAGCACCTGGAAGGACCTGCCCGAGGCCATTGCCCGGGCGAGCGGTCTGGCCGTGCTGTCCTACGACCGCTGGGGCTACGGCGGCTCGGGGGCCTACGTCGGTCGGCGCGACCGCTCCTACCGCTTCGAGGAATCCGGTCCGGTGTTTGCCGAGGTGCTGCGCCACTTCGGCATCCGGCAGACCGTGATCTTCGGCCACAGCGATGGCGGCGCCATGGGGATCCTGGCCGCCGCCGCGCACCCGCAAGCGGTGCGCGGCGTGTGCGCCTGTTCACCCACCGTGGCGCTGGACCTGCCGATGGTGCAGGCCATGGCCTCGGCCCGGCGGGCCTTCGAGCACGGCGGCCTGCGCGAGAAGCTGGCGCGACATCACGGCGACAAGACCGATGCGATGTTCTGGGCGTGGTACGAGCCGTGGGCCGACGAGGCCGCAGTCCAGTGGTCGATGGCGGCGCAGGTGGCCGAAGTCCGCTGCCCGGTGGCCGCGCTGTTCGGTCAGGACGACGACTACGGCTGGCGCGCCAGCGCACGGCTGCTGGTGGACCACGGCCGCATGCCGCTGGAGGTGACGGCCCTCACCGGGATTGGCCACGACCCTCAGCACCGCGCGCGCACAGCCGTGCTGGAGGCGCTGGCCAGCGTGCTCCGCGCAGCCGGCGTCCGGGCCTGAGCCCGCACACTCCAGGCTCGCGCGTTAACCAACCTGCCGAGGCCAACCCCCGGCAGGCTGCATGACGCCCGCCAAGGGCTCATGCCTGGAGAATGCGCTGGCGCAGCTGCGCCTTCAAGATCTTGCCCACGGGATTGCGCGGGATCGCATCGATGTATTCCATGCGCTCGGGCAGCTTGTAGACGGCCACGCCGATCTGCTTGAGGTGCGCGACGATATCGTCCAGCGTCGGGGGATGAGCCTTGTCCCTGGGCACCACGTAGATGCAGGTCTTCTCGCCCATGATCTCGTCGGGGACGGCCACTGCGGCAGCCTCCTGCACGCCCGGGTGGGTAAGCACCAGATTCTCCACTTCTGCCGCACTGATGTTGAATCCGCCGCGAATGATGATGTCCTTCTTGCGGTCGAAGAAGCCGACGTGCCTCTCGTCACGCACGATGAAGTAGTCGCCCGTGCGGAAGAATCCGTCGGCGGTGAACGAATTCGCTGCCAGATCCGGCCGACGGTAGTAGCCGGCAAACACATTGGGCCCTCGGTAGACCAGCTCGCCGACCTGGCCAGCTTCCGTGCATTCCTTGTCACTGTCGTCGAGCAGTTTCGCCTCCACGCCCGTTACGTTGGACGGCCACTCCGCGCCGCGCTTGCCCCACCACGGGAAGTTCTCGCTTCGCTTGCCGAACTCCGGCACGTCGAGAGGCCCGGCGATCAATCCAGTGCCTTCGGTCTGCCCCCAGAGATTGCAGATCTCGATGTTCCAGCGGCGCTTGAACTCCTCCATGCTCCAGCGCGAAGGCGGCGCAGAACCCGTGGCAATCGAGCGGATCGACGACAGGTCGAGGCTGTCGATGTTCGGCAGCTTGAGGACCATGTTCAGGATCGCCGGCACCAGGATCGTGAACTGCACGTTCTCGGTGAGCATCTGACGGATCAGCAACTCGACGTTGATCGGGTGGTGCAGGATCAGCGTGCCTCGCCCCGACAGCCAACTCATCCAGGCCACCGCCCCGGTCATGTTGACCATGGGCGCCGGAGCCAGCACGCGGTCCCCCTCCTGGATACCGACAACGGCCGGAATCAGGCGCATCTGAAACTGCCAGTTGTTGTGCGACATCGGGCAGCCCTTGGCGTGCGACTCGGTGCCCGAGGACCAGCACAGGCTGAAGATGTCGTTGGCCGAGATCTGGATGTCTGCGAGCAGACCCGGATCGGGCCGCTGCCGGGACATCTCGGTGATGTCCTCCAGCGTCAGCGTTTGATAGCCCACGCGTTGGGCCATGCCGATGTGGTCGAAGCCCTTGAAGTTCCTGACGCCGATGTAGCGCGTGGCCTGGCTGACTTCGGCCACGTTGCGCAGTTCGGAGTCGCGCCACTGCATCGCGATCGGCGACAGAACGCCGCCTGCGCGCGCCACGGCGAAGTACAGGGCCATGAGTTCCCAGACGTTGGGCAGCTGGGCTACCACGACTTCGTCCTTCTGCAGGCCGTCGCGGAGCAGTCCTGTGGCGATGGCATCGACCGCTGCGCCGAACTGCTGCCAGGTGACCGAGGTCGCCGGAGTGCCGATCAAATCAGCCCGGTCGGGCGTGTCGACAACGCAGTCGCGGTCCGGCACATCGGCAACGTGCCGCGCGAGCACATCGAGCAGAGTCTGGTCGCCCCACTGGCCCTTGGAGACGAAGCTGTCAATCAACGACGACGGATGCAAGATCATGAAGGAAAGCCTATGGTGAAAACGGCGCCTGGGGCGCCAAATGGAAGGTGGTGAAGGTGACGTTCAGGCGCGCGGTTGTACCGCCGCCGGCACATCGCCGGCCAGGGTGATGCGGTGCATCACGCGGCGGAACCCGTGGTAGTCGTTGATGGGGTAGTGCTGCGTGCTGCGGTTATCCCACAAGGCCAGCGTGCCGGGCGCCCAGCGCACGCGGCAGGTGAACTCTTCCTTCTTCTGGTGTGCGTGCAGGTACTGCAGCAGCGGCGCACTCTCCTCCTCGGTCAAGCCGGCGAAGCGCACGGTGTGCGCCACGTTCATGTACAGCGCGCGGCGCCCGGTCTCGGGGTGCAGCCGCACGGCCGGATGCTCGGCCTCGTACACGCGGCGGTCTTCGCGGCCGGCGTCGGCGATGCGGTCCTCGCGCGTGCGCGAGGTGTCGGCCTTGGCCGAGCTGTTGACGCAGCGCAGCCCTTCCAGCAGCCGCTGCATGCCACCTGACAAGGCCTCGAAGGCGGCGGTCTGGCTGGCGAACAGGGTGTCGCCACCGTGCGGCGGCACCTCGCGCGCGAGCAGCAGCGTGGCCATCGGCGGGCACTCGAGGTAGGCGGTGTCGCTGTGCCACACGCCACCGAAGTTGACGCGCTCGTGCTCGAGCTTCTTCACTTCGATGATGTGGGGCCAACCGTCGAGGCCCTTGACGAAGGGGTACTCCACCGGCGTGCCGAAGCTGGCGGCCAAGGCCATGAACTCGTCGTTGCCGAGCATCTGGCCGGGCAGCACGATCACGCCGTGCTCGAGCCACACGCGGCGCAACTCGGCCGCCTGCGCCGCGGCCAGCGGCCGGCGCAGGTCGAGACCCGTCACCTCGGCGCCGACGGCGCCGGCCAGGCGCCTGACCTGCATCGTCGGCATGGCCATCCTCGCGCCGCCCGTGCTCATGCCCGGGCCGCTACAGGTCCGCCCGACCGCCCAGCAGCTGGCGCGCGATGGTGCGCCGCTGGATCTCGGCCGTGCCGTCGGGGATGCGCATCACGCGCGCGAAGCGCCAGCCTTCCTCGATGCGCAACTCGTTGGTCAGCCCCATGGCGCCGTGCACCTGGATGCTGCGGTCCATCACGCGGCCCAGCATCTCGGTGGCGAAGGCCTTGACCATGCTCACCTGCGCGGTGGCGGCCTCGCCGCGGTCGATGCGCCAGGCGCAGTTCTGGATCATCGACTTCGCGGCGTAGATGTCCATCGCACTGTCGGCCAGCATGAACTGGATCGCCTGATGCTCGGCAATGGGCACGCCCTGCGTCTTGCGCACCTTGGCGTACGCGAGCGCCTGGTCCAGCGCCCAGCGCGCCAGCCCCAGGCAGGTCGCGGCCATGCCGATGCGGCCGGCGTTCACGCCGTCCATCGCCACCACCAGGCCGCGGCCGACGGCACCCAGCCGGTGGTCGTCGGCCACGCGCACGCCGTCGAGCACGAACACGCCGGTGTCGCCGCCCATGTGGCCCATGGTGTTGATCAGGCGCGGCACCGAGAAGCCAGGCGTCTTCGTGTCGACGAAGAAGCCGGTCACGCCGCCCTGGTGGCGGGCCGCGGCCTCGGGGTCGGTCAGCGCGAAGATCATCGCGTGATCGGCGTAGGGCGAGTTGGTGATCCACTGCTTGGTGCCGGTGAGCACCCAGTGATCGCCGTCGCGCACGGCACGTGTCTTCATCGCGAACACGTCGGAGCCGGCATCGGGTTCGCTCAGGCCGAAGCACAGGGTCTTGTCGCCGCTGGCGATGCCCTCGCGGTAGCGCGCGAAGACGGCCGGCTCCAGGTGCCGCAGCACCGGCGACAGGCCGTTGGTGAAGGGCGATGGCAGCACCACGGTCTGGATCAGCGGCCGGCCGGGCCCGAAGCGGTGGTTCAGCACCTCCTGGATGTGCGCCATCGCCTGCGCCCCCAGGCCCGCACCGCCCAGCGACTCGGCGCCGAACAGGTTGTAGTAGCCCAGTTCGGCCGAACGCATGCGGATGCGCCGGCGCAGCGCGAGCAGCTCGGGCACGAAGCGGCCATCGGGCTGGAACAGCGTGCGTTCGCTGGCGAGCACCGCGCGGTGCTCGTCCTCCAGTGGCAGCACCTCGCGCTCGACGAAGCGCAGCACGGCCTCGCCGATGGCCCGGGTGTCGGCGTCGACTTCGAAGTCCATGACCGTGAGCTCGTTCAGGCAGCCTTGAACTTGGGCAGCGTGATCTCGTCGGTGACCGCCTCGAAGGCCACCACCACGCGCTGGCCGATGCGCACCGACTCGACATCGTTGGTGACGATGTTGGTCATCATGCGCGCGCCTTCGTCGAGCTCGACCACCGCCACCACATAGGGCGCGTCGGCCTTGAAGGCCGGGCCGGCTGGGCGCCGCGCCACCGTGTAGCTGTAGATGCTGCCGGTGCCGCGGGCGTCGGACCACTCCAGCGCGTCGCTGTGGCAGTGCGGGCACAGCGCGCGCGGGTAGAAGTGGTGACGGCCGCAGTCGCGGCAGTGCTTGAGAATCAGGCGGCGTTCCTTCAGCGCGGCCCAGTAGGGTGCGCTCTCGGGGTCGACGACGGGCAGGGGCTTCTCGTACATGGCAGGTGGTCCGGTGTCAGTGCGTCGAAAGAATGCAGGTGGCGCCGCTCGACAGCGTGCCGCCGGTGCCGTGCACCAGCGCGGTGGCGGCGTCCTGCACCTGCCGCGGGCCGCACTCGCCGCGCAGTTGCCGAACGGCCTCGATCAGCAGGAAGATGCCGTACATGCCCGGGTGCGCATACGACAGTCCGCCGCCGTTGGTGTTCATCGGGAACGCGCCGCCCGGCGCCGTGCGCTGGTTGGCCACGAAGGCTCCGCCTTCGCCCCGCTTGCAGAAGCCCAGCGCCTCCAGCGTGAGCAGCACGGTGATCGTGAACGAGTCGTAGACCTCCACGACGTCGATGCCGTCGGGCCGCACGCCAGCCATCGCGAAGGCCTCGCGGCCGGCGATCTCGGCGGCGGTCAGGCGCGCGAGGTCGGGCATCGCGGCGATGGTCCAGTGCGTGTGCGCCTCGCCATAGCCGCGCACGTGCACCGGCTTGCGGTGACCGATGGCGCGCGCGTGCGCGGCAGTGGTCATCACGACGGCGCCGCCGCCGTCGGTGACCAGGCAGGCGTCGAGCAGGTGCAGCGGGTCCGAGATCATCGGACTGGCCAGCACGTCGTCGATCGATAGCGGCCCGCGCATCGTCGCGGCCGGGTTCAGCGCCGCCCACTGGCGCGTGGCCACGGCGATCTCGGCCAGCTGCTGCGAGGTGGTGCCGTGCTCGTGCATGTGGCGCATGGCCGCCAGCGCGTAGCCGCCCACCGGCGTGGGCATGCCCCAGGGCGTTTCGTACTGCATGGTCAGCACGGAGGGCCGACCGGCGAGGTTGCGGCTGGCCTCGCTGCGCTGCAGGCTGCCGTAGGTGACGAGCGCCACCTCGCAGCGCCCGGCCTCGAGGGCCGTGGCAGCGTGCGCCACATGCGCCTCGAAGGCCGAGCCGCCGATGTTGGTGCCATCGACGAAGCGCGGCGCGATGCCGAGGTACTCCGACAGCGTCACCGTGGCCAGCTGGCCCGGGCCCGGCACGCCCCACATGCCGGCGGTGAGCAAACCGTCCACCTCGCGCATGGCGATGCCCGCGTCGGCCAGCGCGTCGCGTGCGCACAGCGCCTGCGCCTGCAGCACCGACATCGGCGCCGTCACCTTGCCGTCCTTCAACGGCAGGTCGGCCACGCCGACGATCACCGCCTCACGTTTGCCCATGACCGTCACTCTCCTTCACAATGGCCGTCTGCCAAACAAATGTTAGGTTGAAGTGTATGACCTCCTCACCGTCCCGGCAATCGCCCCGGCCATCTCCCCCGCTCTCCGCCGCCGTCGCACTGGTCACCGGCGCCACCGCATACATCGGCCGCGCCATCGCACTCGAGCTGGCGCGGCGCGGCGCACACGTGGTGGTCAGCGGGCGCAACGCTGCCGCCGGTCAGGCGGTGGCCGACGAGATCGCCGCCGCCGGCGGGCGCGCCGAGTTTGCTGCTGCCGACCTGACCGATCGCGCCGCGGTGCAGGCGCTGGTCGGTGGGATCGTGCAGCGCCACGGCCGGCTGGACGTGCTGGCCGCCAGCGGCGCCGGCGCGAGCAGCGACTCGCTGGCCTTCAAGCTGTTCATGGACATGAGCGGCGAGGACTTCGACACCTACATCCGCTCGCACTGGCTGGCGCGCGCACATGTCATTCAGGCGGCCGCTGCGGCCATGCGCGCCAACCAGCACGGCAAGATCGTCGCCATCGGCACCGACGCCGGCCGCGTGGCCACGGTGGGCGAGTCGTTCATCGGTGGCGCCACCGGCGGCATGATGCAGATGTGCCGGGTGCTGGCGCGCGAGCTTGGCCGCGATGGCATCCGCGTCAACGCGGTGGCCATGAGCTACATCGCAGACGCCGAGCCGCGCTGGGGCGGCGCCTCGCCGGCATTGGCCAGCCACGAACGCGGCATGCTGCAGCAGTTGAAGAAGCGCATGCTGTTCCCGGTGCACTGCGCCGACATCGCGCAGGCGGCGGCCTTCTTTGCCGGGCCCGAGTCGGACGCGATCACCGGGCAGACGCTCAGCGTCAACGGCGGGCTGAGCACCCCGGGCTGAGCGGGGCGGGTACCCGAGCGCCGGCAGCTTCGGTCAGCCGCCGTGCGCGGCCTTCACGGCTGCCCGGTCGACCGCGCCAGCGGCGGTGCGCGGCAGCCGCTCGACGAAGACCACGTGCTTGGGCTTCTTGTAGCGCGCGATGCGCTGGCCGACGAACTCGATCAGCGCCTCGCTCGCGACGCTCGTGCCCGGTCTGGCCTCGCAGACGGCCTTCACCGCCTCGCCCCACTGCGCGTCGGGCACGCCGAACACCACAGCGGCGGCCACCGCCGGGTGCTCGGCCAGGGTGCGCTCCACCTCGGCCGGATAGACGTTCTCGCCGCCCGGCTTGATCAGTTCCTTGGCCGGCGAGCGCCCCATGTACCAGAGGTAGCCGTCGGCATCCAGGCGCCCCATGTCGCCGGTGTGGTGCCAGCCGTTGCGCAAGGTGAACGCGTTGTCTGGATCGCGCTGCCAGTAGCCCAGGAACACCATCGGCCCGCGCACGACGATCTCGCCGGTGGCACCAGGGGGCAACAGATGGTCTTCGTCGTCGACGATGGCCACGACGTGGCCGTCCACTGGAATCCCGGCGCTGCCCGGGCGTTCGGACAGGCGCGCCGTGGAGATCGAGCCCGAGGTCTCGGTCTGGCCGTAGCCGACCCAGAAGTCGGCGTGCGGGCAAGCGGCGGCAAATCGCGCCAGCGTCTCAGGCGACTCCAGTCCGCTGACCACGCGCAGCGCCTTCAGCGCCGACCCGGCCGCCGCCGCCGCGTCCAGCACGCCGGCCAGCATGGGCGGGAACGATCCCATCACGCTGCCGCCTTCGCGCTCGATCGCCTCCACCACCGCCTTCGGGTCGAAGCGCGGCATCACGATCGTGGAGCCGCCGGTCGCCTGCAGTGCCATCCACATCGCAATCCCGGCGATGTGGAACAGCGGCAGCACGCCCACATGCACGTCCTGCGGCGTCAGCCCCCAGCCCTGCGCAGCGCGTGCCGCGCCCTCGAGCAGGCCGCGGTGCGACAGCAGGGCACCACGCGCCTTGCCGCCGACGGCTGCGGTGTGGACGATCAGCAGCCCGGCGGTGTCGTCGACGACGGCCGGCGGTGGCGCAGGGTCATCGCGGTACAGCGTGGCCGCTGCCGGCCAGCCGGCCGCGTCGACCCCGGCGGAAAAGGTGCGCATGGCGGAGAGATCGGCGTTCGCCAATGACGCCAGGAGGTCGGGCGCCGCGATCACCACCCGGGGCGCGGTGTCGGCCAGCACGTGGGCCACCTCGTCGGCCGCCAGGCGCCAGTTCACCGGCACGACGATGGCGCCCAGGCGCGCAGCGGCGCCGAACAGGTCCAGGTAGAGCGCTCCGTTGTGGGCGACGATGGCGATGCGGTCGCCTGCGGACACCCCGGCGGCGGCCAGGCCGCAGGACAGCCGTTGCACACGCTGGGCGTACTCGGCGTGCGTCACGCGGACACCATCGGCTCTGTAGGCCGTGCGCTGCCCGTGGAGGCGGGCGTTGCGCTCGATGCGATCGAACAGGGTGAAGGAGCGAAGGCTCACGCGGTGCTCTCCTTGGGCGTTGCAGACGCTGCCGTGGCGCCCGCGCGGGCGGCGGGCATGGCCGTGTCGAGGAAGTCGATCAGGCTCGCCGTGAACACGTCGTTGGCGTCGCCGGCCACCATGTGGCCGGCCTGGGCCAGCTCATAGAAGCGCGCGCGCGGGAACTCGGCGCAAAAGCGCGCCGCCCCGGCGGCGCTGATGACGTCGCTGCGGCCGCCCCGCACCAGCGCCACCTGCCCGCGGTAGCGCGCGAGCGAGCGCGCGAGGTAGTCCGGGTCGTTGCGGTGGCTGTGGTTCTCGTCGTTCATGAGCCGCGGATCCCAATGCCACACCCAGCGCCCGGCGGCGTTGCGTCGCAGGTTCTTGCCAAGCCCGCGCGGATGCGCCTGCACCGGCCGGCCTCGGTAGGCCGCGATGTGTTGCGCCGCATCCTCGAGCGAGGCGAACCCGTCGGGGTGGGCGCGCATGAAGCCGACGATGCGATCGACCCCCGCCGATTCGAGCCAGGGGCCCACGTCCACCAGCGCCAGCGCGGCAACGGCCGGTGCATCGGCGCGGCCAACCAGCGCCATGCCGATCATGCCGCCGAGCGACGCGCCGACGATGGCCAGCGGCGAACCGAGGCCACCGCACAGCCGCGCCACGTCGGCCGCCAGCTTGTCGACGTGGTAGTCGCCCTGAGGCGACCACGCCGATTCGCCATGGCCCGGCAGGTCCAGCGCCACCGCGCGCCAGCCGGCCCGCGCCAGCGCCAGCGCCGTGCCGTGCCAGGCATGGCGGGTCTGGCCCCCGCCGTGCATCAGCAGCACCGTCGGCGCCTGCTGCGGCCCGGCGACATCGGCCACCCAGGCACCGCCGTCGAAGCCGGCAAACTCGATGCGCTGCGCCCGCGCCGCAGGCGCGTCAGTTGGCGGCGCCAGGGCTCACCTCCTGCTCGAAGTCGCCGCCGCCGGCATTGCTCATCCAGCTTTCGAAGGCCGGGTAGGTCTGCGCGAAGACGGCGAGCATCTCGCGCCGGGGAATGTCGGCAAAACTGCCGCGCTCGCGGATGTATTCCATGTGGCGGCGGCCCTGGGTGTCGAACTCGTGGAAGATCGAATCGGCCGTGCCGTCGAACTCCAGCGGCTTGACGCCGGCCTTCTCGCACAACGCCAGATTGAAGGCCGGCGTCGCCTTGACCCATTGGCCGTCGATCAGCAGTTCGGCGAAGCCGTGGAACGCGAAGACATCGGTCTTCATCATGTCCAGCAGCCGCGGGCTCGTCAGGTGGTTGCGCACGTCGGCGAAGCCCAGGCGCGCCGGAACGCCCATCGCACGCGCCGACGCCGCGAGCAGCGCCGCCTTGGGCACGCAGAAGCCGCGGCCGTTGGCGATCACGTGGCTGGCCTTGAGCCCCTGCTCCGACATGTCGAAGAAGTACGGGTCGTAGCGAAAGCCGTCGCGCACCGCGTAGTACAGCCGCACGGCGATTTCGCGCGCGGGCATCGAGCTGCGCGCGTGTTCATGCGCGAAGGCCTGCACCGCAGGGTGATCGCTGTCGACGCAGCGCCCGGGCGCGAGGTAGAGGTCGGTGGAAGGGTTCGAAGCACTGGACATGCGGGTGGGCGGCAAGCGATGAAGGGCGGCGGCGCGGCACTGCCTGTTCGACGCTGCGGGCAAACCCGTAGCGCATTGCAGCGACGATACCCGGCCAAAGCGCTAGGATAGCATACCTATCGAACATTCGTTAGTTGTCTCACCTGCCAGCCGAATTGCGATGCGCCCATCGATACCCGCGTTCCCCCATCTGCTCGCCCCTCTGCAGGCCGGGCGCCACACCCTGCGCAACCGCACGCTGATGGGCTCCATGCACACTGGCCTGGAGCACGTGGATGGCAGCACGGCGCGCCTGGCCGCTTTCTACGCCGAGCGCGCGCGCGGCGGTGCCGGCCTGATCGCCACCGGCGGCTACGCCATGAACTCCGCGGCTCGGCTGGATGAGCACGGACCGATGCTGGCCACGCCCGAGCAGGCCGACGCCTTGCGCCCGATCGCCGACGCGGTGCATGCCGAGGGCGGCAAGATCGTGCTGCAGGTCCTGCACACCGGCCGCTACGCCAAGGTGGGCAATCTGGTCGGCGCCTCGGGCATCCCCTCGCCCATCAATCGCCGCGTGCCACGCACGCTGGCCACCGAGGAGGTCTGGCGCACCATCGACGACTACGTGCGCTGCGCCGAGCTGGCCGTGCACGCCGGCTTCGACGGCGTGGAGGTGATGGGGTCCGAGGGCTACCTCATCAGCCAGTTCAGCACCACCCGCTGCAACGACCGCAGCGACGAGTTCGGCGGCAGCATGGAGAACCGCCACCGCCTGCCGGTGGAGATCGTGCGGCGCACGCGCGAGCGCCTGGGGCCGCAGGCGCTGATCATGTACCGCCTGTCGGCGCTCGACCTGGTGGACGGCGGCGCGCCCGCCGACGAGGTGACCACGCTCGCCCGCGCCATCGAAGCCGCGGGCGCCGACCTCATCAACACCGGCTTCGGCTGGCATGAAGCCAAGGTGCCGACCATCGCCTACCTCGTGCCCCGCGCGGCCTTCCGCGCCGTGGGCGCGCGGATCAAGCGCGCGCTGAAGATTCCGCTGATCCTGTCCAACCGCATCAACACGCCCGAGGTCGCCGAGGACATCATCGCGTCGGGCGACGCCGACATGGTGTCGATGGCGCGCCCCTTCCTCGCCGATGCCGATTTCGTGCGCAAGGCCGCGGCCGGCCGGCCGCAGGCCATCAACACCTGCATCGCCTGCAACCAGGCCTGCCTGGACTTCATCTTCACGGGCAAGCCCACGTCGTGCCTGGTGAATCCGCGTGCCGGGCGCGAGCTGGAGTTCGCCGCCATGCCGGCGCCGAAGGCGAAGCGCCGGGTTGCGGTGGTGGGCGCCGGCGCGGCGGGCCTGGCCTGCGCGGTCACGGCCGCCGAACGGGGTCACGCCGTCACCTTGTTCGAGGCCGGGCCGGCCATTGGCGGCCAGCTCAACCTGGCGCGCGCCGTTCCCGGCAAGGAAGAGTTCCATGAGCTGCTGCGCTACTTCGACACGCGCGTGGCCGAGCATGGCGTGCAGCTGCGGCTGGGCGCGCGCCCGACCGCTGCCGAGATCGCCGCCGGCGGCTTCGACCGCGTTGTGGTCGCCACCGGCGTGCGTGCGCGCCGGCCCGACATCGCCGGCATCGACCACCCCAAGGTCGTCGGCTATGCGGAACTGCTGTCGGGGCGCCGCAGTGCGGGCCGACGCGTGGCCGTCATCGGCGCCGGCGGCATCGGCTTCGACGTCGCCGAATACCTGCTGCACGCCGAGTGCGATCCCGCGGCCCGTCCGCAGCCCCATGAACAGTCGGGTGGTGGCGGCGCAGCGAACCAGTTCTTCGCGGACTGGGGTGTCGACCTCGCCGAACACAACCCCGGCGGGTTGCGCGAGCCGCGGCGCCCCGCACCCTGGCGCATGGTGACGCTGCTGCAGCGCAGGCCCAACAAGCCCGGCACCACGCTGGGCCTCACCACCGGCTGGGCGCTGCGCGCGCGCCTGGAGCAGCGCGGGCTGAAGGCGCTGAGTGGCTGCACCTACGAGCGCATCGACGATGCCGGGCTGCACCTGCTCATCAACGGCGAGCCGCGGCTGCTCGAGGTGGACACGGTGGTGGTATGCGCCGGCCAGGAGTCCGAGGCCGGGATCGCTGACGAGCTGCGCGCACTCGGCGTGGAGCCGGCGGTGATCGGCGGCGCCGAGCTCGCGGCCGAACTCGACGCGCTGCGCGCCATCGACCAGGGCACGCGCCTGGCCATGACGTTCTGAGCTTGGAGCGCCACGACGATGGACTTCACCGACAACCGCGAGCATGAGGCGATCCGCGAGGCGATCGGCAAGATCTGCGATCGTTTCGGCGACGACTACTGGCTCGCGCACGACCGCGACGGCGGCTTCCCTTTCGAGCTGTACGACGCGCTCGCCGCCGGCGGCTGGCTGGGCATCTGCATGCCGGCCGAGTACGGCGGCAGCGGCATGGGCATCTCCGAGGCTACCGTGATGATGGCCGCCATCGCGCGTTCGGGCGCAGGCCTGTCGGGCTGTTCGTCGGTGCACATGAACATCTTCGGCTTGCAGCCGGTCGTGGTGTTCGGCACCGACGAGCAGAAGCGCCGCATGCTGCCGCCGCTGATCGCCGGCCAGCACAAGGCCTGCTTCGCGGTGACCGAGCCGAACACCGGCCTCAACACCACCAAGCTCAAGACGCGCGCCGAGCGCAGCGGCGAGCACTACGTGCTGAGCGGCCAGAAGGTGTGGATTTCCACCGCGCAGGTCGCCAACAAGATGCTGATCCTGGCGCGCACCACGCCGGTGGAACAGTGCGCCAAGCCGACGCTCGGGCTGAGCCTGTTCTATACCGACCTCGACCGCCGGTTCGTCGAGGTGCGCGAGATCGAGAAGATGGGCCGCCACGCGGTGGACTCCAACCAGCTCTTCATCGACGGCCTGAAAGTGCCGGTGGAAGACCGCATCGGCGAAGAAGGCCGCGGCTTCGAGTACATCCTGCATGGCATGAATCCGGAGCGCATCCTGATCGCCGGCGAGGCGGTCGGGCTCGGGCAGGCCGCGCTCGAACGCGCCACCCGCTACGCGCGCGAGCGCATCGTCTTCGACCGCCCGATCGGCCAGAACCAGGCCATCCAGCATCCGCTGGCGCAGAGTTGGATGGAGCTGGAAGCGGCGTGGCTGATGGCGATGCGCGGGGCCTGGAAGTACGACCAGAAGCTCGACTGCGGCGCCGATGCCAATGCCGCCAAGTACATGGCCGCGGAAGCCGGCTTCGCCGCCTGCCAGCGCGCCATGGCCACGCTGGGCGGCTTCGGCTACGCCAAGGAGTATCAGGTCGAACGTTATCTGCGCGAGATGCTGATCCCGCGCGTCGCGCCGATCAGCCCGCAGCTGATCCTGTGTTTCATCGCCGAGAAAGTACTCGGCCTGCCCAAGTCGTATTGATCGACAGACTTTCGCCCCATGACCGCTGCCACCCTGGCCTCACCGGCCGATCGAGTCGAAGAACGCGCCCTGCTGCGCGCGAGTGCCTCTGCCTTCGTCGGCAAGGAATCGCCTGCCTCCCGTTCCCGCGCCCTGCGCGGCAAGGCCCCCGGGTTCGACCTGCGGTTCTGGGCGGCGCTGGCCCAGCAGGGCTGGACCGGGTTGCTCGCGCCCGAGTCGGCCGGCGGCTATGGTCAGGGCCTGACCGAAATGGCCGAGGTGGTCTCGGCGCTGTCGGCGCAGGCAGCGCCCGAGCCGGTGACCCCGGTCATCGTGTTCGCCGGCCGCCTGCTGGCGCGCTGCGGTGAAGGCGGCCTGGCCGCGCAGTTGCTGGAACGGACGGCAGCGGGGCAGTTGCTGCCTGCGGTGGCCTGGCAGGAGGACGCCGCCGGGGCCGCCAGCTTCGACCGTCACGGCCACCCCGCAGAGCCGGCCGCCGTGTGTGCACGCCACGGGTCCGGGCTGCGGCTGAGCGGCCGCAAGCTGCATGTGCGGCCCGGAGCCGGGGCGAACGGCTACATCGTCACCGCCTCGTCGTCCGACGGTCTGGCGCTGGTCTGGCTGCCGGCCGAAGCCGTGGGGTTCAGCCGCGAACTGCAGCGTCAGGCCGACGGCAGCTTCGCGGCCCGCCTCGAACTCGACAACGTGGTTCTGCCAGCCAGCCACCTGCTGGCCAGCGGCGAGCGGGCGCGCGCGGCCTTCGCCGCCGCCTGCGACGAGGCTCTTGTCATGGCCGGGGTGGAACTGCTCGCCTGCGCGCGCCGGATGCTGGACATGTCCTTGGACTACCTGCGCACGCGCAAGCAGTTCGGCAAACCGATCGGCAGCTACCAGGCCCTGCAGCACCGTGCCGTGGACCTGCTCGTGCAGCGCGAGCTGAGCAGCGCGTTGCTCGAGCACGCGCTGGCCGAGCTCGACCGCGGCATCACCGGCGACGAGCGCGCGCAACTGGCGGCGCGCGTGAAGGCGCGCTGCTCGGAGGCGGCGCTGACCGTCGGACGCGAGGCGGTGCAGATGCACGGCGCGATCGGCGTCACCGACGAACACGACCTCGGGCTGTACCTTCAGCGCGCGCTCGTGCTGTCGGCGTGGCTCGGCAACGCCGCGCAGCAGCGGCGCCGCTACGCCGCGCTGACACGGCACCATGGCGATGGCGGCAACGCTGGCGCGGAGGGCACGGCACGATGAGCGCGTCGAGCATGGTCCGAGACTGGAACACGATGGACACCGAGGCCTTCCGTGCCGAGGTGCGCGCCTTCTTCCAGCAGCACTACCCGGAACACCTGCGCTACCCCAAGCGACGCCTGCGCTGGGACGAGATCCGCCCCTGGACGCTGAAGCTCGCAGCCCACGGCTGGCTGGCCCCGAGCTGGCCCGCGCGGCACGGCGGGATGGGGCTGGCGCCGGACAAGCTGATCGCGTTCATCGAGGAGCAAGAGCGCCACGGCGTGGCACGCGCCCCCGACATGGGCATCACCATGGTCGGCCCGCTGCTCATCCAGCACGGCACCGACGCGCAGCGCGCTCAGTACCTGCCGCGCATCCTGGCCTGCCAGGACATCTGGTGCCAGGGCTACTCGGAACCGAACTCCGGTTCCGACCTCGCCAGCCTGCGCACCGAGGCGGTGGCCGACGGCGATGACTTCATCGTCACCGGGCAGAAGATCTGGACCACGCTGGCGCAGGACGCAACCCACATCTTCCTGCTCGTGCGCACCGACAAGGCGGCCAAGAAGCAGGAAGGCATCAGCTTCCTGCTGGCCGACATGAAGAGCCCCGGCATCACGGTGCGGCCCATCCGCAACATCGCGGGCGCCGAAGACTTCTGCGAGGTCTTCCTCGACAAGGTGCGCGTCCCGCGCGCCAACATCGTCGGCGAGCTGAACAAGGGCTGGACGATCGCCAAGGCGCTGCTCGGCTTCGAGCGCATCTTCCTCGGCAGCCCCAAGCAGAGCCAGTACGCGCTGTCGCGCGTCGAAGAGGCCGCGGCTGCGCTGGGGCTGCTCGACGATCCGGTGTTCAGCGACCGCTTCACGCAGCTGGCGCTGGACGTGGCCGACCTGGGCACGCTCTACGCGCGCTTCGTCGAGCAGGTCAAGCGCGGCGAGGCACTGGGCCCCGAGGTCTCGATGCTCAAGATCTTCGCCACCGAAACGTACTCGCGGCTGGCCAACCTGCTGGTCGAGATCGCCGGCGCCAGCGGCGGCACGCCGGGCGACGTGCCCACCGACGGTGGCACGATCGACGTGCTCACCACCTTCTACAACGCGCGCCCGGCCACGATCTACGGCGGCAGCAACGAGGTCCAGCGCAACATCCTGGCAGGCGCGGTGCTCCAGCTTCCCAGCTGATCGCGCGCACGCCGTTCCCCATTCGTTCATCCGCACAAAGGAAACATCGCCGTGCACAAAGGCAGCATGCTGAAAGACAAGGTGGCCGTGGTCACCGGATCGGGCCGGGGCATCGGCCGCGACATCGCGCTCGAGATGGCCGCCCAGGGCGCCAAGGTCGTCGTCAACGACATCGGCGCCTCGGTCGCGGGCGAAGGCCAGGACGCGAGCCTGGGCCAGCAGGTGGTCGACGAGATCAAGGCCATGGGCGGCCACGCCGCGCTGTCCACCGACAGCGTGTCCACCTGGGCTTCGGCCGGCCGCATCGTGCAGTGCGCGCTGGACCACTTCGGCCGCATCGACATCGTCGTCAACAACGCCGGCATCCTGCGCGACCGCTTCTTCTTCGCCATGTCGGAAGAGGAGTGGAAGGCGGTCATCGACGTGCACCTCAACGGCTGCTTCTACGTCTCGCGCGCGGCAGCCACGCACTTCAAGGCCCAGAACTCGGGCGCCTACGTGCACATGACCTCCACCTCGGGGCTGATCGGCAACCTGGGACAGGCCAACTATGGCGCGGCCAAGCTGGGCATCGTCGCGCTCTCGCGCTCGATCGCCGGCGACATGAAGCGCTACAACGTGCGCTCCAACTGCATCTCGCCGTTCGCGTGGAGCCGCATGATCGGCTCGATCCCGACCGACACGCCCGAGCAGCAGGCCCGCGTGGAGAAGCTCAAGAAGCTCGACACCGCGCAGATCGCGCCGATGGCCGCCTTCCTGGCCAGCGACGCCGCGGCCGAGGTCACCTCGCAGATCTTCGCCGTGCGCGGCAACGAGATCTTCCTGATGAGCCAGCCGCGGCCCGTGCGCGGCATGCACACCGCCGAGGGCTGGACGCCCGAGACGATCGCCGAGCGCGTGCTGCCCGCGATGAAGCCCAACTTCTTCCCGCTCGAGAGCTCGGCCGTCGTGTTCTCGTGGGATCCCGTCTGAATCCGCCCCCTTCACTTCCAGCTTCTTGCACAAGGAATGCTTCAATGAACTACTCCGACTTCCAGTTCCTCAAGTTCGACGCCAAGCCCAACGGCGTGCTGCTGATCACCATCAACCGCCCAGAGGTGATGAACGCCACCAACGGCCGCCTGCACTGGGAGCTGACGAAGGTGTGGGGCGTCGTCAACGACGACCCCAAGACCAAGGTGGCGGTGATCACCGGTGCCGGCGACCGCGCGTTCTCGGCCGGCGGCGACCTGTCCTGGATCACCAACATGGTCGGCAACGCGGACACCATCAACATGGTGATGAACGAGGCCTCGGACATCGTCTACAACGTGATGGCCTGCGACAAGCCGGTGATCTCGGCGATCAATGGCGTGGCGGTCGGCGCCGGGCTGGCGGTGGCGATGATGGCCGACATCAGCATCATGGCCGAGGAAGCCAAGATCACCGACGGCCATGTCAAGCTCGGTGTGGCCGCCGGCGACCACGCGGCCATCTGCTGGCCGCTGCTGTGCGGCATGGCCAAGGCCAAGTACTACCTGATGACGGCCGAGTTCGTGTCGGGCAAGGAGGCCGAGCGCATCGGCCTGGTCAGCCTGTGCGTGCCGCGCGCGCAGCTGATGGACAAGGCGATGGAAGTCGCCGACAAGCTGGCCGCCGGCAGCCAGCAGGCGATCCGCTTCACCAAGCGCTCGCTCAACGGCTGGATGAACATGGCGCGGCCGATCTTCGAGAGCTCGCTGGCGATGGAGATGCTGTGCTTCCTGGGCGAAGACGCCAAGGAGGGCGTCGCCGCCGTCAAGGAAAAGCGCGCTCCCAACTTCCCTTCGGCCAATCGCTGAGTTTCCAGGAGGCAACGCCATGGACTTCGCCCTAACCCAGGAACAGCGCATGGTCTACGAGTACGGCGACCGCGTGTCGCAGCGCTTCGACCATGTCTATTGGAAAAGGTACGCCGAGAAGAGCGAGCCGCCGGCCGAGCTGTACAAGCAGATCACCGACGACGGCTTCCTCGGCATCATGGTGCCCGAGGCCTACGGCGGCGCCGGCCAGGGCATGACCGAGATGCTGCTGTTCATGGAGGGCCTGGCCAACAACGGCATCCCGCTGCTGAACCTGGTGGTGGGCCCGACGATGACCATGGGCCTGCTGGCCAAGCACGCCAACGAGACCATGAAGCGCCGTCTGCTGCCGGGCGGCTGCGCGGGCGAGATCCGTTTCTGCTTCGCCATCACCGAGCCGAACGCCGGCTCGAACTCGATGGAGATCACCAGCATCGCCAAGCCCGACGGCAAGGGCGGCTTCCGCCTCTCAGGCCAGAAGGTGTTCATCACCGATGCCAACCGCGCCGACTATGCGATGGTGGTCACCCGCACCACGCCGCGTGCCGAAGTGACCAAGAAGACCGACGGCTTCACCATCTTCATGGTCGACATGAAGAAGAAGGGCATCAGTAAGACCCTGATCCCGGTGGCCTTCCCGGTGCCCGAGACGCAGTGGCAGGTGTTCTTCGACGATGTCGCCCTGACCGAGGACGACGTGTTGGGCGAGGTCGGCAAGGGCTTCGGCATCCTGTTCGACACGCTCAACCCGGAGCGCATCATCCTGTCGGGCTTGTGCACCGGCGTCGGCCGCTTCGCGCTGAAGAAGGCGGTGGCCTATGCCAACGACCGCAAGCTCTTCAACAAGACGCCAATCGGCGCCTACCAGGGCGTGCAGCATCCGCTGGCCATTGCCCACAGCGAAATCGAAATGGCTTCGCTGATGGCGCGGCAGGCGGCCTGGGCCTTTGACCACGGCCTGCCCAGCGGCGAGTACGCCAACATCGCCAAGTACGCCGCCGCCGAAGCCGGCATCCATGCCGTGGACGCGGCGATCCAGACCCACGGCGGCAACGGCTTCACCAAGGAGTACGGCATCTACGACCTGTACGGTCTGGTGCGGCTGCTGCGCACGGCGCCGCTGAACCGCGAGATGGTGTTGAACTACATCGCCGAGCACGTGATGGGATTGCCGCGCTCGTACTGAGAGAGCTGCACGGGAGCTTCGAATGAACCATTCGCGTCGCCACTGCCTGCTCGGCGGCCTCGCCGCGGCGCTGCTGCCCCGGGCCGCTGGCGCGCAGGAAGCCGCCTATCCATCTCGCCCGCTGCGTTTCCTGGTCGGCTTCGCCCCCGGCGGGCCGGCCGATGGCGTGACGCGCCTGTTCGCGAGCCGCCTGCAGGCGCAGCTCGGCCAGACCGTCATCGTCGAAAACGTGCCCGGCGCCGGCAGCACGCTGGCCGTCGCGCGCTTGTCGAAGATGTCCGCCGACGGCTACGCGATCGGTTTCGCGCATACGGCGTCGCTCAGCATCGGGCCGAGCCTGTACAAGAGCGTCGGCTACGACCCGCTCAAGGACCTCACGCCAGTGGCCAAGGTCTGCGACTACGTCAACGTGCTGGCGGTGCGCGCCGACAGCCCCTGGCGCTCGCTGGCCGATCTGCTCGCGGCCGCGCGCGCGCAGCCCGGCACGCTGAGCTACGGCTCGGCCGGCATCGGTTCGACCAACCACCTGAGCGGCGAACTGCTCGCGGCCAAGGCCGGCGTGAAGCTCACGCACGTTCCCTACCGCGGCACGGCGCTGGCGATCAACGATCTGATGGGCGGCGCCCTGCAGTTCGTCTTCGACGCGCCCAACAGCGCCGGGCCGCTGGCGGCCGCCGGCAAGCTGCGCCTGCTGGCCACGACGGGGCGCAGCCGCCACAAGCTCTACCCCGGCCTGCCTGCCATCGCCGAAACCGTGCCCGACTATGAGTTTCGGGGCTGGATGGGTGTGGTGGCACCGCCCGGGTTGCCGCCGGCCGTTCACCAACGGCTGACGCGCGAACTGGAGCTGGCCGCCGCCGCGCAGGACACCGGCGAGCGCCTCTCGGCGCTGGGCCTGGACGTGGCTTTCGGCGGACCCCAGGAGCTGACGCGGGTCATCGGCGGCGAACTCGCGTTGTGGGGCCCACTCATCCGGTCCCTCAACCTGACGGTGCAGTAACAACGATTTGCAGTGTCCGACGAAAAGCCCATCACCACAAAGTCCAGTTCTGTGGTGATCGCTTCGGATGCCGGCGCCATGCATCGAGCGCCGTCGCTCACAGACCCGGTGTCGAAGACCGACAGCGGCCAGACCCGGTTCACTCAGGTCTTCCACCGGTACTTCACCCGCCGGCCTGAGCGCAATACATACCTTCGAGTTGCCAAGGCGTCGATCGGGCGCCATCGGTACAACCCAACGAGTCGCACCCGACCCGGAAGCGACACCCGATCCAGGCCTATCAGGCCCTGTCCATCCAATCCAAACCAGCCAAGCCGGCTCAGCCGGTCACCCATAGGAGACTCAGAATGTTCAACCGAGCAAGTTTCGCATGTTCTGCCGTCCTTCTCGCCGCCAGTGCCCAGGCACAAACCAGCGTGACGGTCTACGGACTGTTGGATGCCGCGCCCGCGCGTTTCAGCCGGGCTACCAGTGCAGACGCAAGCATGAACAAGGTGAATACCGACACGGGCAGTTCTTCGCGCCTCGGTTTCCGCGGTTCGGAAGATCTGGGCGATGGGTGGCTGGCCACCTTCAATCTCGAGGCGCCGCTCGACATCAAGTCGGGCTCCGTGGCGGGTGGGGCCAGTTCCGGGGCCTGCAATCCAGTCGCCGGATGCGCCGCTGCCCTCGGCACCGCCTTCTTTCGCCGCAATGCTTATGTCGGCGTCCGAGGACCCATTGGCGAAATCACATTGGGTCGGAACTACACGGCCGCGGTCATCAAGCAGGCAGACACGCTGAGCGCGACGCCCTCCGGCATCAACACCGGCATGGGATTGACGCTGCTGTCCCAGGGGATCAGCAACGACTTCTGGAACAGCAACCAGATCCGTTACGACAGTCCCCGGTTCGGTCCGGTCAGCTTTTCGGTCCACTTCGCCCTTGGCGAAAGTGTCGTCGGCAACAACGTCGGGGGCAACTTGCGCTACGACCAAGGCCCGCTGTCGGTGTCCTTGAGCCATCAGCAGGACAAAAATCTCGCCGGCAAGGCCATCAAATGGACGATGCTGTCGGGGGTATACGACTTCGGAACTTTCAAGCTGCATGCGGGCGCCAATCGGGTGAACAACACCGAGGGCGTGGTGGGATTCGTCGACTCCGAGCTGCGCACGGTGGGCGCGAGCTTCAAGGCCGCGGACCTTCTGACACTGGCCGCCCAGTACTGGACCGTCAAGGAGAAGGTCGGTACGGCGACCACCAGCAAGCTTCTCGTCCTGAACGCGGACTACCTGCTGTCCAAGCGCACGGCCTTGTACGTTCTGGCCGGATTCGCCGACAACAACGACCTTGGCATTGCCCCGCTTTGGGGGAACGGTAACTTTTCGGGCATTGGCAACGTAATCGTCGCCAATGCCAAAGTCAACGGATTGGCCGTCGGAGTTCGCCATGCCTTTTGATTGCGCCAAGCGCGTCTGACCGATCGGGCCTGGCTCGGTTTCAACTTCGAAGCTGGCCGGGCCCGACGCCCTGACGCCGAGACCGCATCAACGGCCCTGAAAGCGCGGCGTCCGCCGCTCGGACATGGCCTTGACGCCTTCCTGGAAGTCGGCCGTTTCGAAGTGCCCGTTCTGTTCGATGCTCTCGCGCGCGACCGCGAGCCGGAACTGCTCGACCAAGCCAGCGCGCAATGTGGCGCGCGTGGACTGCACAGCGATGGGGGACGAAGCGGCGATCTCTTCGGCCAGTTCGATCGCCTTGCCGCGCACCTCGCCCTGCGGCACCAGTTGGTCCGCCAAGCCGATGCGCAGCGCCTCTTCGCCGCCGATGCGCCGGCCCGTGTAGAACAACAGTGACGCCTGCTGCTGACCCACGAGGCGCGGCAGCATGTAGGACAAGCCGAAGCCGGGATGAATGCCCAGCCGGTTGAAGTTGGCCGAGAAGCGGGCCTCTGGGCAACTCACGCGAAAGTCCGCGGCCAGGGCCAGGCCCAAGCCGCCCCCGATGGCCGGACCATGCACCGCAGCCACCACCGGCTTGGTGCAGGCAACGAGTCGGACAGCCTCGAAATACAACGGATTGACCGCGCGTGGGCTCTTCTGGGGTGGCGCCGCATCTCGGGTGGCGAAGTTGGCGCCGGCGCAAAAGGCGCTTCCTTGCGAGCACAGCACGATGGCCCGGCAAGCAGCCTCCGCCTCCAGGGCTTCGAACGCATCGGCAATGCCCTGGATCATCGCGGCATCGAAGTAGTTGTGCGGCGGGCGGCGGATCTCGACGATCGCGACGTGGCCCTGCCTGTCCACGCCCACGACCGGGGCGCTTGGGGTGTCGTTCATGGCTGCTCCTCGGATCAGCCAGGCATCATACCTAACAGCTGTTCGGTTTGGTCGATATACTGCCCGGTGATCCGCCGCCGGCATCTTCTGGATGCCACCCCGACTTCGTCTCGATGGTCTTAGGACCCGGAAGCAGGTCATGAGCAAGCAGACCCAACAGACCATCGCCCAGACGCTCGCCTACTTCGGAGCAAGACTTCGTCCGCAGGACATTCCAGCACCGGTGCTGGAACGGGCACGCCACCTGATCCTCGACGCCGTGGGCATTGCCCATGCTTCCACGCACTACGACTTCGCGCACCGCTCGCTGTCGGCGGTGCAGGAGCTGTCGGGCCAGGGCGGTAACACCCCGACTATCGGGCTCATGGCCCGACTGGCTCCGCGCGACGCGATGCTGATGAACGGCATCCTTATCCACGGCCTCGACTATGACGATACCCATGCCGCCGGCGTCATCCACGCCACCGCCAGCACCTTCCCCTGCGCGCTGGGCAGCGCGGCCCAGGCGGGGCTCGACGGGGAGGCGATGCTCGCCGCCTATGTCTGTGGCATGGAGGTCGGCGCGCGCCTGGCTTCGGTGGCCAAGGGCGGCTTCCACCAGGTTGGCTTTCACCCCACCGGTCTCATCGGTGCCTTCGCCTGCACGCTAGTGGCCGGACGGCTCCTGGGCCTGAGCGCGGCGCAGCTCGCTTCGGCGCAGGGCATCGCGCTGTCCATGGGATCCGGCAGCATGGAGTTCCTGCAGGACGGCGCCTGGACCAAGCGCATGCACCCGGGCTGGGCAGCCGCCGCCGGCCTCACGGCTGCCACCATGGCACGCCACGGCTTCGTCGGCCCCAAGCAGGCCTACGAGGGCCGCTTCGGCCTCTTCAACAGCCACCTCGGGCCGCTCGCGCGCGACGGCGATCTGGGCCTGGCCACCGCCGGCCTGGGCGAGGTGTGGGAGCTGGCCAAGGTGAACGTCAAGCCGCTGCCGGCCTGCCACTTCACGCATGCCTGTGCCGACGCGGCGGCGCTCCTGCGCGAGCGCCACGGCCTGCGCCCGCAACAGATCCGCAGCGTGCGCGCGCTCGTGCCGGCCGAGGTGGTGAAGACGGTGTGCGAGCCGGTGGCCACGAAGAAGCGCCCGCAGAACAGCTACGACGCGCAGTTCAGCATCCCCTACATCGTGGCAACGGCGCTGATCCGCGGCCGCTTCGGCCTGGCCGAGCTGGACGAATCGGCGCTGCGCGACGAAGCCACGCTCGCGCTCGCCGCGAAGGTGCAGTACCAGGTGGACCCCGACTCGCCCTTCCCGAAGTACTACTCGGGCGAAGTGATCGTCACGCTGGACGACGGGCGCGAACTGCGCCATCGCGAGCACGTCAACCGCGGCGGCGAAGAACGCCCGATCACGAATGCCGAGGTGGTGCGCAAGTACGACGAGAACATGGCGCTGGTGGCATCACCGGAGCGCGCGGCGCAGGTGCGCGAACGGGTGCTCGCGATCGGCAAGGGCCATGCCGCCGCCTCGCTGCAGGCCGACCTCGCGGCACGCGGATGACGCGCACGATGGACGCCGGCAACGAACACGACGGCGCGATCCTCGACGCCATCGACCGCTTCCTGCGCGTGGAGGTGCGCCCGCACGTGAAGCGGCTCGAGCAGGCCGACGAGTACCCCTCGGCGATCGTCGAGCGCATGAAGGAGATGGGCCTGTTCGGCTGCATCATCCCGGTCGAGTACGGCGGGCTCGGCCTGAGCACCGCCACCTACGCGGCGGTGGTGGCGCGCATCGCGTCGGTGTGGATGTCGCTGTCGGGCATCATCAACTCGCACCTCATCATGGCCGCCGCCGTGCTGCGCAGCGGCACCGACGAACAGAGGCGCGAGCTGCTGCCGCGCTTCGCCAGCGGCGAGCTGCGCGGCGGCATCGGCCTGACCGAGCCCGACGCGGGCACCGACCTGCAGGCGATCCGCACCCGCGCCCTGCGCGACGGCGACCACTACGTCATCAACGGCAACAAGACCTGGATCACCAACAGCGGCCAGGGCGGCTGCATCGCGCTGCTGGTGAAGACCGACCCCGAGGCTGAGCCGCGCCACAAGGGCATGAGCCTGTTCATCGCCGAGAAGGGCCCCGGCTTCGTGGTCTCGCGCAAGCTGAAGAAGCTCGGCTACCGCGGCATCGACACCTGCGAGCTGCGCTTCGACGACTACCGCGTGCCGGCCTCGCGGCTGATCGGCGGCGTCGAGGGGCGCGGGCTGCAGCAGGTGCTGTCGGGCCTGGAACTCGGGCGCATCAACGTCGCCGCGCGCGGCCTGGGCGTGGCCACCGCTGCGCTCACCGACGCGGTGGCCTACGCGCAGCAGCGCAAGACCTTCGGCAAGCCGATCTGCGAGCACCAGGCGATCCAGCTCAAGCTCGGCGAAATGGGCACGCGCGTGGAGGCGGCCAAGCTGCTGGTGCAGTCCGCCGCGCGCGCCTATGACCGCGGCGAGCGCTGCGACATGGAAGCCGGCATGGCGAAGTACTTCGCCACCGAGGCGGCGATGGAGAACGCGCTGGAATGCATGCGCATCCACGGCGCCTACGGCTACTCGCCGGAGTTCGACGTCGAGCGCTACTTCCGCGACGCGCCGTTGTTGCTCATCGGCGAAGGCACCAACGAGATGCAGCGCATCATCATCGCGCGCCAACTCGTGCAGCGGAACCCAGTGTGACGCATCGCCCGGGCATCGCAGCGGCCGTCATCGCCATGCTGGCGGCGCAGGCGCTGATGTCGGCCGCGACCGTGGCCCTGCCGGTGCTGGCGCCGAAGGCGGCTCCGGACCTCGGCGTGCCCGCGGCCTGGGTGGGGCTGTTCGTGGCGCTGGTGTACGGCAGCAGCATGGTGTGCGGCCTGGCCGGTGGCTCGCTGCTGCGGCGCTGGGGCGCCGTGCGCACCAGCCAGGTCAGCCTGCTGTGCGCCACGGCGGCGCTGCTGCTGGTGGCGGTGCCCCATCCGCTGGCCACCGCGGCCGGCGCCCTGGTGCTGGGCCTGGGCTACGGTCCACTGAACCCGGCCAGTTCGCACCTGCTCGATCGCGTGGCGCCACCGCAGCGCCGCGCCACGATCTTCTCGATCAAGCAGACCGGCGTGCCGCTGGGCGCGGTGCTGGCCGGCGCGCTGCTGCCCTCGCTGGCGCTGGCGGCCGGCTGGCCGGCGGCGATGGCAGCGCTGGCCGCGGCCTGCGTGATGCTCGCGGCGCTGCTGCAGCCGCTGCGCGCGGCGTTCGACGATGACCGGCAGCCGCACGCTCCCGTGCGTCTTTCTGACCTGGCGCAACCGGCGAAGCATGCCTGGGACGATCGCCCCGGCTGGCTGTTGGCCGCCAGTTCGTTTTGCTTCGCGGCTCTGCAGCTGTGCCTGGGCACCTACCTGGTGACCTACCTCACCAGCCAGATGGGCTACGACCTCGTGCTCGCCGGCCTGGTGCTCGCCGCAACGCAGGCCGCCGGGGTCGCCGGCCGCCTGGTGGCCGGCGCCCTGGCCGACCGGCTGGGCGCGCGGCCCGTGATGGCGGGCATGGGCCTGTCGATGGCGGCCTGCGCGTTCGCCAGCGCAGGCGCCGCCGCGTGGCCGATGGCGGCGATGCTCGCGCTGTACATGCTGTTCGGCGCCAGCGCCATCGGCTGGAACGGCGTCTACCTGGCCGAGGTGGCACGGCGGGCGCCGGCGGGCAGCGTGGGCACGGCCACGTCGGCGGCGCTGGTCATCACCTTCGCCGGTGTGATGGCAGGCCCCGCGATCTTCGGCGGATTGCTCCAGGTGGGCCTCACCTACGGCAAGGCATTCATGGTCATGGGGCTTCCCGCGCTGGTGTGCGGCCTGCGCCTTGCGCGGGCCGCAGTCAGGCGCTGACCGGCACCTCTCGTGTGCAAAGGAAGTCGCCCAGATCGGCGTCGTGCGCCGCTTGCCAGTAGTCCACCAGCCGCCAGGGCAGCACCGTGAAGACGCGGCCGTGGCGGTTGCGGTAGTAGGTGGACATGCCGGGATGCGACCAGATCAGCGTCTCGTGTTCGGCGTCGAAGCGGCGCTGGTAGTCGTCGAGCACCTCGGGGCGCACGTCGATCGCACCGACCTCCTGCTCGGCCATGCGCACCAGGCACGAGGTGATGTAGCGCGCCTGGCACTCGGACTGGAAGGTGATGCTGCCGCCGTGGCCTGAGGAAGTTCCCGGCCCGATCATGCAGAAGAAGTTGGGAAAGCCGGGCACCATCAGGCCGAGGTAGGCGCGCAGGTCATCGTCACCCCAGGCCTGCGCCAGGCTGCGCCCGCCGCGACCGATGATGCCCAGCCGCGCCGCCATCTCGGTGAGCTTGAAGCCGGTGGCGTAGACGATCAGGTCGGCCTCGCGCAGCGTGCCGTCGGCGGTTTCGATGCCGGCGCCGGCGATGCGCCGGATCGGCTCGGTCACCAGTTCGACGCCAGGCTTCCTCAGCATGCGGTACCAGTCGTTGTCGAGCAGGATGCGCTTGCCGTAGGGCGGATAGTCCGGGACGCACTGGGCCAGCAGGTCGGGCCGGCCTTCCAATTCGGCGTGGATGAAGTCGGTCAGTTCACGGCGGTGGCGGTCGTTGACGGCGTTGACCGCGCGCTGCGGGTGTGGCCAATCCGGGTCCTTCTTCAGCGTCTTCAGCAAGCCGTCGCCGTAGCGCCAGAACATCGTGAAGCGGAACCACTCGGCGTAGTACGGCACGTGCGCCAGCAGCCACTGCGCCTCGGGCCCGATCGGGTCACGATAGCCGGGAATCGGGCGCGCCCATTGCGGCGAGCGCTGGTAGATGGCCAGCGAGCGCACCGAGTCGGCGATCTCCGGCGCGAGCTGCATCACGGTGGCGCCGGTGCCGACGATGGCCACGCGCCGGCCCTCGACCTTCAAGCCCTCGGGCCAGTTCGCCGAGTGGAAGCTCTCGCCCGCGAACGTGCCGGCACCTTCGATGCGCGGCAGCTGCGGGTCGCTCAGCTGGCCGATGGCGCTGACGAGGACGCGAGAGCGCAGCTCGCTGTCGCCTTCCGGCCCGCGCAGGCGCGCGACCCACTGCTGCGCCTCCTCGTCCCAGGTGGCGCCCATCAACTGGGTCGAAAGGCGGATGTGGCGTCGCAAGCCCAGCGCCTCGACCACCTGACGCAGATAGGCCAGCACTTCCTCGCGGCGCGAGAAGTAGCGCGGCCACAGGAAGCGGGGCCCGAACGAGAACGAGTAGGCGTGGTTGGGGGTGTCAACCCCGCAGCCCGGATAGCGGTTGACGAACCACGCACCGCCCACGTCGCCGGCCTTCTCGACGATGGTGAACGGCACCCCCAGCTCGATCAGACTGGCGCCCAGGGCGATGCCGCTGACGCCGGCGCCAACGATCAACACATGCTCGTCTCGTCCCGCGGGCCGCGCCACGTTCGCCGGCCAGCCAAGCCGCCTCGGCACCAGCGCCATCTCCTCGCGCGTGAGGCTCGCGTACTCGGGCGGCACGCTCTCGCCCAGACAGACCGACATCATGCGCTGCATCAGCGCGTCGCCGGGGTCGTTGATCGCGGGCGGGGCACCGGTGGAGAGCGCTTGCACCGCGGCCGCGCGGATGCGCTGCTGCACCTCGGGCGCAAGCCCCGCGGCCGGGTCTGCGACCAGGTGGATGTCGCGCCGCGGGCAGAACGGTGGTTCGAGCCAGCCCAGATCGCCGCTGGCGTGAACCAGCACCATGAGCAGCACGCGCAGATCGGCAGCCGCCACGGCGCCTTCGAGCTGCTGATGGTCGATTCGTGCTCCGGTCATGCTGCTCCCAAGCCCCTTCGGCCACGGTCGGTACGAGGTGGCACATTCTAATTCCAACTAACAGCCGTTAGGGCATTTCCGCATGGAGCTTTGCGCGCGCGCTCCTTACATTGCGCCGGCATGCGCCCGACCGTCGGCGCGGGCCGACCCCAGGAGCGCGTCCACCATGATCAGAACCCTGCTCGCCTTCGTCGCCGCGCTGACGCTGGCCGGCCCGTCGCTCGCCCAGACGGCAGTCACAAGCTACCCCAGCAAGCCGATCCGCTTCATCGTGCCTTACGCCCCGGGCGGCAGCACCAGCTACGTGGCGCGCCTGGTGGGCGCGAAGCTGACCGAGGCCTGGGGGCAGCAGGTGCTGATCGACAACAAGCCCGGCGCGAACACCGTCATCGGCACGGAGGCGCTGGCCAGGTCGGCGCCCGACGGCTACACCATCTCGCTGGCCGCCTCGACGCACGTGACGGTGCCGCACCTCGTGTCCAGCCTGCCCTTCGATGTGCTGCGCGACTTCACGCCGGTGGCGAGCCTGGTGACAACGCAGCTCGTGCTGGTGGTGCACCCGTCGGTGCCCGCGTCCAATGTGTCGGAGTTCATCGCGCTGGCCAAGGCCAGGCCGAACGAGCTGAACTTCGCGGCAGTGGGCACCGGCAGTTCGACCCACCTCGCCGGCGAGTACTTCAAGAGCGTGGCCGGGGTGAAGATGCAACATGTGCCGTACAAAGGCACCGCGCCGGCGCTGACCGACCTGATCGGTGGCCAGATCCAGCTCAACTTCGACACGCCGGTGACCTCGATTCCGCACGTCAAGGCGGGGCGCCTGCGCGCCTTGGCGATCACCGGTACCAAGCGACTTGCCACCCTGCCCGACGTGCCCACCTTCGCGGAGGCCGGGCTGCCGGCGTACGACTTCCAGCTCTGGTTCGGCGTGCTGGCACCCGCGGGCACGCCGCGCCCGATCATCGAGAAGCTGTCGGCCGAGATCGCGCGCATCCTCGCCATGCCCGACGTGAAGCAGCAACTGGCCGAGCAGGGCCTGGACACCGCGTACAGGCCATCGGCCGAATTCGATGCGCTGCTGCGGGCCGACCACGAGCGCTTCGGCAAGCTCATCAGGTCGGCGGGCATCAAGATCGAGTAGCGCCCGGCCGCTGGCCACTCGGCCATCGGACATTGGGCTAACAAGCGTTTGGTCGATATACTCCCATGGCTGCGCGCCGCGTGCGCGGCGGAAACAAACAGCGAAAGGTTGACGACATGGATCTCGAACTCAAGGACAAGTCGGTCATCGTGACCGGCGGCGGCTCGAACATCGGCCGCGCCATCGTGCTGGCCTTCGCCGCCGAAGGCGCACACCTGACCATCGGCGACATCGACACAGCGCAGGCCGAGAAAACGGCCGAGTTCGCGAAGAAGCTCGGCGCCGCCTCGGCCCAGGTGGTGAAGACCGACGTCACGCAGCTCGAGCAGGTGCAGGCCATGTTCAAGGCGGCCACCGACAAGCACGGCCGCGTGGACGTGCTGGTCAACAACGTCGGCTGGGACAACCTGATGTTCTTCACCCAGACCACGCCGGAGTTCTGGCGCAAGGTCATCGACATCAACTACGTGGGGGTGCTGAACTGCACCAAGACCGCGCTGGACGTCATGGTCAAGCAGAACAGCGGCGCCATCGTCTCCATCAGCTCCGACGCCAGCCGCCAGGGCGAGCCGCGCGAGGCCGTCTATGGCGGCGTGAAGGCCGCGGTCAACAGCTTCATGAAGACCATCGCCAAGGAGAACGGGCGCTTCGGCATCCGCTGCAACGTGGTCTGCCCGGGCGTGACGATCCCCTCCAGCGCCGACGAAGTGGGCGGCAGCAGCATGTGGACCAACGCCGACAGCATGTTCTCGCCCGAGCAGATCGAGAAGGCCGCCAAGGCGATGCCGTTGCGCAAGGTCGGCCGCCCGCAGGACGTGGCCAACGCCGTGGTGTTCCTCGCCTCGGGCAAGGCCGGCCACGTGACCGGCCAGGTGCTCAGCGTCTCCGGCGGCTACAGCATGATCGGCTGAACCGGAGGCTGCGACGATGAACTACACCGACATCCTCTACGAAGAGCGCGACCAGATCGCGACCATCGCGATCAACCGCCCCACGGTGATGAACGCCTTCCGCGGGCAGACGATCGAAGAGATGCTGCACGCGATGATGAAGGCGGGCTGGGACAAGAAGATCGCGGCCATCGTGATCACCGGCACCGGGGACCGCGCGTTCTGCACCGGCGGCGACCAGTCGGCGCACTCCGGCCAGTACGACGGCCGTGGCACCGCCGGCCTGCCGATCGAGGAACTGCACAGCGCCATCCGCGACGTGCCCAAGCCCGTGATCGCCCGCGTACAGGGCTTCGCCATCGGCGGCGGCAACGTCATCGCCACGCTGTGCGACATGACCATCGCCTCCGACAAGGCGGTGTTCGGCCAGGTCGGCCCCAAGGTCGGCTCGGTCGACCCCGGGTGGGGCACGGCCTACCTGGCCGCCGTGGTCGGCGAGAAGAAGGCGCGCGAGATCTGGTACATGTGCCGCCGCTACAGCGCGCAGGAAGCGCTGGCCATGGGCCTGTGCAACGTGGTGGTGCCGCACGAGCAGCTCGACGCCGAAGTGGCCAAGTGGGGCCGCGAACTGGTCGAGAAGAGCCCCACCGCGATCGCCATCGCCAAGCGCTCGTTCAACGCCTCCACCGAGCACATCCGCGGCATCGGCAGCCTGGGCATGCAGGCGCTGAGCCTGTACTACAACACCGACGAATCGAAGGAAGGCGTGCGCGCCTTCCTCGAGAAGCGCAAGCCCGACTTCCGCAAGTTCGCCGGCGGCTGAACTGCAACGAGTGCATTTGGCATGCTCGCACTGACCAACGTCCAGATCGTCTACGACAACACCATCGAGGCGGTGCGCGAGGTGTCGCTCACGCTCGGCAAGGGCCGCATCGTGGCGCTGCTGGGCGCCAATGGCGCCGGCAAGTCCACCACGCTGAAGGCCATCTCCGGCGTGCTCTATCCGGAAGACGGCGAGGTCAAGGCCGGGCAGATCAGCTTCGAGGGCCGCCTGCTGGCCGGCATGGCGCCAGACCGCATCGTCCGGCAGGGCATCGTGATGGTGCCCGAGGGGCGGCGGCTGTTCGACCAACTCACGGTCGAGGAGAACCTGCTGATGGGCGGCTACACGCGCAGCGCTGCCGACTCGCGCCGCGGCCTGGAGCGGGCCTACGCCCTGTTCCCGCGCCTGACCCAGAAGCGAACGACGGTCTCGGGCTACCTGTCTGGCGGCGAGCAGCAGATGGTGGCAATCGGCCGTGCGTTGATGTCCGAACCGAAGGTGCTGATGCTCGACGAACCCACGCTGGGCCTGGCGCCGCAGATCTGCGAGGAGATCTTCGGCATCGTCACGCAGTTGCGGCGCGACAGCGGTGTGAGCATCCTGCTGGTCGAGCAGAACGCCCAGGCCGCGCTGGCCGTGGCCGACGAGGGCTACATCATGGAAAACGGACGCATCGTGCTCGACGGCCCGGCCGACAAGCTCTTGCGCAACGAGGACGTGCGCGAGTTCTACCTCGGCTTCGCAGAAGGCGGCACACGCAAGAGCATGCGCGAGGTCAAGCACTACAAGCGCCGCAAGCGCTGGTTGTCCTGAGGTCCGCATGCACGACGACAGCCTGCTCAGGGTCGAAGGCCTCACCAAGCGTTTCGGCGGTGTCGAGGCGGTTTCTGGCGTGAGCTTCCATGTCGGCCGCGGCGAGATCTATTCACTGATCGGCCCCAACGGCGCCGGCAAGACGACCACGTTCAACATGATCAGCGGTATCGTGCCCCCATCGGGCGGCACGGTCCGCTACGACGGCCGGGAGATCACCCGCCTGCCCTCGCATCGCATGCCGGCGATAGGCATCGGGCGCACCTTTCAGAACCTGGCCGTGTTCAAGCACGCCACCGTGGTGCAGAACCTCCTCGTGGGGCGTCACACCCACATGCGCACCAACGTCTTCGACGCCGCCTGGTTCCTCGGCCGCGCGCGGCGCGAGGAGCTGGAGCACCGCCAAAAGGTCGAGGAGATCATCGACTTCCTCGAGATCGAGGACATCCGCGACATGCCGGTGGGCGCCCTGTCGTACGGCATGCAAAAGCGCGTCGAGCTCGGCCGCGCGCTGGCCACCGAGCCCAGGCTGCTGCTGCTCGACGAGATGGTTTCCGGCATGAACACCGAAGAGACCGAGGACATCGCGCGCTTCGTGCTCGACATCCGCGACGAGCTCGGCGTCACCGTGCTGATGGTGGAACACGACATGGGCATCGTGATGGACATCTCCGACCGCGTCTGCGTGCTGAACTTCGGCCGCAAGATCGCCGAGGGCACGCCGGCGCAGGTCTCGGCCGACCCGGCGGTGATCGAGGCCTATCTGGGCGGGGCGAAGGCCGCATGAGCTTCACCAGCGACAGCGGCCTGGACGCCGCGCTCAACAACGGCGAGCACACCCTGCCCAAGCTGCTGCAGCACTGGGCGCGCACGACGCCCGGCGCACTGGCGCTGCGCGAGAAGGACCTCGGCATCTGGAACCGGATGACCTGGGCTGACTACCACGACGCCGCTCGGCGCTTCGCGCTCGGCCTGCTGAAACTGGGCTTCCGGCGCGGCGAGCGCCTGGCCATCGCCAGCGAGGACACGCCGCAGTGGATGTTCGCCGACCTGGGCACACAGGCCATCGGCGGCGTGGTGGTCGGCATCTACCCCACCAACCCCTGGCCGGAGCTGCAGTACATCGTCCACCACTCCAACAGCCGCTTCGTGGTGTGCGGCGACCAGGAACAGGTCGACAAGGTGCTGGACGCGATGAGCAAGCACGAGGTCGGCCTGCCCGACGTCGCCAAGATCATCGCGGTGGACATGAAGGGCATGCGCGGCTACCCGCGCGACAAGCTGCTGTCCTTCGACGAGGTGCTCGATCTGGGAGATCAATACGCCGCCGAGTCGCCGGAGCAGGCGCGTGCCTTCGATGACGGCATCGCCGCGACGCAGCCCGACGACACCTGCATGCTGGTCTACACCTCGGGCACCACCGGGCCGCCCAAGGGCGCGATGCTGTCGCACCGCAACCTGCTCGTCACCACGGACAAGCTGCGCCGCTGCTTCGGCCTGGACCGGCACAACATGGAAGTGCTGTGCTACCTGCCGCTCTGCCACGTGGCCGAGCGCGCCTTCTCGACCGTGATGCACATGATGACCGGCGGCGTGGTGAACTACGCCGAGTCGATCGACACCGTGGCCGCCAACCTGCGCGAAATCGCGCCCAAGGTGTTCCTCGGCGTGCCGCGCATCTGGGAGAAGCTGCAGCAGGGCATCCTGATGCGCATGCAGGACGCCACGCGCCTGCAGCGCTGGGCTTTCGCCCGCTGCTTCGAGTCGGGCAAGTCGCTGTTCGAGCGGGTCGAGCAGCGTGGCGGGCAGCGCACGCTCGGCGACAAGTTGCAGTTCGGCCTGCTGTGGCTGCTGATGTTCCGCAACCTGCAGAAGTTCGTCGGGCTGGACCGCATGCGCTGCGGCTTCTGCGGCGGCGCCAGCGTCTCGCCCGAAGTGCTGAAGTTCTTCCGCATCCTGGGCCTGCCGGTCTATCAGGTGTACGGCATGACGGAGTCGGGCGGCGTGATCTTCCACCAGCACGCGAAGGCCGAGCGCCTGGGTGCCACCGGCACCCCGATCGAAAGCCTGAACTGGAAGATCGCCGAGGATGGCGAGTTGGTCGTCAAGCACCCTGCCGTCTTCAAGGGCTACATCCACGACAACAACGCCACCGCGCTCACGGTGCAGGACGGCTGGCTGCACACCGGCGACATCGTGGCGCTGGCACCCAACCAGGAGCTGATGATCGTCGACCGCAAGAAGGCCATCATCATCACCAGCGGCGGCAAGAACATCTCGCCCTCCGAGATCGAGAACGCGCTGAAGGACAGCCTGTACATCCGCGAGGCCATCGTCCTGGGCGACGGGCGGCACTTCCTCTCGGCGCTGGTGCAGATCGACTATGACACCGTCGGCAAGTGGGCGCAGGAGAAGCGCCTGGCCTTCACCACCTACCGCAGCCTGTCGCAGCTGCCCGAGGTGCGCGAACTCGTCGATGTGGAGGTGCGGCGCGTGAACAAGCTCTTCGCGCGGGTGGAGAACATCCGCAAGTTCCTCATCCTCGAGAAGGAACTCGACCACGACGACGGCGAGCTGACCGCCACGCAGAAGGTGCGCCGCAACATCATCGGCAAGAAGTTCGCGCGAGAGATCGAAGTCATCTACGGCGGGGGCACGGCCTGATGGACTACTTCGTTCAACTGCTGATCTCGGGCGTGGCCGTGGGGCTGGTGTACGGCTTCATCGGCATGGGCTTCGCGATGATCTTCCGCGCCACCGGCGTGGTGAACTTCGCGCAAGGCGAATTGATGATGCTGGTGGCCTACATCGGCTTCACGCTGGTGGGCACCTTCAAGCTCGGCTTCTGGGCGCTGCTGCTGGCGTCGATCGGGGTCTCGGTGCTCATCGGCCTGCTGGTCGAAGTGCTGCTGATCCGCCCGATGCTGGGGCAGCCGGTGTTCTCCACCGTCATGGTGACGATCGGCCTGGCCGTCATCATCCGCTCGGTGGTGGTGCTGATCTGGGGTGCCGACCCCATGCCGCTGGCGACCGGGCTGTCCACCACACCCATCCGCATCGGCCCGGCAGGGCTGTATCCGGCGCAGCTCTACGCGCTGGGCATCATGGCCTGCGTGGTCGGCGGGCTGTGGGCGTTCTTCCGCTTCTCGCGCACCGGCATCGCGATGCGGGCCACCGCCAACCTGCAGACGACGGCGCTCCTGATGGGCATCAACGTCAAGCGCATCTTCGCGTTGTCGTGGGCGCTGTCGGCGGGGCTGGCGGCCATCGCCGGCGTGCTGGTGGGGGTGATCTACGACCTCAACCCGGGCATGTGGCTCACGGGCTTGCGCAGCTTCCCGGCGGTGATCCTCGGCGGGCTCGATTCGGTGTTCGGCGCTGCGCTGGGCGGGGTGCTGATCGGCGTGGCAGAGAACCTGTCGGAAGGCTACATCGGCCGCGGCATGAAGGAAATCGCCGGCTTCGTGCTGATCCTGGTGGTTCTGATGGTCCGGCCCTACGGCCTGTTCGGCAAAGCCGAGATCGAGCGAGTCTGATGCGCAGCGGCAACTTCAAGGAAAACTACCGCCAGTTGCTGGCGCTGACCGACTCCGTGCCGGTGATCGTCTGGTCGCTGGTGCTGGTGGCGGCGATCGCGCTCGCGCCGCTGCTCATCGGCAAGTACTTCGTCTCGCTGCTGCTGCTGCTGATGATCACGGCCGTCGGCGTGCTGGGACTGAACATCCTCACCGGCACGACCGGCCTCATCTCGCTGGGCCACGCCGGCTTCCTGGCGGTGGGCGCGTATGCGGCCGGCATCGTGGCAGGACGCTACGGCTGGCCGATGCCTGCGGCGCTGCTGGCCGGCGGCATGGCTGCCGCGGCCGCCGGCCTGGTGGTGGGCGTGCCCTCGCTGCGTCTGAAGGGCCTGTACCTCGCAATCACGACGATGGCCTTCGCGGTGATCATCAACCACCTCATCCTCAACGGTGGCGAGTTGACCGGCGGCTCCGAGGGTTTGAAAGTGCCGCAGCCGGCGCTGCTCGGCCAGCCGCTCGCGGCCGAAGGCGGCTACTACTACGTGGTGCTGGCGGTGTTGCTGCTGGCGGTGTTCGCCACGCTGAACCTGCAGCGCAGCCGCGTCGGCCGGGCGTTGATGGCGATCCGCGAGCACGACATCGCCGCGCGCGCGATGGGCGTCAACCTGGTGCGCTGGCGGCTGCTCGCCTTCACCGTGAGCGCCTTCTACACCGGCGTGGCCGGTGCGCTGCTGGCCTTCTACACCCGCTACCTCAACGTCGACAGCTTCAGCCTGCTGGTGTCGATCGAGGCGCTGTCGATGCTGATCGTCGGCGGCCTGGGCACGGTGTCGGGCGCGCTGCTGGGCGCGGTGTTCATCTTCGTGCTCAACGAGGGCCTGGGCCTGCTGTTCAGCGCGCTCGGCTCGGGCGCGCTGTCCACGGCCGCCTTCGAGATCAAGGGCATCGTCTACGGCCTGGCCATCGTGCTCTTCCTGCGCTTCGAACCCGACGGCCTGGTCGGCCGCTGGCGCGACCTCAAGCACTACTGGACGCATTGGCCGTTCCGTTACTGATGTCCCTGATGCCCCAAATGGGCCGGGGCCAGCGGCCCGGCTCACCACGAGAGGAGTTCGACATGAGCACGATCCTTCGCAGCCTGCGCCCCATGTGGGCAGCCGCGCTGCTTGCACTCGCCGGCGCCGCGCAGGCCGCGGACCCCGGCGTCTTCGACGACCGCCTCGTCATCGGCGGCGTGCTGCCGCAGACAGGCCCGCCCAGCCTCATCGGTAAGGCCGGCGTGATCGCGCTGCGCGTATGGGAGAAGGACGTCAACGCGCGTGGCGGCATTCACGGCCGCAAGATCGATCTGCGCGTCGAGGAAGACGGCTACGTGCCACAGCGCTCGGTGCAGGCAATCAAGAAGCTCGTCGACGTCGACAAGGTGTTCGCCGTCATCGGCACCTCGGGCTCCTCGCACCTGATGGCGATGATGCCGACGATCGAGGAGAGCCAGATCCCGGCGATCAATTTTGCCGCCGTCGCCGGCACGCACTTCAACCCGCCGCGCAAGACGGTCTTCAACATCGGTGCCACCTACTGCCAGGAAATCACCGGCGTGATGAAGCATCTGATCGCCACGCGCAAGCTGCAGAAGGCCAAGTTCGCGCTCATCTACCAGGACGACGACTTCGGCGCCGATGTCAAGTGCGGCTACGACGCGGCGCTCAAGTCCGCCGGCCTGAGCAGCGCGATCGACGTGCCGTACAAGCGGGCACAGAAGGACTTCTCGGCCGAGGTGCTGGCGGTTCAGAAGTCGGGCGCCACCTTCGTGCTCGTGGGCGGCATCATCAGCGAGACCGCCACCATGCTGAAGGAGATCCAGAAGAACGGCATGGACGTCATCCGCCTGGCGGCGCACCCCTCGCACCTGGGCGCGGTGCTGCAACTGGCCGGCAGCGCCGCCGAGGGCCTGCTGGTGGCCGACTACGTGCCGCCGATCACCGACACCGAGACGCAGGGCATCGGCCGCCTGAACGCGCTGGCCTACAAGTACCTCACCGCCGACGACGTGAAGGCGATGAACCGCTACTCGCTCACCGGCTACGTGGCGGCGATGTTGCTGGAGTCGGCCCTGCAGGCCTGCGGCCGCAACCTGACGCGCGCCTGCCTGGTGCAGAAGCTCGAGCAGACCAAGAACTTCGCCAGCGACGGCATCATGGCCCCGTTGACCTTCGGCCCCAGCATCCGCCAGAGCGGCACGCGCCCGATCCTACTGAAGGCCAATGTCGCCGCCGGCAAGTTCGAGCGCGCGTCGGACTGGCTGTCGGACAAGTAGCCTGACCAGTCGTTGGACCAGCAGGCCCCCGGCCCCTCCCCGTTCTTCATCGACCTCCCACACATGCCTACCTCACTCGCGCCGCGCCACCTGCTCGCCGCCACGGCCTTGGCCGTCTCGGCGTTCGCCTTCACCGCCGCGGCCACGGCCGCGGAGCCGGGTGTCACGGACACGAAGATCATCCTCGGATCGGTGACACCGGTCAGCGGCCCGCCCAGCCTGCTCGGCAAGGCCCACATGCTCGCCCTCAAGGTGTGGGAGCAGGACGTCAACGCCCGTGGCGGCATCCATGGCCGCAAGGTCGAGATCCGCCAGGACGACGACGGCTACGTGCCGCAGCGCGCGTTGCAGGGCGTCAAGCGGCTCAACGAGGTGGAGAACATCTTCGCGCTGCTGGGCACGTCGGGCGCAGCGATGCTGCAGGCGATGCTGCCCTACATCGAGGAGCAGAAGATCCCCACCATCAACGGCATGGCGGTGTCGGCCTCGCACTTCACGCCGCCGCGCAAGACGGTGTTCATCCTCGGCCCGACCTACTGCCAGGAACTGGCCGCCGGCATGGCGCACCTGGTCAAGAGCAAGAACCTGCAGAAGGAGAAGTTCTCGCTGGTCTACCAGGACGACGAGTTCGGCACCGACGTGCGCTGCGGCTACCAGAAGGCCGTCAAGGCGCTGGGCCTGGCGAGCGTGGCCGAGATCTCCTTCAAGCGTGGCACCAAGGACTTCTCGGCGGAGATGCTGAGTCTGAAGCAGGCCGGGGCCACCTTCATCGCCTCGGGCGGCGTGGTGGCCGAACACTCGATGCTGCTGAAGGAGGCGGCGAAGAACCAGATGCCCGTCACCTTCCTGGCCATCCATTCGGCGCACCTGACGCCCGTGCAGGCCCTGGCCGGCCCGGCCGGCGACGGGTACTACGTGGCCGACTACGTGCCCCCGCTCACCGACCTGGCCGTGCCTGGCATGGCCAAGTTCATCGCGCTGGCGCAGAAGTACCTCAGCGCCGACGAGCAGAAGCAACTCAACCGCTATTCCATCACCGCCTACGTTGGCGCGCTGCTGATGGAAGACGCCATCCGCCGCTGCGGCAAGACCCTCAACCGTGCCTGCGTGGTGGAGAAGCTGGAGACCACCAAGAATCTGGGCACCGACGGCCTCACCTCGCCGATCAGCTTCAACACCGCGCAGCGGCATTCGCCCAGCAGCGTGCTCCTGCTTCGCTCCGACGCCAAGGGCGGGAAGTTCGATCGGGTGTCCGATCCGATCCCAGTGAGCGACTGAGCGACGAGCCTGTGTCGATCCCGACACATGCGCATGGCCCGTTCCAGGAGTTGGTCGGTTACGAGACCCTCATTGAAGGGGGGCGGCCATACCTGCGACTGCCTGTCAGGCGCGATCTGCTCAACCCGCACGGAGTCCTGCACGGCGGCGTGAGTCTGACGCTGCTGGACGCCATCGGGGGCCGATCGCTGGTTGGCCAGTTGGTGCCCGCCACGGGCCAGCGCATCCTGTCGTCGGTGACCGTCACGCTGACCACCGACTTCATGCTCGGCGTGCGCGACGGCGTACTGTTTGCCAACGGCTCGCCCGACCACATCGGCAAGACCGTGGCCTACGTGTCGGTGGAGTTGCGGCATAACGCGATGGACGGCCCGCTCGTTGCGCGCGGCCTGGGCACCTACCGCGTCTACACGCGCTCTTTGGTGAGCCCGGTGTGACTTTGGAGGCGGCCACCACGGCGGCTGCCCGGGCCCGGGCTGGGGGATCCCGTCAGAACACGCCGCTCGCCAGCCCCGCTGCCAGCACCTGGCCCAGCTCGGCGCAGCGTTGCAGCGAGGCTTCGTCGATGCGCTTGGGCGCGAGGATGTCCTCGGGCGCCTGCGCGCCGGTGCGAACGATCAGCGGCTCGGCCACGGCACGCAAGCGCCAGCCGGTGGCGATGCGCTCGATCTGGCGCACGGCCGTGCCACCGTCGGTGCCGGCACAGACCATCACCGCATAGGGCCGGCCGTTGATGCGGTCGAGCGCGGCATAGTAGGTGCGGTCGAAGAAGTCCTTGAGCGCACCGGACATGGCGGCCAGGTTCTCCGGCGTGGCAAACAGGTAGCCGTCGGCACCCAACACATCGGCGGCAGCGGCGTCGAACGCGCGCCGCGTCAGCACCCCGACACCGCCCTCGCTGCGCGCCGCACGCACCGCGGCCTCGACCATCTGCGCGGTGCCACCTGTCATGGTGTGGTGCACGACGAGCAGCGTCTTCATCGGCCTGCCGCCCCCCACCCGGCGTCGGTCAGCCGCGCACGGCGTCCGTCACGGCGCCGCTTCGAAGCCCGCAAAATGCGCGAACACCTCCGGCTCCGCCCGCTCGGTGATGAAGGCGTTCTCGGGCGCTGCCGGGTCCTCGTGGCCGAGGGCGATGCCGCACGCAAGGATCTCGTGCTCAGACAACGGCAGCTGATCGCGCACGACCTTGTGGAACCAGGCGAACGCCGCCTGCGCGCAGGTGTGCAGGCCCTGGGCGCGGGCCGCGACCATGATGTTCTGGATGAACATGCCCAGGTCCATGAAGCTGCCGGTGTTCAGGCGCCGGTCCAGCGTGACGAGCAGGCCCACCGGGGCGTCGAAGAAGACGTAGTTGCGCAGCATCTGCCGTTCGCGCGCCTCGGTATCGTCGCGCGCGATGCCCAGCGTGGCGTACAGGCCGAAGCCGCAGCGCCGGCGGCGATCGAGGTACGGCTCGACCCACTGCGTCGGGTAGTAGGCGTACTCCGGCTGGTGACGGTCGGGGTCGGTGGTGGCGGCCAGCACGATGGCGTCGCACAGGCGCTGCCTCGGCTCTCCGGCCACGGCATAGACGCGCCAAGGCTGCACATTGTTGCCGCTGGGCGCACGCGCCGAGACCTGCAGGATGTGGCGCACCGTGGCTGCGGGCACCGGCGTGGGCAGAAAGCGCCGCACGGACTTGCGGCTGCGGATGGCGTCGTCGACGTGCATGGCGGATTCCTTGTAGCGACCTTGGGCACCAGGTCGGCAGCGGACGTCCGTCGACCTGCGGCGGCCTTTCGCCGCGCGCGCTGGACGCCGGATGCGCCTTGCGCTAATCTCGTGCGCATGGATTCTACCAAACGTCCGTTTGCTTGGTTGCCTTCGCCGGACACCATCGCCAGGTCCAACCTCACGGCCTTCCTCCGCCACTCGGGGCTGGACGACCTTCCGAGCCTTCAGCACCGTGCCGACGCCGACCCGGCCTGGCTGATGGAGCAGGTGTTCGGGTTCTGCGACTTCCGCTTCTACAAGCCCTATGAGCGCATGCTCGACACCTCGCGCGGCATCGAATGGGCACGCTGGTGCGTCGGCGGCACGACCAACATCGTGCTCAACTGCATCGACCGCCACCGCGGCACGCCCACTTGGGACCGCACCTTCATCACCTGGGAGGGTGAAGACCCCAAGACTCCGGGCGCGCGGCGCGAACTGAGCTACCGCGAGTTCGACGCCGAACTGTGCCGGCTGGCCGGCGCGCTGGAGGCCCTGGGCGTGGAGCGCGGCGACCGCGTGGGCCTGTACATGCCCAACGTGCCGGAGACCTTCATTGCCTTCTTCGCGGTGCTGAAGCTCGGCGCCGTCGTGATGCCACTCTTCTCGGGCTTCGGGCCGCAGCCGCTGGTGGCGCGGCTGAACGACGGCGAGGCCAAGGTGGTGCTCACGGTCGACGGCACCTGGCGCCGCGGCAGCCCTGGCGCGATGAAGTCGGTTCTCGACGAAGCCTTGGCATCAGCGCCCAGCGTCGAACACGTGCTGGTGCTGCGCCACCTGGGCGCGGCTGCGCCCTGCCCCATGACCCCCGGGCGTGACCTGGACTGGGCCGACGCCGTCGCGGCGCAGCCCGCTGCCCGCGCCACCGCCGAGATGGCGGCCGACGACGCCGCGGTGCTGCTCTACACCTCGGGCACCACCGGCAAGCCCAAGGGCTGCGTGTGGACACACGTGGGCTTTCTCGGCTCGATGGTCACGCGCGACATGCACATCTGCGGCGACTTCCGTTCGACCGACCGCTTCTTCTTCATGAGCGACATGGGCTGGATGGTGGGCGCGATGTGTGCCTGCATCCCCAGCTACTTCGGCGGCAGCCTGCTGGTGGCCGAGGGCACGCCCGACTACCCCGATACCGGCCGCTTCTGGCGGCTGCTGCAGGACCACCGGGTCACCTACCTCGGCGTGGCGCCCACGCTGATCCGTGGGCTGATGCGCCATGGCGACCAGGACGTCGAGCGCTACGACCTCTCGGCGCTGCGCATCACCGTCTCCGGCGGCGAGGCCTGGACCGAAGCGCCTTGGCGCTGGTTCTTCGAGCATGTGTGCAAGAAGAAGCTGCCGTTCCTGAACATCGTCGGCGGCACCGAGGTCGGCGGCTGCAACTTCACCGGCACCGTGCACCACCCGCTGCGCCCGGGCTCGTTCGGCATGGGCGGCCTCGGTGTCGGCGTGGACATCGTCGACGACGCCGGGCAGCCTGTGAGCCCTGGCCAGGTGGGCGAACTCGTGCTGCGCAACCCCAACATCGGCTTCACCAAGAGCCTGTGGCGCGACGACGAGCGCTATCTCGACAGCTACTGGCGCACGATCCCCGGCCTGTGGGTGCATGGCGACTTCGCGATGCGCGACGCCGACGGCCTCATCTACATCCTCGGCCGCAGCGACGACACGATCAAGGTCTCGGGCAAGCGCACCGGTCCTTCCGAGATCGAAACCCTGCTCACCGGCACGGGCAAGGTGTCGGAAGCGGCGGTGATCGGCGTGCCCGACGAGGTCAAGGGCTCGGCCATCGTCTGCGTGTGCGTGCCGATGCCGGGCGTGGCGGCCGATGCGGCGCTCGAGCAGGAACTGTCGGCTGCGGTCGTCAAGGGCATGGGCAGTTCGTACCGCCCGCGCCAGGTGGTGCTCGTGAGCGATCTGCCGAAAACGCGCAACATGAAGATCATGCGTCGGGTGGTGCGCTCCGTGTACAAGGGCGACAGCCCCGGCGACATGTCCTCGCTGGTCAACCCGGAGGCCGTGGCGGAACTTCAGGCGCGGCTGTCGGCCTGAAGGGCGGCGGCTCGGCGCCGACACCAGCCGCGCTCACGGAGCGCCGAGTGCGGCCAGCGCATCGACGTAGCCGGAATCCCGCGACTCGATGCCACCGACCGCCTCGCTGACGCGGTGCAGAAGCCCGTCTTCGAGCCCGTAGACGAAGCCGTGCACAGACACCTTCTGTCCTCGTTCCCAGGCCCGACGCAGCACCGTGCTGCGGCACACGTTGCTCACCTGCTCGATCACGTTGAGCTCACACAACCGCCGCGCCCGCTCGGTGGCCGACGAAGCCGCTTCGAGCCGCACTTCATGCTTGCGCGCCACGTCCTCGATGTGGCGCAGCCAGTTGTCGGCCAGCCCGGTGCGGCGCTGCTCGATCACCGCCTGCACCCCGCCGCAGCCGTAGTGGCCGACCACCAGCACATGCTCGACCTTCAGCACCTCCACCGCGTACTGCAGCACCGTCAGGCAGTTCAGGTCGGAGTGCACCACGAGGTTGCCGACGTTGCGGTGCACGAAGATCTCGCCCGGCCGCAGGCCGACGATCTCGTTGGCCGGCACGCGGCTGTCGGAACAGCCGATCCACAGGTAGCGTGGCGTCTGCTGGCCCGCGAGCCGCGTGAAGAACTGCGGGTCCTCGGCGCGGCAACGGGCGGACCACGCGCGGTTGTTGCCGATCAGGGGGTCGATGCTGCACATGCTGTTGGTCCTTTGCGGCGCCGCGCGCTCAGCGGCCTTTCCACACCGGCTTGCGCTTCTCGGCAAAGGCGCGCGGGCCTTCCTGCGCGTCTTCGCTGGCGTAGGCGGCACGGTAGATGTTGTGCGCCAGCGCGATGCCGGCGTCGCAGCCGGCGCTCATCGCGGTGAGGATGGATTCCTTGCCCGCCATCACCGACAGCGGCGCGTTGTCGCGGATGCGCTCGGCCAGCGCCTGCGCGCGCGCCCGCACCGCGTCGGGCGTGTCTTCCAGGTAGTTGATGAAGCGCAGTTCGTGGAAGGTCTCGATCGGGTACAGCTCGCCGGTCAGCACCATCTCCATCAGCAGCGGCTGCGGCAGCATCCACAGCAACGGGATCGCCCACGGGCTGCCGCGGCCGGCGATGCGCGTCTCGGTGATGCCAACCTGGGTGCCCTTCAGGCCCACGCGCAGGTCGGAGTTGAGCGACAGCATCATGCCGCCGGCGATGAGATGCCCGGTCATCGCGGCGATGATCGGCTTGGCGACGCGGCGCTGGCGGGCGTGGAACGGGTCCTTCATCTTGGTGAGGATGTCCACTCCCTCCTCCTTCTTCACCCGCGAGGCCTCGCGCAGGTCCAGGCCGGCGCAGAAGGTACCGCAGTCGGCCGAGGTGAGGATCGCGACGCGCACGTCCTTGTCGGCATCGACCTGGTCCCAGCATTCGTACAGGCGGTTGGCCGCCGCCGGCGACAGCGCGTTGCGGATCTCGGGGCGGTTGATCTTGACCGTGGCGATGCCGTCGCGCACCTCGTAGAGCACGGTGTCGGCGTCGTTCATGGCGGTACTCATCGGGCCACCTTCCAGTTGGCTGCGCGCTTGCCCAGGAAGGCGGCGATGCCTTCGGCAGCCTCGGGCGTTTCCCAGGCATCGGCCAGCGCGTTGGCGGTGTAGTCCATGCACTCGCGCGGTGGCCGGCCGTGCACGTCGTTGAACAGCTGCTTGGTCGCCGCGATCGAGCTCGCCGGCAGCGACAGCACGAGATCCAGTTCCTCATCCACCGCGCGGTCCAGGTCTTCCGGCGCGACGACGCGGTCCACCAGGCCGATGCGCTCGGCCTGCGCCGCGTCGATGAACTGCGTGGTCAGGCCGTAGCGGCGCGAGCGCGCCAGGCCGATCTTGCGCGCGACGTACGGCCCGATGTTGGCCGGCACCAGCCCGAGCCGCGCCTCGGTGAGCGAGAAGCGCGCGGTGCTCGCGGCGACGGCGACATCGCAGATGCAGGTCATGCCGAAGCCGCCGCCGGTGGCCGGGCCGTTGATGCGGCCGATCACCACCTTGGGCAGGCGGTCGAGCTCGTAGAACAGGTCGGCCAGCGGCAGCGAGTCGGCGATGCGCTGCTCGCGGCTTTGCTTCAGCACGGTCTGCATCCAGCCCAGGTCGCCGCCGGCACAGAACGACTTGCCTTCGCCGGTGAGCACCACGGCGCGCAGCTTCGGGTCGGCGCCGATCGCGGCGATGGCGTGCAGCAGCTCGCGCACCACGTCCAGGCTCAGCGCGTTCTGGATCTCGGGGCGGGCGAGCGTCAGGCGGGCGACATGCGCGCTGTCGCGCTCAAGGCGGATGGTCTTGTAGTCCAACGGGTTCTCCAGGCAGGTTTTCAGGTGGCCGCATCGGCCGGGGCAGTGTCGGGAGCGTCGGCGGCGGCGACGACCGCCACCACGCGGCCACGCTCCACGGTCTGGCCGGCGACGGCACTCAGGCTGGCCAGCACGCCGTCGTGCTCGGCGCAGATCTTCATTTCCATCTTCATCGACTCCATCGTCACCACCACGTCGCCGGCGCGCAGGGCCTGGCCCACCTCGGCATGGGTGGCGAGGATGGTGCCCATCATCGGCGTGCGCAGTTCGCCGGACCCTGCAGAGCCTGCCGCCGCGCGGGCCAGGTAGGGCAGCACCTCGAGCAGGTGGCCGGTGCCACCCGCCTGCACGAAGAGGCTGGTGCCGCGGCGGGCCAGCGCGAGGGGCCGCACTTCGCCGCCCTGCTCGCACTGCCAGCCACCGCCGGGTTGGGCGCGCAGCGCCAGGCGCAGGCGCGTGTCGCCCACCTGCACGGTGGTGAAACCATCGGGGCCGGGGATGCCCAGGTGTACCTCGTGGACAGTCGCGCCGTCGCGCAGCAGCACGGCGGGCACGGCGCTCAGCGGGTCGTCGCCGGCGTGCATCTGCCAGCCTGTGACATCGGCCGCCGACCAGGAACCACAGTCGGGAGCGCGCGCGCGTTCGTCGAACATCCACCACAGGCCGGCCGCAGCCACGATGGCCGGCGGCACCGCCTGGGCCGTGCGATCCGGCCGGGCCAGCCACTCGTCGATGCTGCGGGTGTGGAAGCTGGCGTCGCGCACCTCGGCCCGCGCCAGCAGCCGGCGCAGGAAATCGGCATTGGTGGTCACGCCCAGCACCCGCGTCTCGGCCAGTGCGGCCTGCACGCGGTCGAGCGCTTCGTCGCGAGTGGCTGCGTGCACCACGAGCTTGGCCAGCAGCGAGTCGTAGTGCGGCGTCACCTCGGAGCCGGCACGCACGCCGCTTTCGACGCGGACCCCGCCGCCCGGGAAGGCGATCTGCTCGATGCTTCCGGTAGCGGGCAGGAAGTCGCGCTCGGCGTCCTCGGCGCACAGCCGCGCTTCCACCGCGTGGCCGCGCACGCGCACATCGGCCTGACGCAAGGGCAGTCCAAGGCCTGCGGCCACGCGCAGCATCAGCTCGACGATGTCGATGCCGGTCACCTCCTCGGTGACCGGGTGCTCCACCTGCAGACGCGGGTTGACCTCGAGGAACCAGTGCCGGTCGCCGGCGACGAGGAACTCGACCGTGCCGACACCGCGGTAGTGGAACCGGCGCGCGATCCGCAGCGCATCGTCGAGCAAGCGCTCGCGCAGCCCCTGGGGCAGCAGCGCCGCAGGCGCTTCCTCGATCAGCTTCTGGTGGCGGCGTTGCAGCGTGCACTCGCGCTCGAACAGGTGGATCACCTCGCCGCGGCCATCGCCGGCGATCTGCACCTCGACGTGGCGCCCGCGTTCGACATAGGGCTCGACGATCAGCGCCGCATCCCCGAAGGCGCTGCGCGCCTCGCGCATCGCGGTGCCGATGGCGGCGGGCAGCTCGCTCGCCTGCCGCACCACATGCATGCCCTTGCCGCCGCCGCCGGCCGCGGGCTTGAGCAGCACCGGCAACGTGACCGAGCGTGCGCGCTCGGCCACCGTCTCGGCGTCGGCGCTGGCGTCCTCGCCGCCACCGAGCACGGGCACGCCGGCCGCGCGCGCCTCGGCCTTGGCCTGGCCCTTGTGGCCCAGCCGGCGCAGCGTGTCGGCCGTGGGCCCGATGAACACCAGCCCCGCTGCTTCCACGGCTTCAGCGAACGCCGGGTTCTCGGCCAGGAAGCCGTAGCCGGGGTGGATGGCCTCGGCACCGGTGCGGCGCGCGGCGTCGATGACGGCGTCGATGCGCAGGTAGCTCTCGGCCGCGCTGGCACCGCCCAGGCCGATGGACGTGTCCATCGCCGATGTGTGCAGCGCATCGCGGTCGGCGCTGGAGTGCACGCCGACGGGCGCGATGCCCAGCCGCCGGCAGGTGCGCGCAATGCGGCACGCGATCTCGCCGCGGTTGCCGATAAGAACCTTCTTGAACATCAGCGCCCGCTCCAGCGCGGCGGCCGCTTTTCGTTGAAGGCGCGCACGCCTTCCAGCCGGTCCTGCGACGACACGAGCACGTTGTAGGCGGCGATGTCGAGCGCGTAGCCACTGTGGAAGTCGATCTCGCCACCGCGCGACGCCGCCACCTTGGCATAGTGCACGGCCATCGGTGCGGCCAGCGCCACTTCGCGCGCTTCGGCCGCTGCGGTGGCGAGCGCCTGGCCGGCATCGACCAGCGTGGTGACGATGTTCCACTGCGCGGCCTGCTCGGCGCCGAAGCGGCGCGCGGTCAGCAGCAGTTGCTTGGCGCGGCGCGCCCCGGCCGCACGCACCAGGTTCTGGATGCCACCGCCGCCGGGCATGATGCCGCGCCGCACCTCGGGCAGCGAGAACACTGCGGAGCGCGCGGCCACGATCCAGTCGCACATCAGCGCCAGTTCGCAACCGCCGCCATGCGCATGGCCCTCCACCGCAGCGATCACCGGGCACGGAAAGTCCTTCACCGCGAGCAGCACCTCTTCGGCCAGCTGGTGCTGGCGCCGCCACTGGTGGTCGGTCATGCCGTCGCGCTGCTTCAGGTCGCCACCGGTGCTGAAGGCGCGCTCGCCGGCACCGGTGACGACGAGCACGCGCAGGCCGTCGTCGTAGGCCAGATCATGCAGTGCGGCGCGCAGCTCGACGAACATCTGCGTGTTCATCGCGTTCATCACCTCGGGTCGGTTCAGCACCAGGCAACGCACGCCCTCGTCGGGGGTGGTGCCCGGGGCGTGCTCGACGCGCAGGGTTTCGTAAGAGGTCATCTGGATTCAGTAGGAGCGCGGCATGCCGAGCAGGTGCTCGGCCACCTGCGCCAACACCAGGTTGTTGGAAATCGGCGCAGTGCGGAACAGGCGGCTTTCCTTCCACTTGCGCTCGATGTCGAATTCGCAGGCCACGCCGTAGCCGCCGAAGGTGGTCATCGCGGCCTCGGCCGCCTCCCAGGCCGCTTCGCTGGCGAGGTACTTCACCATCGTTGCCTCGCGGCCGCAGGGCTGGCCGGCGTCGAACAGCGTGGCCGCCTTGTTGCGCATCAGCTCGGCCGCCTCGACGTTGAGGTGCGCCCGCGCGATCGGGAACTGCACGCCCTGGTTGGAGCCGATCGGGCGGTCGAACACGACGCGCTCGCGCCCATAGGCGGCTGCCTTGTCGACGAACCAGTGGCCGTCGCCGATGGCCTCGCTGGCCACCAGCAACCGCTCGCTGTGCAGCGAATCGAGCAGGTAGTGGAAGCCCTTGCCTTCCTCGCCGATGCGATCGTCGTCGGAGAGCTCGAGGTTGTCGATGAACACCTCGAAGGTGTGGTGGTTGATCATCGTCTTGATCTGGCGCGCCTGGAGCGCCTTGCCGGCCTTGGCGATGTCGATCAGGAACAGGCTCAGTCCGTCGGTCTTCTTCTTCACCTCGGCGAGCGGCGTGGTGCGCGCGATCAGCAGGTACAGGTGCGAGTGGCTGTAGCGCGAGGTCCAGATCTTCTGGCCGTTGAGCACGTAGCCGCCCGGCACGCGGCGCGCGAAGGTCTTGATCGCCAGCGTGTTGGAGCCGGCGTCGGGCTCGGTCACGCCGAAGGCCTGCAGGCGCAGGCTGCCGTCGGCGATGCGCGGCAGCGTGCGGCGCTTCTGCGCCTCGCTGCCGTGGCGCATGATCGAGGCCATCGTGTACATCTGCGCATGGCAGTGCACGGCGCTGGCGCCGTTCTGGTTGATCTCCTGCAGGATCAGGCAGGCGTCGAGCAGCGGCAGTCCGGCGCCGCCGTACGCCTCGGGGATCAGCGCGGCCAGCCAGCCGGCCTGGGCCATCGCGTCGACGAAGGCCTCGGGGTACTGGCCGTCCTGCGCCAGCTGGCGCCAGTACTCGGGGCCGAAGCGCGCGCACAGCTCCTTCACGGCGGCGCGGATCTGCGCCTGGGTGTCGGTGTAGTCGAAGTTCATCGGCATGGGAAATCGCCTCCTTCCGGTCAGTTCAGCCGATCACGCCGAGGCGCTGCAGCGCCGCCTGCGCCGCTGCATCGATGCCCAAGGCATCGAGCACCGCCGCGGTGTCGGCGCCCAGCGCCGGTGGCGCCATGGGCGTGCGGCCACGCTCGCCGCCGCTGTTGAAGGGCAGGCCGATGGCGCGGTGCCCGGCCGCCTGCGGCAGCGGCACGTCGGTCAACAGCCCCAGGGCCTGAACCTGCTCCTGCTCGAGCACCTGGGCCACGTTGTTCAGCTCGCTGCAGGGCGCGCCGGCCGCACGCAGCAGGGCGATGCACTCGGCGGTGCTGCGCGTGCGCGTGTGCACTTCGAGCGCCTCGTGCAGCGCCTCGCGGTGGCCCACGCGCGAGGGGTTGTCCGCGAAGCGCACATCGCGCGGCAGCTCCGGGCAGCCCAGCGCCTCGCAAATGCGGGCAAACAGGCGGTCGTTGGCCGCTGCGATGAAGACCTGGCCGTCTGCCGTGTCGTACAACTCGTAGGGCACCATCATCGCCATGCCCGAGCCCATCTTGCGCGGCAGACGGCCCGTGGCCAGGTAGTTGGCGATCGGCACCGCCATCCACGCCAGGCCGGTCTCGAGCAGGCTGGCGCCCACGCGCAGGCCCTGGCCGGTGGTGGCGCGCTGCAGCAAGGCCGCGAGCACGGCCATCGCGGCCCACATGCCGGTGCCCAGGTCGATCAGCGAGACGCCCACCCGCGCCGGCTCGTCGCCTTCGTGGCCGGTGACGCTCATGATGCCGGTGAAGGCCTGCATCAGCGGGTCGTAGCCGGGCAGGCCGCGCATCGGCCCCGCCTCGCCGAAGGCGCTGATGGCGCAATAGACCAGCCGCGGGTTCGCGGCGCGCAGCGGTTCGTCGCCCAGGCCGCGCGCCTCGGCGCTGCCCGGCTTGAGCGAATGCACCAGCACGTCGGCACCCGCCGCCAGCTGCGCCACGATGCGCTGGCCCTCGGGCCGGTCGAGATCGAGCGCGACGCTCTTCTTGCTGCGGTTCAGCGCCGCAAAACCCGTGGACATGCCGCCGATCTCGGGCGGCCGCCAGGCGCGCGCGTCGTCGCCGCTGCCCGGCCGCTCGATCTTGATGACTTCGGCGCCGAGGTCGGCGAGCACCTGCGTGCAGTACGGGCCCGCGACGTTCTGCGTCAGGTCGATGACGCGCAGGCCCTGGAGGACGGAGCCAAGCATCGCCGTCACATCCTGAACACGCCGAAGCGCGTGTCGCGTTGCGGCTGGCGGCCGGCCAGCTCGAACAGCAGGGCCAGCGTGTCGCGCGTCTCCAGCGGGTCGATCACCATGTCGCACCACAGGTTGGAGGCGAAGTTGTAGGGGCTGGCGAAGGCCTCGAACTGCTCGCGGATGGGCTGCTTGAAGCGCTCGCGCTCGGCGTCGCTCCAGCTCGTGCCTTCGCGTTCGTGGATGCGGTCGCGCACCATCGTCAGCGTGGTGGCTGCCTGCTCGGGGCCCATCAACGCGGCGCGGCCGCTCGGCCACATCAGCATCGCATGCGGCTTGAACGGCCGCCCGCACATCGCGAGGTACGCCGCGGCATACGAGCCGCCGGTGATGAGCGTGTAGCGCGGCACATTGGCCGAGGCCATGGCGGTGATGAACTTGGCGCCGTGCTTGGCGATGCCCTCGCGCTCCACCGCCTGCCCGACCATGAAGCCCGACACGTCGGCCACGAACAGCAGCGGGATGTCGCGCTGGCAGGCCAGCTCGATGAAGTGCGCACCCTTGACCGCCGCCTCGGAGAAGATGACGCCGTTGTTGGCCAGGATCCCGACCTGGAAGCCCTTGATGCGTGCGAAGCCGCAGATCAGCGTGTCGCCGTACAGCGGCTTGAACTCCTGGAACTCGCTGCCGTCGACCAGGCGCGCGACGACCTCGCGGTTGTCGGTGGGGTGGCGCGTGTCGGCGCTGACAATGCCGTAGATCTCGCGCGGGTCGTGCAGCGGCGCGCGGCTCGCGGCCACGTCCCAGCGCTGCTTCGGCGGCGTGCCGAGGTTCGCCACGATGTCGCGCACGATGGCGATGGCGTGGCCGTCGTTCTCGGCCAGGTGATCGGTGACGCCGCTGACGCGGCTGTGCATCTCGCCGCCGCCCAGCGTCTCGACATCGACCTCTTCCTTGGTGGCCGCGTACACCAGCTCCGGACCGCCAAGGAACATGGCACCCTGCTTGCGCACGATGACGGCGATGTCGCACAGCGCCGGCAGGTACGCGCCGCCCGCCGTGGACGGGCCGTGTACGGTGGCGATCTGCGTGATGCCCTCGGCCGACATGCGGATCTGGTTGTAGAAGATCGAACCGAACTGGCCGTCGTCCGGGAAGATGTGCGCCTGCTCGGGCAGGTTGGCGCCGCCGGACTGGACCATCGTGATGCACGGCAGCCGGTGCTGCCAGGCGAACATCTGCGCCCGCACGTGCTTCTTCGCGGTGATGCCGTAGTAGGTGGCGCCCTTCACGGTGGCGTCGTGGATCATCAGCATGCACGGCCGGCCGCTGACCAGGCCCACGCCGGTGATGATGCTGCCACCCGGCGGCACGCCCTCGTACAGGCCCTCGCCCGCGAGCTGGCCGAACTCCAGGAACGGCGAGCCGGGGTCAAGCACCGCTGCCAGCCGCTCGCGCGGCAGCAGCTGGCCGCGCTGCTGGTGCAGCCGGCGCGCCTTCTCGGGCCCGCCGATGAGCGCCCGCGCACGGCGTGCGTACAGGTCGGCGATGCGCGCGAGGTAGGCCTCGCGGTTGCGCGCGAAGGCCTCGCCGCCGGGCGAGACCGTGGAGGGCATCACCGTCATCGCGGCGTCCCGAGTTCCTTGCGCTGCGATTGCGCGAACCGCTGCAGGTGGTGGTCGATGCCGCCGTCGGCCTTCTCGAACAGGGTCAGGCGGCGGAAGTAGTGGCCGATGTCCAGCTCCTCGGTCATGCCGACGCCGCCGTGCAGCTGCACGCCCTGCTGGGCAACGTAGCGCGCGCGCTCGCCGACCGCCACCTTGGCCGCTGACGCCGCGCGCGCCCGCTCGGCCGGTGCGACATCGGCATGCAGCGCAGCCATCACCACCATCGAGCGCGCCGCTTCGAGCGCCGCGAACATGTCCACCATGCGGTGCTGCAGCACCTGGAAGCTCGCCAGCGGCGCGCCGAACTGCTGGCGCGTGGCCAGGTAGGCGCCGGTCTTGTGCAGCACGGCGGTCATCGCGCCCAGCGCGTCGGCGCAGGTGGCGATGGTCGACAGGTCGACGGCGCGCTCCAGCGCCTCCAGCGCGCGCGCCGGGTCGCCCAGCAGTGCCGCGGCGTCGAGTTGCACGCCTTCGAGCCCAAGCTCGCCACCGGGCATGCCGTCGTAGCGCCGGTAGGGCTCGATGCGCACGCCGGCCGCGCCCACGGGCAGCGCGAACAGCGCGAGGCCGGCGCGCTCGCCAGGGCGGCCGTCGAGGCGCGCGCTGACGATCGCCACGTCGGCCTGCGGCAGGCCGACGACGCCGGTCTTGCGGCCGTCGAGCACCCAGCCGCTGCCCTGGCGCCTTGCGCGCGTTTCGACCCACGCGAGCGTGGGGCCTGAGTCGGCCTCGGTGCAGGCCAGCGCCAACCGGCTCCGCCCTTCGACCAGCGGCGCCAGCAGCGCCAGTTGCTGCCCGGCGTCGGCCGCAGCGGCCACCGCCTGCGCCGCGAGCACGGTGGATGCGACGTAGGGCTCGAGTGAGAGCGCCGCGCCCATCGCCTCGCACACCGCGATCAACTCGGGCATGCCGCCGAAGCCGCCCACGGCCTCCGGCAGGCCGAGGCCCAGCCAGCCGAATTCGGCAAAGCGCGTCCAGTGCGCCGCCCCGGCCGCGGCGGCGTCGGCTGAAGCCAGCCGCTTCGCGCGCGCGTCGAAGCGGTACTCGGCGCGGAAGTACTTCTGCGCCGCATCGCGCAGCATCTTCTGTTCGGGGGTGGGGTTCAGGTCCATGCGCGCGTCATCCGCTGTGTCTTGGGTTCAACGTGCCACGCCGGCCAGCATGGACTTGGCCAGCACCGTCTTCTGCACCTCGTCGCTGCCGCCGTAGATCGTGCAGGCGCGCAGGAACGCGTAGCGCTCCATCGCGTGGGCATGCGGCGACTCGGCCAGGGCGCCTTCGGGGTGCCAAGGCCAGGCCTGTTCGGCGCCAATCTCGAGCGCCAGTTCCGACAGCGTCTGCTGCACGGCCGTGCCCATCAGCTTGAGCAGCGACGACTCGGGGCCGGGCGCCTTGCCGGCGGCGGTGGCCGACAGCACGCGCAGGTTGGTGTACTCGAGCGCCATCAGGTCGATCTCGGCGCGCGCCAGCCGTGCCGACATGCCCGGCTGCTCGATCAGGCGGGCGCCAGCCCAGCCGCGCCCGGCGGCCGCGCGCAGCAGGTTGGCCATCGCCGCCTTCGAGTCGGCCACGCCGGCGATGCTGGTGCGCTCGTGCGTGAGCAGGTACTTGGCGATCTCCCAGCCCTGCCCTTCCTTGCCCACCAGGTTGCTGCGCGGCACGCGCAGGTCGGTGAAGAAGACCTGGTTCAGGTGGTGCTCGCCGTCGATCGAGACGATGGGGCGCACCTCGATGCCGGGGCGGTCCATCTCGATCAGCAGGAAGGAGATGCCCTCCTGCTTCTTGCCGGTGCTGGCCGTTCGCACCAGGCAGAACATGTGCGTGGCCCAGTGCGCGTAGGTGGTCCAGATCTTCGAGCCGTTGATGACGTAGTCGTCGCCGTCGGCCACCGCGGTGGTGGCCAGGCTTGCCAGGTCGGAGCCCGCGCCGGGCTCGGAATAGCCCTGGCACCACCAGTCCTGGCAGCGGCGGATGCGCGGCAGGTACTGCGCCTTCTGCGCCTCGGTGCCGAAGGCGATCAGCACCGGGCCCAGCATGATCACGCCCATCGACAGGCCCACTGGCGCGTTGGCGGCGGCGCGCTCCAGGTCGTAGAGGTAGCGCTGGCTCGGCGTCCACCCGGGCCCGCCGTGCTCCTTGGGCCAGCCCACGACCAGGTAGCCCTGCTCGTCGAGGCGGCGCTGCCAGTGCACGATGTCGTCGCGCGTCAGCATCTGCCCGCTCTGCACCTTGCGCCGCAGGGCTTCGGGGGTGTTGGCCGCGAACCACTCGCGCACGCCGCGCTGGAAGGCGCGGTCCTCGTCACTGAATGTCAGGTCCATCGCGTGGCAAACCTTCTTCGAATGCGGGTCGAGCCGACGCGCGTGCGGCGCGGCGGCTTGCAGGCTTCAGAGCGAGATGCCGCCGCCGCAGATCAGCACCTGGCCACTGATGTAGTTGGACTCGGGCGTGCACAGCAGGTACACCGAGCCCGCGGCCTCTTCGGGCGTACCGCCGCGGCCGAGCGGGATGGTGCGCTCCATCATCGTCATCAGCTCGGGGTTGACCCCCACCTTGATCTGCCGGCCCTCGACGTCGATCGAGGCGTTGCCGCCGGCGGTGGCTTCGGTCAGGCGGGTCTTGATCAGGCCGAAGGCCACCGCATTGACGTTGACCTTGTAGCGCCCCCACTCCTTGGACAGCGCCTTGGTCAGGCCGATGATCCCAGCCTTGCCGGCCGAGTAGTTGGCCTGGCCGGCATTGCCGCCGGTACCGGCAACCGACGAGATGTTGACGACCTTGCGGAACACTTCCTTGCCGGCATCGGCCTCGACCTTGGACTGGTGGCGGAAGTAGTCGGCCGCGGCGCGCAGGATCTTGAACGGCGCCGTCAGGTGCACGTCGAGGATCGCGTGCCACTGTTCGTCGGTCATCTTCTGCACCACGTTGTCCCAGGTGTAGCCGGCGTTGTTGACGATGATGTCCAGGCCGCCGAAGCCGTCGATGGCGGTCTTGACGAACTTCTCGGCAAAGCCGTCGGCGGTGACGCTGCCGGCACAGGCCAGGGCCTGTCCGCCCGCGGCCTTGATGGCGGCCACGGTCTCCTCGGCCGGGCCGGCGTCGAGGTCATTCACGACGACCTTGGCGCCTTCGCCGGCCAGTTTCATCGCAATGGCGCGGCCGATGCCGCGGCCGGAGCCGGAAACGATGGCCACTTTGCCTTCGAGCTTCTTCATGGGGAACTCCTCAGATTCTGGGTGGGGGTGGATGCGGCGGATCGGCGCCGAGTCAGTCCAGCGCAACGATGGCGTCGCCGCTGAGCGTGACCTGCTCGCCATTGCGCGAGGCGGTCAGCTCGATGCGCGCGCAGGGGCGGCCGCGGTAGTCGAGCTTCTCGACGACCTTGCCGCTGCACTGCACGCGGTCGGCCACCTGGGTGATGGCCGCGAACCGCACGCCGTAGTTGAGCACGCGGCTTTGCGGCACCCACTGGGTGAGCGCGCGCGCCAGGTAGGCCATCGACAGCATCCCGTGCGCGAACACGTCCTTCATGCCGGCCTTGCGGGCAAAGTCGAGGTCGATGTGGATGGGGTTGTGGTCACCCGAGGCGCCGGCAAACAGGGCCAGCGTGGTGCGCGAGATCGGCGGCAGCTCGAGCATGGGCATGGCGTCGCCCACGTTCACGTTCTTGGGATCGAAACTCATGGTGCGTCTCCTGGTGCGCTTCAGCCGTGCCGCACGACGATGACGCCGCGCATGTCGGCCACGTGTTCGCCGAGCTGGTTGGTGACCTTGGCCTCGCGCACCACGAACTCGAGCAGGCCGCCCTTCTTGTCGTAGATGTCGGTGACCTTGGTCTCGATGCGCAGCGTGTCGCCGGCGCACACCGGGGCGTGGTACTCGAAGCGCTGCTCGCCGTGCAGCACCTTGCCCAGATCGATCTCGAATTCCTGGATCATCTTCATCGACACGCCGGCATCGCTCTCGGCGCCGAAGAAGAAGGTGGGCGGCGCGACGATGCCGCGATAGCCCGCGGCCTTGGCGGCCGCCTCGTCGGTGTGGATCGGGTCGGTCAGGCCGATCACCTTGGCGAAGAAGGCGATGCGCCCCTTTTCCACCGTCCACAGCGTGGGCGGCGGCGCATAGCCGATGTGCTTCCTGTCGATCATGGGTAGTGGCCCTTTGTTGATGGCATTCAAGCCGCTTGGTACAGGGTGACGACGCAGGCGCCGCCGAGCCCCAGGTTGTGCTGCAGCGCGGTGCGCGCGCCCTTCACCTGCCGCTGCTCGGCCGTGCCGCGCAGCTGGTGCGTCAGCTCGTAGCACTGCGCCAAACCCGTGGCGCCCAGCGGATGGCCCTTGGACAGCAGGCCGCCGGAAGGGTTGGTGACGACCTTGCCGCCATAGGTGTTGTCGCCATCGCGCACGAACTTCTCGGCGCCGCCCTCGGGGCACAGGCCCAGGCTCTCGTAGGTGATGAGCTCGTTCTGCGCGAAGCAGTCGTGCAGTTCGACGACGTCGATGTCCTTCGGGCCGATGCCGGCCGCCTCGTAGACCTTGCGGCTGGCCTCCTTGGCCATGTCGTAGCCGACCACGCGCATCATGTCGTGCGCCTCGAAGGTGCTGGGGAAGTCGGTGGTCATGGCCTGCGCGGCGATGCGCACCTGGCGGTTCAGGCCATGCTTCTTGGCATAGGCCTCCGAGCAGATGACGGCCGCGGCGGCGCCGCAGGTGGGCGGACAGGCCATCAGGCGCGTCATCACGCCCTCCCACATCATCGGCGCGGCCATCACGTCGTCGACGCTGACCTCCTTGCGGAACAGCGCCAGCGGGTTGTTCACGGCATGGCGGCTGGCCTTGGCGCGGATGGCGGCGAAGGTCTCAAGCTTGGTGCCGTATTTGTCCATGTGCGCCTTGCCGGCGCCGCCGAAGTAGCGCAGCGCGAGCGGGATCTCCGGGTGCCCGACCAGTTCGTCGGTGACCTGGTCGAACTGCTCGAATGGCGTCGGGCGGTCGGGGAAGGCGGCCTTGATCGCCCCGGGCTGCATCTGCTCGAAGCCGAGTGCCAGCACGCACTCGGCGGCGCCCGCCTGCACCGCCTGGCGCGCCAGGAACAGCGCCGACGAGCCGGTGGAGCAGTTGTTGTTGACGTTGAGCACCGGGATGCCTGTCATGCCCAGCGGGTACAGCGCGCGCTGACCGCAGGTGGAGTCGCCGTAGACATAGCCGACGAAAGCCTGCTCGATGGCCTTGTAGTCCACCCCGGCGTCCTTGAGCGCCTGGCGCGCGGCCTTCTCGCCCATCACGTTGTAGGGCTCGCTGGCGCCGGGTTTGGCGAAGGGAATCATGCCGACGCCGGCAACGATGACTGTGTGGCTCATGGAAAGCTCCTGGGGTTGGACAAGACAGTGATGCCGCGCGGCCGGCACGTGGCCACGGCGGGGTTCATTCGGCGAGCCATTGGCGCTCGACCTCGTGGCGCTGGATCTTTCCGGTGCTGCTGCGCGGGAACGCGGCCAGCTCGACGAACCGGATCTCCTTGGGAACCTTGTAGCCGGCGAGTTGCTCGCGGCAGCGGCTCAGCAGGGGCTCGCCGTCGGCAACCGCACCCGGCTGCACGGCGACGAAGGCCACCGGCACCTCGCCCCAGCGCTGGTCGCGCCGGCGCACCACCACAGCGTCGGCCACCGCGGGCTGGGCCAGCAGCACGCGCTCGATCTCGGCCGGGTAGATGTTCTCGCCGCCGGACTTGATGAGGTACTTGGCGCGGTCGACGAAGTCGAGCGAACCATCGGCGCGGCGCACGAACAGGTCGCCCATGTGGAACCAGCCGCCGCGGAAGTGGTGCGCGTTCACCTCGGGCGCATTCCAGTAGCCGGAGAAGAGCGTTGGGCCGCGCAGCGCGGCCTCTCCGGGCGTGCCCGGCGGCACGTCGCGGTCGTCGGCGTCGACCAGCCGCACGCGGCAGAAGCCCGACTCGCGCTTGGCCAGGCTCGCGGGCACCACGCCCGGCGCCAGCAGCGCGCCAGAGGCTGGCGCCAAGCCAGTCTCGGTGGCGCCGAAGCTGTTGATGTAGGGTGCCCCGAGCAGGCCCGTGAGCTCGGCAATCTGCTGCAGCGGCACCAGATCGGCCATCGCGCCCACCAGCCGCACGCCGCGCGGCCGGGTGCGGTTGCGCTTCAGACCCTCGATGAGCAGGTCGATCATGCCGGGCATCGCCACCAGCCAGCCGATGGTCTCGCGCTCGATGGTCGCGCACAGGCGGTCGATGTCCAGGCCGTCCTGCACGATGACCTTGCCACCGAGCATCAGCGTGGCCAGGCTGAAGTCGGTGGCGGCCATGTGGAACAGCGGGCTCCAGGCCACGTAGGCGTGCTCGGCAGTGATGCCGTATTCGGCGGCGAAGCACATCGCACGCGCCACCATCGCGCGCTGGCTGATCACCGCGCCCTTGGGCAGGCCGGTGGTGCCGCTGGTGTAGAGGATGACCAGGCCCTGCTCGGCGTCGACCTCGGGCGCCGGGTCGGTCTCGCTGCGGCCCGCAAGAAGGCTGTCGAACTCGGCGTCCAGCCCGATCACCGGGCAGTCCACCCAGCCGATGCGCGCCAGCACCTCGGCATGGCGCCGCGAGACGAACACCAGGCGCGGCGACACGAGGCCGAGGCAATGCGCCGCCTCGCCGTCCGCCAGCCGCCAGTTCAGGCAGGCCACGATGGCACCGATCTTGGCCGCCGCGAGTTGCAGCCCGATGTACTCACGCCGGTTCTCCGCCAGCACCGCGATGCGGTCGCCGGTGCCCACGCCGCCGGCCAGCAGGGCCTGCGCGATGCGACAGGCCCAGCCATCGAGCTGCCCGAAGCTCAGCACGCCCTGCGCGTCCTGGATTGCGGGCGCGTCGCGGCGCACGACCGCTTGCTTGCGCAACAGGTCGGCCACGGTCAGGGGAATTGCCTCGCTCTGCATCCTGGATCTGGGTTGCCGCGGCTCGCGCCGGAGGAAGTGACGCCAAGTCTGGAGTCGCCTGAAGTCTACCTAACGCTTGACAGTTTCACAACGCCCCATTACTCTTTTCGAAGAGTTCAAGGGTCCGGACGGCTTCCGCGCCCCGCCCAAGATCCATCAGATCAAGGAGACAGTCTTGCATTCGTACACGGCGCTGCGCCACGAGACGCGGGCGCAGACCGCTTGGCTCACGCTGAACCGCCCGGACGCGATGAATGCGCTGTCCGAAACTTTGTGCGACGAACTAGCCGATGCCATCGGCCGCATCGAGCGCGACCGCGACGTGCGCGTGGTGGTGCTCACCGGCACGGGGCGGGCCTTTTGCGCCGGCGCCGACCTGAAGGGCGTGTTCGAAGGTGGCACTGCAGTGCCGGGCGATGAAGACCCGCTCAACGCCTTTCTCGACCGCATTGCCGGGATGATCGACCGGCTGCGCGTGCTGCCCAAGCCCACCATCGCCGCGCTCAACGGCCTGACGATGGCTGGCGGCCTCGAGCTGGCGATGGCCTGCGACCTGATCGTCGCCGCCGAAGGCGCGCGCATCGGCGATGCGCACGCCAACTTCGGCGTCTTCCCTGGCGCAGGCGGCGCGGCCGTGCTGCCGCGGCGCATTGGCCCCACGGCGGCCAAGTACCTGATGTTCACTGGCGACACGCTGCCGGCGGCCGAGCTGGTGCCGCTGGGCCTGGTGAACCGCGTCGTGCCCGACGCCGAACTGGCCACCGAGGTGGACAGGCTCGCCACACGCATCGCCGCCAAGAGCCCGCTGGTGCTGCGGCGCATGAAGCAGGCCGTGGCCGACGGGCTGGATCAACCGCAGGCCACCGCGTTGCGCCTGGAGCGCCTGGTGCTCGAAGCCCACCGCCATTCGCACGACATCGGCGAAGGCCTCGCCGCCTTCGTCGGCAAGCGCAAGCCCGAATTCAAGGGCTACTGACCCCTTTCTAGGATCGCCCGTGAGCACAGCCCATCCTCCCGCCTACGTCGCCGGCGTCGGCATGACGCCGACCGGCAAGTTCCTCGACCGCAGCATCAAGCAGCTCACCGCCGATGCCGTGACCGCCGCACTGGCGGATGCCGGCCTGGCTGTCGCCGATATCCAGGCCGCCTATTTCTCCAACGCCACGCAAGGCGTGCTGGAGGGCCAGACCATGGTTCGCGGCCAGATTGCGCTGCGCCCGCTGGGCATCGAGGGCATCCCGGTCTACAACCTCGAGAACGCCTGCGCCAGCGCCAGCTCGGCCTTCAACCTGGCGGTGCAGGCGGTGCGTTCGGGCGAGGTGGAGGTGGCTCTGGCTGTCGGCGCCGAGAAGATGTTCTGCACCGACAAGGCCAAGATGTTCAGCGTCTTCGACGGTGCCTGGGACCTGCAGGACATCGAGGCCAACAAGACGACGCTGCTGGCCATGGGCCGCGGCATCGAGCCGCCCGAGGGCAGCACCTCCAAGGCACCGTACAGCCTGTTCATGGACATCTACGCCGCGTTCGGCCGCTTTCACATGCGCGAGTTCGGCACCACGCAGCGGCAGTTCGCGGCCGTCGCAGCCAAGAACCACGCCCACTCGGCGCACAACCCGCTGGCACAGTACCGCAACACCTACACCGTCGAGCAGGTGCTGGCCGCGCCGCCGATCACCTACCCGCTGACGCTGCCGATGTGTGCGCCGATCAGCGACGGCGCCGCTGCGGCCATCGTCTGCTCCGAGTCGGCACTGGCGCGCCTAGCCGACCGGCGCCGCGCCGTGCGTGTGCTGGCCTCGGTGGTGGCCACCGGTACCACGCGCAAGCCCGAGGACGTGGGCCAGCACATCACCGCGAAGGCGTCCAAGCTCGCCTACGAGCGCGCCTGCGTCGGCCCGCAGGACATCTCGGTGGCCGAGGTGCATGACGCCACCGCCATCGGCGAGATCGTGCAGTCCGAGAACCTGGGCTTCTGCGAGTTCGGTGCCGGCGGCGCGCTGGCCGAGAGCGGGGCCACCACGGTGGGCGGCCGCATCCCGATCAACACCTCGGGCGGGCTCGAATCCAAGGGCCATCCGATCGGCGCCACCGGCATCGGCCAGTTGCACGAGCTGGTGACGCAGCTGCGCGGCGAGGCCGGCGCACGCCAGGTGCAGGGCGCACGGCTGGCCATGGCCGAGAACGGCGGCGGCCTTTACGGCATCGAGGAAGCCGTCTGCGCGATCACCATCCTCGGCCGCTGACGCCCCCCGCATTGACAAGTCCCCGTACGCCCACCCGCACCTAGGCCGACCGACCATGAACTTCCTGCCGACCGACGAACAACGCCTGGCCGTCGAGGGCTTCAACCGCTTCCTCGACACCAAGCTCGAGCCCATCGTGCGCCGCTACCAGCCCGACAAGCTGATCGAGAAGGAGCGCATGCTGGAGATCTTCCAGATGATGCTGCCCTACGGCATGGGCGGCAACGGCCTCATCGCCGAGGCTCACGGCGGCCTGGGCATGCCGTGGCTGACCTACGCGATGATGTACGACAACCTCGCCCGCGTGTCGGGTGACGTCGCCATCTCGCTGCTGATCCAGCAGCTGGGCGCCTACTCGCTGGAGGTGTGCAGCAACGACGCGATGCGTCAGAAGTACCTGCCGCGCATGGTGCGCGCCGAGATCATCGCCTGCAGCGGCATCAGCGAGCCTGGCGTGGGCAGCAACGTGGCCGAGGTCACCTGCCGCGCCAGGGCCGATGGCGACCACTACATCGTTAGCGGCGAGAAGACCTGGATCTCCAACGGCCACTACTCCGACTTCTGCATGGTCATCGTGCGCACGTCGGACGAGGGCGCGCGCGGCCTGTCGATGATCCTGGTGGACCGCCAGGAGCACGGCTACGAAAGCCGCAACATCGACAAGCTGGGCCTGAACAGCACCTCCACCGCGCAGCTGTTCTTCGACAACGTGCGCGTGCCGGCCGGCAACATGATGATCCAGGCCGGCACCGGGCTGAAGAACACGCTGGTGCTGTTCGAGAAGGCGCGGCCGATGGTCGGCCTGACCTCGGTGGGCATCGCGCAGGCGGCGTTGAACAAGGCCGTGGCCTACGCCAAGGAACGCCGCCAGCACGGCAAGCCGATCGGCCAGCACCAGCTGATCCAGGGCATGCTGGCCGACTCGGCGATCCAGCTCGACGCAGCGCGTCTCCTGATCTACCGCGCCTTCAACCTCATCGACCACGGTGTGCGCAGCGAGGTCGAGAGTGCCATGGCCAAGTGCTACGCCACAGAAATTGCGGTGGACGTCGCCTCCAAGGCGGTGCAGATCCACGGCGGCAACGGCATCACCAAGGACTTCGGCGTCGAGCTGCTGTTCCGCAACGCCCGCATGATGACCATCCCCGACGGCACGACGGAGATCCAGAAGCTGATCATCGGCCGCGCGCTGACCGGCCTCAATGCCTTCTCCTGACGTGACTTCAACAGCCCCCTCGTCCACGACCGCCGCGGTGCTGAAGGCCGAAGGCGTGACCTTGCGCTTCGGCGGCGTCACGGCGCTGTCGGACGTGAGCATCGAGGTGCGCGCCGACGAGATGCTCGCCGTGATCGGCCCCAACGGCGCGGGAAAGAGCTCACTGATGAACGTGCTCAGTGGCTTCTACCGCCCTCAGCAGGGCCGGCTCGCGTACGAAGGCCGCGACCTGCTCGGCCGCCCGGTGCACGAGATCGCGCGCCAGGGCGTGGTGCGCACGTTCCAGGGCACGCACCTGTTTCCGCACATGACGGTGCTGGACAACATCCTCATCGGCCGCCACGCGCACATGCGCGGCGGCTTGCTGCAGGCCTTTGCCTACTTCCCGTGGACGCAGCGCGAGGAAGCCCGGCACCGCGCGGTGGCCGAGGACATCGTCGACTTCCTCGAAATCGAGAACATCCGTCACCAGCCGGTGGGCTCGCTCGGCTACGGCCTGCGCAAGCGCGTGGACCTTGGCCGTGCGCTGGCCATGGAGCCCAAGGTGCTGCTGATGGACGAGCCGATGGCCGGCATGAACACCGAAGAGAAGGAAGACCTGGCCCGCTTCGTCATCGACGTGCGCGAGGCGCGCCGCATCCCGGTGGTGCTGGTCGAACACGACATGGGTGTGGTGATGGACCTCGCCGATCGCGTGGCCGTGCTCGACTTCGGCCGCAAGATCGCCGACGGCACGCCGGCCCAGGTGCAGGCCGACCCTGCGGTGATCCAGGCCTATCTGGGGGCGGCCGCTTGAACGCAACAGACATCACCCTGAAGGAGGCTGCCGGCACCGGCGCTGCGGTGGCCGAGCCGGCCCGTGGCGCTGTCGCGGCGACAGCCGTGAAGACACAGACGCTGCCGCAGATGCTGCTGGCCCACGCGCAGGCACGGCCGCAGCAACTGGCACAGCGCGTCAAGCGCAAGGGCATCTGGCGCTGCCACACCTGGGCCGAGGTGCAGGACACCGTGCGCGCCCTCGCACTCGGCGCGGCGGCGCTCGGCCTCGAGCGGGGCGACACCGCGGTGGTCATCGGCGAAAACGAGCCCGAGCACTTCTGGTCGCTGTTCGCGGCGCAGTCGCTGGGCGCGAAGACCGTGTCGGTCTACCCCGACGCCACGGCCGACGAACTGCTCTACCTCTGCGAGGACTCGCAGGCCCGCTTCATCTTCGCGCAGGACCAGGAACAGGTCGACAAGGCACTGGCCATCGCCGGCAAGCTGCCCGGCCTGTGCGGCATCGCCTTCTGGGACGACGCCGGCATGTGGTCGTACCGGCACGACCTGCTGCACGGTTTCGACAAGCTGTGCGCCGCGGGGCGCAAGGAGCACGAGCGCCACCCAGAACGCTTCGCGCAGGCCGTCGCGGCCGGCCACGCCGACGAACTGGCGCTGCTCACCTACACCTCGGGCACCACCAGCAAGCCCAAGGGCGTGATGGTCAGCCACCGCTGGCTGGTGGACAACGCCAGCCGCATGCTCAGCGCGCTGCCGCTGGAACCCGGCATGGAGTACCTGTCATACACGCCGCTGGCCTGGATCACCGAGCAGTTGCTGGGCGTCACGCTCGGGCTGATGCTGCCGCTGGTGGTCAACTTCCCCGAGGGCCCGGATCAGGTGCTGCCCAACATCCGCGAACTGTCGCCGCACATGGTGCTGTTCGGGCCGCGGCAGTGGGAGAGCATTGCCGCCGCCATCGAGGCGCGCATGCTGCACGCCCGCCGCCTGCCGCGCGCGCTGTACCGGTGGAGCGTGCGCGTGGGCCATGCCGTGCGCGTGGCCCGGCTCGAAGGCCGCGCGGCGCCGCTCGGCGCACGCCTGCTGCTGCCGCTGGCCGAGGCGCTGACGCTGCATGCGGTGCGCGACCAGTTCGGCTTCCTGCGGTCGCGCATCGCCGTCTCGGGCGGCACCGCGATGGCGCCGGATGTGTTCCGCCTCTTCCACGCCCTGGGTGTGCCGCTGCGCAACATCTATGGCTGCTCGGAGTTCGGCCTCATCGCCGGCCACCGCGGCGAGCGCTACGACCTCGAGACCGTGGGGCCGCTGCTGACGGTGGCACCGGGCTTCGGTGCGGCGCTCGAATACAGGGTCGATGCCAACGGCGAACTGCTGCTGCGCGGCGGCACGGGCTTCCTCGGCTACTGGAACAAGCCCGAGAAGACCGCGGCGCTCGACCGCGACGGCTGGTTCGCCAGCGGCGACGCGGTGCGCGCCACCGAACGCGGCGAGATCGTCTTCCTCGACCGCGTGGAGCACCTCGTCAAGCTGGCCGGCGGGCATGCCTATCCGCCGCAGTTCATCGAGACAAGGCTGCGCTTCTCGCCCTTCATCAAGGACGTGATGGTGCTGGGCGACGCCACGCGGCCCTGGGTGGGCGCGCTGGTCAACATCGACATGGGCGTGGCCTCGCGCTGGGCCGAGGAGCGCCGCATCGCGTTCTCCACCTTCACCGACCTATCGCAGCGGCCCGAGATCCGTGCCCTGGTGCGCGACGAGATCGCGCGCATCAACGCCTTCCTGCCCGAGGCCTCGCGCGTCGTGCGCTTCGCCAACTTCCCGAAGGAGCTGGACGCCGACGAAGGCGAGCTGACCCGCACGCGCAAGCTGCGTCGCGAGTTCCTCGAACAGCGCTATCGCGTACTGATCGAAGGGCTGTACGGCGGCGCCACCGACATCGACTGCCAGATCGCCGTCACCTACCAGGACGGCCGACAGGGCGTGCTGCGCGCCAAGGTGACGGGCACCGATGTGATTACCGCGGCGGGCAAGACATGATCATCGAGTTCCTCAACTACGCCATCAATGGCGCCCTGCTCGGCCTGCTGTACGCGCTGGTGGCGATGGGCTTCGTCGTCATCTACCGCGCCAGCAAGGTGTTCAACATGGCCACCGGCGAGATGCTGGTGCTCGGCGCCTTCCTCGTGTGGTGGGCGGTGGCCTCGCGCGGGCTGCACCCGGCGCTGGGCATCGCCGCGGCGCTGGTCATCGCGGTGGTGGTGGGGCTGGCGATCGAACGCCTCTTCTTCCGCCGCCTGATCGGCGAATCGGTGTTCTCGATGATCATGGTCACGATCGGCCTGCTCATCCTCACGCGCGGCCTGGTGCTGGTGATCTGGGGGCCGCAGGAGCGCGCCTTCCCGGCGCTGATCGCGCTCGAGCCGCTGATCCTGGGCGAGATGATCGTGCCGCGCTCCCTGGCCGCGGCCGGCGTGGTGGCGGTGGTGTTCGCACTCGCCCTGCACTGGTTCTTCAACCGCAGCCGCACGGGGCTGGCGATGTCGGCGGTGGCCGAAGACCACCAGATCGCGCTGTCCATGGGCATCAGCGTGCGCCGCTCGATCGCGTTCGCGTGGGCGCTGGGCGGCGTGTTGTCGGTGATCTCATCCATCGTCTACCTGAGCGGCAAGTCGCTGACCTTCCTGTCGTCCGAGATCGGCTTCGCGGCGCTGCCGGTGGCCCTGCTCGCCGGGCTGGAGTCGATCCGCGGGCTGCTGCTCGCCGGCCTCATCGTCGGCATCGTGCAGGGTCTCACCTCGGCCTACATCGACCCCCTGATCGGCGGCAATGCCGCGTCGGTGGTGCCCTACATCTTCATGCTCGTCGTGCTGGCGGTGCGTCCCAACGGGATGTTCGGCTGGAAGCGCATCGAGCGGGTCTGAAAGAGTCTGCCCGCGATGGATCCCTCCGGCACCTTCTTCACGCGCTACGAGCACGACAGTGCGCTCGTGCGCACGCGCGCGCAATGGCTCGCGCTGGCGCTGTTCGCAGCGGCGCTGCTGATCTTTCCCTGGTTGGCCTCGCCCCGCCTGATGGCGGTGGCCAACCTGATGCTCATCACCGCGATCGTCGTCGTCGGGCTGCAGATCACCACCGGCTGCGCCGGGCAGATCAACCTCGGCCAGGCGGCGTTCATGGGCGTGGGCGCCTACGGCGCCAGCGTGATGGAGGTCAAGCTCGGCCTGCCGTTCTGGGTGGCCGTGCCGGTGGGCGGCATGCTGGCGGCGTCGGCCGGCTGGGCCTTCGGGCTCACCGCGTCGCGCATCAAGGGCTTCTACCTGGCGCTGACCACCATCGCCGCGCAGTTCCTGTTCGTGTTCGTGGTGCTGAACCTGCCGTCGTCGTGGCTCGGCGGCGTCAACGGCTTCAGCCTGCAGCCGGCGCGCCTGGGCCCGCTCGTGTTCGACAGCGACCGCGCGCTGTACCACCTGTTCCTCGCCGCCACCGCGGTGATGGTGTTCGGCGCCTTCGGCATCCTGCGCAGCCGCCACGGCCGCGCCTTCGAGGCGGTGCGCGACGACGACGTGGCCGCCGGCATGATGGGCATCGACGTGGCCGGCACCAAGGCGCGGGCCTTCGTGCTGGGCGCCTTCTACGCCGGCATCGGCGGCGCGCTGTGGGCCTACCAGATCCGCTTCGTCTCGGTCGATCAGTTCACGCTGTTCAACTCGATCTGGTTCATCGCGATGATGATCGTCGGCGGGCTGGGCTCGATCGTCGGCGCACTGATCGGCACCGTGCTCATCCGCGCCGTGCAGGAGACCATCACCAGCGTCGGCCCCGACCTGATCGAGCGCTTCCCGGCGCTCAGCACCGATCTGGTCTTCGCCAGCATGAACGTGTTCCTGGGGCTGGTGATCACCGGCTTCCTGCTGCTCGAGCCCAAGGGCCTGATGCACCGCTGGAACATCTTCAAGGCCACGTACCGGTTGTGGCCCTTCCCGCACTGAACCCCACCAACCACCCGCGCCGGCACCGGCGCGTCAACCACGAGGAGATCCTCATGCATCGGCGCCATCTCGTCTCCAGCGGCCTCGTGCTCGCCACCGGCCTTGCGCTCGGCTCGGCGGCCTCGGCGCAGACCACCGTCAACATCGCCGCCCTTGCCGATTTCGCGGGGCCCTACGCCAACGTCATGAACGACATGCAGGGCGGGCGCACCGCCGTGGTCGACTGGTGGAACAAGGAGGTCGGCGAGAAGATGGGGGTGCGCATCGCCATCAAGACCTACGACACCCGCTACGACGTGGCCCAGACCGCGAGCCTGTGGCCGGGCATCAAGGCCGAGCTCAAGCCGGCGATCGTGCTCGGCCTGGGCGGGCCCGACGCCGCGGCGCTGCAGCAGCGACTGCCCGAGGACAAGGTGCCGATGCTGTTCGGCACCGCGGCCTACGGCTTCGGCTGGAAGCCCGGCCAGTGGGCACTGAACGTGCGCCCGACCTACACGCACGAGGCCGCGGGCTTCGTCGATTGGTTCCGCACCACCAGGCTCGAGGGCAAGCGGCCGGTCAAGGTGGCCATCATCACCTCGGAGGCCACGCCGGCCTACGCCGACATGGCCAAGGGCCTGCAGGCCTACGCCAAGGCCCACCCCGACAAGGCCACGTTCGTGGAAGCCATCTGGACGGAGGTGCAGCCCGCCGACCTGACGCTGCAGGTGCGGCGCCTGGCCAACGCCGGCACCGACGTCATCGTCATCCAGACCAACACCGCGCAGGCCGTGGCCACCAAGCGTGCGCTGCAGGCGCTGGGCAAGAACATCCCCATCATGCTGTCGCTGCACAACGGCCTGCTCGGTTCGTCCAAGGCGCTGGGCAATCCGAACGGCTTCGCCGGCGACTTCGAGGTCGGCGCGATCGCCGACGCGAGCGAGGACGACACGCCGGCGCGCAAGTTCTACACGATGCTGCAGACGAAGTACGGCCTGAAGTCGGGCTGGAACTCGATGACGATGCTCGGCCTGGGGCAGGCCATCGTCGCCGTCCGCTCGGTCGAGGCGGCGGCCAAGGCCAAGGGCGCCGCCGGCGTCACTGGCGAGGCCGTGCATGCGATGCTGCTGGGCACCGCCTTCAGCGGCGCCGAGCTGATGGGCATTCTGCCCGGCGTGGACTTCAACCCGGAGAACCCGTTCCCCACCGGGACGGCGAAGGTGAACGTCGCCACGATGAAGGACGGCAAGGTCGTCCGCGTGGCCGCGGACGCCCCGGTTCCGGCGATCCCGAAGTGGTGATCCGGTGGCCGATGTGAGCGAGTCCGCCGTGGCCGAGGCGCGGCGCAGCGAGACCCCGGGCGCCACTGGCGCGGGCCCGGCGGCGGGCGCCGCCGGCGCGCCGCTGCTGGCGCTGCTCAACGTCGAAGTGCTGTACGCCGAGGTGATCCTGGCGCTCAAGGGCGTGTCGCTGCAGGTCGCCCAGGGCGGCTGCGTGGCGCTGCTGGGCGCGAACGGCGCCGGCAAGAGCACGACGCTGAAGGCCATCTCGGGCGTCATCGAGTCCGACGACGGGCGCGTCTCGGGCGGCAGCATCGCCTTTGACGGCCGCACCATCCACGGCCACGATACGGCCAGCGTCGTGCGCGGCGGCCTGGTGCACGTGATGGAAGGCCGGCGCGTGCTGCCGCACATGACGGTGGAGCAGAACCTGATCATCGGCGGCCACATGTTCCCGCGTGCCGCGCAGATGCGCCAGGCGCTCGACGGCGTGTACCAGGCCATCCCGCGCCTGGCCGAGCTGCGCACGCGCACCGCCGGCTACCTGTCGGGCGGCGAGCAGCAGATGCTGGTGATCGGCCGCGCCATCATGGCCGAGCCCAAGCTGATGCTGATCGACGAGCCCTCGCTGGGCCTGGCGCCGCGCATGATCGAGGAGGTCTTCGCGGTGCTGCACCGGTTGCGCGCGCAGGGCCTGGCGCTGCTGATCGTCGAGCAGAACACGCGCGTCGCGCTGGAGATCGCCGACTATGGCTACGTGATGGAAGGCGGGCGCATCGTGCTCGAGGGCCGCGCCGACGAACTGCGCGCCAACGAGGACGTGCGGGAGTTCTACCTCGGCCTGGACCGTGAGGGCGGACGCAAGAGCTTCCGCGAGGTCAAGCACTACCGGCGGCGCAAGCGCTGGCTGGGTTGAATCCGAAACACCGACGATTGGGAGGCAAGGCATGCCGGGTCCGCTGCAGGGATTGAAAGTCATCGAGTTCGGCGGCATCGGCCCCGGGCCCTTCTGCGCCATGATGCTCGCTGACATGGGCGCCGAGGTGATCCGCCTGGACCGCAAGGCGGACAAGGGAAAGGACCGTGGTTCGCCCGGCTTCCTGGCCTCGGGCCGGCGCAGCGTGCTGCACCGCGGCCGGCGCTCGGTGGCGGTGGACCTGAAGGATGCGGCGCACCGCGACAAGGTGCTGGCGATGATCGACGGCGCCGATGCGGTGATCGAAGGCTACCGCCCCGGCGTGCTGGAGCGCCTGGGCCTCGGGCCCGACGTGCTGCTGGCGCGCAACCCGAAGCTGGTGATCGGGCGCATGACGGGCTGGGGGCAGGACGGCCCGCTCGCGCAGGCCGCCGGCCACGACATCAACTACATCGCGCTGTCGGGGGCGCTGGCGACCATCGGTCGCAAGGAAGGTGGGCCGGTGGCGCCGGCGGCGATGATCGGCGACCTGGGCGGCGGCGGCATGATGCTGGCGTTCGGCATCGTCTGCGCGGTGCTCGAGGCACGCGCCTCGGGCAAGGGCCAGGTGGTGGACGCGGCGGTGCTCGACGGCGCCGCGCTGCTCACCTCCATCGTCTGCGAGCTGCGCGCGCTGGGCCTGTGGCGCGACCAGCGGCAGACCAACCTGCTCGACGGCGGCTCGCACTTCTACGACACCTACGAATGCGCCGACGGCCGCTGGATCTCGATCGGCTCGCTCGAGCCGCAGTTCTACACGCTGCTGCTGCAGAAGCTGGGTCTCGACAAGGACCCCGAGTTCGCGCGCCAGCGCGACCCGGCGGCCTGGCCGGCGCTGAAGGCCAGACTCGCCGCCTTGTTCCGCGCGCAGCCGGCAGCGCACTGGTGCGCGCTGTTCGAGAACACTGATGTCTGCTTCGCCCCGGTGCTCACCACCACCGAGGCCGCAGCGCACCCGCACAACGTCGCACGGGCCAACTTCTTCGAAAGCGAGGGCGTGGTGCAGCCTTCGCCGGCGCCGCGCTTCAGCCGCACACCGGCGGCGCGGCCGGGGCCGGCGCCTTTCATCGGCGAGCACGACGACGAGTTGCTGGCTTGAGCGTGCCAGCAGCCATGCGACAGAGGGGCGCGACATGCAGCTGGGTCTGAAGGACCGGGTCGCCATCGTCACCGGCTCGGCGCGCGGCATCGGCGCCGAGACGGCGCTGGCGCTGGCGGAAGAAGGTGCGTGCATCGTCGTCACCGACATCGACGGCGAAGCCGCCGCGGCGCACTGCGCGGCGCTGCAAGGCGCAGGCCACCAGGCCATCGCCGTGGCCGCCGACGTGACGCGCCAGGCCGATGTCGAGCGCCTGGCGCAGGCCGCGGTGGCCGCCTTCGGTGGCGTGCACGTGCTCGTCAACAACGCCGGCTTCGCGCGCGATGCCCGCATCACCCGTCTCAGCGAAGCGGACTGGGATGCGGTGGTCGACACCGTGCTCAAGGGCGCGTTTCTCTGCACCCAGGCCGTGGCGCCGCTGATGGCCGCAGCGAAGTGGGGGCGCGTCGTCAACATCTCCTCCCGCGCGCACCTGGGCAACCCCGGCCAGGCCAACTACTCGGCGGCCAAGGCCGGCATCCTGGGCTTTTCGGCGGCGCTGGCGCTCGAGCTCGGCCGCGACGGCATCACCGTCAACACCATCGCGCCAGGCTTCATCGAGACCGACGGCGTGCGCAAGCTGCCGCACTACGCGAAGATCCGCGACAACGCGCTCGCCCGCACACCCATCGGTCGCCTGGGCGTGCCGCGCGACATCGCCGCCGCCGTGTGCTTCCTCGCCAGCGAGGCGGCGGGGTACATCAGCGGCGCCACGCTGCACGTGACGGGCGGACGCTATGCCACCTGAGGACACCTGAAGGAGCCGACATGATGGGCATGCCGCTGCTGCATGCACTGCGCCTGAACGCACGCCGCCTGCCGCACCGCGAGGCGCTGCGATTCGGAGAGCAGGCCTGGCGCTATCCCGAACTGCTGGCGCGCGCCGAGCGCGCCGCGTCGGCGCTGGCGGCGCTGGGCATCGCACCGGGCGAGAAGGTGCCGATGCTGTCGTTCAACCATCCCGACATGCTGGTGGCCTACTTCGCGCTCACCGGCATCGGTGCCGTGCCGGCGCCGCTGAACTACCGCCTCGCGGACGACGACCTGCGCCACGGCATCGCGGCCGCGCACGCGCGCTTCGTGCTGCTCGGCTCGGGCTTCGCCGAGCGCGCCGGGGCGCTGGCCGACGCCGCGTGGCAGCCGATCGTGTTTGCCGACTTCCCGCGTGACGCGCCCGCGGGCGCGTGGCGCTGGGACGAACTGCTGCAGTCCGCCGCGCCAGCCCCGCCCCAAGGCCGCGAGGGCAGCACGATCATGCTGCACACCTCGGGCACCACGGGCCGGCCGAAGGGCGCTTTGCGCTCTCGCTTCGGTTTCGAGGAGCGCGCCATCGCGCAGCGCTTCGGCATCGACGACCGCACATTGGCCGCCCTGCCGCTGTGCCTGAGTGCCGGCTGCGTGTACACGCTGCTGCCGTTGTATCTGGGCGCCAGCGTCACGCTGCTCGAACACTTCGACGCCGGTGCGGCGATCGAGGCGATCGAGCGCGAGCGCATCATCTCCACCATGCTGCTGCCGGCGATGCTGCAGGCCATGGTCGAGCACCCGCGCTGGCGCGATGCCGACCTGTCGAGCCTGCGCGTCGTCCAGTCAGGTGCGGGCACGCTGTCGGGCGCTCTCAAGCGCCGGCTGCTCGACCGCCTGGGCGAAGGCGTGCTCAACATCTATGCCGCCTCGACCGAGGTCGGGCCCTATGCCAACCTCGACGGCGCCGACGTCGGCCGCCAGCTGGAAGGCAACTGCGTCGGCCGGCCGTTCTTCGGCGTCGACCTGAAACTGCTGGACGACGACGGGCGCGAGGTGGCCAGCGGCGAGGTGGGCGAAATCTGCTGCCGCAGCGACTCGCAGTACGACGGCTACTTCGAGGACGACGCGCTCACCGAGAGCACGCGCCGCGGCGACTACCTCACCGTCGGTGACCTCGGCCGCATCGACGCCGACGGGCTGCTGCATTTCGTCGGCCGCAAGCGCGACATCATCAAGAGCGGTGGCATCAACATCTACGCCTCCGAGATCGAACAGGTGCTGCAGCAACACCCGGCCGTCGCCGAGGTGCACTGCATCGGGCTGCCCGACGAGCGGCTGACCGAGCTGATCTGCGCCGTGGTCGTGCCGCTACCCGGCGCCGCGCCCGCAGAAGACGAACTGGCCGCCTTCGCCGCCGCCCGACTGGCGGCCTACAAGAAGCCGCGCCGCGTCGTCTTCATGCCCGAGGTGCCGAAGAACCTGACCGGCCGCGTGCTCAAGGCGCAGCTCGTCGAGCAGGTGCTCGCGCTGCCCGCGGCGCAGCCGGAGTAGCTTCATGCAGCTGTCGAGCGTGGGTCCCGAGCCCTGCTTCTTCGAAGACCTGGAGATCGGTGCCGCCTTCGACAGCCCGACGCGCACGGTGACCGAGGCCGATGTCGTCAACTTCGCGGGCCTGTCGGCCGACTTCAACCGCCTGCACGTCGATGCCGAGTATGCCGCCGGCACGCCTTACGGCCAGCGCATCGCGCACGGGCTGCTGGTGATGGCGCTGATGTCGGGGCTGGTCACGCGCATGCAGCTCAACCAGCACCTGGAGCCCAGCCTGATGGGGCTGCTCGACATCCAGTGCCGTTTTCCGAAGCCCACCTTCATCGGCGACACGCTGCGCGTGCGCGTGGAAGTGGCGGCAAAGAACGAGACATCGAAGCCCGACCGCGGCGTGGTGGCCTTCCGCCGCCAGGTGCTGAACCAGCGCGGCGAGGTGGTCGTCGAAGGGACCTGGAAGCTGCTCGTGCGTCGCCGCCCGGCGTGAAGCTCAACGCTTCGTCGCACCACGAGCCATCAGCAGCACCGGCAGCAAAGCGGCGACGAAGATCAGCCCGACCAGGAAGAAGCCGTCGCGGTAGGCCGCCACGGCGCCCTGCGCGGCGGTCACGCGGCCGAGGCAGTTCACCGCCCCGGCCTGCCACAGCGCCGAGGTGGCATCGCTCTGTGCCAGCAGGCCCGTCACGTCGCGCAACAGCTCGGCGGTCGTGGCGTTGGCAGCGTCCTGTGTCGCCGTGTAGGCGTCGAGGCGAAGCATCGGCCGCTGCTCCAGCGCGATCGACATCGCCCCTCGAGCAGGGTGACCCCGAATCGCCCCTCGAGCTGGCGCGCGCCACCGCGGCCGCGTTCCACCGCCGGCCATCGTCGCGCCCGAGCCGTGGCGAACCGCTGGCCGACGGTGGGCCCTCTTCAGGCTAGACGTAACTCGGGCGCGACGAGGTTCATCGCGTTCTGGTCAAAGGTGCGGCGCAACTTCGCAGCGGCGGCCTTCTGTTCCAGGTGCATCTGGCTCATGGCAACGCGGCCGAGCAGAACGGCCGCGTGGCGCACAGAGTCGGCTCCGATCTGCTTGTCGTCGGGCACCGCGAGCAGGGGGTCTTTCGCGCTGGTGGCGGGGATCGGTCGGCGCGTCGCCGCTGACGCACGCGCCATGCAGCATCCTCGTCGCTGTATCGCTCACGGAGGACGGCTGGACCGCGCCCGCCCTCAACGAAAGCGCGAGAAGTCCGGTTTGCGCTTTTCGAGAAAGGCAGTGGCGCCTTCCATCTGCTCGCCGGTCTCGAAGTAGTTCGGTGCCACCTCTTCGATCAGCTCCTTCATATCGCGCTGCATGATCGGGGCCATGTGGTGATAGAAGGAGCGCTTGAGGATGCGCAGGCAGGTGGGGCTGAGTGCGAGCAGTTCGTCGGCGAACTTGCGCACCTCCTCGTCGAGCTTCTCCTTGGGCACCACCGAGTTGACCAAGCCCCACTCCAGCGCCTGCTGCGCCGTGTAGCGACGGCACAGCATCCACAGCTCGCGGGCGCGCTTGTGGCCGAGCACATTGGCCGCGTGCGAGACGATGTAGCCGCCGGCCGGTGAGCCCACGCGCGGCCCGTTCTGGCCGAAGATGGAGTGGTCGGCCGCAACCGTGAGGTCGCAGAAGTAGGCGATGTGGTGGCCGCCGCCGATGGCGTAACCGCTTACGCGCGCGATTACCGGCTTCGGGCACTCGACGATCTGGCGGTTGAACGTGAAGTTCAGGTCCTCCAGCCCGCTCTTGCCGCCGCTGCCCTTCTCCCAGTTGACGTCGCCGCCGACGCAGAACGCGCGGTCACCGGTGCCGGTGAGCACGATCACGCCGACCTTCCTGTCGTTGGCCGCGACATCCAGCAGCCGCTGCATCTCGACGATGTTGTCGCCTGTGAAGGCGTTGAGTTGCTTGGGCCGGTTGATGGTGAGGGTGGCGACGTAGTCCTTGACCTCGAGATAAACCTCTTTGTCAGACATGCTTGTGAATCTCCTGTTGAGTTGAAGGAAGGCTCAGTTGAGCTTGATGTTGGCGTCTCGCACCACCTTGCCCAGGCGCGCCATCTCGGAGCGGATGTGCGCCGCGAACTCCTCCGGCGTTGAGGTGGTGACCTCGCCGCCGAAGGCGGCCAGGCGCTCGCGGGTTTCGGGCAGTGCCATCACTTCCAGCACCGCCGCGTGCAGGCGCTCGATCACCGGCCGCGGCGTGCCCGCAGGCGCCAGCAGCCCGACCCAGGCGGTCGACTGGAAGCCCGGAAAGCCGGACTCGGCCACCGTCGGCAGCTCGGGCAGCACCGCGAGGCGCTTCGGGCTCGTCACTGCCAGCGCCTTGAGCTTGCCGGCCTTGACGTGCGCCGTCGACGACGACACGCTGTCCACCAGCACCGGTACTTGGCCTGCGATGACATCGCCCACCGCAGGTGCACTGCCCTTGTACGGGATGTGCAGCATGTCGATGCCCGCGGCGGCCTTGAAGAGCTCGGCCGCCAGGTGCGTGGAGGTGCCGTTGCCCGACGAGGCGTAGCTCAGCTTGCCCGGCTCCGACTTGGCAAGCGCCACCAGTTCGGCGAGGCTGTTCACCGGCACCGCCGGGTGCACCGAGATGATGTTGGGCACCGCTGCGAGCAGGCCGATGGGCGCGAAGTCGGCCACCGGGTCGTAGGCGAGCTTGCCGAACAGCGCCAGGTTGGCGCCATGCGTGGCGTTGAAGCCGATGAACAGCGTGTAGCCGTCGGCCGGCGAGCGCGCCGCCGCCTCGGCGCCGATGTTGCCGCCGGCACCGCCCTTGTTGTCGATGACGATCGGCTGCCCGAGCCTGTCGCCCAGGCGCATCGCCAGCGCGCGCGCCACGTTGTCGAGAACGCCGGCTGGAGTCGACGGCACGATGATGCGCACCGGCTTGTCCGGATAGCGCGTTTGCGCCCAGCCCGCGTGTGGCATCGCCAGGGCGAGTGCGGCGAAGGCGGCCATGAGGATCGTCAGTCTGCGCATGGCGCTCACTCCTTGGCGGTGGCGGCGGCACGTTGCCGCGCGAAGTCGATGAACCAGTCGAGGCTCGCCGGGTTGGCCATCGCGTCGCGATGGGCCACCTTCTCCGCCGGCTGACCCAGCAAGAGCTTCTTCACCGGCACCTCCAGCTTCTTGCCGGTGAGCGTGCGCGGGATCTCGGGTGCCTCAATCACGTCGTTGGGCACATGGCGCGCCGACAGCTGCTCGCGGATCGCGCCCTTGATGCGGTCCACCAGCCCCGGCTCGAGCGCGCAGCCCGGCCGCAGCGTCACGAACAGCGGCATCCAGCTCTCGCGCCCGAGGTACTCCAGGTCGACGACCAGGCTGTCCATCACCTCGGGCATCGCCTCGACCACGCGGTACAGCTCGCTGGTGCCCATGCGCACGCCGTAGCGGTTGATGGTGGCGTCGCTGCGGCCGTAGATGACGGCGCCGCCGCGCGGCGTGATGCGCAGCCAGTCGCCGTGCCGCCACACCCCCGGGTACACGTCGAAGTAGGTCTCGTGCAGTCGCTTGCCGCCGGGGTCGTTCCATAGGTACAGCGGCATAGACGGAATGGGCGCCACGCAGACCAGTTCACCCACCTCGTCGACCAACTCGCGCCCGGCGTCGTCCCAGGCCTGCACGTCGGCGCCAAGGCAGCGGGCCTGCATCTCGCCCACGTAGACAGGCAGCGTCGGCACGCCGCCGACGAAGGCGCCGGCGAAGTCGGTGCCGCCCGACATCGGCGTCAGCCACACGTCGCGACGCACCTGCTCGTACACCCAGCGGTAGCTCTGCGGTGCCAGCGGCGAGCCGGTGGAGCCGATGGTGCGCAGCCGGCCCAGGGCCGCGAGCCGGCGCGGCTCGATGCCATTCTTCTCGCACATCGAGAAGAACGCGGCGCCGGCGCCGAAGAAGTCGAGGTCCATCTCGCCGCAGAAGCGCCACAGCGTGCCGTAGTCGGGCCAGGCCGGGTTGCCGTCGTAGATGCACATCACCGCGCCGACCAGCAACGCGGCGACGTTGAGGTTCCACATCACCCAGCCGGTGGTGGTGTACCAGTGGAAGCGGTCGCCAGGCAGCACGTCGTTGTGCAGCGCCATGGTCTTGACGTGCTCGATCAGGATGCCGCCGTGGCCGTGCACGATGGCCTTGGGCAGGCCGGTGGTGCCGGAGGAGTACACCACCCAGAGCGGATGGTCGAAGGCCAACGCCTCCACCCGCAACGGCGTTGCGCGCGCGATCGTCTCGGCCCAGGCCACGCCGCGCGGCCAGGCCTGCGCGTCGACGGCCGCATCAAGGTAAGGCACGAGCACAAGCCGCTCCACGCTCGGCAACGCCTGCAGCAGACTGGCGACGATCTCGCGCCGGTCGTGCGCCCGGCCGCTCCAGCGGTAGCCGTCGACGGCGATCAGCACCTTGGGCTCGATCTGGCGGAAGCGGTCGACCACCGCTGCCGTACCCATCTCGGGCGAGCACAGCGACCACACGGCGCCGACGCTGGCCGCGGCCAGGAAGGCGGTCACCGCCTGAGGGATGTTCGGCAGGTAGGCAACCACACGGTCGCCCGGGCGCACCCCCTGCTCGCGCAGCCACTGGGCGAGCGAGGCCGTTTCGCGTTCAAGACGCTCCCAAGAGACTTCGTCTCTGGCGCCGGCTTCGTTGCGGAACATCAGCGCCGGCCGCTCGCTGCTGCGCTGGCGGAAGATCTGGCTCGCATAGTTCGTGCGCGTGTTCGGGAACCAGCAGGCCCCGGGCATCGAGCGCTCGACCAGCACCGGTGCCCGCTCGCCCTCCAGTGGCAGGTCGAAGTACTCGACCAGTGCACCCCAGAACGCGTCGATGTCGCCGACCGACCAGCGCCAGAGCGCCTCGTAGTCGGCAAAGCGCAGGCCCTTTTCGCGCGCGAGCCAACCCTGGAAGGCGGTGATGCGGGCCGCTGCCGAGCGCTCGGCAGCGGGCTGCCAGATCAAGGAAGTGTCGTCATCGACGGTCATGCCGCCGCGCCAGCAGATTGCATGGGTTCCATGTTACTCGAACAACTGTTAGTTTGATTCTTGCCGGCCCTAGGGTCACCACGGAGGCTCGATCCGTTGACGCGTCGGACCGGGCTTGTTAACGTGCTCGTTCACCCGAACACGCGTTCCGATATCAGAACACTCATGGAGACACTGGAATCGCGGGCTGTGCCGCTTGACGCATCGGCGGCCGCGCTGGCCGATGCGCCAGCGCGGGCCGACGCGGCACCGATGTCGCTGTCGCGAGTGCTGACCCTGCTGCGACTGCTGGCAGCCCAGCCCGCCGGCCTCACGCTCGCGCAGCTGCACCCGATGCTCGGCGCACCGAAGACCAGCGTGCACGCGCTGCTGCGCGGGCTGGTCAGCGAGGGCTATGTGCAGCGCGACGGTGTGATGCATCGGCTCGGCCCGCAGTCCTTCGTGCTCGGTGCCGCTCTGGTATCGGCGCGCTCGCTGGCGGCGATGGCATTGCCTTTCCTGCACGAGGCGCAAGCGAGGTCGGGCGAGACGGTGGTGTTGGCGGTGATCGACAGGTCCGCCCGGACGCTGACCTATGTCGAGGTCGCCGAAAGCCAACAGTTGGTGCGCTATTCGGTGCCCGTGGGCACCACGCGGCCCCTGTACGCCACATCTTCCGGTCGGGTTCTGCTCGCGCACCAGGACCCGGCCTGGCTGGCCGAGTACCTGCGGACGGTCGAGCTGCGTCCGCTGACTGCCAGGACCCTGACCGACCGGCGTCAGCTCGCCCGCGTCATCAAGCGCACCCGCGAGCAGGGCTGGGGCTCGACGCTCGGCGAGGTGACGTCAGACGTCGCCGGCTTTGCAGCCCCGGTGTTCGAGCACGACGGCCGCGTCGACGCCGCCATCATCGTGGCTGCTCCGCTCGACCGTGGCCGCGCCGCCGCCCAGCGGCTCACGGCCGCGGCGCAGGAAGCTGCGGCCGGGCTGTCCAAGGCGCTGGGCTACGCAGCCCGGCATTGACCCGATCCTGGAAAGGCGCGCGAAACCGCATGAGCAACGAACTCCTCTACGAAGTCAGCGACGGCATCGCCGTCATCACCATCAACCGCCCAGAGCGCAAGAACGCGATCAACCGCGCCGTGCGCCAGGCCATGTTCGAGGTCTGGCCGCGCTTCGAGGCCGACGAGTCGGCGCAGATCGCGATCCTGACCGGTGCGGGCGACACCTTCTGCGCCGGTATGGATCTGGTCGAAGCCGCCGACACCGCGCTGCGCATCCCGCCGCGCAATTTCATGCCGGTGCTTGGCGAGACCATCGAGGTCACCAAGCCGGTGATCGCGGCCGTGCAGGGCTACGCCTTCGCCGGCGGCTGGCTGCTGGCGCAGATGTGTGACCTGTGCGTGGCCGACGAAACGGCCAAGTTCGCCATCACCGAAGGCCGCGTGGGCCGCGGCATGCCCTGGGCTTCTCCTGTGATCCACATGCTGCCGCAGCGCATCCTGATGGAGGTGGCGATGACCTGTGACCCGCTGTCCGCCCAGCGCGCCTACGAGCTCGGCTACGTCAATCGGGTCACGCCGCCGGGTCAGGCGCTGCAAGGCGCCAAGGAGTTGGCTGCGCGCATCCTCGTGAACGCGCCGCTCACGGTGCGCGGCGCCAAGGAAATGGTGCGCATGGCCACCGAGATGGGCCGCACGGCGGCGCTGCGCGCGTCCTGGCGTGCCTTCGACGCCGTGTATCTCAGCGAAGACGCGCTGGAAGGGCCGCGCGCCTTCCGCGAGAAGCGCAAGCCGCAGTGGAAAGGACGCTGACATGATTGCGAACACCTCCTCCTCGCCCCTCTCGCCTCTGATGCGAGTTCCCGTGGCCATCGGCCGCGTCGGCAGCGCGCCCGGCCTCACCGCCGCGCTGGCGGAGCGCGCCGCCGCGTGGCGGCACGAGGCGCTGGACGCCGACGTGCGCGAGCTCGTGCGCCAGTGCGTGCTCGACTGGGTCGCCGTGTGCCTGGCCGGCGCCCACGAACCGCTGACGCGCATGCTCGCCGAAGAGGCGCGCGAAGAGGGCGGGCACGCGCAGGCCACCGTCGTCGGCCAGGGCTTCGCGACCAGTTGCCGGCAGGCGGCCCTGGTCAATGGCGCGGCCTCGCACGCGCTCGACTTCGACGACGTCAACATGAGCTTCAGCGGCCACCCGAGCGTCGTCCTGGTGCCGCCCTTGCTGGCCCTGGCGGAGGCGCGCGGCGCCAGTGGTCCCGAGTTCATGGCGGCCTTCGTCGCCGGCTACGAAACGCTGTGCCGCATCGGCGCGGCGGTGTCGCCTGGCCACTACGCGGCGGGGTTCCATGCCACCGCCACGCTCGGCACCTTCGGCGCCGCGGCCGCCTGCGCGCACCTGCTCGGCCTGCGCGCCGACGACACCGCGGTGGCGTTGGGCATCGCGGCCACACAGGCGGCTGGCCTGAAGTCGATGTTCGGCACGATGTGCAAGCCCTTGCACGCCGGCAAGGCGTGTGCCGACGGGCTGCTGGCAGCGCAGCTGGCGGCCCGTGGCTTCACCAGCCGCGTGGACGCAATCGAGGCCAGCCAGGGCTTCGCTTCGACGCATGGCCCGGACTTCCATCCCGATGCGGCCTTGCGCGACCCAGCATGCGGGCTCTACCTGCGCCAGAACCTGTTCAAGTACCACGCCGCCTGCTACGGCACGCATGCGGCCATCGAGGCTGCACGCCAACTGACCGAGCGCCACGAGCTCTGCGCCGACGATGTGATGCGCGTCGTCGTGCACGCGTCCGCCGTCAGCGACGGGGTGTGCAACATCGCCGACCCCGCCAGCGGCCTCGAAGCCAAGTTCAGCCTGCGCCACACCGTCGCGATGGCGATTGCCGGTGTGGACACGGCTTCGTTGGCGAGCTTTTCGGACGCGCAGACTGCGTGCCCCGATGTGCAGCGTTTGCGTGACCGCGTGCGCGTCGAACTGCACGCCGATTGCGCGGAGCTGACCAAGGCCGAAGTGCTGATCAAGACGAGCGCCGGCGCCACGCTGCGCCAGCGCCACGACGCCGGCGTGCCGGCTGCCGACCTGCGTGCGCAGCGTGCGCGGCTGGAACGCAAGTTCCACTCGATGGCAGCGCCAGTGGTGGGCACGGATGCGTGCGAGGAGCTGATCGAGCTGGTGAACCGCCTCGACGAACTGCCCGACCTGTCGCCGTTGGCCGGGCTACTCGCCGGCGTGCCGGTGGTCGCGGCCCGGCACTGAGGCCGCCATGAACTTCCTCGACGAAGAGCGCCAGGCCTGGAAAGACTCCGTCCGCCGCTGGCTCGACCGCGACGTCGGCCGCGAATACGTGCGCAAGTGCGACATGGACCGCGCCTTCCCCTATGAGGCCTACGAGAAGGCGGCCCGGCTCGGTTTTCACCGCCTGCTGGTACCGGAGGCCGACGGTGGCGATGGCGGCGACGTGTTCTCCTACGCGCTGATGTGCGAGGCGCTGTCGGCCTACGGCGTGGACTTCTCGGTGGCCATTGCCGGCGGCATCTTCACCGCGATGAACTTCTCGCTGCACGGCACCGAAGATCAGAAGCAGCGCTTCCTGCAGCCCTTCATGCGCGGCGAAGTGCGCTTCCCGATCTCGATGTCCGAGCCCGGCGCGGGCTCCGACGTGGCCAACGTGCAGACGCGCGCCGAAGCGCACGGCGAGCACTACGTGCTCAACGGCCAGAAGCTGTGGTGCAGCGGCGCAGCCAACCGCGGCGCCGTGATCCTGATGCTGGTGCGCACCGCGCAGACGCCCGACAAGCGCGACGGCTTGAGCGTCTTCATCGTCCCCAACGACCTGCCGGGCCTCACGATCCGCCCGCTGCAGACCCTGGCGCGCCGCTCGGTCGTGACGACCGAGATCTTTCTCGACAACGTGCGCGTCCCGGCGGCCAACATGCTGGGCGCGCCGGGAGAGGGTTTCAAGATCATCGCCGGCGAACACCTGGCGCTTGAGCGCGTGGCGGTGGCGGCCAGCTACGTCGGCAACGCCCAGGGCGCGGTCGACGACGCGTTGGCCTACGCCAAGCAACGTGTGCAGTTCGGCAAGCCGATCTTCGACTTCCAGGTCATCCGCCACATGCTGGCCGACATGCAGACCCAGACCGACGCGGCGCGCCTGCTCACCTACCGGGCCGCCGACCTGGCAGCTCGGGGCCTGCCCTGCCGCAAGGAGGTGGCGATGGCCAAGCTGTTCGCCTCGGAGACGCTGCAGACCGTGAGCCGCCAGGCGGTGCAGATCTTCGGCGGCCTGGGCACCACGCCAGAAGCCGACGTCGAGCGCTATTTCCGCGAGGGCATGCAGGCCACCATCGGCGGCGGCACCTCGCAGATCCAGCGCACGATCATCGCGCAGGAACTGCGCGTCTGAAGCACGGGGCATCCATGGCAGACCCAGCGGCTACGCCGAGCGTGCAGGCGCTGGCTGCGGCCACCGTGGTGCTGGTGCGCGATGGGCCCCAAGGCCTCGAGACCCTCATGGTCGTGCGCCATCACGAGATCGACTTCGCGCGCGGCGCGGCGGTGTTCCCGGGCGGCAAGGTGGCCACGGCCGACCGTGCCGCGCTGCTGCGCCAGCATGTTCCATCGGGCGTGCACTTCGCCGAGGACCACCTGGTGCTGCGCATCGCCGCCGTGCGCGAGGTCTTCGAGGAGAGCGGGCTGCTGCTGGCGCGCCGTCACGGGCGGCTGCTCGACGCCGAGGCGCTCGGGGATCTGTGGCAGCGCTGGCACGCGCGCACCGCCGCGTCGGCCGAGGCCTTCGTCGACATGGTGCACGGCGAGGGCCTCGAACTGGCGCTCGAGCTGCTGCAGCCGTTCGCGCACTGGGTGACGCCGGAGATTTCTCCCAAGCGCTTCGACACCTACTTCTACATCGCCGCGGCGCCACCCGGCCAGGTGGCCGCGCACGACGGCCGCGAGGCGGTGGACTCGTTCTGGATCCATCCCCACGACGCGCTGCGCGACTGCATGGAACGGCGCCGCGTCATCATCTTCCCGACCCTGTGCAACCTGGCGCTGCTCGGCACCAGCGCCAATGCCGCCGACGCCCTGGCCGCTGCCAGGGCGCGCCCGGTGCAGCGCATCCAGCCGAGGCTGAGCTTGCACACCGACGGGCGGCGCATCCCAGTGCTACCGGCCGACAGCGGCTATCCGGCGTTGTCGGCGGCGTTGATCGACCTGGTCGCACGCTGAACCCGAACCGAGCGAGGCAGAACACATGGAGACCCTGGGCATCGGCCTGCACTTCGAGGACCTGCCGCTCGGCCGGCAGTTCCGCACCGTCGGCCGCACGGTCACCGAGGCGGACATCGTCAACTTCTGCTCGTGCACCGGCATGACCGAGGTGCTGTTCACCGACCTGGAGTTCCTGCGCACCGAGTCCGACATCAAGGGCCGCGTGGCGCCGGGGGCGCTGGCGTACACCTTGGCCGAAGGGCTGCTGGTACACGCCACGATGCAGCACACCGGCTACGCCTTCCTGGAGATGGAGTTCAAGGTCCACAACCCGGTGTTTGCCGGCGACACACTGCACGTGGAGTGCGAGGTGATCGAGGCGCGGCGCAGCCAAAGCCGCCCGGGCCGCGGCCTGGTGCGCACGCGCAACCGCATCGTCAAGCAGGACGGCACGCTGGCCATCACCTACACGCCGCTGCGCATGATCAAGTGCCGCAGCGAAGGCATCGCGTGAGGGCGGCAGAGAGCGCCGGCTCGACCGGCGCGCAGGCCTTCGCCCTCGGCGATGAGCAGCGCCAGATCCAGCAGATGGTGCGACGGCTGGCGCGCGAGCGCGTGGCGCCGCGCGCCGACGCCATCGACCGCACGGCCGAGTACCCGCAGGACATGTTCGAGCTGCTGCGCGAGGCCGGGCTGTTCGCGATCCCGTTCCCGGCCGAGTACGGCGGCACCGGCAGCATGCTGTCGGCTGCGGTGGCCATCGAGGAACTGGGGCGTGTCTGCTACAACACCGCGTACCTGCTGGTCGTGCAGTGGGTGCCCTTCGGCGCCATCCTCGCCGCCGGCAGCGACGAGCAGAAGCAACGCCTGCTCGGCCCGCTGGCCGCGGGCCAGTTGCGCGGCGCCTTCTCAACCACCGAGCCGCAAAGCGGGTCCGACGTCGCCGGCATCCGCACGCGTGCGCGCCGCGTCGAAGGCGGCTACCGCATCAGCGGCTCGAAGATCTGGTGCACCAACTCGCCGGTGGCCGACTTCGTGCTCGTCGCGGCCAAGACCGGCGAGGCCGACACCACGGGCGCCATCAACCTGTTCATCGTCGAGCGGGGCAGCAAGGGCTTCACGGTCGGGCGCCACGAGGACAAGATGGGCGCGCGCGGCGTGCCTTCGTGCCCCTTGTTCCTCGACGACGTGTTCGTGCCCGACGCCAACCGCATCGGCGAAGACGGGCGCGGCTTCAAGGCGGTGATGGAAGCCTTCAACAAGAGCCGGCCGCTGATCGGCGCGCGCGGCGTGGGCCTGGCGCAGGGCGCGATCGATCTCGCCATCGAGTTCGTGCAGGGCCGCGTCACCTGGGGCCGCGCGGTGAGCGAGTACCAGGGCATCCGCTGGATGCTGGCCGACATGGCCACGCAGACCGAGGCCGCGCGTCAGCTGGTCTACAGCGCCGCCGCGGCGGTGGACGCGGGTCTGGCCGGCAACGCCCTGGCTCCGGTGGCGGCCATGGCCAAGTGCTTCGCCACCGACACCGCGATGCGCGTGGCCACCGACGCCGTGCAGCTGTTCGGCGCCGCGGGCATCTCGGCCGACGTGCCGATCAACCGCTACTTCCGCGACGCCAAGGTGCTGCAGATCATCGAAGGCACCAACCAGATCCAGCGCAACATCATCGGCGACAGCCTGCTCGGCAAGGTGAGGCGCTGAAGGGGCGCGGCCATCGGCCGCGGACCCTTCCCCGATGTCACGCCGGCGTGACCGACACCACCACGGCGTTGCGCTCGACCGTCTGCCCGACGCGGCAGTTCACCGCCGCCACCGTGCCAGCGCAGTCGGCGGTGATGCGCATCTCCATCTTCATCGACTCGAGGATTGCAACGACCGCGCCCTTGTCGACGTGGTCGCCGGGTGCGACGTTGACCTTCAGGATCAGCCCCATCATCGGCGCCTTCACGTCGCCGCTGGCCTGTCCCGACGCGCTGATGTACGAGAGGTAGGGCACCGCCTTCAGCGCGTGCGTGCCACGGCCGTCCTGCACGTGCAGCATGTCGCCGTCGCGATGCACGGTCACCATCTCGCGCCGGCCGTCGGCGACGGCCAGGAAGCGGCCGTCGCCGCCGGCCGGTTCGAGCCGCAGGCGCAGCCGCGCGGTGCCGACGCCGACGAGCAGGCTGCCGTCGCGCGCCACGGGCCCGAAGCGGATCTCGGCGCTGGCGCCGTCGGAGCCTTCCACGTGCAGGCTGGGCACCGGTGCCAGGCCATCGTCGCCGCTGTTCAGCTGCCAGCCGCTGCCGCCCCACGTGGCCCACGGGCTGCGGGCGTTGCCGGCACTGTCGCCTCGCTCGCCGCGCAGCCAGTGCATGGCCCCGATGGCCAGCGTGCGTTCGTCGTGCTCGGCCTTGCCCAGCGCCCAGCCCTCGATCTGCTCGTCGATCAGCCGCGTGTGGAATGTCGCCTTGCGCGTTTCGGGCAGGTCGATCAGGCGCTGCAGGAAGCCGATGTTGCTGGTGACGCCGAAGACCCGCGTGTCGTCCAGCGCCCGCTCCAGCCGGTCGAGTGCCTCGTCGCGCGTCGGCGCGTGCGTGATCAACTTGGCCAGCATCGAGTCGTAGTACGGCGTGACCTCGCCGCCCGACTCGACGCCGGTCTCCACGCGCACGCCCGCACGCGGAAAGCCGACGTGCGACAGCCGCCCGGTCGAGGGCAGGAAGTTCGCCGCCGGATCCTCGGCACAGATGCGCGCCTCGACCGCGTGACCGCTGATTCGCACGTCCTCCTGCGCCAGCGGAAGGCCCTCGCCCGAAGTGATGCGCATCATCAGCTCGACGATGTCCAGGCCGGTGATCGCTTCCGTCACAGGGTGCTCGACCTGCAGCCGCGGGTTGACCTCGAGAAAGTGGTAGTCCTTCTCGCCGACGATGAACTCGACCGTGCCGACGCCGCGGTACTTGAGCCGCTCGCCCAGGCGCACCGCGTCGGCCGCCATGCGGTCGCGCATCGCCGCACTGAGGTTCGCGGCGGGCGCCTCCTCGATCACCTTCTGGTGGCGGCGCTGCAGCGTGCACTCGCGCTCGAAGAGATGGATGACCTTGCCCTGGCCGTCACCGGCGATCTGGATCTCGATGTGGCGGCCGCGCCGGATCAGCTTCTCGACGATCAACCCGGCATCGCCGAAGGCGTTGTTCGCCTCGCGCATCGCCGACTCGATCTCCTGCGCCAGGCCGTCCATGGTCTCGATGCCGCGCATGCCCTTGCCGCCGCCGCCCGCGGCGGCCTTCAGCATCACCGGCAGGCCGACGCGCAGCACGGTGGCAGCGATCTCCTCGGGGTCGGTGCTCGGCGACTGGCTGCCGGGCACGATGGGAACGCCGGCCGCGTCGGCCTCGCGCTTGGCCGCCGCCTTGTCGCCCAGGCGCTCGATGACTTCGGGCGTCGGGCCGATGAAAACCAGCCCGGCGGCCTCGACCGCGCGCGCGAACACCGCGTTCTCGGCCAGGAAGCCGAAGCCGGGGTGGATGGCCTGCGCGCCCACCGACTTCGCGGCAGCAATGACCGCATCGATGCGCAGGTAGCTCTCGGAGGCCGCGGCGCCACCGATCTCGACCGACTCGCCGATCTCGCGCACGTGCAGCGCGTCGCGGTCGGCAGCCGAATGCACGCCCGCCACCGCCACACCCAGGCGACGGCAGGTGCGTGCGATGCGGCAGGCGATCTCGCCACGGTTGGCAATCAGGATCTTCTTGAACATGGTGCTGCGCCAGCCTTACATCCGGAACACGCCAAAGCGCGAGGGCACGGCCGGCACGCGGCCGGCCAGGTCGAGCAGCATCGCCATCACGTCGCGCGTCTCGGCCGGCTCGACGATCAGGTCGCACCAGGTGTTGCGAGCGAAGTTGTAGGCGTTGGCGAAGTCCTCGAAGGTCTTGCGCACCGGCGCCTTGTAGGCCTCGCGCTCGGCGTCGGTCCAGCTCGTGCCGTCGCGCTTGTGCTGGTCGTCCTTGACCATCGCCAACGTGGTGGCGGCCTGGTCGGGGCCCATGATCGCGGCACGGCCGTTGGGCCACATCATCATCGCATTGGGCTTGAACGCGCGGCCGCACATCGCGAGGTAGCCCGCGCCATAGGAGCCGCCGATGATCAAGGTGTACTTGGGCACGTTGGCGCAGGTCATCGCGGTGATCATCTTCGCGCCGTGCTTGGCGATGCCGGCCTCCTCGGCCTCGCGGCCGACCATGAAGCCGTTGATGTCGGCCATGAACAGCAGCGGGATGTCGCGCTTGCAGCACAGGTCGATGAACTGCGTGGCCTTGAGCGCGCTCTCGGAGAACAGCACGCCGTTGTTGCACAGGATGCCGATGTCGAAGCCCTGGATGCGCGCGAAGCCGGTGATCAGCGTGTCGCCGAAGTCGGGCTTGAACTCGTGCAGGTCGCTGCCGTCGACGAGGCGCAGCACGATTTCGCGGTTGCTGGTGGGCACGCGCGGGTCGGCGCTGATCAGGCCGTAGATCTCGCGCGGGTCGTGCAGCGGCTCGCGCGGCGCGGCCACGTCGCGCCGCTGCTTGGGCACATCGCCCAGGTGGCCGACGAGGTCGCGCAGGATGGCGATGGCGTGCGCGTCGCTTTCGGCCAGCCGGTCGGTCACGCCGTCTTCGCGGTTGGCGCGCTCGGCGTCAGCGGGCGCCGGCACGGCTGCGCCGAAGGCCAGCGCACCGCGCTCGCGCACCACGACCACCTCGTCGCACATCGCGGCCACGAACGCCGCCGCATCCGCAGCGGGGCCGTGAACGCTGCAGATCTGCGCGATGCCCTCGCGCGACATGCGCGTCTGGTTGTACAGGATCGAGCCGAACTGGCCTTCGTCGGCGAATACACCCTGCTTGGCGCCAGGCGGCTGCGCGCCAGGCTGCAGCATCGTCACGCACGGCAGCCGGTGCTGCCACGCGAAGCGCTGGGCACGCACGTGACGCTTGCAGGTATGGGCGTTGTAGGCGCCGTCGTTGACGGTGGGATCGCTGGCGATGACCATGCACGGCCGCCCGGCGATCATGCCCACGCCGGTGACGACGCCGGCACCGGGAGGATCGTCGCCGTACAGGCCCTCACCAGCCAGCTGGCACAGTTCCAGGAAGGGCGAGCCCGGGTCGAGCAAGGCGCTGATGCGCTCGCGCACCAGCATCTGGCCGCCGTCGCGCAGTTGCTGGCGGGCCGCGGCCGAGCCGGCCGCCAAGGCCGCGGTGCGGCGCGCGCGCAGATCGGCCACGCGGGCCTCGTAGGCCACGCGGTTGGCCTGCAGCTCCTCGGGGCTGGCGGTGATCGCGGACGTCAGGATGCTCATGGCGCCGCCCGATCCGTGCCGACAGGAAGCGTCGGGGACGTTTGCCGGGTAAGGAAATGCATGTCGTTCAGCATGTGTGCGTCGGGAGATTGGGGACTGCCGGGGATCGGAGATCAGGGCCGCATTGCGCGCATGGCAGCCACTTCGCTAGAATACCAAACATTTGTTAGGTCAACAAACTTCAGTGCGCCCATGACATCGCCAGCAACGTCAGACACCTTCCGCGACGAGCGCTTTGCCCAGCGCGAGCAGGCCTACCGCCAACTGATGGCCCGGCTGCGCACCCGGCTCGACGAAGCCCTGGCCGGCGGCAGCGAGAAGGCGCGCAGGCTGCACAAGAGCCGCGGCCAGATGCTGCCGCGCGAACGCGTCGATGCCCTGCTCGACCCCGGCTCGCCCTTCTTCGAGATCGGCCAGCTCGCCGGCGCCGACCTGTACGAGGGCGTGCCCCCCGGCGCCACGATGATCACCGGCGTCGGCCGGGTCTGCGGCCGCTGGTGCATGCTGCTGGTGAATGACGCCACCGTGAAGGGCGGCACCATGTTCGGCATGACCACCAAGCGCCACACGCGGGCGCAGCTGTTCGCGTGGCACCACCGCCTGCCGTGCATCACGATGGTCCAGTCCGGCGGCGGCTTCCTGCCCGACCTGGCCAACATCTTCCCCGACGAAGGCCAGGCCGGCTCGATCATGTACAACCAGGTCAAGATGTCGGCCGAGGGCATCGCGCAGATCGCCCTCGTGCACGGCCCCTCCACGGCCGGCGGGGCCTACATCCCGGCGCTGTGCGACGAGGTGGTGATCATCCGCAAGCAGGGTGCGATGTTCCTGGGCAGCCCGCAGCTCGTGTTCGCCGCCACCGGCGAGGTGATCGACATCGAGCCGCTGGGCGGCGCCGAGATGCACAGCCGCCTGAGCGGCGTCACCGACCATATGGCCGAGGACGACGCTCACGCGCTGGCCATCACCCGGCACATCGTCGAACACCTGGGCGAGCCGCCGCGACTGCGCTGGACACGCGCCGAGCCCATGCCGCCGCTGCACGACCCGCAGGAACTTGCGGGCCTGGCCGCCGTCGGCGCGGTCGAAGGCGCCGCCTGCCGGGACATCCTGGCGCGCCTGGTGGACGACAGCCAGTTCCAGGAGTTCAAGCAGCTGCACGGCGAGACGCTGGTGTGCGGCTTCGCCCGCATCGAAGGCTTCGAGGTCGGCATCGTCGCCGGCCACGGCCTGCTCACCGCGCAGGCCGGCGCCAAGGGCGCGCACTTCGTGCAGCTGTGCGGCCAGCGCGACATCCCGCTGCTGTTCCTCGTCGACTCACCGGGCTTCGCCGACAGCAGCCAGCCTGGCCAGGCCAACGTCGGCCGCCACGGCGCGAAGCTGCTGAACGCGGTGGCCAACACCGACGTGCCAAAGTTCACCGTCATCACCGGCCGCGCCCACGGCGCGGCCTATCACGCGCTGGGCGGCCGGGCCTTCAAGCCCAACGCGCTGCTGATGTGGCCCGGCGCGCGCGCCTCAGCATCGCCCGACGCGCCCGACGACGAGGCCGGGGCGCTAAACTGGGCGCGCCAGCTGTGGTGCGATGCCATCGTCGAGCCCGAGCGCACCCGCGCCGCGCTGGCACAACTGCTCGACATCGCGGGCCGCCTTCCCGCCCAGCCCGCAGCCTACGGCGCTTTCCGCATGTAGCCCCGGCGGCGGCTTGGCACCGGCGAACGACATGCAGGCATTCAGCGGCGCGGCGGTGACCACCGACACCGCCTTCGAAACCCGCCGCGCCGTCTTCGACGCGCTGGCCGCGGCGCTGCAGGCGCGCCGCGACGAAGCCTCGGCCGGCGGCAACGAGCGCGCGCGCAAGCTGCACCAGAGCCGCGGCCAGATGCTGCCGCGCGAACGAATCGCGGCGCTGCTTGATGCGGGCTCGCCCTTCTTCGAGATCGGGCAGCTCACCGCCGCCGACCTGTACGACGGCGTGCCGCCGGGCGCCACGTTGATCACCGGCGTCGGCCGCGTCGCCGGGCGCGACTGCATGCTCATCGTCAACGACCCCACGGTGAAGGGCGGCACGATGTTCGGCATGACCACCAAGCGCCATGTACGGGCGCAGATGTTCGCCTGGCAGCACCGGCTGCCGTGCATCACGATGGTCCAGTCGGGCGGGGCCTTCCTGCCCGACCTGGCCAACATCTTCCCGGACGACGGCCAGGGCGGATCGGTGATGTACAACCAGGTCAAGATGTCGTCCGAAGGCATCGCGCAGATCGCGCTCGTGTTCGGGCCTTCGACGGCCGGCGGCGCCTACATCCCGGCGCTGTGCGACGAGTTGGTCATCGTGCGCAACCAGGGCGCGATGTTCCTCGGCAGCCCGCAGCTCGTGTACGCCGCCACCGGCGAGGTGGTCGACTCCGAGGCGCTGGGTGGTGCGCTGATGCACTGCAGCGTGAGCGGTGTGGCCGACCATCTGGCCGACGACGACGCCCACGCGCTCGCCATCGCGCGGCGCATCGTGCGTCATCTGGGCGAGCCGGCGCCGCTGCGCTGGACGCGCGCCGTGCCTGAAGAACCGCGGCATCCGGCCGCCGAACTGCGAGGCCTGGTGCGCCTGAACGGCGAAACCGCGGCCGATGCCGGCGAACTGCTCGCGCGCCTGGTCGACGGCAGCCGCTTCCAGGAGTTCAAGCCGCTGCACGGCGAGACCCTGCGGTGCGCCTTCGCCCGCATCGAGGGCTTCGAGGTCGGCATCGTCGCCGGCGCCGGCGCGCTCACCGCGCAGGCCTCGGCCAAAGGCGCCCACTTCATCGAGCTGTGCGGCCAGCGCGACATCCCGCTCGTGTTCCTGGTCGATTCAACCGGCTTCGCCGACAGCGGCGAGACGTCGCAGGGCAGCATTGGCCGCCACGGCGCCAAGCTGCTCAACGCGGCGGCCAATGCCGACGTGCCCAAGTTCACCGTCATCGTCGGCCAGGCACATGGCGCTGCCTACCACGCGCTGTGCGGCCGCGCTTTCAGGCCCAACGCGCTGCTGATGTGGCCCAACGCGCGCGCCGCCGCGTCGCCCGATGCGCCCGACGACGAAGCCGGTGCGCTGAACTGGGCGCGCCAGCTGTGGTGCGACGCCGTGATCGAGCCCGAGCAGACACGCGGCGTGGTCGCACTGCTGCTCGATGCGGCCGGCCGCACGCCGGCGCAGCCGAGCGGCTGGGGCGTGTTTCGCATGTGATCAGCCAGCGGGCTGCAGGCGGGGTCGGAGCCTGCCCACCATTCACCGTGGCTGTTCGCTGGCCTCGACCATGCGCCTCACCTCGCCCGCGAAGTCCACGAAGAACTGCAGCGACGCCGGGTTCATCATCGCGTCGCGGCTGGCCACCTTCTCGGGCGCCGCGCCCAGCAGGATCTTGCGCACCGGCACTTCGAGCTTCTTGCCGGTGAGCGTGTAGGGCACGGCGGCGATGGCCACGTAACGGTCGGGCACGTGGCGCGGCGAGCCCTGCGTGCGCAACGCCTGCGTGATGCGCGACTGCATCGCCTCGTCGAGCGTGAAGCCCGGCTTGGATACCACGAACATCGGCATGAAGAATCTGCCGCCGGGCAGGTCGAGGTTGAGCACCAGGCTGTCCTGCACGCCCTCGACGTTCTCGACGATGCGGTAGATCTCGGCCGTGCCGATGCGCACGCCGGCGCGGTTGAGTGTGGAGTCGGAACGGCCGTAGATGTAGCAGCCGCCGCGTCGGTTGACCTTGAAGAAGTCGCCGTGGCGCCACTGGCCGGGATAGACGTCGAAGTAGCTGTCGTGGTAGCGCCGGTTGTCGGCGTCACCCCAGAAGTACAGGGGCATCGAGGGCATGGGCTTGCGGATCACGAGCTCACCCACGCCGTCGATCAGCGGTTCTCCCTCATCGCTGAGCGCGTGTGCATCCACGCCCAGCAGCCGCGTCTGGATCTCGCCGGCGTACACCGGCAGCGTGGGCGAGGCGCCGACAAAGGCCGAGCACACGTCGGTACCGCCGCTTTGCGAGGTGACCCACAGGTCGCGCTTGACCTCGCGGTAGAACCACGCGAAGGTCTCGGGCGTGGCCGGCGAGCCGCCCAGCAGCACACCCTCCAGCGCCGACAGGTCGTGCTTCTGCGCCGGCCGCACGCCGGCTTTGATCATCATCTGCACGAAGGTCGGGCTGGCGCCGAACATCGTGACGTGGTGCTCGGCTGCCAGCTGCCACAGCCGCTCGACATGGGGCGCCAGCGGGTTGCCGTCGTACAGCACGATGCGCCCGCCACTGCACAGGCCCATGACCATGAAGTTGAACATCATCCAGCCGGTGGTCGTGTAGAAGAACAGGCAAGAATCCGCCGTCTGGTTGGCATGGAAGGCGATGACCTTGTGTGTCTCCAGCGTCATGCCGCCGTGGCTGTGCGTGATGGCCTTGGGCAGGCCGGTGGTCCCCGAGGAATACAGGATCCACAGCGGATGCGAGAACTCCACGTCCTCGTAGCGGAAGTCCTCGTAGCGCACCGGCTGCTCGGCCATGACCTCCGACCACAGGCGCACAGCCAGCTCAGGACGCGGCGTCGGCCGCGGCGCGGCCGGGTCGAGGTCGGGCAGGAACACCAGGTGCTCGAGCGTGGGCAGGCCTTCGACGAGCTGGGCGAGCTCGGTGCGGCGGTCGAAGTCCTTGCCGCCGAAGCGATAACCGTCCACCGCGAACAGCAACCGCGGTTCGATCTGCTGGAAGCGGTCGAGGATGCTGCGCGCGCCGAAATCGGGCGAGCAGGCCGACCAGACGGCACCGATGGCCGTGGTGGCCAGCAGGGCGATCACGGCTTCGGGCGTGTTCGGCAGCGTCGAGACAACGCGATCACCCGGGCGGATGCCCATGCGGCGCATCGCCTCGGCGAGCGTGGCCACCTGGTCGCGCAGGTCCTCCCAGTTCAGCGTGGCCGATGGCCGGATCTCGCTGCGATGATGGATGGCCGGCCGCCCATGCTGGCCCTTGCGCAGCATGTGCTTCGCGAAGTTCACCCGCGCACCGGGAAACCACGCCGCGCCGGGCATCGTGCGCTCCTTCAGAACGTACTCGTACGGCGTGGAGGACTCGATCTCGAAGTACTCCCACACCGCGGCCCAGAAGTCCTCCAGGCAGTCCACCGACCATTGCCACAGCGCAGCGTAGTCGGTGAAGTCCAGCTGGCGGTGCACGCGCAGCCAGTCCATGAACGACGCGAGCTGCGACGACTTCGCGAAAGCCTCGCGCGGGGTCCAGAGCAGTTCACCTTCCTGGATGGTCATGGTCACGCTCCCGGCGGGGCTGAAAGTCGTCGATGTTCGGCGGCGGTTGCGTTGCGGTGCACGAATCCCGCGACCAGGCGGTTGATCTCGTCGGGCGCCTCGAACGCCACCCAGTGACTCGCATCGGGGACGACCCGGCACACGATGTGTGGCGCGCAGCGGCGCAGGTACTCGGCGCGCGCCGCGACATCCGGGCGCGGCAGCGGGTCGAGCGCCGGCAGCACCGCCAGCACCGGGCCTCTGAGCATTCGCAGGCTCGGGCCCAGCGTGTCGCGATAGCCCAGGAAGCGCGACTTGAATCGCGTCATGCCGTGGTTGCGCCGCTGCATGGCCACGGCCAGGTCGTCGATGCGCCGCGGGTCGGCGATCATCATCATCTCGAGGTTGGCGCGGTGGATGGCGTCGGCCTCCGCGTCGCTCGCCCCTGGCGGCACGGGCTTCAGCGGCGGCCGATGCCAACCCTCCGGCGGAAAGCCGCCCGGGGCCAGCAGGCAGGCCGCGAACACCCGCTCAGGCAGGCGCGCCGCCAGCCAGGCAGCGACCACCCCGCCCCACGAGAAGCCGGCGACGGCGAAGCGCAGGCCGGGCGGCACGAGGCCGGCATCGATGGCCGCCACGATGAAGGCGCCGTAGCCGTCGAGATCGGTGTCGCGCGGCACGTCGATCGATTCGCCCATGCCCGGCAGGTCGGGGATGACCAGGCTGAAGCGACGCGACAGCGGCTCGATGTTGCGCACCCAATGCGTCCACGATCCGGTGCCGCCGTGCAGCAGCAACAGCGTCGGCCCGCTGCCCACCCGCAACGCCTTCACGCCGGCCGCCGTGACATGCTCGATCTGCAGGCCGGGGTAGAACGCCTCGGGCCGGATGTCGTGCACCGCAGAACTCACAGCGTGGCCTCGGTGCCGAGCACGTTGGTGATCTGGCTGGACAGCACGCCGCCGTTGCCGTGGCACAGCGCCAGCTCGGCACCCGCCACCTGCCGCTCGCCGGCTTCGCCGCGCAGTTGCTGCACGGCCTCGACCAGCGTGAACATGCCGTACATGCCCGGATGCACACACGACAGCCCGCCGCCGTTGGTATTCACCGGGAGCGCGCCGCCGGGGGCGATGGCGCCGCTGGCGACAAACGCCCCGCCCTCGCCCTTGGCGCAGAAGCCCAGGTCTTCGAGGAACAGGATCGTGTTGATGGTGAAGGCGTCGTAGAGCTGCACCACGTCGAAGTCGCGCGGCGCCACGCCGGCCATCGCCAGCGCGCGCTGCCCGGAGTCGATGGCCGCGGTGCGCGTGAGGTCGGCCATCGCCACGATGTTCATGTGCGTGGTGGCCGCCGCCGCGCCGAGCAGGTACACCGGCTTCTTCGGCAGGTGGCGTGCGCGGTCGGCGCGCGTCATGACGATGGCCGCGCCACCGTCGGTGACGAGGCAGCAGTCGCGCACCGTCAGCGGGCTCGACACCATGCGCGAGGCCAGCACGTCGGCCACGCCGAGCGGGCCGCGCATGAAGGCCTGCGGATTCAGGTTGGCCCAGGCGCGCGCGGCCACCGCCACCGCGGCGAGCTGCTCGCGCGTGGTGCCGTACTCGTGCATGTGGCGCGAGGCCGCCAGCGCGTACGAGGTGGCGGGAAAGATCGGCGCGTACGGCGCCTCGTAGGCGAAGGGCTTGACCGACGACACCAGCTTGCCACTCGCGGTGCGCTGGTTGCTGCCGTAGAAGATCAACGCCGTTTCGCACAGGCCTTCCTTCAGCGCCATGGCCGCCATCAGCGTGTACGACAGGAAGGTGGAGCCACCGGTGCGGTTGTTGTCGGTGAACCTGGGCTGGATGCCCAGCATCTCGGCGATCAGCAACGCCGACAGCGGGTTGGCGTTGCCCGGCAGCGAGCCGAACACCGCATCGACATGCCGCGTGGTCAGGCCCGCCTCGGCCAGCGCCTTGACGCTGGCCTCGATGGCGATGTCTTCCGAGCTGCGGCCCGGTGCCTCGCCCAGGCCCGCCAGCGCCGCGCCGACGATCGCGGCGCGGCCGCGCAGGCTGCTGCCGCTCATCGTGCGCTCCCTTCGCGGTCGGTCGAAACGTCAGGGTCGAGCGGGTCGAAGACCACGCAGGGCTCGCCGCCGGCGCCCTGCCCGACACGCGCCCGCACCGCCATGCCGATGCGCACCGCGTCGTTCGCGATGCCGTCCACGCGCCCCATCATGCGCGGGCCCTCGGCCAGGTCGACCAGCACCACGTTGTACGGGCCACCCTTGTCGGCGCTGCGGTTGACGACGCTGACCGCATACACGGTGCCGCGCCCGCTCGGCGCCTGCCACGCGAGCTCGACGCTGCCGCAATGGCTGCACGCCAGCCGCGGGTAGAAGACGTGGCGCGCGCAGGCGGCGCAGCGCTGGATGCGGAACTCGCCTGCCGCCAGGTGCTGGGCGAAGATGACGTCGGGGCCCGGGCCCTCGGTCCAGGAGCCGGTCGCAGGAGGGTGGGTCATGGGGTCCTTCAAAGGTGCTGCAGGGGTACGGTGCGCGCCGTGTCAGCCAGGCAACTCGAGCACCGCCTTGGCCAGGATGTTGCGCTGGATCTCATTGCTGCCGCCGTAGATGCTGGCCGGGCGCGCCGAGAAGAACGTGTGCGCCGGATGCAGCGCGCCGCCCGGCAGCACCATCGATTCGTCGCTCACGCCGGCGGCACCCGCGGTCTCGAGCATCAGGTCGGCCACCCGCTGCTGCGCCTCGGTGATCCAGATCTTCAGCATCGACACCTCGGCGCCGAGTTCGTGCCCGCGGCGAAGCACCTCGACGCAGCGCACGAACATCGCCTCGAGATCGTCGATGTCCAGCCGCAGCTGCTGGTGGCGGGCGCGCCAGGCACCGTCGCGGTCCAGGCCGGTGGCGCGCGCCAGCTCCGCCAGGCGCGCGAACGGCGCGCGCGCGCCGCGCGGGTTGCCGATCATGATGCGCTCGCTGCCCAGCAGGGACTTGGCCATCGTCCAGCCCTGGTTCAGCCCGCCGACGAGGTTGGCCTTCGGCACGCGCACGTTGTCGAAGAAGGTCTCGCAGAACTCGGCGTTGCCGCCCAGGTTGCGGATGCGCTTGACGGTGATGCCGGGCGTGCGCATGTCCGCCAGCAGGAAGCTGATGCCTTCCTGCTTCTTGGCCTTGGGGTCGGTGCGCACGAGCATGAAGATCCAGTCGGCCTCGTGCGCGAACGAAGTCCAGATCTTCTGCCCGTTGACGACGAACTCGTCGCCGTCGAGCACGGCGGCGGTGCGCAGGCTGGCGAGGTCGGAGCCTGCCGAGGGCTCGGAGTAGCCCTGGCACCAGCGCACCTCGCCCGACAGGATGCGCGGCAGCACCTCGCGCTTCTGCTGCTCGGTGCCGTAGCGGATGATCAGCGGCCCGAGCATGATCACCGCCATGTTCGGCGCGATGACGATGCCGTGGCGGTCGAACTCCGACTGCAGCGCCACCTGCTCGTAGCCCGACAGCCCCATGCCGCCGTAGGCCTTGGGCCAGTTCGGCGCCACCCAGCCCTTCTCGTGGAGCTTGTCGTGCCAGGCGCGCGTGTCCTTCAGGCTCATGCGGCTGGCCGGAAAGCGCCACGCGGGCGGGAAGTTCTCGGCCAGCCAGCGGCGCAGCTCGTCGCGGCGGATCGGGTGCTCGCCGCCGGCGATCAGCTCGGGCGCCGAGGCTTCGTCGCCGTCGCCGGCCATTTCGTTGTAGCGGCGCCTGTGCAGCGCCGCGTTGCCGAGCCAGGCCGCGCCGACCATCGCCTTCTTCAGGTACAGGCCGATATCGCATTCGTCGGTGTAGCCGATGCCGCCATGCAGCTGGATGCAGCCCTTGGTGACCTCGAGCGCCGCCGCCGAGGCGCGTGCCTTGGCCTGGCTGGCGGCGATGGCCAGCCGCCGCGCATCGCTGCCGTGCGTGTCGGCTGCCGCGGCCGACTGCAGCACCACCGAGCGCGTGAGCTCGACCTGGATCAGCAGGTCTGCGGCGCGGTGCTGCAGCGCCTGGAAGCTGCCGATGGCGCGACCGAACTGCTCGCGCATCGCGATGTAGGCGACGCTGGTTTCGAGCGCCTGGCTCATCACGCCCAGCAGCTCGGCGGCTTCGGCGATGCGCGCCAGGTCGAGCGCGCGCTGCAGCACGCCCGGTGCGCGCGCCGGCCCGGCGATCAGCTGCGCGCCGGCGACCTCGGCGCCCTCGAACCGCAGTTCCGTCCAGAACCCGCCGTCCACGCGGGCTTGCGTGCTGGTCTGCAGGCCGCTCTGACTGGCCTCCACCAGCAACAGCAGCACACCCTGCGCACCCTGCGCCGCCACGACGAAAGCGTCGGCCCCCGCGCCGCCGGCCACGAAGCGGCAGCGCCCGTCGAGCGCAAAGCCCGCGCCGCGCGCAGCGGCTCGCGGGGTTTCGACGCTGCGGCGGACTCCGGCAGCGTCGCCATCGTCTTCATCCAGCTCATCGCCCTGCGCTCCGGCCGCCAGCGCGAGTTGCACCTCTCCGCGCGCCAGTGCCGGCAGCCAGCGCTCGCGCAACGCCTGCGAGTCGCCGTGCAGCAGCGCCCAGGCCGGCAGCAGCGCACCGGCCACCAACGGCTCGGGTGCGAGTGCGCGGCCGCAGCGCTCCAGCAGCACCACCGCCTCGCCAGCGCCGAGCCCGCTGCCGCCCAGCGCCTCGGGCAGGCACAGGCCGAGCCAGCCCAGGCCGGCCATGCGCTGCCAGCGCTCGCGGTCGTGCCCGGGCAGCTTGCCGCGCCATTCGCGCAGGCGACGGCCCGGGCCGTCGGCGGCGAAGAAGGCGGCGGCGGCGTCGCGCAGCATGCGTTGCACCTCGGTCGGTGCGTCGAGCCGTTCGGTCAGATCGATCATGGACTCTCGCCTCGGGTTCAGGTCCTGGAATCGGATTTGGGCTTGCCGGGGTCGCCGCCACGCGGTGCCACCCCTGCGGCAAGACCTCAGCGCGCGGCGCACTCTGCCCCACCCCGGGTGCCGGCCCCTGGCGCTGCCCTCCATCCTGTGGCATCGTTGAGTCTAACAAACACTCGTTTGGTCAAGGAGCGATCGATGTTCAGCGGAAGGGCTCTCGAAAACAGGGTCGCGATCGTCACGGGCGCCGGCCAGGGCATCGGCGCGGGCATCGCGCGCGCTTACGGCGCGCAAGCCGCCAAGGTCGCGGTGGTCGACTGGAACCTCGAGACCGCCGAGCAGGTGGCGCAGTCGATCCGCGACGCCGGCGGACAGGCCGCGGCGTTCAAGTGCGACGTGGCCGACCGTGCCGCCGTGGACGCGATGGTGGCGGCGGTGGTGGCGAAGTTCGGCCCGGTGGACGTGCTCGTCAACAACGCCGGCATCACGCGTACCGCGATGCTGCACAAGATGACGGCGCACCAGTGGCAGCAGGTCATCGACGTACACCTGACCGGCAGCTTCAACTGCCTGCAGGCGGTGGTTGACGGCATGATCGAGCGCCAGCGCGGCTGGATCATCAACACCATCTCCACCGCCGGCATCCTGGGCACCATCGGCCAGATCAATTACGGCTCGGCCAAGGCCGGCCTGATCGGCTTCACCAAGTCGGCGGCTCGCGAACTGGCGCGCTACAACATCATCGTCAACTGCGTCGCACCGGGTGCGTCCACGCCGATGACCGAGACCATCCGCACCGACGAGCGCTTCAAGCAGCGCACACTTGATCGCATCCCGCTCGGCCGCTGGGCCGAGCCGGAGGAGATCGCGCCGGTGTGGGTGTTCCTGGCCAGCGAAGGCGCGAGCTACGTCACCGGGCAGCTGATCGGCGTGGACGGCGGCATGTCGATCCACTGACGCCATGGCCGCGCCCAACGCTTCCCGCGGCTCGCTCGCGCCGCTGTTCGAACCGCGCGCGATCGCCGTCTACGGCGCGTCGTCCGACCCCACCAAGATCGGCGGCCGTCCGCTGGACTTCCTCAAGTCCAGCGGCTTCGACGGCGCCTTGTACCCGATCAACCCCAAGGCGGCGCAGATCCAGGGCCTGCCCGCATTCGCCACCGTCAGCGCGGTGCCCGGGCCGGTGGACCTGGCCATCGTGGCCGTGCCGGCACCCGGCGTGCTGGCCGCGCTCGAGGACTGCGCGGCCAAGGGCGTGGGCGGCGCAGTCGTGCTCAGCTCGGGTTTCGCCGAAACCGGCGGCCAGGGCGTCGCATGGCAAGCCGACATCACGGCGCTGGCGCGGCGCACCGGCATGCGCGTGGTCGGCCCCAACTGCATGGGGCTGATCAACGTGCGGCGGCGCCTGCTCGGCACCTTCACGCCCAGCGCCGCCGGCTTCGGCCTGGTACCGGGCCGCATCAGCCTGGTCAGCCAGAGCGGCGCCTTCGGGGGCTATTGCCTGTCGCTGATCCGCCAGCGCGGCCTGGGGCTGAACCTGTGGATCACCACCGGCAACCAGTGCGACGTGGATGTCGCCGACTGCATCGCCCATTTCGCGGGCGACGACGGCACGCAGGTCATCGTGGCCTACCTCGAGGCCGCCACCGACAAGGACCGCCTGGTCGCCGCGCTGGCGCTGGCGCGCGAGCGCGGCAAGCGCGTCGTCGTCATGAAGGTGGGCCGCTCGGAGGCGGGCGCGCAGGCGGCGGCATCGCACACTGCGTCGCTGGCCGGCTCGGACCAAGTCTACGAAGGCCTGTTCCGCCAGTACGGCGTATGGCGCGCGCGCAGCATCGACGAGTTGTTCGATGTGGCCTATGCCTGCTCGGTGAACGCGCCGGCGCCGCTCGGGCGGCGCCTGGGCCTGCTCACCGTGTCGGGCGGCGTCGGCGCACTGATGGCCGACGTGGCCAGCGACTGCGCGCTCGACGTGGCGCCGATGCCCGAGGACGCGCAGCGCAGGCTGAAGGAACTGGTGCCGTTCTGCGGTCCGCGCAACCCGGTGGACATGACGGCACAGCTCGTCAACGATCTCACGCTGTTCGGCCGCAACTTCCAGATCATGCTGGAGGAAGGCGGCTACGACGTGGTGGTGGCGTTCCTGTCCAGCGTCGGCCAGGTGATGGAGCTGAGCCGCTCGCTGCTCGAGCAGCTGCAGGCCGTGCTGCGGCGTTTCCCGGATCGGGCCGTGGTCTTCTCGTCGCTGGCCTCGCCCGAGGTGCGCAGGATGTACGAGGCCGCCGGCGTGCTTCTCTTCGACGAGCCCACGCGTGCCGTGCGCGCCGCCGCGGCGCTGGTGTACTTCGCGGAGCAGTCGCGGCGCGCGGCGCTTGCGGAGGCACCTCCGGCCCTGCCCGCGGGCGCACTGCCGCCGCCGGCGCGGGCCGTCAACGAGGTGCAGGCCAAGGCCATCCTCGCCAGCGCCGGCATCGCGGCCGTGGCCGAGCGGATCGCAGCGGACGAGGAGTCGGCGGTGCGAGAGGCCATGGCACTGGGCTACCCCGTGGTGCTGAAGATCGCCTCGGCCGACATCGCGCACAAGAGCGAGATCGGCGGCGTGATCGTGGGCCTGGCCGACGAGGCACAGTTGCGCAAGGCGTTCCGCACCTTGATGCAGCGCGCGGCCACGCACGCCCCGCAGGCGCGCGTTGACGGCGTGGTCGTGGCGCGCATGGCGGAGCGTGGCGTCGAGACCATCCTCGGCGTCGTGCGCGATCCGGTGTTCGGGGCCGTGGTGATGTTCGGGTTGGGCGGCGTCTTCGTCGAGGCCTTCCAGGACGTGGCCTTCCGCGTCGCGCCGTTCGGCGTCGACGAGGCGCGCGCGATGATCGGCGAGGTCAAGGGCCGTGTGCTGCTGCGCGGCGTGCGCGGGCAGCCGCCGGCCGACGAAGATGCACTGGCCGCGGCGCTGGCGGCGCTGTCGGTCTACGCGGCGCGGCACGCCGATGCCATCGAGAGCATCGACATCAACCCGCTGCTGGTGCTGCCTCGCGGCCGCGGCGTGCAGGCGCTCGATGCCCTGATCGTGCCCACGACGGGCGCCGCCTGAGCACCCCGGTCAACCGGAAACGGCTGGCGCTTCAACGTTTGTCTGGTGGGTGGGCCCGCTGCGCGGCACCTCGAGGCCGCTGCCTGGACGCGGCCCGCCTTGGCGCCCGACAGCGGCGTGTGCGGCCGGGCCCGACGAACCGGCCGCACGCGCACAAAGTCAGGCGGCGCCGAACGCTGCCGCGTGGGCCTTGGCGAACTCCGCGAACGTGCGCGCCGGTCGGCCTGTGACCTTCGGCACCGTGTCGAGCACGCCGGCCAGGTAGCCCGGCGGCGCGAGGGCATACAGCTCGTTCATCGCATCGGCCAGCGATTCGGGCATGCCCATGCCGGTCATCGCCTGCTTCGCCTGTTCCAGTGTGATCGCCACGTAGCGCACCGGGCGCCCCGCCGCCGCGCTGAGGGCGACAGCCACCTCCGCGCCGCTCAAGGCCTGCGGCCCCGTCAACGGGTAGGCCTGGTTCTCGTGCCCGGGCGTTGTCAGCGCCTGCACGGCCACGGCAGCGATGTCGCGCGCGTCGATCCAGCCGACCTTGCCCTCGCCGAGCGGCATGTAGAACTCGCCCTTCTCGCGGATGGCCTGTGCGTACATCAGCAGGTTCTGCATGAAGAAGCCGGGCTGCACGAAGGTCCAGGCCATGCCCGACTCCTGCACCTGCTTCTGGTTCTCGCCGTGCCAGCGGCCGATCTGCACCGGCGAATCCGGGGCCGCGCCGATGCCGGTGGACATGACGAAGTGCTTGACGCCCGCAGTCTTTGCCGCATTGATGAGCGCGGCGCGCATCTGCACCTGATCAGGCACCAGCGGCGTGACCACGAAGACCTTGTCGACGCCGCCCAGCGCGGCGGGCAGCGTCCTCGGCTCGCGCAGGTCGCCGGCGGCCGTCTGCACGCCGCGCGCATTCAGCTCACGCGCCTTGGTAGCATCGCGCACCAGCGCCTTGAACGGCAGCTTCGCCTCCTGCAGCAGCCGCACCACCTCGCTGCCGATCGTTCCCGTTCCTCCGACAACCAGAATCATCTCTCATGCCCTTTCGATGGCTTCGCGACACACGCTGCCGCGCCACCGGCCGGCACCTGTCGCCTTCCGGTGGCCATGATTCTCCGATCGTCAGTTACTATCGGCAAGTAGGTACCTTGAAGTAACCACCGATGCCACGCCAAGCACCGCCGCCCGTGTGCCCCGTCGACGCCTTGCTGCGCCTGCTGATGGGCTCGTGGACCAGCTACATCCTGTGGCACCTGCGGCGCGACGGACCGATGCGCTTCGGCGCGCTGCTGCGCGCCGTTCCCGGGCTGTCGGCCAAAGTGCTGACGCAGCGGCTTCGCCTGCTCGAGGAGCGCGGCATCGTGTTCCGCGACCATGTGCCGTCGATACCGCCCGCGGTGTCGTATGGCCTGACGGAACAGGGCAAGGAACTCGGGGGCGTCTTCGACGCGCTCGAGGCGGTCTCGAGCAGGTGGTTGGCGGGTGCGCGCGGCGCCAACGAGCAAGCCCAGGAACCTCCGGTGGCGCGGAGAAAGCAGGCGCCTGCACGGGCGGCGCGCACGCCCTGACGCCGTGCCTCGCGCACAAGGACGCCTGCAGGGGGAAATGGCGCTCCAGAGTACGCGGGGGCGGCGGCGCGCCGGCCCCGCTCAGACCAGGTCGTCCACACGCCCGCGCCGCATCATCAGCTTCTCGCTGAACTCGAAGACCTGCTGCTCGCGCTGATTGAACACCCTCACCCGCCCCTGCATGATGCCGCGCTTGCCGTCGGAGAGGTTCTTCTTGCCCTCGACGGTGATCTCGGCGCGCAGGGTGTCGCCCGGGCGCACCGGCACGGTGAACCGGAAGTCGGTGAGCTCGAGCGCCGCGATCGTCGCCGGGCCCAGGATCTCCTCCATCATCCCGGCGGCCAGCGCCGCCGTCAGCAGGCCGGGGCAGATGCGGCCACCGAAGTCGGTGTGCTTCTTCGCGAACTCCTCGTTGATGAAGATCGGCAGCTTCAGCCCGGCCAGGCTCGTGAAGAGCACGATGTCGGTCTCGGTGACGGTGCGGCCGTAGCTGCGGAACACGTCGCCGGGGTTGAGGTCGTCGAGCGAGCGGTTGGACATGGCATCTCCTGGGTGCTTGGGTTCGGGTTCGGCCCGAGGCAACGAACTAACGGTTGGTAGAATACTGCAGCCCGAAGGTGCTGACCAACCGGACCCGTCCCCATGCTGTTCTTCGAGCCCGCACTCCCGCTGCCCGCCGTTGGCAAACGCACGGCCACGCTACGCGCGCAGGTGCGTCGGTTCATCGCCGACGAGTTGGCCAGCGGCGGCTTCGAGCCGCAGTGCAACTCGTGGACCGAGGGCCTGGGCGGTGCGTTCAGCCGCCGGCTCGGCGCGCGCGGCTGGATCGGCTACCACTGGCCGGTGGCCTACGGCGGGCGCGGCGGCAGCGCCTTCGACACGCTGACGATCAACGAGGAACTGCTTGCCGCCGGCGCCCCCGTGGCCGCGCACTGGATCGCCGCGCGCCAGAGCGCGCCGCTGCTGATGCGCTTCGGCAGCGAGGCGCAGCGGCAGGCGTTCCTGCCGCGCATCGCCGCCGGCGACACCTACTTCGCCATCGGCATGAGCGAGCCCGACGTGGGCTCCGACCTCGCGTCCGTGCGCACGCGGGCCGAGCCGTCAGGCGCGCGCTGGCGGCTCGACGGCCGCAAGGTCTGGACCAGCGGCGCCCACATCGCGCACTACGCAATCGTGCTGTGCCGCACCGCCCCCGCCGACCCCAAGGCGCGCCACGCCGGGCTGAGCCAGTTCATCGTCGATCTGAAGGCCCCGGGCGTGACGATCCGCCCGATCCTCATGCTCGATGGCAGCCACCACTTCAACGAGGTGACGTTCGACGGCGTCGAGCTGCCGGCCGAGTGCCTGGTCGGCCAGGCCGGCGACGGCTGGAAGCAGGTGACGAGCGAGCTCGCCTACGAGCGCAGCGGCCCCGAGCGATTCCTGAGCACGATGCCGATCGTCGAGCGCTGCCTGCGCCTCGTGCTGGAGGCGCCCTCTGCCGCGGCCGATGCGCCGGCCGGACGCCTGCTCGCGCGCTTGATCACGCTGCGCAACATGAGCCTGGCGATCTGGGCCGCGCTCGAAGCCGGGCGCTCGCCGGCCATCGAGGCGGCGATGGTGAAGGACCTGGGCACGAACTTCGAGCGCGACACGCTCGAGATCGTGCGCGAGGCGATGGACGCCGACGAGCGCGTCGCGGGCGATTCCGTGCTGGCCGGCTTGCTGGCCAGCGCCTGGCCGCTGGCGCCCACCTACAACCTGCGCGGCGGCACCAATGAGGTCTTGCGCAACATGATCGCCAAGCAACTGCAGGCACGATGAGCGAACTCTCTCTGCCCCTGGCCGAAGCGGCCGATCGCCTGCTGTCGCAGCGCTGCGACAGCCGCCTCGTGGCTGCGGCCGACGCCGGCCAATGGCCGCAGGTGCTCTGGCAGGCGGTCGAGGAACTCGGTCCGGGCCAGCTGCTCGCCCCGGAAGCCGAAGGAGGCGCCGGCGGCGACTGGGTCGACGCCTGCGCCCTGCTCGAACGCGCGGCGGCGCGCTGCGCACCGCTGCCGATCGCGCAGACGCTGCTGGCCGGCTGGCTGCGCTCGCGCGTCGGGCTCGCGCCCGCTGCCGGGCCGGCCGCCGTGGCCTTCACCACGGCGCCGCTGGACGCGCTGCGCACGGCCGGCCGTGCCGACCTGACCGAAGCCGACGGCCCGGTCGTGCCCTGGGCAGAACAGGCCAGCCATGTCGCCCTGCTCGGCGCCGACGACGCCGGCACGGCCCAGCTGCTGTGGCTGCCGCGAGCGTGCGTCCACCTGCGTGCGGTCGCGGGCGGCACCTGGCCTGCGGCGCGCGTCGGCAGCACCGGCATCCCGCTGCACGAGGCGGCGGGCGCGAGCCCGACCCAGGCCTGGTGCATCGCGTTGCCGGGCCTGAGCCTGGCCGAGGTGCGGGCGCGCGCCGCGTTGCTCAGCGCTGCGCAGATCGCCGGGGCGCTGGGGCAGTTGCTCGAGATGACCGTCACCTACACCAGCGAGCGTGTGCAGTTCGGGCGGTCGATCGGCCAGTTCCAGGCCGTGCAGCACCAGCTGGCGCAGCTGGCCGAGGAGGCCGCCGCGGCGCGCGTGGCGGTGCAGGCGGCCGCGGCCACCGAAGACCCGCGCTGGTTCGTCGCCGCGGCGCGCGGGCGAGGCCGCGGGACTGGGCACGCGCATCGCGCACCAGCTGCATGGCGCCATCGGCATCACCGCCGAGCACACGCTGCACCAGTACTCACGCAGGCTGCGCGAGTGGCGCGACGAGCACGGCAGCGAGACCTTCTGGGCCCGCGCCCTGGTGCAGGCCATCCGGCAGGGTGGCGAGCGTTCGGCGTGGCAGGCCGTGGTGGCCTGCACCGCTCGCTGACGGGGCCCCAACGATGAGCGCGCTGCACGGCATCCGCGTGCTCGATCTCACCGCGTACCTGCTGGGGCCCTTCGCCACGCAGATCCTCGGCGACATGGGCGCCGACATCATCAAGGTCGAGTCGCACGAGGGCGACATCGTGCGCGGCATCGGGCCCACCCGCTCGCCGGGCATGGGTGGCATCTTCCAGCAGAACAACCGCAACAAGCGCAGCGTCGTGCTCGACCTCAAGCAGCCGGCCGGCCGCGACGCGCTGCTGCGGCTGGCCGCCACGGCCGACGTGTTCGTCTACAACGTGCGCCCCGCGGCGATGGCCCGGCTGGGGCTGTCGTACGAGGCGCTGGCCGCCGTGAACCCGGGCATCGTCTACGTCGGCGCGGTCGGATTCGGCCAGGACGGCCCGTATGCCGCGCGCCCGGCGCTCGACGACCTGATGCAGGGCATGTCGGGCATCGCCGGCCTGTACGCGCGGGCCAGCGGCGGCGAGCCGCGCTACATCCCCCTGGCGATGGCCGACCGCTACACTGGCACCGTGCTCGTCAATGCCATCCTCGGCGCCCTGGTGCACAAGCTGCGCACGGGCCAGGGGCAATCGCTGGAGGTGCCGATGTTCGAGTCGCTTGCCCAGGGCGTGCTCGGCGACCACCTGATGGGCCACTCCTTCGACCCGCCGCTGGGCCCGCCTGGCTATCCGCGCCACCTGAGCCCCGACCGGCGGCCGTTCCGCACCCTGGATGGCTGGCTGTGCGCCTTTCTCATCAGCGACGGCCAGTGGCGCGCGGTGCTCGAACGCCTGGGCCAGCCCGAGTTGCTGCAGGACCCGCGCTTCGCCACGCTGCAGGCGCGCACCGAGCACTCGCGCGAGGTCTACGCTTGGCTCGATGCCACCTTCCGCACCCGCAGCACCGAGCAGTGGCTCGCGCTGCTGGGCGAGGCCGACGTGCCGGCCGGCCCGCTGCACACGCTGGAGTCGCTGCTCGACGATCCGCACCTCAACGCCGTGGGCTTCTTCCAGCGCCTGGAGCATCCCACCGAAGGCACGCTGGTGACCCTTCGACCGCCCTCGCGCTGGTCGCGCACGCCGCCGGAAGTCCGCCGCGCGCCGCCCCGGCTGGGCGAGCACAGCAGCGAGCTGCTGGCTGAAGCGGGCTACTCGGGCGCGGAGATCGCCGAACTGGTGGCTGCGGGCGTCACGCTTGCGCCAAGCCACGGGGGCGGCTGATGGCGCGCCCGGACCCCTTCGAGCCGCCGCGGCGCACCTGGCTACGCGCCGCGAAACTGCGGCGTGCGCTTCTCCAGCAATGCCGCCACGCCTTCCTTGGCATCGTCCATGTCGAGCGTGCGCGACTGCAGCAGCGCCTCGATCTCGCCGGCCGACTTCGGATCCCAGTCCAGCCCGCGGTACAGCGAACGCTTCATCATGCGCACCGCCACCGGTGCATTGGCAGCGATCTCGGCAGCCAGCTCGCGCGCGCGCGCCAGCACCCGCGCCGGCTCGACCGCGTGGTTGGCGATGCCCATCTCGGCGGCTTCGGCACCCGAGAACACGCGCCCGGTGAACAGCAGTTCGGCGGCGCGCGACACGCCGCACACGCGCGGCAGCAGGTAACTGATGGCCATGCCCGAGTGCAGCCCCAGGCGCGCGAAATTGGCGCCGTAGCGCGCCTCGCGGTTGGCCACGCGCAGGTCGCACACGAGGCCCAGGCCGAAGCCGCCGCCGATGGCATGCCCGTTCATCGCCGCGATCACCGGCACCTGAACGTCGAGGATGGTGAGGAACGGCCGGTAGATCGCGTAGGACGCCTCGTGCGGCAACTCGTTGCCACGATCGAGGATGGTGCTGCGGAAGTCCGCGCCCGAGCAGAAGTTGGTGCCGCTGCCGGTGATGACGACACAGCGGATGTCGCGATCCGCTTTCACCTGGTCGATCACCTGCTGGAACGCCTGCAGCAGTTCGGGCGCCATGGCGTTGCGTTGCTCGGGCCGGTTCAGCGTGATCTCGCAGATGGCGTCGCGGCGGGCGACGAGGACGGCGGCTTCGGTCATGCGTTTTCCTTCGGTGGACGGGTCTGCTGGTCAGCGCAGTGTAGGCGCGCCGGGTGATCGCGATGAACGAACGGTGATGACTTCCAACCTGTAGGAGGGACCATGAACGTGCTGTGCAGAATTCTCCTGGGCCTGCTGGCGACCGCCGGCTCCATCGTCTCCATGCCGGCAGCGGCACAGGCCTGGCCGTCGAAACCGGTGCAGCTGATCGTGCCGCAAGGCGCGGGCGGCAGCACCGACGCCCTGGCGCGGCTGTTGGCCCCGCTGCTGGGCGAGCGTCTGGGGCAGACCGTGGTCATCGACAACCGCGCCGGCGCCGGCGGCGTGCTCGGCGTCAGCACGCTGGCCAAGGCGCCCGCCGACGGCTACACGCTGCTCTTCGGCTCGAGCACCACGGTGGCGGCCAACGCCTTCCTGTATGCCAGCTTCCCCATCGATCCGCTGAAGGACCTGGTGCCGCTGGCGCTGGCGGCCGACGCGCCCTTCGTCATCGTCGTTCCCGGGTCCTCGCCGAGCAAGTCGCTGCGCGAGCTGGTCGCCACGGCCAAGGCGTCGCCCGGCAAGCTCAACTACGGCTTCGGTACCAGTTCGGGCCTGCTGTGCATGGAACTGCTCAAGAGTGCTGCCGGCATCGACATCGCGAAGGTGCCGTACAAGGCTTCGGCACAGGCGCTCACCGACCTGATCGGCGGCCAGCTCGACGTGGTCTGCGAACCCTTGTCGAGCAGCGCGCCCAACGCCAAGGCCGGCAGGCTGCGCATCCTGGCCGGCACGGGCACGCAACGCAGTTCGCTGGCGCCGGAGCTCGAAACCGTCGGCGAGGCCGGCGTCAAGGGCATGGTGTACTCGGCCTGGGTCGGCTTCTTCGCACCGGCCGGCGTGCCCCGCGACATCAGCGCCAGGCTCAACCGCGAGCTCATGGCGATCCTCAGGGACCCAGCGGTGCAGGACAAGATGCGCGCCATCTCGTGGGAGCCCCGGCCCGGCGACGCCGAGGCGCTGGCTGAGCTCCTCCGCGCCGAGATCAAGTCCATTGCGGCCACCGTGAAGGCCGCCGGCATCAAGGCCGAGTAGTGGCCGAGTAATGGCCGCATGATGGCCACGCCCCTGCAACCCGTCCCCGGAGAGAACCCCCGATGAAGCGCATCCCTCGCCTGCCGCGTCGCCTGCTGCTCGCCGCGGCCCTGCTGCTGCCGCTGTTGGCCGGCGCCGTCGAGCCCTATCCGTCGCGGCCGATCCGCGTCGTCGTCCCCTTCGGCGCCGGCGGCACCAGCGACGTGGTGGCGCGGCTGCTCAGCGCCAAGCTCTCGGAATCGCTGAAGCAGACCGTCAACGTCGACCCCAAGCCCGGCGCCAACGGCATCATCGGCACAGACATCGTGGCCAAGGCCGCACCCGATGGATACACGCTGCTGCTCACCGTGGCCAGTGCGCAGACGCTGACCCCGGCCCTGTACAAGCTGCCCTTCGATCCGGTGAAGGACTTCGCCCCGGTCTCGCTGGTGGCCAACCTGGGCGGCGTGTTGCTCGTCAATGCGAACGTGCCGGCGCGCACGATGCAGGAGTTCGTCGCCCAAGCGCGCACGCGCCCGGGACGCTTCAGCTACGGCGCCGGCACGAGCCTGCTGCGCCTGATCGGCGAGCAGCTGAAGCAGGCCACCGGCGCCGACATCACGATGGTGCCGTACAAGGGCACCGGTCCGCAGATGGCGGCGGTGGTGGGCGGCGAGGTGGATGCGGTGGTCGACCCCTTCGTCGGCATGGCCCACGTCAAGTCGGGCAAGGTGCGCCCGCTGGCCGTGCTGATGAACAAGCGCTCGCCGCTGCTGCCCGACGTGCCCACGCTCGAAGAAACCGGCATCAAGGGCATCGCGCTGGATTCCTGGGCCGCGGTGCTGGCGCCGGCGGGCACGCCGCCGGAGATCGTGGGCAGGCTGTCGACGGAGATCGCGCGCATCGTCGCGCTGCCCGACGTGCGCGAGCGCCTGGCGGCCCTCAACTACGACCCCGTCGGCAGCACGCCGGCCGAGCTGGGCCGCACCATCGATGCCGAGATCGCCAAGTGGAAGCGCGTGGTGAAGGAAGCCAACTACAAGGCCGAGGACTGAGCGTCCGCCTGCGCACCGGAGCCCGCCCTTGTTCATCGAAACCCACCTCGGTCGCGTGTCGCCGCTGGAGTGCGACCAGCTCGGCCACATGAACGTGCAGTTCTACATCGCCAAGGTCTCCGACGCGGCCTGGCACGTGATGGCGTCCATCGGCCTCACGCCGGCCTACATCCGCGAGCGGCGCCGCGCGCCTGCGGCGGTGAAGCAGGAGGTCCTGTACCTGAAGGAACTGCTGGCCGGCGACCTGGTGCGCATGGAAAGCGGCGTGCTCGAAGTGAGCGAGCGCAAGATCACCTTCTTCCATCGCTTGTTCAACGTCGAGACCGGCCAGTTGGCGATGAAGAGCAAGGTCTACACGGTGATGATGGACCTCGACGCGCGCCGTTCCACCGCCATCGACGCCGAGGTGCTGGCGCAGGCGCGCGAACGGCTGCTGCCCGCGGGGAGCGACGCATGACTGCGGTGAATGAACCGGGAACAAAACGTGTCCTCGTCACCGGCCGCGGCGCGGTGAACATGGCCGACTGCGACCAGTGGGGCCACATGAACGTGCAGTTCTACCTGGCGCGCGCCAGTGACGCGCAGGCCCACCTCGCGGCGCGCCTGGGGCTTGGGCCGCGGCGTCTGGCCCGCGAGCAACTGGCCTTGCGGCCGCTCGCCGACCGCACGCTCTTCAAGCGCGAGCTGCGCGGCGGCGACATCCATGCCATCCGCTCGGGCATCCGCGCCGTGCACGCTGACGGCACCCTCGACATCGCGAGCCGCATGACGAACCTGGGCAGCGGCGTCGAGTCGGCGGCCTTCGAGACGCGGCTTTGCCTGGTGGGCGCCGACGACGGCGCACAGCCCTGGCCCACCGACGTGCTGGCCGCCTCGCGCGCGCTGGCCGGCGAGCTGCCGGAGATGCCCGCACCGCCCCCAATGGCCGCACTGCTCCCGCCTGGCCCGCCGCCGCTGGAGCGACTGCTGCTCACCTACCGCGGCTCCGTCGAACCCTGGGATTGCGACGCCGACGGCGTGGCGCCGCCGCGCGCGCACATCGCCCGCTTCAACGACGCCATCACGCACCTGTTCCGCGCGATGCAGCTGGATCGCAAGGCGCTGCTGGCCGCCGGCACCGGATCGGCGGCGCTGGACTACGACATCACCTACCATCGCGCGCTGCGCGCCGGCACGGCGATCGACGTACGCAGCGGCGTGCTCGCAGCCGGCGAGAAGCTCTACCACATCGTCCACCACGTGGTCGATGCGAACGACGGCGGCTTGTACACGACGATCATCGTCGCCGCCCTGTTCTTCGACCTGAAGCAGCGCAAGTCGGTGCCGATGCCGGCGGCCGTCCGCGCCGCGGTCGAACGCCTCATCGTCCATGCCTGAACCCACCTCGCCCACCCACACCCCACCCGGCGCACCGCCGCCGCGCGCACTGGCTGGCCTGCGCGTGCTGGATCTCTCGCGCGTGCTCGCCGGCCCGCTGTGCGCGCAGATGCTGGCCGACCACGGCGCCGCGGTGATCAAGGTCGAGCCGCCCGAAGGCGACGAGGCACGCCGCATCGGCCCGCCCCTGGACGAGCGCGGCGAGTGCGCCTACTTTGCGGCGCTCAACCGCGGCAAGCGGTCGATCGCGCTCGACCTCTCGCGCCCGGCTGGCCGCGCCGTGCTCGAGCGGCTGCTCCAAGACACCGACGTGCTGATCGAGAACTTCCTGCCCGGCACGATGGAGAAGTGGGGACTGGGCTACGAGACCACGCTCGCAGCCCGCCACCCGCGGCTCATCTACTGCAACGTCAGCGGCTTCGGCGCCGACGGGCCGCTGGGCGGCCTGCCCGGATACGACGCCGTCGCGCAGGCGATCACCGGGCTGATGAGCATCAACGGCACCCCCGAGTCGGGCCCGGTGCGGCTGGGCGTGCCGGTGGTGGACTACCTCACCGGCTACAACGCGATGGTCGGCGTGCTGCTGGCCCTGGCCGCACGCGCGCATACGGGCACCGGCCAGCGGGTGGAAGCCACGCTCTTCGACACCGGCCTGGCGCTGCTGCTGGCGCCGCATGCCTCGAACTGGTTCTACTCCGGGCGCATCCCGCAGCGCATGGGCAGCTCGCATCCGAACATCGTGCCCTATGACTGCTATGCGGCGGCGGACGGACAGATCTTCCTGGGCGTCGTCAACAACGGCCAGTTCACCCGCCTGTGCGAGTGCGTGCAGCGCCCCGACCTCGCATCCGACCCGCGCTTCGCGGACCCCGTCAGACGCCGCGAGCACCGCGACGTGCTGCGCGCCGAGCTCGAACGCACGCTGGCCCGCCACCCCGCCGCCGAGCTGTGCGACACGCTGATGCGCCGCGGCGTGCCGGCCAGCGTGGTGAACAACGTCGAGCAGGCGCTGACACACCCGCACGCCCTGTACCGCGAGATGGTGGTGCAGGCCGACGGGCACCGCCACATCGGCGTGCCGGTCAAGCTGAGCGCGACGCCCGGCCGCGTGGCGAGCCTGCCGCCGCGGCTGAGCGAGCACGCCGACGGCATCCTCGGCGAACTGGGCCTGAGCACGGCCGAACGCGAGACGCTCTACCGCGAGGGCACCGTGGCCCCCCCCGCCGGCGTAGCGCCGGCGAACACACTCGACCGACGGCCTCAGCGGCGGTACCAGGCCACGCCGTCGGCGTCGAACTCGCGCCGCAGCTCGCCGCGGTTGAGCAGGTAGTTCAGACTGGCGATGCTCTCGCCGCTGGCCAGGCCGAGCTGCATGCTGCCCTCGGCGGGGTCGATGGCGCGCGCGAACAGCGCACCGAACACGTCGATCACGCGCCTGGGCTGGTCCAGCGTCTTCAGCAGCCGCGCCAGCGAGCGGTGGTGCCCCTGGGCCAGGTAATCCAGCCGCGCATGCAGGCCGCGGAAGGGCTCGTTGTGCGCCGGCAGCACCAGCACGTCGTCCGGCACTTCGGCCTTGATCTTGGCGATCGAAGCCAGCCAGTCGGACATCGGATCGGCCTCGGGCTCGGTGGGATGCACCGACACGTTCGACGAGATGCGCGGCAGCACCTGGTCGCCGCTGATCAGCAGCTTCAACTCAGGGCAATGCAGGCAGGCGTGCTCGGGCGAGTGGCCGTTGCCGACGACGACGCGCCAGTGATGCTCGCCGATGCGCAGCGTCTCGCCGTCGCGGATGCGGCGGTAGCTGTCGGGCAGCGCGTGGATGAACTGGCCGAACTTGCCGAATCGGGCGCGATAGTCCTCGATCGCGGCTTCGCCCCAGCCGGCGCGGCGGTAGAAGCGGATCGCGTCGGTCGGGGCCTCGCGGCCGGTGTCGGCCGCCAGCACGCGGCAGTTCAGGTACTCCAGCTTGGTCATCCACAGCGGGCAGTCGAATTTGCGCGTCAGCCAGCCGGCCATGCCCACGTGATCGGGGTGCATGTGGGTGACGAAGACGCGGCCGATGCGCCGGCCATCGTCGCCCGCGGCCAGCAGCTGCCGCCAGGCGGCCAGCGTCTCGTCGGTGCGCATGCCGGTGTCCACCACCGTCCAGCTGTCGCCATCCTCGATCGCCCACAGATTGATGTGGTTCAGCTGCATCGGCATGGGCATGCGGAGCCACATCACGCCGGGGGCCACCGACAGCGCAACGCCGGGCGCGGGCGGCGACTCGATGGGGTAGACGAGCGTCGGTCTGGCGTTGGCAGTGGATGGGGCAGAGGAGGATGTGCTCATGGTCTCGTGGGTGGAAGTCGAAGTGGGTTGTGCGGCGCCCCCCCGAACGACCGCAGGTCGGTCAACGGTTCATGAAGCGGTCGTGTTCGCCTTGGCGTACTCCGCCTTCAGCTCGCGCTTGAGCAGCTTGTTGGCCGCGCTGATCGGCATCGAGGTGCGGAAGAACACCCGCTTGGGCGTCTTGAAGCCGGCGAGCTTGTCGCGGCAGTGGGCGACGAGTTCGGCCTCTTCCACCTGCACCCCCGGACGCAGAATGACCGCGGCCGTGACCGATTCGCCCCAGCGCTCGTCGGGCAGCCCGAACACCGCGCACTGCAGCACCGCCGGGTGGGTGCCGAGCACGCTCTCCACCTCCTGGCAGTAGACGTTTTCGCCGCCGCTCTTGATCAGGTCCTTCTTGCGGTCGGCGAAGTAGTAGTTGCCCGCCTCGTCGCGGAACAGCACGTCGCCGGTGCGGAACCAGCCGCCGCGCAGCGCGCGCGCGTTGGCTTCGTCGTTCTTGTAGTAGCCCTTCATGACGATCGGCCCGCGCACGATCTGTTCGCCTGCCACGCCGGGCGGCACGTCGCGATCGTCGTCGTCGACCAGGCGCACGTCGGCACCGAAGGCAGTGAGCGTGCCGACCCAGCGCCCGTCGCCGTTGGGCATCTCGGCCCAGCTGCGCACGCTGCCCGTGGTGTAGGCCGCCGCGGTCGATTCGGTCATGCCCTGCACGGAGTGCAGCCGCGCGTGCGGCGCCGCCTCCATCCAGCCGTCGACCATGGCCTTGGGGATCGTCGAGGCCCAGCTCATCAGCTTGCGCATGCTGTCCAGGCGGCGGGTGCGGAAGTTCGGGCAGGCCACCATCGCCACGTACAGCGTGGGCGGCAACGCCGTGCTCGTGATCTGGTGTCGCTCGATGAGATCGATCATCTGCGGCGGCTGGGGTGTCTGCGTCATGACGATCGTCATCTGGTTCGTCAGGCACAGCGTGGAGAGCAGGAAGGCCGCAGTGTGGATCAACGGGATGCTGAGCAGGAAGACCTCGCTGCGGTCGAAGCCCGCATTCAGCATCCAACTCAGGTGCGCCGCGTGGTAATTGGCATGCGTCGTCAGCACGCCCTTGGGCGCGGACTCGGTGCCGCTCGTGAACAGCATCGTGGCCACGTCGTCGCTCTCGATCAGCACCTGCGGCTCGTCGTCGGGCCCCTGCAGCAGTTCGGCAAAAGCCATTAAGCCGGCCGGCGCCGTCTTGCCGAACTGCACGAACTGCCGAACGCACGTCATCCGGTCGACCACCGAGGCGAGGTTGCCCAGCAGCGAGTCTTCGACGAAGAACCACTTCGCCTCGGAGAACTCGACCAGGTGGCGCACATCGGCCGGCTGCAGCATGAAGTTGATCGGCACGAACCACGCACCGATGCGGTTTGCCGCGTAGCCCAGCACCAGGAACTCCACGCTGTTGCGGGACATCGCGGCGAGCTTGTCGCCCTTGGCGACGCCGCGCCGCATCAGGTTGTTGGCCACCACGTTGGCCATGCGGTCCAGCGAGGCGTAGCTGACCTCGCTGTGCTCGCCTTGCGCAGTGTAGAAGTGGATCGCGGTCTTGTCGCCGACGGCGCGGGCAGAACGCCGCAGACTGTCGCCCAGGTTCTGCCGTTGCAGCAGATTCATCTCAAGCTCTGTCACCATGGTCTCGTCTCCTCTCGCTGATGAAACTCGAAGGGCGGCGACGGTCTGCTTCTTCAGCCGTGCCGCTGGTCGAACGCGCGCCCGTACACCATCGACGCGATGGTGTTGCGCAGGATCTCGGTGGTGCCGCCGCCGAGCGCGAAACCGCGCGAGTCGCGCACCATGCGCTCCAGCGGCAGCGCGCGGGTGAAGCCGGCGTGGCCGTGGATCTGCAGGGCCTCGTTGGTGACGCGCTGGACCATCTCGTTGGCGTAGAGCTTGGCCATCGCCGCTTCCAGCGGGTCGGGGAAGCCGTCCACCAGGTGGGTGGCGGCGCGGTAGATCATCAGCCGCGCGGCGTGGATCTGCACCGCCATGTCGGCGATCTTCCACTGCAGGCCCTGGAACTCGCAGATCGGGCGGCCGAACTGCTCACGCTGCAGCGAGTAGGCCTTGGCGGCTTCATAGGCGGCCTGCGCCACGCCCAGGCACATCGCGGCGTTGCCCACGCGCTCGGGGCCGAAGGAACTCATCAGGCGCTTGAAGCTGCGTGTGGAGTTCGGATCGCCTTCCATGATGACGTTGGCGCGCGGCACGCGGCAGCGGTCGAAGAACAGCTCGACTTCGGGCATGCCGCGCCCGCCCATCTTTCGCTCGGGGTGGCCGACCTCGAAGCCCGGGGTGCCGCGCTCGACCACCAGAGCGCCGATGCCCTTGGGCCCCTGCGTCTTGCCCCAGCGCGCGAACACGAAGACGTGCGTGGCCAGGTGGCCGCCCGTGCAATAGGCCTTCTGCCCGTGCAGCACGACATGGTTGCCGTCGGGCGTGGCCGAGGTCACCATGTCGGTCATCGCCGAGCCGGCGCCAGGCTCGCTGATCCCGATGGCGAAGCTGTGCTCGCCGCTGACGCAGCCGGGCAGCCAGCGCTGCTTCTGCTCGTCGCTGGCCATGATGGCGATGGCACGCGACGGCCCGTTGATGGCGATCTGCGCCACCAACGCGGTGTTGAAGCACACGCGCGCCACTTCCTCCAGCAGGATGGTGCCCTGGATCACCGGCGCGCCCGAGCCGCCGTAGGCCTCGGGAATGACCATGCCGAGGTAGCCGAGCCTGGCGAGCAGGTCGCGGTTCTCGGTTGGGAACTCTTCCTTCTCGTCCCAGTACGCGGCCTTGGCGGCGAAGGCGCGCTCGGCGGTCTTGCGGATGTCCTGGCGGAAGGTTTCGAGGTCGGGGTCGAGCTGGAACATGGGCGTCTTCCGTGATGGGTCAATGGCCGACGAAGTTGGCCTTGCGCTTTTCCAGGAAGGCCGCCACGCCCTCCTTGCGGTCGTCGCTCTGCAGCACCAGGCCCTGCGCATGCGCCTCGATGTCGAGGAAGGCTTCCAGGCTCGGCTGCATCGAGGCGCGGAACATGCGCTTGCCCATCGCCAGCGCGAAGGTGGCCGATTCGGCGAGTTCGCGCGCAAAATCGAGCGCGCGCGCATCGAGCTGGTCGTCGGCCAGCACCTCGTTGACCATGCCGAGCGCGCACGCCTCGGCGGCCGGCACCCTGCGCGCGCTCATCATCAGCTCGCGCGCTCGCAGCACGCCGATGTACTGCGTCAGGAAGTAGGCGGCTGCGCCATCGGGCGCCAGACCGATCTTCTTGAACACGAGACTGAAGCTCGCGTTCTCCGAGGCCAGGATCAGGTCGCAGGCCAGGGCGAGGCTCCAGCCCACGCCCACCGCGGCGCCCCGCACCGCGGCGATCACCGGCTTGTCCATGTTCGCCAGGCCCGCGATGACGCGGTGCGCGCGCTGGATACGCTGGCGGCCCGACAGCACGTCCAGGCCCTTCATCGTGCCCACGTCCGCGCCGGAGCAGAACGCGCGGCCCTCGCCGCGCAGCAGCACGGCCCGCACCCCGCGGTCCTGCTGCAACGCGGCGGTGGCGTCGGCGAGCTGCTCCATCATCTCGGGCGTCAGCGCGTTCAGCCGTTCGGGCCGGGCCAGGGTGACGAGGGCGAGCGCGCCCTCGCGTTCGACGCGGACGGTCATGGGGTGCTCCTGCTGCGGTTGTCGAAGAAAGATGTGGCTGGCGATGGTGTTCGCTGCGCCGGTGTGGTGCCACCGGTGAGTTTCAGCATGCGCATGTCGCAACGCTGGCGCTGCTCGTCGTTCAGGTCGAAGCCCATGCGTCGCTTCCCACTCGGGCTGCTACTTCGTCTTCAGGCCCATCAGCCCGGCGATCAGGTTGCGCTGCATCTGCGAGGTCCCCGCGGTGATGGTGGTGGCGCGCGCGTCGCGGTAGTGGCGCTGCATGTCGAACTCCATGATGTAGCCGTAGCCGCCCATGATCTGCATGCCCTGGTTGGCGATGTTCGCGTAGGCCTCCGAGCCGAACAGCTTGGCCTGCGAGATGGCCATCAGCGCGTCTTCGCCGCGCTCGAGCTGCCAGGCGGCGCGCCACAGCAGCATGCGGCTGGCGTCCACCGCGGTCTGCATGTCGGCCAGCATGTGGGCGATAGCCTGGAAGCCGCCGATCGGCTTGCCGAACTGCTGGCGCTCCTTGGCGTAGGCCAGCGCCAGGTCCACCGCGGCCTGCGCGCCGCCGGCATAACCGGCCGCCGTCATCAGCCGCTCGAGCTGCAGGCCCGAGAGCATGTAGCCCCAGCCCTTGTGCGGCTCGCCCACCAACCGGTCGGCCGGCACCCGCACGTCGTCGAAGAACACCTCGTACGTGCCGAGCGAGCGGCGGCCGAGCGTGTCGAGCTTGCGCAGCGTGATGCCCGGGGTGTCCTTGTCGACGAGGAACAGCGACAGCGCTTCCTGGTGCGGCCCCTCGGGCTTGCTGCGCGCGTACAGGTTGATGACGTTGCGCTCCGCGCCGGCGCCGGTTGAGAAGACCTTCTGGCCGTTGATGACCCAGTGCTCGCCGTCGCGCCGCGCGCTGGTGCGCATGGCGCCGGCGTCCGAGCCCGCGCCCGGCTCGGTCATCGAGATCGACATCTTGATGCGGCCGTCCAGCAGCCGCGGCAACCAGTGCTGGCGCTGCGCCTCGGTGCCGTTGTGGAGGATGTTCAGGCCGTTGAAGACGCAGGTGCCGTAGGCGCCGAGGAAATCGTAGCTCTTGCGGCCGAGTTCCTCGGCGATGACGGCGAAGTCGATCACGCTGCCGCCCAGGCCGCCCACCGACTCGGGGAACGGCATGCGCAGCAGGCCCATCTCGACGTAGGCGTCGTAGAGCTCGCTCGGGTAGCGCGGCTCCTGGTCGCAGCGCCGGATGTACGCGGGCGTGGCGATGCGGTCGAGCATCGCACGCACGCTGTCGCGCAGCAGGTTCTGCTCTTCGGTGAACGAGAAGTCGATCGGCATCGGGTGCCCCTTCAGCGTGCGACGTAAGGCGGCAGCCCGCTCGCCGCCGTGAGCCCGCCATCGGCCAGCAGCGCCGCGCCGGTGATGAAGGAGGCTTCGTCGCAGGCGAGAAAGGCGATCGCCGCGGCAACCTCCTCGGCGCTGCCCATGCGCTGCAGCGGATGCACGGCGGCCATCGTGCGGCGCAATTCGTCGGCGCGATCACCGGCCAGGATCTGCGTCACCCGCGTATCGATGCCGCCGGGGCAGACGCAGTTGACGCGGATGCCCTGCCCGGCGCACTCCAGCGCCGCGGCACGCGTGAGGTTCACGACACCGGCCTTGGCCGCGTTGTAGGCCGGCATGCCGATGTCGCCCGCGATCCCGGACACCGAGGCCGTGTTGACCACCGTGCCGCGGCCCTGCCGGCGCATCACCGGCAGCGCGTGCTTGAGGCCCAGGAACACGCTGGTGAGCGTGACCGCGAGCGTGCGGTTCCACGACTCCAGCGTGGTGTCGCACAGCAGCGCCGGCTCGCCAAAGCCGGCGTTGTTGACGAGCACGTCGAGCCGGCCCCAGCGTTGCAGCGCGAGATCGACGGTGGCCTCGACGGCGGCCGGCTCGGCCGCGTCCATCTTGAGCCAGGCGACCTCGCTGCCTGCGGCTTCGATGGCGTCGGCGGTGGCGCGGGCGCGCGTGCCGCTGAGATCGGCGACGACGAGCAGCGCGCCCTCGGCGGCCAACCTTTTCGCGGTGGCGGCCCCGATGCCCGAGCCGGCCGCGGTGACGATCGCCACGCGGCCTTCGAAGCGGCGGCTCATCGCGGCAGCCTCACTCGGACTCGACCGCGCCCGTGGGAAGGAAGGTGATGGTTTCGGTGAAGTCGACCAGCACTTCGCCGTGCTGGTTGACGACGCGGTGGCGCAGGTCCATCAAGGTGTAGCCCCGCGATGTCGGCGGGCGCAGCCAGGCCTCGCCTTCGACGTGTATCGTGTCGTCGGGAAACAGCGCGCCCTTGACACGCGCTTGCACGCCGGTCATGCCGCCGAAGGGGCCGTGCTCCCGGCCTTCGAGCACTTGGTCGATGACGCCGGCCACCGTCGGCGCCAGCAGCCCCATGCCCAGCGAGATGATCATCGGCCCGGGCGCGAAGCGCTTGCGGTGCCGGCCCGACATGTTGGCCTTGATGTACTCCATGTCGATGAAGAAGGGCTCGTGCAGCCCGACCACGTTGACGAAGGTGACGATGTCGGTCTCGGTGATGGTGCGGTTGTGCGTGCGGAAGGGCACGACGCGCGCGCCGGCCGGAGCTTCGGTGGACATGGGCGGGTCTCCTGTGGTGGCGATTCGTCGCTGTCGGGCACCGTGCCCTTCACGGCGTGCCGGGCTTCAGGCACTCGGGCATCCTCGCCAGCGGGAAGCCCTCGTAGGGCTGGCTGCGGCTGTGCTCCTCGAGCTTCCAGGTCTGGCGCGCGTTGGGCACGCCACCGTCGACGCGGATGAACGAGCCGGTGATATAGGCCGCCCCTTCGGACAGCAGGTAGACGACGGCCGACGACACCTCGGCCTCGGTGCCGTAGCGCTGCAGCGGCGCGGCCTTCATCAGGCTGCGGAACTTGGCCTTCATCTCCGGACCGTAGGTGTCGAAGCCGCTGCTGGCCACGAAGCCCGGCGCGACCGCGTTGACGCGCACGCCCGCGTGGCCCCATTCGCAGGCCGCCGTCTCGGTGAACGACAGCATGCCGGCGCGCGCGGCACCGCTGTGCGCCATGCCGGGCATGCCCAGCCACATGTCGGCGATGATGTTGACGATGGCGCCACCGTGGCCTTCCATCCATTGCGTGTAGGCCTCGCGCGAGACGAGGAAGCCGCCGTGCAGGTTGTTGCGCACCACCGCGTCCCAGCCCTTGAGCGTGATATCGCGCACCGGCTGCGGGTACTGGCCGCCGGCGTTGTTGACGAGGCCGTCGATACGGCCGTGCGCAGCCAGCACGTCGGTCACCATCTGCTTGACGCCGGCCTCGTCGCGGATGTCGCAAGAGTGCAGCGTCACCTTCGCGTCCGGCACCGCAGAGGCGATCTCCGCCTGCACGGCTTCGAGCTTCTCCATCTTGCGGCCCACCAGCGCGAGGGCGGCTCCCAGGCTGGCCATCTCGTGCGCGATGCAGCGGCCGATGCCGCTGCCGCCACCGGTGACGATGACGGTCTGCCCGGCGAACAGCCCGGTCTTGTAGATGGAACGATAGGCGTTGGTGCTCAAGATGCTTCCTTCGGTTGGACCCCGGGCTTGACCATGAAGTTGCCGTGGCCGATGGCGATGGGCTTGTCCGGGCTGGACTGCCAGGCCTCGATGCGCAGGTGCGCGACGCGTTGCCCCTGCTTGACCATGAACACGCTGGCGTAGGTGTCCACCGGGCGGCCGGAGCGCAGGAACTCGAAAGTGAAGTTGATCGTCCTGGGCAGCTCGACGCTGTCCCTGTCCCACAGCAGATAGAACAGGCCCGCGCTCTCGAGGAAGCCGCCGATCGCGCCGCCGTGCAGTGCCGGCAACGCCGGGTTGCCGATGAGCTTCTTGTCGAAGGGCAGGCAGGCGCTGAACTGGTCGCCGCGGATGTCCAGGCGCACGCCGAGGAACCGTGCGTAAGGCACCAGCCCCAGCAGCGGCGCCCAGTCGCGGTTGGCACGCGCCGCAGCGACGATGGCTTCGATCGTCATGGCTTGTGTCCTTCCAGCAGCTTCAGTGCGTCATCCAGCGCGATGACCGGCCCGTCGGTGAACATGAAGATCGCCGATGAGGTCGCGATCGGGTCGTCTGGGCTGTCGTGGTAGGCCGCGCCGCGCACGAAGGCCAGCTCGTGTCCAAGCTTGTAGCAAACGGCGCCGCCGAAGATCTCGCGCCCCGGCGTGGCCGGCTTCAGGTAGTCGATGCGCAGGTCCAGCGTGGCCATGGGACGCAGCTTGTCCAGCTTCACGAAGATCGCCAGGCCGTAGCAGCTGTCCAGCAGCGCCGTGATCACGCCGCCGTGTACCACCCCGGTGGTCGGATTGCCCACCAGGCGCTCGTCAGGCAGCACCTTGATCACGCACCAGTCGGGCTCGACCCCGTGCAACCGCAGCCCCAGCTCGCGGCTGTAGGGCGAGATCACGGTGATCTGCTGCCATTTGCGGACCTTGTCCGCCTGATCGCTTTCGACATTCGACATTCGAGTCATTTCCTTCAACGGGTGCGCGCTCGCGCCCCTTACATCCGCTTGGCCACTTCCTCGAGCATGACCTCGGTGGCGCCGCCGCCGATGGCCTCGACGCGCGCGTCGCGCACCATGCGCTCGATCGCTGCCTCGCGCATGTAGCCGAAGCCGCCGTGGAACTGCTGGCAGTCGTAGAGCACCTCGTTGACGAGCTCGCCGCACAGCGCCTTCACCATCGAGACCTCCTTGACGCACTCCTGGCCCTGCGCGTCCAGCCAGGCGGCGTGGTAGACCAGCGCGCGCGCCGCTTCCACCTGCGCGGCGCGCGCCGCCAGGCGCTGGCGGATCGCCTGCTTGTCCCACAGCGTGGCGCCGAAGGCCTTGCGCTCACGAACATAGGCCAGCGTCAACTCGATCGCTCGCGACGCCTCGCCCACACAGGCCGCCCCCAGCACCATGCGCTCGTTCTGGAAGTTGCGCATGATCTGATAGAAGCCCTTGTTCTCCTGGCCCAGCAGGTTGGCCGCGGGGATGCGGCAGTTCTCGAACAAGAGTTCGGCCGTGTCGCTGGACAACCAGCCGCTCTTCTTCAACGCGCGGCCGACCCTGAAACCAGGCGTGCCCTTCTCGACGGCGAAGATCGAGATGCCGCGCGAGCCCTTGGCCGACGGGTCCGTCTTGGCGCCCACGAAGTACAGGTCGGCGTGCACACCGTTGGTGATGAACATCTTGCTGCCGTCGATCACCCAGTGGTCGCCTTCGCTTGAACGCTCCCGCACGGCGCGGGTGCGGATGCCGGCCACGTCGGAGCCCGCGTCGGGCTCGGTCACCGCTACCGCGCAGACCTTCTCGCCCCGAATCACCGCCGGCAACCAGCGCTGCAGTTGCTCGGGCGTGCCGAAGTTGGCCAGGTGCGGCGAGGCCATGTCGGTGTGTACCGTGACCGTGACCGCAAAGCCGCCGAAGGTGGAGCGGCCGAGTTCCTCGGCCAGGATGGCGCTGTACACGGTGTCGAGCGCCGAGCCGCCGTAGGGCTCGGGATAGCGGATGCCCAGGAAGCCCAGGCTGCCCATCTGCCGCAGCACCTCGCGCGGCACCATGCCCGCTTCTTCCCAGGCGTCGGCCTTGGGCACGATCTCCTGCGCAATGAAGCGGCGCAGGTTGTCGCGGAACTGGCGGTGCTCGTCGGTGAAGTAGATCGGCTCGTTCATGTCTTGGCTTCGGGTTCGATGGTCAACAAGATGTCTCCGCCGCGCACGGACTCGCCGACGCGGCAGCGCAGCTCCGCCACCATGCCATCGGCGGGTGCCACCAGCGTGTGCATCATCTTCATCGCCTCGATGATCAGCAAGGCCTCGCCGGCCCGCACGAGTGCGCCGACCGTCGTCGGCACTGCCGACACCAGCCCGGGCATGGGCGCGCGCAGCGTGTTGCCGGCAGCCGCCTTGGCGGCCGCCGTACCGGCCAGCGCGTGCGCCGTGCGGTCCACCCGCGTGAAGGCGTGGATGCCACCGGCGCCGTGCAGCCACACCCGTTCGGAACCGGCGTCGCAAGCGGCGACGAAGGTGAACGCTTCGCTCACGCCGCCGCTCTCGATTTCCAGCCGCTGGCCGTCGAGCTGGGCCGCGACGGAGAGGGCGGCGACGAGCGGCCCTTCGCTCGATTCGATGCACCAGCGCGCACCGTCGGCCCGCACACTCAGCCGGTGCACGGTGCGTTGCGCATCCTCCAGCAGCACGAGCACGCTGCCCGGAGCCGCATCGCCCAGCAGACGCCAGGCGCCCAGGGTCTGCCACGGCGAGGCGGTCGCCGGGGCCGCAGCCGCCAGCACGCAACCCAGCGCCGCCAGGGCCAGCGCGCGCCCGGCGTCGGCGCGCGGTGCCCATCCGCCGGCAAAGGTGCGTTCGATGTAGTGGGTGGTGAGGCCGCCCGCAAACGCTGGCGCACGCACCAGGTCGGCCAGGAAGGCGAGGTTGCTGCGCACGCCCAGCAGCCGGTAGGCGCCGAGCGCGGCGCTCAATCGCCGCGCAGCCTGATCGCGCGTGTCGCCGAAGGCGATGACCTTGGCGAGCATCGAGTCGTAGTGCGGCGTGACCACGCTGCCGGCGCGCAGCCCGCTGTCGACGCGCACGCCCTCGTCCGCCGGCTCGTCGCTGACGAGCACGGTGCCCACCTCGGGCGTGAAGCCGGCCGCCGGGTCCTCGGCGCAGACGCGGGCCTCGATGGCCCAGCCGCGGCGCGCCAGCTGCTGCTGCGTGAACGCCAGCGGCTCGCCGGCGGCCACGCGCAACTGCCACTCGACGAGGTCGATGCCGACGGTGGCCTCGGTCACCGGGTGCTCGACCTGCAGCCGCGTGTTCATCTCGAGGAAGAAGGTGTCGCCGCTGGCTGCGTCGTGGATGAACTCCACCGTCCCGGCCGAGTGGTAGCCGATGGCGCGGCCGACCGCCAGCGCGTGGCGGTACAGCGCCTCGCGGTGCCCGTCGCTCAGGTGGGCGGCCGGCGCCTCCTCGATCACCTTCTGGTGGTTGCGCTGGATCGAGCATTCGCGCTCGAACAGGTGCACCAGGTGGCCATGTCGGTCGCCCAGCAGTTGCACTTCGAGGTGGCGCGGCTCGGCGAGGTAGCGCTCGAGCAGCACGCGTTCGTCGCCGAACGCAGCCCTGGCCTCGCGGCGCACGGTGGCCAGCGCGGCGGCAAAGTCGGCCGCGGCGCGCACCACGCGCATGCCCTTGCCACCGCCGCCGGCCGAGGCCTTGATGAGCACCGGCCAGCCGATGCGCGCGGCGGCCTCGGCCAGCACGGCGTCGGCCTGGTCGTCTTCGTGGTAGCCCGGCACCACCGGCACGCCGTGTTCGATGGCGATGCGCTTGGACTCGATCTTCGAGCCCATGCGCCGGATCGCCTCGCGCGAGGGGCCGACGAAGGCGATGCCCGCCGCCTCGCAGGCCTCGATCAGCGCCGGGCTCTCGGAGAGGAAGCCGTAGCCGGGGTGCACCGCCTGCGCGCCGCTGGCCTGGGCGGCGGCCACGATGGCGGCCGCATCGAGGTAGCTGCGCGCAGCCTCGGCCGGGCCGATGCGCACCGCGGCATCGCACTCGGCCACATGGCGCGCGCCGCGGTCGGCGTCGGAGTACACGGCCACGCTGCGCAGGCCCAGCCGGCGCGCGGTGCGCGCAATGCGGCAGGCGATCTCGCCGCGGTTGGCGATGAGCAGGGTGTCGAACATCGCCCCTCGCTCAGCCCTGTCGCCAGGCGGGCGCCCGCCTGGCGAAGAAGGCTGCGATGCCCTCGCGGCCTTCTTCGGTCTCCCAGGCGTCGGCCAGCTTGTCGGCGGCGTAGATCATGCTCGTGGGCAGGTCGTGGCTGTCGACGTAGGACACGAGCTTCTTGGTCGCCGCCACCGCGCCCGGCGCACACTGCAGCAGGTCGGCCAGCTCGCGTTCGACGGCGGCGTCGAGCTGCTCGGCGCCCACCACCTCGGAAACGAGGCCGAGACGCTTGGCCTCGGCGGCATTCATGCGCTTGGCCGTGAGGAAGGTGCGGCGCGCGTTGGCCTCGCCCATGCGCGCAACGACATAGGGCGCGATGTTGGCCGGCAGCAGGCCCAGGCGCACCTCGGTCAGACAGTAGACGCCGGTGTCCACCGCCACAGACACGTCGCACACCGAGATCATGCCGACGCCGCCGCCATAGGCCGGCCCGTTGATGCGGCCGATCAGCGGCATCGGCAGTTCGTTCAGCGCGCGCAGCATCAGCGCCAGCTCGAAGCTCTCGGCCACGCGCTCGGCGCGCGACTTCTTCATGTTCTGCTGCATCCAGCCGAGGTCGCCACCGGCGCAGAAGCTGGCGCCGGCGCCGGTGAGCACCACGGCGCGCAGGCTGCTCTGGCCAGTCAGCCAGTCGGCCGCCCGCTTCAGCTCGGCGATGAGCGTGGCGTTCAGCGCGTTGTGCGTGGCGGGGCGGTTCAGCGTCAGCGTGGCGATGCCGCGCGCGTCGACGGAGAGCAGCAGGGTCTCGAAGGCGGGAACGTTCATGCGTCTGAGCTCACATGCGGTAGACGGGGGTTGCGGTGCGCGGCAGCGGGCGCCGCGTGCACAAGGCCAGCGCCAGGCCCAGCACGTCGCGCGAGGACGAGGGCGCGATGAGACCGTCGTCCCACAGGCGCGAGGTGGCGTAGTAGGGGTCGGACTGGCGCTGGTACTGCTCGCGCACCGCACGCTCGGTCTCGGCCAGGCGCGCCTCGTCGGCCGGACCGCGCAGGTTGGAGCGTGCCAGCTCGAGCATCACGTTGCTGGCGATGTCGGCGCTCATTGTCGCCACCTGCGCGCTCGGCCAGGCGAACAGGAACTCGGGCTCGAAGCCGCGCCCGCACATGCCGTAGTTGCCGGCGCCGTAGGAGCCACCGACGATCAGCGTGAGCTTGGGCACGCGCGTGCACGACACCGCGTAGACCATGTTCGCGCTGTGCTTGGCGATGCCGCCGCGCTCGGCCTCGCTGCCGACCATGAAGCCGGCGATGTTCTGCAGGAACAGCAGCGGCACGCCGCGCTGGTTGGCCAGCTCGATGAAGTGCGTGCCCTTGAGCGCCGCCTCGGCCACCAGGGCCCCGTTGTTGCCGAGGATGCCCACCGGATGGCCGTGGATGCTGGCGAAGCCGGTGACGAGCTGCGTGCCCCAGTCGGGCTTGAACTCGTGCCACTCGCTGCCGTCGACGAGCCGGGCGACGATCTCCCGCGCGTCGTAGGGCTGCTTGGGGTCGGTTGGCACCAGCGTGTCGAGTTCGGCCGGGTCGTGCAGCGGTGGCCGCGGCGGGTTCGGGGGCGCCGGCAGCGGCGCCGGCGGCAGGCTGGCGACGACCTCGCGCAGCCGCGCCAGTGCCTGCGGCTCGTCGTCGGCCAGGTGGTCGTTCACGCCGGACACGAAGGTGTGCATCTCGGCGCCGCCGAGCGTCTCGCCATCGACCGTCTCGTTGATCGCGATCTTCACGATCGACGGACCGCCGAGGTGGATGCGCGCGTTGCCGCGCACCATGATCGTTTCGTCGGACAGCGCCGGGATGTAGGCGCCGCCCGCCGTGCAGCCGCCGAACACGGCCGAGATCTGCGGCACGCCGTCCTGCGACATGCGGCACTGGTTGAAGAAGTTGTTGCCGAAGTGGTCGCGGTCGGGAAACACGCGGTCCTGCTCGGGCAGGAAGGCGCCGCCGCAGTCCACCAGGTACAGCACCGGCAGGCGCAGCCGCCAGGCGATCTCCTGCGCGCGGCGGTGCTTCTTCACCGTCTCGTGGAAGAACGAGCCGCCCTTCACCGTGGCGTCGTTGGCGATGAACATGCAGGGCTGGCCGGCGACGATGCCGATGCCGGTGACGATGCCGGCAGCCGGCACCTCGTTGCCGTACTGGCCCCAGGCAGCCAGCGGCGAGAGCTCGAGGAAGGCGGTGGCGTCGTCGCAGGCCAAGTCGATGCGCTCGCGCGCCAGCAGCTTGCCGCGCTCGCGGTGGCGCTGGATGTGGGCGTCGCGCCCGCCGGTGGCAACCCAGGTCAGGCGCTCGCGCAGCAAGGCCAGCTGCCGCTGCGAGTGGCCGGCCGCGCCAGGCTCCGCCGCCGGACCGAGGCGGCTCATGATCGCGGCCATGGGCACGCGGCGGCGCAGCGCCGCATCTTCGGGTTGCTGGGAACAGGCACATTCACAGTGGCGGGCGCCCTCGCGGGCAAAGCAGGCCGGGCATGCAGTGTATCCAATTGATCGAACAGACGTTAGTTAGCCGTTCGAGAACGCAGCGGCCACAGCGCCGCGCCGGTCAACCCGGCGATCAGCACAAAGGCCAGGCGGTAGCCACCGCCGGCCGCCAGGACCAGCCCGAACAGCACCGGGGCGACGACATAGGCGGCCAGCAGCAGCAGCGTCGCGCCGGCCATCGCCTCGCCCAGCGAGTCGCGCGGCGCCAGGCGGGCCACCTCTGCGAATTGGATGCCGTTCCAGCTGGCCACCGTCAGGCCGGCCAGCACCGCGAGCGCGACCACCACCCAGGCTGGCCAGGCCGGCGTGCAGAAGGCAAACGCCAGCGTCGTGGCGGCCGAGCCGGCCGCCATCCATCGCAGCACGCGAAGGCCGTCGCCGAGCCGGTCGGACAGGAAGCCCGCCAGCGGGCGGCCGAGCGCACTGAGCACCTGCATCAGCGCGAACAGCGCGCCGGCCGCCACCAGCGACCAGCCCAGCCGCGACACGAGGTAGGTGACGAGGAAGGCGAACCAGGCGCTTTGCCCCGTTGCGAGGCACGCACCCGCGACGCCCATGCGGCGCATCGCCGGCATCGCGGCCAGCACCGCCAGCGGCCGGCGCACGGCGTCGATCGAACCGAACTGCCGCCAGTGCAGGCGCAATGACCGGTCGCGCAGCGCATCCACCCGCTCGCGCCAGGGCTGCACCACCCACATGGCCACAGCACCCAGCGCGGCGGCGGCCACGAACGCCCCCTCCAGCCCCAGCCCCTGCACCGCGCCCGGCAGCAGCAGCCCGGCAGCCACGCCGCCCAGCGGCACGCCGGCCTGCTTCACCGAGAACAGCAGGTTGCGGTGGCGCATGGGCGCGTAGCGTTGCAGCACGTCCATGCCGGCCGTGGACGGCGGGCCGATCGCCAGGCCGATGAGCAGCGAGCCGGCCACCAGCGCCAGCGCCGACGGCAGCGCACTGAGCAGGGTGCCGGCGACGCCCAGCGCCACGCCGATCTGCAGCGTGCGCATCGAGCCGGCCCGGCGCTGCACAGGCGCGGCCAGCAGCAGCACGACGATGGAGCCGCCGGTGATCAACGACGACAGGTAGCCCACGCTCTCGGCCGGCCAGCCCACGCGCGGCGCCAAGGTCGGCGCCAGCGTGGGCGGAATGCGCGACAGGAAGGAGACTGCCGTCTGCACTACCAGCATCGCGAGCAGCGGCCCCAGCCACGGCTCGGCTGGCTCGGACCGCGGGCCCGGCGGCGGGCGCGATCCGCTGGCGGGCCCGCTGTGCACCATCGGGTGGCGTGGCTCAGCTGCGCATCGCGGCCGGCGCGCCGCTGCGCATGGCGGTCAGTGTGCCGCTGCGCATCAGGCGGCCATTCAGCGGGCGGCCGATGATGCGCTCGGCCAGACGCGCGGCCTCGACGAGCTGTTCGAGGTCGAGCCCGGTCTCGATGCCCATCTCCTCGCACATGAAGGCCATGTCCTCGGTGCAGATGTTGCCGGCCGCGCCGCCATGCTTGTGGCCCGCGAAAGGACAGCCGCCGAGACCCGCCACCGAGCTGTCGAACAGCTCCACGCCCATCTGCAGCGCGGCGTACACGTTGGCACCGCCCACGCCGCGAGTGTCGTGCAGGTGCAGGCCGATGCGCGCCTCGGGCACCAGCTCGCGCACGGCGCCGACGCGGCGCTTGATCTCCTCGGGGTTGGCCCAGCCCATCGTGTCGGCCAGGTAGAAGGCCGGGAACGGGATGCGGCGGTCGGCGCAGGCGTCCTTCAGCCAGCGCACCACCTCGGTCACGGCCGACGCCGGCACCGGCCCGCCGAGGTTGCAGCCGAAGGCGGTGACGACGTAGGCCTGCTCGACGGGGATGCCGAGTGCGATGTAGCGGTCGATCCACGCCAGCTGGCGCTCGCGGTTCTCCGCCACGCTGCAGTTGTTGTTGCGCTGGGAGAAGGGCTCGGTGACGTAGAACACCACCTTGCCGTCGATGTCGACGTTGTCACAGGCGCGCGCGCGCTCGAAACCGTTCTCGTTGAGCCACAGCGCCGTGTAGCGCGTGCCGGGTCGCTTCTTCAGGCTGGCGAAGAGTTCCGGCGAATCGGCCATCTGCGGCACCGCGCGCGGGCTGACGAACGAGGCGCACTGCACCTGCTTCAGGCCGGAAGCGGCCAGGGCGTCGATCAGCGCGAGCCGATCGTGCAGCGGAAAACGCCCCTGCTCCATCTGGAAGCCCTCGCGTGGCCCCTCTTCGTGGAACTCGACGCGTCGCGGCAGGTCGGACATGGGTGAGGCTCCTGGTTCAGGCCTTGAAGACCGGCGGCCGGCGCGCCTCGAAGGCAGCCAGTCCCTCGGAGACGTCGTCGTTGAGCAGTTCGCGCGAGATCTGCACCTGTTCCATTTCGAGGCCTTCGTTCAGTGGCCGATCAAGACCCTGGCGTGCCAGGCGCTTCATCGTCGCCAGGCCGATGCGGCTGCGCGCGGCGAGCTGGGTGCAGTAGGCCATCGAGGCGTCGGCCAGCTTGTCGGGCTCGACGACGTAGTTCACCAGGCCCCAGGCCAGCGCCGTGGGCGCATCGATCCAGCGTGCGCTGTAGAAGAGGTCGAGCGCGCGTCGCAGGCCCACGATGCGTGGCAGCCGCTGCGAGCCGCCCCAGCCCGGCACCAGGCCGTATTGCGCGTGCTGGTCGCCGATCTTGAAGTCGCTCGATGCGAAGACCACGTCGCAGGCCAGCATCAGCTCGCTGCCGCCGGCCAGTGCGAGGCCCTGGCAGGCAGCCACCACCGGCAACGGGCTTTCCTCCAGGCGCTGCAACACGATGTGACCGTAGCGGATGAAGTGCTCGATATCGGCGGGGTGGCTTCGCAGGCGCTTCACCTCATCGAGGTCGGCGCCAGTGCAGAAGTGCTTGCCCTGGGCGCGAATGAGCACCGCCCGGACCCCCGACCCCGGCGCCTCGAACTCGTCGAGCGCCGCCGCAATCGCGCCATGAACCGAAAGCGACAGACAGTTGAACTTGTCCGGCCGCGCCAGCTCGATGACGCCCACCGCGCCGTCGCGGCCTACCCATACCGGGCTGGCGCCGCTCACTTGCGGTTCTCCGCCGCGTACTGCACCGCCATGCGCCCAGCGCGCTCGCGCGCGACGATGAGCTTCATCACCTGCGCGGTGCCGTCGCCGATCTCCAGGCCCATCACGTCGCGCAGGCGCTGCTGGTGCGGCAGGTCCATGCTCCAGCCGTAGTGGCCGAAGGTCAGGATACACTGGTGGATGGCGTCGAACGAGGTCTTGGGGCCCATCCACTTGACCATCGCCGCCTCGGCGGTGTGCGGCTGCCCGGCATCGCGCAGCGCCAGCGCGTGATAGCTCAGCTGGCGACACGCCGCGATCAGGGTCTCGAACTCGACAATCGGGAACGACACGCCCTGGTACTGCACCAGCGGCGCGCCCATCGCCTGGCGCTCCTTGACGTACTCCCAGGTCTCGTCGATCGAGGCCTGCGCCGCGCCCAGGCACTGCAGTGCGATCAGGATGCGGCTGAAGTCGAAGCCCTGCATCACCTGCGTGAAGCCCTTGCCCTCGGCGCCCATCATGTTCTCGGCCGGGACGCGCACCTCGTCGAAGAACACCGAGCCGCGGCCGATGATCTTGCTGCCCACGTCGTTGAAGCGCGTGCGTTGGATGCCGGGCAGGTCCATCGGCACCAGGAAGGCGCTGATGCCGCGTGCGCCCGCGTCGGCGGCGCCGGTGCGGGCGAACAGGATCATCGCGTCGCACTGGTCGGAGAAGGTGATCGAGGTCTTCTCGCCCGAAAGCACGAAGTGCTTGCCGTCGCGCTTGGCCTTGAGCTGCAGGTTAGCGGCGTCGGAGCCGCCGCGTGGTTCCGTCAGCCCGAGTCCGATGATGGCCTCCCCGGCAACGAGCCTGGAGTTCCAGTGGCGCGCCAGCTCGGGGTTGGCGTTGCGGTGGACGATGGCGCCCATCAGCGAGCCGAGCAGTTGCAGGTAACTGATGTTGAAGTCGCCGTAGGCCATCTCCTCGGTGATGACGCCCGAGGTGACACCGCTCAACCCAAGGCCGCCGTACTCCTCCGGCAGGTCCACACCGATCAATCCGAGCGCGCCGATCTCCTTCATCAGCGCGCGGTCGAAGCCGGGCTCGGCTTCGCGCGCCTGGTAGCGCGGCTTGAGCTTCTCGCGGGCAAAGCGGCGGGCGACGTCGCGCAGCGCGATCTGGTCTTCGTTGAGCAGCATGCGGAACTCCTGTGGCTGTGATCGATGGACTGGCGCCGACCTGCCAATCGGGGACGCAGGCGCCGCGCGCCTGCGCGCCGGCTCGTGCCTTGCGCCCCCGATTG
>JBGAHJ010000038.1:0-19536 GCA_044226255.1 Rubrivivax sp.
CAGCGACCGGTCGCTGGCCGACCTGTTCGCCTTCCTCGGCGCGCCGGTGGGGCCGGCCAGCTTCGGCTACGCGGTGTGGAGCGTGAAGATGAGCCAGGTGGCGGCGATCCTGCCGTACCTGCTGCTGGTGCTGATCCTGATCTTCAGGCCCAAGGGCCTGTTCGGCACCCGGGAAGGCTGATGGCGAGCGCCCAGCCGGCACGCCCGGTCTACCACTTCAAGCCCTACAACGTCGGCCGCTGGCTGGTGTGGGGCGCCTATGCCCTGCTGATGGTGGTGGCGCCGCTGCTGTGGAAGAGCAGCCTGTCGCTGACGCTGCTGTCGCAGATGGGCATCGCGATCATCGCCTGCCTGGCCTTCAACATGCTGCTCGGCCAGGGCGGCATGCTGAGCTTCGGCCACGCGGTGTACTCGGGCCTCGGTTCCTTCTTCGCCATCCACACGCTGAACCTCGTCTCCAAGGGCCAGCTCAGCCTGCCGGTGAGCCTGATCCCGCTGGTGGCGGGCGTGTTCGGCATGCTGTTCGCCGTGCTGCTGGGCTACGTGACGACGAAGAAGGCCGGCACGCCCTTCGCGATGATCACGCTCGGCGTCGGCGAACTCGTGGCCGCGATGGCGCTGATGTTCCCCGGCTTCTTCGGCGGCGAGGGCGGCATCAGCGGCAACCGCGTGGTGGGCCAGCCGGTGATGGGCGTCAGCTTCGGCCCGCAGATCCAGCTGTACTACCTGATCGCGCTCTACACCTTCGTCTGCACCGCGCTGATGTTCGCGTTCACGCGCACGCCGCTCGGCCGCATGCTCAACGCGGTGCGCGACAACCCGGAGCGCGTGGAGTTCATCGGCTACAACACCCAGTTCGTGCGCTACTTCGCCTTCATCGCGAGCGGCTTCTTCATGGGCATCTCGGGCGGGCTGGCGGCGCTGAACTTCGAGATCGTCACGGCCGAGGTGGTGGGCCCGCTGCGCTCCGGCGCCTACCTGCTGTTCACGTTCCTGGGCGGCGCGATCTTCTTCTTCGGCCCCATCATCGGCGCCATCCTGCTGGTGCTGGCGGGCGTGCTGCTGTCGGAGCTGACGCTGGCCTGGCTGCTGTACCTGGGCCTGGTCTTCACCTTCATGGTGATGTTCGCGCCCGGCGGCATCTCCAGCCTGATCATGATGAACCTGCGCGTGGCGGCCTTCGGCAAGCTGCGGCCGCTGCTGGCGTCGTACCTGGCGATGGCGGGCACGGCGGCCACCATCCTGCTGGGCGCCGGCGTGATGATCGAGATGGTCTACCACCTGCAGCTCAACCAGGCTCTGGGCCCGCAGCTGAAGTTCATGGGCGCCTCGATCAACGCGCAGGGCGTGGACGCCTGGTTCGGGGCGTCGATGCTGGTGGTCGTCGGCGTGGCGCTGTTCGAGCTGGTCCGGCGCCAGTTCGTGCGCCAGTGGGGCGAGGCGCAGGAAGCCATCGAGCGCGAGATCAAGAAGCGGGAGACCGCGCTGTGAGCGGCCCCGTGAACGAGCCGTTCGCCCTGGAACTGCGCGACGTGCGCAAGAGCTTCGGCCGCACCGAGATCATCCGCGGCGCGAACATCGCGGTGCGCCCCGGCGAGCGCGTGGCGGTGATCGGGCCGAACGGTGCCGGCAAGAGCACGCTGTTCAACCTGATCAGCGGCCGCTTCGGCAGCAGCTCGGGCGACATCCTGCTGCACGGCCGCAAGATCGACGGCCTCAAGCCCTACGAGATCAACCGCCTGGGCCTGGCGCGCAGCTTCCAGGTGAGCAACCTGTTCGCCCGCCTCTCGGTGTTCGAGAACCTGCGTTGCGCGGTGCTGTGGAGCCTGGGCTACAAGTACTCGTTCTGGCGCTTCCTGGCCGACCTGCGCGACGCCAACGAGCGCGCCGAGGAAGTGATGGAGATGATCAAGCTGCACAAGCGGCGCGACGTGCAGGCGATGAACCTCACGTACGCCGAGCAGCGGGCGCTGGAGATCGGCATCACCATCGCCGGCGGCGCCGGGGTGATCCTGCTCGACGAGCCCACCGCCGGCATGAGCCGCAGCGAGACGGCGCGCTTCGTGAACCTGATCCGCGAGGTCACCGTCGGCAAGACGCTGCTGACGGTGGAGCACGACATGGGCGTGGTGTTCGGCCTGGCCGACAAGATCGCGGTGCTGGTCTACGGCGAGGTGATCGCCTTCGACACGCCCGAGGCCGTGCGCGCCAACGAGCGCGTGAAGGAGGCCTACCTCGGCAGCGTGCTGGCCGAGCAGCAGGCCCAGGCCGCGGGACACTGAGCGCCATGCTGACCGTCAAGGACCTGCATGCCTACTACGGCAAGAGCCACGTGCTGCACGGCGTGAACTTCGGCGTCGGCGACAGCGAGATCGTCGCGCTGCTGGGCCGCAACGGCTCGGGCCGCAGCACCACGGTGAAGGCCATCATGGGCCTGGTGGAAGCCACCGGCTCGGTGGTGTTCGACGGCGGCGAGCTGCGCGGGCGCGAGGCCTTCGAGGTGGCGCACGCGGGCATCGGCTACGTGCCCGAGAACCGCGACATCTTCCCCACGCTGACGGTGCACCAGAACCTGCTGCTCGGGCAGAAGAGCGGCGCGAAGAACCCGAGGTGGTCCTTCGAGGACATGTACAGGATGTTCCCGCGGCTGCGCGAGCGCCAGCACACCGACGCCGGGGTGCTGTCGGGCGGCGAGCAGCAGATGCTGACGCTGTGCCGCACGCTGATGGGCGACCCGCGGCTCATCATGATCGACGAGCCCACCGAGGGCCTGGCGCCCAAGATCGTCGAGCTGGTGGCCGAGTACCTGCGCGAGCTGAAGCGGCGCGGCATCGCGGTGCTGCTGGTGGAGCAGAAGCTGACCATCGCGCTGGAGGTGGCCGACCGCTGCCTGGTGATGGGCCACGGCCAGATCGTCTTCGAAGGCACGCCGGCAGAGTTGCGCGCCAACGCCTACATTCGCAAGGAGTGGCTCGAGGTCTGACCTCGGCCGCGGCGCGACGGCCTGTCACGGCAGCGACAACGGGGCTTCTCGCGGCCCACCTAGAATCGAACGACCGTTCTATTTCTTCTCCTCCACCCGGAAGGATCCGCCATGGGCGCCAGGTACGAAGTTCGCGGCAAGGTTGCCGTCATCACGCTCGACAACCCGCCGGTCAACGGCCTGGGCTACGACACCCGGCGCGAGTACGCGGCGGGCATCGAGAAGGCGGTGAGCGATGCGGCGATCGTCGGCATCGTGATCACCGGCGCCGGCAAGGCGTTCTCGGGCGGCGCGGACATCAAGGAGTTCGGTTCGCCGAAGTCGCTGGCCGAGCCGAACCTGCTGAGCCTGATCCGCCTCACCGAGGATTGCCCCAAGCCGGTGGTGGCCGCGGTGCACAGCGTGTGCATGGGCGGCGGGCTGGAGCTGTCGCTGGGCGCGCACCACCGCGTGGCGGCGCCGGGCACCAGCGTCGCGCTGCCCGAGGTGAAGATCGGCCTCATCCCGGGCGCCGGCGGCACGCAGCGCCTGCCGCGCGTGCTGGGCGTGGAGACGGCGCTGAACATGATCGTCAGCGGTGAGCCGGTGAAGAGCGAGCTGCTGGCCGCGCTGCCGGGGCAGAAGCTGTTCGACCGGATCGAGGCCGGCGACCTGCTGGCCGCCGCCTGCGAGATGGCCGAGGCCGCCGCGGCCAAGCCGGGGCCGTACCCGCGCGTGCGCGACCTGAAGGTGACGCACCGCGATCCCGATGCCTACTTCGGCTTCGCGCGCAACATGGTCAAGGGCATGGCCGGCCGCTTCCCGGCGCCGCTGAAGTGCGTGGACGCGGTCGAGGCCTCGATCAAGCGCAAGTTCGACGACGCGATGGTCTACGAGCGCGAGACCTTCATCGCGCTGATGATGACGCCCGAATGCAAGGCGCTGCGCCACGCCTTCTTCGGCGAACGTGCGGCGAGCAAGATCCCCGACGTGCCGGAGGACACGCCGCAGCGCAAGATCGAGAAGGTGGCCGTGATCGGCGCCGGCACGATGGGCGGCGGCATCAGCATGAACTTCCTCAACGCCGGCATCCCGGTGACCATCCTCGAGATGAAGCAGGACGCGCTGGATCGCGGCGTCGGCACCATCCGCAAGAACTACGAGGGCCAGCTGAAGAAGGGCAAGCTGAAGCAGGACAAGCTCGACCAGCGCATGGGCCTGCTGACCACCACGCTGAACTACGCCGACATCGCGCAGGCCGACCTGGTGATCGAGGCCGTGTTCGAGGAGATGGGCGTCAAGGAGAAGGTGTTCAAGACGCTCGACGAGGTGATGAAGCCCGGCGCGATCCTCGCCAGCAACACCAGCACGCTCGACGTCAACAGGATCGCCTCTTTCACCAGGCGCCCGCAGGACGTGGTGGGGATGCACTTCTTCAGCCCCGCCAACGTGATGAAGCTGCTGGAGGTGGTGCGCGGAGAGAAGACGGCCAAGGACGTGCTGGCCACCGTGATGAGCGTGGCGAAGAAGATCCGCAAGACCGCGGTGGTCAGCGGCGTCTGCGACGGCTTCATCGGCAACCGCATGATCGAGCAGTACAGCCGCCAGGCCGGCTTCCTGCTCGAAGAGGGCTGCACGCCCGAGCAGGTGGACAAGGCGGTGGAGAAGTGGGGCATGGCGATGGGCCCGTTCCGCATGGGCGACCTCGCCGGCAACGACATCGGCTGGGCGATCCGCAAGCGCCGCTACGTCGAGAAGCCGCACATGCGCTACAGCAAGACCGCCGACCTGCTGTGCGAGAAGGGCCGCTTCGGCCAGAAGACCGGCGCCGGCTGGTACGACTACCAGGCGGGCAAGCGCGACGCGATCCCGTCGGCCGAGGTGGTGGAGATGATCGCCGCCTACCGCAAGGAGCTCGGCATCACGCCGCGCAGGATCGGCGACGAGGAGATCGTGCACCGCCTGGTCTATTCGCTCGTCAACGAGGCCGCCAAGATCCTGGAAGAGGGCATCGCCAGCAAGGCCAGCGACATCGACATGGTCTACCTCACCGGCTACGGCTTCCCGCTCTTCCGCGGCGGCCCGATGTGCTACGCCGACCAGCAGGGCCTCTTCAACGTCGTGCAGGCGATGAAGAAGTTCGCCGCCAACCCGCTGGACGACGCCACGTTCTGGCAGCCCGCGCCGCTGCTGGCCAAGCTGGCCGCCGAAGGCAAGAGCTTCACCTGAGTCTGCTTGAAGGAACACGCACCATGACCCAAGCCGTCATCGTCTCCACCGCCCGCACGCCGCTGTGCAAGAGCTGGAAGGGCGCCTTCAACATGACCCACGGCGCCACGCTCGGCGGCCACGCGGTGAAGGCCGCGGTGGAGCGCGCCGGCATCGCGCCCGAAGAGGTCGACGACGTCATCATGGGCTGCGCCAACCCCGAGGGCGCCACCGGCGCCAACATCGCGCGCCAGGTGGCGCTGCGCGCCGGCCTGCCCATCACCACCAGCGGCGTCACCGTCAACCGCTTCTGCTCGAGCGGCCTGCAGACCATCGCGATGGCCGCGCAGCGCATCGTGGCGGGCGAGGCCGACATCTTCGTCGCCGGCGGCGTGGAGAGCATCAGCTGCGTGCAGCAGGAGATGAACACGCACATGATGCGCGACCCCTGGCTGCAGGACCAGAAGCCCGAGATCTACTGGAACATGCTGCAGACGGCCGAGCAGGTGGCCAAGCGCTACGGCATCAGCCGCGAGCGCATGGACCGCTACGGCGCCGCCAGCCAGCAGAAGGCCGAGGCCGCGCTGGCCAAGGGCCTGTTCACCGACGAGATCGCGCCCATCACCGTCGTTGCCGGCGTGGCCGACGCGGTGATGGGCCTGCGCAGCAAGGAGGTGACCGTCAGCGCCGACGAGGGCATCCGCGCGGGCACCACCTACGAAGGCATCATGAACATCCGCCCGGCCATTCCCGGCGGCGTGATCTCGGCCGGCAACGCCAGCCAGTTCAGCGACGGCGGCGGTGCCTGCGTGGTGATGCACGAGTCCGTGGCGCAGCGCAAGGGCTTGAAGCCGCTGGGCCGCTTCCTCGGCTTCGCGGTGGCCGGCTGCGAGCCCGACGAGATGGGCATCGGCCCGGTGTTCGCGGTGCCCAAGGTGCTCAAGCGCCTGGGCCTGACGATGAACGACATCGACCTGTGGGAACTCAACGAGGCCTTCGCGGTGCAGGTGCTCTACTGCGCCGACACGCTCGGCATCCCGATGGACCGGCTCAACGTCAACGGCGGCGCCATCGCGGTGGGCCACCCCTACGGCGTGAGCGGGCAGCGGCTCACGGGGCACGCGCTGATCGAAGGCAGGCGCCGCGGCGCGAAGAAGGTCTGCGTGACGATGTGCATCGGTGGCGGCATGGGCGCGGCCGGCATCTTCGAGGTGCTGTGAGCGTCGACCCGGCCGCCTTCCTGGCGATGGGCCAGGAGGTGCTGCAGCAGCAGGCCTTCAGCCGCCTGCTCGGCGCCGAGCTCACGGCGCTGGCGCGCGGCGCGTGCACGCTGGAGCTGCCGGTGCGGCCGGACCTGCTGCAGCAGAACGGCTTCGTGCACGGCGGCGCGGTGAGCTATCTCGCCGACAACGCGCTCACCTACGCCGGCGGTACCGCGATGGCGGTGCCGGTGGTGACCTCGGAGTTCAAGATCAACTACGTGCGCCCCGCGGTCGGTGCGCGGCTGGTGGCGCGTGCCAGCGCGGTGGCCGTCAGCAAGAGCCAGGCGGTGTGCCGCTGCGACGTGTTCGCCGTCACCGACGACGGCGCCGAGAAGCTCTGCGCGATGGCGCAGGGCACCATCGCGAAGCTGGGCAGCGAGTCCTGATGGCGATGGACCTGGAGACCGCGCGCGGCTTCTTCCGCTCGGCCCCGTTCATGGTGGACCTGGGCGTCGAGCCGGTGGCGGTGGGCGAGGGCCGCATCCGCACCGTGCTGCCGCTGCAGCCGCGCCACCTGCAGCACATGGGCCAGGCGCATGCCGGCGTGATGACGAGCCTGGCCGACCACTCGATGGGCGCCGCCGCGCAGACGCTGGCCGCGCCGGGCCACTGGGCGCTGACGGCCGAGCTGAAGGTCAGCTGCCTGCGCGCCGGCAAGGGCCAGCGCCTGGTGTGCGAGGCGCTGGTGATCAAGCCCGGCCGCACGCTCAGCTTCACCGAGGCCGAGGTGTTCGCCGAAGACGAGGCCGGCGGCCGCACGCTGGTGCTGAAGGCCTCGGCCACGATGGCGATCGTGGCGCGCGGCGCCTGATCCGCGAGGAGTCCGTCCCGATGCGTCGCACGCTCGACTTCCTGCTGTTCGACTGGCTGCGCATCGCCACGCTGCTCGACCGGCCCCGCTTCGCCGACCATTCGGCCGAGACCTTCACGCAGGTGCTGGACACCTGCGAACGCATCGCGCGCGAGAAGTTCGCGCCCTTCAACCGCCTGGCCGACACCGAGGAGCCCCGCTTCGACGGCGAACGCGTGCACCTGCCGCGCGCCACTCACGAGGCGCTGGCCGCGTACGTCGAGTCGGGCATGCTGGCCGCGATGCAGGACCACGACGTGGGCGGCATGCAGCTGCCCTGCGTGGTGGAGATGGCCGCCAACGCCTTTTTCAGCAAGGCCAGCGTGGCGATGGGCGGCTACGCGATGCTCACCAGCGGCAACGCCAGCCTGCTGATGGCGCACGGCACGCCGCGGCAGCGCGAGGTGTTCGCGCAGAACGAGTTCAGCGGCCGCTGGTTCGGCACCATGTGCCTGAGCGAGCCGCAGGCGGGCTCCTCGCTGTCGGACATCACCACCCGCGCGGTGCCCGATGGCGACGGTTTCGAGAACGACGCCCTCGGCCCGCGTTACCGCCTGCGCGGCAACAAGATGTGGATCAGCGCCGGCGAGCACGAGATCACCGAGAACATCGTGCACCTGGTGCTGGCGAAGATCCCGGGTGCCGACGGCAAGCCGGTGCCCGGCACCAGGGGCATCTCGCTCTTCATCGTGCCGAAGTGGCTGGTGAACGAGAAAGGCGAGCTGACCGGCGAACGCAACGACGTGGCGCTGGCCGGCCTGAACCACAAGCTGGGTTATCGCGGCACCACGAACACGCTGCTGAACTTCGGCGAGGGCAAGTTTGCCGTTCGGGGCGCCGCGGGCGCCATCGGCTACCTCGTCGGCAAGCCCGGCGAAGGCCTGCGCTGCATGTTCCACATGATGAACGAGGCGCGCATCGGCGTCGGCCTGGGTGCGGTGATGCTGGGCTACGCCGGCTACGAGGCGAGCCTCGACTACGCGCGCGGCCGTCCCCAGGGGCGGCCGATCACCGGCGGCGGCAAGGACGCCACGCAGCCGCAGGTGCCCATCGTCCAGCACGCCGACGTCAAGCGCATGCTGCTGGCGCAGAAGTCCTACGTCGAAGGCGGCCTGGCGCTGGAGCTCTACTGCGCGCGCCTGGTCGACGAGCAGCAGACCGGCGACGAAGCCGCGCGCGCCGAGGCCGGGCTGCTGCTGGAGGTGCTGACGCCGATCGCCAAGAGCTGGCCCAGCGAGTGGTGCCTGGAGGCGAACTCGCTGGCGATCCAGGTGCATGGCGGCTACGGCTACACGCGCGACTACGCGGTGGAGCAGTACTGGCGCGACAACCGCCTGAACATGATCCACGAGGGCACGCACGGCATCCAGGCGCTGGACCTGCTGGGCCGCAAGGTGGTGATGAACGGCGGCGCGGGGCTGAAGCTGCTGGCCGCGCGCGTCAGCGCCACCATCGAGCGCGCCGGCCAGGTGCAGGGCCTGGCCGAGCCGGCGAACCAGCTGGCCGCCGCGCTGCAGAAGCTGGGCGCGGCGACGAAATCGGCCTGGGCCACCGGCGTGCCGGAAGAGGCGCTGGCCAACGCCACGCCCTACCTGCAGGCCTTCGGCCACGCGGTGCTGGCCTGGCTGTGGCTGGACGTGGCGCTGGCGTCACGGAACCATGCGCTCGAAGCAGGCAAGATGGCGGCCCAACGCTACTTCTACGCCTACGAACTGCCGAAGGTCGACGCGTGGCTCGCCGCGGTCTCCCGCCGCGAGCCGCTGCTGCGCGAGGTGCAGGACGAGTGGCTGTGAGCCCCGACCATCATGGACAACAAGACGATCGAGAAGTGGGTCTGGATCCTGATCTACGGCGGCCTGCTGCTGCTGAGCCTGGGGCTCTTCGTGCTGCGCGGCGATGCCGTGTTCGGGCACACGCTGATCGGGGCCGGCGCCGCGGGAGTCGCGCTGGGGGCCCTGCTGATCTGGATCCGCTCGCGCCGCGGGCCTTGAGCTAGGAGACGACACACCATGGGAACCCCCGTCCAGCAACTGTTCGACCTGAAGGGCCAGGTCGCCCTCGTCACCGGCGGCTCGCGCGGCCTGGGCCTGCAGATGGCCGAGTCGCTCGGCGAGGCCGGCGCGAAGGTGATGCTCACCGCGCGCAAGGCGGCCGAGCTCGAGGAGGCGGCGGCACACCTGTCGGCGCGCGGCATCGACGCGCGCTGGATCGCCGCCGATGCCAGCAAGCCCGAGGACGTGCAGCGCGTGGTGGACGAGACCATGCAGCGGCTGGGCCGCATCGACATCCTCGTCAACAACGCCGGCGCCACCTGGGGCGCGCCGGCCGAGGACTACCCGCTCGAGGCCTGGGACAAGGTGATGAACCTGAACATCCGCAGCCTGTTCCTGTTCGCGCAGGCGGCGGGCAAGGCCTGGATGATCCCGAACAAGGGCGGCCGCATCATCAACGTGGCCAGCATCGCGGGCCTGGGCGGCAGCCTCGACGTCCAGTTCATCGCCTACGGCACCAGCAAGGGCGCGGCGGTGAACTTCACGCGCACGCTTGCCGGCGAGTGGGGCCGGCACGGCATCACCGTCAACGCGGTGGCGCCGGGCTTCTTCCCGAGCAAGATGACCAAGGGCGTGATCGCCGCGCACGGCGCCGACAAGCTGGCCTCGCACGCACCGCTGAACCGCCTGGGCGACGACGACGACCTGAAGGGCGCCGTGCTGCTGTTCGCCAGCCGCGCCGGCAAGCACATCACCGGGCAGATCCTGGCGGTGGACGGCGGCGTGTCGTCGGTGCACGGCGGCTGAGCCGATGGAATTCAAGGTCCACATCCCCTTCGTCAAGCTGCTCGGCTTCGAGCTGCAGCGCTTCGATCCCGACGAGGCGGAGATCCACCTGCAACTGCGCGAGGAGCTGACCAACTCCTGGGGCGTGGCCCACGGCGGCGTCACGATGACGCTGCTGGATGTCGTGATGGCGCATGCCGCGCGCAGCCCGCTGAAGGCCGGCGGCGACGCGCAGCCGGGCGTCGTGACGATCGAGATGAAGACCAGCTTCATGCGCCCGGGCCAGGGCCGGCTGATCGCCACCGGCCGCCGCCTGCACCGCACCGCCAGCCTCGCCTTCTGCGACGGCCAGGTGCACGACGCGGGCGGCAAGCTCGTCGGCCACGCCAGCGGCACCTTCAAGTACATGGGCGGGCTGCCGGTGGATGGCCGCCGCATCCAGAAGCTCAACGCGTCCGACTGAGACTCCCGCGATGAACAACCGCCGCATCGTGCTCGCCTCCCGCCCTGCCGTGGAGGCGACGCTGGACAACTTCCGGCTCGAGACCGTGCCGCTGCCGGCGCTGCAGGAAGGGCAGGTGCGGGTGCGCCACCACTTCCTGAGCCTCGACCCGTACATGCGCAGCCGCATGAACGACGCGAAGAACTACGCCGCGCCGCAGGCGCTGGACGAGGTGATGGTGGGCGGCACGGTCGGCGAGGTGACCGAGTCGCGCCACCCCGGCTTCGCGGTCGGCGACAACGTGGTCGGCATGGGCGGCTGGCAGGAATGGGCGGTGGTGGACGGCGGCACGCCGGGCGTGCTGCGCAAGGTGGATGCATCGCGGGTGCCGCTGTCGGCCTACCTCGGCGCGGTGGGCATGCCGGGGGTCACGGCATGGATGGGGCTGACGCAGATCATCGAGGCGCGGGAAGGCCAGACGATCGTGGTCGACGCCGCCAGCGGCGCGGTGGGCAGCGCGGTGGGCCAGCTCGCGAAGGCACGCGGCTGCCGCGCGATCGGCATTGCCGGCGGCGCCGACAAGTGCGCCTACGTCGTCGACGAACTGGGCTTCGACGCCTGCATCGACCACAAGGCGCACCGCGACTTCGACGCGCTCGGCGCCGCGCTCGACCGCGCTGCGCCGAAGGGCATCGACGGCTGCTTCGAGAACGTCGGCGGCCTGATCTTCGATGTCATCCTGTCGCGCATGAATGCCTTCGGGCGGGTTGCGCTGTGCGGGCTGATCGCGGGCTACGACGGCCATCCGGTGGGCATCGCCAACGCGCGGCTGCTGCTGTCGCAGCGCCTGCGCGTGCAGGGCTTCATCGTCACCGAGAACCTGCAGCTGTGGCCGCAGGCGCTGAAGGAACTGGGTGGGCTGGTGGCGGCCGGCCAGCTGAAGTACCGCGAGACCATCGCACCGGACCTCGAGGCCGCGCCGGCCGCCTTCCTGGGCCTGCTGACGGGTGCGAACTTCGGCAAGCAGCTGGTGAAGCTCAATTGAACTGGACCTGGTCGCGCTTTGCCGAGCTCGGCGTGGACAACCTCTACGACGCGCTGGCGCTGCGCTGCCGGGTGTTCGTCCTGGAGCAGGGGCCGTACCAGGATCCGGACGGCGTCGACCGCGACAGCTGGCACCTGCTGGGCCGCGACGAGGCCGGCACGCTGCAGGCCTACCTGCGCGTGGTGGACCCGGGCATCAAGTACGAGGAGCCGTCGCTCGGCCGCGTGATCACGTCGCCGGAAGCCCGCGGCACCGGGCTCGGACGCGCGCTGGTGGCCGAGGGCGTGCAGCGCTGCGTCGCGGCCTGGCCGGGGCGTGGCATCCGCATCAGCGCCCAGTCGCACCTGGAACGCTTCTACGGTGCGTATGGTTTCGAGCGCGTCGGCGAGGACTACCTCGAGGACGGCATCCCGCACACCGAGATGTGGAGGCGGCCATGACGCCGACCCACGAGGTCACCAACCAGTCGACGCCCCTGGTCGACGTCAACCTGTTCCGCGCCAACCGGCCGCTGCGCGACGCGCTGGCCGTGCTGGCACCCGATCTCGACACCGCCGCGCTCGACCGCGCCGGGGCCGAGTTCGGCAGCGCCGGGATGGTCGAGCACGCGCGGCTGGCCAACACGCACACGCCGGTGCTGCGCACGCACGACCGCTACGGCCACCGCATCGACGAGGTGGAGTTCCACCCGAGCTACCACGCACTGCTGAACAGCGCGCTGGCGCACGGCCTGCACGGCACGCCGTGGACCGCGGGCCCCGGCGCACACCTCGAGCGTGCCGCCGCCTTCATGCTCTTCACCGAGACCGAACCCAGCGTGCTGTGCCCGGTGTCGATGAGCTACGCCGTGACGCCCGCGCTGCGCAGCCACGCCGCGCTGCAGGCCGCCTGGGGCCCGCGCATCGCGGCCAGGGCCTACGACCCGCGCTTCGTGCCTTTCGACGGCAAGACCGCCGTCACGATGGGCATGGGCATGACCGAGAAGCAGGGCGGCTCCGACGTGCGCGCGAACACCACGCGCGCCGAGTTCGACGGCGACGACGCCTGGGGCCGCCGCTACGCGATCACCGGGCACAAGTGGTTCTTCTCGGCGCCGATGTGCGATGCGTTCCTGATCCTGGCGCAGGCCAGCGGCGGACTCTCGTGCTTCTTCCTGCCGCGCTGGCGGCGCGACGGCACGCGCAACGCCATCGCCATCCAGCGCCTGAAGCACAAGCTGGGCAACCACGCCAACGCCAGCAGCGAGGTCGAGTTCGATCGCGCCAGTGCCTGGCTCGTGGGCGACGAAGGCCGCGGCGTGGCGCAGATCCTCGCGATGGGCGCGCTGACGCGGCTGGATTGCGCCTTGGGCACCGCCGGCCTGATGCGCCAGGCGCTGTCGCTGGCGCTGCACCACACCTCCGAGCGCAAGGCCTTCGGCAAGCGCCTGGTCGAGCAGCCGCTGATGAAGAACGTGCTGGCCGACCTGGCGCTGGAGAGCGAGGCCGCCACCGCGCTGGCACTGCGGCTCGCGGCGGCGGTCGATCGAACCGAGAACGGCGCCGATGCGCACGAGGCCGTGATGCGTCGCCTGCTGACGCCGGTGGCCAAGTTCTGGGTTTGCAAGCGCGGCAGCCACTTCGGCCAGGAGGCGATGGAGTGCCTGGGCGGCAACGGCTATGTCGAGGCCGAGGGCGAAGGCGTGATGGCGCGCATCTACCGCGAGATGCCGCTCAACAGCATCTGGGAAGGCGCCGGCAACATCATGGCGCTGGACCTGCTGCGCGCGCTGCGCGGCGCCGACGTGGCCGGCGCGCTGGCGCACGAGTTCTTCGCCGCACGCGGCTCGCACGGCGCCTTCGACCGCCTGGCCGACGCGGTGCTGCTGCGCGTCGATGGCCTCACGCCGGAACCGCAGGCGCGCCAGCTGGCGCGCGACGTGGCGCTGCTGCTGCAGGCCGCGCTGCTGCACCGCACGGCGCCGCCGGCCGTGTTCGCGGCGTTCTGCGACACCCGGCTCGCGCGCTCCAGCGACGTGTTCGGCCTGCTGGGCCCCGGCCATGACCTCGACGCGCTGATCGCGCGCGCGATGCCCACGGAGACCTGGTGAGCACCGACCTGATCCTGCACCACTACGACGGCTCGCCGTTCTCCGAGAAGGTGCGCCTGATGCTGGGCTTCAAGGGCCTGCCCTGGCGCAGCGTGACGGTGCCGGTGGTGATGCCCAAGCCCGACGTGGTGGCGCTCACCGGCGGCTACCGCCGCACGCCGTTCGCGCAGATCGGCGCGGACGTCTATTGCGACAGCGCCGCCATCGCGTTGCTGCTGGAACGGCTGGCGCCGCGGCCCACGTTCTTCCCGGCTTCCGCGCCGCTGGCGCCGCAGCTCGCGCACTGGGCCGACAGCACGCTGTTCTGGACCGTCATCCCGTACACGATGCAACCCGCCGGGCTGGCCCAGGTGTTCGCCGGCGTGCCGCCGGAGATGGTGAAGGCCTTCGCCGCCGACCGCGCGCCCTTCGTCGCGGGCATGAAGCGGCAGACGGTGGCCGACGCGACCACGAACCTGCGCACGCACGCCGCCGCGCTGGATGCGCAACTGGCCGACGGCCGTGCCTTCCTGTTCGGCGCCGAGGCTTCCATCGCCGACTTCGCGGTGGCGCACTGCATCTGGTACGTGCACCGGGGCGGGTCGGTGGCGGAGATCCTCATGCCGTTCGCCCATCTGCTGGGCTGGTTCGGGCGCATGAAGGCTTTCGGCCACGGCGTCAAGAGCGGCAGGCTCACGGGCGAGGAGGCGCTGGCCATCGCCGCGGCCGCGGGTGCGCACGCCGCCACCGCGGTGCAGCCCGGTCTCGGCTTCGAGGCCGGCCAGGCGGTGACCGTGATGCCGCTCGACTACGGCTTCGACCCCGTGGCCGGCACGCTCGTGGGGCTGACACCCGACGAGGTGGTGCTGCGCCGCACCGACGAGCGCGCAGGCACGGTGCACGTGCACTTCCCGCGCGTGGGCTTCCAGATCAGGCAGGAGAAGGCATGAGCAGCGTTCAGGGCGGCGTGGCGGTGATCACCGGCGCCGCGTCGGGTTTCGGCCTGGAGGCCAGCCGCATCGCCGCACAGCGCGGCATGCGCATCGTGATGGCCGACGTGCAGCAGGAGGCACTGGACCGCGCCGCGGCCGAGATCGGCGCGTCGGGCGCCGAGGTGCTGCCGTTCAGGCTGGACGTCAGCAGGGCCGAGCAGGTGCAGGCGCTGGCCGATGCCACGATGCAGCGTTTCGGCACACCCACCTTCGTGTTCAACAACGCCGGCGTCGGCTTCGGCGGGCTGATCTGGGAACACTCGCTGAAGGACTGGGAGTGGGTGGTCGGCGTCAACCTGATGGGCGTGGCGCACGGCGTGCGCGTCTTCACGCCGCTGATGCTGAAGGCGGCCGAGGCCGACGCGAACTACCGCGGCCACATCGTCAACACCGCCAGCATGGCGGGCATGCTGAACGCGCCGAACATGGGCGTCTACAACGTCACCAAGCACGCGGTGGTGGCGATGAGCGAGACGCTGTACCAGGATCTGGCGCTCGTCACCGGGCAGGTCCACGCCCACGTGCTGTGCCCGTTCTTCGTGCCCACCGGCATCCACGAGAGCCACCGCAACCGCCCGGCCGAGATGAAGGACGCCGGCGCCAGGCCCACGCGCAGCCAGCTGGTGGCGCAGGCGATGGTCCAGCAGGCGGTGACGCACGGCAAGCTCACCGCGGCCGACGTGGCCCGCTTCGTCTTCGAGGCGATGGACGCGAACCGCTTCTACGTCTTCAGCCACCCGAAGAGCCTGGCCAGTGTGCAGACGCGGCTGGAGGACATCATGTCCGTGCGCAACCCGACCGACCCGTTCGCGGCCAAGCCGGAGATCGGCCAGCAGCTGCGCGCGGCGCTGAAGTCAGCAGGCTAGCGAGACGGCCTGCAGCGGGCGTTGCGTCGCGGCGTCGGTGATCACGAAGACCACGCGGCGCGGGTGCTCGGGCACGCCGCGGGTCACGGTCAGCTCGGCCTGCTGCTCCTGGGCCGGGTTCCAGGCGGCGACGGGCTTGTACAGGCGCACCACATGGTCGTGCTTCAGCGTCTCGCCGGCGTTCTCGCCGGCGGAGACGCGGCTGACGTGCGCATCCTCGGTGACGGCCCAGTAGCCGGCGAGCCGCGGCGATGCGGTCGACGCGGCGATGCTGACGCGCACGCGGTCGCCGTCGCGCGCCAGCGTCGCCGCCGGCGCGCCGGCCTTCGCCGCATCCGGCAGGCGCGGCCAGATGCGCCAGTCGCGCCCGTTCGCCACCACCTGCGGGGTGTAGACGCCGGACTGTCCCGCCTGCCGCGCCAGCTCGTACTGCCGCGCGGTGGCCTCGGCCAGCCCGTAACGATCGGCCCAGCCGAGACGGTCCCAGTAGGTGACGTGGAAGGCCAGCGGCAGCACGTCGCTGCGGCCCTTCAGCGTCGACAGCCACTTGTCGGCCGGCGGGCAGGAGCTGCAGCCCTCCGAGGTGTAGAGCTCGACGACGGTGGGAGCGACCGCGGGCGAGCTGGCCCGGCAGACGTCGGCAGCGTGGGCAACGAGCGTCATGGCTGTCAAGGCGAGGGCGAAGAAGGACTTCATGGCGGCTGGGTCGTGTCGCGCAGGTGATCCTTACACACGGCGGCCGCGGCTACGATGACTGCGCCGGCGAAAGCCGGCACACGTCTTCAGGGCGGGGTGGAATTCCCCACCGGCGGTATGTGGCGGATGCCTGCAAGGGCGCAAGCCGCGAGCCCGCGAGCGCCCGCACCGCCAGGTGCGGGGTCAGCAGACCTGGTGCGATGCCAGGGCCGACGGTCACAGTCCGGATGAAAGAAGACGCGGGGTTCGGCTGCCGCATGGGCGGGCCGGATCGCGCACTCCCTGAAACGCTTCGCCCTTCTTCAACTCTGCGAGGACGTTTCCATGTTCGACACCACCCAAGAAGCCGCGGCGCCCAGCGCCGCATCCCCAACCACGCTGCAGGCGCGCCTGGCCGCTGCCGCGCAGGCGATGCGCGACGGCCGCCCCGTGCTGCTCACCGACGACGGCGACCGCGAGGACGAGGCCGACCTCATCGTCGCCGCCGACCGCCTCAGCGAAGCCACGATGGCGCTGCTGATCCGCGAGTGCAGCGGCATCGTCTGCCTGTGCCTGCCCGGGGCGACGATCGACCGCCTGCAGCTGCCGCCGATGGCCAAGACCAATGCCAGCCGCTACGGCACCGCGTTCACGGTGTCGATCGAGGCCAGGCGGGGCGTCGCCACCGGTGTCAGCGCGGCCGACCGCGTGACCACGGTGCGCGCCGCCAGCGCGCACGACGCGAAGCCCGGGGACCTGGTGAGCCCCGGCCACGTCTTCCCGCTGCGCGCCGCCGACGGCGGCGTGCTGGCGCGCCGCGGCCACACCGAGGGCGCGATCGAGCTCTGCGACCTGGCCGGCCTGCCGCGCGCCGCGGTGCTGTGCGAGCTGATGAACGCCGACGGCAGCATGTCGCGCGGGCCGCAGGTGGCGGCTTTCGCGCAGCGGCACGGCCTGCCGCTGCTGTCGATCGACGACCTCGTGCAGTGGCGGCTGCAGCGCGCGCAGGCCGGCGGCTGAGTTCTGCTGCTATCTTCGGGCGATGCCTTGCCGTCGCCCGAACCCGCTGCACTGGTTGCTGGCCGCCTGCCTCGCGGTGGGTGGCGCGGCGTGGGCACAGGCCACCGCCGACGACGGCCCCGAGGCGACCGCCGAGGAGCCCGACCCGGCCGCCGCCCGCCTGAGCCCGGAGGAGGCCGAGCGCCTGCTCGCCCAGCCGCTGCCCGCCGAGCCCGAGGCGCGCTACGCGCTGCTGCAGCGCCAGTACCGCGCCGCGCAGGGGCTCGAGAACCGCGCGCGATTGATCGAGCTGTCGCGCCAGCTGGTGGACGCCGGTCGCGGTCAGCCCGGCGGCGAGGACTGGATCCGCGTCTACCTCAACGCCGAGTTCACCTGGGGCAGCCAGGGGCGCGCGCTCGAGGCCAGCGAGCCCTTCGTGGCCGACGCGCGGCTGGCGCTGCCCACCCGCACCGCGGCGGCGTTGCGCCAGACCTACTTCGCCGCGCAGGGCCGCGACCGCGCGGTGCTGCTGCGCCTGTGGTCGCGCGCCGACGGGCTGGCGCGGCAGGCGCTGCAGCAGCCGCTGGCCGGCGCCGCGCAGCGCCTGCCGGTGGACCGGCTGCAGGTGCGCGCCGAGGTCGAGCGCTACACCGGCCAGCCCACGGCCGCGGTGGCCACGCTGCGCGAGGCGGTGGGTCTGGCGCGGCGCCAGGTGGAGGCGCTGCGCGCCGCCGGCAGGCCCGCCCGCGACCCCGAGCTGCTGGACACCTACGGCTGGTACGACGGCTCGCTGGGGCTGCTGGTCTACGCGTTGGTGCAGGACGGCCGCCCCGCGGAGGCGATCGAGATCGCCCAGAGCAACCTGGCGCTGTGGCGCGCCGGCCAGGTCAGCGATGCGCTCGGTGCGCGCTGGAACTACCGGCTCGCGACCTCGCTGATCGCCACGCAGCAGTACGAACCGGGGCTGGCCGCCGCGCGCCTGGCCGACCAGATGCTGGAACGCGCCGGCGCCAGCCCGGCCAGCCACACGCGCTGGCTGGCGCGGCAGGAGGTGGTGCGGGGGCTGATCGGCCTGAAGCGCTGGGCCGAGGCCGACGAGGCCTACCGCGGCTTCATCGCGGCCATGCCGGCCGACCAGCTGGCGCGCACGCGCGCGTCCGACCCGCGCCTGCTGGCGCTGCTGGCGGCCAAGAACGGCCGGCCCGACGAGGCGCTGGAGGCCGCCGAACGCCTGCACCGCGTGCGGCTGCGGCTGTACGGCAACGAGCATCCGCAGACGCGCGAGGCCGCCGGCGTGCGCGCCGTGGTGCGCCTGCTGCGCGGCGACGTCTCGGGCGCGATGGGCGACTACGAGTCCTTGTTCGCCGCCACGCTGGACACGCCCGGCGGCTGGCTCGATCTCGACGCGCGCGGCGTGCGCGGCTACGTGCTGGGCATCGCGTTCGACGAGTTCCTGCAGTTCGTCGCCGGGCGTTCGCTGAAGGGCGAGCGGCTCGACGCCGCGATCACCGACCGGGCCCTGCAGGTGGCCGACCGCATGAGCCTGGGCGTCACGCAGCGCGCGCTGACCGACAGCACCGCGCGCGTGCTGGCCGCCACGCCGGCGCTGGCGGCGCTGCTGGAGCAGGAGCAGACGCAGCGCCAGGCCGCGGCGGCGGCGTTCACGCGCGTCAGCGCCTCGCAGGCCGAAGAGGACCGGCTGCGGCGCGAAGCGCAGGCCGACACCTTCAGGACACTCGCCGAGCCGCTGCGCAAGGCGCACCGCGAACGCCAGGCGACGCAGCGCGAACAGACGAAGACGGCGCAGACCGAAGCCGCGGCGGCGCGTGCCGCGCTCGACGCGCAGCGCGCCGAGATCGCACGCCAGTTCCCGGCCTACGCCGACCTGGTGACGCCCAGCCTGCCGAAACCCGAGCGTCTGCGCCAGCTGCTCGGCTCGGGCGAGGCGCTGCTGGTGGTGCATGCCACCGATGGCGCAACCCTGGTCTGGCTGCAGGGGCCCGAAGGCCGCAGCGCGTTCACGGCCAGCCGGCTCACGCGCAGCGAGCTGAACCAGCGTGTCGCCGAGCTGCGTCGCATGCTCGACCTGGGCGCATCGCCGCCCGGCAAGGCGCCGCCGCTGCAGCCGGCGGCGCTGCACGCGCTGTACCGCGACCTGTTCGGTGCGCTGGACACGCCGCTGCGCGAGGTGCGTTCGCTGCTGGTGGCCAGCAGCGGGCCGCTGGCCGGCCTGCCGGTGGCCGCGCTGGTCACCGAAGCACCGGCCGCCGGCGCGGCGCCGGCCTGGCTGGTGCGGCGCATGGCGGTGACGCAGCTGCCGTCGCCGGCCGCGTTGCAGGCGCTGCGCCGCGTCGCGCAGCCGGCGCCGGCGCCGCGCGCGCTGATCGGCT
>JBGAHJ010000056.1:0-2504 GCA_044226255.1 Rubrivivax sp.
GCAGCTGGTCGGCCCGCTCGACCCGTTCGGCATGCAGGCCGAAGCCGCGCGCCATCGCCGCATGGTCGGCGAACTGCAGCCGGGTGCCGACCACCTTGCCATGCGTTTCCTGCTGGTCGCGCACCTCGATCGCCCACGCGCCGTTGTTGGCGACGACGATCAGCAGCGGCACCTGGTGGCGCGCCGCGGTGTCGATCTCCATCGCGTTGAAGCCGAAGGCGCCGTCGCCCGTGACCACCGCGACGCGCCGGCCGGGCAGCGCCAGCGCGGCAGCGATGCCGAAGGGCGTGCCGATGCCGATGCAGCCCAGCGGCCCCGGATCGAGGTAGGTGCTGGCCGGCAGGCCCACCCGCGCAAAGCTCAGGAAATCGCCACCGTCGGCGATGACCGCGGCGTCCGCCGGCAGCGCGCGGCGCAGCGCGGCGAGCAGGCGGTTCGGGTGCATCAGGCCGTCGCTGCCGTCGGGCGCTTCTGCCATCGAACGCTGCAGCTTGGCCGCGCGCGCCAGGTGCTGCTCGCGCAGGCCGGCGGTCCACAGGCGGTCGGTGGCCGGGCTGCGGTCGCCCGCGGCGGCCAGCAGCGCTTCGATCGCGGCCGCGGGCGTGGCCAGGATCTCGGCGGCGCCGCGGCGGTTGTCGCGCAGTTCGGAAGCGGTGTCGGCCATGCGCACGAAGCGCGCGGCGCCGTAGACGGCCGGCGAGCCGAAGGCCAGCTGGAAGTCCAGGCGCCGGCCGATGGTGATCACCAGGTCGGCCTGGCCCATCACGGTGCCACGCATCGCGGCCACCACCGACGGATGCTCGTCGGGCACCAGGCCGCGGCTTTCGCCGGTGTCGAGGTAGGCGGCGCCCAGCGTGTCGAGCAGGGCCTGCAGCGCCGGGCCGGCGCCGTGCGCGCCGCGGCCGGTGATGACCAGTGGGCGCCTGGCCGACCAGATCAGCTCCACCGCCTGCGCCACCGCGGCGGGGTCGGGCAGCAGGCGCTGCGGCGGGCGCGGCATGAAGTATTCGGGCAGTTGCAGCGCGGCGCTGGGCTCGGCGCGCAGCGTGTCCACCGGGAAGTCCAGGAACACCGGGCCGGGCTCGCCGCCCTGGCCGAAGGCGCGGGCCACGGCTTCGTCCAGCTCCTGCAGCACCAGGTCGGGCTCGCGCACGGTGCGGGCGTAGCGGGTGAGCGGGCGCACGAAATCCACATGCGCCATGTCCTGCAGTGCGCCGCGGTTTTCCTGCGGTCGCGGCGTCGTGCCCGAGAGCACCAGCACCGGCGCCCGCGAGGCATGCGCGTTGGCGATGCCGGTCATCGCGTTGGTGACGCCCGGGCCGGCGGTGACCAGCGCCACGCCGAGCTGGCCGGTGAGCTCGGCATGCGCATGGGCCATGTAGACGGCGGCCCGCTCGTCGCGCACGTCGACGATGCGGATGCCCTCGGCGTCCAGCCGCATCCAGGTGGGCATGACATGGCCGCCGCACAGCGCGAACACGCGGTCGACACCGCGGGCACGCAGGAAGCGGGCGATCAATGCGGCGCTGCTGCGCTCGGAGACATGGGGGCTGCTCATGGTGGCGACGGGCTCGGGAAGGGCGATGCAGAAATAGTATTCTGAATTCAGAGTTCCAACATACGGGTTATCACTGACTGAGTTCTGAATTCAGAGTTCTAAAGTCTGGCCATCGCAGGAGCCCGACCGATGAACCACTTGCAGACCCTGGCCGACGCCGTCCAGACCCACGCCCGCCTGAAGCCGGCGCACATCGGCACGCGCGATTCGCGCCGTGCGCTCAGCTTCGCGCAATGGCACGAACGCGCCACCCGGCTGGCCAACGCGCTGCTGGGGCTGGGCCTGGTCAAGGGCGACCGCGTCGCGCTGCTGGCCTACAACTGCGTGGAGTGGATGGAGATCTACGTCGCGCTGGCGCGCGCCGGCCTGGTGGCGGTACCGGTGAACTTCCGCCTCACCGCGCCGGAGATCGGCTACATCGCCACGCACTGCGAGGCGCGTGCCTTCATCGTGCAGGACGAGCTGGTCGAGCGGGTCGAGCCGCTGCGCCGCGAGCTCGACCTGGTGCGCGGCGGCTGGGTGTGCTTCGGCAGTGAACGCCCCGGCGCTGGCTGGACCGGCTACGAATCGCTGATCGGCGCTGGCAGCACGCAGCTGCCGGACCTGCGCGTGGGGCCGGCCGACGCCTGCGCGCTGATGTACACCTCCGGCACCACCGGCCGCCCCAAGGGCGCGATCCTCAGCCACGAAGGCAATGCGCTGATCGCGCTGGCCACCGCGCTGGAAATGGCGTTCCGCCGCGACGACACCGCGCTGCTGGTGATGCCGATGTGCCACGCCAACTCGCTGTACTTCAGCCAGGCCTTCGTGCACCTGGGCGCCACCTGCGTGATCGACGACCGCAAGAGCTTCGACCCCGAGGCGCTGCTGGCCACGCTGGCGCAGCAGCAGGTCACCTTCACCTCGCTGGTGCCCACGCACTACATCATGATGCTCGGCCTGCCGG
>JBGAHJ010000039.1:0-19392 GCA_044226255.1 Rubrivivax sp.
CTGCGGCTGGACCCCACCTGGCTGCGGCATGTGGTGTGCGGCGTGGCCCTGGGCACCGCCGAGCTGCTGGTCGTCTCGGCCCTGATCTACCTGGCCGGTGGCGTGCGCTTCGAGCTCGACCCGGCGCGCGGCCTCGCCGCGCTGGGCCATGGGCTCTGGTTCTTCGCCTGGGGCGCCGTGCTGGAGGAACTGCTGTTCCGCGGCTTCGTGTTCCAGCGCCTGGTCGACGGCATCGGTGCGCCAATGGCCTTGCTGCTGGCCGGCCTGCTCTTCGCGCTGGCCCATTTGAACAATCCCGGCATGCAGGGCCGCACGCTGGCCTGGGCGACGCTCGACAACGCCTTGGGCGCCATCCTGCTCGGCCTGGCCTATCTGCGCACCGGCAGCCTGGCCTTGCCGATGGGCATCCACTTCGGCTGGAACTGGACCCAGGGCTCGCTGCTGGGCTTCGATGTGAGCGGCCTGGCGCAGGCGGGCTGGCTCGCCCCTCACCTGCTCGACAAGCCTCACTGGCTGAGCGGCGGCAGCTTCGGCCCGGAGGCCAGCGTCTTCGCCGTGGTCGTCGACACGCTGGCCGTGCTGCTGCTGTGGCGCTGGCAAGGCACCGCAGGTCGGCCCCACGCGGTGCGGGAGGCGTTCGCAAGCGCCTGACCAGGCCCGCGGAGACCGCCAGCCGAAGGGCTCGGCGGGGGCGGACTGAAGCGGGCCGGCGAAGCCAGGAAGCGCCGGCCGGCCCACAGGCGCACGCACAGCGCCGAGCCCATCCAGGCACACAGCATGCCGGTGCGCACCCAGGGGTCCTTCAGCAGCGGGAACACGCTGCCACCGGCCAGGATCGAGAACGACGCGTGGGTGGCGGCGAAGTTGATGCCCATCGCCGTCAGGTGCTCGGCCAGCCACCAGCGCGGGCTGTCGTCGCGCTTCCACAGGCGCCAGGCCATCGCCGCCGCGATCGACAGGCCCAGCACGCCGAAGGCGGCCACCATCGCCGCGCGGGCCGGCTGCGGCATGCGCGGTGCCAGCGTCAGCACGAACAACCCATAGCACGCCAGCAGCGCGAACAGCACCCGGTAGGGCCAGCCGGTGTAGCGGCGGATGTCGTGGCGCCAGGCGATGGAGCTCCACGCCATCCACACCGAGACCACCGAGATCAGGCTCACATAGACGTTGAACATCGCGCGCCGCGGATCGCCTTCCAGCGCCATGCCGGCGGTCATCGCCAGCGTCACCGCCAGCAGCAGGCCCATCGCGCCCACGTAGAGCCTGCCGCCGCGGCGGTGCAGCAGCGAGCCCTTGGCGGCCAGCGCGGCGGTCCAGAAGCTGGCCAGCACCACGGTGCCGATGGCGATGTGCGCGTCCAGCGCGAGTCGAAACAGGGACATGCTTGGCTCCAGGTTGAAGCGCCGGCCGGGATCCGGCCGATGCAGTGATTTACACGCGTCAATTGACACGCGTAAAGTAGCGCATGATTTGTCGCGTGTAAAGTCCCTGCATGGCAACGACTCCACGCGCCCCGGCAGCAGCGAAGCGGGCACGCCCCGGGCGCGAGAAGGGCGCGGCGGGCGCCAGGCCCCGCGTCGGCACGGCAAGCGCAGGCGTCCCGGCCGGGCAAGCGCCCGGCTCGACCCGCGAGCGGGTGCTCGAACTGGCGCTCGCGCTGGTCCGCCAGCGCGGCAACGCCGAGCTGTCGCTGGTGGACCTGGCCGCCGCCGCCGGTCTGTCGCGCCAGATGATCTATGTGCTGTTCGGCAGCCGCGCCGGGCTGCTGATGGCCCTGGTCGACCACCTGGACATGCGCTCGGGCGGTGGCGAGCGCCTGACGACGCTGCGCCGCTCGATGCCGCCGGCCGAGGCCTTCGAGCCCTACGTGCGCGCGTGGTTCGACTACCTGCCGGTGGTGCTGCCGGTGGCCCGGGCACTGTCCACCGCAGCGGCCCGCGGAGACGCCGACGCCGCGGCCGCCTGGGCCAGCCGCCTGGACAAGCTGCGCGCGGGCTTCACGCAGATGACGCGCGCCCTCGCCACAGCCGGGCTGCTGCGGGCGGGCTGGACCCCGGAGTCCGCGGCCGACTGGATGCTGGCGCTGACGCATGTCGACCTCTGGCAGCACCTGGTCGTCGAGGCCGGCTGGTCACCGGCGACGCATGTCGAACGCATCGTCGCCACCCTGCGCGAGACGCTGATCGGCGCCGCCGCGGCCGCGCCGCCTCCACGCCGCCCCGGGGCCGGCTAGCGCTGCCCGCCGACGCCCGGCCGCTCGTGGCTTGAACGCGCCGCCAGGGCGCGCTTACAGTCGGGGCAGCCCGCGCATGCCTGCCCCCACCGCCCCCCGCCTGCTGTTGATCCTGACCGAATGGCCGCCGGCTGTCGGCGGCATGCAGACGCACGCACGACACCTGGCCGCCCACTTCACGCGTCAGGCGTCGGCACTGGAGGTGCTGAGCTACCGCGTCACCGACCCGGCCCTGGCCGCGGCGGCGCGCGACTTCGACGCGGGCTGCACACACCCGGTGCGGCGCGAGCTGTCGCGGCTGGGCTTCTGGCACAACCAGGCGCTGATCCGCCAGCGCATCCGCGCGTTCCGGCCCGACGCGGTGTATGCCTCCACCGTGTTCTACGGGCTGCTGCAGCCGACCGCCGGCGTGCCGGTGGTCTGCCGATCGGTCGGCAACGACGTGCTGCGGCCCTGGCTCGGCTACCCCTACCCCTGGGGCAGCCGGTGGGTGGGCGCGCCACTGGCGCAGCGCGCCTTGAGCTGGTGGCTGGAGCACGGCCAGCACCCGGCCTGGGTGGACACCCTGTTCCGCGACGCACGCGAGCGCCTGATGCGCCGGGCGGCTGCCGCGCACCACGGCATCCTGGCCAACAGCCACTACACCGCCGGGCTGCTGCGCGACATCGGCGTCGACGAAGGCCGCATCGAGGTGGTGGCCGGCGGCGTGGACAGCGCCGCCTTCGCGCCGCCGCCCGGCGCGCGCGCGGCCGCCCGCGCGCAGCTGGGCGTGCCGGCACACGCACCGGTGCTGCTCACCGTGTGCCGGCTGGTCGAGAAGAAGGGCGTGGAAGTGCTGCTCGAGGCGGCGGCCAGGCTGCTGCCGGACTGGCCCGACCTGCGGCTGCTGGTGGTGGGTGACGGCGCGCGCCGCCGCGCCTACCAGGCCTGCGCGGCGCGGCTGGGTCTGGACGCGGTGGTGCGCTTCGAAGGCCGCGTGCCGCACGAGCATATTGCACGTTACTACTGGGCCGCCGACGTGTTCGCGCTGGCCAGCTACGAAAGCCGCCATGCCGGCGGCGCGGTGCGCGATGTCGAGACGATGGGCCGCGTGATCTGCGAAGCCAACGCCGCCGGCGTGCCGGTGGTGGCTTCCGCCAGCGGCGGCACGCCCAGCGTGCTGCGCGACGGCGACAACGGCCTGCTGGTGCCGCCGGGCGATGCAGCGGCGCTGGCCGGCGCGCTGGACGCGCTGCTGCGGTCGCCGGCCCGGGCGCAGTCGCTGGCCGCGCGGGGCCTGGGCCGGGCGTGCCGGGAGTTCGACTGGTCGGCCGTGATGGCACGGCACGAGGCCGCCGTGGCCCGCGCGCTGGCCGCCGGCCGCGGGGAACCTTCCGCGTCGCACCGATTCAGGACCTAGACGTGCGAAATCGCTGAAGCGAGCGGTGCCGCGTCGGCAGGTGGTGCGGCGCCTGCCCGTGGCGAGAAGTGCGTGTCGGTGCGGCCGTCGATGGTCTTCGGGCTCCGGTAGCGGTCGGCCACACGGCCCGCGCCAGCGAACGGCGCCGGCTCAGCGCGATGAGCTGGTCGGACTCCATCGCGAGCCTGCCGAACGCCTAGCTGCGCTCCGACAGGTTGTGGCCGTACTCGCCACTGGTGGCCCATTTGCTTCTGGTGTTGCCGGAGGAGGCCGCCAGGGCCGCAGCCAGCGGCATGGTCGTCACGAGCATCCGCGATTGCTTCCCTCGCACCTTCGTTCGCACCTTCGTTCGCATGCCCTGGTTCGCATGCCTTCGTTTCACACGCCTCGTGCCCGGGGTCAGCGCTGCTCTGCAAGCCCCAGCGCCTGCAGCGTGGCGAGATCGGCTTCGCCGGTCGGGAGCAGCCCACGCCGCAGTTGGAAGGCCCGCAGCGCGGCCTGGCTGAGCGGGCCGGGCAGGCCGTCGACCGGCCCGAACTCGAAGCCCTGCCGCAGCAGGGCCTGCTGCACGCGGCGCCAGGTCGAATCCTGCTGGCAAGCCTGCAGCGCGGGCAGTGCCGGCCACTCCGGGGGCGCGGCGCCGGCCATCGGCACGCGTTCGACCGCGCGCGACTCGAGCACCTTCCTGCGCGCCGGCAGCGTGTCGCGGAAGGGCCCCGGCATCGCCGCCAGGAAGGCGGCACCGGCACCGCGCTGCGGCACGAAAGCGACGGCCGGGGCGCTGCGCCGCAGCGAACGCCCGGCGGCCACGGCGACGTCCCGCGCGGCGTCGCCCGGCGCGGCCTGCACGCGGGCCGCACCGCGCTCGACGAACACCTCGTCGTTGCGATCGTCGACATGGACCACCGCCACGCCATGCTCCACCAGCACGTCGAAGCGCGGCGTGCTCAGGCGGTGCGGACCCGCCGCGCCGCCCGCGGGCACGCTGAGCTTGGCCCACCCCGACAGCAGCACCTGCAGCGGCGGCAGGTGCCCGTCGGGCGGCGGCACGCCGACCACCAGGTCGCCGCCATCGGCTGCCAGGTCGATGGCCGAGCCGTCGTCGAACTCCACCTGCAGCAGCCCGCGCGGGCCGGTGCGCAGCCGGTCGCAGGCCTCCAGCCGCAGGCCGGCGGCCGGCTGCAGCAGCGCGTGGTTCGAGACCACGGTGCTGCGCGCCTCGGCGATGGTCACCATCGGCGCGGCGGCGGCCGCGGCTGGCAGCAGTGGCAGGCCCGGCAGCAGCAGCAGCGCGGCGCCGCGCCAGGGCGCAGGCACCTTCGCGGCCGACGGGCCGAGCCCATGGTGGCGACGGCAAAGCTTCATGTTCAGGACCCTCTGTGCGCCTTGACCCGCCAGGGCGGCATGAGTTCCCGGCCCGGGCCGCACCGGGTCGGCGGCCACGTCAGCCCGGGAAGACGGCGGCCTGCCCGGCCAGGCAACGCTGCGCGAGCAGGAAGGTCGCCGCGTTCCAGCTCTGCCCGGCCATGCCGGCGGGTGCCAGCGTGCGGCCATGGAACCACTCGGTGAAGCGCCAGCCGCCATGGGCATTGGCTTCGGCCAGCGCCTGCAGCGCGCGCCGTGCCTCGTCGTGCCGGCCCAGTTGCGCCAGGGCCAGCACCCAGAAACCGCCGACGAAGGGCCACAGCCCGCCGTTGTGGTACTGGTGCACCTGGTTCTGCCGGTGGCGCCCCATGTACGGCCGCCAGAGCTCATGCTTGCGCGACAGCGGATGCAGCACCACGCGCAGCGGCCACGGGTCGGCCGCCCCGGCGGCGGCGATGGTGTGCACGATGCGCTGGCCCATCGAGTCGCCGGCCAGCCCGCACAGCACGGCCAGCAGGTTGCCGAAGGCGTCGCCCTCGTTGCCGGCGAAGGCGAAGTTCACGAAGCTCAGGTACAGGCCCGGATCACGCTGGCCGCGGCGCGCGTAATGGCGCAGCAGCCGGGCCCGGTGGTAGTGCGGCAGGTCGCGCTGGAACGGATGGAACAGGTGGTTGAAGTGGTAGTGGGTGGCCTCGATGGCCTCCAGCGAGAAGCGGCGCTTGACCTCGTGCCACAACGCGTTGGTGTAGAGCACGTAGCCCGAGCGCGGCATGATGTCGGCCCAGTCGCTGGCCTCGTTCTGCTGCAGCAGGCGGAAATGCGGATGCTCCTGGGCCCGCAGCCAGTCCAGCGCGCGCGCCGCCGGCGCGGCCCAGCGCGAAGGCGGCACGGCCTCGGCACGCCACAGGTGGTCCACCGCGATCAGCCACCACAGCGTGGCGTCGATACAGCCGAGGTACCAGAAGTCGGCGTCCTGCCCTTCGGGGTCGACGTACTTCGGGATCTGGCCGTTGGCGGCCTGCTGCGCGGCCAGCGCGTCCAGGCTGGCCACCGCCCCGGCCTCCAGCGCCGGGTCGCCGCTGCCGCACATCGCCAGCGCGCAGATCGCGGCGTCGCGCCCGAAGATGCGGGTGTAGCGGCGCGCTTCCGAGGCCGCGTTGCGGCTGGCGGCCAGCACGCCGTGCGGCGTGAGGTTGGCGCGCAGCAGCGCCAGCGACGCCTGCACGCAGGCATCGATCGTCGGCGGTGCCGGCCCCTCAGCGCTGGCCATCGCCACGTTCACGCGGGAACCAGCGCTCGATCAGCGCCGCGGCGCGGTCGCGGCCGCCGATGCCGAAGGCCAGCGCCAGCGCGACGACGATGCCCGCCAGCACGATCAGGAAGGTCTGCTGGATCAGCCCGCCGCCGATGTCCAGGTGGTCCACCGCCAGCAGGATCACGAAGCCCATCACGCCATATTGCATCAGGCGGCCGAGCACGTCGCCATCGGCGATCTCGGCGCTGCGGCAATAGCTCTGCACGCTGCGCCCGGCGAAGCGGGCGAAATAACTGCCGAAGACGATGACCAGCAGCGCCACCAGCATGCGCGGCACGAACAGCAGCACCTTGCCCAGCAGCTCGGTCACCTGCTGCAGCCCGAGGCTGTTGGACGCGATGATCAGCGAGGCCAGGATCACCAGCACGTAGCCGATCGTGCCGAACAGGTCGGTGGTGTCCTTCTGCGTGCCGCCCTGCTGCAGGAATTCGTCGATGCCGGCACGTTCGCTCAGCACGTGGAAGTTCAACGCGCGCAAGGTCTTCACCACCGCCACCCGAAAAGCCTTGGCGAACAGCCAGCCCAGCAGCAGCACCACGGCGGCCGTGCCCAGGCGGGGCAGGAACAGCCCCACCTCCTGCAGCAGCGCGCGCAGCGAATCCAGGCTCACGTTGAGTTCTTGCATCGCGGTTTCCTCGGGGCCGCCGGCGCTAGACGTCCAGCCCCGCCAGCGCGGCCAGTCCGGTCAGGGGTACCGACAACCAGTCGGGCCGGTTGTCGAGCTCGTAGCGTAGTTCGTAAAGCGCCTTCTCGATCTCGAACAGTTCCAGCAGCGCGAGCGCGGCCGCGAACTCGTCGGCGCGGTACAGCCCGCCGGCCACCACCACGTCGCGGTAACGCTCGACGAAGGCCTGGCGCAGGCGCCGTTCGCAGCGGCGGGCCCGCGCGGCCAGCGAATCGCGGCGGGCGCCCGCGCGCAGCGCGGTCTGCAGCGCCGATTCGCGCGCATAGTCCAGCGATCGCAGCATGCCGGCCAGGTCGCGCAGCGCGCTGTGGCGCTCGCGCCGCTCGGCCATGGTGCGGCCGGGCTCGCCCTCGAAGTCGATCAGCAGGAAGTCGTCGCGCACCAGCAGCACCTGCTGCAGGTGCAGGTCGCCGTGGATGCGCGTCTTCCGGCCTACCGGGGCCGAGTGCGCCGCGCGGTCGATGCCGGCGGCCAGGCGGTCGCGCGCGCCCAGCACCGCCTCGGCCAGCGGCTGCGGGTCGGCCTCGCCACGCGCGCGCAGGCGCGCCAGGCTCTGGTCCAGCTCGGCCTTCACCGCGTCGGCCCAGCGGCGCTGGTCCTCGGCCGTCACCGGCACGGGGTCGAACGCGGGATCGCCGGTGCGCCTGGCCAGCGCCACGTGCAGGTCGGCCACGCGCGCGGCCAGCACCTGCACGCGTTGCGCCATCGCGGCCACCGGGTCGGGCGCGCCCGGGGCGTCGGCGGCCGTGCCGGGCTCGGGCGCCTCCAGCATCAGCGCGATCTGGTCGACGAAATGGCCCCAGGCATCGCCCTGGTGGGTGACGCAGGACTGCAGCAGCGCCAGCGTGCTGGGCACGCCATCGGCACCGGTCCACTCCAGGCTGCCCAGCACCGGCACGGCGCCCTCGAAGTGCAGCACGTCGGTCAGGTGGTGGCCCATCTCGACCTCGACGCCGATGCCGGGCTGCACCTTGCGGTACAGCTTGAGGAACAGGCTGTCGCCCAGCAGGCTGACGGAGTTGCTGCTCAGCGTCAGCCGGCGCAGCGGCAGCGCATCGCGCAGCGCGTCCAGGCCGCGCTGCTTGAAGGCCATGCCGGGCACGCCCCGCAGCGTGCCGGTCTCGGTCTTGAGCGTCTGCCCGCGCCCGATGAACTGCACCAGCGCGCGGCAGAAGGCCTCGTCGCCCATCGCGTCGCCGAGCAGGCCCATGTTGGCCTGCTGGCGCACCTTGCAGGCCGCCAGCGCGGCCAGCGCGCGCATGCGTTCGTCCTCGGCCTCGAACGCGATGGCCAGTGGCAGGCAGTAGCGCACCGGCGCCTCGCCCTCGGCCTGCGCGTCCACCAGGGCCAGCAGCCATTCCTGTCGCGCCGCCGCGAACATCGCGTGCTCGGCCAGCGCCACGCGCTGCGGCGGCGCCGACTTGCTGGCGTACCAGCGCTGCCGGTGCAGGAAGCGCGGCAGCGTCTGCCGCTCCAGCTGGGTGCGGGTCTTCTCGGCCAGCGCAATGCGCCAGGGCACCACGCGCTGGCGGAAGAAGCTGTTCCAGCCGTCGAACAGCACCAGCACCGGCAGGTCGTCCAGCGCCAGCTGCTCGGCATGCCAGCGCGGCGGCTCGGCGTCGGCCGACAGCCGGAACCAGAAGAACTCGTGGCCCGGCAGCGTCAGCAGGTAGGGCAGCTCGCCGATCGGCGGGAACGCGGTGTGGCCCATCAGCTCCACCGGCACGCGGCCCTTCCACGGCGACAGGTCCAGCTCCACCGGCTGCGCGCGGCGGCTGACGTTGGCCACGCAGAGGATGACGTCCTCGCCGTGCTCGCGCACGTAGGCCAGCACCTTGCGGTTGCCGGGGTGCAGCATCGTGAAGCGGCCGCGGCCGAAGGCCTGGCTGCTGGCGCGCACCGCGAGCAGCCGCCGCGTCCAGGCCAGCAGCGAGGAAGGCTCGCGCGACTGCGCCTCGACATTGACGGCCTCGTAGCCGTACACCGCGTCCTGGATCGGCGGCAGGTACAGGCGCTGCGGGTCGGCGCGGCTGAAGCCGCCGTTGCGGTCGCTGGTCCACTGCATCGGCGTGCGCACGCCGTCGCGGTCGCCGAGGAAGATGTTGTCGCCCATGCCGATCTCGTCGCCGTAGTACAGCACCGGCGTGCCCGGCATCGACAGCAGCAGGCTGTTCATCAGCTTGATGCGGTCGAGGTCGTTCTCCAGCAGCGGCGCCAGGCGGCGGCGGATGCCCAGGTTGATGCGCGAGCGCGCATCGGCGGCGTACATGCTGTACATGTAGTCGCGCTCCTGGCTGGTCACCATCTCGAGCGTCAGCTCGTCGTGGTTGCGCAGGAAGATGGCCCACTGGCAGTGCGCGGGAATGTCCGGCGTCTGCGCCAGGATCTCGACCACCGGATGGCGGTCTTCCTGGGCGATGGCCATGTACATCCGCGGCATCAGCGGGAAGTGGTAGGCCATGTGGCATTCGTCGTCGTCGCCGAAATACTCGCGCACGTCCTCGGGCCACATGTTGGCCTCGGCCAGCAGCAGCCGGCCGGGGAAGCGGGCGTCGATGCGGCGCCGGATCTGCTTGATGACCTCGTGCGTCTCGCGCAGGTTCTCGTTGCTGGTGCCGTCGCGCTCGACGAGGTACGGAATCGCGTCGAGGCGGAAACCGTCGACCCCCATGTCGAGCCAGAACTCCATGATCTGCAGCACGGCCTCGAGCACCGCCGGGTTGTCGAAGTTCAGGTCCGGCTGGTGGCTGAAGAAGCGGTGCCAGTAGAACTGGCCGGCCACCTCGTCCCAGGTCCAGTTGCTCTTCTCGGTGTCGGTGAAGATGATGCGCGTGCCGGCGTAGCGCTCGGCGCTGTCGCTCCAGACGTAGAACGCGCGCTCGGGCGAGCCCTTGGGCGCGCGCCGCGCGGCCTGGAACCACGGGTGCTGGTCGGAGGTGTGGTTGACCACCAGCTCGGTGATCACGCGCAGCCCGCGCCGGTGCGCCTCGGCCAGGAAGCCGCGGAAGTCGTCCAGCGTGCCGTACGAGGGGTGCACGTTGCCGTAGTCGGCCACGTCGTAGCCGTCGTCGCGCAGCGGCGAGGGGTAGAACGGCAGCAGCCAGATGGTGTTGACGCCCAGCGACTGCACGTGGTCCAGGTGCTCGGTCAGGCCGCGGAAGTCGCCGATGCCGTCGCCGTTGCTGTCGGCATAGGCCTTGATGTGCAACTCGTAGATGACCGCGTCGCGGTACCACTGCGGGTCGTCGGCCGGGGCACGGGCATCGGCCACCAGCGCGGCGGCGGCCAGCGATTCCTTCGGGACATCGGCTTTCATGCGGGCTTCGCTTCAGAGGAAGTAGTCGAAGTCGCTCTCGCGCCGCAGGCGGGCGCGCAGCTGCATCACGTGGGCGGGGCACTGCTGCGGGTTCAGGCTCACGTAGTTGCGCGCGCCGTGCCACAGGAAATGCGAGTCGCTGAGCAGGTCGTGCATCTGGTAGGCCTGGCCGGCGGCCAGGCCGAGCGCCGGCAGGTCGAGCTCGAGCCAGCCGCTCTGCGTGTGGTGCGGATCGAGGTTGACGATGCAGACCACGATGTTGGAGCGGTCGGGCGTCGACTTCGCGTAGGCGATCAGCTGCTCGTTGTCGATCGGCAGGAACTGCAGCCCGGCATCGTGCTGCAGCGCCGGCTGCTCGCGCCGCGCGCGGTTCAGCACGGCAATGAACGGCGCGAGCGAGGCCGGGTCGTCGCGGTTCCAGGCCTGCAGCGCGAACTTCTCCGAATCGAGGTACTCCTCGCCACCCGGCTTCAGCGCGCGGTGCTCGAGCAGCTCGAAGGCCGGGCCGTAGATGCCGTAGTTGGCGGCCAGCGTGGCGGCCAGCGCCACGCGCGCCATGAAGGCCGCGCGGCCGCCCCATTGCAGCGCCGCCGGCAGGATGTCCGGCGTGTTCGGCCAGGCGTTGGGCCGGAAGTACTCGCGGCCCGGGCCGTGGCTGAGTTCGGTGAAGTAGTCGGTCAGTTCCTGCTTGGTGTTGCGCCAGGTGAAGTAGGTGTAGGACTGGCTGAAGCCGAGCTTGGCCAGCCGGTGCATCACCTTCGGACGGGTGAAGGCCTCGGACAGGAAGATCACGCCGGGGTCGCGCTCGCGCACGCGGGCGATGGCCCATTCCCAGAAGCCGAAGGCCTTGGTGTGCGGGTTGTCGACGCGGAAGATGCGCACGCCCTGCTCGACCCAGAACTCGAACACGCCGGCCAGCGCCTGCCACATCGCGGCCCAGTCGGCGCTCTCGAAGTCGAAGGGGTAGATGTCCTGGTACTTCTTCGGCGGGTTCTCGGCGTACTGGACGCTGCCGTCGGGGCGGCGGCGGAACCACGCGGGGTGCTCGCGCACCCAGGGGTGGTCGGGCGCACACTGCAGCGCGATGTCCAGCGCGATCTCGAGGCCGTGCTGCGCCGCGCGCCCCACCAGCCGGCGAAAGTCCGCCAGCGTGCCCAGCGCCGGCAGCACGGCCGTGTGGCCGCCCTCCTCGGCGCCGATGGCCCAGGGGCTGCCGAGGTCCTGCGGCCCCGCCACCAGGGTGTTGTTCGGGCCCTTGCGGTTGATGCGGCCGATCGGGTGGATCGGCGGGAAGTACAGCACGTCGAAGCCCATCTGCTGCACATAGGGCAGCCAGGCCTCGCAATCGGCGAAGCTGCCGTGGCGCTGCCCGTCGGCCAGCGCCGAACGCGGGAAGAACTCGTACCAGCTGGAGTGCCGGGCCCGCGGCCGCTCGACCGTGACGGCCAGCATGCGGCCCTGGCTGTGGGCATGCGTCAGGTCCGGGTGGCGCGCCGCCAGCGCGGCGCGCGCCTCGTCCAGGCCGATGCGCTTGAGCGCCTCGGGCTCGGTGCCGTCCGCGCACGCGCGCTCGAGCTCCGCGGCCCAGGCCGCGAGCAGCGCCGTATCGGCCCCCTGCTCGGCGCGGCGCGCAGCGTCGGCGATCAGCGTCGCGCCGGCACGCGCCGCCAGCCGCACGTCGTCGGCCTCGATCCGGCGCGCGAAGTCGTGGCGCCACGACAGGAAGGGGTCGACCCAGGCATGCACGCTGTAGTGCCAGGTGCCCAGTGCGTCGACGGCGAACTCGGCCCGCCAGCGGTCGTTGCCCACCGGCTGCATCGGCGTGTCGCGCCAGTCGGAGGCGGCTGCACGGCACCACATCAGGCGGCAGGCCACCACGTCGTGGCCGTCGGCAAAGCAGTCGGCCTCGACCACCACGGTGTCGCCGACCACGCGCTTGATCGGGAAGCGGCCATCGTCGACCGTCGGGCTGACGCGCTCTATCACCACGCGGACGCGGCCATCGGCCAGATGCACGGGCTTGACGGCGGCGCCCTCGGGCCCCGGAGCGACGTGTCCTGCTGTCATGGGCCCTCCGGTTCCAGCACCAGCAACGCCAGCGGCGGCAGCCGCAGGTTCAGCGACTGGAAGCGTCCGTGCGCAGCCACCGGCACGGTGCTGGCACCGCCCTGGTTGCCGACGCCGCTGCCGCCGTAGAGCACCGCATCGCTGTTCAGGCGTTCGCGCCATGCGCCGGCACGCGGCACGCCCACCAGGTAGTGCTCGCGCGGCACCGGCGTGAAGTTCGCCACCACCAGCAGCAGCCGGCCGTCGCGCCCGCGCCGCAGGAAGGCCAGCACGCTGTTCTCGGCGTCATGGCAGTCCACCCACTCGAAGCCCTCGGCTTCGAAGTCCTGCTGGTGCAGCGCCGGGCTGTCGCGCAGCAGCCGGTTCAGGTCCTCCACCCAGCGGGCGATGCCGGCATGCCCCGGGTCTTCGAGCAGCGCCCAGTCCAGCGCGCGTTCGTGCGACCACTCCTGGCGCTGGCCGAATTCGCCGCCCATGAACAGCAGCTTCTTGCCCGGATGGGTCCACATGTGCCCCAGCAGCAGCCGCAGGTTGGCGCGCTGCTGCCAGTCGTCGCCCGGCATGCGCGCGAGCAGCGAGCCCTTGCCATGCACCACCTCGTCGTGCGAGAGCGGCAGCACGAAGTTCTCGCTGAAGGCGTAGACCAGCGAGAAGGTCAGTTCGCCGTGGTGCCAGCGCCGGTGCACCGGGTCTTCGTGCATGAACTGCAGGGTGTCGTGCATCCAGCCCATGTTCCATTTCATGCCGAAGCCCAGGCCGCCCAGGTAGGTGGGCCGCGACACCATCGGCCAGGCGGTGGATTCCTCCGCGATGGTCTGCGCGCCGGGATGGTCGCGGTACACCGCTTCGTTGAGCAGCCGCAGGAAGGCGATGGCCTCCAGGTTCTCGCGTCCGCCGAAGCGGTTGGGTACCCATTCGCCTTCGCGCCGCGAGTAGTCCAGGTACAGCATCGAGGCCACCGCGTCGACCCGCAGCGCGTCGATGTGGAACTCGTCGAGCCAGAACATCGCGCTCGACAGCAGGAAGGCCCGCACCTCGTGGCGCCCGTAGTTGAAGATCGACGAATGCCACTCCGGGTGGAAGCCCTGGCGCGGGTCGGCATGCTCGAACAGGTGGGTGCCGTCGAACTGCGCCAGGCCGTGCGCGTCGGACGGGAAGTGCGAGGGCACCCAGTCCAGCACCACGCCGATGCCGGCCTGGTGCAGCGTGTCGACCAGCGCCTTGAAGTCGGTGGGCGTGCCGTGGCGCGCCGTCGGCGCGAAATAGCCGGTGGTCTGGTAGCCCCAGGAGCCGTAGAAGGGGTGTTCGGTCAGCGGCAGCAGTTCGACATGGGTGAAGCCCATGCGCAGCACGTGTTCGGTCAGCCGCTCGGCGGCCTCGCGGTAGCCGAGCAGGCCGCCATCCGCCGCGCGCTGCCAGGAGCCGAGGTGCACCTCGTAGATCGACCAGGGGGCCTCGCGCCCGTTGCGTGCCGCGCGCGTGGCCATCCAGTGGGCGTCGCGCCAGGGGTAGTCGTCTTCGGCCCACACCACCGAAGCGGTGGACGGTGGGCATTCGGCCTGACGCGCAAAGGGATCGGCCTTCTCGATCCAGCGCCCCTGTGCCGTGCGCAGCGCAAACTTGTAGCGCTGCCCGGGCTGCACGCCGGGCAGCTCCAGCTGCCACAGCCCCGAGCCGTCGCCGCGCGCTTGCACCGGTGCCGCAGCCCGGTCCCAGCCGTTGAACTCGCCGATCACCGACACCGCCTGGGCGTTCGGCGCCCAGACGGCGAAGCGGGCGCCCGTGGGCACGACCTGGCAGCCGAGCTGGCGGTACAGGCGTCCGTGCGTGCCCTCGCGGAACAGGTGCAGGTCCTGTTCGCCGAACCAGGCCGGCGCGAGCCGGGTCATCGCGCGGGCCTCCACGCGGAGCGTTGCGGTCGGTTCGCACGCAGGCAGGCCATGGCGCTCAAGGCTGCAGCGCGCGTTGCGCCAGGCAGGCCTGCAGTTCACCCAGCAGTTGGGCAAAGGTGCGCTCGAGGTCGGCCGCCCGGCGCATCGGCGCGTCCAGGCTGCGGGTGAGCCCGGGCAGGCGGTTCAGGTCGGCGCGCATGTACAGCCGCCCCAGGCCCTCGGCCGCGGCGCGGTAGTGCTCGTCGATCGCATGCACCTGGCGCGCCATCTCGGCCAGCAGGCCGAGGTCGGCGACCAGCAGTTCGCGGCGATCCAGCGACCGGCGACGGGGCCTTGTCATGACGGGAGGGCCGGGCAACGGGCCGGCATCGCGATTCATCGCAGCGATCTCCGCAACGGCAGTGACGTCTTGAACCCTAGGTTTTCGAAAGTGCGCGGTAAAGTCGATCGTTGAAAGTGGTGGTTTGCATTTGTGCAAATGAACGGTCAACGCGCGACCCATCCCCCCCTCGGCTGGTCGGACTTCCAGCTGGTGCTGGTCATCGCCCGCCAGGGCAGCATCGCGCGCGCCACCGGCGTGCTGGGCATGTCGCACGCCACGCTGCTGCGGCGCCTGGACCAGATCGAGACCCGCCTGCGGGCGCGGCTGTTCGACCGCGTCCGCGGCCGCTACAGCCTGACCACCGCGGGCCACGAGATCGAGGAGGCCGCGCGGGCGATGGAGCCGATGGCCGATGCCGCGCAGACCCGCGCGCGCGGCTTCGACACAAGGCCCAGCGGCGACGTGCGGATGACCACCTCGTCGATCATCGCGACCCACCTGCTGCCTGCGGTGCTGGCGCAGTTCGGCTCGGCCTTCCCGGACGTGCGCATCGAGCTCAGCACCTCGCGCGAGCACTGCGACCTGCGGCGGCGCGAGGCCGATGTGGCGCTGCGCATCGCCGACACGGTGCCCGACTGGCTGGTGGGACGTGAACTGGCGCAGCTGCGCTTCAAGGTCTACGCGCGGCGGGCCGGGCTCGGCAAGCCGGCGCTGCGCGGCCGCGACGAACTGTGCCGCCAGCGCCGCTGGATCGTGTTCAACCGCGACGCCGGCGACCAGAAATTCGACCGCTGGCTGGCGGCCCATGTCGACGATGCGCAGGCCGTGCTGCGCGTCGACAACTTCACCCACGCAGCGGCATTGGCGGAGGCCGGCCTGGGCATGGCGCTGCTGCCGACCTTCGTCGAGCGCAGCCTGCCGGACCTGGCGCCGCTGTCAGCGCCGCTCGAGGACCTCGACACGCCGCTGTGGCTGGTCGCCCACCCCGACCTGGCCGCCACGGCACGGGTGCAGGTGCTGATGCGCGCGTTCGGGCCGGCGATGGCCAACGCGTTGCGACGCGGCGGCGATCCCGGCGCCTGAGGCAGCTTCCGCCGGGGCAGGCCGGAGCCCGGCATGGGCCGCTGAATCCCGGGACCGGGTCCTCTGGCCGGTCTTGGCCGTTGCGCGCTCGGCCCCTTGGCGCGACAGCGTCAGTCCCGTCGCAACGGCCCGGCTGTTCGTTCCCGGCACGTCGGCGGCGGGTTGGCAGCCGGCGGGCAGGCCCGCGGTTGGCGCTGCCGCCGATGCCCTAGCCAGCGTCGGCCAGCAGGTCGCTGATGTCGGCGGTCTTCAGGTAGAGGCCCGCCCACTGCCCCTGCAGCCAGGGCTTGTTGCCGATCTGGCCGTAGCGGGCCACCGACAGTTCGAGCCGGCCTTCGCCCGCCTGGTGCTGGCGGACCCACTGCCGAACGCCGGCCGCCAGCGCTTGCGGCCACGGCACGCCGGGCGCTGCGCCCTCGGCGGCCAGTTCCGGCGTCTGCGGCAACAACAGCAGCACCGGCTGGCGCACGAAGACATCCGCCAGGCCGGACGGCCGCGCGAACACCAGCTCGATCCGCGGCAACCCGTCCGTGGCCTGCAGCGGGAGGCACAGCAACTCGAACAGCCGCGCGAAGTGCCGGGCCAGCGGCTGCCGCGGCGGCGTGGACAACGTCGCCACGTCGAGCACCAGCGCATGACTCAGCAGGGGCACGCAGGGCGAGGCCAGGCTCACCACCGGCGTGCTGTAGATGAAAGCCGGGTGGGTGGGCAGCGGCTGACCCGCAGCGTCGTGCAGCAGCACGGCATTGCGCTGCACGCGCACGCGTGGGACAAGACCGCGGCAGGCCAGGACCGACAGGTCCGCCAGCTGCAGCCGGCGCAGCGGCAGGGCCAGCGCAGTGGCGATCTGCTGCGGCGTGCTGCCGGGCTCATCGAGCGGCAGCTCGGGCCCCGCGGCATCGGCGGCGGCGCTCAACCGCAGCATGGCGGGTCCTGGCGCCACGTGCGCCGGCAGGCGCCAAGCTGCCAGCGTTTTTGAGTGATAGGCAAATGCCACCGCCGGCTCGGTGCCGGGCGGCCGGCGCTGTTCGTGCAGCTCGGCCGTGACGACACCGAGCGCCAAGCCCGAGCGCGCAGGACTGCCGCGCCACGTAGAGGCCCACGGCGCCCACGCCACCCACGCGGACCACGCGGCCGGCAGCGGCGTCAGCAGCTGCACGGCGTTGGCGGCCAGGATCTGCGCGCGCTGCAGCGCCGGCTCGTCGGCCGGCCGGGCCTGCCAGGCCTCGAGGGCTTGCTGCAGCGCCGGCAGCAGCTGCGGCCCCAGTTGCGACCAGCGCGCCAGGTGCTCCAGCAGCCCGGACCGCTCCCCGGACAGGTGCACGGGCCGCGCTGCGGGCGTTGCCGGCGGCGCCGGTCCGGCTTCCACCAGCTCGATCTGCAGGCCGTCTTGGGCCACGACCGGCGCTGTGAACGCCAGCGCGTACTGCCAGCCGAAGGACGCGGCGAGCACCGCTGCCGCGTCCGCCGACGGCAGCGCCCGCTGCAGCCCAGATTGCCCCAGCAGCGTCGGTGACGAGGGTGGCTGCCGCCAGGGCAGCGGCAGGTCCACCAGGCCCAGCAAGGGCGGCTGCATCTCGGCGGCGTAGGGGCGCAGCAGGTGCAGCTGGCGCAGGCCCGCGCCGGGCTGCGGCGCGTCCTCGTCCGGCCAATCGATCGACAGCGGCCGCACGCGCAGTTCCAGCAGCACATGCGTGCGGTCGGTCGGGTCGGGCGGGCTCAGCAGCAGGCTGGCCCAGGCAGGCTCGGCGTCCAACGGCAGCTGCACGCGGGCCTCGGCGATCGGCGCCGCCGCAGCAGATACAGGTGCAGACGCGTGTGTCGGTGCAGTCGCGTGTGCAGGTGCCGGCCCCGGTGCCGCCGCCTCGGTCTCGGTGACGACGATGCAGGCATTCAGCCGGGGTCCGCCCTCCGCCGCGCCCGCAGCCGCCAGCCGCCCCTCCACCGACAGCCGGAGCTGGCACACCGTGCCCAGTGTGGCGACCTGGCTAACACCTGAAAGCAGCGTCCGCTGCAGCAGCTGCACCGCCTCGGACCGCGCGGCAGCCGCCTGCGCATCGGCCGGATCGGCGGCGGTGTCGAGCACCGGCTGCAGGGTCTCGGCCACGGCCGCGGCGAGTTCGCGCCGGATGCCCGCCAGCGCGCCCTCGCGCGGGAGCGGGTCGGCCTGCCGGTCCAGCGCCGCCAGCGCATCGGCCAGCGGTGGCGCCAGCAGCTGGTCCAGCCCCTGGAAGGCCGACAGCGCCAGCTCGTCGGGGCACTGGTCCGTGAAGACGCAGACGCTGCCGGCCTTGGTGTCCAGGCCCGTCGTGGCATCGAAGTGCGGCACTTCCACGGCGTCGAGCGACAGGCGTTCGGTGGCCAGCGGCGCCGGCGCCAGGTGGCGCACCGCCTGCACGCGCCAGCGCAGGCCGCGGGGCGGCTCGTCCTGGGGCCGCTGGCACAGGCGCAGCACCCACAGCGGCGGCAGGCTTGCCGCGCCGTCGGCGCCCGGTGCATGGCCGCGGGCCAGTTTCAGCAGGCTGCCGGGCTCGGCCGCGGCCGCTTCGAAGGACTCGGCCAACGCGGCCAATTGCGGCACCTGGCCGGTGACGCCGGGCGTGCAGCGCGGTGGCACCCGGTGCGCCACGCGGCGCGCGGCAGGACCGGCGCCGGCCGGCACCTGCACCACCAGCTCGACCCGCAGCTCGAACAGGTCGAGTGGATTCGTGGGCTCGATCGGGAGTTCGAGCGTCTTCGCCGCTGGCGCGGGCACGTCGCGGCCGGCGGCCTGATCGGCAAACCAGGCGGCCGCGTCGGCGGCCAGCGTCTGCAGCAGCTGTGCGTCGATCGGATGCTCGGTGCCGCCGTCGAGCGAGCACTCCAGCGACCAGCCGATGCCCGGGCCGGCGAACGCCCGCAGCAGCCCGTCCCAACGCTGGCGGGCAGCCTCCAGGCGTGCCGGCCGCTCTAATTGACCGCTAGGCGCCAGCACGTCCGCGGCGTCGATCTCCAGGTGCAGCCGCAGCCGCCGCTGGCCGGCAGACGGCGCGCCCGCATAGTCGTAGGCCAGCCGCAGGCCCGGCCAGCCGGCCGGGTCGGCCAGGGCCAGCATGTCGTCCAGCAGCAGTGGCCGGTCGACCGGCAGGCGGGGCGGCGAGGCTTCAGGCAGGGGCATCATCGCGGGCCGCGGGCAACGGCGCTGCACAACCAGGTGCGCCGATTCCACCATGCGGCCCCTGCCGGCGGCAATGCGAGCGATTGACGCGGCTCAACGCCGGCGCTGCCGCCGGCCTCTCGGCGTCACATCGGCGGCGGCGTGGTGAAGTCGGTGAAGTCTGTGAAGTCCATGAAGTCGAGCGCGCGGGTCAGGCACCGGTGACGGAAACCGGCCATCGGGTTGCGCGGAGAATCGGCGTTTCGACAGGGAGGAGAGGATGCGGATCGCGCTCACACGATGGCTGCGCCGGGCAGCCCAAGGCTGCGGGATGCTGGTGCTGGCCGGCTTGCTGGCAGGACCGACGGCAGCCACTGCGGCCGAACCAATACCGGCAGCAGTTTTCTTCAAGCGGCCGGCGGTGCTGGACACCCAGCTCTCGCCCAGCGGCAAGCGCCTGGCCATCACCGCCGAATCCAAGGGCCGTGTCGGCCTGTTCGCGATCGACCTGCAGGGCGGCGACTTCAAGGCCACCGCGGTGGCGGTGTTCTCCGACACCGACGTGGTCCGGTTCGAGTG
>JBGAHJ010000040.1:0-19276 GCA_044226255.1 Rubrivivax sp.
AGCCGCCCTGCGGCTGCGCATGGGCCCGCTGCACGAAGTCCAGCGCATGGGCCACCGGCGCCAGCGCTTCGCCGAACCAGCGCCGCGCCAGCGCGAAGTTGAAGACGAAGCGCGTGCTGCTGACGAGGTGGCGCGTGCAGGGGTCGTAGACCCGGCCGTCGTCCTTGAAGAAATGGAAGCAGCCGCCGCTGGGATCGAGGGCGCGCGGCGCGTAGAAGTCCAGCGTGTGGCGCATGTGGGCCAGCAGCGCCGCGGGCTGGCGCATGTCGGGGCACGGGGGTGTCGTCATGGGAGTGCCGTCATGGGGTCAGGACATCGGATTGCAGGAAGGCCACCAGCTCGTCGGCCATGCGGGCATGCACGTCGATGCGCGGGTGGGCCCAGGCGAAGGCCTGGAAGGTGTATTGCCAGACGCGGGCATCGCCCTCGGCGCGCAGCGTGCGCAACGCGGCCTGCAGCGCAGGCACCAGCGCGGGCTGCTCCTGCCAGGCCGACATGCCGCCCAGCAGCAGCACCAGCCGCGCCTGCGGGTAGCGCGCGCGCAGCTGCCGCACGAAGGCCAGGTAGCGCGCCGCGAAGTCGGCCGCGAAGGGCTCCCCGCGCGAGGCCGGCAGGCCATGGTCGTTCTGGCCCAGGTTCACCAGCACCACGTCGGGCTGACGTCCATCGGACGCGGCCACCGGCGCGTCCAGCCGCGGCGCGTAGCGGTTCCACACCTGCGGCATCAGCAGCTCGCCCCAGCTGCGCGTGATGCCGATGCCGCTGACCGCGAAGCCCAGGTAGTCGGCCCCCAGCCGGGCCGCGGTGAGCGCGCCATAGGCCCGCGTGCCGTCGTGGCTGGAGAGGTCCTCGTACTGGTCTTCGCCCGCGTCGCCGTTGCACGCGCCGGCGGTGATCGAGTCGCCGTAGAAGGCCAGCCGCAGCGGGCGCGGCGGCGGCGGCGGCAGCAGGCGTTCGCCGGGCGCCAGCAGCAGGCCGAGGAAGCGCGCCTCGGCCATCGCGGCCTCGGTGCGCTTGACCAGCCGCAGCGTGTGCGGGCCGGGCGGCAGCGGCGTGCGCAGCACCCAGTCGTGCACGCCCTCGGGCTTCAGCGCCAGCACATGCCGGTGGCCGTCGATCTCGACCGTGAAGTAGCTGATGCCCCCGTTCGCGCGTGCCAGGCGCAGGCCCAGGCGGCTGCCGGTGAAGCGCGCGCGCAGCTCGCTGCCGCTCCAGGCCAGCAGGCGTTCGGCGGGTGCCGCGCCGGTGCCGGGCTGTTCGGCGATGCGGCCGACCCATTGCAGCTGCGCGTCGCCGGGTGGCAGCAGCTGCCAGTCGGCACCCGGCGCGGGCGAGCGGGCGTTGAAATCGCTCGGGTGCAGCGCCGGCGGCAGCAGCCCCGCGCCCATCACCGCCAGCAGGCTGGCCGGGCGACCGCTGCCGGCCCAGGCATCGCGCTTCATGCGCACTTCCAGCAGGTGGGCACCGGGCTCCAGGCCGCGGCCCACCACGCTGTAGTGCCAGCCCAGGTAGCCGCGGCGCTCGGGCACCTGGCCCTGCAGCGTGACCCAGGGTCCGGCATCGACCCGCGCCTCCAGGTTGCGGTAGTGCTCGCTCTCGGCATGGAACACCGCGATCTCCCGGCCCCAGGCCAGGAAGGCGGCCTCGGCATCGTCGGCCGTGCTCACCCAGCCGGGCTGCAGCCCGCCGGGCAGCGCGGCCCACTCGGGATGCACCTCGCCACCGCGCTGGAAGCCATGCTGGCGCCAGGGCTGCAGCGCCGGGCCGGCCAGCAGGCGCGGGTACTCGTGGTCGTGGTCGCCCAGCGGCGCCGGCAGGGGCTGCGGCACCGGTGAGGCCGAGGCCGGGGCCGGGGCCGTGCGCACGGCCTGCAGGGTCTCGATCAGCGCCGCGGCGATGGCGTCATGCCCGGCCTGGTTGGGATGCACCGGCTCGTCGTACAGCCGCGCCCAGTCGGCCTGGCCGGCGTCGACGCGGCGCTGCAGCCACTGGCCGGCGTCGAGCGCGGTCAGGCCATAGTGCCGCGCCAGCCGCAGCTGGGCCTGCACCGCATCGCGGGCCTGGTTGCCCTGCTGCGTCAGCAGCAGCGGCAGCACCGCCGGCGGCTTGGCGGCACCGAGCAGGCGGCGCAGCAGCCCTTCGTAGCTGCGCTCGCGCACCGCCGGGTCGAGCCAGTGGTCGTTGACACCGAACTCGACGATCACCAGGTCCGGCGCCGCGTTCAGCACATGGGCCTGCAGGCGCTGCACCGCCACGGCCGAATCGGTGCCGCTGACCCCGGCGTTGATGAAGCGCACCGGCCCCAGGCGGGCCAGCCAGGCGGCCAGCTGCGCGGCCCAGCCGCGCTCGCCCGGGGGCTGGGCGGCATAGCCGGTGGTGATGGAGCCGCCGATCGCCACCACGGTGATCGGCTGGCCCGCGGCCAGGCGCGCCAGCACGGCCTGCAGCCGCGGGTCGGCGGCTTCGGGGGCGGCCGGCGCGGCCTCAGTGGCGCTGCACAGGCTGCTGGCCATCAACCAGGCCAGGCCCATCCAGCGCCAGATGCGGGGATGCTTCATCGTTGCGGTCTTCCTCTTCGGGCTGCCACAGCCGCCGATACAGCGCGCAGCGTGCCAGCAATTCATCATGCCGCCCGCGGTCGACGATGCGGCCGGCGTCCATCACCACCAGGCAATCGGCGTCGACCACCGTCGACAGGCGGTGCGCGATGACCAGCGTGCTGCAGCGGCCGCGCACGCGGGCCAGGGCCTGCAGCACGGTGCGTTCGTTCTCGCCGTCGAGCGCGCTGGTGGGCTCGTCCAGCACCAGCAGGCGCGGCTCTCGCAGCAGCGCGCGCGCCAGCGCCAGGCGCTGGCGTTCGCCGCCGGACAGGCGATGGCCGTGGTGGCCGAGCACGGTGTCGAGGCCCTGCGGCAGGCGCGCCACGAACTCGGCGCAGCCGCTCTCGCGCAGCACCTCGGCCAGGCGCTCTTCGGACTGCGCGGGCAGGCCGAACAGCAGGCTCTCGCGCAGGCTGCCGTCGCCCAGCAGCGGGTCCTGCGGCACCCAGCCGATGCGGCGCCGCCAGGCCTGCGGGTCCAGCGCCTGCAGCGGCACGCCGTCCAGCCGCACCGTGCCCTGCTGCGGCCGCAGCAGGCCGCAGGCCAGCATCGCCAGCGTGCTCTTGCCGGAGCCGCTGGGCCCCACCAGCGCGGTGCTGCGGCCCGGCAGCAGCGTGAGCGTCAGCGCCTCCACGCCGGCGCCGCCGTCATGCCGCAGGCTCACCGCGTCGAACTGCAGCACGCCGGGCCCCTCGGCCGGCGGCAGGTGGCCGGGCGGCTCCACCGGCGCGCCGCGCATCAGCTCGTCGATCGAGCGCAGGGCCTCGAGCCCGCGGTGCACCTGCGGCACCAGCCCGGCCAGGCCGAGCACCGAATGCGTGAGCGTGGCGAAGAAGCCCGACAGCAGCACCACATCACCCAAAGTGAGCGTCATCCAGCCGCCGGCATGCACCGCCGCGGCAGCGAACAGGCACAGCGCGTTCAGGCCCTGGAAGCCCACCCACGCCAGCGCGCCGAAGCGCCCGCCGGCCAGGTCCAGCGCCAGGCCGGTGCGGGCCGCGCCGTCGATGCGCGCGCCCATGCGTTCCAGCTGCGCGGGCTCGAGGCCATGCGCGCGCGTCAGCCACACCAGCGCGCTGGCCAGCGGCACGGTGACGAGGAACAGCCCCAGGAACTGCGGGGCGCGCCAGGCGGTGACGGCCAGCGCCACCACGATGCCGCTGCCGCAGCCGAGCACGCCGTCGGCCAGCGCGAGGGTGAGCTGGCCCACCGATTCCACGTCGCGCAGCAGCTTGGTCTGCAGCGCCGCCGGCGACTGGCGCCACCACCAGGGCAGCGCCAGCAGCTGCAGCCGCGCGGCCAGCGCGGCACGCAGACCGGCTTCCACGCGGCGCACGGCCTGGCTGATCAGGCGCACGTAGAGCCGGTGCCCCGGCAGGTTCTGCGCGATCAGCAGCGCGGTGGCCAGCGCGCACAGCGCGATGCGCCGCGGCTCGGCCTGCGCGGCCAGCAGGTCGACGGTGTAGCCGGTGATCACCGGCAGCAGCACCGCCGGGCTGTGCTTAACGAGGTACACGGCGCCCGCGCCCAGCAGGCGCGCGCCCTGGCCCTGGAACAGGCGCCGGTAGCTGCGCAGCGCCGCGGCGGTGCCCGGGCCCATCGGTTCGCGGAACGCGGCCGCCACGTCGGCGCTGGCCGCATCGGCGTTCAGCGCATCGGCGTTCAGCGGATCAGCCATCACCGGATCGACCTCCAACCGCCCCAGCTCCCCGCGACGTCTCGTCCGCGGCGGCCAGGCGCTCGATCATCTCGAGGCCGGCGCGCACGTGGTGGTACGGGCATTCCCAGGGGCCGGCCTTGGGCACCGCGACGATCGGGTGGCCGGCCGCATCCAGGGTCTTGAACCAGTCGCCACCGATGCGGTCGACATGGTGGTCCTCGATGTACTGCCAGGCGCGCCAGGCGGCGCGGGCATGGGCCGGCGCGCCGCCGTGCTGCCAGGCGTCCCAGAAGCCGACCACGGCCTCGGCCTGGCACCACCAGTGGCGCCGCGCGTCGCTGACCCTGCCGTCGAAGCCGCCCTCGCCGAGCACGCTGCCGTCGCTGGCCACGCCGCGGGCCAGCACCGCGTCGGCCACCTCGAGCGCCAGCGCGCGGCAGCGCTGCAGCAGGCCCGGCTCGCCCAGCACCTGGGCCGCGCGCACCAGCAGCCAGGCGGCCTCGATGTCGTGGCCCCATGAGACCTGCTCGGTGAGGGGCTGCCACTGGCGCGAGAAGAACAGGCCGAAGCAGCGCGGCCTGGGCAGCCAGAGCGACTCGAGGAACAGCGTCAGCAGCTCGCGCAGCCGCGCAGCGACGCGCGGCTGCGGCTGGTGGCGCTGCAGCTCGGTCAACGCCTCCACCACGTGCAGCATGGTGTTCATCGACTTCGGCGCGGCCGGCTCCTTGTCCGACAGCCGCGCGTCCGGCCGCGGCGACCAGTCGCGCGCGCAGCCCTCCCACACGCCGCCGGCCACGGGGTCGAAGGCATGCGCCTCGAGCAGCTCGAACAGCCCCTGCGCCTGCTGCAGCGCTGGCGTCGCGCCGGGCGTGGCGCCGATGGCACGCGCCCGCTGCCAGGCATGGCAGGCCACCAGCGCATACACGGCGAAGGCCTGGGCGTAGGTCTGCTTGTGATCGGCCACCGGCCGGCCCTGCGCGTCCACCGACCAGAACACGCCGCCGTGCGCCGGGTCCGTCAGCACGTCGCTGACCCAATGCCACGCATGGTGAGCGGCCAGCGCACCGGCGGGGTCCGGCCCGAGGCGGGTCTGCGCGCTGGCAAAGGTCCACAGCAGGCGCGTGCCGAGCACCGCGCTGCGCGGCGCCTGCAGCAGCGTGCCGTCGATCGCCCGGCCGCCCAGCACCCGGCCCTCGTCGTCGAAGATGGCGCGCCGCCACCAGGGCAGCACGTTGCCGCAGAGTTCGTCTCGCAGGCGGCGCTGCCAGGCCAGGCGGCCGCTGCGGTCGCCGAAGGGTTCGTCGTCGAAGCTGGTCATCTCGGGTCGGGCCTCGGCGCCATCCGGGGCCTGCGGGCCGGCGTGACGATGGCCGCCACATCGCGGTCGAAGGCGGGGCATCGCAGGGCCAGTTCGCCGCCGCGCCAGGGCATCCAGGTGTTGCCCACGCGCTGCCCATCGTCGGCGTCGAACCACTGCACGCACAGGTCGCCCGGCGGCAGCGGCGGTGCCGCCAGCGCCACAGTCAGGCCTTCGAGCGGCGGGAATGCGGGCTGCCAGGGTTGGCCAGCATCGGTGCCGCCGGCCTGTGCCTGCCATTCCTGCCGCAGCGTGCGGGCGTCGAGCCGGCGTGAACGCACCCACAGCAGCAGGCTGCCCGGCGCGGCCAGGGCCAGGGCGCCGGCACGCGGTTCGGCGTGGGCGGGGGCGTCGGCCTCCAGCACCTGGGCCGGCAGCGGCCGGTGGCCGCGCAGCGCCAGGCCCTGCTGCTGCAGCGCGGCGAGCCAGGTGCTAGCACCGCTAAAGAGCGGCCACAGGTCCTGCGGGTCGACCAGCTGGTCCCACCACCAGTACAGCGCGGTGCCAGCGTAGCCGCAGAACAGCGGCGCCCACAGGCCGTTGTGCAGGTGCACGGCATCCCACGGGTAGGGCTCGGCCTGCCCGGCCTCGTGCGTGGTGTGCAGGCCCAGTTCGCCGGGCAGCCAGGGCTTGTCCACCACGCCATCGGCCTGCCAGGCGCGCGCCGATGCGGCGTAGTGCGCCACCAGGTCGCCCGTGGTGTAGTCGTGCTGTTGCGCGAACTGCAGCGTCGGCAATGCCCAGGCCTGGGCGTCGCCGCGGTCGGCCCAGCTGCTGCTGCGCAGGCGCTGGTAGGGATCGTGCGCGGCCAGCATGCCGTCCAGGCGCTGCAGCCAGGCCCGCAGCGGGGCCGCGGCGATCGGCGTCCAGGTGACCTCGTTCCACCACTCCCAGCTGTGCAGCGCCGGGCTGTGCGCCCAGCGCGCCGCGATGTAGCGCAGCCGCCGCGCGAACAGCGCGATGGCCCGCTCGTCGGTCACGAAGTCCTGCGGCGCCGCCAGCGGCCCGCCACGCGGCGCGGCGTAGGGGTTGTCGTGCCACTCGCTGTCGTTGCGTTCGGTGAAGGCGCCGTGGTTCAGCAGGCACAGCATCAGCCGGATGCCGTGCGCCTCGGCCAGCTCGAACACGGCGTCGAGCTGCGCGGCGCGCGGCAGGCGGGCGCGGTAGTCGCCCAGGCCCGTGTCCGACCATTCGATGCCGAAGGACCAGCTCGCCATCCACAGCCGCGCGAAGTTGCCGCCCTGCGCGGCCAGGCGCTCGAACCAGCGGCGGTAGTCGGCCAGCACGTCGGCCCCGACGGACCAGCACAGGTTCAGCCCCACCGGCACGAAGGGCGTGCCGTCGTCGAAGGCGAAGTAACGCGTGTCCTGCGCATCGACGACGATGCGCTGGCGCGCCGGCACCGCGGCCACCACGAACACGAAGGCGCGCCCCGCCGCGGCCGTGGGCGCGCCGCCGTCCAGGCGCACGCGCGGCCGCCCGATCCAGCGGCCGGGCACCGGCGGCAGCAGGCGCAGGCGCCAGGTGCCGCGCGCGGGGGCCCTGGCGGCAGTGGCCTCGGCCTCGCCCGCATCTCCCCGGTCGGCATCGGCCTCGCACCAGAACGCGGTGACCCGCAGGCGCCGGCCGCCCGGGCCGCGGAAGTCGCACCACAGGTCGCGGCGTGCGGGGTCGAACACCGCCGCGCCCCCCTCGGCCAGCGGGCTGCCGGCAGGGGCTTGCAGGCGCCACTCGAGCCAGCCGCTGCCGCGGCGCACCGGCCCCTGCCAGCATGCGCCGGCGTCGCTTGCCATGGCCGCTCTCATCCCTTGGTAGCGCCGGCGGTCAGGCCGTCGACGAACTGGCGCTGGAAGAACAGGAAGGTGGCGATGGCCGGCAGCGAGACCGCCAGCGACGCGGCCATCAGCACCGCGCCGGTCTGCGGGTCGTAGGTCAGGTTGCCGGCCATCTTGCCCAGCTGCAGCGGCAAGGTGGTGTGGGCGGCATCGTTGACCACCAGCAGCGGCCACAGGAAGTTGTTCCACTCGGCAATCGCCACCGGCATGCCGATGGCGGCCAGCCCCGGCCGCAGCAGCGGCAGCACCACGCTCCACCAGGTGCGCAGCGTGCCGGCGCCGTCCATCGTGGCCGCGTCCACCAGCTCGTGCGGCACCGCCACGATGATCTGCCGGAAATAGAACACCACGAAGGCCTTGGCCAGCCCGGGCACCACCAGCGCTGGGTAGGTGTTGATCCAGCCCAGCTGCGCCACGGTGACGAAGTTCGGCACGATCGTCACTTCCCACGGCACCATCATGCTGGCCAGCAGCAGGCCGAACAGCGCGCGGCTGCCGGGGAACGGCTTCTTCACCAGCACGAAGGCCACCAGCGAGGCCGACAGCAGGCTCGCCAGCGTGACCACCAGCGTCACCACCAGGCTGTTGAGGTAGTAGTGGCCGAAGCCGAAGCCTTCGCTCACGCGCTGGAAGATGCCGGCCCAGTGGTCGGGGTCGACCAGGCCCTCGTACCAGCCAGGGTCGTAGAAGTTCTGCAAGGTCGGCTTCTGGACCCAGAAGGTGGGCGGCTGGCGCACCAGCTCCGGCACGGTCTTGAACGCGCCGATGGCCATCCAGTAGTAGGGCAGCAGCACGCTGGCCACCAGCAGCAGCAGCGGCGCCTGCGCCAGCCACCACCAGCGGCTGCCGCGCTCGTGCGGCAGGCGGATCATGTGGCCTCCCCGGCGCGGCCCAGCCGCAGGTTGACCCAGGCCAGCGCGAACAGGAGGGTGGTCAGCACCCAGGCCACCGCCGAGGCATAGCCCAGGTCGAGCTGGCGGAAGCCGTAGTCGAACAGGTAGGTCACCAGCATCAGCGCCGAATCCAGCGGCCCGCCCACCGCATCGACCGTGCCGAACAGGATGTACGGCTCGTAGAACACCTGGAACGACGCGATCATCCCGGTCACCAGCAGGTACAGCAGCGTGGGCCGCAGCATCGGCAGCGTGACGTGGCGGAAGCGCTGCCAGCGGGTGGCGCCGTCCAGCGCCGCGGCCTCGTACAGGTGCGCGGGAATCGCGCGCATGCCGGCCACGAAGATCACCATGTTGTAGCCCAGCACCGACCACACGCCCACCGCCACCAGCACCACCAGGCTCCACTGCGGGTCGCCCAGGAAGCGCACCGGCTCCAGCCCGGCCCAGCCGCGCAGGGTGTTGAACAGGCCGTAGGGCTCGGAATTGGCCAGCCACTTCCAGACCGAGATCGCGCCCACGCCGCCAGCCACCGACGGCAGGAAGAAGGCGATGCGCGCGGCCTGGTGCCAGCGCGACTGGCTGCCGAAGGCCAGCGCCAGGCCGAGCCCGGCCGACACCGCCAGCAGCGAGACGGCCGCCATGTAGCCGAGCGTGTTGCCCATCGCGCGCCAGAAGCGTTCATCGGCGAACAGGTCGGCGTAGTTGCCCAGCCCCACCCAGCGCGGCGCGGCGGTGGCGTGGTAGTCGGTGAAGCTCAGCCAGGCCGAGCGCAGCACCGGCCACAGCGTGAACAGCGCGAACACCGCGAGGAACGGCGCGATCAGCAGCAGGTCGCGGCCATGGCGGCGATGCCAGCGCTGCAGGGCAGCCAGAAGCGGGGCGGGCGGGGTGGACATCGCGGCGTCAGCGGGCACGCAGGGCCCGGTTCATCTGTGCCGCGGCGCGGGCCAGCTCGGTCCGGGCATCGGCGCCGGCCAGCACCACGCGCTGCACCGCGCGGGTCAGCACGTCGTCCACGCGCTCCCAGCCGCGGCAGTTGGGGCCGCCCTCGGCGTCCTGCAGCTGGTCCAGCAGTGCCTGCCGGCGCTCGGGCGGCAGGGGCAGGTCGGCCAGCTGGTCCTGGCGGCCGGCCGGCAGCCACATCAGGCCCAGGCGCAGCGCGGCGGCGGCCATCTCGCGCGCCACTGCCGGTTCGTAGATCGAGCGCAGGAAATCCAGCGCCAGCGGCACCTGCTGCGAAAAGCGGGTGATGCCGATCACCGAGCCGCCCAGGAAGGCCGTGCGGCGGCCGGTGGGCCCGGCCGGCAGCGGCGCGGCAGCCCAGCGGCCGGCGATCTCGCGCCGCGCCACCACCAGGTTGGTCAGCTGCCAGCTGCCCGATTGAATGAGCGGGTAGGCACCGGTCTCCAGGCCGCCATCGGCGTCGGGCCAGGCGTCGGTGGGCGCGTGGTGGCGCCGGTAGAGGCTGGCGTAGTAGTCCAGCGCCTGCACCGCGGCGGGCGAGTCGACCAGCGCGCGGGTGCATTGCGCGTCGTACAGCGCCCCGCCGGACTGCAGCAGGTAGGGCGTGAAGCCCAGCCAGCCGGTGTTGCCCCACTGCTGCGCGAAGCCGCGCGCACCGGCGGCGCGCAGGCGATCGACCGTGGCATCGAACTCGGCCCAGGTGGCGGGCGCGCGCGGCAGCAGGTCGGTGCGGTAGTACTGCAGCTGCACGTGCATGTCGAACGGGGCGGCATACATCACCCCGTCGTGGCGCCGCACCGCGCGCAGGGCCGCGGGGTGGGCATGCTGCTCGAGCAGGGCCACCAGGTCCGGCGCCACGCGGTTCAGGTCGATCAGCGCGCCCTTGTCGCCCAGGTCGATGGCATACGAAGGCCCGCCGGTGATCAGGTCCGGCCCGGTGCGGCTGGCCAGCGCGGCCGAATACTTGGTCATCGCGTCGGACCAGGGCACGTCGCGCAGCTCCACATGCACGCCGGCATGGCGCCGCTCGAAGGCCTCGACCGCCGGGCGCATCAGGCGCACGACCTTGTCGTCGCCCACCATCCACACCACCAGCTTCTGCGCCGCCGGCGCCGCGCCGCAGCACAGCAGCAGCAGCACCGCCAGCAGGCAGCGGCCGACGGGCGCGGCCCGATCGCGGGAGCGAAACAGCACGGTCGAATTCGGGTGATGTTTAGTAAACGACAGCGATTATCACCACAAGTTGCTGTCCGGCGCCAGCCGTAGTCCTGCGAAAACACCTAGGGGAAGCCCTCAGTGACGGCAGCGGCATCAACGAAACAAACTCCATCACTCATTTGTTTAGTCATTGTTTTGTTCGTGGCTGCGCTCACCCTCCATCAGATCGAGAAACGCTTCGGCGCGGCCCGCGTGCTGCATGGCATCGACCTCGCCGTGGCCGACGGCGAGTTCATGGTCTTCGTCGGCCCCTCGGGCTGCGGCAAGTCGACCACGCTGCGCGTGCTGGCCGGGCTGGAGGAAGCCAGCGCCGGCACGCTGACGATCGGCGATCGCGTGGTCAACGACGTGCCCGCGGCGCAGCGCGGCGTGGCCATGGTCTTTCAGAGTTATGCGCTGTACCCGCACATGAGCGTGCGCGAGAACCTGGGCTTCGCGCTGAAGCTCGCGCGCACGCCGCGGGCCCGCATCGAGCAGGCGGTGGCCCGCGCCGCGGCCATCCTGCAGCTCGAGCCGCTGCTCGACCGCAAGCCGGCGGCGCTGTCCGGCGGGCAGCGCCAGCGCGTGGCCATCGGCCGCGCGATCGTGCGGGCGCCCGAGGTGTTCCTGTTCGACGAGCCGCTGTCCAACCTGGATGCGGCGCTGCGCGTGCAGATGCGCGCCGAGCTGGCGCGGCTGCATCGCGAGCTGGGCACCACGATGGTCTACGTCACCCACGACCAGGTGGAGGCGATGACGCTGGGCCAGCGCATCGCCGTGTTCAACCAGGGCCGCATCGAGCAGTGCGGCGAGCCGCTGGCGCTGTACGAGCGGCCGGCCAACCGCTTCGTGGCCGGCTTCATCGGCAGCCCGGCGATGAACTTCCTGAGCGCGCAGGCCAGCGGCCCGGGGCGCGTGCGCATCGGCAGCCACGAGATCGCTGTGCCGGGCACGGCGCAGGACCTGCCGCCGCAGCTGCTGCTGGGCGCACGGCCCGAGCACCTGGGCCTGGGCCCGAGCGGCGAAGGCCTGCCGGCGCGCGTCGAATTCGTCGAACACCTGGGCGACGAACAGATCGTCCACCTCAGCCTGGCCGAGGGCCAGCGCCTGCTGGTGCGCCTGAGTGCCGAAGCGCCGCGCCCGCGCCACGGCGAAGCCCTGGGCGTGCACCTTCCCGCAGCCCGGCTGCACCTCTTCAGCGCCGCGGCCGATGGCCGGCGCCTGCACTGAGTCCCTTCCCACCGTGACCTCCGAACCCCCGATCACCGACACCTCGATCCCGCTGCACGAGGGCTGGCAACTGGCCGAGGTGCCGCACGGCGCACAGCCGGCGGACATCGCGCGGCTGCCCGCCGAAGCCTGGCTGCCGGCCCGCGTGCCCGGCAGCGCCCATGGCGCGCTGCTGGCCGCCGGGCGCATTCCCGACCCCTTCCTGGGCCTGAACGAGCTGGCCGTGCGCTGGGTGGGCGAACGCAGCTGGGCCTGGCGCCTGGCCTTCGAAGGCGGCGAGGTCGCCGAGCAGGACGACCTGGTGTTCGACGGGCTGGACACCTGGTGCACCGCCTGGCTCAACGGCGAGCCGCTGTTGACCAGCGACAACATGTTCGTGCCGCAGCGGGTAGACGTGCGCACGCGGCTGCGGCCCGGCCGCAACGAGCTGCTGCTGCGCTTCGACCCCGCGCTGGCCAGCGCCCGCGCGGCCGAAGCACCGCATGGCCGGCGCGCGCTGTGGAACGGCGACAGCGCGCGGCTGTATGCACGCAAGGCGCAGTACCACTTCGGCTGGGACTGGGGCCCCGAGCTGCTGACCTGCGGCCCGTGGCGCGCGGTGCGACGCCAGCGCTGCAGCGTGCGCATCGACGAGCTCGCGGTGCACACCCGGCTCGACCCGGCCGCCGACACGGCCCGCATCGACGTGCAGGCGCGCTGGGTCGGCCCCAGCGCCGGCCTGCGCCTGCGCTGCAGCCTGCACAGCCCGGAAGGCGAGCTGGTGGCCCGCCTCGAGCAGCCGGCCGATGCCGGGGCTGCGACGCTGGAGCTGTCGCAGCCTCGGCTGTGGTGGCCGCGCGGCATGGGCGCGCAGCCGCTGTACCGGCTGAGCGTGGCGCTGATGCGCGGCGACACCGTGCTGACCCGCCAGGCCCTGCGCATCGGCCTGCGCGACATCGCGCTGGTGCAGGCGCCAGTGCAGGGCGAGCCGGGCAGCAGCTTCCACTTCGAGGTCAACGGCCGCGCCTTCTTCGCCGGCGGCGCCAACTGGATTCCCGACGACAGCCTGCTCGAGCGCGTCACGCCCGAGCGCTACCGGGCGCGGGTGCAGCAGGCCGCCGATGCCAACATGACGATGCTGCGCGTGTGGGGCGGCGGCATCTACGAAGACGACAGCTTCTACGACGCCTGCGACGAACTGGGCCTGCTGGTGTGGCAGGACTTCGCGTTCGCCTGCGGCATGTACCCGGCCCACGCGGCGTTCCAGGCCAGCGTGCGCGCCGAGGCCACGGCCGCGCTGCGCCGACTGCGCCACCATGCCTGCCTGGCGCTGTGGTGCGGCAATAACGAGGACTACGCGGTGGCCGAGTCCATCGGCGCCTACGGACCGCAGGCGCCGGCCGACGGCTTTGCCGCGCGCGCGCTGTACGAGCGCCTGCTGCCCGATCTGGTCGCCGAACTCGACCCCGGCCGCCCGTATTGGCCCGGCAGCCCGTATTCGCCGAACCCGCAGGGCGTCACGCTGTCGTCGGACCCGACCGTGGGCGACCGCCACAGCTGGGAGGTGTGGCACCAGCAGATGCTGCCCTACCAGCGCTACGGCGAGGTGCAGGGCCGCTTCGTCAGCGAGTTCGGCCTGCAGTCGCATCCCTCGCTCGCGCTGCTGGAGGCGGTGCTGCCCGAGGCCGAGCGCTATCCCGAAAGCCGCATGCTGGCCTGGCACAACAAGGCCGGCTCGGGCCAGCCCGACGGCCACCGCCGCCTGGCGGTGTACCTGGCCGACAACCTGCGCGCCGGCAGCACGCTGGCCGAGCAGGTGTATGCCACGCAGTTCGTGCAGGCCGAGGCCATGCGCGTGGCCTACCAGGACTTCCGGCGCCGCTGGCAGCGGCCCGGGGCACGGGCCTGCGGCGGCGCGCTGGTGTGGCAGCTCAACGACTGCTGGCCCGCCACCAGCTGGGCGCTGATCGACTCGGCCGGCGTCGTCAAGCCGGCCTGGCACGCCATCCGCCGCGCGCTGGCGCCGCTGGCGGTGGCGCTGCGCCTGGCGCCCGGCACGGCCTGCGCGGCGGTGATGAACGGCAACGCCAGCGCGGCGGCGCTGACGCTCATCTTGCGCGTCATCACGCTGGACGGCCGCGTGCTGCACGAGCAGTCGCACCCGGTCGAGGTGGCGGCCGACACCAGCTGCGAATTCGAGTGGGCCGTGCCCCCCACCGACGAGCCGGTGGTGGGCGAGCTGCGCGCGCTGCAGGCCGGCGGCGGGGCGGCAGCGGGCCTGGCGCCCGCCTCTGAATACGCCCCGGAGTGCGCCCGGGATTGCGCCTGGCCCGAGCCCTTCCGCTTCCACCGATTCGCGCCGGCCGGGCTGCAGGTGCGGCCGACCGACGGCGGCCTGCAGCTCAGCGTGCAGCGACCGCTGAAGGGCCTGTGGCTGCAGGCCGAGGCGACGCGCTTCGCCGACAACTTCATCGACCTGCTCCCCGGCGCGCCCCGCTTCGTGGCGGTGCAGGGGCCGCTGCCGGCCGTGCTGCGCGCCACGGCACTGGACCATCCCGCACAGGAGATCACGCTGACCCGCTGAACGCCGCTGCCTCGACCCCTTTTTCGCGCGATGGGCGCACACGACCTGCCGGCGCCGAGACGACCGGCCCCATCTCACCCTTCTGGAGACAAACCCATGACACATTTCCGAAGAACGGCCCTTTCGCTGGCTGCGGCGCAGGCCCTGATGGCCTGGTCGGGTCAGGCGCTGGCGCAAGCCAGCGACGCGAAGAAAGACGACAAGAAGGACGGCAACGTGGTCATCGTGACCGGCCAGCGCGCGTCACTGATCTCGTCGCAGAAGCTGAAGCAGGACGCCGACGAGATCGTCGACTCGGTGGTCGCCGAGGACATCGGCAAGCTGCCCGACCGCTCGGTCACCGAGGTGCTGCAGCGCATCGTCGGCGTCTCGATGGACCGCACGCAGGCCCGCGGCGACCCGATCCACTACTCGGTGGAAGGCTCCGGCGTCACGATCCGCGGCCTCACCTTCGTCAGCAGCCAGCTCAACGGGCGCGAGACCTTCAGCGCCAACGGCGGCCGCATGCTCAGCTTCGAGGACGTGCCGCCCGAGCTGATGGCCGGCGTGGACGTGTACAAGAACCCCTCGGCCGAGCAGATCGAAGGCGCCATCGGCGGCCTGGTGAACCTGCGCACCGCACTGCCCTTCGACTACAACGGCTTCAAGGCCTCGCTGACGGCCAAGGCCAGCACCTCCACGCTGCGCGGCAACACGCGGCCCGAGTACAGCGGCCTGGTGACCAACACCTGGAACACCGACCTCGGCAAGTTCGGTGCGCTGCTCGACCTGGCCTATTCCGAAAGCAGCACGCGCACCGACGGCATCAACGTCGACCCCTACTACCCGGAGACCGCCCAGCGCACCAAGCCCGACGGGTCGACCTACTACGAAGCCGTCAACGGCCACTGGTTCCCCAAGGCCATGGGCTGGCGTTCGCTGCAGTTCGAGCGCACCCGCGAAGGCGCCTACGGCGCGCTGCAATGGCGCAAGGACAACCTGCAGTCCTCGCTGTCGCTGTTCCATTCGAAGTACAAGTTCTACTGGGACGAGTACGCCATCCAGGCCAGCTACAACCCGTACGACATGGTGCTGTCGAACGCCAGGTTCGACGGCCAGGGCGTGCTGACCTCGGGCTCGCTGTCCAACAGCTCGGCCTCGAGCGGCATTCCGATGAATGCCCAGACGCGCTACTTCGACCGCCAGTCGAAGACCGACGAGCTGAGCTGGAACCTGGTCTGGTCGCCCAGCGAGCGCTGGCGCCTGAGCTCGGACTTCCAGCTGGTGAAGTCCAAGACCCAGGGCTTCGACTCGACGGTGTCCACCGGCGTCAACATGCCCAAGCAGACCTGGGACCTGAACGGCTCGATCCCGCGCCTGGTGTTCGACCAGGCCGACACGGCGCTGCTGTCCAACCCGGCGAACTACTACTGGGGCTTCACGATGGAGCACATGGACCGTGCCACCGGGGAGCAGAAGGCCTGGAAGGGCGACGCGCGCTACCAGTTCGACCACCCGGTGCTGCAGGACCTGCGCTTCGGCGTGCGGCTGACCGACCGCGACGCGCTGACCCAGAACTCCAATCCGTTCTACCACTGGGCCGCGGTCACGCAGACCTGGCAGGCCGGCGCCGACGGCTGGCAGCCGCTGGCTTCGCTGGCCTACCTGTCGCGCTTCCCGGGCGATGGCGTGCAGAACCATCCGTTCGACAACTTCATGGGCGGCCGCACCTCGGTGACACCGCTGATCATGCCCAGCATGGCGGTGGCGGCCGGCTTCCCCGGCAGCTACCAGAAGCTGCACGACTACGCCAAGCAGCTGTGCGAGGAATCGCATGGCGTGGGCGCCGACATCTGCGGCCAGAGCTGGACCGGCATTCCCTGGTCGCCGGCCACCTTCGACCCCAATGACCTGTCCAGCCTGAACAAGCAGAAGGAGCGCACCCAGTCGCTGTACACCCAGCTGCGCTTCGGCTTCGACGACCTGAAGATGCCGGTGGACGGCAACCTCGGCGTGCGCGTGGTGCGCACCGACAACAAGGCCGACGGCGCGGTGGTGCTGACGGCCGGCGCCGCGCCGCAGGGCGCCAGCAGCTCGATCGGCACGCTGCCCACGTTCAACGGCAGCTCCACCCAGCTGCAGACGAGCAACAGCTACACCAACGTGCTGCCGAGCCTGAACCTGCGCATGAAGGCCCGCTCGGACCTGCAGTTCCGCTTCGCGCTGGCCAAGGCCGTGTCGCGGCCGGACTTCTCGCAGCTGCAGGCCTACACCACGATGCAGAGCGACTTCACCAGCCACAAGGAGACCATCGACGGCAAGGAGGTCACCATCGTCGACGGGCTCAAGCTCACCGGCAGCGCCTCGGGCAACCCGATGCTCAAGCCCATCCGCTCGAACCAGGCCGACCTGACCGCCGAGTGGTACTTCAGCAAGAGCGGCTCGCTCACCTTCGCGGCCTTCAACAAGGACCTGAAGGACATCATCATCAACCAGACCTACGCCACCCGCGTCGCGGCGGCGGACGGCAAGACCTACGACTTCTCGATCACCGCGCCGGTCAACGGTGCCAAGGGTCGGGCGCGCGGCTTCGAGATCGCGTTCCAGCGCTACCTCGACATGCTGCCGGGCTGGATGTCGGGCTTCGGCGTGCAGGCCAACTACACCTACGTGGACAGCCGGCAGGACCGCTACAACACGGTCTACTCGCAGTACTGCACGCAGGGCGCAGGGGCCGACAACCTGAACCTGAACATCAACGGCTGCGACACCGACGGCCGTTCGTTCACCGGGCTGCCGATCGCCAACCTGTCACGCAACGCCTTCAACCTGGCGCTGCTGTACGACTATGGTCCGCTCTCGGCCCGGGTGGCCTACAGCTGGCGCTCGAAGTACCTGTACGGCGTGGCGCTGAACTCGGACAACACCGGCCCGAACCAGACCGACGCGCTGGACACCAACCCGGCGAGCCCGAACTACGGCCAGCACAACCTGCCGCTGGGCCTGCCGCTATGGGGCGACAGCTATGGCCAGCTGGACATCGGCCTGCACTACAAGGCCAGCGACAAGCTCTCGTTCGGCTTCGAGGCCCAGAACGTCACCAACGCGGTCTACAAGCAGCTGATGCAGCAGAACATCGGCATGAAGGGCCACGCCTGGTTCGCTTCCGGGCCGCGCTACACGCTGCAGGTGAGCTACACGTACTGAACCGTGCCGGGGGCCGCGCGCTAAGCCGGCCCGCTCACCTGCCGCGCAATGTACTCGGCATGGTCGGGGAAGCCCGCCACCGTGCCGGCGATGGCTTCGCGCAGGCGCGCGAAGTGCGTGCGCAGGGGCTGCTCGTCGAGCTGGTCGACCATCGGGTCGTAGCCCGCCGGCTGCAGCCCGAGGCCGAGGAACAGCGACACCCAGGACGGCTCGGCGAAGCTGTCGGTGTCGATCACCGCCACCCGTCCGCTGTGGCGGAACAGCTCGATCTGGTGCTGCAGCCGGTCCGGGATGGCCATGTGCTGGCAATAGCGCCAGAACTCGCTGTCGTCGCGGCGGTTGACCTTGTAGTGCAAGATGATGAAGTCGCGGATCGACTCGTACTGCTTGGTCATGCGGCGGTCGAATTCGGCGGCCAGCCACGGGTCGAAACCCTGGTCCGGGAACAGCTCGATCAGGCGGCCCACGCCGTCCATGATGAGCTGGATGCTGGTCGACTCCAGCGGTTCCAGGAAGCCCGAGGCCAGGCCGATGGCCACGACGTTCTTCACCCACATGCGCCGCCGCTTGCCGGTGGTGAAGCGGATCGGCCGCGGGTCGGCCAGCGGCGCGGTGTCCAGCCCCTGCATCAGCGTGCGCTCGGCCTCGGCGTCGCTGGTGAAGCCGCTGCTGTAGACATGGCCGTTGCCGATGCGGTGCTGCAGCGGAATGCGCCACTGCCAGCCGGCGCTGCGCGCGGTGGAGGTGGTGTAGGGCGTCAGGCTCGCGGCATTGGCGCTGGGCACCGCCAGCGCGCTGTTGGCCGGCAGCATCGCGCTCCAGTCCTCGAAGCCCGATTTCATGATGCCCTCGATCAGCAGGCCGCGCATGCCCGAGCAGTCGATGAACAGGTCGCCCTCGATGCGGCGGCCGTCGGCCAGCGTCACCCCGGTGACGAAGCCGTCGCGCGGCCGCACCGAGACGTCGACGATGGTGCCCTCGACGCGGGTCACGCCGCGCTGCAGCGCATAGTCCCTCAAGTAAGCGGCATACAGGCCGGCGTCGAAGTGAAAGGCATACGAATAGGCGTTATGCGCCGAGGGCTGATCGCCGCGCGGCGGGAAGAAGCGGTTGGCCTTGGCCATCACCGTGGCGGTGGACCAGTCCTCCAGCGGCGGAAACTCGCCCAGGCGCCGCAGGCGCAGCCAGTACTGGTAGGCCGAACGGTTGACGATGGGCGGCCCGAAGTCGCCGAAGCCGTGGAAGAAGCGGTTGCCGATGTGGCCCCAGTCCTTGAACTCGATGCCCAGCTTGAAGGTGGCCTGGGTCCTGGCGATGAAGTCGTTGCCGTCCAGGCCCAGCATGCTGTTGTAGAAGCGGATCGTCGGCAGCGTGGCCTCGCCCACGCCGATGGTGCCGATCTCGGGCGATTCGATCAGCGTGATCTCGCGCGCGCCGCGCGTGCCGGCCCCCATCACGAGCGACAAGGGCGCAGCCGCCATCCAGCCGGCCGTGCCACCGCCGACGATGACGATGCGGCGCACGTCTCCTTCTTTCATCCCACTCTCCCATGACGTCCGAAACGCCTGGGAGTGTTTAGTAAATATCAGCGCATCGGCACTAGGTGTTTACGCGCAAACCCTCAGCCGCGGGGTGCCCGCGTGCTCGGTTGCTCGGGCAGCCCGGCCAGGTGCTCGGCCTCGCCCCAGCTGTCGATCTGCAGCCGGTCGCCGTCCCAGCGCAGGCGGTTGATGCCGGTGTTGGGGATCTCGCATTCGCGCGGGCCGTGCAGCGGCAGCCCGCGCGCGGC
>JBGAHJ010000011.1:0-164159 GCA_044226255.1 Rubrivivax sp.
GCGCCGACCCCCGCCCCAGGAGCCGCGATGAACCCGTCACCCAGCCGGCCCGCCGTCGACGACAGCGGCATGGTGGCCACCGTCGACCGTGCCGCCGAGGCCGGCCGCAGTGGTTTCTACGAGCGGGCGCAGGGGCAGAACCTGGCGCCGCTGTGGCGCGTGCTGCACGGCCTGGTGCCCGAGCGCCCGCGCCATGCCGCGCTGCCCGCGCACTGGCGTTACGCCGACGTGCGCCCCTACCTGATGGAAGCCTGCCGGCTCATCAGCACCGAGGAAGCCGAGCGCCGCGTGCTGATCCTCGAGAACCCGGGCCTGCCGGGCCAGAGCCGCATCACGCAGAGCCTGTTCGCCGGGCTGCAGGTGATCCTGCCGGGCGAGATCGCGCCTGCGCACCGCCACGTGGCCTCGGCGCTGCGCTTCATCGTCGAAGGCCACAACGCCTACACCGCGGTGGCGGGCGAGAAGACGAGCATGTCGCCGGGCGACTTCGTGATCACGCCGTCGATGACCTGGCACGACCACGGCAACGAAGGCGATGCACCGATGGTCTGGCTCGACGGGCTCGACATGCACCTGGTGAACTTCCTGGGCGCCAGCTTCCGCGAAGGGTACGGCGGCCAGGTGCAGCCCATCCACCGCCCCGAAGGCGCGGCGCTGGCCGAAAGCGGCAGCAACCTGCTGCCGGTGGACCACGCGTGGGGCACGCTCACCTCGCCGATCTTCAACTACCCCTACGCCCGCACGCGCGACGCGCTGGAGCAGATGGCGCGCTTCCGCGAGATCAACGCCTGGCACGGCCACAAGATGCGCTACGTGAACCCGGTCAACGGCGGCTGGGCCATGCCGACGCTGGCCACCTGGATGCAGCTGCTGCCACGCGGCTTCGAGACGCGGCCGTACCGTTCCACCGACGGCACCATCTTCTCGGTGGTGGAAGGCCACGGCACCACGCGCGTGGGCGACCAGGTCTTCGAATGGGGCCCACGCGACCACTTCGTGGTGCCGAGCTGGTTCACCGCGCAGCACAGCGCCAGCGAGGACGCGGTGCTGTTCAGCTTCTCCGACCGAGCGGTGCAGGACAAGCTCGATCTCTTCCGGGAGGAACGGCTTTGATGAACCCGCGTGAACTGGGCCGCTCCGGCCTGATGGTGTCGCCGCTGTGCCTGGGCGGCAACGTGTTCGGCTGGACGGCGGACGAAGCGACCAGCTTCGCGCTGCTGGATGCCTGGCTCGATGCCGGCTTCAACTTCATCGACACCGCCGACGTCTACTCGGCCTGGGCGCCGGGCCATGCGGGCGGCGAGTCGGAGACGGTGATCGGCCGGTGGCTGAAGAAGACCGGCAAGCGCGCCCGCGTGGTGCTCGCCACCAAGGTCGGCAACAAGATGGGCGAGGGCCGGCAGGGGCTCAAGCCGGCGTGGATCCGCCAGGCCGTGGAAGACAGCCTGCGCCGGCTGCAGACCGACCACATCGACCTCTACCAGTCGCACGTCGACGACCCCGACACGCCCATCGAGGAGACGCTGGGCGCCTATGCCGAACTGATCCAGGCCGGCAAGGTGCGCGCGATCGGCGCGTCCAACTTCACCGCGGCACGGCTGGCCGATGCGCTGCGCATCGGCAGCGAACAAGGGCTGCCGCGCTACCAGAGCCTGCAGCCGCTGTTCAACCCGATCGACCGGCAGGTCTACGAAGAAACGCTGGAGCCGCTGTGCCTGGCGGAGAACGTCGGCGTCATCAACTACTACGGCCTGGCGGCCGGTTTCCTCACCGGGAAGTACCGCGCGGCGGAAGACGCGGGCAAGAGCGCGCGTGGCCAGAACGTCGTCAAGCGCTACCTGAACGAACGCGGCCTGCGCGTGCTGGCCGCGCTGGACGTGGTGGCCGCGCGGCGGAAGGCCACCACCGGCCAGGTGGCGCTGGCCTGGCAGATCGCACGGCCTTCCATCACCGCGCCGATCGCCAGCGCCACCTCGCTGGCGCAGATGGCGGAACTGGTGGCGGCGGCGCAGCTGCAACTGTCAGCGCAAGACAAGGCGGAGATCGATGCGGCCAGTGCCTGGTGACGCCGTGCGCCGCATGGCGGCGCTGCTGCTTTGCCTCCTCGCACTGCCCGCGCAGGCCGTCGAGCTCGAGCGCATCGAGCCGCCCAACTGGTGGGTGGGCATGCAGAGCGACCGGCTGCAGCTGCTGGTGCACGGCCCCGGCATCGGCGGCGCGCAGGTGGCCTCGGGCGCGGCCGACTTCCGCATCACCGGCACGCAGCGCGTCGCCAGCCCCAACTACCTCTTCGTCGACGTGCGCATCGCGCCCGGCGCGAAGCCGCGCGCGGTGCCGCTGCGCTTCACGCTGAACGGCGCGACGAAGACCGTGCCGTACGAGATGCGGGCGCGCGAGCCGGGTTCGGCGCAGCGGCGCGGCTTCGGCCCGGCCGACGTGATGCTGAACCTGATGCCCGACCGCTTCGCGAACGGCAACCCGGCCAACGACGACATGCCCGGCATGCTGGAGAAGGCCAACCGCGCCGAGAAGTCCGGCGGGCGGCACGGCGGCGACATCCAGGGAATCATCGACCACCTGGACTACATCCAGGCGATGGGCTTCACGATGCTGTGGCCCACGCCGCTCACCGAGAACAACCAGCCCGCGTACTCGTACCACGGCTACGCGGCGACGGACACCTACCGCATCGACGCGCGCTTCGGCACCAACGACGACTACCGCCGCCTGGCGCAGGAGGCCAGGCGCCGCGGCATCGGGCTGATCATGGACTTCGTGCCGAACCACATCGGCAGCCGGCACTGGTGGATGCGCGACCTGCCGATGCCCGGCTGGATCAACCACGCCGGCCGCTTCAAGCCCACCAACCACGCGCGCACCGCGGTGGCCGACCCGTATGCCAGCCGCGCCGACGAACGCGCCTTCACCGAAGGCTGGTTCGTCGACACCATGCCCGACCCCGACCAGCGCCAGCCGCTGCTGGCCACCTACCAGACGCAGAACGCGATCTGGTGGATCGAGTTCGCCGGGCTCGCCGGCCTGCGCATCGACACCTATGGCTATTCCGACAAGGACTTCCTCGCGGCGTTCACGCGGCGCGTGATGCAGGAGTACCCGGCCTTCAACATGGTGGGCGAGGAGTGGAGTTCGCAGCCGGTGGTGGTGGCGCACTGGCTGCGCGGCGTGAAGAACCGCAGCGGGCATGTGTCGTCCATGCCCAGCATGATGGACTTCCCGCTGCACGACGCGCTGCGCCGCGCGCTGGCGCAGGACGACGGATTCCAGAGCGGACTGAACGCGCTGTACGAGGCGCTGGTGAACGACCTGCTGTACCCCGAGCCGGCGAACATGGTGCTGTTCGAAGGCAACCACGATGTACCCCGCCTCTACAGCATCCTGGACGAGGACATCGCGCTGTGGCGCATGGCGCTGGCCTATGTGCTGACGATGCCGCGCACGCCGCAGCTCTACTACGGCACCGAGATCCTGATGACGAGCCCGAAGCAGCGCGACGACGGCGCGGTGCGGCAGGACTTCCCCGGCGGCTGGCCCGGCGACGCGGTCAACGCCTTCACCGGTGCGGGCCTGAGCGACGCGCAGCGCGAGGCGCAGGCCTTCGTCAGGAAGCTGCTGAACTGGCGCAAGACGCAGCCGGTGGTGCACCACGGCCGGCTGCGCCACTTCGCACCCGAAGACGGCACCTACGTCTGGTTCCGCCATGGCGCCAAAGGCTCGAAGGACCGCGTGATGGTGGTGCTGAACAAGGCGAAGGAACCGCGCACCCTGGACGCGGCGCGCTTTGCCGAGGTGCTGCCGGCGGGTGCCTCGGGCGTCGACGTGATCAGCGGCGAGAAGCTCGATCTCTCGGGCCGCTTCACGGTGCCGGCGCGCACGGTGCGCGTCCTGCAGGTCGACCGCTAGCCCTGCATCCCCTTCGGGATCGACAGCTCGAACGCGGCTTCCGCCACCACGCGGCCGTTGACCAGCACCTCCACCACGTGCCGCCCGGCGTGGTAGCGGCGCGTGGTGACCGGCTTGACCGGGTGGCGCTTCGAGAGCGCGAGCGTGCCACGCGCCGGCAGCTCCACGTTCCAGCCCTTGAAGACCTTGGGCGAGAGCCGGCCGTCGGCCTTCACGTGGTGCACCGCGTAGTCGATCACCAGGCGCTGCGGCTTCGCGGCGGCCGACACCAGCTGCAGCTGCAGCTGCACGGCACCGCCCAGCTTCACGCGCGCCGGCGTCAGCGCCAGCGTGGCGCTGCCACGCAGCGGCGTGCCCAGGCCCCAGGCCTTCAGCACGCGCGGGTCGCCCTTCTTCACCAGCGTGCGGCTGGCGTGCTTCAGCAGCGCGCGGCGCGGGGCCGGGGCGTCGGGCAGGTGCTCTTCCAGCCATTGCGCCACCAGCGCCGGGTGATCCTTCGCGATGTCGTTGAGGTGGTTGGCCACGCTGCGGCGCACGTACTCGCTCTCGTCGTCCTGCAGCGCGCGCAGCAGCGGCAGCGTGGGCGAGGGGTCTTCGATCAGCGCCTTCAGCTGCAGGCCCCAGGGCAGGCGCGGGCGGCTGCCCTCGCTGGCCAGCCGGCGCACGTGCGAACTGGGATGCGTGGTCCAGCGCCGAAGCGTGGCGAAGGCCAGCTGCGGGTGCGCCACGATGAAGGGCCGGATCGCGAACTCGGCGCTGAAGCGCTGGGTCAGCTCGGCCAGCAGCGCCAGCGCCCGCTCGGGATCGGCCATGCCGCGGCGGGCCACGTATTCGCCGGCGGCCCACAGGATCCAGCCCGCCAGGCCTTCTTCGGAGCGGTGCATCTCGCCCAGGCGCTCGTGGTCGGGCGCGGGTGCCAGCGCGGCCTGCAGCACATCGGCCGCGGTGCTGAAGTCCCCGGGCAGCGTGGCTTCCAGCGCGCCGGCGATCTGCATCGCACGCGCCTTCATCTCCAGAGTGTCCAGCCCCTGCGTGGCCAGCGCGACGAAACGCGCGCCGTCGAAACCCGCATGCACGCGCAGCAGGTGGCCGGCGGCGGCCCGCACCAGGGCCTCGTTGAGCAGGTTCTTGAACGGCTCCAAGCGCGCGCTCAGCCCAGCGTGACCGGCAGGCTGCGCAGGCCGCGGAAGCGCACGCGGCGGTCGCGCAGCGGCGCGCCGGCCAGGCCCAGCTTCGGGAAGCGCCGCACCAGCTCGCCGATGGCGATGCGGCCTTCCAGCCGCGCCACGTTCATGCCCGAGCAGGCGTGCGCGCCCTGGCCGAACGCGAGGTGGTTGTTCGGGCGGCGCGCGATGTCGAGTTCGTCGGGGTGGTCGAAGGCGAGCGGGTCGCGGTTGGCGGCACCCACGCCCAGGGTGACGAAGGTGCCGGCCGGCAGCGTGCGGTCGCAGATCTCGATGTCGCCGCCGGCCAGGCGGTTGTTCAGCTGCAGCGGGCTCTCGTAGCGCAGCAGCTCCTCCAGCGCCGAGTTGATCAGCGACGGGTCGGCCAGCAGCCGCTCGAACTGGCTGCGCTGCGTCAGCAGCGCGTGCATGCCGTTGCCGATGAGGTTGGTGGTGGTCTCGTGGCCGGCGTTGAGCAGGAAGATGCAGTTGTGCAGCAGCTCGGACTCGCTGAGCTGGCCCGCTTCGTCGCCTTCGATCAGGCGCGTCAGCACGTCGGTGTCGGGGTCGCCGGGCCGGCGGCGGCGCTCGGCCACCAGCTCGCGCAGGTAGGTGGTGAACTCGACGACGGCCGTGCTGGCCGCCGCCAGCAGCGGCGCGGCAGGCGCGGGTTCCAGCGCCGACAGGATCGCCAGCGACCAGCCGCGCAGCGGCCCGCGCTCGGCGCGCGGCACGGCCAGCAGGTTGCCGATCACCTCGACCGGGATCTGCGCCGCGAAGTGCTCGATGAGGTCGGGCGCGGCCTCGCCCGGCAGCCGTTCGAGCAGGCTGTCCACCAGCGCCACCACGCCGGCCTCCATGCGCGCGATGGCGCGCTGGCTGAGCGAGCCCATCAGGATGCGCCGCACCCGCGTGTGCAGCGGCGGGTCGTTGAACACCAGGCTCGTGGTGTGGTGCTCGTAGATCGGCGTGCCGGCGGTCAGCCGCGGTGCGAACTCCAGGCGCTTGTCGCTGCTGGCAAGCGGACTGCGGTAGACGGCCAGCACGTCGGCGTGGCGCGTCAGCAGCACGCTGTTCGGGCCCAGCGGATGCACCGGCGAATGCCGGCGCAGCTGCGCGTAGACGGGGTAGGGGTCGTCGACGAAACCCGCCGGCGGCGCGGCCAGGCTGAAGCTGGCGGTGGTCTCGCGCGCGCGGTCGTCGTCCATGCCGGGATCGTAAGGGCGGCCGGTGTGAATGCGTCACAGGGTGGCACCGCATTTGGTGGTCGCCGCGTGGTCGCCATGGGCTTGAGACTGCACCCGCCACACGGAGGGAACCGAGTTGCACGTCATAGACCCGAGTGCGCTGCAGGAGCTGCGCGCCCACATCGGACCGGATTTCGTCGCCCGGCTGGTCGACACTTTCGCGCGCGAAGCGCCCAAGATGCTGGCGGACCTGCGCCGCGGCCGCGAGGCCGCCGACGCCGACCTGTTCCGCCGCGCCGCGCATTCGCTCAAGAGCAACGGCGCCACGCTGGGCGCGATGGAGCTGGTGTGCCTGGCGCGCGCGATGGAGTGCAGCGGCCTGGAGGCCGACGCCGCCACCGACCACGGTGCCATCGCCGAGCTGGAGGTGGCGTGCGCGCGCGCGATCGGCGCGCTGCAGGTGATGGTGCGCGAGCGGCTGCGCGAGTAGCCGGCCACCCCCGCGCGGCTGCTAAGCTGCCGCCATGTTCACCGGCATCGTCCAGGGCATCGCCTCCGTCCGTTCCCTGCAGGACCAGCCCGGCCTGCGCAGTTTCACGCTGGCCTTTCCGCCCGGCTTCGACGCGGGGCTGGCCGTCGGCGCCAGCGTGGCGGTGGACGGCGTGTGCCTCACCGTCACCACGCTGCGCGAAGGCGCGGCCGACTTCGACGTGATGCAGCAGAGCCTCAACCTCACCACGCTGGGCGAGCTGCGGGAAGGCAGCCGCATCAACGTGGAGCGCGCGGCGAGGGACGGCGCCGAGATCGGCGGCCACCCGCTGTCGGGCCACATCGACGTGCAGGCGCGCGTGCTGCAGGTGCGCCAGCCGCAGAACAACCACGTGCTGCGCATCGGGGTGCCGGCGCCGTGGATGCGCTACGTGTTCGCCAAGGGCTACATCGCGGTGAACGGCGCCAGCCTCACGGTGGCCGAGGCGCAGCGCGAACGCGACGGCTCGGGCTGGTTCGAGGTGTGGCTGATCCCCGAGACGCTGCGCATGACCACCTTCGGCGAGAAGACACCAGGCGCGGCGCTGAACATCGAGATCGAGCGCCAGACGCAGGTCTTCGTCGACACGGTCCGCGCCGCGGTGGACGAGCGCCTGGGCCCGCTGGTGCCGGCGCTGGAGACGCTGCTGCGGCAGCAGGGACTGACGCTCGACGACCTGGCGCAGCCGCCGGCGCAGCGGCTGCAAGGGCCGGGGGCGTGATCAGGCGCCGCCACTGGCTGGCCGGTGCCGCGGCCGCGCCCTGGTTCCTGCGCCATGCCGGGGCGGCCGACGTGGAGCGATTCGGCTACGGGGTCGCGTCCGGCCAGCCGCAGGCCGACCGCATCGTGCTGTGGACCCTGCTCACCGGGCCCGGGCTGCCGGCCGAAGTGAAGGTCACGTGGGAGCTGGCCGAGGACGAGGCCTTCACCCGCATCGCCGCGCGCGGCGAGGAACTCGCCATCGCCGCCGACCACCACAGCGTGCATGCCGAACCCACCGGCCTGCAGCCGGCGCGGCCGTACTTCTACCGCTTCGCCGCGCTCGGCCAGCAGAGCGCCACGGCCCGCACCCGCACCGCGCCGGCGCCCGACGCGGCGGTGGCACGCCTGGACTTCACGATCGCCAGCTGCCAGCGCTGGGACAGCGGCCACTGGGCCGCCTGGCGCGACGTGGCCGCCGCGCCGCCCGAGCTGGTGCTGTTCCTGGGCGACTACATCTACGAGTACGGCGCCACGCAGACCGGCAACGACCCGCCGCGCCGCCACGAAGGCGGCAAGGTGCGCACGCTGGCCGAGTACCGCGCGCGCTACGCGCAGTACAAGGGCGACCCCGCGCTGCAGGCGGCGCACGCGGCGGCGCCGTGGCTCCTGGTGTGGGACGACCACGAGGTCGACAACGACTACGCCGGCCTCCAGGGCCAGGACCTGCAGCCGAACTTCGCCGCCCAGCGCGCCGCCGCCTACCAGGCCTACTGGGAGTTCATGCCGCTGCCCAAGGCCGCGCGCCCGGTGAACGGCGCGATGCGGATGTACGGCCGCCTTGACTGGGGGCGGCTGGCGCGCATCCACCTCGTCGACGACCGCCAGATGCGCGACGTGCAGGTGTGCCCCAACCCCGGCCGCGGCGGCAGCAACACCGTGCGCGTGGCCGAGTGCGCCGCGCTGGCCGACCCCAGGCGCACGCTGCTGGGCGCCGAGCAGGAGCGCTGGCTGGCCGAAGGCTGGAGCCTGGACCGGCCCTGGAACCTGCTGGCGCAGCAGACGCTGATGGCGCGCTGCAACCAGGAAGACCCGGCCGGTGGTTCGAAGGGACGCGAGCCCGGGCGCTATTGGACCGACGGCTGGGACGGTTACCCCGCGGCCCGCGAACGCCTGCTGGCCGCGGTGGCCGAACGCCGGGTGCCCGGCGTGGTGGCGCTCGGCGGCGACGTGCACGCCAACTACGTGGCCGACCTGAAGCCCGGCGGCTACGCGGCCTGGGACGACCCGAAGACACCGGTGATCGCCAGCGAGTTCTGCGGCACCAGCATCAGCAGCCTGGGCCTGCCGCAGCAGCGGCTGGACCTGTTCCGCCAGCTCAACCCGCACCTGCACCACGCGCGCAGCGACCAGCGCGGCACGATGCGCTTCACGCTGGAGCCGAAGCGCCTGCAGGCCGAGCTGCGCGTGGTGCAGGACGCGCGCGACCCCGCAAGCCCTGCGGGCGTGCAGGGCCGCTACGTGGTGGAAGCGGGGCGGCCGGGGCCGCAGAAGGCCTGAGCGAAACCGCTCAGGGCGCGCTGCACAGGCAGTGCGCGGCCGGCTGGCCGGGGCGGCCGTCGCGGCCCGTCTCGCCCAGCCACTGCAGGTCCTGCAGCAGCTCCTGCGCGGCCGGCAGCGGCACGCCCAGCAGCGCGCCGGCGGTGCGGGCCAGCGCTTCGTCCGGGGCCGGTGCCGCGCTCGCGGCCAGCTCGGCCAGGCCGAAGCGCTGCAGCCAGACGTCCCAGCGGCTGGGCGGCATCTCCACGTACTCCACGCGGTAGCCGTCGGCCAGCTTGGCGCGCGTGGCGGCGGCCTTCAGCGCGTCGCCGTAGGAACCCAGGCGGTCCACCAGGCCGTGGCCCAGCGCGTCCTTGCCCGACCACACGCGGCCCTGGGCCACGGCGTCGATCTGCTCCGGCGTGCGCTGGCGCGCGGCGGCGGCCTTGGTGGTGAAGTCGCGGTAGGTGCGGTCCACGCCGGCCTGCATCAGCTGCAGGAAGCGCGGGTCGGCGCCGCGGCGCAGGTCGTAGGCGCCGGCCAGCCAGGTGGTGTGCGTGCCGGCGGTGTGGATGCCCAGCTTCTGCATCGCACCCTGTGCGCTGGGCAGCATGGCCACCACGCCGATGCTGCCGGTGACGGTGGCCTCGTCGGCGATCACCTCGTCGGCGGCCATGCTGATCCAGTAGCCGCCGCTGGCGGCCACGTCGCCCATCGACACCACCACCGGCTTGCCGGCCTTGCGCGTGAGCTCCAGCTCGCGCCGGATCAGCTCCGAGCCGAAGGCGCTGCCGCCGGGCGAGTTCACGCGCAGCACGATGGCCTTGATCTTCTCGTCCTCGCGCGCGCGGCGGATCAGCTCGCCGGTGCTCAGGCCCCCGATCGCGCCGGGCCCGGCCTGGCCGTCGCCGATGCCGCCTTCGGCCACCACCACGCCCACTGCGTCGCCGCCGAAGCGCGGCTTGATGCGCGCCAGGTAGTCGCCCGCCGAGACCTGGCGGAAGCTGCGCTCCTCCTTCGCACCGCGTTCGATCAGCGTGGCGCGCACCTCGTCGCGTGTCTTCAACGCGTCCACCCACTTGCGCTTGAGCGCCCACTGCGCCGAATCGCCGCCGGCTTCCACCAGGCTGGCGGGCAGCGAGTCGATGGCCTGCATCACGCTGCCGGCCGGCAGCTGGCGCGCCTTCTCGACACCGGTGGTCCAGCTGCCCCACAGCGACTGCAGCAGCGCGCCTTCGGCCTCCTGCGTCTCGGGCGACGGGCCGCTGGCGGTGAGGTGCTCGTTGGCGTTCTTGAACTTGCCGGCGCGCACCACGTTGGCGGTCAGGCCCAGGCGGTCCAGCAGGTCCTTGTAGTAGTTGCGGTAGCCGCCGAAGCCCTGCACCTGCACGCCGCCCATCGGGTGCACCCACACCTCGCTGGCGTGCGCCGCGAGGTACCAGCTGCGCTGGTCGTAGTCCGACGCCCAGGCGTACACCGGCTTGCCCGCCGCCTTGAAGCGCTCGATCGCCGCGGCCACCTCGCGCAGCGACGCCAGGCCGGCGCGGCCCAGGTTGTCGGTGAGCAGCAGCGCGTGCGGCACCTGCGGGTCCTTCGCGGCGGCGTCCAGCACCGCCAGCACGTCGCGCAGCCGCGTCTGCGCCTCGGTCTGGCCGCGCAGCTGCTGCAGCGCGTTGTCGCGCGTGCTGCCGGCGCGCTGTTCGCTCAGCCGGCCGGCAAGGTCGATCACCAGCGCCGTCTTCGGCTGCAGCGCCGGCGGGCCGCCGCGCAGCAGGCCCCAGAGCAGCAGGCTGATGAAGGCCAGCAGCACCAGGTTCAGGATGGCGCGGCGCGTACCGTCGAGGAACGACCAGAGCAGGCGGAACGCGCGGGCGAGGGTGGAGAACAGGGCTTGCATGGCGCGAGCTTACGCGCTGCCGGCCCCATGCCGCGCAGGCGCTACTTCCGGCCGTCGCCGGCCGGTGGGCTCTTCAGCAGGTCCAGCATTTCCGGGGGTGCGCTGTAGGGCGTGCCCACCTGCGGCGGGAACAGGCGCTGGCGCAGCCGGGCCTTCATCAGGTTGTTCCTGCTCGCCAGCGCGCCGCTGTCGGCCGTCGGCACGGCCTTGATCAACCAGTCGATCAGCGCGGCGTTGACGACCAGCGCGGCTTGCGGATCGGCTGCCGCCGCGTCGGTGCCCAGGCGCCGGGTGGTCTCCAGGTGGCGGGCGCGCTCGGCGCTGAACGCGCTCTTCTGCGCCGGCTGCAGGCGCGCGGACAGGCGCTCGATGTAGTGGTTCTGCGCACGCTCGATGAACGTCGGCGTGGGCGCTATCGGCCGGCCCGCCGCGTCGAACATCACGCCGTGGCCGATGAAGGCGATCGGGTCCGGCGCCTGCGCCATCGCGGTGTGCGACGCGGCGAGGGCGGCGCCGAGCAGGAGCCCGGCCACGGCGCCGGCGGTTCGGTTCTTCATGGTGCACCCTCCCTTCAAGGCGTGCCGTTGCAGCTGCTGGCTGCGCAGGCGGGCGGCATCGGCATGCGGTTGAGCGGCGCCGTCGCGTTGAAGTTGTCGCGCAGCATGAGGACGAGTTCCGTCGGCCGTTCGTGGCAACCGGCGCCGCAGGTGCCGCCCGGCGTCACCTCGTTGACCCAGTCGGTCTGCATCTCCGGCAGCGCCGTGTAGCGACCGCTGTCCACCTGCGTGGTGAAGCGGCCGCCGCTCGGGCCGCCGTTCAGCGGGCCGCGCAGCAGCTTGGCCCAGGTCGGATCGTCCGGAGAGATCAGGAAGACGTTCTCGCCGCTGTGGCAGTTGGTGCAGCGCCCGCCGATGTTCCCGCCGGTGGCGAAGAGCGTGCCGTCCACCAGTTCCGAGATCACGAGGCGCTGGCCCCGCCACCCGAGCGTGTAGGCGGGATCGGACCTGCGCTGGTTGTCCCAGAAGCAGGCCTTCCCGGAGGCGCCCTGGCAGATGATGCCGGCCAGGCTGCCGGGGTCGCCCGGGGTGCCGCCTCCGCGCGGCAGCGCGACGCAGGCGCCGCGCACGCTGGGGTCGGTGTAGGTCCACACGTGCGCGTCCACGGGGCCCTGCAGCAGGTTGGTGCCGCCGCCGCTGGTGTTCAGGTTGCCCTGGTTGACCCACGCCGTGCCCGTCTCGGCCCAGTCGGGCGGTATCGGCACGCCTTGCGCGCGGCAGGCGGCCATGTAGGGCGTGTCGGCGTTCACCTGGAAGGTGGCCGTGTCGCTGGCACTGGCGCAGTAGGGAACCAGGAACCAGTGCTGCACGTCGGCCGACGTGGTGAGCGTGTGCGCGCCGCTGGACAGGCTGGCGAAACTGGCCTGCGTGACGCCCGAGGACGGCGCCGCGGGCGAGAACAGCGAGGTCACGTCCACGCCATCGAGCAAGGCACGGAACGGCGTGCCGCAGACCGTGCCGACCTGGACCTTCGCCACCACGGGGTTCAGCACGTTGCCGCCCTTGGGCGGTTCGTTGATCGACATGCAGCTCGCGATCAGCAGCGCCGGCAGCAGCGGTGCGAGCCACCGCGCACGGAACGGACGAGGCGATCGATGGGGCAACGGCTTCATCACGCTCTCCTTTCGGATGCGAAGGCTTATACGCCCGCGTCGGGCGCCCGCCGCCGCGACCGTCCCCCGCGTTGCGGACGCCCGGCGCTGGCCCCTACATTCGAAAGTCAGGTCGTACTGAGGCCGGATGATGCCGGCCGGGCGATGCGACCCGAGGATGCGGCACCCCCAACGGAGAGCCAGCCATGACCAGGATGCCCCCCTCGCCCGCGCCGATCGCCAAGCAGACGCCCAATGGCGATATCGACGCGCAATTCAAGCTTGCCGGCGGTTCGGCCGAGACCGTCCGCGGCATCGGCAGTTTCCACAAGACGCTGCCGCACAACGCCTACGGAGAGGTGATCCCCGCGGCGTTCGATGCGCTGAACGCCGCGCGGCAGAGCGGCAACTTCGACAACGTCCCGGCCGACCCGAATGGGTCCGCCCAGCTGGTGAACCCGCGCGCCGGCCTGGCCAAGGACCGGCTCACCGACGCGCCGGCGGCCTACCAGATGCCGGCCGCGCCGCGGGTGCTTTCCGACGCCACCGCCGCGGAGATGACGGAGCTCTACTGGATGGCGCTGCTGCGCGACGTGCCGTTCAACGAGTTCGCGTCGAACGAGCTCGTGGGCAACGCCGCGGGCGAGATCAACACCGCGTTCGGGCGCGCCGTGGACACCACCGGCGCGAAGGCCGCGGACCGGCTGTGGACCGGTGTCGACCTGCCCGGCGCGCCCGATGGCAAGCCGGCGGCCAGCCTCTTCACCCGGGACAACCTCTTCCGGCTGGGCCTGCCCGGCGAGGAGGTCGGCCCCATGCTGAGCCAGTTCTTCATGCGGCCGGCGGTGTACGGCACCCAGACCATCGACGCGAAGCAGCGGCCCTACAAGAGCGGGGCCGCCTACCTCACCACGTTCGGGGACTGGCTGCGTGCGCAGAACACGGGCTGCGACGGGTACGGCCAGGCCTACCCGGGCGCGAACGAGGACGGGCCCGACCACTTCGAGGACCAGCCGCGCTACATCAGCACGATGCGCGACCTGGCGCGCTTCGTGAACAAGGATGCGCTGCACCAGGCGTACTTCAACGCCGCGCTGCTCCTGCTGTCGGGCGGCGCGAAGTGGACGCCGGGCAATCCGTACGCCGACATGGGGCGGCGCGACGCGGGCTTCGGCGTGCTGGGCGGCCCCCACATCCTGGCGCTGGTGTCCGAGGTGGCGACGCGGGCCCTCAAGGTGGTGTGGTTCCAGAAGTGGCAGACCCACCTGCGGCTGCGGCCGGAGGCCTACGGCGGCCTGGTGCACGTGGAAGGCGTCGGCGCCCCGATGCAGGACGGCACGCTGAAGAAGCGCGCGTACGGCCTGCCCGCGTGGGTGTTCGAGACCGAGGCCGCCACCCGGGTGCGCAAGGCCCACGGCGGCTACCTGCTGCCGATGGCCTTCACGCCCGGCAGCCCGGCCCACCCGGCCTACGGCGCCGGTCACGCCACGGTGGCCGGTGCCTGCGTGACGGTCCTGAAGGCGTTCTTCAACCTGTTCGACGAGAAGGGCAAGCCGCTGGCGCTGTCGACCCTGGGCGAATCCGAAGTGCCCTACGGTTCGAAGGCCCCGATGAAGGCCTACGTCACCGGCCGCCACAACCAGGCCTGGGAGCGCATCGACCTCGGGCGATTCGAGGCCGGCAAGCTGACCATCGAAGGCGAGCTGAACAAGCTGGCCCAGAACGTCGCGATGGGCCGCACCATGGGCGGCGTGCACTGGAGGACCGACAACGCGCGCAGCCTGATGCTGGGGGAGGCGATCGCGGCACGCCTGCTCAGCGACATCAGCGAGGACGCCGTCGAGCACCCGCGCTTCGCCTTCCGGACCTTCTCGCGCAAGGCGGACGGCAGCCCGAAGATGGTGTCCATCGCCGGCGGCAGGATCGAGGTCGACGGGGTTCACAAGCCGACCCCCGGTCTCAGCGAACTCTGACGCGCGCCATCGGCGACGCCGGCCGGGTGCACCGCCGGCGTCGGCCGAAGGCGCGCCCTGCCGCGGCGGTTGCGATACTCCCGCCCCGTGCAGTCCATCCTCGCCGTCACCGTCCCGTTCTTCGCCCTCGTGCTCTGCGGCTACCTGGCCGCGCGCCGCCACGTGCTGCCGGAAAGCGCCATTCCCGGGCTCAACGCCTACGTGCTGTACTTCGCGCTGCCCTGCATGCTGTTCCGCTTCGGCGCCGGCACGCCGATCCTGGACCTGCTGAATCCCGCCGTGCTGGCGGTGTACCTGGCCGCCGCGCTGATGATCGTGTTCTTCACGGTGGCGGTGTCGCTCAATGATCGCGTGCACCTGAAGGACGCCGCGTTCGGTGCGCTGGTGGCGGCGTTCCCGAACACCGGCTTCATGGGCGTGCCGCTGCTGGTGGCGCTGATGGGCGCCGGCGCCGCGGGGCCGGTGATCTGCTCGATCCTGGCCGACCTCTTCGTCACCAGCAGCCTGTGCATCGCGCTGGCGCAGGCGCACGGTGCGGCCGGGCAGGGCTCGAAGGCGGCGGCGCTGCGCGCGCTGCGCGGCGCGTTGTCGAACCCGCTGCCGTGGTCCATTGCGCTCGGCGCGCTGTTCTCGGTGACTGGCCTCAAGCTGCCCGGCGCGGTGGAGACCGTGGTGCGCATGCTGGCCGACTCGGCGTCGCCGGTGGCGCTGTTCACCATCGGCGCGGTGCTGTGGCGTTCCAGCCAGCACGCGCACACGCGCACGCCGGTGGCCGATTTCCTGCCGGTGGCGCTGATCAAGCTCTTCGTGCACCCGCTGCTGGTGTTCATGCTGGCGGTGGCGGCGCGCCAGCTGGGCGCGCCGCTGTCGGCCTTCCAGCTCACCGTGCTGACGCTCGCCGCCGCGCTGCCGAGTGCCAGCAACGTGTCACTGCTGGCGGAACGTTATGGTGCCGACAACGGCCGCGTGGCCCGCATCATCATGAGCAGCACCGTGCTCGCCTTCGTCACCTTCTCGCTGCTCGCGTTTGCGTTCGGCGTGAAGCCCACCTGAACGCCCGATGATCCTCGACCCTTCGCGCCGCGCGCTGCTCGCCGCCGCCGCGGCCACCTCGCTGCTGCCGCGCGCCGCGCGCACCGAGCCCGCCGCGTTCGCACCGGCGGCCCCGCTGGTGCCGCTGCAGGCCCGCGCCGACCGCATCGTCGACATCGCCGTCTGCACGCGCCCGTTCCGCGCCCAGGGGCCGCGCATCGAGGCCGAGCGCATCGGCCGCCAGCTGGTCGTGCACAACTACGGCCACGGCGGCTCGGGCTGGTCGCTGTCGTGGGGCGCGGCGCGCGAGGCGGTGGCGCTGGTGCTGGCCGCGAAGCCGCGGCGCATCGCGGTGATCGGCTGCGGCGCCATCGGGCTCACGTCGGCCATCGTGGCGCAGCGCGCCGGGCTGCAGGTGCGCATCGTCACGCGCGAGCTGCCGCCCGAGGTGCCTTCGCTGGCGGCCTCGGGCGTGTGGTCGCCGGCCTCGCGCATCGCCACCGCGGCGCATGCCGACGAAGCGTTCCGCCGCCGCTGGGAAGCCATGGCGCGCCATTCGTTCCACCGCTTCCAGCAGCTGCTGGGCGTGGCCGGCACGCCGGTGGAATGGCGCGACGGCTACGTGCTGTCCGACACGCCCTTCGGGCAGCCCATGCCGATGGAAGCCGAGCGCGCCGCCGAGCCCGAGTACGCGCACCTGGAATCGCTGATCGACGACATCGGGCCCGATTCGGTGCCACTGGCCACCGGAGAACATCCGTTCCCTGCGCCGCACGTGCGCCGCTACACGCAGCTGGTGTTCAACCTGGCGAGCTACTCGCGGCTGCTGATGGACGAGTTCCTGCGCCAGGGCGGCCGCTTCGAGATCCGCAGCTTCACCCACCCGCGCCAGTTCGCCGCGCTGCCCGAGCGCGTGCTGATCCATGCCACCGGCTACGGCGCCCGTGCGCTGCTGGGCGACAGCAGCCTGGTGCCGGTGCGTGGCCAGACCGCGAAGCTGATCCCGCAGCCCGGCGCCGACTACGGCATCACCTGGCGCGGCCACAACCTCTCGGTGGTGCCGCGCCGCGACGGGCTGCTGGTGCAGGCGCAGGCGATCGGCGACTTCGGCAATGCCGACACCACGCCCGACCGCGCGGCCTCGGAAGCCGCGGTCGCGCGCCTGGCCTCGCTGTTCCGCTAGCGGATCAGAAGAAGAGGATCCCGCCCAGCGCCACGCCGCTCATGCGCGCGCTCTCGCCGGCCGCGCTCTTCGAACGCGTGCTGCTGAGCTCGCCCACCAGCGTCACGCTCTTGGTCAGGCTGTAGTAGACGCCGGCCGTGGTGTTGGTGTTCTCCTTCAGGCCGGTGCCGGTGGCGTCCTTCAGCTTGGTGCTGCCGCTGTTGAGGCCGAGCTTGGTCTTGCCGATCTTGTAGGTGCCCTGCAGCAGCCACGCGGTGCTCTTGGTGTTGCCGTTGTCGCCGTCGGCCAGCACGCCCAGGCCGGTGCCGCTCTGCAGGTTGGCCAGCACGCCGAAGTCGCCGAAGCCGAACTGGCCGCCGACCTCCGCGCCCTTCATCGTGAAGTCGGTGGCCGGCGCGGTGCCCTTGAAGGGCTGGCTCTTCACCGCCGCCCAGGCCTTGCCGCCGGCGACCTCGAGCGTGGCCTTGAGCTGGATCTGCGGCGACTTCTCGGCCGTGTAGGCGGCATTGGCGAAGGCGTCCACCGGGCTCATCACCGCGGCGGCAAAGCCGAAGGCGCCCATCGCCGGCGCGGTCCACGCCACCTGGCCGTAGTGGCCCAGGTAGCTGTAGCCGGCGCCGATGTGGCCCAGCGTGACGCGGTTGCGCTGCGTGCCCGCCACTGGCGCGCCGGCGCCGATCAGCGTCATGTCCGAGAGGATGGCGGCGGCGCCGAACATCCCGTAGTCGCGCCCCAGCTTGAAGGTGCCGACCTCGGGCGTGCCGACGGTGAAGAAGCCCTGGCGCACGTCGACGTTGTTGTTGTTGCTGATGGCGTCGTCGCTGGACACGGCCGAGCCGATCATGATCGTGGCGCCGATGTCCACGCCCTCCTGCTTGCCCTTCACGCTGGTGATCAGCGCGTTGGGCAGCAGGCCGTTGCCCACCACCGTGCGGCCGTCCTTGCCGCCGCAGCCCAGCGCCTTGGTGGCGAGTGCGAGCCCGGTGACGGTCTGGCTGCCGCTGCAGCTGATGCTCGTGTAGTAGGCGTTGACGATGCCGCCCACCGAGAGGTCCCAGTCGCCGGCCTTCACGTCGGCGGCGCTGCTGGCGGTGGCGGCCAGCAGCCAGGGAAGCGCCGCGCACGCAGTGCGGGCCGGTCGGGCGAGGGTGGGGTGAGGGGTCCGATCGCGCATGTCTGTCTCCGGTTGGTCTTTGAGGCGGGCCTGCATCGGCCCGGGGCGCCGGACCGCAACGGCCGTGCCAGATCGCACGGTTTTGAGGCGTGCCCCAACCGAAGCAGGGCTTGTGTGCCGCCGTTGCACCACTGCCGGGCCGTGTGCTGCCGGTCTGCGGCGGCTTCGACGCAGGGAAAACCCGCTCGGACGAACGGACCGCTGCGGCCGTATGTCACACCGGGTGCGACACGGTGTCCGGCAGGCCGGCGCGGTGACACACCCTGCGCCGGCTGGCGTTCCCGCCCCCGCCACGCTTTGCGCCTTTCACAAGGCCGGAGATGGCGGTGCTTTTCCACCTTGTTTGTCCGATGCGCCGAAGCCCGGCCGTTTCCAATCGTGTCCATCCACCGGCCCTCGGGCCGTACCCCTCCTGGAGCTGTTCCGATGTCTGCCCGTGACCTGCCCCTGTCCCCCGCCGGTGACCTGCCGCTGAACGACATCCTTGCGCTGGCGGCCGGCCCCGTGGCGCGTGTCGACCCGCAGGCGCGCGTGGAAGGCGGCGTGCAGCTGGGCGACGGCTGCGTGGTGCGCTGCGGCGCCTACGTGCCGCGCGGCACCCGGCTCGAAGAGGACGTGACGGTGGGTCCGAACGCCGTCTTCGTCGACGCCGAAGCGGGCGAGCGCGGCACGCTGGTGCAGGCCGGCGCGCGCATCGGTGCCGGTGCCGTGATCTACGCCGGCCTGGTCATCGGTGCCGGCGCGCGCGTGCTGCCGGGCGCCGTGGTGATGCACTCGGTGCCCGCCGGCGCCACCGTGGCGGCGCAGGCCGCCGTGGCCCTGGCGCGCGGTGCTGCCGCCCGTGCCGATCAGGCCGGATTTCCCGCCTGATCTCCACCGATCACCGCCGGGCCGGGGCACCCACACTGCCCATCTGAGCCCGAGCGTCCTGCGCGGGCACGCATGGAGCCCGCCGGATGAGTCCCGTTCGACCCCGCATCGCCGCCAGCCGGTTGCACCTGGCCGCGCTGATGCTCAGCGCCGCCGCGGCGCTGCCTGCCGCCGCGCGCTGCGTGGACGAGGACGCACCCGAAGCCCCGGCCTCGAATGAAGCGCCGGTGGCGCCCGCCAACCCGCGCACGGTGCTGCAGGGCATGGTCAGCGAGGCGCTGCAGCGCAGCCACGCCGTGGGCGCCGCGAAGCTGCTGGCCGAGGCCGCCTTGTCCGACATCGACGAGACCCGCGCCGCCACCGGCATCACCGCCAGCGCCAACACCGGCGTGGGCCCGGGCGGCGCGCGCCAGCAGGGCATCACCGAGACCTCGGACGCGCAGGCGCGCCTCTCCGTCAGCATCGGCCAGATGTTCTGGGACGGCGGCCGCACCAACAAGCTCGCCGACTGGCGCACGCAGCTGGCCGAATCGGCGCGCTACGGCCACCTGTCGCAGCAGGAGCAGCTGGCGCTCACCACCGTGGCGCTGGCGCTGGAACGCAGCCGGCTGCGCATGACCGCGGTGGTCTGGCGCGCGCACGTGCGCAAGATGGGCTGCCTGGTGGAGGCACTGGACACCATCACGAAGACCGACCGCGGCCGCGCCAGCGAGATGGTGCAGGCGCGCAAGACGCTGCAGCAGGCCGAGCTGACGCTGACGCAGACGCAGTCCGCCGTGCGCCAGGTGGAGGTGCGCCTGCGCCGCCTGGTGGGCGACGGCCTGCCGCCCACCGACGGACTGGCCACGCTGTTCAACGGCGTGCCCGAGCTGCCGGAGCTGGTGGCCGACGCCGAGCGTTCGTTCGAGATCGCGCAGCTCGACGCCCAGATCAAGGCCGCCAACCGCTATGCCGAGGCGGTGGAGGCGGGCCGCATGCCGCAGCTCAGCTGGAGCGTGGCCGGCACGGCCAACGCCACCACCGGCGGCTCGCTGGGGCGCACGAAGGCGGCGTCGTACGCGGTGGGCCTGTCGCTCAACGTGCCGCTGCTGAGCCCCGGCCTGGCGCCGGCCACCGACGCCGCGCGCAAGCGCGCACAGGCCGCCACGCTGCAGCGCGCCGAGGCGCTGGAGTCGCGCCGCTTCCGCGTGGCCGAGGTGCACGAGCAGGCCAGCTCCGCGGTGGACCGCGCCCGGCGCGTGGCCGAGGTGCTCAAGGACAGCGAGCAGGTGCGCAACTTCACGCTGCAGCAGTGGCAGCAGCTGGGCCGCCGCAGCCTGTTCGACGTGATCGCCGCCGAGAGCGACCACTTCAACATGCGCGTGAACTACGTCAACGCGCTGCACGACACGCAGCAGCTCAACGCGAACCTGTTGAGCCTGGGCCGCGGCGTCATTGACTGGTTGCGCTGAACAGAACAACGGAGGAAGAACCCCCATGTGCGGAATCGCCGGCATCCACTTCAAGCACGAGGTCGCGCCCGAGGTGCTGGACCGCGCGGCCGCGCACTTCGCCGGCAGCCTGAAGCACCGCGGCCCTGACCACTACGGCCAGCATCGCAGCGCGCGCGCGGTCTACGCGAACCTGCGCCTGGCCATCGTGGACCGCAGCGGCGGCAACCAGCCGATCTACGCGTCCGGCGCGCACCAGGGCATCGTCTACAACGGCGAGGTCTACAACCACGAGGCGCTGCGCGCTGCGCTGGCGTCGCGCTGGACCTTCACCACGCACGCCGACACCGAGGCCGTGCTCGCCACCGTGCTGCACTTCGGCGACGAAGGCCTGGCGCGGCTGAACGGCATGTTCGGCCTGTGTCTGTTCGACGACCGCGATGGCAGCTTCCTGCTCGCGCGCGACCGCTTCGGCATGAAGCCGCTCTACGTCTACGAAGACGAGCACTGCATCGCATTCGCGTCCGAGCTGCGCACGCTGCTGGGCCTGGAGGGGCTGGACCACACGCTGGACCCGGTGGGCTTCCAGGACTACCTGACGTATCGCTACGCGCTCGCCCCGCACACCATGTTCGCGCGCATCCGCCGCCTGCCGGCCGGCTGCGTGCTGCGCTACCGCGAAGGCACCGCCACCACCACGCACTTCGCCGAAGTGGCGATGCACGAGCCGGCCACGCTGAAGAGCGAGGGCGAGTACGTCGAGGAGCTGGACGCGCTGATGGGCAACGCGGTGCGCTCGCAGCTGATGGGCGAGGTGCCGATCGGCGTGCTGCTGAGCGGCGGGCTCGATTCCAGCGCCATCGCCGCCTACGTGCACAAGGCCGGCGCGCGGCTGAAGGCCTACAGCATCGGCTTCCCCGAGGTCAACGAGTTCGCCTTCTCGCGCGACGTGGCCAGGGCCTACGAACTGGACTACGTGGAAGTGACGCTGACGCAGGACGAGCTGCGCGCGGGCATGGACACCGTGATCGGCCAGCTCGACGAACCCATTGCCGACCCCGCGTGTTTTGCGCTCTCGCGCCTGTGCGAACGCATCAAGCAGGACGTGACGGTGGTGCTGTCGGGCGAAGGCGGCGACGAGATGTTCGCCGGCTACGGCCACCACGGCCTGGCGCTGCAGCCGCAGCTCAGCCGCGACGAGGTCTTCGCGCACTTCTTCCACCAGAGCGCCAACAACCTCGACGCCAACACCTTCCTGGCCGACAAGACGCTGCCGCCGCAGCACCTGCGCATGCGCAGCCACTTCGACCGCGCCGACACCGCGCTCAACGGCATGCTGGGGTTCGAGCTGAACACCTGGATGCCCGAGAACCTGATGATGAAGGCGGACAAGGTCCTGATGGCGCATTCGCTGGAAGGCCGCTTCCCGTTCCTGGACCTGGACCTCTACAAGTTCGCCTCGATGCTGCCGGCTTCGATGAAGCTGCCGCGCGAGGGCGCCTCCAAGCACGTGCTGCGGCAGCTGATGACGCCGCAGCTGCCGCGCTCGGTGATCGAGCGCCGCAAGATGGGCTTCACGGTGCCGCCGGTGTTCTTCCTGCAGACGCTGCGCCAGCGCCTGCACGACGCGCTGGACCGCCTGCGCGGCACGCCGGTGGCCGGCGTGCTGGACCTGGCCGCCATCGCCGCGCTGTTCGACCGCTTCTACCGCGGCGAGCCGATGCCGGTGTTCAAGATCTGGAACATCGCGGTGCTGCTGCTGTGGTGGACCGACGTGTACCCCGCCGTGAAGGCGAAGCCGGCGGCCCATCCGACGTCATTCGTGCTGCCGAAAGCCGAGCCCGTGGCCGATGCGCCGCGCAAGAAGCTCGTGGTCTACACCGCGCTGGTCGGTGCCAAGGAGCCGCTGGCCAACCCGCTGGCCGGCCTGCCCGAAGGCGCCACCAGCGACCTCGATCTCGATTTCGTCTGCATCACCGACAACCCCGCGCTCACCTCGCCGGTGTGGCGCTTCGTGCCGATCGGCCTGCGCCACCTGCCGCCCGAGAAGCTCTCGCGCCGCCCGAAGGCGCTGCCGCACGAGTACTTCCCCGAGGCCGACTACAGCCTCTACGTCGACAACACCGTCAACTTCAAGCGCCTGCCGCAGGCGGCCGACCTGGCCACGGACAGGCCCTACCTGCTGCGCGCCTTCCGCCACGCCACGCGCACCGATCCCCAGCAGGAAGCCGGCGCCATCGTGATGCTGGGCTACGACGACGTGGGCACGGTCTGCAACCAGCTCGACTTCTACGCCGCGCAGGGGCCGCTGAACGCCATCGGCCCGCTGACCACCTGCACCGTGATCCTGCGCAGCCACCACCACGAGACGGTGCGCCGCTTCGGCACGCTGTGGTGGGAAAGCCTGCTCAACTTCAGCAAGCGCGACCAGCTCTCGGTGGACTACGCGCTGCGCGAAGCCGGTGCGCAGGTGCAGCACTGGCCCGGCGCCACGCACGACAACGACCTGCTCGACTGGAACGGCAGCCTGGCATCCAACCGCGTGAAGGCCAGCTTCGACGGCAAGCGCTACGCCTGGCTGCACCGCGACGACCCGGCTGCGCTGGCCGACCCGCGTGCGCACTTCCTGGGCACGCGTGACCGCGAGAGCAGCGACGCGGCCTACCAGAAGCAGCCGGCGCTGCTGGAGTTCCTGTGCCACCAGTACCGCAGCAGCCTGGGCGCCCAGGTCTCGCCGCGGCGCGGCGTGGCCGGCGCACTGCAGAGCCTGCTGACGCCGTATCGCGCGGCAGGCAAGCGCTACCTGATGGCCTGCGTCAGCGGCGACGGGCGCTTCGCGTTCAGCGCCGACGAACATGCGGCTGCGGCGCAGGCGCTGTCGGCCTTCCTCAGCCCCGCGGCCGGCACCAAGCTGGACCTGCCCGCGAGCGAGCTGCGCGACGACGGCCGCGTCTACGACACCGCACGCCAGCCCTTCGACGTGCTGGTGCTGCTGGGCGCCAGCGGCGCGCAGCTGCCGGTCGCGCTGCAGAAGCTGCACCGCCTGCTGGCGCCGCAGCAGGGCGCGGTGGTGGCGGTGTTCGCCGAGCCGCCCACGCTGCAGCAGGCCGCCGCGGCCGAGCAGTGGCTGCAGGCGCAGCTGGGCGTGCGCGCCAGCGCGTCGCTGCAGGCCGGCTGGCATGACGACCAGCGCGAGGTGCTCGCCAATGCCGTGCTGGGCATCGCCTGGCAGCCGGTGGTTCCCGCCGTCGCACCGGCGGCCGCGAAGGAGGTGGCCGCATGAACCACGTGCTGTGCGACGGCGGCCTGTGCAACCGCCTCAACGCGCTGATGTTCGCGCTGATCCTCAAGCGCAAGTTCGGGGGGAGTTGGCGCATCAGCTGGCCGGTGAACAACTGGTGCGGCGCGCCGTTCGAGAGCCTGTTCACCAGCGAGCTGCCGCACGACGACCGCAGCATCGACAGCTTCAAGCTCAACCAGCACCGCCACCTGCTGCTGATGCACGAGAACCAGGTCGGCTTCGACCCGGCGCGGCTGGTGATCAACCGCACGCTGAACAGCTACGCCGAGTACGAGGCGCAGCTGTTGAGCCACGACAGCGTCGTCTACTACAACTCGCTGCTGCCGCCCTTCGTGACGCTGGAAGAGGTGCGCGACGCGCTGACGCTGCTGGGCCTGAACGCGGAAGTGGCCGCGCGCGCCGCCGCGTTCGTGAAGCAGCACGGCATCGACGCGCAGACGCTCGGCCTGCACATCCGCAAGTCGGACTTCGGCGACGCCGTCAACGACCAGGCGCTCTACGAGCAGGCGAAGACCGTGGCACGCCGCTTCTTCGTCTGCAGCGACGACGCCGGCGTCAACCAGCGCTTCGCCGCGCTGCCCAACTGCGCGGTGTTCGAGAAGACCGCGTTCCCCGAGAAGCTCGACGGCCAGTCGGGCTGGCAGCAGTGGACGGTGGACGCCGAGGGCCGCCGCTTCCCGTTCAACATCACGCGCAGCGGCGCGTCGGTGGTGGAAGGGCTGATCGACCTGCTGATCCTGTCGCAGACCGAGATCGTCGCGACCTCGGGCTCCACCTTCCAGGCCACCGCGCGGCTGTTCGGCCGCTGCGGCTACTTCAGGCCTTCCGCTCCTTCCCCTTCCTCCGCACCGAAGACCACCGCCATGAACAACGACAAGCCCGTGACTCAGCAGGAACTCTTCAGCCTGCTCAACCTGCTGCGCCCCTGGCAGATGATCAGCGACGTCAAGGTGCGCATCGGCAGCGACGCCGACGGCGGCTACGTGATGCCGTCGTCGTCCCGCCGCAGCAACGCGGTGCTGTCGATCGGCATCGGCAACGAGGTGAGCTTCGACGGCGACCTGGCCCGGCTGGGCGCGCGCGTGATCCAGTTCGACCACACGATCGAGGGCGCGCCGCTGGTGCACCCGAACATCGAATACCACAAGAAGGGCTGGGGCGCGCGCGACGAGGGCGACTTCGTGAGCCTGGCCTCGATGGTGAAGATGATCGACTGGGGCACGGCCCGGCACGCGATCCTGAAGTTCGACACTGAGGGTGCGGAGTGGAGCTGCCTGGCCGACGCCAGCCACGAGGACCTGGACCGCTTCGAGGTGCTGACCGGCGAGTTCCACGACTTCCACCAGCTCGTGAACCGCGAGCACTTCGACCGCGTGATGCACGTGTTCAGCAAGCTGTGCGAGACGCACCGCGTGATCCACATGCACGCCAACAACGCCGGCGGCATGGTGATGCTGGGCGGCATCCCGTTCCCACGCCTGCTGGAACTGACCTTCATGCGCAAGCGCTCGGCCTCGTTCCACGGCCATTCGAGCGAGCCGATCCCGGGCCCGCTGGACCGCCCGAACGTGCCGCAGCTGCCGGACCTGTACCTGCGCGCGTTCTGACCCGTCAGCCTGCGCGGGCCGCGCGCCCGAACACCACGTGCAGCGCCTCCGCGGTGCCCACGTGGCGCTGCGGCACCAGGCCCAGCGCCGGCAGGTCGATTCCCGCCAGCAGCTGCTCGCCGCGGCCCAGCGCCACCGGCGAGATGGCGAGATGCATCTCGTCCACCAGGCCCGCCTGCAGGAACTGGCGCACCGTGGACACGCCGCCGCCGATGCGGATGTCGCGCCCTTGCGCCGCCTCGCGGGCGCGCGCCAGCGCCTCTTCGATGCCGCCGGTGACGAAGTGGAAGACGGTGCCGCCCTGCATCTCGAGCGGCGGCCGCGCGTGCTGCGTCAGCACGAACACCGGCACGTGGTAGGGCGGCTCCTCGCCCCACCAGCCGCGCCAGCTCTCGTCGGGCCAGGGCCCGCGCACCGGGCCGAACATGTGGCGGCCCATGATCCAGGCGCCGATGTTCGCGAAGCTGTCGCGCGCGAACTGGTCGTCGGCGCCGGTGCTGCCGCCTTCGCCGCCGGTCATGCGGCGGAAGGTCTGCGTGGGGCGGAACCAGCCGTGCAGGTGCTCGCCGCCGACGCCCATGGGGCGTTCCAGGCTCTGCGCCGGGCCGGCGCCGTAGCCGTCGGCCGAGACCGTGAAGGCCAGAACCTTGATGCGCGACATCGAATCTCCTGCGGTGGCGTGCCACTGTAGCGGACCCTTCCGCCACGACGGGCGAGGCCTGCGGGAATCGACGTTCCGTTGCGCTCCGCGGTGATCGTCGGGTTCTCTCGGCGGGTGCCGGGGTGACGCCGTCCGCAAGCCTGGGGACATACCCGGCCATCTGCATTGACATCGCCGGCGTGCGGGATTTCACTGCACGCATCCGTCACGAGAGGAGACCTGCATGGCCACCAGGAAGAGCAGCAGCACCGGCACGGCTCGAACGGCGGGCAAGAGCGCCGGCAAGCCCAGCCAGGACAGCAGCGCCCGGTCCCGCTCGGCAGCCACCTCGGCGCAGATGCCGAGCAAGGCCGACCTGGACTTGCGCGACCGCCTGAAGGCCGGGCCCCGCCGGCCCGCCGGCCCTCCGCTGGTGGGCGACACCCTGACCCGCGCCGCGATGGATGCGCTGCGCAACGAAGTGGTGCCCGAACCGACCGACCCCAAGGGCCGCCGCAAGGGGAGGAAGTGACATGGCTCTGACACTGCTTCAGAACATCGGCCTGGCCGACGCCGCCACCAGCACGTCGACCTCCACCATCTGCGAACCCACAGCCGCGGCCAACGAGCGCCAGCTCTTCATGACCGGCAACTGGTTCGCCAGCAGTTCGACCAACGCCGGCGCCAGCTGGAGCCTGGTCAACCCGTTCACGCGCTTCCCGGCCAGTGCCGGCGGCTTCTGCTGCGACCAGATCGTGCTCTACAACCCTGCGCATCGCATCTGGATCTGGCTGCTGCAGTACTCGACGGGCAGCAACGGGGAGAACCTGTTCAGGCTGGCGGTGTCGCGCGAAGCGAGCTTTGGCAGCTGGTACTACTGGGACTTCACGCCACGCGGCGTGAACACCAGCTGGGCCCGCAACTGGTTCGACTACCCCGACATGGCGTTCACGGACGCCAACCTGTTCGTCACGTTCAACATGTTCGTGGGCGACACCTGGCAGAGGGCCATCGTGTTCCGCTTCCCGCTGGCGACGCTGGCCGCCGGGACGGCGCTCGGCTACCGACAGTGGTCGACCACCAACAACGGCTCGATCCGGCTGTGTCGCGGGCCGGGCTCGACGATGTACATGGGCAGCCACAACAGCGGCAACCAGATCCGCGTGCTGCGCTGGCCGGACAGCAGCACGTCGATCTCGTGGAACGACGTCGGCGTGCGTTCCTGGCTGGGCGGTGCCTATGCGGCGCCCGGGCCGGGCGGGGTCAACTGGCTCGGGCGGCTGGATCCGCGCATCACCGGCGCCTGGGTCGGCGCGGGCACCATCGGCTTCATGTGGTCGGCCAACCGCGACGGCAGCCATCCGCTGCCCTACATCCGCGTGGTGCGGCTGAAGGAACCGACCCGGGCGCTGATCGACGAGCCCGACATCTGGAGCCGCACCGCGGCCTGGGCCTACCCGGCGGCGGCGGGCAACGCGCAGGGTGCCGTGGGCTTCACCGCCTTCTACGGCGGCGGCACACGCCACCCGGGGCACGTGGTGGGCGTGAAGACCGCCAGCGGCTGGGACACCGTGCTCACCAGCACCAGCACCCACAGCCCGCCCGACCAATCCTGGGGCGACTACCTGTCTTGCACGCCGCACCACGCAAGCACGACGCAATGGGTGGCCTCCGGCTACACGCTGCAGGGTGGCACGGCCCGACGCAACATCGAACCGCGCTACGTACGCTTCCGCACCTGAAGGAGAAGTTCCATGTACTCGCTTGTCTCGACCGTTCCCGTGCGCCGGCTGGCGCTGCGCCACGCGCCCACGCTGGTGGGTGCGCTGGCCATCGCCGAGATGTTCTACAAGTGGCACAGCTTCCTCCTGGAAACCGGCGGCTTCCTGCTGACCTGGTTCGTGCTGGATGCCGCCGTCAGCGCGGTGGAGCGCTACGTGGGGCGTGATGCGTCGGCCGGGGCGCCGCGAGAGTAGCGACCGACCCCACGCCACGATTCCGGAGTCGCCATGCCCACCTGGCCGATGCTGAATCCTTCGCCGCCGTCGCTGCTGTACCCGCCGGACGGTGACAGGACGTGGTTTGCGCGGCAGGGCCTGGCCGGGACCACGCCGTCGGTTGGCCAGGGTGCGAAGCCCGTGGCGATCATCGAGTTGCGGGGCTGGCTGCGCGAGGTGGCGTCAGGGTGCTACACCGACCCGGACTGGCACTACACGCTGGAACTCGACCTGGACTGGCTCGACGACATCGGCCTGACGGCCGAGGCGCTGCTGAGGCCCGGCGACGTGCTGAAGGGCGAGCCGTTGGCCGGTTCGGCCCAGGCCGAGGTGACGGACCGTTCGTCCGGCCGGTCGAAGTTGACACCGCCGCTGCTGCACATCGAACTCGACGGCTGGCCGCGCGGGGACGGCGTCCGCGGCACGCCGCCCAAGCCTCCGAGCTGGACCTTCGTCAACGATTGCGGCAACGGCGCCGTCAGCTGGCCGTTCGATCCACGCAATCCCAGGCCCGGCGATCCTCCGCTGGCGGTGGGGCAGTACGTGCGCGTGGTCGGGTCGCTGGTGACCGACCAGCCCCACCTGGGCGAGTCGAGCTTCCCGACTTTCTACGTGCTGACCTTCGGCTACGAAGCGGCACGATCCGCGCTCGGTGAGCAATACGCGGCAGAAGGCGAAGGGCAAGCGATCACGCAGTTCTGGGGGGGCACCAACGCGGCCGATCCCAGGCACGCGGCGCGCTGGAACGAGATCCACTCGCCGGACTACATGGAAGTGCTGGCGCCCAGGGAGCCGACCGAGACGGTGCGCTGCGTGGCCCTGGTGGCGCAGAACGGCAGCTTCGAAGGGCAGGTGGAACGGCTGACCGCCGAGATCCGGCCGCCGGCCCGGCCCAGCCGGTGGCACGTGCTGAGCCTGCGCAAGCGCGTGGGCGAGGCGACCCTTGCCTCCTCCGTCCAGGTCGACGAATTCCTTCCGCTTGCCGGCCCGGATCGGGCGCGGGTGCGCGTGCAGGTGCAGGGCCAAGCCGGATTCGGATCGTTCGGCCGATTCTTCGCCGTCTACCGCGTGGGCTGGCGTGGCATCGCGCCCGACCTTCGTGCAGCGTCGGCAGGCCCGACGGGCGGCGCCATGCTGGCCGTGGATGCGGAAGGGCGCGTGATGTGCCGCTCCTTGTCGGCGCAGGCGCCGCACTGGCCGGCGGCGTGGGTCGAAGTGCGTCAGGGACGTTCCCGGCCCGCGTCACCGGTGACGCTGGTCAGCCGCGCGCCCGGGCTGCTGGACGCCTTCATGGTGAACGCAGGCGGCTCGGTGGTGACGGCCTCGTCCTCTGCCGGCGTATGGAACGGCTGGTGGTCGGTGGGGACGCTCGGCTTCCCTGGCGGCACCGCCGTGGCTGCCGTCTCGAGGAGCTTGAACAAGCTGGACCTCTTCGCTGCGGATGCGGCCGGGCGGGTCCTGTCGGCGGCGTGGCAGCCCGGCGGTACCTGGGGCGGCTGGTGGCCGATCGGAAACCTGCTCACCACGGCCGGCGGTGCCGCCAGCGCGGTCGTGAGGCGGCCCGACTTCCTGGACATCTTCTGCGTGGGGCGCGACGGTGGCGCGTACACGGCGGCGTGGGAGCCGGGGCCGAGCGGCTGGCGCGGATGGTGGCGCCTGGGGCAGGCCACGTTCCCCGCGGGAGCACCGATCACCGCGGTCAGCGCCGAGCGGGACCGGATCGACCTGTTCGCGGTCGACCTTCAAGGGCGGATCGTGACGGCATCCTGGCGGCCCGGGCCTGCTGGGTGGACGGAATGGACGCAGCTCGCGGGCGGCACGGCTCCGCCGCAGACGCGGATCGCCGCCGCCAGCCGGCGCGATCGCTACATCGACCTGTTCTCGGTCGGACAGGACGGGGTGGTACGGACCGCAGCGATGGATCTGGCCGCGGGCACGTCGGGCGGCTATTGGCCGATCGATGGCCTGACAGCCCGACCCGGCACGCCCATCGAGGCCACATCGCCTGCACAGGACGTGCTGGTGGTGGCCACTTGCGCCCGAAGCGGCACACCGATGGCGACGTCCTGGTCGCCTGCCAGCGGCTGGCAGGCGTGGGCCGCCATCGCGTGAATGCGAAGTGCCTCAACCCGGCTGCGCCACGATGCGCAGCTGCACCATGGTGCCCGCGGCCGCGGCCTTGGGCTCGCCGAGCCGCTCGGCGGGCACGCCGCGGTCGCGCAGGTGCTTGTGCACCTGGGTTGCGCGCTGCAGCGCCAGCGGCGTGGCGCTGCCGGGCTTGTCGTCCGGTGCGCTGAGCAGCGTGATCACCGCGCCGCTGCGGCGGCGCAGGCTCTCGGCCACCTTGTCCAGCACCGCGGCCAGCGGCGGCTTGACGTTGCTGCGCCCGGCGTCGAAGCAGAACTCGCGCGGCACGTCGACCCACAGCGCGCCGTCGCCCTGCTGGCGGATCTGCACCGGGGTGCCGCGGAAGTAGGAGTCCAGCCACTGCTGCTCCACGGTCAGCTCGGCCGCCAGCGCGGTGCGCTGTTCGCCGCTGCCCGGCGCCGGTACGGGCGCGGGGGCCGGGGCGGGCCCGGCCGGTGCCTGGCTCGAGCCGGAGACCGGGGCGGCCACGGGCGGCGGCGCCGCGCCGGGCCGCTGCGGCGGCGCCGGCGGGCTGCTGGCGCAGGCGGCCAGCAGCAGGGCGAGCGCGCCGTAGGACGAACGGGAGAAGGCGCTCATCGCGGGTTTCATGGCCATCGGCTTCATTTGACCAGCATAAGCCGCATGCCCAGCACGCGACCAGCGGGTTTGTCCAGCACCTGCACCGTGGTCTGCTGCGGGCGGAAGCCCTCGGGCAGCGGCAGCTTGCCGCGCAGGACCTCATGCGCGCCCAGCGACAGCGCGATCGGCTTCAGCGCCACCGAGGTCTCGTTGGTGCGCGCGCCGGCGCCGGTCACCACGAGCTGCAGCACGCCGGCCAGCGGCCGCGCGCCGCTGGCGGCCGCGCGGGTGAGCACCACGTCGTAGGTCAGCATGCCGCCGCTGGCGGCGAAGCGCGCGGCGCGCACTTCCACCTGGCCGCCGCGTGGGTCGGGCGGCAGCGCCGCGACCGCGACCGCCAGGTCGTCGCGCAGCCGCTCGACGCCGGCACGGCTGGTCACCAGCTCGGCGGCCTGCGTCTTCTTCTCGGCCAGCGCCGCGTCCAGCCGGCGCCGCGTGTCGGCCAGCTCGGCCGTGAGCCGGCTGCGCTCGCCGTCGGCCTGCTCGTAGGCGTTCTTCAGCTGCGCCGAGGCGTCTATGGTCAGCCGCGGCGGCAGCACGCGCTCCTGCAGGTAGATCACGCCACCAGCGCCGGCCGCGGCGCCACCCACGAGCAGCACCAGCCAGCGCGGCAGGCGCCAGGAAGAACGGCGACGGCCGCCATAGTCGAAGGCAACGGGTTTCGCGAGCCACATCCGGGGAACGAGGGGCCAGGTTGGAAGACCGCGCAGCCTACGGGGCACGGAAGCCCCTCATGCAACGGGATGTGTGCCGCCTCTGGAGCTGCAACCGTGGCAGGCCCGCTCACTCGGCCTTGATCCGGGCGCGCGCGATCAGCGCCTTCCAGCTCTCGTGCTCGTCGCGCACCAGGCGGCCGAACTGCGCCGGCGTGCCGGTGGCGGGGTCGGCGCCCACGCGCTCCAGGCGCTCGCTGACCTCGGGGGCGCGCACCGCGGCGTTGAGCTCGCGGTTCAGGCGCGCCACCAGCTCGTCGGGCGCACCCGGCGGCAGGAACACGCCGAACCAATTGCTGAGCTCCATCTGGGGCACGCCCACTTCCGCGAAGGTGGGCACGTCGGGCAGCGACGCCGAACGGCGCGCGCCCGTCACCGCCAGCGCACGCACCTTGCCGTCCTTGATGTGCGGCTGCGCCGAGACGATGCTGTCCATCAGGAACGCGATCTGGCCGGCCACGAGGTCGGTGATCACGAGGCCGGTGCCGCGGTACGGGATGTGCACGACGAAGAGCCCGCCGGCGCGCCACTTGAACATCTCGGCCGCCAGGTGCGGGTAGGTGCCGATGCCGCTGGAGCCGAAGTTGTACTTGCCGGGGTTGCGCTGCAGCAGCCCGATCAGTTCCTTCGCATCGGCCGCGGGGAAGTTGCGCCCCACCACCAGCACGCTGGATGCGTTGGCCACGTGCGCCACCGGCACGAAGTCCTTGAACGCGTCGTAGGGCATCTTCGGGTTCAGGGCCGGGCCGATGGAGTGCGTGGAACTGGTGGCCAGCAGCAGCGTGTAGCCGTCGGGTGCGGCCTTGGCGACGAGGTCCGAGCCGATGGTGCCGCCGGCGCCCGGCTTGTTGTCCACCACCACCTGCTGGCCCAGCTGCGTCGACAGGCGCTGCGCCAGCGTGCGGCCGATGATGTCGGTGGCGCCGCCGGCCGGGAACGGGATCACGAGGCGGATCGGCTTCGCGGGCCAGGCCTGCGCCTGGCACAGCAGGGGAACGAAGGCGGCGGCGAACGTCAGCAGCAGGCGTCTTTTCATGCGCCGCAGTATCCCAAACGGCCGATGCGCCCCGCCTGCGCCGCGCCGGATAATGCGCGCCGGTCGGCAGTTCACCCAGGCGTTGCCGCGTGGTCCCAGCCACGAGCTAAACCTGCCACGCGAGACCCGAGGCCTCTCATGCACCGCCCGTTGCATGCGCCAGGCCGGAAGACGGCAACCCCCGGCGCCTTGCCTCACCGCAGGGTTCCCACGCGCATGCCCACCCGTGCGAGAGACCGCCATGTCCCGTGAAGCCATTCCCCTTTCCGTCCCCGACGTGTCGCTGTTCGCGCGCGCGCTCGGGCGTGCGCTGGCCGAGCGCCACGCGTCGAAGCCCGTGCCGCCCGGCCACGTCGAGCTGCTGAACCTGCTGGCGCGCGCCGCCGGGCTGCGCAACTTCCAGAGCCTGCGCGCGGCGCCGCCGGCACCCGTGGCCGCGCCGCCGCAGGCGTTGAGCGAGCACGCGCGCAAGGCGCTGGGTCACTTCGACGCGCAAGGCCGGCTCGTGCGCTGGCCGGTGAAGTACTCGGTGCAGCGCCTCGTGGTGTGGACCTTGTGGACCCGCTTCGACGCCAAGCGCGTCTACACGGAGAAGGAGGTCAACGCGGTGCTGAAGGCGGCGCACGTCTTCGGCGACCACGCGACGCTGCGGCGCGAACTCATCAACCACCGGCTGATGGCGCGCGAAAGCGACTGCAGCGCCTACACCAAGGTGGCGGCCCGGCCCGACGCGGAGACGCGGGCGCTGCTGGCGGCCTGGCGCGCGCAGCTGAAAAGCGCCGGCTGAAGAAAAACGCCCCGCCGAAGCGGGGCGTTGCTGCCGCGGGGGGCCGAAGCCCCCGGGCGGTCAGATCAGCGGCGTCTGGTTGCGCAGCAGCTCGTCGTCGAGGTTGTTGGCCGCGATGCGGCTGGCCACCACGGCGGAGACCGTGCGTTCGCTGCCCGCCGCCGGCGCGCTGCCCACCAGGTCGGCCGGGGCCGCCGCCAGCAGGTCGTTCAGCGCCGGGGCTGCCTCGGTGGCCTTGGCGAACCACACGTCGGTCATCTCGGCATTGCTGCCGTCGGTGCGCGTGTAGCTGCCCACCAGGCCGTGCAGGTTGCCGTTCTCGACCGTGGTGCCGCGGCTGAAGTCGAGGTTCAGCTCGAGCACGCCCACGTCGGCCAGGCCCTTCAGCTCGCCGGCGTCGGTCTTGCCGTCGTGGTTGCCGTCGACCCACACCTGCAGCTCGCCGAAGGCCTTGTCGCCGGCGTCGATCTTGCCGTCGCCGTTGCTGTCCAGCGCGGCCAGGGCGGCGAAGCCGTTGCCGGCGCGCTGGCCGTTGGCGAGTTGCGTGGCGCCGCCGAACAGCTCGGTGCCGCTGTTGATCACGCCATCGTGGTTGATGTCGCGCACCAGCAGGCCGTCACCGCCGCCGACCCAGCCGGTCTGCGTCTGCTTGCCGGTGGCGTCGATGTCGAAGGACACGCCGCTCGCCGCCGCGGTGGTGCGCACGCCGTTGCCGTCCAGGTCCAGCACGATGGGCGTCACCGCCTGCAGCGCGGCGAACTGCGCCGTGCTCATCACGCCCCAGTCCTCGCCCTCGAAGGCGTTGTACTGGGTCATGCTCATCGCGGCCAGGTCGGCCGTTTCCAGCGCGACGATCTGGTCGGTGGTCAGCGCGACGATCTGGTCGACCGTCAGCGCACGCGCCTGGGCCGTGCTCAGCGCCGCGATGTGCGCCGTGTCCAGGCCCGCGATCTGCGTCTCCGACAGCGACGCGATCTGCGCCGTGGTCATCAGCCCGAACTGCGCGGTCGAGATCGCGTTGAGCTCGATGGTGTCGAAGTCGGCCAGCTGCGCGGTGGTGAACGCGGCCAGCTGCGTGCCGGTCAGGGCGTTCAGCTGTGCCGTGCTGAGCGCGTCGATCTGGTCGCTGCTCAGCGTGGCCACCTGCGAGGCCGTCATCGACGCCAGGTGGGTCGTCGCCAGGCCGCCCAGGTCCACGCTGTCCAGCGCCGCCAGCTGCGCGGTGGTGAGCGCCGCGAACTGCGCGGTGGTCATCACGTTGAAGTCGGCGCTGTCGAGCGCGTCGATCACCGCGGTGGACAGGGCCCGCACCTGCGCCGTCGTGAAGGCCGCCAGGTCCGCGGTGGCCAGGCCGTTGACCTGGGTCGCGTCGAGGCTGGCCACCTGCGCCGTGCTCAGCGCGCGGATCTGGTCGCTGCCCCAGGCCGAGATCTCGGCGCCGGTCAGCGCGTCGAGCTGGCCGCTGGTGAAGGCGGCGATCTGCGCGGTGGTCAGCACGCTCAGCTGGTCGGTGGACAGCGCGCCCACCTCAGCGCTGGTCAGCGCCGCGATCTGCGCGGTGCCCAGCACCACCAGGTCACGCGTCTCGAACTTGTCGATGTCGGCCACGTCGATGGCGCGGATCTGGGCAGTCGTCAGCGCCGCGGCCTGCGCCGTGGTCAGCGCCTGCAGCGCGTCGGTGGACAGCGCCGCGATGGCCGCCGTGGCCAGCGCGCGGATCTGCGCCGTGCTCAGCACCGCCAGGTCGGCGGTCTGCAGCGAAGCCGCCTGCGTGGCGTTGATCGCCGCCAGCTGCGCCGTGGTCAGCGCCGCGAACTGCGTGGTCGTGAACGAGGCCAGGTCGCTCGCCGACATGCCGTTGATCTGGCCCACGCTCAGGCTGGACACCTGGCGCGTGGTCAGCACACCGGTCTGCGCATCGCTCAGCGCGTTCAGCTGGTCGGCCGTCATCGCGGCCACCTGCGTCACGCTCAGCGCCACCAGGTTCTCGGTGGCCAGCGCGTCGATGTGGTCGGTGGCCAGCGCCCGCATCTGGGCCGTGGACAGCGCCACCACCTGGTTGCTGGTGAGCGCACCGATGGCGTCGCTGGACAGCGCGGCGATGCCGGCCGTGGTCAGCGCACGCACCTGGGCGGTGGTCATGGCCTGCACGTCGTCGGTCTGCAGGCCGCCGATCTGCGTCGTCGTCAGGTTGGCGATCTGGGCCGTGGTCAGTGCCGCGAACTGGGCCGTGGTCAGCGTGTTCAGGTCATCCGTGGCGATGGCGCGGATCTGCGTGGTGCCGATGGCCGCCACCTGCGCCGTGCTCAGCGCGGCCAGCTGGCTGGTCGTCAGCGCGTCCACCTGGGCGGACGTCAGCGCGCGGATCTGGCCGGTGGTGAACGCGGCGATGTCGGCCGTCTCCATCTGCGCCAGGTCGGCGTTCTCGATGGCGACGATCTGGCTCGTCTTCAGCGCCGCCACCTGCTCGGTGGTCAGCGACTGCAGCTGCGCCGCCGTCATCGCGACGATGGCCGCCGTGCCGAAGGCCTTGACCTGCTCGGCCGACAGGGCCGCCAGGTCGTTGGTCTGCAGCACCGCGACGTGCGCCGTGTCCAGGCCCGCGATCTGGCCCGTGGTCAGCACCTGGAACTGCGCCGAGGTCAGCGCGTTCAGCGTGGTCGTGCCCACCGCGTTGAGCTGGGCCGTGGACAGCGCGGCCAGCTGGGTGTCGGTGAGCGCCGTGAACTGGTCGCTGGTGAGCGCGTTCACCTGGCTGGTGCTCAGGCCCGGCAGCTGCGAGGCCGTCAGCGCGGCCAGGTCGGCCGTCTGCATCTGCGCCAGGTCGGCGTTCTCGATGGCGCGGATCTGCGCCGTGGTCAGCGCGGCCGCCTGGTCGGTGGTGATGGCCTGCAGCTGGGCCGCGCTCAGCGCCGCGATCGCCGCGGTGCTCAGGCCGCGGATCTGCGTGCCGGTCAGCGAAGCCAGGTCGTCGGTCTCCATCGCCACGATCTGGGCCGTGGTCAGCGCGCCCAGCTGGGTGGCGCTGAAGGCCGCGAACTCGCTGGTGCCCAGCGTCGCCAGCTTGGTGGCGTCGATGGCGGCCAGCTGCGTGGTGGTGAGGCCGGCGAGGATGGTGTCGCTCAGCGCGGTGAGCTGGTCGGTCGTCAGCGCGGCCACCTGGGCCGTGGTGAAGGCGGCGAACTGGCTCGGGCTCAGCGCGTTCAGGTCATCGCTTTCCAGCGCGGCCATCACGGTGGTGCCGATGGCGCGCAGCTGCGTCGCCTGCAGCGACTGCACCTGCTGCGTGGTCCAGGCCTGGCCCAGCGTGGTGCCGAGCGCGGCGATGGCGGCCGTGGACAGCGAAGCCACCTGCGCGCCGCCGAGGGCTGCGAAGTCCTCGGTGGACATGCCGGCCACCTGCGAGGCGGCGAGGCCCGCCACCTGGCTGTTGGTCAGCGCCTGGAACTGCGCCGAGGTCAGCGCGGTGAGGTCGGTGTCGTCGATGGCCCGCAGCTGCGCCGTGGTCAGCGCACGCAGCTGGTCGGTGCCCATCGCGGCCAGCTGGGTGGTCGTGAAGGCGGCCACCTGGCTGGCCTGCAGCGCGGCGACCTGCGCCGTCAGCATCAGGTTGATGTCGTCGGTCTCGAGCGCGGCGATCTGGGTGTTGGTCAGGGCACGCAGCTGGGCGCTCGTGAGGCCGCGCACCTGGTCGCTGGTGAGCGCCGTGACGACCGCGCCGCTCAGCGAGGCGATCGCGGCGGTGCCGATGGCGGCCACCTGGGCGGCGCTCAGCAGGTTCAGGTCATCGGTGCCCAGCGCGGCGGCCTGGCCGGCCGTCATGGCCGGCAGCTGCGCGGTGGTGAGCGACTGGAACTGGGCGCTGGTCATCGCGGCCAGGTCGCCGGCTTCCATCGCGCCGATCTGCGCCGCGGTGAGCGCCTGCACCTGCGTCGTCGTCAGCGCGGCCACCGAGGCGGTGGTCAGCGCGATGATGGCGTCGGTGGTCAGCGCCTGCAGCTGGGCCGAGCTCAGCGTGCGCAGGTCGTCGCTCTCGAACGCGGCCACCTGGTCGGCGGTGAGCTTGGAGATCTGGCGCGTGGTCAGCGCGGCCACCTGGGCGGTGCCGAGCGCGGCGAAGTCGGCCGCCTCGATGGCGACGATCTGGCCCGTGCCCAGCGCCTGGATCTGCGCCGTGCCGAGGCTGGCGATGCCCGCGGTGGTGAGCGCCGCGATGGCCGCCGCGTTGAGCGAGGCGATGCCCGCGGTGCCCAGCGCCACCAGGCTGGCGGTGCCCAGCATCGCGGCCTGGGTGTCGGTGATCACCGCCACCTGCGAGGCCAGCAGGTTCGCGAAGGCGTTGGTGCTCAGCGCGGCCAGGTCATCGGCGTCGAGCTGCGCGATCTGCGTCGTGGTCAGCGCACGCGCCTGGTCGCTGCCGAGCGCACCCATCGCGGCCGAGGTGAAGGCCGAGAGCTGCTCGGCGCTCAGCGCGCGCAGCTGGCGCGACGTGAGGGCGGCGATGTCGGCCGTCTCCATCGCGGCGATCTGGTCACCGCTCAGCGACGCGATCTGGCGCGTGGTCAGCGCGGCGAACTGCTGGGTGCCCAGCGCGGCCAGCGTGGCCGGCGCCATGTTGGCCAGCTGCGTGGCGTTGATGGCGGCCGCCTGCGCCGAGCTCAGCGCGCCGATCTGCGTGGTGCCCAGGTTGGCCAGCTGGTCGCCGGTGAGCGCGGCGATCTGGGCGGTGCTCAGCGTGGCCAGGTCGGCGGTGTCGATGGCGGCGAAGGCCGACGCGTCGATGGCCGCGATCTGCGCGGTGCCGAAGCCCGCGAACTGGCTGCTGCCCAGCGCCTGGATGGCGGCCGAGCTGAGGGCGGCGACGCCGTCCAGGCTCAGCGCGCGGATCTGCGCGGTGCCGAGCGCGGCGATGTCGGCCGTCTCCATCATCGACAGCTTGTCGGCGGACAGGCTCGCGATCTGCGCGGTGGTCAGCGCGGCGAACTGCGCGGTGCCCATGGCCAGGAAGTCGGCCTGGTCCATCGCGGCCAGCTGGGCGGTGGTGAGCTGCGTCACCTGCGTGGTGCTCAGCGCGGCCACCTGCTCGCTGCTGAGCGCGACGATCTGCGCGTCGCTCAGCGCGCGCAGCTGGGCCGAGGACAGCGCGCGCAGGTCGGCCGTCTCGAGCGCGGCGATCTGGTCGTCGGTGAGCGCGGCGATCTGCGCGGTGCGCAGCGCGGCGAACTGGGCCGTGGTCAGCGCGGTCAGGTGATCGGCGGCCAGGCCGGCGATCAGGTCGTTGCCGAGGCTGGCCACCTGCGCGGTGGTCAGCGCGGCCATCTGCGCGATGGTCAGCGCGGCCAGGCCTTCGGCGGCCAGCGCGTTGATCTGCGCGGTGCCCAGCGCAGCCAGGTCGGCGGTCTGCATCGCCGCCAGGTTGTCCTTGACGATGGCCGCCACCTGCGACACGGTCAGCGCCGCGGCCTGTGCCGTGGTCAGCGCCACCAGCGCGTCGGTGGACAGGGCCGTCATCGTGTCGTCGCTGAGGGCGCGGATCTGCGCGGTGCTCAGCACGGCGATGTCGGCACCTTCCAGCGCGGCGGCCTGGGCCGAGTTCAGCGCGGCGAGCTGCGCGGTGGTCATCGCGACGTACTGCGCGGTGGTCAGCGCGGCCACGTTGGCGGCGTTCAGGTCGGCCAGCTGCGTGGTGGACAGCGAGGCGATCTGGCGCGAGGTGAGCGCACCCAGCTGGGTGGTGCTCAGCATGTCGAGCTGGTCGGCCGACAGCGCGGCCAGCTGCGCGGTGGTGAGCGCGGCGATGTCACGCGACTCCATCACCTGCAGCACGCCTTCGGTCAGCGCGGCCACCTGGGCGGTGGTGAGCGCGGCCACCTGGGCCGTGCTCAGCGCGACGATGGCGGCGCTGCTCAGCTCGTTGAGCGCCTGCGTGGTGAACGCACGCACCTGGGCCGTGCTGAGGTTGGCGATGACGTCGGTGCCCAGCGCGGCGGCCTGCGCGGCGGTGAGGCCGGCGATCTGCGCCGTGCTCATGCTGCTGTACTGGCTGGTGCCGAAGGCGGCCTGGGCCACCGGGTCCAGCGCGGCCAGCTGGTCGCTGGTGAGCGCGCCGAACTGCGTGCTGGTCAGCGCCAGCAGCTGGCTGCTGCCGAGCGCGGCGATCTGCGCGGTGTCGAAGGCGCGCAGCTGGGCGGTGCCCATGGCGCGGATGTCGGCCGTCTCGATGGCGGCCACCTGGCCGCCGGTGAGGGCGCGGATCTGGTCGGTGGCGAGCGCGGCCACCTGGTCGCTGCCGAGCGCGGCGATGTTGGCTTCGCTCAGCGCGGCGATGCCGGCGGTGGTGAGGGCGCGGATCTGCGCGGTGCGCAGCGCGGCCACGTCGGCCGACTGCATGGCCGCGGCCTGCTCCACCGTCAGCGCCGCCACCTGCGCCGTGGTCAGCGCGGCGAACTGCTCGGTGCCGAGCGCGGCGGCGAGCTTGTCGGGGTCGAGCGCGGCGAGCTGCTGCGTCGTCAGCGCGGCCACCTGGCGGGTGGTGAGCGCGGCGAGCTGCGCGGTGTCCAGCACCTGCAGCTGGCTCACGTCGAGCGAGGCGAGCTGGCCGGTGGTCAGCGCGGCGACGTCACGGCTTTCCAGCGACAGCAGCTGGTCGTCGGTGAGCGCGGCCAGCTGGTCGGTGCGCAGCGCGGCCACCTGCGTCGTGGTGAGGCCGGCGATGGCCTCGCCCGACAGCGCGGCGATGTTGGCGTTCTCCAGCGCGCGGATCTGCGCGGTGCTGAGCACGGCCACGTCGGCCGACTGCAGCGCGGCGGCCTGCGACAGCGTCAGCGCGGCCAGCTGCGTGGTCGTCATCGCCACGTACTGGGCGGTGGACAGCGCGGCCAGCGCATCGGGGTCGAGCGCGGCGACCTGGGCCGTGGTGAGCACGGCGATCTGGCGCGAGGTCAGCGCGTTGAGCTGGGCGGTGTCGAAGGCCATCAGCTGGCTGGGCGTCAGCGCGGCCAGTTGCGGCAGGCCGATGGCGGCGACGTCGGCGGTCTGCATCGCGGCCAGCTGGTCGACGCTGAGCGCGGCCATCTGGGCGGTGGACAGAGCACCGACCTGCTGCGTGGTCAGCGCGGCGATGGCGGTGTTGGACAGCGCGCCCACCACGTCGGCGGACAGCGCGCGCACCTGGGCCACGCTCAGCACGGCCACGTCGGCCGCTTCCAGCGCCGCGGCCTGGGCCGTGGTCAGCGCGGCCAGCTGCGTGGTGGTGAGCGCGGCGTACTGGGCGGTGCCCAGCACGGCCAGGTCATCCGGCGACAGCGCGGTGATCTGCTGCGTGGTCAGCGCGGCCACCTGGCGCGTGGTCAGGTTGGCGAGCTGCGCGGTTTCGAGCGCGTCGATCTGCAGCGTCGACAGGGCGGCGATCTGGGCCGTGCCCATCGCCACCAGGTCGCGCGTCTCGATGGCCTGGATCTGCTCGGCCGACAGCGCGGCCAGCTGGCCGGTGGTCAGCGCGGCGACGGCGTCCGACGACAGCGCGGCGACGTTGGTCTGCGACAGCGCGCCGACCGCGCCGCTGGCGAGCGCACGCACCTGCGCGGCCGACAGCACGGCCACGTCGGCGCTCTCCAGGCCGGCGGCCTGGGCCGAGGTGATGGCGGCCATCTGCGAGGTGCTCAGCGCGGCGAACTGGGCCGTGCTCAGCGCGGCCAGGTTGTCGGCGGACAGGCCGGCGATCTGCGCCGTGCCCCAGCCGACGACGGCGTTGGCGCCCAGCGCCGACAGCTGCTCGGTGGTGAAGGCGCCGAACTGCGCGGAGTTGAGCGCCGCCACCTGGGCGGTGCTCAGCACGGCGACGTCGCGCGTCTCCATGCCGGCGATCTGGTCGACCGTGAGGGCGGCCATCTGCGTGGTGGTGAGGGCGGCGACCTGCGCGGTCGTCAGGCCCTGGATCACGTCCACCGAGGCGGCGCCCAGCGTGGCGCCCTGCAGCGCGCGCAGCTGCGCGGTGCTGAGCACGGCGATGTCGCTGCTCTCGAGCTCGGCGGCCTGCGCAGTGCCGATGGCGGCCAGCTGCGCGGTGGACAGCGCGGCGAACTGCGCGGTGCCCAGACCGGCCAGGTTGGTGCCGCTGAGGCCGGCCACCTGGGCGGTGGTGAAGGCGGCGATCTGGGCCGTGCCCATGGTCGCCAGCTGGGTCGGGTCGAGCGCGGCCAGCTGGGCGGTGCCCAGGGCGCGCACGGCGGCGGTGCTCAGCGCGGCCAGGTTGGCGGTGCCGAACTGGGCCAGGTCACCGGCGTCGATGGCCGCGGCCTGGGCGCCGTTGAGCGCGGCCACCTGGGCCGTGCCGAAGGCGGCGAGCTGCGTGCCGTCCAGCGCGGCCAGCGTGCCGGTGGACAGCGCCGCGATCTGCGCGGTGCGCAGCGCGGCCAGGTCGGCGGTCTCCATCGCCGCGGCCTGCGCGCTGGTGAGCGCGCCGACCTGGGCGGTGGTGAGGCCGACGATCTGCGCGGTGTCGAGCGCGACGACCTTGTCGACGGCCAGGTTGGCGAACTGCGCGGTGCTCAGCGCGGCCACCTGGGCCGTGCCCATCGCGGCGAAGCGGTTGGCGTCCACCGCGGCCAGCTGCGCGTCGGACAGCGCACGCACCTGGGCCGTGGTCAGCGCGGCCAGGTCGGCGGTCTCCAGCAGCGACATCGTGGTGGTGCCGAGCGCGGCGATCTGTGCCGTGGTCAGCGCGGCCATCTGCGCGGTGGTGAAGCCGACGACGGAGTCGGCGGCCAGCGAGGCCAGGTTGGCCGGCGACAGCGCCGCCAGCTGCATCGTGTTCCAGGCGGCCAGGTCTTCCGAGGCCATGGCGGCGAACTGGGTGCCGTTGAGCGCGGCCACCTGGGCCGTGGTCATCGCGGCGAAGTGCTGCGTGCCGAGCGCGGCGATGTCGGCGCCGTCCAGGCGCGCGATCTGCGCCGTGGTCATCGCCCGCATCTGGGCCGAGGTCAGCGCGGCGAGCTGGTCGCCGTTGAGGGCGTCGATCTGCAGGTCGCGCAGCGCCGCCACCTGGGCGGTGCCCAGGGCGGCGACGTCGGCGGTCTCCATCTGCGCGATGTCGGCGGCGTCGATGGCGCGCACCTGCGCGGTGCTCAGCGCGGCGGCCTGCGCGGTGGTCAGCGCCACCACCTGGTCGGCGGAGAGCGCCTCGATCTGGCTGGTCTTCAGCGCGGCCACCTGGGCCGTGGTGAGGGCGGCCACGTGGTCGGCGTCGAGCTGGCTCACCTGGGCGGTGGTCAGCGCGGCGATCTGGGCCGTGCCCAGGTGCGAGAACTGGGCCGTGCTCAGCGCGTTGAGCTGCGACGGATCCATGCTCGCGATCTGCGCGGTGCTGAACGAGGCCATCTGCGCGGTGGCCAGGTGGGACAGCTGGTCGGCCGACAGCGCGGCCAGCTGGGCGCTGGACAGGCTGATCACCTGGCCCGAGGTCAGCGCGGCCACCGCCGCGGTGCTCAGCGAGGCCAGGTCATCCAGGTCGATGGCACGCAGCTGCGCGGTGGTCAGCGCGGCGGCCTGCGCGGTGGTCAGCGCGGCGAAGTGGTCGCCGTTGAGCGCGGCGATGTTGGCGGTGCTCAGCAGGCGCAGCTGCGCCGTGCCGATGGCGGCCAGGTCGGCGGCTTCCAGCGCCGCGGCCTGCGCCGTGGTCAGCGCCATCGCCTGCGTGGAGGTCAGCGCGGCGAACTGGGCGGTGCCCATCGAGGCCAGGTTCGACGCACCCAGGCTCGCCACCTGGGCGGCGCTGAGCGCGCCCATCTGGGCGCTGGTGAGGCCGCCGAGCTGCGTGCCGGTGAGGGCGTTGAGCTGGGCGGTGGTGAGGGCAAAGACCTGCGCGGTGGTGAGCGCGGCCACGTCGCCGGCGCTCAGGCCGGCGAAGTCCTCGGGGCTCACGGCCTTGATCTGCGTCGGCGTCAGGGCACGCAGCTGGTCGGTGCCGAAGGCGCCGAACTGCTCGGCGTCCATCGCCTGCAGCGTGGCGGTGGTGAGCGCCCGCACCTGGGCCGTGCCGAGCGCGGCCAGGTCGGCGGTCTGCAGCGAGCTCACCTGGTTGGTGGTGATCGCGGCGACCTGTGCGGTGGTGAAGGTGGCGTAGGCGGCGGTGCCCAGCTGCGCCAGGTCGGACGGCGCCATGCCGGCGATCTGGGCCGAGGTCAGGGCGGCCGACTGCGCGGTGGTCAGCGCGGTCAGCTGCGCGGTGGTCAGCGCGTCGAGCTGCGCGGTGGTCAGCGCGGCGATCTGGGCCGTGGTGAGGGTGGCGAACTTGTCCGACGAGATGGCGGCCAGGTCCTCGTTCTCCAGCGCGCGCACCTGCGCGGTGGTCAGCGCGCGCAGCTGGTCGGTGCCGAGCGCGTCGACGCCGGCGGTGGTCAGCGCGGCGATGGCGCCGGTGCGCAGGCCGGCGATCTGGCTGGCGCGGATGGCGGCCAGGTCGGCCGTCTCCAGCACGGCGGCCTGGTCGGTGGTGATGCCGCCGAGCTGCGACGAGGTCAGGCCCGCGTACTGCGTGGTGCCGAGCGCGGTGAGGCGCTCGGTGCTCAGGCTGCCCAGCTGCTGGCTGGTGAAGCCGGCCACCTGGGCGGTGCTCAGCAGGTTCAGGTCGTCGGTGCCCAGCGCGGCCAGCTGCACCGTGGTGAAGGCGCCGATCTGCTGCGAGCGCAGCGCCTGGATCTGCGCGCTGCTCAGCGCGTTGACGTCGTCGGTGCCGAGGGCGCGGATCTGCGTCGTCGACAGGCCCGCGATCTGGGCCGTGGTCAGCGCCGAGATCTCGGTGCTGGTCAGGCTGCCGATGTAGCCGGTGCCGGCGCCGCCGATCTGGCCGCCGCCCAGCGTGCCGGTGTTGCCGCCGGTGATGGCGGCCAGCTGCGCGGTGGTGAGCGCGCCCAGCTGCGCCGAGGTGAAGGCGCTGGCCGCCGAGGAGACGGCGGCGAGCATGTCGGTGGTCAGCGCGGCCAGCACCGTGGGCTTGATGGCCGCCAGGTCCTCGGTCTCGAAGTTGCTGAAGTCGTTGGTGCCGATGGCGCGCAGCTGCGCGGCCGTGAGGCCCTGCACCTGCGTCGTGCTCAGCGCGCGCAGGTCGGTGCTGTCCAGCGCCGCCATCGCGGCGGTGCCGATGGCGCCGATGGCCGACGAGCTGAGCGCCGCCCAGTCGGCGGCTTCCAGGTTGACGATCTGCGCCGAGGTCAGCGCGCTCACCTGCGAGGCGCTGAGGGCCGCGAACTGCGCGGTGCCGAAGCTGTTGATGTCCGCGCCCAGCGCGGCCAGCTGCACGCCGGTCAGGCCGGCCAGCTGGGTGCTGCCCATCGCGGCCAGCTGGCCGGCGGTGAGCGCGTCCACCTGCGCGGTGGTGAGCTGCGTGATCTGCGCGGCCGTCATCGCCGCGATGTCGGCGGTGTCGAGCGAGGCGATGTCGGTGCCCAGCGCGCGCACCTGCAGCGCGGTCAGCGCACGCACCTGCGCGCTGGTGAGCGCGGCCACTTCGGCGCCGGTGAGCGAGTCGATCACGGCCGTGCTCAGCGCGGCCACCTGCGTCGTCGACAGGCTCGGCAGCGCGGCGGCCGCCAGCGCGTCGAACTGCGCGGTGGTCAGCGCGGCCATGCCGGCGGCGTTCAGCGTGAGGATGTCGTCCGAGCCCAGCGCGGTGCCGAGCGCGGTGATCGAGCTCGGGGCCAGCGCGTTGATCTGGGCCGAGGTGAGCACGTCGATGTCGGCGGTGAGGCCGGCCATCTGCGCGGTGGACAGGCTGGCCAGCTGCGCGGTGGTCAGCGCGGCCAGGCGGACCGTGGCCAGCGAGTCGATGTCGGCGGCCGACAGGCCGTCGATCTGGCCGATGGTGAGCGCACGCACCTGGGCGGTGGTCAGCGCGTTGAGCTGGTCGCTGTCCAGCGCGCCGATCTGGGCGCTGGTGAGCGACTGCAGGCGCTGGGTGCCGAGCGCCTGCAGGTCGGCGCTGTCCAGGCCCGCCAGCGCGGCGGTGTTGATGGCGCGCAGCTGCTCGGTGCTGAGGGCGTCGAACTGGGTGCTGCTGAGCGCGGCGATGTCGCCGCTGTCCAGGCCCGAGATGGCGCCGGTGGACAGCGTGCGCAGCTGCGTCGTCGACATGCCGGTGATGTCGGCGGTGGTCAGCGTGGCGCCGTAGGCCTGGCCCAGCGAGGCCACCTGGGCCGACGACAGGGCGGCCAGCTGGCCCGAGGTGATGGTTTCCAGGCGCGCCAGCTGCGCGGTGCTCATCGCGGCCACCTGGGTGGGCAGCAGCGACTCGATCTGGGCCGAGGTCAGGCCGTCGATGGCGGCGGTGCCGAAAGCGCGGATCTGCGCGGTGGTCAGCACGGCCAGGTCGGCGGTCTCGAAGCCGGCGGCCTGCGCGCTGCCGATGGCGGCCAGCTGCGCGGTGGACAGGGAGGCCACCTGGGCCGTGGTGAGCGCGGCGATGTCACGCGACTCGATCGCGGCCACCTGGCGGGTGGACAGCGCGGCCAGCTGCGCGGTGCTCAGCGCGGCGACGGCCTGGCTGCTCAGCGCGGCGATGCCGGCGGTGGACAGCGACTGCAGCTGCGCGTTGCTGAGCGCGGCCACGTCGGCCGTTTCCAGCGCGGCCACCTGGGCCGTGCCCAGCTGGGCCAGCTGCAGCGTGGTCAGTGCGGCCACCTGCGTGGTGCTCAGGCCCTGCACCTGCGCCGAGCTCAGGGCGGCCAGCTGGCCGCTGGACAGCGCGGCGATGCCGGCGGTGCCCAGAGCGGCCATGTCGCCCGAGTCGATGGCCTGCACCTGCGCGGTGCCCAGGCCGCGCAGCTGCGCGGTGGTCAGCGATGCGATCTGCGACGAGCTGAGCGCGCTGACGTCGGCGGTGCCGAACGCGGCGAGCTGGGCCGTGGTCAGCGCACGCAGCGTGCCGGTGGACAGCGCGGCGACCTGGTTCGAATCCAGCGCGGCGACCTGTGCCGTGGACAGCGCGCCGACCTGCGCACTGCCCAGGCTGGCGACCGCGTTGGTGGACAGCTGGCTGTAGTCGCTGGCGTCGATGGCGCGCAGCTGCGACGTCGACAGGGCCTGCACCTGCGACGAGACGAAGGCGCCCACCTGCGCGGCCGTCATCGCCTGGATCTGGTTGGTGGCGAAGGCGCCCACCTGGCTGGCGGTGAAGTGCGACACGTCGGCCGCGTCGAAGGCCGCGATCTGCGACGTGCTCAGCACGCGCAGGCCGGTCAGACCGATGGCCGGGATCTGCGAAGCGCCCAGCGCCGCGATCTGCGCGGTGCTGAAGGCCGCCCAATCTTCCGTGGTCAACGCCGCGATCTGCGCCGTGCCCATGACGGCGATTTGTGCGGTGGTGTAGTTCGGGATCAGGGTGGCCATGCTGTTGTCCTTGGGGTCGGCGTCCGGTAGGTCGAATGGGCAGGCGTGGAATCCCCACCTACCGGTTCATGTCCTGCGGTATCGGGTTGAGACCCAGGGAACTTGAGCTGTCACAAATGGAGAGATGGCCGTTGTTCGGGCACCAATTGCCCGGCGGCGCTCCGCGCGCCGTGCAGACGTCACGGCGCGCCGCGCGGCCACTCGGCCGCGCGCGCCGGAACTTGAGGCCGGCGCGGAAAGAAAAACGCCCTGCATGTGCAGGGCGTCCGTGGGGGAAGTGGGAGCCGCCTACTTGCCGGCCGGCACCTTGCCTTCCACGCCCTTGACGTAGAAGTTGATGCCGGAGAGGAACTTGTCGTCGGCGACCTCGTCCTTCTTCAACAATTCCTTGCCGTCGTTACCGGCGATCGGGCCCTTCCAGATCGCGAAGCTGCCGTCGGCCAGGCCGGCCTTGATCTTGGCCACCTGGTCCTTGGTCTCCTGGGGCACCTTGTCGCTGATCGAGACGATGTCGATGGCCCCTTCCTTCACGCCCCACCACACGCCGCCGCCGCCGGTCCACTTGCCGTCGAGCGCGTCCTTCGTGGCCTTGATGTAGTAGGGGGCCCAGTTGATGATCGACGAGGCCAGGTGGGCTTCCGGCGCGTAGGCCGTCATGTCGCTGTCCCAGCCGAAGGCGAGCTTCTTGTTCTTCGCGGCGGTCTGCAGCACGGCCGAGCTGTCGGTGTTCTGGAACAGCACGTCGGCGCCCTGGTTGATCAGGCTCTGCGCGGCCTCGGTCTCCTTGGGCGGGTTGAACCACTCGCTGACCCACACCACCTTGGTCTTCACCTTCGGGTTCACGCTCTGCGCACCGAGGGTGAAGCTGTTGATGTTGCGGATCACTTCCGGGATGGGGATCGAGCCCACCACGCCCAGGGTGTTGCTCTTGGTCATCTTGCCGGCGATCACGCCGGCCATGTAGGCGCCCTCGTAGGTGCGGCTGTCGTAGGTGCGCATGTTCGCGGCCTGCTTGAAGCCGGTGGCGTGCTCGAACTTCACGCCGGGGTTGTCGGCCGCCACCTTGAGCATCGGCTCCATGTAGCCGAAGGTGGTGCCGAAAATCAGCTTGTAGCCCTGGCCGGCGAGGTCGCGGAACACGCGCTCGGCGTCGGCGCTCTCGGGCACCTTCTCGACGAAGGTCGTGACCACCTTGTCGCCGAACTCCTTCTCCATCGCCTTGCGCGCGTTGTCGTGCGCGAAGGTCCAGCCGCCGTCGCCCACCGGGCCGACGTAGGCGAAGGCCACCTTCAGCGGCTCGGGCTTGGCCGCGGCGGCCGAAGCCGGGGCCGCCGGCGCGGGCTCTTCCTTCTTGCCGCAGCCGACCAGCGCGGCAGTGGTGGCCAGGGTGGCGGCGCCGGCCAGCTTCAGCAGCGCGCGCTTGGTGTGTTCGGTCATGGGGGCTCTCTCCTGTGGGATGTGCGACGGAAATTATCGGGCTACGAACCCGGGAAGAAGGGCTTGCCGAGCGAGGCCGGCATGTTGGCGCGGATCCACGCCGCGTTGCGCGAGATCAGCACCAGCACGACGATGGTGGCCACGTAGGGCAGCATGCTGAGGAACTGGCTCGGCACCTCGACGCCCTGGCCCTGCAGGTGGAACTGCAGCATGGTCACGCCGCCGAACAGGTAGGCGCCCAGCAGCACGCGGGCCGGGCGCCAGGTGGCGAAGGTGGTCAGCGCCAGCGCGATCCAGCCCTTGCCGGCCACCATGCCTTCCACCCACAGCGGCGTGTAGACCACCGACAGGTAGGCCCCCGCCACGCCGCACAGGGCACCACCCGCCACGCAGGCCGCGAGCCGGATGCGCCGCACCGGGTAGCCGAGTGCATGCGCCGACTCCGGCGACTCGCCCACCGCGCGCAGCACCAGCCCGGCGCGGCTGCGGTAGAGGAACCACCACAGCGCCACCGTGAGCCCCACCGCCAGGTAGACCACCGGGTGCTGGCGGAACAGCATCGGGCCGAGGAAGGGGATGTCGGCGAGGAAGGGGATCGCGTGCTGCGCCTTCTCGCCCAGCTTCTCCTGCACGTAGCCGGTGCCGACGAAGGCCGAGAAGCCGCTGCCGAAGAGGCTGAGCGCCAGGCCGGTGGCCACCTGGTTGGTGTTGAGCCAGATCACCAGCACCGCGAACAGCGCCGCCAGCCCGCCGCCGGCCATCGCACCGGCGCCGAGGCCCAGCCATTCGCTGCCGCTGCCCACCGCGGTGGCGAAGCCGGCGATCGCGGCCACCAGCATCAGGCCTTCGGCGCCGAGGTTGATGACGCCGGCGCGTTCGTTGATGAGCAGGCCGAGGCCGGCGATGGCCAGCACGGTGCCGGCGTTGAGCGTGGCGGCGAGAAGGAGGGCAAGCGCTTCCATCAGGCGGCCTTCGCGAGGGTGCGGCGGAACCGCAGGCGGTAGACGATCAGGGTGTCGCAGGCCAGCAGCGTGAACAGCAGCAGGCCCTGGAACACGCCGGTGAGGCTCTTGGACAGGCCCAGCCGCGACTGCGCCAGCTCGCCGCCGATGTAGAACATGCTCATCAGCACCGCCGAGAACACGATGCCCACCGGGTGCAGCCGGCCGACGTAGGCCACGATGATGGCCGCGAAGCCGTAGCCGGCCGGCACGTGCGGCGTCAGCTGGCCCAGCGGCCCGGCCGCTTCCAGCGCCCCGGCCAGCCCCGCCAGCGCGCCGCTGGTGCCGAGCGCCACCCACAGCGCGCTGCGCGACGAGAAGCCCGCGTAGCGCGCCGCCGCCGGCGCCAGCCCGCCCACCTGCAGCGCGAAGCCGCGGTAGGTGCGGAACAGGAAGGCTGCCATCAGCGCCACCGCGGCCAGCGCGATGAAGAGGCCGATGTGCGCACGCAGGCCCGGCACCAGGCGCGGGATCTTGGTTTCCGGCAGGAAGGTGATGGTCTGCGGGAAGTTGTAGCCCGCCGGGTCCTTCCAGGGCCCGTAGACCAGCCAGCCGAGCAGCTGCTCGGCCACGTACACCAGCATCAGGCTGACGAGGATCTCGTTGGCGTTGAAGCGGTCGCGCAGCGCGGCGACGATCGACGCCCACACCAGCCCGCCCAGGGCGCCGGCCAGCAGGATGGGCACCACGATGCCCTTGCCCAGCCACGCGAGCTGCGGGCCTGCCTGCATCGCGACCCAACCGCCGGCGAGAGCCCCGACGATGTACTGCCCTTCGGCGCCGATGTTCCAGACGTTGCTGCGGTAGCACAGCGCCAGGCCGAGCGCGACCAGCAGCAACGGCGTGGCCTTCACGCTCAGCTCCGACAGCGCGTAGAGGTTCTTCACCGGCTCGACGAAGAACACCTGCAGCCCGCGCACCGGGTCCTTGCCCAGGGCGACGAACAGCAGCACGCCGATGGCGACGGTGATCGCCAGCGCCAGCAGCGGCGACAGCACCGACATCAGTTGCGACGGCTGCGGGCGGGCCTCCAGGCGGATCATGCGGCGGCCTCCGCCGGCGCGGACGCGGGCCACAACCCGCTCATCCACTCGCCGATCTGCTCCACCGTGGCCTCGGCCACCGGGATGGGCGGCGACAGCCGGCCCTTGGCGATGACGCGCAGCCGGTCGCTGATCTCGAACAGCTCGTCGAGCTCCTCGCTCACCACCAGCAGCGCGCAGCCCGCGTCGCGCAGCGCCAGCAGTTCGGCGCGGATCTGCGCCGCCGCGCCCACGTCCACGCCCCAGGTGGGTTGGCTGACGATCAGCAGCTTCGGGTGGGCCGAGATCTCGCGCCCGACGATGAACTTCTGGAGATTCCCGCCCGACAGGCTCTTGGCCGCCGCGCCCGCGCCGCCGGCGCGCACGTTGAAGCGCGAGATCAGCTCCTCGGCCAGCCGCTGCACGCGGCCGGTGGCGATCCAGCCCAGCTGCCACCAGGCGCGGCCCACCGCCTCGGTGCGCGTCAGCAGCGTGTTCTGCGCCAGGCTCAGGGTCGGCACCGCGCCGCGGCCCAGCCGCTCCTCGGGCACGAAGTGCAGGCCCAGCCGGCGCCGCGCGCGCGGGCTGGCGCGGGCGATGTCGGCGCCCTGCAGCGTGATGCTGCCCGGCGCGGCGCGCGGGTCTTCGCCGGACAGCGCCGCCATCAGCTCCTGCTGCCCGTTGCCCGAGACGCCGGCGATGCCGACGATCTCGCCGGCGCGCACGTCCAGCGCCACCTCGTGCAGGTCCATGCCGAACGGCGACGGGCGCGGCAGGCTCAGCGCCTTCACCGACAGCACCACGTCGCCGGCATTGGACGCGCGATGCTGCAGCGGCGGCGGCTCCGAGCCGATCATCAGCCGCGACAGCTCGGCGTTGCTCTGCGTGCGCGGGTCCACTTCACCCGTGACCCTGCCGCCGCGCAGCACCGTGCAGCGCTGGCACAGCGCGCGGATCTCGTCGAGCTTGTGGCTGATGTAGAGGATGCTGCAGCCGCCCTCGGCCAGCTTGCGCAGCGTGACGAAGAGCTTCTCCACCGCTTGCGGCGTCAGCACCGAAGTCGGCTCGTCCAGGATCAGCAGCGAGGGCTTGGTCAGCAGCGCACGCACGATCTCCACGCGCTGGCGCTCGCCGACCGAGAGCGTATGCACCGGCCGCGCCGGGTCGACGTCGAGCCCGTAGGCCGCGGCCACCTCGCCGATGCGCGCGGTCACCTCGGGCAGCGTGAGGCTCTTGTCGAGCCCGAGCCAGACGTTCTCGGCCGCGGTCAGCGTGTCGAACAGCGAGAAGTGCTGGTAGACCATGCTGATGCCGAGCGCCCGCGCCTCGGCCGGGCTCTTCACGCTGACGGGCCTGCCGTCGAACGCGATGCGGCCCTCGTCGGGCTGCACCGCGCCGTAGATGATCTTCATCAGCGTGCTCTTGCCCGCGCCGTTCTCGCCCAGCACGGCGTGGATCTCGCCGGGATGCACCGCGAGGTCCACGCCGTCGTTGGCCCGCACGGCGGGGTACTGCTTGCCGATGCCGGTGAGTTCGAGTCTCAGCATGCGCGGCCGCTCCCTCCGGCGGGCGGCGCCAGGGTCAGAAGTGGTACTCGGCGCGCAGCATCGTCGTCTTCGCGAACGCACCCTTGCCGGCAGGCCCGTTGTGGTCGTTGCCGAACTTGTTCTTCCAGTACTGGTATTCCAGCCCGACCTTGAACTTGCCCTTCGCGCCGGCCAGCGCGCCCACGTCGTACATGATCTGGCCGTCGAAGTTGGTCTCGGGCTTGGTGCCGCCGCCGAACTCGTTCGTGCCCTTGGCGGCGATGTAGTTCATGAAGCCCTCGAACGAGAAGCCGCTGCCGCCGAGCGGAATGCCCCACGCCGCAGTGAGCATCGGGTGCTTCTTGTACGAATAGCGCGGCACGCCGGTGTGGCTGAAGGTGCTGTAGGGCGCGTTGCTCTCCCACAGCAGCAGCAGGCTCACGTTGAGGAAACCCGGCACGTCCAGGAAGACGGTGGGGCCCAGCACGAACATCTGCTTCTTCGAGTTGTAGCCGGCGTCGTCCTTGGTGTTGACGTCGAAGCCCGCGGTGGCACCCAGGCCGCGCACCGGGCCGAACTTGAACGCCGTGCCGCTGACCTTCTCCAGGTCGAGCGTGTGCCGGTAGACGATGTAGACCTCGCGCGCGCCATGTGTCGCGCCGGCGAAGGCCGGGTCCTTCTCGTCGGACATCAGGTAGTCGACGTTGAAGAAGTTGCTGCCGTACTTGTAGCCGCTGACATGGTTCAGGTTGAAGATGTTCTTCCTGATGTCCTCGGGGTTGAAGGGCTCGGCGTAGTTGCTGCCGGTGCGAAAGCCGATCGAGGTGTCGCTCCAGTCGGCGGCATGGCCGGCTGCGGCGGCCGTCAGGCCGGCCAGCGCCAGCGCGAAGCGGGGGAGGGCTCGCATGGTTCTCTTCCTTGGTGGTGATGGGCAGGGTGGGGCTTCGTTCCCCTTGAGCCCCCTGCGCAATAACCGTACCAATGACCATCCGGACCTCGGGCCTATCGACGATGCAGCGGGCGACCGGCCACGTAGCTGGCCACCACGTTGCGCTCGTCGCCCAGCGTGACCCATGCGAACACGCGCGCGTGCAGCGGCTGGGCGGCGGTGCCGGGCTCGCGGCCGAGCGCCATCGCGTCGCGCTGCGCCGCCACCGGGCCCACGGCCCAGTCCCAGACGACGACGTCGGCCAGCCGCCCCGGCTCCAGACTGCCGATCTCGTGGTCGAGGCGCAGCGCCTCGGCGGCGCCGCGCGTGGCGGCGTGCAGCGCTACCCAGGCGTTGAGCTTCTCGCCGCGCAGCGCCTGCACCTTGTAGGCGTCGGCGACGGTGCGCAGCTGGCACAGGCTGGTGCCGCCGCCCACGTCGCTGGCCAGGCTGACGCCGAAGCCGGTGTCGACGGCGGCGCGCCAGTCGAACAGCCCGCTGCCGAGGAACAGGTTGCTGCTCGGGCTGTGCGCGATGTGCGCACCGCTGTCGCGCAGCAGCGCTCGGTCCTGGGCATCGAGCCAGATGCCGTGCGCCAGGACGGCGCGCTCGTGCAGCAGCCCGGCATCGCCGTACACGGCCAGGTAGCTGCGTGCCTCGGGGTGGAGCTGCGCCACCCAGCGTGCCTCGTCGGGCGTCTCGGCCACGTGGGTCTGCATGTAGACGCCTTCGTGCTGGCGGCACAGCGCGGCGGCCATCGCCAGCTGCCCGGGCGTGCTGGTGACCGCGAAGCGCACGGTCGCCGCGAAGGCGTTGCGGCCGCGCCCGTGCCAGCGGCGGATCAGGTCCTCGCAGTCGGCGCGCGCGCCGTCCACGTCGTCGCGCAGGCCGTCGGGCGCGTGGCGGTCCATCAGCACCTTGCCGGTGACGAGGCGCATGCCGCGCCGCGAAGCACCTTCGAACAGCGCCTCGGCCGAGGTCTTGTGCACGGTGGGGAACACCACCGCGGCGGTGGTGCCGTGGGCCAGCAGCGCGTCGAGGAAGCGCTCGGCCGCGGCGGCGGCCACGGCGGGGTCGGCATGGCGGCGCTCGGCCGGGAAGGTGTAGGTCTGCAGCCAGTCGAGCAGGCCCGAGCCCCAGCTGGCGATCACGTCCAGCTGCGGGCAGTGCACGTGGCTGTCGATGAAGCCGGGCAGCAGCAGGCGGCCGCGGTGGTCTTCGCGCGCCCACTCGGGGCCGGGCTCGTGCGGGGTGGCGTCGACGATGCGGCCGTCCTCGCCCACCAGCAGCCAGTGGTCGGGCCGGAAGCGCACGCCGGCCTCGCCGGGCGTGCCCCAGCCGGGGGTGGCGGTGAAGTCCAGCAGGTCGGCGCGCAGCGCTCGCTTCATGCCGGGAGACCTTGCCGTTGTTGCCGGGCAGCCATGCGCGGTATCGTAGTCTGGCGCAGGCCTTGCAATGGCCGTGCCGTTGGTTCGAGGACGAATGACAGCTCCCACCCGCCCGATCCGCTTCCTGCACCGCGGCCGCCTGGTCGAGGTGGACGGCGCCGAGCCCACGCGCAGCGTGCTGCAGTGGCTGCGCGAGGACGCCCGCTGCAGCGGCACCAAGGAAGGCTGCGCCGAGGGCGACTGCGGCGCCTGCACCGTGGTGCTGGGCGAGCTGGACGCCGACGGCGCGCTGGCGCTCAAGCCCGTCAACGCCTGCATCCGCTTCCTGCCCACGCTGGACGGCAAGGCGCTGTTCACGGTGGAGGACGTGGCGGCGGGCGACGGCACGCTGCACCCGATGCAGCAGGCCATGGTCGACTGCCACGGCTCGCAGTGCGGCTTCTGCACCCCGGGCTTCGTGATGTCGCTGTGGGCCGGCTACGAGAACCACCGCGAGGCCGGCACGGTGCCCACGCGCCGGCAGCTGGCCGACGAACTGAGTGGCAACCTGTGCCGCTGCACCGGCTACCGGCCGATCCTGGACGCCGGCGAGCGCTGCCATGCGCAGGCCGGCGGCCCGCGGCTGGACCGCGCGCCGGTGGTGCAGGCGCTGCGTGCGCTGCAGGCCGACGCGCCGCTGGCGCTGCCCGGGTGCTTCCACGCGCCGCGCAGCCTGGACGCGCTGGCTGCGCTGCTGCTGCAGCGGCCGCAGGCGCGCATCCTGGCCGGGGCCACCGACATCGGCCTGTGGGTCAACAAGCAGTTCCGCGACCTGGGCGAGATCGTGCACGTCGGCGAGGTGGCCGAGCTGCGGCGCATCGAGGTCGACGAGGCGCAGATCCGCATCGGCGCCGGCGCCACGCTCGAAGCCGCCTGGTCGGCGCTGGCCACCGAGTGGCCGGTGCTGCGCGACGTGTGGCTGCGCTTCGCGTCGCTGCCGGTGCGCCAGGCCGGCACGATGGGCGGCAACGTCGCCAACGGCTCGCCGATCGGCGACTCGGCGCCGGTGCTGATCGCGCTCGGCGCGGGCCTCGTGCTGCGCCAGGGCGATCGGGTGCGGCGCATGGCGCTCGAGGACTTCTACCTCGACTACATGAAGAACCGCCTGGAGCCGGGCGAGTTCGTGCAGGCCATCGAGGTGCCGCGCCGGCCGCAGCGCCTGCGCGTCTACAAGATCAGCAAGCGCTTCGACAGCGACATCTCGGCGGTGTGCGCGGCCCTCTCGATCACGCTCGACGGCGACCGCGTCGCCAGCGCCCGGCTCGCCTTCGGCGGCCTGGCGGGCATCGTGAAGCGCGCACCGGCGGCCGAGGCCGCGCTGGTGGGCCAGCCCTGGAACGACGCCACGCTGCGCGCCGCGATGGCGGCGCTGCCGGCCGACTTCAAGCCGCTCACCGACCTGCGCGCCAGCGCCGCCTACCGGATGCAGGTGTCGCAGAACCTGCTGCGCCGCTTCTGGCTGGAGACGCGGCCGCACGACCCGCTGCCCGAGAGCGCCGTGACCGTGTGGGCGCGCGAGGAGGTGCCGCGATGAACGAGCCCGACGCCGCCGCGCTGCTGAGCGCCACGCCGCAGGTGGGGGTGGAGCGCCCGCACGAGTCCGCGCACCTGCACGTGGCCGGTGCTGCGCCCTACACCGACGACCTGCCGGAGCTGCAGGGCACGCTGCACGCGGCGCTGGGCCTGTCGCCGGTGGCGCACGGCGTGATCGAGTCCATCGACCTGGATCGCGTGCGCGCGATGCCCGGCGTGCTGGACGTGTTCACCGCGCGCGACATCCCCGGCGCCAACGACTGCGGCCCGCTGGTCCACGACGACCCCATCCTGGCCGGCGAGCCGGGCGCCGTGCTGCGCCACGTCGGACAGCCGGTGTTTGCGGTGGTGGCGCGCACGCGCGATGCGGCACGGCGCGCCGCCGCGCTGGCGCGCCAGGTGGTGCGCGCACGGGCGCTGCCGCCGGTGCTCACCGCGGCGGAAGCCCATGCCGCGCAGCAGTACGTGCTGCCGCCGATGCACCTGGTCCGCGGCGATGCGGCCGCCGCCATCGCCGCCGCGCCGCACCGGCTGCAGGCCGCGTTCCGCATCGGCGGCCAGGAGCAGTTCTACCTGGAAGGCCAGGTCAGCGTCGCCATCCCCACCGAGGACGGCGGCATGAAGGTCCTGTGCTCCACCCAGCATCCCACCGAGATGCAGCACGTGGTGGCGCACGCGCTGCACCGGCCGGCGCACGCGGTGCAGGTGGAGTGCCGCCGCATGGGCGGCGGCTTCGGCGGCAAGGAGTCGCAGAGCGCGCTGTTCGCCTGTGTCGCCGCGGTGGCGGCGGCTCGCCTGCGCGTGCCGGTGAAGCTGCGCCTGGACCGCGACGACGACTTCCTCGTCACCGGCCGGCGCCACCCGTTCGACGTCAGCGCCGAACTGGGCCACGACGACGAGGGCCGCATCCTCGGCCTGGATGCCACGCTGGTGTCCAACGCCGGCCATTCGGCAGACCTGTCGGGCCCGGTGATGACGCGCGCGCTGTGCCACCTGGACAACGCCTACTGGCTGCCGCACGTGGCCGGGCACGGCTACTCGGCGAAGACGAACACCCAGAGCAACACCGCGTTCCGCGGCTTCGGCGGGCCGCAGGGCGCGCTGGCCATCGAGGTGCTGATCGACAGCGTCGCGCGCCGCCTCGGCCGCGACCCGCTGGACGTGCGGCGCGCCAACTTCTACGGCGTGGGCGAGCGCAACGTCACGCCCTACGGCCAGGTGGTCACCGACAACGTCGTGCACGAGCTGGTCGACGAGCTGGCGCGCAGCAGCGACTACCGCGCGCGCCGCCAGGCCATCGCCGCCTTCAACACCACGAGCCCGGTGCTCAGGAAGGGCCTGGCGCTCACCCCGCTGAAGTTCGGCATCAGCTTCAACGTCAACCACCTGAACCAGGCCGGCGCGCTGGTGCACGTGTACACCGACGGCAGCGTGCTCGTGAACCACGGCGGCACCGAGATGGGCCAGGGCCTGAACACCAAGGTGGCGCAGGTGGTGGCGCACGAGCTGGGGCTGCCCTTGGCTGCCGTGCGCTGCACGGCCACCGACACGCAGAAGATCGCCAACACCAGCGCCACCGCGGCCAGCACCGGCAGCGACCTCAACGGCAAGGCGGCGCAGGACGCTGCACGCCGCATCCGCGAGCGGCTGGAGCGCTTCAAGGCCGAACACCCGCAGCACGCGGCGCTGCCCTGGGCGGAACTGGTGCAGCAGGCCTACATCGCCCGCGTGCAGCTGTGGAGCGACGGTTTCTACGCCACGCCGGGCCTGAGCTGGGACCGCGCCACGCTGAAGGGCAACCCGTTCTACTACTTCGCCTACGGCGCCGCGGTGAGCGAGGTGCTGGTGGACACCCTCACCGGCGAGTGGAAACTGCTGCGCGCCGACGTGCTGCACGACGCCGGCCGCTCGCTGAACCCCGCCATCGACATCGGCCAGGTCGAGGGCGCCTTCATCCAGGGCATGGGCTGGCTGACGATGGAAGAGCTGGTCTGGCACCCGCAGAACGGCACGCTGCTGACGCACGCGCCCAGCACCTACAAGATCCCCACCGCGAACGACTGCCCGACCGACTTCCGCGTGCGCCTGTTCGAGCGCGACAACGTGCAGGACAGCATCCACCGCAGCAAGGCGGTGGGCGAACCGCCACTGCTGCTGCCGTTCTCGGTGTTCTTCGCGATCCGCGACGCCGTCTCGGCCGCCGGCGGCCACCGCACCGACCCGCCGCTGGACGCGCCGGCCACGCCGGAGGCGATCCTGCGCGCGCTGAATGCGGTGACGGCCGGCGCGCCGTGAACGCCGCCTTGCGCGCCGCGGCGCTGCGCTGGCGGGCGCAGTGCCGGGCCGCGGTGGTGGTGACGGTGGGCGCCACCCGCGGATCGGTGCCGCGCGAAACCGGCACCCGCATGCTGGTGAGCGCCGCGGAGGTGCTCGGCACCATCGGCGGCGGCCACCTCGAGCAGCAGGCGATCGCCGACGCGCGCCGCCTGCTGGCCGAGGGCGGCGCCGCGCACCGGCAGCACGTCGCGCTGGGGCCGACGCTCGGGCAGTGCTGCGGCGGCGCGCTGGACCTGGACTTCGGCCTCCTGGCGGACGAGGACCCGGCGACCTGGCCGGCCCCCGCCCCGCGCTTCCAGCTGCAGCTCTACGGTGCCGGCCACGTCGGCCGCGCCATCGTGCGGCTGCTGGCGGAGCTGCCCTGCCGCGTCTGGTGGATCGACGAGCGCGAGGACGAATTCCCGCCCGACCCGCTGCCGCCGCACATCGAGCGCGTCTGCGTCGAGCCGGTGCAGGCCGAGGTGGCCGCGGCGCCGCCCGGCTGCTTCTACCTCGTGCTGACGCACAGCCACGACCTCGACCTGGCGCTGGCGCAGGCCATCCTGGCGCGCGGCGACTTCGGCTTCTTCGGGCTGATCGGCTCGGCCACCAAGCGCGCGCGCTTCGAGCACCGGCTGCTGGCGCGCGGCCTGCCCGCCGCGGCGCTGGCGCGCTTGGTCTGCCCGATCGGGCTGCCCGGCATCACCGGCAAGGAGCCGGAGGTGGTCGCCCTCACCGCCGTGGCCCAGCTGCTGCTGCAGGCGCCGGCGGGCGCCGTGGCAGGGCCCGCCGACAAGGCGTAAGCTCGCTGCCAGCCGGCCGGTGCCCACTTCAGGCTTCGACCTTTTCCAATCTGAAGCAGGAGACTTTCCTATGAGCAAGCGCGACGTGGTGGTTCTGGGTGCGGCCCGTTCGGCGATCGGCACCTTCGCGGGTTCCCTGGCCGACATCGAGCCGGCGGAACTGGCCGGCAAGGTGATGAAGGCGACCGTCGAGCGCTCGGGGGTCGACCCGAAGGCCATCAACTACGTGACGGTGGGCAACTGCATCCCCACCGAAAGCCGCTACCCCTACGTGGCGCGCGTGGCCGCCATCCAGGCCGGCCTACCGATGGACAGCGTGGCGATGGCGGTGAACCGACTCTGCAGCTCGGGCCTGCAGGGCATCGTCACCACGGCGCAGAACATCCTGCTGAACGACTGCGACTACGGCGTCGGCGGCGGCGTGGAAGTGATGAGCCGCGGCGCCTACCTGAGCCCGCAGCTGCGCAGCGGCGCGCGCATGGGCGACGTCAAGATGATCGACTCGATGGTCGCCGCGCTGACCGACCCCTTCGGCGTCGGCCACATGGGCATCACGGCGGAGAACCTGGTCACCAAGTGGGGCATCACGCGCGAGGAGCAGGACCAGCTGGCGGTGGACTCGCACCGCAAGGCCGCCGCGGCGATCGCCGAAGGCCGCTTCAAGAGCCAGATCGTGCCGATCGTCAAGCAGAGCAAGAAGGGCGACATCACCTTCGACACCGACGAGCACGTGAAGGCCGGCACCACGCTGGAGAGCCTGGCCAAGCTCAAGCCGGCGTTCAAGAAGGAAGGCGGCTCGGTGACCGCCGGCAACGCCAGCGGCATCAACGACGGCGCGGCCTTCATGGTGCTGGGCGACGCCTCGGTGGCTGCCGCCGCCGGCTACAAGCCGATGGCCCGCCTGGTGAGCTACGCGGTGGCCGGCGTGCCCAACGAGATCATGGGCGAGGGCCCGATCCCGGCCACCAAGCTGGCGCTGAAGAAGGGCGGCCTGACGCTCGACCAGATGGACGTGATCGAGAGCAACGAGGCCTTCGCGGCGCAGGCCATCGCGGTGGCCCGTGGCCTCGAGTTCGACCTGGCCAAGGTGAACCCGAACGGCGGCGCCATCGCGCTCGGCCACCCCATCGGCTGCTCGGGTGCGTTCCTGGCCGTGAAGGCGATCTACGAGCTGCAGCGCACGGGCAAGCGCTATGCGCTGGTGACGATGTGCATCGGCGGCGGCCAGGGCATCGCCGCGGTGTTCGAGCGGCTGTAATCCCTAGCCCACCCTGCGCCTCGGCGCGCCTACAGTGGCGCGTGGAGGCGCAGCATGTCCCGACACTTCATCGGTAACGAGTGGGTCGCACCGGCCGGCGGCGTGACGCTGCCGGTCATCGACCCCAGCACCGGCGCGGCCTTCGACGCCATCGCGCGCGGCGACGCCGCCGATGTCGATGCCGCCGTCAAGGCGGCGCGCGGCGCGCTGAACGGCCCCTGGGGCCGCATGACGGCCACCGAGCGCGGCCGCATCCTGATGAAGATGTCGGCCGCGGTGCTGGCCGACGCCGAGAACCTGGCCCAGCTGGAAGCGCGCGACACCGGCAAGCCCATCGGCCAGGCGCGCAACGACATCACCGTCGCCGCGCGCTACCTGGAGTACTACGCCGGCGCGGCCGACAAGCTGCTGGGCCAGCAGATCCCGTACCTGGAGGACTTCCAGGTCACGGTGCTGCGCGAACCCTACGGCGTCACCGCGCACATCCTGCCGTGGAACTACCCGGCGCAGATGTTCGGCCGCACCGTGGTGCCGGCCCTGGCCACCGGCAATGCCGCGGTGCTGAAGCCCTCGGAAGACGCCTGCCAGACGCCGCTGGCCTTCTGCCGCATCGCACGCCAGGCCGGGCTGCCGGCGGGTGCGCTGAACGTCGTCACCGGGCTCGGCGAAGAAGCCGGCGAGGCACTCACGCATCACGGTGACATCGATTTCGTCAGCTTCACCGGCAGCCCGTCCGTGGGCACGCTGGTGCAGAAGGCGGCGGCCGAGCGCACGCTGAAGTGCGTGCTGGAACTCGGCGGCAAGAGCCCGCAGATCGTGTTCGACGACGCCGACCTGGAGCGCGCCGCCGGCTTCGTGCTGAAGGCCATCACGCAGAACGCCGGCCAGACCTGCTCGGCCGGCAGCCGGCTGCTGGTGCAGCGCGGCGTGCACGAGCGCTTCGTCGGAATGGTGGTCGAGCGCTTCCGCGCCAGCAGCGCCGGCGCCCCGGCCATGGACCTGGACTGCGGCCCGCTGATCAATGCGGCGCAGAAGGCGCGTGTCGAGGGCTTCATCCGCCGCGCCCGCGACACCGGCGTGCCGCTGCTGGCGCAGGGTCGCATCGCCGACGGCGTGCCCGCCGGCGGCTACTACGTCGCGCCCACGCTGTTCGGCCCGGTGCCGCGCGGCCACGAGCTGGCCTGCGACGAGGTCTTCGGCCCGGTGCTGTCGGTGATGCCCTTCGACGACGAGGACGACGCCATCGCGCTGGCCAACGCCACCGACTACGGCCTGATCGCCGGCATCTGGACCCGCGACGGCGGCCGCCAGACGCGCGTGGCCCGGCGCATGCGGTGCGGCCAGGTCTACATCAACACCTATGGCGCCGGCGGCGGCGTGGAGCTGCCCTTCGGCGGCGTGAAGCGCAGCGGCCACGGCCGCGAGAAGGGCTTCATCGCGCTGGAGGAGTACTGCACCGTGAAGACCGTCGTGCAGTACCACGGAAAGTGAACGGACAGGAGACGGGCATGCGGCTGAAGGACAAGGTCACCATCGTCACCGGCGCGGCCAGCGGCTTCGGCGCCGAGATCGCGCGCCAGTACGCGGCCGAAGGCGCGAAGGTCGCGGTGGCCGACATCAACGCCGCGGGTGCGCAGGCGGTGGCGCGTGAGATCGGTTCGGCCGCCATCGCGGTGACCTGCGACGTGACGCAGCGGCGCGACATCGATGCACTCGTCGCCGCCACGCGCGAAGCCTTCGGCGGCCGCGTCGACGTCGTCGTCAACAACGCCGGCTGGACGCACCGCAACGGCCCGCTGCTGGACGTCGACGAGGCCACCTTCGACAAGGTCTACGCCGTCAACGTGAAGAGCATCTTCCACATGGTGCACGCGGTGGTGCCGGTGATGCGGCCGCAGAAGGGCGGCGTGATCCTCAACGTCGGCTCCACCGCGGGCCTGCGGCCGCGGCCCGGGCTCACCTGGTACAACAGCTCGAAGGGCGCGGTGAACCTGATGAGCAAGTCGCTCGCGGTGGAACTCGCGCCCGACCGCATCCGCGTCAACGCGATCTGCCCGGTGATGGGCGCCACCGGGCTGCTCGAGTCCTTCATGGGCATGCCCGACACACCCGAGAACCGCCAGAAGTTCCTGGCGACGATCCCGCTCGGGCGCCTCTCGACGCCGCTGGACATCGCGCGCGCCGCGGTGTTCCTGGCCAGCGACGACGCCGAGTTCATCACCGGGGTGGAGTTCCCGGTGGACGGCGGGCGCACGGTGTAGCCCCGCGCGGGGCTGCGCGCCGCCGCCCGGCGCTCAGGCGGCGCCCAGGCGGAACACGCCCACCAGCTCGGTCAGCTTGCGCGCCTGCTGGTTCAGGCTCGCGGCCGCCGCGGCGCTCTCTTCCACCAGCGCGGCGTTCTGCTGCGTCACCTGGTCGAGCTGCGACACCGCGGTGCTGACCTGCCCGATGCCGCTGGTCTGCTCGGCGGTGGCGTCGCTGATCTCGCCGATCAGGTCGGCGACCCGCTGCACCTGGCCGACGATGTCCTGCATCACCAGGCCGGCCGCGCCGACCAGGCGCGACCCGTCCTCCACCTTCAGCACGCTGCCGCCGATCAGGTGCTTGATCTCGCGTGCCGCCTCGGCGCTGCGCTGCGCCAGGCTGCGCACCTCGCCGGCCACGACCGCGAAGCCGCGCCCCTGCTCGCCGGCGCGCGCCGCCTCCACCGCCGCGTTGAGCGCGAGGATGTTGGTCTGGAAGGCGATGCCGTCGATCACGCCGATGATGTCGGCGATGCGGCGCGAACTGTCGGTGATGGCCTGCATCGTCGTCACCACCTCGCCCACCACCTCGCCGCCCTTCTCGGCGGCGGCGCTGGCGGACGTGGCCAGCTGGGTGGCCTGGCGCGCGGTGTCGGCGTTGTTGCGCACGGTGGCGTTCATCTGTTCCATCGAGGCCGCCGCCTCCTGCAGGCTCGAGGCCTGGTGCTCGGTGCGCTGCGACAGGTCGCTGTTGCCGGTGGCGATCTGCGCCGAGCCGGTGGCGATGGAGTCGGAGACCTGCCGCACCTGGCCCACCAGGCGCGCCAGCGCGGCCTGCATCTCGCCCAGCGAAGCCAGCACGCTGCCGGAGCCGGCGCGCTCGGCGCCCGGCACGGGGTTCAGGTTGCCGGCGGCCACGCGGCGCGCCACTTCGCCCAGCTGCGCCGGCTCGGTGCCGAGCGCCCGCATCAGCGCACGCGTGATCAGCAGGCCGGCCGCGGTGGCCACCGCGAACGCGAACAGGCTGACGCCGATCAGCAGGTTGCGGCGGTGCGCCTGATCGGCGACGGCCTCGGCCACCAGGGTCGCCGCCCGGCGCGCGGTGTAGTCGCGGTAGCCGTCGAAGGCCTTCACCAGGCTGGCCAGCAGGGGCCGGCACTGCTCGTTCATGTGCTGGATGGCCTCGTCGTGCCGGCCGTCGAGCGCCATGCCCACGATGCCCAGCGCCACCGGGCCGTAGGCGGCCTCGACACGCCCGATCTCGGCCACCAGGCTGCGCGCCTCGGTGGTCACGCCGGTCTGCTCGGCCACCATCCGGTTCAGCTCCGCCAGGCCCTTCTGCACGTCCTGGTGGGCCTGCGTCACGGCGGCCTTCTCGGCCGCCAGGTCGGACGCGCCCTTCACGAGCACGAGGTTGCGGGCCGCGATGGCGCGCCGGTCGACCGCGAAGCGCAGCTCGTCGGCGAGCTGGGCGCGCGCGTTGATGCCGTCGACGAAGCCGGTGAAGCGCGTGTTCGCCGCCGAGACGGCGTGCACGGCAAAGGCCGAGACGGCCAGGGTGAGGGCGGCCAGGCCGCCGAAAGCCAGCGTGAGCCGGCTGCGAAAGGTCAGGGTCGGGTACTGCATCGAGAGCTGCCTTCGTTCGAAATTGTTGATCGCGCAGGCAGTATCGAAGCCGTGACAGCGGTTTCACGGCCTGAACAGGCGGCTCATCGCAGGCCAAATCAGCTTCGCCCCGAACGAAGGTGGGGGCGAAGCCCGACGCTAGAACGGGACCATGTCACCGCTCCTGCGGGTCCGACCGGCGGCGCGACAGCGCCACCAGCGCCACCAGCCCCGCGGCCCAGGTCCAGGCCGTTGCCGGCTCGGGCACCGGGCTCACCTGCGGATCGAACAGGCTCAGGCCGGTCGTGACGCTGGTGGCCGTCATCGCCACGGGCTGGCCGTTGGCGTCGCGCACGTCGCGCAGGCCGGCCCAGCCGATGGTGTGCCCGAGATCGGCGTACGACTGCGACAGCACGGCGACGCCCGCACCCTGGGTGCCGAAGATCGAAAGCCGCACCTCGCCATCGAAGCTCATGGAGTTGTTGAAGCCGTTGACCAGGACCACCGGCATCCAGACCACGCCGAAGTTGTCTCCGAAGCAGTTGTAGGTCGAGATGCCGTTGGCGTCGAGGTTCATCCCGCACAGGCGCTCGCCGTTGAAGACGCGCTCGCTGTTGACGCTCAGGCTGGCGGTCCAGCTGGCATTGGCACCGCCCGAGGGCGAAAACGGCGGGCCCACCGGCACGCCGGTGATGGCGATGTCGCCCCCCAGCGTGCCCAGGACGGCGAAGCCCGCGGTGGCGTGGATCAACGCCCCCGATGCCAGCCCCGGGGCGTTGATGAAGTAGCGGTCGCTGAAGCTGCCGCTGGCCCGCGCCTGGGCGCTGAACGTCGCCTGGTCGAAGGTCGCGCTGGGCAGCGTCGAACCGATGGCGTCGATGTTGAGGTGCAGGCCGCCGTGGTCCGCCACCGCATGGGCGTTGGCCACCACGTCGACCTGGGTGCCACCCATCGCCATCGAACCCTGGCTCTGCGACGAGATGGTCTGCGGCACGGCACCCGAGACGTTGAACGACTGCGTGTTGTCGGCTGTCGGTGGGAACGTCTTCGTGTAGCTGCGTGCGTTGAAGGTGGCTGCCTGGGCGGCGGCGGCCGCGCCCAGCCCGGCGGCCGCCACGCAGGCTGCGGCCCACAGGCCGGCCCGGCGGGGGCGCGGGGACGATGCGATGGTGTTCATGGGACAGTCCCTCCACTCGGCGTACCCCAGGGCCGGAGGGCTCTGCCGGGCCGCCACGTGCAGGTGTACGTCCGGCAGCGTTAGTGCCGCGTTAGTGCCGGGCCGGCGGCGCCACGCGCCGCATCCCTCAGAACAGCACCACGTCGCGCATCGCCTGGCCGCTGGCCATGCGGTCGAAGCCGCGGTTGATGTCGTCGAGCGTGAGCCGCTCGCCCATCAGCCGGTCCACCGGCAGCTTGCCGCGCCGGTACAGCTCGATGTAGCGCGGGATGTCGCGCGCCGGCACCGCCGAGCCGATGTAGCTGCCGCGCAGCGTGCGCTCCTCGGCCACCATCTGCACCGGCGGCAGCGCGAAGCGCTTGTCGGGGTGCGGCAGCCCGGCGGTGACCGTGGTGCCGCCGCGGCGCGTGATGCGCCAGGCCAGTTCCATCGCCGGGATGGCGCCGGCCATCTCGAAGGCGTGGTCCACGCCGCCGCGCGTGAGCGCGCGCACCGCCTCGGCGGCGTCGGGCTGCGCCGCGTTGAAGGTGGCCGTGGCGCCCAGGCTCTGCGCGAGCGCAAGCTTGTCGTCGCTGAGGTCGAGCGCGACGATCTCGCGCGCCCCGCTGGCCACCGCGGCCAGCAGCGCGCTGAAGCCCACGCCGCCCAGGCCCAGCACCGCCACGCTGCTGCCGGCCTGCACGCGCGCGGTGTTGATCACCGCGCCCACGCCGGTCAGCACCGCGCAGCCGAACAGCGCGGCCTCGGCCGGCGTGAGGTCGGCGTCCACCTTCACGCAGCTCCTGCGCGACAGCACCGCCTGCTCGGCGAAACACGAGACGCCGATGTGGTGGTTCACCGGCTGGCCGTCGAGGCGGATGCGCCGCGCGCCGCCCAGCAGCGTGCCGGCGCCATTCGCCGCCGCGCCGGGTTCGCACAAGGCGGGCCGGCCCTCGGCGCAGGGCAGGCAGCCGCCGCAGCTGGGCATGAAGACCATCGCGACGCGGTCGCCCGGCGCCAGGTCGGTGACACCGGGGCCGCACTCCAGCACCTCGCCGGCCGATTCGTGCCCCAGCACCATCGGCACCGGGCGCGGGCGGTCGCCGGTGATCACCGACAGGTCGGAGTGGCACAGCCCCGCGGCCAGCACCTTCACGCGCACCTCGCCCGGGCCGGGCGGGTCCAGCTCGACCTCGCGGATGCGCAGCGGCCGGCTCTGTGCGTACGGGGCCGGCAGGCCGATCGTCTCCAGCACCGCGGCGCGGACCTTCATGGGCGTGCTCCTGCGCGCGTCAGCGCTTCGTGAACGAGACCTCGAGCGCGCGCAGCGCGTCCTGCACCGGCACGAAGAAGTTGAAACCCTTCTCGCCGCGGATGCCGCCCTTGGTGAGGCCGATCACGCGGCCTTCGCTGTCCAGCAGCGGCCCGCCGCTGCTGCCGAAGGTGACCGCGGCGTCGCTCTGCAGCTCGTGCACGCCCTGGCTCACGCGGTCGGCGCTGAGCACGCCGCGGGTCATCGTGCTGGTCAGCACCCCGAGCGGCGTGCCGATGGCGTAGACCTCCTCGCCGACGTCCAGCGTGTCGGGCCGGATCGCCAGCGGGTCCAGGTCGACCGCCACCGACTTCAGCAGCGCCACGTCGTCGCGTTCGCTCACCTTCACCACCTGCGCCACCAGCCGGTCGCCGTTGGCGAGCTTGACCTTCACGAACTTGCTGCCGCTGACGACGTGGAAGTTGGTCAGCAGGTAGCCCTCGCGGTCGATGTAGAAGCCGCTGCCGCTGCCGCCGGCGGTCTCCAGCGTCACCACCGCGGCGCGCAGCTTGGCCTGGTTCTTCTGCGCGCCACCCGGCAGCGCCGCGCCGCCGGCCAGCTGCAGGCCGCCGCGCACGCCGTCGGTGGGCGCAGAGGCGGAGCCCGCCGCGGCCGATGCGGCGCCATCGGGTGCCGCCGCCAGCGCGGTGGGCGGCGGGGCCTTCAGCGCCACCATCACCTCGGGCGCGGCCAGGAAGTTCTCGATCGACGCCGTGAGCGCGCGCTGGGCCAGGTCGGGGATCTTGTCCTTGCTGACCATCAGGCCCTCGGTGACCTGCTGGAACACCACGCGCTTGGCCTTCTCGGAGTACAGCGCCCAGTCGATCTTGGCGTAGATCCAGCCTTCGCTGGCGTTGAGGCCGTTGCAGACCTCCATGCGCAGCTCCTTCAGGATGCCGCCGAGGCGGAAGTCCGGCGGCGCGGTCTGCTCGGTGTCGAAGGCGCTGGTCTTGCCCTGGCTGGCCAGCGGGTAGCCGTTGCGCTTGAGCGCCTGCTGCGCCACCGTGCTGACGAAGGTGCCGTAGTTCTTGATGAAGCCGTCGGTCACCGACAGCGGCGTGGAACCGACGCAGAAGCCGCCGGCCGAGGCGTGCCCGAGCTCGTCGCCCGGCAGCATGGCCACCTTCACGGCGTCGACACCCAGCTTGACGGTGAGGTCGGTCGCCTTCACCGGCGTCAGGTAGGGCACCACCGGCGGGCGCGCGTCGCCGCCCTTGCTGTCGCCCGCGGGCTTGGCCGCCGCCACGGGCGGCGCGGCGCCGCTGGCCGCGCGCGCGGCGAGTTCGGCCGCGGCCTCGGGCTTGATGGCGGCCAGGAAGCCGGGCGCGCCGATGAAGTTCTCGATCGTCGAGACGATGGCCAGCCGCGACAGGTCGGGGATCTTCTTCGAGCTGTTGGCCAGGCCCTCGGTGGTCAGCTGGAACACCACCTTCTGTTCCTTCTCGGAATACAGCGCCCAGTCGACCTTCAGGTAGACCCAGCCCTCGGCTTCGTTGCCGGTGCGGCAGATCTCGAGCTTGATCTCCTTGACGATGCCGCCGATGCGGAAGTCGGGCGCGGCGGCCACGTCGGTGTTGAACGCGCTGGACGAGCCCAGGCTCGCCATCGTGTAGCCGTACTTCTTCAGCAGCTGCGTGGCCACCGAGGTCTCGTAGGTGCCGTAGCCCTTGATGAAGTCCTCGCTCACCCGCAGCGGCGAGCGGCCGGCGCAGAAGATGCCGTTGCTGGAGTAGCCGAACTCGTCGCCGGGCAGCAACGCGATCTTGATGCGGTCCACCGCGAGGCGGGCGGTGACGTTCAGGTCGGCCACCGAGGCCGGCACCCGCTGCGGCTCCACCTTCGGCGGCGGCAGGTCGACCGCCGCGGCCGTGCCGCACACCCACAGGGCTGCCAGGCCCCACCTCTTCCAACTGCGCATACGTGCCCTCCCAGACGAGGCGACGAGTATCGCCGCACGGGCGCGTGCCCTGCCGCGGCGCCTTGCACGGCCCGGTGCCAACCCTCAAGCTCGGGGGCATGGCAAACACCGAGCAGGAACGATTCCCCGAGATCCGTGCAGGCGTGCGTGCGCTGTGCGCCCGGTTCCCGGACGAGTACCACCGCCGCATCGACGCCGAGCGGGCCTACCCCGAGGCCTTCGTGCAGGCGCTCACCGAGGCCGGCTGGCTGGCCGCGCTGATCCCGCAGGATCACGGCGGCCCCGGCCTGGGGCTGGCCGAGGCCAGCGTGATCATGGAGGAGATCAACCGCAGCGGCGGCAACGCCGGGGCCTGCCACGGCCAGATGTACAACATGGGCACGCTGCTGCGCCACGGCAGCGACGCGCAGAAGCGGCGCTGGCTGCCGGCCATCGCCCGCGGCGAACTGCGGCTGCAGAGCATGGGCGTCACCGAGCCCGGCAGCGGCACCGACACCACCAGGATCCGCACCACCGCCGAGCGCCGCGGCGACCGCTACGTGGTCAACGGCCAGAAGGTGTGGATCTCGCGCGTGCTGCACTCCGACCTGATGATCCTGCTGGCGCGCACCACGCCGCTTTCGCAGGTGCAGAGGAAGGGCGAGGGCCTGTCGATCTTCCTGGTGGACCTGCGCGAGGCCCTCGGACACGGCCTGGCGGTGCGGCCGATCGCGAACATGGTCAACCACGAGACCAGCGAACTCTTCTTCGAGAACCTGGAGATCCCGGCCGAGAACCTGATCGGCACCGAGGGCCAGGGCTTCCGCTACATCCTCGACGGGCTGAACGCCGAGCGCACGCTGATCGCCGCCGAGTGCATTGGCGACGGCCGCTGGTTCATCGAGCGCGTGACGCGCTACGCGAAGGAGCGCGTGGTGTTCGGCCGGCCCATCGGCCAGAACCAGGGCGTGCAGTTCCCCATCGCCGAGGCCCACATCGAGGTGGAGGCGGCCGACCTGATGCGCTGGGAGGCCTGCCGCCTGTTCGACGCGCACGCGCCCTGCGGCGCGCAGGCCAACATGGCCAAGTACCTGGCGGCCAAGGCCAGCTGGGAGGCCGCCAACGCCGCGCTGCAGTTCCACGGCGGCTTCGGCTTCGCCAGCGAGTACGACGTGGAACGCAAGTTCCGCGAGACCCGGCTGTACCAGGTGGCGCCGATCTCCACCAACCTGATCCTCAGCTACGTGGCCGAGCACGTGCTCGGCCTGCCGCGCAGCTTCTGAACGGTTGCGGCGACTACTTGCGCCACATGTCCTTGATCTCGTAGTGCTTCAGCAGCACCCGGCAGCCCTGGCAGGCGGTCTTCTTGCCGTACCGGTCGAAGGCGATCGACAGGATGTAGTCGTTGCCGTCGTGGTCGACGAGCAGCTGCTCCTCGGCGCACACCGAGGCCTTGTCGGCCTTGACGCCGCTCACCTGGCGCAGCGACTTGAGCTTGGCCTTGATCTCCGACGGGTAGCCCGAGGCGTCCGAGTGGTACTTCAGGTCGCCACCGCCACCGATGTAGAACATCAGGCACACGGTGGCCCTGTCGGCCTTCATCCCGGTCACCGTGTCCTTGATCCACGCCTCCCACTCGGCATCGGCGATCTCCATCGCCTTCAGCTTGTTGGCTCCCTTGGCGCGCGCCTTGCCTTCGACGGTGGACGAGCTGACATAGCGCGCCTCCCGCTTCTCGGCGTTGGCCTTGCTGCGCTTCTTGACGACGGTCCACGGCTGTTCCATCTCAGGGCTCCGGGTGGGTTTGTTGTGGGCCCGCCGCGGCAGGCCGCGCGGGGTTCGGAAGCGGGTGTTCGTAGCGCAGCACCGCGCCGCGCGGCAGCTGGCGCAGGCCGGCAAAGCGGAAGCCGCAGCGCTCGAGCAGGCGGCGCGAGCGCAGGTTGTCGCGCTGCACCAGCGCCTGCAGCGGCCGCAGGCCCGCGGCCGGCGCCAGCGTGTGGCAGGCGGTGGCCAGCAGCTCGCGGCCGAGGCCGAGGCCCCACAGCGCGGGGTCTATCGCGTACGACAGGCCCTCGGCATGCAGGCCCAGCAGGCCGACGAGCGGGCCGCGCGGCGCCTGCCGCGCCACGAAGTAGGCGCCCTGCCGCAGGGTGTCCGCCGTGAGGGGCGGCCCCGCGAACAGCGGCTCGCGCACCCGCGGCTGCAGCACCAGGGCCAGGGCCGCATCGAGATCGGCGGGGGCGAGCGGCGCGACGAGCAGCATGGCCCTACGCTAGGCCGTTAGCACTCTCGCCGCAGCCCCGGCATGCACGGCCGGGCAGTGCACTATTCCCGCGCCGTGGCGGCGCGGCGGGCGTTCAGAAGCGGAAGCGCGCCAGGAAGGTCAGCGCGTTGGCCTCGTAGCCGCTGGGGCGCACCACGCTCATCCACTCCAGGCCGAGCGCCACCGACTTGCCGACGTTGTAGTCGCCGCCGATGCCGTAGGACAGCCCGGTGTCGGTGACCGAGCCGCCACCGCCCTTGAAGTTGAACTTGCTGCGGCTCACGCCCAGCAGGCCGTAGAACGACAGGTCGTGGCCCACCGGCAGGATGCCGCGCACGTAGGCGCCGAACACGTGGTCGAGCTCGACGTTGCTGTCCGAGCCGATGCCGGCCGACAGGCGCAGCTCGGCGGCGAGGTTGGGGTTGATCTCCTTGCCGACGATGCCGCTGATCGCGGTGGGCCGGAAGGTGGGGCCGCGGTCGGGCTTGAACTCGACCTCGGCGATGCCCACGCCGGCGTAGACGCCGGGCTGGGCGGCATGGGCGGCGGTGCAGGGCAGGGCGGCGGCGAGCGCCAGGGCGAGCGGGAGGGCGGCGGATCTCATCGGGTTCCTCGACAAACGAAACGGACGACACGGTAGGCGAACCGCGCGCGGCGAGGTAACCGGAGGTACGCCGGCTCAGCGCGCCCGGCGGACCTCCATCACCGCGTTCTCGGTCGCCTGCTCGTAGACCGCGGGCACGCGTGCGGCCAGGTGCAGCAGGATGCGGGGCGCCTGCTGCCGGATCACCCGGCGCAGCAGGATGCCGGCCGCGGTGAGACCCGCGCCCAGCCACAGGTGGCCCACCAGTGCCGCGGCGATGCCGGGGCCGATCAGCGCCAGCGCCAGCGCGTTGGCATGCGTGCGGTAGGCGACGAAGGGCCCGGCCAGCTTCGGGTTCACGATGACGCGGAAGTGGCCGGCCGGCAGGCCGGTGCGGAACTCCTCGAAGGGCACGTACTCGGCGGCGTCGGGCGACGGTTCGGCAGAACTCATCGCCCGATTGTCCGTGAAGCGCCGCCAGCGCCTCTTCAGTCGAAGCGCTTCGTGAACACCGGCATCGACGGCTGCTCGGGGTCGCTGAAGTCGGCCTTCCAGGCCATCAGCACGTCGCCCGACGCGTTGGTGGCCAGCACCGGCGTGAACGGGAAGCCGATCGGCATCTGCTCCAGCGTCCGCACCGCCTGCCAGGCACCCAGGCGCGCGACGCGGCGCGCCGCCATCACACGGCCTTCGGCGCCGGCGGTGCCGCTGGTCCAGCCGACGACGACGTTGCCGGCGCGGTCCACCACCAGCGCGCTGCGCTGGTTGACGTTCAGCGAGGCCGCGGGCGGCACGCCCACCACCTGCGGCGTGTCCACCGTGGTGCCGCGCAGGCGCGTGGCCATCACGCGCGGGCCGGCGCCGAACCAGCTCACCCAGGTGGCGGGCTGCTGGCCGAGTTCGGTCTGCGTGGCGATGGCGGCGCCGCCGCTGTACGACAGCGCGCTGCTGATCGGCTGGGGCGCGCTCCAGTTCGTGCCGTCGAAGTGGGCGAACTGCAGCAGCGAGCCGGCGCCGCCGGACGGCGTCTCGTCATGGCGCCACAGCACGTGCACATGGCCGGCGGTGTCCACGCTGACGCCCACGTCGCGGTCGTTGACGCTGCCGGCATTCGACAGCCGGCGCGGCCTTGCGAACGGCCACGGCACCGAGCCGCCGAATTCGGACACCCAGACCTCGGCGTTCTGGAACGGGTGGCCGGTGCTCCAGGCGATGGCCGCGCGCCCGCCCGGCGTGGGCGACACCGCGATGGCCAGCGTCGCGACCTCGTTGTCGCTGGTGGTGTCGGGGTCGTCGATGCGGATCGGCGTGCTCCATCCGTACTGCGTGTCCATGCCCGCCGTGGCCACGAACACGCCGACGCCGGCGCGCCGCCAGGCCAGCGTGATCACGCCGTTGGCGCGCACCACCACGCGCGCCATCGCGTTGTGGGTGTTGCTGGAGTCGCCGGACACCAGGCGCGGCGCTTCCCAGGTGCCGGTGGCCGCGGTGTAGCGGCTGGCGTAGACCGCGTAGGTGCGGTAGCGCTGGGCCCACACCACCACCGCGTTGCCCGCGGCGTCGGCGGCCAGCTGCGGGCCGTCGATCGTGAAGGCGGAGTTGCCGCCGATCACGCTGGTGTTCCAGGCGGCGGTGTTCACGTCGTAGCGGTTCACGAAGATGCTGCCCTCGGTCGTCCAGGCGCCCCAGGCGTTGCCCTTGGGGTCCATCGCGACGGAGATGTCGGGCCCGGTCTGCAGGCCCGTGAAGGGCAGCTGCAGCGTCTCCTTCCAGCTGGCGTCGGCGGTGACGAAGCTGCGCTGCACCGGCTCGGCCAGGGTCTGGCCGAGGGTGTCCTGGATGCCGGGCGTGGCGCGCACGGTGTAGGTGGTCTGCGGCAGTAGCCTGGCCGCCGGCTCCAGCCGGGCGACGCGGTCGATCACGCGGATGGCCGACGGCTCCGGCAACGCCCCGGCGCTCAAGAAGAAGTTGCCGGCGTTGACGCTGGCGGCGTTCAGCACCGACGAGAAGGTGAAGCTCGGCTGGCGGTTGCGCGGCTGGGTGTTGCCGCCGTCGCCGGGCACGGAGCCGGTGACGGCGAGGGCGGCCGCGGTGCCGACGCCGTTGCCTGCCGCCTGTGCGCGCGCTTGCACGGAGGCGGCGGTGGCCGCCTCGTCGCGTGCGGGCGCGGGCGCGCTGCCGCCGCCGCACGCCGCCAGGGCGGCCAGCGACAGCAGCGCGCTGACGCCGCGGGTGGTCTTGTGGGTGTTGCTCAATCGGTGCTCCTGGATGGGGGACAGGAGGTTCCACGCAGGACGGGCCGGTACCGGGACGGCGGGTGGGCGGCGCGGAAGCCTCACTCTAGGGGTGGCGAACGCGCGTGCCTGCCGGCCGCGCCGGGGTGCTTGACCTTGACGTGGCGTCAAGGCCGACGCTGCGCATCCCGTTCAAACCCAGGAGTTCTCCATGATCAGGATCCACGGCGTTCTCATCTCCGTCCATACCCGCAAGGTGATCGTCACCGCCCTGCACAAGGGCCTGCCCTACGAGCTGGTGCCGGTGGTGCCGGTGATCCCGGAGCAGACACCGCCGGACTGGCGCAGGCTGAGCCCCACCGGCAGGATCCCCGTGCTGAGCGACGGCGACTTCCACCTCGCCGACTCGGCCGCGATCTGTGCCTACCTCGAGCGGCTGCATCCGCAGGCGCCGCTCTACCCGGCCGGCGCGCGCGACTTCGCGCGCGCGCTGTCGCTGGAGCAGTACGCCGGCGCGCTGTTCGCCGAGGTGGTGCGGCCGCTGTTCCACGAGACCTTCGTCAACCCCCACGTGCACCGGCAGCCCGTCGACGCGGCCAAGGTCGATGCCGTGCTGCAGGTGGCCGCGCCGCCGATGTTCGGCCACCTGGACGGGCTGGCCGCCGACGGCTTCCTGGTCGCCGGCGCGCTGTCCATCGCCGACATCGCGGTGGTCTCCAACCTGCTGACCTACCGCTACCTCGGCTTCGGCATCGACGCCGCGCGCTACCCGCGCCTGTCGGCGCTGTTCGGGCACGTGCTGCGCGAGCCGGCGTTCCAGGAGGCGCTGCGGCGCGAACAGCCCGTGGTCCAATCGATGGGCCTGCGGCCGGACGTGATCGCTGCGGCGCTGGGCTGAAGGGCAGGGCTCGATGTTCAGGATCGGCGACTTCTCCCGCATCGCACGCGTGTCGGCGCGGCTGCTGCGCTTCTACGACGAGATCGGCCTGCTCGAGCCGGCGCGCGCCGATGCGCAGACGGGCTACCGCTACTACACGCTGGCGCAGCTGGCCGAGCTCAACCGCATCATCGTGCTGAAGGAGCTGGGCTTCGAGCTGGAGCAGGTGCGCGAGATCCTGAACAGCGGCGTCGATGCCGGGCAGCTGCGGCAGATGCTGCTGCTGCGCCGCAACGACGCCGAGCGCCGGCTGGAGCAGGAGGCGCAGCGCCTGCGCCAGATCGAGGCACGCATCGCCCAGCTCGAAACCGACGGCGGCCTGAGCGCCGACGACGTGGTGATCCGCGCCGAGCCGGCGGCGCAGCTGCTGTCGCTGCGGCGCACGGTGCCCTCGTTCACCGACGCGGTGGCGCTGATCGGCGAATTGCGCGAGCGCTCGCGCCCGCTGGCGGCGCGGCTGCGGGGCGCCACGCTGGTGGCGGTGGCGCATGCGCCGCAGTTCGAGGCCGACGCCATCGATGTCGAGATGGGCTGGCGGCTGGCACCGCAGGCCGGCATCGAGGTGCCCGCGGGCAGCGGGCTGGCGGTGCGCACGCTGGAGGCCGCCGAACGGCTGGCGGCCTGCGTGCGCGTGGGGCCACCCGACGTCGCCCACCTGGTGACCGCGAAGATCGCACGCTACCTGGTCGCCAGCGGCGATGAACTGGCCGGCCCGGGCCGCGAGGTGTTCCTGCAGCCGCCCGACCCGTCGCGCATGCACGAGGCGGTGGTGGAGATGCAGTTCCCGGTGCGGCCGCGCGCCGCCGCCGGCCTTCAGCGCCCCTGAAAGCGGGGCGTGCGGCGCGCCGCGAAGGCCGCCAGGCCTTCCTGCAGGTCGGCGCTGGCGGCGCAGCGTGCCTCGCGCTCGCGCAGGCGAGCGAGGTCCGGCTCGCTGCGCGCGATCTCGTTCAGCGAGGCCTTCATGCCGGCCACTGCCAGCGGCGCGCTGGCGAGCAGCGCGCTGGCGATGCGGTGCACGGTGGCGTCGAGCGCGGGCTCGTCGTCGACCCGCGCATCGAGATAGCCGATGCGCAGCAGCTCGGCCGCGTCCACCGCCTCGCCCAGCAGGAACAGCCGCTTGGCGGCCTGCAGCCCGAGGCGCGAGACATAACGCTGCAGCCCGCTCGGGTAGTAGTGCAGGCCCAGGCGCGCGGCCGGCATGCGCAGCTCCATCGTGGCCAGGCCGACGCGGAAGTCGCAGGCCAGCGCAAGGTCGGTGGCGCCGCCGTAGATGCTGCCGTTCAGGCGCGCGAGCGTGGGTTGCGGCAGCGCTTCGAGCGCGTCGACCATGCGCTCGAAGGCTTGCGGGTCGGCCGCCGCGGCGTCGGCCTCGTGCAGCTCGCCGAGGTGGAAGCCGGCGCAGAAGGCGCGCCCGCGGCCCGTGAGCACCACCAGGCGCACCGCCGGGTTCGCCGCCAGTTCGGCCAGCTGCTGCTGCAGAACCACGAGGTCTTCGCGGTGCAGGCGGTTCAGGTGCTGCGGGCGGTTGAGCGTGAGGGTCGCGCGGCCATCGGCATCGATGGCGAGCAGCGGCGGGCCGCCGTTCATCGCGCGTCGTCGGGCAGGTAGCGCACCATCAGCACGCCCGGGATCGCGCTCAAGCCGGCCAGCACCTCGGGGCCGACGACGCTGTCCACGTCCACCAGCGTGTAGGCCATCTCGCCGCGGCTCTTGTTGACCATGTTGTGGATGTTGAGCCCGGACTGCGCCATCGTGGTGGAGATCTGCCCCAGCATGTTCGGCACGTTGGCGTTGGCGATGGCCACGCGCCAGCGCGATTCGCGCGCCATCTGCACCGCGGGGAAGTTCACCGCGTTCACCACCTGGCCGTGCTCCAGGTACTCGCGCAGCTGGTCGATCACCATCACGGCGCAGTTCTCCTCGGCCTCGCGCGTGCTGGCGCCCAGGTGCGGCAGCGCCACCGCGCGCGGGTGGCCGTGCAGCACGGGGCCGGGGAAGTCGCAGACGTAGGCGCCCAGGGCGCCGGCGTCGAGCGCGGCGCGCACGGCCTCGTTGTCGGCGACGCCGTCGCGGCTGAAGTTCAGCAGCACCGCGCCCGGCTTCAGCAGCCCGATGTTGCCGGCGCCGACCAGCCCGCGCGTGGCGGGCAGCAGCGGCACGTGCAGGGTGACGAACTGCGCCGACTTCAGCACCTCGGCGACGCTGGTGGCGCGCTTCACCTGCGACGGCAGGCTCCAGGCGGCGTCGACCGTGATGTCGGGGTCGTAGCCCAGCACCTGCATGCCGAGCTTGATGGCCGCATCCGCCACCAGGCAGCCGATGCGCCCCAGGCCGACGATGCCCAGCACCTGGCCGGCGAGCTCGTAGCCGGCGAAGGCCTTCTTGCCGTCCTCGATGCGCGTGTCGAGGTCGGCCGCCTGCACGTCGAGCGTCTGCACGAAGCGCAGCGCCGGCGCCAGCTGGCGCGCCGCGATCAGCATGCCGGCGAGCACCAGCTCCTTCACCGCGTTGGCGTTGGCGCCGGGTGCGTTGAACACCGGCACACCGCGCGCGCTCATCGCGGCGACGGGGATGTTGTTGGTGCCGGCGCCGGCGCGGGCGATGGCACGCACGCTGGCCGGGATCTCCGCGCCATGCAGGTCGGCACTGCGCAGCACGATGGCGTCGGGCTCGGCCACGTCCTTGCCCACCGTGTAGCGCTCGGGCGGCAGCCGTGCCAGCCCGTTGGGCGACACGTTGTTCAGGACCCGGATCGCCAGCTTGCCGCTAGCCATGCTCGCGCTCGAATTCCTTCATGTAGGCCACCAGCGCCTGCACGCCCTCGATCGGCATCGCGTTGTAGATCGATGCGCGCATGCCACCCACCGAGCGATGGCCCTTCAGCTGCACCAGGCCGCGCGCGTCGGCGCCTTTCAGGAAGGCGGCGTCGAGCGCCTCGTCCTTCAGCTTGAAGGGCACGTTCATCAGGCTGCGGCACTCGCGCGCCACCGGGGCCTTGTAGAAGGCGGTGGTGTCGAGGAAGTCGTAGAGCACCGCGGCCTTCTTCCGGTTGTGCGCTTCCATCGCCACCAGCCCGCCGCGGTCCTTGATCCACTTGAACACCAGACCCGCGATGTAGATCGCATAGGTGGGCGGCGTGTTGTACATGCTCTCGTTCTCGGCCACGACCGCGTAGTCGAAGGCCGAGGGGGTGATCGGCAGCGCGCCGCCGAGCAGGTCTTCGCGCACGACCACGAGCGTGAGGCCGGCCGGGCCGATGTTCTTCTGCGCGCCGCCGTAGATCAGCCCGTACTTCGAGACGTCCACCGGCCGCGACAGGATGCTGCTGGACATGTCGGCCACCAGCGGCACGGCGCCCACGTCGGGGGTGAAGTGGTATTCCACGCCACCGATGGTCTCGTTGCTGCAGATGTGCACGTAGGCGGCATCCGGGTCGAGCTTCCAGGTCTCGCGCCTGGGGATCGTCGTGTAGCCGGTGTCGGCGGCGCTGGCGGCCACGTTGACGCGGCCGTACTTCTTCGCCTCCTTGATCGACTTCTTGCTCCACTCGCCGGTGTCGACGTAGTCGGCCGACGCCTTCCCGCGCAGCATGTTCATCGGCACGATGGCGTTCTCGCCGATGGCGCCGCCCTGCATGAACAGCACCTTGTAGTTCGAGGGCACCGCCAGCAGCTCGCGGAACAGGCTTTCGGCCTCCTGCGCGATGGAGATGAACTCCTTGCCGCGATGGCTCATCTCCATCACGCTCATCCCGGAGCCGTGCCAGTCCAGCATCTCGTCGGCGGCCTGGCGCAGCACGCTCTCGGGCAGCGCGGCGGGGCCGGCGCTGAAGTTGAAGACGCGGGTCATGGGACGGGGCTCCTGCAGGGTTGGAGCCGGAGCATAGCAACCGGGCGCGTGGCTAAGGACCGAGCGCCTTCAGCTTCTGTTCGGCCACGGCCACGTCCTTGCCCAGCTCGGTGAGGTAGCGGTCGCGCTCCTCGCTGCTCCATTCGGCGTCGGAGAAGCTCGCCAGCGGGTAGCTCTTCGAGGTGTGCACCGCGCCGGCGCGGTGCGGCAGCATCACGCGGTCGGGGAAGGCATCGGGCTTCAGCAGGAAGGCCTCGACGTCGCGCAGCACCAGCGGGAAGGCGGGCCGCTGGTCGCGCAGCAGCTTGCCGAACACCGGCAGGCGCAACTCCACCGCGCCGGCCTTCACCTCGTCGTTGAAGAGCGCCAGCGCCACCGGCTTGCCGTTCGCGTCGTCGATGCGCGCGCTCACCACGTAGCGGCCGGGCACGAGCACCTGGGCCTTCAGGAAGAAGTCGATGCCGGCGGCGCTGGCCGCTTCGCGTACGCCGGGCAGCCAGGCGGCGGCGGTCTCGGGGCTGTAGACGAGGTCGAAGTAGATGAAGCCGGGCTGGCCGGCGTAGTCGAGCATCAGCTCCAGGCGCACCGTGCCGGCGAAGGTGGCGAAGCCTTGCGTGGCCGGCTGCATCACGGCGCTGAGCACGCCGTCTTCGCTGCGCATCGGCATCGCGAACTCGGCCGTGGCGGCGGTGCGGCCGGGCGGCGTCACTTCCTTCTGCACCGCGCGGGTCACGCGCAGCGGCAGCGTGCGGCCGTTGTCGTCGGTGAGCTTCAGCGTGATGCGGCTGCTTTCGCTGCCGCTGGCGAACACGCGCTCCTGCGTGGTCTTCAGGTGCACGCCCTGCGTGGCGCTGCCGCCGGGCATGCGCAGTGCGCGGTCCTCGGCGATGGGCTCGAAGGGGCGCAGCTGGTCGGGGTGCTCGGCGATGGGGCGCGACTCGTGCGGGTACTGCGCGGCCGTGCGGTAGCCGTCGAGCGCCATGCGCGCGCGTTCCAGGCGGCCCTGCCAGAGCGCGATCTGCTCGCGCCGCTGCGCCTGGCCGAGTGGGCTCAGGGGCGCGCCGGGAGGCGCGCTCGCAACCGCGGCGGGCGCCTCGCGTGGCAGCGCGGCCGTGGCGGCCGCCGGCTGCGCGACGGCCGCCGGCGCCGGCGTCTCGGCTTCGGCCCGCCCGCCGAACCACCACGCGCCCAGCAGCGCCGCGGCGGCGGCCAGCAACAGCGCTGCGCCGCCGCTGCGGGTCATTGGGCGTTGGCCGCCATGTCAGCGCGGATCTTGGACACGATGCCGCCCCAGTTGCCGTTCGTGTAGTGGTTGAACTGCTCGCTGTTGTCGCGGAAGGTCACCGTGTGGTAGCTCCACTTCGCACGCCCGCCTTCGTTGGCGGCGGTGCCCAGGGTGAGGTCGTTGCAGAACCAGTCCGACGGGTTGCAGTACGAACCGCCGCTGCTGCCCGAGACGCCGCCGCTCGAGTGGTAGGCGATGGCCTCGTCGTCCTGCCCCGGCAGCACGAAGCTGTAGAGCGTGCCGCTGGCGCCGGCGTACATGTAGAACCACTTGCCGGTGGTGCTGTTGTGGTTGTAGAGCGCACGCGCGGTGCTGGTCTTCAGGTCGCTCACCAGCGGTTCGGAGAGCGCCCAGTCGCCCGCGTCGGCCAGCTCGCTGCCGCCGCCGGCGCCGCCCGCGATGTCCACCCACTTGATGTTCCAGCCGGTCTGGGTGCCGGCGCCGCTGTTGCTGCACTGGCCCGCGCTGTTCGGCGTGGGCGTCTTGATGCTGCGCGAGCTGGTGCCGTAGAGCGACAGCGCATAGCCGATCTGCAGGTTGCCGGCCGAGTGCGCCGCCACGTAGCACCAGTTGGGGCCGGTGCAGTAGCAGTCCAGCGCGTCGCGGATGTTGCCGTTGGTGCTGCTGATGCGGTTGTAGCCGTCCCAGTTGACCGACTTCTTGTTGACGCCCGCGGCCGTGGCGGCCGGGCCCCAGTAGGCGAAGTCGGCGTGGTTGCCGACCTGGCCGCCGCCGGTGCGGCCGTTGATCCACAGGCTGTAGTTGGTGGCCTGCACCGCGGCGGCGGCGGCTGCCGCCAGGCCGAGCGCGAGGGCGATGCGCAGGGCGAGTCTCCTCATCATCCGTGTCTCCTCTCGTGGTTGTGGCGCGATGATCCGGGCGGGCGGCGGCGCCTCACAACGCTCGCTTTCCCGTAAGGGCGAGCCCGTGGCAGTTCCGCGTTAGGCGGCGCGCGCCGTTGGCTGCGGCATCATCGCCGCTGGTCAATCCGGGACGAACGAGATGAAGAAAGTCCTGCTGGTGGCGTTTGCCATCGGCGCATCGGTGTGCGCCGCTCAGCCGTCGACCGCGCCGCAGCCACCCAGCGCCCCGAGCGTGGAGCACATCGTCACCTGGCACGGCCAGGCCGTGAGCGATCCCTGGTTCTGGTTGCGCCGGAAGGACAGCCCCGCGGTGCTGGCGCACCTGAAGGCCGAGAACGCGTACACCGAGGCGATGACGGCCGCCCTCGCACCGGTCAGCGCCCGGTTGTACGAGGAGATGCTGGCCCGCATCCAGCAGACCGACCTCGACGTGCCGGTGCGCAAGGGCGGCTGGTACTACTACAGCCGCACGGTGCAGGGCCTGCAGTACCCGATACGCTGCCGCCGCAAGGCCGATGCCGCGCTGGCCTGGGACGCGCAGGCGCCCGAGCAGGTGCTGCTCGATCCGAACGAGATGGTGAAGGGCAAGGCCTATCTCGGCGTCGGCGCCTTCGTCGTCTCCGACGACGGCGGCACGCTGCTCTACACGCTGGACGACACGGGCTTCCGGCAGTTCCGGCTCTACCGCAAGGACCTCGCCAGCGGCCGCGTCGAAGGCCCGCTGGCCGAGCGCGTGACCAGCGTCGAGTGGGCCGCGGACAACGCCACGCTGTTCTACGTCACCGAGCACCCGGTGACCAAGCGCTCGGACACGCTGTGGCGCCTGGCGCCGGGCGGCAAGGCCGAGGCGCTGTTCGAGGAGAAGGACGAGCTCTACCGCATCGGCGTGTCGCGCACGAAGGACGGCCGCTACCTGGCACTGGAGTCGCACGCCACCGACACCTGGGAGACCCGGTTGCTGCCCGCCACGCAGCCCCAGGGCGCCTTCCAGACCGTGCTGGCGCGCAGCAAGGGCCACAAGTACGAGGTCGAGCACCGCGACGGGCGGCTCTACATCCGCACCAACCGCGACGCGAAGGACTTCCGCATCGTCACCGCGCCGGTGGACGCTCCCGCGCCGGCGAACTGGAAGCCCTTCGTCGACGCGCAGCCCGGCGTGCTGGTGAGCGGGCTCACGATGTTCCGCGGCCACGCGGTCGTCAGCGAGAAGAGCGAAGGGCTGGTGCGCTTTCGCGTGCACGACTTCGCCCGCGGCACCTGGGCCGCGGTGCCCTTCGCCGAACCCGTGCACGCCGCCTTCGCGCTGGACAACCGCGCCTACGACGGCACGCGCTTCCGCTACAGCTACCAGAGCCTGGTGACGCCGCCCTCGGTGTTCGACCTGGAGATGGGCAGCGGCCAGGCCACGCTGATGAAGCAGCAGGCGGTGCAGGGCGGCTACGACGCGAGCCGCTACGCCTCGGAGCGCCTGTGGATCACGGCGCGCGACGGCGCGCGCGTGCCGGTGTCCATCGTCTACCGCAAGGACCGGCCGCGCGACGGCAGCGCGCCGCTGTGGCTCACCGGCTACGGCGCCTACGGCTTCGGCCTGCAGGCCAGCTTCGGCAGCTGGCGCCTGAGCCTGCTGGACCGCGGCTTCGCGTTCGCCATCGCCCATGTGCGCGGCGGCAACGAGATGGGCGAGGGCTGGCACGACGACGGCATGCTGATGAAGAAGAAGAACACCTTCTACGACTTCATCGACGTGGCCGAGGCGCTGCAGCGCGGGAAGTGGAGTTCGCCCGCGCGCACCGTGATCGAAGGCGGCAGCGCGGGCGGGCTGCTGATGGGCGCCGTGGTCAACCTGCGGCCCGAGCTGTTCAAGGCCGTGCACGCCGCGGTGCCCTTCGTCGACGTGATGAACACGATGATGGACGCCAGCCTGCCGCTCACGGTGGGCGAATACCTCGAATGGGGCAATCCGAACGAGAAGCCGGCCTACGACTACATGCGCTCGTACAGCCCCTACGAGAACCTGGCGAAGCAGGCCTACCCGGCGATGCTGGTCACCACCAGCTACAACGACAGCCAGGTGATGTACTGGGAGCCGGCGAAGTACGTGGCCCGGCTGCGCACGCTGAAGACCGACGCGAATCCGCTGCTGCTGAAGATCAGGATGGACCCCGCCGGCCATGGCGGGGCGTCCGGGCGCTACGACGCGCTGCGCGACAAGGCCTTCGAGATGGCCTGGATGCTGCAGCAGGTGGGCGTCACGCCGTAGCGGGCATCACGCGGGCGAGGGCGAGCGACAGGCCCTCGATCATCAGGTCCACCTCGGCGCGCGTGACGTTGAGCGCCGGCATGAAGCGCAGCGTGGACGGGCGCGGCGCGTTGAGCAGCAGGCCGGCGCCGTCGTCGCAGCCGGGCAGGCGCAACCCTTCGCGCGCGTGCTTCACGACGGCGGCGGCCACCGGCTGGCCGAGGTCGATCGCGCGCAGCAGGCCCGCACCGCGCGGTGCGGCGAGGCCGTGGCGATCGGCCAGCGCCTGCAGCTGCCTGCCCAGGTGGTCGCCGGTGGCGACCACCTGGGCGAGGAAGCCGTCGGCCAGCACCGCCTGCATCACCGCCAGCCCCACCGCGCACACCAGCGGGTTGCCGTTGAAGGTGCCGCCCTGGTCGCCGCGCGCGAACACGCAGGCGTGCTGCTGCGCCAGCAGCGCGCTGATCGGCACGCCGCCGCCCAGGCCCTTGGCCAGCGTCATGACGTCGGGCGTGACACCGAGGTGCTGGTAGCCGAACAGCGTGCCCAGGCGGCCGATGCCGGTCTGCACCTCGTCGAAGATCAGCAGCAGGCCCTCGCGGTCGCACAGCGCGCGCAGCTCGCGCAGAAAGGCCGGTGTGGCCGGGTGCACGCCGCTTTCGCCCTGCACCGGCTCCAGCATCACGGCCACGGTCTGCGGGCCGACCAGCGCCTGCACGGAGGCCAGGTCGTTGAGCCGCGCCTTCGGGAAGCCCGGCACCTGCGGCGCGAACATGCGGTCCCAGCCCGGCTTGCCGGATGCCGACATCGCCGCCAGCGTGCGGCCGTGGAAGGCGTCGGCGAAGGTGATGATCTCGTGCGCACCGCCCTTGTGGCGCTGGCCCCACTTGCGCGCCAGCTTGATGGCGCCCTCGTTGGCCTCGGCGCCGCTGTTGGCGAAGTAGACCTGCTCGAAGGCGCTGTGCCGGCACAGCAGATCGGCCAGTGCCAGCGCGGGGGCGTTGTGGAAGGCCGGGCTGGGCGTGAGCAGCAGGCGCGACTGGCGTGCCAGCGCCTCGGCGATGCAGGCCGGCGCATGGCCGAAGGTGTTCACTGCCCAGCCCTGCACGAAGTCGAGGTAGCGTCGGCCGCGGTCGTCCCACAGCCAGCTGCCTGCGCCGCGTTCGAACACGAGGTCCGGGCGCTCGGTGACGTCCATCAGACGGCTCACCACGTTCGGAAGATCGCGCTTCATGCGGCCTGCTCCAGGTGTTGGCTTGGCAGACCCAGCATCAGCGCCAGGTTCTGCACCGCGGCGCCGGCGGCGCCCTTGCCGAGGTTGTCGAACACGGCGCTCAGCAGGAACTGGCCGTGCGTGTCGTTGCCGAACACGGCCAGCTGCAGGTCGTCGCTGCCGTTCAGGGCCTGCGGGTCCAGCACTGTCAGCGCCTCGGTGGATGCGGCGTCGAGCACGCGCACATGGGGCTGGCCGCGGTAGCGTCGAAGGAGCAGATCGCGCAGCGCGGAGGTCGTCACCGGCTGCTGCAGCATCGCCGCGTGCAGCGGGATCGTCAGCGCGATGCCCTGGCGGTAGTTGCCGTAGGACGGCACGAAGAAGGGCCGCCCCTGCAGCCCGGCGTGCAGCCGGATCTCGGGCACGTGCTTGTGCTGCAGCGCGAGGCCGTAGGTCTGGAACGGCAGGCCGCCCGCGCCGCCGCCTTCGTAGGCCGCGACCCCCTCGCGCCCGCGCCCCGAGTAGCCGGAGACGGCGTGGATGGACAGCGGCGCGTCGGCACGCAGCCAGCCGGCCTCCACCAGCGGGCGCAGCAGCGCCACCGCGCCGGTGGGGTAGCAGCCCGGGTTGCTGACACGCTGCGCCTGCGCGATGCGGCCGGCCTGCCCCGGCGCCATCTCGGCGAAGCCGTAGACCCAGGCCGGGTCGGTGCGGTGCGCCGACGAGGCGTCGATCACGCGCACCCGCGGGTTGCGGATGCTCGCGACGGCCTCGCGTGCGGCCTCGTCGGGCAGGCACAGCACGGCCACGTCGCAGTCGTTGATCGCGGCGGCGCGCGCCGCCGGGTCCTTGCGCCGGCTTTCCGGCAGCGTGACCAGCGTGAGATCCGGCCGACCCGAGAGGCGGGCCACGATCTGAAGGCCCGTGGTGCCCTGGTCGCCGTCGATGAAGACGTGTGCGCTCATGCGTGTTCCTGCAACGAAGGGGCATGCTGCGGTCTGTGGCGAGATTGGTAAAGTTGAATGTCATGAACATCGCGTTCATGAACGCTGAAGAATCATGAGACACCTCAACCTCGACCAGCTGCGCACGCTGGTGACGATCGCCGAGCTGGGTTCGTTCGCCGCGGCGGCGCGCACGCTGCACCTGGCCGCCCCCACGGTGAGCCTGCACGTGGCCGAGCTGGAGTCGCGCCTGGGTGCGCCGCTGCTGCTGCGCCAGCGCCGGGGCGTGGTGCCCACCGGCGTCGGCCTGGCGCTGGTGGAGCGCGCACGCCGGCTGCTGGCCGATGCCGACGCGGCGCTCGACGAGGTGGCGCGCCAGGTGGAAGGCCGCGGCGGCCGCGTGCGCCTGGGCGCGTCCACCGGCGCGCTGGCCTGGCTGCTGCCGCAGGCGCTGGAAGCGATGGCGCGCGAGCATCCGGGCGTGGACGTGCAGGTGGCCGTGCTCACCTCGCAGGACGCGCTGGCGCGGGTGCAGGACGGCAGCCTCGACATCGGCCTGGTCGCGCTGCCCCAGGGCTCGACAGCCGGCGTGCAGGTGGCGCCGTGGCGGCGCGACCCGGTGCTGGCCTTCGTGCCCGCGGCCTGGGCGCCGCCGGCCAGGGTGACGCCGGCGTGGCTGGCGGCGCGGCCGCTGATCCTCAACGACGCCAGCACGCGGCTGCACCGCGTCACGATGGACTGGTTCGCGGCGGGCGGCGAGCGGCCGCAGGCGCGCATCGAGCTCAACTACAACGACGCGATCAAGAGCCTGGTGGCGGCCGGCTACGGCGCCGCGCTGCTGCCGCAGGAGGGCGGCTCGGTGCCGGTGGACAGGCGCATCACCGCCGTGCCGCTGACGCCGCGGCTGTGGCGGCCGCTGGGCCTGGCCTACCGCAGCGGCCCGCTGGAGCCGGCCACGCGGCACGTGCTGGAGGCGCTGACGGCGATCCGGCAGCGCTGAGGGCCGCCCGCGCGGCGGCCGTTATGCTGGCCGCATGAACCCGGCTTCCGACCGTCACGTCGCCGACTCGCGCTACGCCGCGTGGCGCCTCGTGTTCACGCTGCTGCTGATGACGATCGGCAGCGCCGGCATGTACGTGGTGGCGGTGACGCTGCCGGCGGTGCAGGCCGAGTTCGGCGTCGCGCGCGCCGACGCGTCGCTGCCGTACACCGCGCTGATGATCGGCTTCGGCATCGGCGGCGTGCTGATGGGCCGGCTGGCCGACCGCCACGGCGTGATGGTGCCGCTGCTGATCGGCGCCAGCAGCCTGGGCCTGGGCTTCGTCGCCTGCGGCATGGCCGGCAGCATCGTGATGTTCGCCGCCGTGCACGGCGTGCTAATCGGGCTGCTGGGCAGTTCGGCCAGCTTCGCGCCGCTGGTGGCCGACACCTCGCTGTGGTTCGTGAAGCGCCGCGGCATCGCGGTGGCGGTGTGCGCCAGCGGCAACTACGTGGCCGGCGCGATCTGGCCGCCGATCGTGCAGCACTTCGTGGCCACCAGCGGCTGGCGCGCCACCTACATCGGCCTGGGTGTCTTCACCTTCGTGGCGATGACGGCGCTGGCGCTCTTCATGCGGCCACGGCCGCCCGCCGCGGTCGCCGCGCCTGCCAGAGGCAACTCGGCGCAGCCTTCGGAGCGGCCGTTCGGGCTCTCGATGGGCCACGCGCAGGCGCTCCTGTGCGTGGCGGGCGTGGCCTGCTGCGTGGCGATGTCGATGCCGCAGGTGCACATCGTCGCCTACTGCAGCGACCTCGGCTACGGCGCCGCGCGCGGTGCCGAGATGCTGAGCCTGATGCTGGCCTGCGGCATCGTCAGCCGGCTCGTGAGCGGCTGGATCTGCGACCGCATCGGCGGGCTGCGCACGCTGCTGCTGGGTTCGGTGCTGCAGGGCACGGCGCTGCTGCTGTTCCTGCCCTTCGACGGCCTGGTCTCGCTGTACCTGGTGTCGGCGCTGTTCGGCCTGTTCCAGGGCGGCCTGGTGCCGAGCTACGCGATCATCGTACGCGAGCACTTCCCGCCGAAGGAGGCCGGCGCCCGCGTCGGCACGGTGCTGATGTGCACGCTGTTCGGCATGGCGCTCGGCGGCTGGATGTCGGGCAAGGTGTTCGACCTGACCGGCAGCTACCAGGCCGCTTTCGTGAACGGCATCGCCTGGAACCTGCTCAACGGCGCGATCGCGTTCTGGCTCTGGCGCCGCAGCCGCGGCGGCGGCACCGCGCAGCCGCCGCTGCAGGCGGCCGCGGCATGACCGAGCCGCTCGGCTACCACGCGATGCGGCTGCGCTGGTGCCGGCTGGCGCTGGTGCAGTTCCTGCGCCGCTGGGGCATCTACATCGTCGTCGCGGCACTGGTGGTGGGCGCGGGTGCCAACAGCCCGGTGCATGCGGTGGCCGGCGTCGCGGCCTGGACCGTGATGCCGGTGTTCGTGGCGGCGGCGCGCGGACCGCTGTGGCTGCTGCCGGCCATGGCCGCGCAGGCGCTGCTCGCGCTGGTCTGCGTGTGGGGGCTGCGTTCGCTGCTGTGGCCGCCGCGCTGGCGCGACGCGGAAGCCGCGCTGCCGATCGAGCCACGCGAGCAGCGCCGGTCCGACATCGTCGTGGTCGCGTTTGCGCTGCTGCCCATCGTGCTGCTGCAGGTGGCCGGCACCGGCGCGATGCTGAGTGGCCAGCGTGGCGCGGCGGGGCCGGTGGCGGCGCTGGTGTTCGCGAACGGCGCCGCGCTGGCGCTCGGCGTCGCCATGCTGCAGCGGCTGCGGCGCCCGCTCCGGGGCGCGGTGTCGAAGGCGGCGGGCGCCGTGCGCGCGGCGGGCCGCGTGCGGGGCGGCTGGGTGCTCGCGCTGCTGCTGCGCCCGCTGTGGCGCGGGCCGGCGCGGCGCAGCGGGCGGCTGCTGGTCCTGGGCAGTGCCGGGCTGGCGGGGCCGGCGCTTGCGCTGTTCGTGTGGCCGGCGCTGCTGCCCTGGTGGCTGGCCGCGGCCGCGCTCATCGCGCTGGTGCTCGTGACGCGCCTGAAGACGCTCAGCCGCGAGGAGTTCGCGCCGATGTTCGAGGCCACGGCGATGCTGCCGCTGCCGGCACAGCACCTGGAGCGTGGCCGCGCCGCGCTCTGCCTGCTGCCGCTCGGGCCCGCCGCGCTGGCACTGGCTCCCGGCCTCGCCAGGAGCGCGTTGCGCCCCGGCGTGCTCGCCGCCTACGCGGTGGCCCTGTGCGGCGCCTGCGCGGTGGAAGTGTTCTCCCGGCCACCGCGCGAGCCGTCGGACAAGGCCGCGCGCTGGCTGTTCAGCCTGGTGCTGTGCCTCGCGCTGGCCAGCGAGGTGGCGCGATGACCCATCCGCTGCTGCAGGTGCGCGGCCTGTCGTTCTCGTACCCCGGCCGCCACGTGCTCACCGGCTTCGACGCCGACTTCGGCCCCGGCCTGACCTGGGTGCGCGGCAGCAACGGCAGCGGCAAGTCGACGCTGCTCCGGCTGCTCGCCGGCGCGCTGCAGCCGCTGGTGGGCACGCGGCAGGCAGCCGGCGTCGATGCCATCGAGCGGCCGCTCGACTACCGCCGCCAGGTGTTCTGGTGCGGCCCCGGCGCCATCGCCTTCGACCACCTGCGTGCGCCCGAGTACTTCGCGTTCCTCGGCGGCCTGTACCCGCGCTTCGACGCCACGCGGCTGCAGCAGCAGCTCGACGGATTCGGGCTGCAGCCTTTCCTGGGTGCGCGGCTCTCGGAGCTGTCGACCGGCACGCAGCGCAAGGTGTGGCTCGCCGCCGCGCTGTCGGCCGGCACCGCGGTCGTGCTGCTCGACGAGCCGCTGAACGCGCTGGACGCCGCGTCGCTGCGCCACCTGCGCACGCAGCTCGCGCGCTGCGCGGCCGATGGCGAACACGCCTGGCTCGTGGCCAGCCACGAGCCGGTGGCCGGGCCCGACGACCGCGTGACGGTGCTGGACCTGGCCCCTGTCGGCTGGGAGTCTGGGCGGCAGAAACCGGCACCCGCGTCGGGCCCGATTCGGGGCGCAGGCTAGGCACAGCGCGCAGCGCGGGCTGCATGCCCGCGCTGCGCGCTGTGCCTACGCCAGCATCCCTGGACGCCCCGGCGCGGCTGCCGATTTCTGCCGCCCAGACGCCTAGCGTGTCCTGGCCGCGGCGCAGTGCGGCAGCACCGCGGGCGGCGGCAGCCCGCCGGCCGGCGCCGGCACGCCGGCCGCGATGCCGGCGTTCATCAGCCGCGTCTGCTCGCTGGCGGCGTCCTCGCACAGCATCAGGCGCTGCGCGATCAGGTCGTCGATGGCGGCCTTGATCGCGTCGTTGTAGGCCGCGAAGCTCGGGTAGCGCTCGGCGACCGACAGGCGCGGGTCGCCGCTGGCGATGCGGTCGGCCTGCGTCTTCGCGAACGGGATGTACTGGCCCGCGGCCTCGCAGCCGTCGCCGGCCTGCGGGCCCGCACGCAGCGCCCAGCCGGTGTAGGTGGCCAGCGGCACCGTCACGTCGGGCAGACGGATGCCGGCGATGTCGTTGCCGTCGGCGTCGGTCTTCGGGATGAAGCTCGGGTAGATCGGCCCGTTGGCCGGGTTGTCCTGGTAGGGCGCGCCGACCAGCGGCGGGTTGATCGCGGCGATGCCGTTCGTGTAGTACGTCGGCCCGTAGTCGAACAGGTAGCGCGTGGTCTTGAGCCCGTTGTAGGTGACGCCCGGGATGTTCGGGAAGCCCATGCCGGCCTGCGGCAGCGGCGGCGCCAGCATGCCGTCGGCGATGCGCGGCACGCGGCTGGGCGGCGGCGCGACGCCCTTGACCCAGTCGTCCAGCGCGACGAAGAGCGCACGCTGGATCGGCGCCGAATCGAGCGGGTTCTGGAACTGCTGGCAGGCGCCCATCGAGGTGGCGTTGCCGCTGCCGTGCTGGTGGCTCGAGATGAAGTAGTTGCGTGCGTACGGCGACTCGGGCAGGTCGGCCAGGCCGTCGGGCGTGGTGTGCAGCAGCGACGCGGCCTTCACCCAGTACTCGTTGGCGGAGTAGATCTCGGCAGCCACCGGGCATGTGTTCGTCGCGCTGCAGCGTGCCAGGCGGCTGTCGGTGCGGCCGGTGAGCGGGTCGGTGCTGGTCACGTTCGCGAACGGGAACACGCCTTCCAGGTAGAGGTGGTCCTGGCGGTTGCGCTCGGTGCGGCCGGGCTGCGAGAAGCGGTAGTTCAGGTTCAGGCCGTTGCCGGCGGCGATCCACTGCATCAGGCCGTCGAACACGATGCGGCCGTCCTCGCCCTGGTTGAAGCCGAGGTGGCGGAAGTCGTTCAGGAAGCGGCCGGGCTGCGAGACGACCTCGGTGTAGACCCGCGTAATCAGCCCCGCCAGCGGGTTGCGGTTGCCGTTGTCGTCGGCGTTCGCGTAGCGCAGCCAGGACACCCAGTCGCGCACCGCCGCGAAGCCCAGGCCGTTCACGCTCGGGTCCTTCGCGGTGTAGGCGAATTCGTAGATGTCGTTGTTGACGAAGTTGCCGCCGGCCAGGCTGATGGCGGTGCCGTCGGCGTTGTAGTTCCAGCCGCTGGCGGGGATCTCCACCGGCAGATCGTCCAGGCGCACGCGGTGGGTCAGCCGGGCCTGCGTCTTGTCGAGCGTGGCGGCCGCGTAGTTCAGCGCGTACGAGGCGCCGCCGGTCACGATGTATTCGTACGACGGGCCGGTGATGCTGGAGCCGTCGGCGTTCCGCGCGATCGGCAGCGTCACCGTGGTGTTGAAGTTGGCGTTGCTGCTGCCGGCCGACTTGTCCCAGCCGCTCCAGACGATGGTGACGCCGCGCGGCATCAGGAAGCTGTTGGCCAGCAGCGCGGGGTCGGTGATCGTGGTGCCGGGGTCGTTGCCCGCGGGCACGCGGCCGAAGGTGTTCCAGGTCTTGCGGCCGCGGTTGGGCGGCTCGTACATCATCGTGCGCATGCTGCGCGCCGGCACCATGGGCTTGAGGATGTAGAAGTCGAACGCGTACTCGACCATGCCGCGCGCGTTCTTCGGCGCCAGGCCGATGTCGACGATGAGCGCGTTCTTCGGGTCGGCGGGGTCGACCTCGCCGTAGGCGACGCCGGCAATCTTCTCGTAGCGCCCGACCCCGGGCCAGCTGTAGCCGCCGAAGGTGGGCGCCTGCTGCACGGTGATCTGGATGCGCGTGATGCGCGCAGCCGCATCGGCAGGGGCGAGGGCCGTCAGCAACGCGGCGGCGAGGGCCGGCCCGGCGGGCCGGTGGATGCGTGCAGCCATGGCTTGTCTCCTTGGCAGGAGGAGCCGGATGCATGGCCCGGCCCCGATACGGACGCTTCCTTACGCGAAGGCATGCTACGACCGCCGGGTGGCGTGTGCGCAACCACCGCGCCGCCGTCGCGGTCATCTCCGCTTGCCCTGGCACGGGCGCGGTGGGACCATCGCCGGCACCCCATAGCCACGACGAGGAGAGACCCGTGCCCAAGCCGATGTTCGATGCCGACTCGCTGATCGCGATGTTCGAGAGCGCCACTGCGAAGCAGGGCGAGCAGCTGCGCAAGGCCACCACCGACGCGACGCTGGCGGCGCTGAACGGCCGCGAGCTGACGCTGAAGAACATCCGCGCCGCGCTGAAGCAGGTGGCCGACGCGGCGAGCACCGGGCTGGCCAAGAACGTCGTCACCGGCGTCGACCCCGAGGCGCTGCTCGACAAGGCCGTCTCCGGCATCGACGACGCGCTGCTGAAGGCCGTGGAAGCCAACCGGGTGGCGCTGGCCACCCTCACCGCCCAGGGCGCCGACCTGCGCGAGAAGCACCTGGCCAAGGCACTGGGCGACCTGGAGAAGATGGAGGACGCGATGTTCGCCGCGCTGAAGAAGAGCGCCGACACCGCCGCCACGCCGCTGGCCGGCGCCTGGGGCCAGGTGCTGGAGAAGATGCAGGCCGGCGGCACGCTGAGCGGCGCGCAGGCCTCCGGCATCGCCGAGCAGATGACCGAGCAGATGCAGACCGCGATGCGCAGCACGCGCGCCGCCAGCCTGAAGGCCGCGCAGGCGCTGGCCGAGAGCTACACCGCGATGGTCAGCGGCGTGCTGCTGGGCATGAGCGACGCGCTGCAGTCGGGTTCCACCGCAGCGAAGAAGGCCGGCCGCAAGTAGATACTCCGGGGCATGCCTACCCCCGTCATCTCCGGCAGCGGGCTGTACCGCCCGCCGCACGTGATCACCAACGCCGAGCTGGTGGTCGCCTTCAACGCCTACGCCGACCTGCAGAACGCCAAGCACGCCGCCGCCATCGCGGCCGGCGAGCGGCAGGCCATGGCGCACTCGAGCGTCGAGTTCATCGAGAAGGCCTCGGGCATCAAGCAGCGCTACGTGATCGAGAAGGACGGCGTTCTCGATCCGACGCGCATGCGCCCGCGCTTCGAGCCGCGGCCCGACGAGCAGTTGAGCCTGATGGCCGAGATCGCGGTCGACGCCGCGAACAAGGCCCTCGCCGCCGCCGGCCGCGAGGGCAAGGACATCGACGGCGTGCTCTGCGCCGCCGCCAACATGCAGCGCGCCTACCCGGCGATGGCCTGCGAGATCCAGGCCGCCATCGGCGCCGGCGGCTACGGCTTCGACATGAACGTGGCGTGTTCGTCCGCCACCTTCGCCATCGAGCAGGCCGCCAACGCGGTGCGCGGCGGCAGTGCGAAGCGCGTGCTGGTGGTGAACCCCGAGATCACGTCGGCACACCTGGAGTGGCGCGACCGCGACTGCCACTTCATCTTCGGCGACGTATGCACCGCGGTGATCGTCGAGGCGGCGGAAGAGGCCACGTCGAACGACCGCTGGCAGATCCTGGGCACGCGCCTGGCCACGCAGTACAGCAACAACATCCGCAACAACGCCGGCTTCCTGAACCGCTGCGAGGACACCGACCCCGACGCGCGCGACAAGACCTTCATGCAGGAAGGCCGCAAGGTGTTCAAGGAAGTGGTGCCGATGGCCGCGGCGCACATCGAAGCGCACCTGCACGCGCTCGGCTTCGAGCCGACGCAGGTGCGGCGCTTCTGGCTGCACCAGGCCAACCTGGGCATGAACCAGCTGGTGCTGAAGAAGCTGGTGGGGCGCGAGGTGGGCGACGACATCGCCCCCATCATCCTGAGCGAGTACGCGAACACGGCCAGCGCCGGTTCCATCATCGCGTTCCACGAGCACCACGCCGACCTGAAGGCCGGTGACCTGGGCGTGATCTGCTCGTTCGGGGCCGGCTACTCGATCGGCTGCGTGGTGGTGCGGCGGCTCTGACTACCGGGCTGGAAACCGCACCACCACCCGCAGCCCGCGTTCGCCGCGGCCGCTGCTCAGTTCCACCTGGGCCCGGTGCCGGTCCGCCACGGCCTTGACGATGGCCAGGCCCAGGCCGCTGCCGGGCTGGGCCTGGTCCGGCGCGCGGAAGAAGCGGTCGAAGACGCGCTCGCGCAGCTCCGGCGCGATGCCCTCACCGGCATCCTCCACGCTGAGCAGCGCGCCGCCGTCCCAGCGGTCCACCCGCACGTCGACGACGGAACCCGAGGGCGCGTACTTGATCGCGTTCTCGATCAGGTTGTCGACCAGCGACGTCAGGCCCTCGCGCTCGCCGTCGATCGTCGCAGCGTGCGCGGTGCTCAACTCGAGTTCCACGCCCTGCTGGCGCGCCAGGCCCGAGAGCGCGGCCAGGCGGTCCTGCACCAGGCCGTCCAGCGAGATCGGCGTCGCCGCGCCGGCCAGCTGCTCGCTGTCGCTGCGCATCAGCCCGAGCAGCTGCGCCACCAGGCGGCTGGCGCGGCTGCTGCTGCGCAGCAGGCCGTCGAGCAGTTCCGCGTCCTGCGGCCGCGGCTCGTGCGCCTTCAGCGCCTCGATGTTGATGCGCATCGCCGCCAGCGGCGTGCGCAGTTCGTGCGCCGCATCGGCGATGAAGGCGCGCTCGCGCTCCTGGCTGCTGCGCACGCGCTGCAGCAGCCGGTTCACCGCGTTCGCCAGCGGCCGCAGTTCGCGGTACTGGCTGCCGAAGCGCAGCGGCGAGAGGTCGGCCGGGCCGCGCGTCTCCACCTCGTCGGAGAAGCGGCGCCAGGGTCGCAGCGCGACCCACACCGACAGCCACGCCGGCAGCACCAGGAACGGCAGGCTGATCAGCAGCGGCAGCACCACGATGCCGTGGGCCCCCAGCGCGAACAGGATCGACGGCGCGTGGCCCGAGCGGATCAGCGTGACCCGCAGGTCCGACACCTCGGACTGCTGCGAGTAGGTGCGCCAGGGCTTGCCGGCTATCTCCAGCCGCTCCAGCTGGCGCAGCTTCACGGCGGGCACCGCGCCCGGCTCGCCGGGCGAGGCATACAGCAGCTGCTTGCCGCGCCACACGTTCATCGTCAGGCGCAGCGCGGGGTTGTCCTGCTCGTGGTTCTCGCGGCGCTGGAAGCGGTCGATCAGCGCCAGCACCTGCTGCTGCTTCTCGGGGCGGTCGGCCACGCCGTCGAGCGCCGCCAGGATCATCTCGGCGCGCGGCCCCATGTGCTGCGGCTCGAAGATCTCGTCGTAGCGCGCGGTGTCCCACACCAGGTAGCCCAGCGCAGCGGCCCACAGCAGCAGCGCCGTGCCCATCTGCACGAGTGCCAGCCGGGTCTTCAGCGACGTGGCGGCAGGCATCAGCGCGGCCCCGGGTCGGTGCGGTCGATCACGTAGCCGACGCCGCGCACCGTGCGGATGAAGCCGGGGCCGATCTTGCGGCGCAGGTTGGACATGTGCACGTCCAGCACGTTGCTCTCGTTGCCGAGGCCGCCGCGCAGCACCTGCTCTTCCAGCAGCCGCCGCGTCAGCACGCGGTCGGCGCGCTTGACCAGCAGGCACAGCAGGTCGAATTCGCTGCGCGACAGCTCCACCGGCTGTCCGGCGACCGTGACGCGCATCGTCGCCTCGTGCAGCACCAGGCCGCGCAGTTCCAGCGCCTGGTTCACGAGGCCGTAGCTGCGGCGCGCCAGCGCGCGCACGCGCGACAGCAGCTCGGCCAGCGCGAAGGGCTTGACGAGGTAGTCGTCGGCGCCGCAGTCCAGGCCGGCCAGCCGGTCCTCGAGCGCGTCGCGCGCGGTGAGGATCAGCACCGGCGTGTCCTGCCGGTCGCGCCGCAGCCGCGCCAGCAGCGTGAGGCCGTCGCCGTCGGGCAGGCCGAGGTCGAGCAGCACCAGGTCGCAGGGGCGCGTGTCCAGGTGCTGCACGGCGTCCAGCAGGCGCCGCACCCACGTCACCTGGAGGCCCTGGTCCTCGAGCGCGATGCGCACGCCGTTGCCCAGCTCCAGATCGTCTTCGACCAGCAGGATGTTCATGGCGTGCCATTAGGCCGGCGGGACCTGAAGCTTGCATGAATCCGGCGCGGGTCGTCTTCATGCGTTCTTCATCAAGGCTTCGGGTTCGCTTCATCCGGCCTTCGCACACTGCCGTGGCACTGCGGACCGACCCGCGGGCCTCTGTCGGCGGCAGTTTCCGCCGCACCCGTCATCCCGAACGATCACCATGAATGCCTTTCACGCCCGGCGCCGCCTGCGCACCCCGTTCACCCTCGCCCTGTCGCTGACCCTGGCCGTGCCGCTGTGCGCACGGGCCGCAGCGGATGCGGCTGCGCCCGATGCCTGGCAGGTCACCGCCGGCGGCGGCGTCGTCAGCCGCCCGCTCTACGCCGGCAGCGCGCAGCGCAAGGTCTCGGGCTTCCCGCTCTTCGCCGCGCAGCGCGGGCGCTACTTCATCGGCAGCCTGCCGGGCACCGGCGTGCCCGCCGGCGCGGGCGCCTACCTCGTGCAGGACGAACGCTGGCAGCTCGGCGTGGGCGTCGGCGGCGACTTCGGCAAGCCGCGCAAGGAGTCCGATTCGCCGAGCCTGCGCGGCCTCGGCGACATCGAGGCCAGCGCCTTCGGCACGCTGTTCGCCCACTACAACCAGGGCGCCTTCGGTGCCCGCGCGGCGCTGCTGCGCGACATCGGCGGCAACGGCCAGGGCACGAAGGCCACGTTCGAGATCGAAGGGCGGCAGGCGCTGGGCGAGCAGTGGATGCTCACCGTCGCGCCCAGCCTCACCTGGGCCGACCGCGGCTACACGCAGACCCACTTCGGCATCAGCGCCACGCAGGCCGCGAACGCCGGCCGCGCGGCCTACGCGGCCGGCGCCGGCGTGCAGGCGGTTGGCGTGAGCGTGGGGCTGCGCTGGCAGCCGGCGCCGGCGTGGATGGCCGGCGCGATGGTGGAGGCCAGCCGCCTGCGCGGCGCGGCCGCGGCCAGCCCGCTGGTGGAACGCCGGACGCAGACCACGGCGGGCCTGTTCGCGGCGTATCGGTTCTGAGGGCGGCGCGGCGCCCGGTGACTCCTAGCTCAGCGTCGCCCCGCGGCTTCTCTCCACCGTCAGGCGCGGCTCGACGAGCCAGTCGCGCAGCGAGTCCGGCGCCTCGTCGGGCACCAGCCCGTCGGCCTGGCAGGCGCCGACGAAGCCGTCGCGGCCCTGCGCCTTGGCGGCATAGAGCGCGCCGTCGGCCAGGTTCAGCGTGGCGTCCCAGTCCCAGGCACGCGGCGACATCGGGTCGAGCGGGAAGACGACGAAGCCGATCGACACCGTCACGCCCAGCGGCTGGTTCTCGCGCACGCGGAAGGGCCGGCTGCGCACGGCTTCCAGCACGCGCCCGGCCAGTTCGCCGGCGCGGTCGCGCGGGCTGCCGCGGGCCAGTGCGAGGAACTCCTCGCCACCCCAGCGCACCACGATGTCGCTGCCGCGGAAGACCTCGCGCAGCCGGTCGGCGAACTGCACCAGCACCGCGTCGCCGGCGGCGTGGCCGTGCTGGTCGTTGATCTTCTTGAAGTGGTCCAGGTCCATCAGCAGCAGCACCAGCTCGCTGTCCTCGGCCTCGCGCGCGCTGCCGGGCGTCTCGTGGTGGCGCAGGCAGTACTGCAGGTCCTTGTCGATGCGCAGGTCCAGGTAGCGGCGGTTGCGCAGGCCGGTGAGCGTGTCGGTGAGGCTGGCCTCGCGCAGCTCGGCGGTGCGCAGGTCCACCAGCTCCTGCAGTTCGTGCTCGCGCCGCCGGAGCTGGCGCGTGCGCAGCCGCACGCCGCCGACGATCACGCCGCCCACCGCGCCGGCCATCAGCAGCATCGCGGCGAACCTGGCCCAGCCGGTCTGCCACCAGGCCGCCTGCACCTCGAGCGGCAGGCTGAGCGTGTTCGCGCTCCACACGCCGTGGTGGTTGGTGGCGCGCACGCGGAAGGTGTAGCGCCCGGGCTGCAGCCCGCCGTAGCTGGCGAAGCGCGCGCTCGCGTCGGTGGCGGTCCAGTCGGTGTCCACGCCGTCGAGCCGGTACTCGTAGCGCAGGCGCTGCGGGTCGGTGAAGTCGAGCGCCGCGAACTCGATCGTCAGCGTCTTGGTGTCGGGCGGCAGCTGCAGGCCGTTGCGCAGCGTGTCGGGCGACCAGGGCTGGCCGTTGCGGCGCAGGCTGCTCAGCACCACCGGCGGCGCGAAGCCCGACACCTCGAAGGCCTGCGGGCGCAGCACCAGCAGCCCGCGGCTGCCGCCGAACAGCAGCCGGCCGTCGGGCAGCTCGGCATCGGCGAAGAAGCGCGGCGTGCCGAGCGCCGCGCCCTCGGCGCCGCTGAGCTGGTACAGGCGGTCGCTCCTGGGGTCGTAGAAGGCCTGCTGGGTCCAGATGCGGCCCTGCGCATCCTCGTGCAGGTTCACGCCGAAGGGCTGGCCCGGCGCGCCCAGCCGCTCGCTGATGCGCTGGAAGCGCGCGCGGCCCTGGCCGTCGTAGCCGCTCAGGCGGTGCAGGCCGCTGACCGAGGTGTCGACCCACAAGGTGCCGTCGCGGCCGAACAGCAGCCCCAGCACGGCCGGGAAGCCGAGCGCCGCCGCGGGGTCGGTGGGCAGCGGGTGCAGCGCGCCCTGCTGCCAGCGGAACAGGCCCGCCAGCGCGCCCACCCACAGCGTGCCGGTGGCGGGCTCGACACGCAGCGCATGCACGCCGCCGCGCAGCGGCTCGCCGTCGCTGCGCCGCACGCGTTCCACCTGCGCGGCCAGCGGGCCGGCGAGCCGGTAGGCGCCGTCCTGCATGCCCACCCACACCTCGTCGCCGGGCAGCACCAGCAGGCGGTGCGCGCGGCCGCCTTCCAGCGGCCAGCTGCGCCTGAGCCGCGCGCTGGCGGCGTTGCGCCACTCCAGCCGGCCCTGGGTGACGAGCCAGATGCTGGCGCCGTCGGTGCTCTCGGCCAGCGCTTCCACCGGCGTGTCGGCCTCGCGCGGCCAGCGCCCGAGCGTGCGCAGCTCGCCGTCGAGTTCGGCCACCGGGCCGCTGTGCGAAGCGACGAGCAGGTGGCCGTCGCGCCGCGCCAGCAGCAGGCGCAGGTCGGCGCTGGCCAGCGGGCTCTGCGGGTCGGCGTCGGGCCCGCGCACCGCGACCGCCGGCGTGTGGCGGTGGCGCTGCAGCCCGACACCGTAGCCGCCCACCCAGACGCTGCCGGTCTGGTCACGCAGCAGCACGCTGACGTCGTTGCCGGCCAGCCCGCTGGCCAGCTGCGGCCGGTGCCGCAGCTGCTGGACCCAGGTGCCGCGCTGCGGGTCGATCCAGGCGATGCCGTCGGACAGTCCCGCCCACAGCATGCCGTCGCCCGCCAGCGCCAGGCTCTGCACCGCGCCGCGCAGGCGCAGCGGCAGCCAGCGCGGCTGGCCGTCCTGCACCACGCCGAGCTCGCCGTCGGCGGTGCCGAACCACACGCGGCCCTGCTCGTCCTCCAGCAGCGTGGCCACGCCGCTGCGGCCGGCGCGCGCGGGCAGCGGCAGTTCCTGCCAGGCATCGCTGCCGGCGGCGCGGCGGGCCAGGCCCTGCCAGTGGCCGGCCCACACGCTGCCGTCGCGCGCCGCCAGCAGCGCCAGCACGCGGCGCTCGGGCTCGCCGTTCACCGGCAGCGGCTGTGCGGTGAAGCGGCGCGAAGCCGGGTCGTAGCGCACCAGGCCGTCGCCCAGGCTGCCGATCCACACCTGGCCCTGGCCGTCCTCGGCCAGTGCGCGGATCGGCACGTGCGCCGCCGCGTCCTGGCCGCGCAGGCTGCCGAGCAGCGTCACGCGGTCGCTGTCGGGGTCGTAGACCGCCAGGCCGTTGATCTCGGTGCCGATCCACACCCGCCCGTCGCGCGCCGCGGCGAGCGAGCGCACCCAGCCCAGGTTGCGCTGCACCGCGCTGTCGCCGGCGCGTTCGATGGCGCGCAGCCGGTAGCCGTCGAAGCGCGCCAGGCCGTCGCTGGTGCCCACCCACAGGAAGCCGGCGCGGTCCTGCGCCAGGCTGCCGACGACGTCGCGCGGCACCGGCACGCTGGCGAACTGCGGCTCCAGCGGGCTGGGCGGCGGTTCGGCGTGGGCGGCGGCGAGGACGAGCGCCAGCAGGGCGGTGACGAGACGGCGCGGGCGCATGAGCCGAAGGGACGGGGATCAGCCGATCGTAGCGGCACCCCGCGCCAGGCGCGCCGGGCTCAGCATCTCTTCCGTGAGGCCTTGCGCGGCGATGTGCGCGGGCAGCGGCAGGCCGCGCGCCAGCGCGGCGCAGGCCTCGCCCATCGCCGGCGAGGTCTGGATGCCGTAGCCGCCCTGGGCCGCGACCCAGAAGAAGCCGGGCGCCAGCGGGTCGTGGCCGCCGACCAGGGCGCCGTCGGCGACGAAGGAACGCAGGCCGGCCCAGGTGCGGGTGGGGCGGCGCACGGTCAGCGTGGTGACCGCCTCGATGCGGGCCATCGCGAGCGCGATGTCCAGCTCCTCGGGCTGCACGTCCTGCGGCGGCACCGGGTCGGCGTTGGCGGGCGACGCCAGCAGCTGGCCGGCATCGGGCTTGAAGTACCAGTCCTCGCCCAGGCCGGCCACCAGCGGCCAGGCGCCGAACGCGAGCCCCGCCGGCGGCACGAACACCAGCGCCGAGCGGCGCCGCGGCTGCAGGCCGATGCCCGGCACGCCGGCCCGCGCGGCCACTTCGTCGGCCCAGGCACCGGCGGCGTTCAGCACCACGCCGGCCTCGATGAGTTCGTGGCCGACCTGCACGCGCCAGTGGTGGCCGCGGCGTTCCAGGCACCGGACCTCGGCGTCGCAGCGCACGCGGCCACCGGCTGCACGCAGCCCGCGCAGGTAGCCCTGGTGGATGGCATGCACGTCCATGTCGACGGCGTCGGGCTCGAGCGCGGCGCCGACGACACGCTCGGCGCGCAGCACCGGCACCAGGGCGCAGGCCGCGGCGGCGTCGAGCAGGCGGGCCGTCGGCGCCAGCGCGCGCAGCACCTGCCAGTGTTCGGCGAGGGCCGCTTCCTGCCCCGGTTCGGCGACCATCAGCGCGCCGCGCGGCGCCAGCAGCGGCTGCGCCGCGAAGCCCGGTGGTGGCGCCTCCAGGAAGGCCCGGCTCGCGCGCGTGAGCGCCCGCACCGGCGGTGCGCCGTAGCTTTCCATGTACAGCGCCGCCGAGCGCCCGGTCGAGTGGTAGCCGGGCTGCGACTCGCGTTCCAGCAGCAGCACGCGGCCGTGCGGCGCCAACCAGTAGCCCACCGAGGCGCCGGCAATGCCGCCGCCGATGATCAGGTAGTCGACGCGGTCGGTCATCCCGCAGGTCACGGAGCCTCCTTCATCGTGCGCTATCGTGCCGCATGCCCGACCCCACCTTCTTCTGGCACGACTACGAGACCTTCGGCCGCGTGCCGCGGCGCGACCGGCCGGCGCAGTTCGCGGGCCTGCGCACCGATGCCGAGCTGAACGAGGTGGGCGAGCCGGTGATGCTGTTCTGCCAGCCGGCGCCGGACACGCTGCCCGACCCCGAGAGCGTGCTGCTCACCGGCATCCTGCCGCAGCAGGCGCTGGCCGAGGGCGTGCCCGAGCATGCGTTCGCCGCGCGCATCGAGTCCGAGCTGGGCCGCGACGGCACCATCGGGGTAGGCTACAACAGCATCCGCTTCGACGACGAGGTCACGCGCTTCCTGTTCTGGCGCAACCTGATCGACCCCTACGCGCGCGAATGGCAGAACGGCTGCAGCCGCTGGGACCTGCTGGACACGGTGCGCTGCTGCTGGGCGCTGCGGCCGCAGGGCATCGAATGGCCCCGGCACCAGACCGGCGACATGAGCGGCAGGCCGTCGTTCAAGCTGGAGCACCTGACGGCGGCCAACGGCATCGGCCACGAGGCGGCGCACGACGCGCTGTCGGACGTGCGCGCCACCGTCGCGCTGGCGCGGCTGATCAAGCAGCACCAGCCGCGGCTGTGGGACTTCTGCCTGAAGCTGCGCCGCAAGGACGCGGTGACGGCCGAGATCGGCGTCAACCGGCCCTTCGTGCACCTGTCGGGCATGTACCCGGTGGAGCGCGGCTGCCTGGCGGTGGTGTGGCCGCTGGCGCCGCACCCCAGCAACAAGAACGAGCTGATCGTCTGGGACCTGGCGCAGGACCCGCGCGAGCTGGCGACGCTGGATGCGGAGACCATCCGCCGCCGGCTCTACACACGGCAGGACGAACTGCCGGACGGCGAGCTGCGGCTGCCCATCAAGACCATCCACATCAACAAGAGCCCGGTCGTGATCGGCAACCTGCGCACGCTGGGCGACGCGCCCGCGCGCTTCGGCCTCGACGTGGAGGCCGCGCTGCGCCACGCGGAACTGGCACCGGCGGTGATGCAGCAGGTGCAAGCGCTGTGGGAGCAGGTCTACGCGCGGCCGCCGCAGGCCGAGGCGCCCGATGTCGACGAGGACCTCTACGGCGGCTTCGTCGACAACGAGGACCGGCGCACGCTGCAGCGCCTGCGCGAGCTGTCGCCGCTGCAGCTGGCGGCCAAGCGCCCGGCCTTCAACGACGGGCGCCTGGAGGAACTGCTGTTCCGCTACCGCGCGCGCAACTTCCCCGCCACGCTGTCGACCGACGAGCAGCAGCGCTGGGAACAGCACCGCGCCGAGCGGCTGCACGAGGGCCGCGGCGGCGGGCTGACGCTGGCCGCGTACTTCGAGCGCATCGACCAGCTGGCTGAAGCCGCCGCCGAACGCGGCGACGAGCGCGCGCAGGAACTGCTGGAGGCGCTCTACGACTACGCCGAAGGCATCGCGCCCGAGCCGCCGGGCTGAAGCGGCTCAGGAAGGCTTGCGTCCGATCTGCGTGTACAGCTCGCTGAGCGGCACCACGCGCCCGTGCAGCGGCAGGATGCGGTCGACCTGGAACCCGAGCCGCTCGATGTTCTGCACCAGATTCACCTGGTTGCCGTTGGGCACCGGCGGCGGCGGGCTGTTCGGCGGGCCCGGCGTGTAGGCGTCGGCCTCGATCAGCAGGCGTTCGGCCGGCAGCCACACCGCCATGAAGCCCTGCGCGTGCACGCTGCCCTGCATCTCGTGGACCTCGATGCTGCGCAGCCGGTCGCTGATCACGAGCTTGCCGTTCACCGCCTCGATCTTCGGCGCGCGGCCCGAGGTGGCGAGCCGGTCCGGCGCGATGCGGTTGGCGTTCGCGAACGCGCGCTCGAAGTAGGGCTTGGCCATCGCGCTGGTGACCAGCGTGGCGCCTTCGCCGGCCGCGGCGCGCAGGCCGCCGGCATGGTCGAAGTGGTGGTGCGAGTTGATCACCGTCTGCACGTTCTTGCCGGCCACCAGCTTGTTGGCAGCGGCGATCACCGCCAGCGCGCGGCCGTCGTAGAGCGGGCTCTCGACCAGCACGATGCGGTCGGACAGCTCGATGGCCACGCTGTTGTGCGAGCCGCCGGCCAGGAACCACACGCCCTCGGCGACCTTCTCGCTGGTGACGTTCTCGCGCGCGTTGCGCACGTTGTCGGGCACCGCGATGTCCAGCGCCTCGTTGACCTTGACGTCGCTCACCATCCAGTCGAGCACGGCCGACGCGCCCTGGCTCTGCTTGATGCGGCCCGGGAACTTCGTGCCGTTGAAGTCGCGCCACTCGCTGAACTCGGTGACCACCGGCGTGTCGCCGAGCACCGGGTGCGGCATCGTCGACTCGATGCGCGTCACCAGGCCCGCCGGATCGACGAAGAGCGTGGCGGCGTACTGGCCCGGCGCGGTGAAGCTCAGCGTGTTGACCCGCGTGCCTTCGACGGTGCGCTGCCCCACGGTGGCGTTGTAGCGCTGCGCGGCCTTCAGCGCGCCCTGCGGCGACATCGTCAGCGCGTCGGTCTGCCGGCCGGGCACCGCCACCGGCCCCGGCACCGCGTTGGCACCGGCCATCGACCACGCGAAGCCGTCGCGCAGCCAGCCGTTGGCGCGCTGCTCGCCCTGGCCCATCAGCGGCACCGCGCCGCCGCCGTTGGCCTCGGCCCGGCTGCGGCCGAACTCCTCGCGGAACGCGCCGGTCTCCAGGTTCAGCGAGCGCGTGAGCGTCGAGTAGTTGAGCGCCGGCCAGGCCATCGCCGGTTGCCAGGCCTGGCCGAAGGTGCCGCCGGTGCCGCGGCCGCTGACCACCAGCGTCTTCGGCGACGTGCTGCCCAGCGCGGCCTCGGCCTGGCGGATCAGCGTGGGGGCGTCGGGCGGCGTGGTGCCGCAGGCCGCCAGCAGCGCGCCGATGGCGGCGGCAGCGACGGCGACAGTGCCTGCACGAAGGACCGGTTTCTCCACGTCACGACTCCCGATGTGTTGGTACGCGCCGCAGGCTGTCATGCAGCCCGCGGCGCGGCCATCCGGGAAAGTGCGAGCGCTGGTGCGGGAATGAAACGGCGCGCCGGTGCGTCCGGGCTCAGCGCGGCGGCTCGGAGGCGGCGATGCCCACCGGCAGCAGGGCGCCGGGTGGCGGCGGCGGACCCACGCGCGGCACGAAATTGCCGTTCGCGAACTCGGCATAGCGCCAGTCGGCGCCCTCGACCTTCACCACGCCCTCGGGCGGCTGCAGCGGCTGCACCGGCACGTGGCGCAGCATCGCGGCCATGCTGTCGATCCAGATCGGCAGCGCCAGGCCGCCGCCCGATTCGCGCTCGCCCAGGCTCTCCGGGTCGTCGTAGCCCATCCAGCCGACGCCGACGACCCCCGGTGCCCAGCCGGCGAACCAGGCGTCCACGGCCTCGTTGGTGGTGCCGGTCTTGCCGTACAGGTCGGGCCGCTTCAGCGTGGCCTGGGCGCGCGCCGCGGTGCCGCGCAGCGTCACGTCGGCCAGCAGCGTGTTGACGAGGAACACGTTGCGCGCCGGCACCGCGCGCTGGTCCTCGGTGAAGGGCGTGGCGGGCGGCGCCTCGAACAGCAGTTCGCCGCTGGCGCTGGTGATGCGCTCGATCAGCACCGGCGTGACGCGCCAGCCGCCGTTGGCGAACACCGCGTAGGCGGCGGCCATCTGCAGCGGCGTGACGCTGCCGGTGCCCAGGGCCAGCGTCAGGTTCTCGGGCTGCTTCGCCATGTCGATGCCGAAGCGCGAGATCCACTCGCGCGCGGTGGCCAGGCCCACCTGCTTGAGCAGCCGCACGCTGACCAGGTTCTTGCTGCGCACCAGGCCCTCGCGCATGCTGATCTCGCCATCGAAGCGGTCGTCGCTGTTCTTCGGGTCCCAGGCGGCGGGGGTGCCGTCGGCGTCGGTGAGCGGCGCGTCGAGCACCAGCGTCTCGGGCATCACGCCCGCCTCCAGCGCGGCCGAGTAGAGGAAGGGCTTGAAGCTGCTGCCGGGCTGGCGCGCCGCCGAGGTGGCGTGGTTGAACTGGCGGCGGTTGAAGTCGAAGCCGCCCACCAGCGCGCGCACGCGGCCGCTGGCCGGATCGAGCGCGACGAAGGCGGCCTCGGCCTGCGGCCACTGCGCGATGTGCCACTCGGGCGCCTTGCCCGGCCCCTTCGCGGCGGGCTGGCTCATCAAGCGCAGCACCGAGCCGCGCCGGATCGCCAGCCGCTCGGGGGCCTGCGCCGTCAACGCCGCCTGCACCCACTTCAGCGCCTCGCCGCGCACGCTGACGTTCTCGCCGCTGGCGAGCTTGGCGCTGACCTCGCGCGGACCCGCCGCCAGCACCACGGCCACGCGCAGGTCCTCGTCGTCGCGCTGCTCCTTGAGCACCAGTGCCGCGGCGCGCTCGGCCTCGGCCGGGTCGTCGGGCAGGGTGTTCTGGTCCTCGGGGCCGCGCCAGGGCTGCCGGCGCTCGTGCGCCAGCACGGCGCGCCGCAGCGCGGCGTGGGCGGCACGCTGGTCGTCGGCACGCAGGCTGGTGACGACGCGGATGCCCTGCGTGTAGGCCTTGTCGCCCAGGCGTTCCACCACCGCGCGGCGCGCCATCTCGGCCACGAAGGCGGCGTGCACGTCGACGAAGGCGGGGCTGCGCAGCACCAGCTTCTCGGCCAGCGCGGCGTCGAACTCGGCGTCGCTGATCACGCCGGTCTTGCGCATGCGCTGCAGCACCCAGCGCTGGCGCGCGCTGGCCTTCTGCAGGCTGACCACCGGGTTGGCGTAGATCGGGTTCTGCGGCAGCCCGGCGATCATCGCGGCCTCGGCGTTGGACAGCTGCGGCAGCGTCTTGCCGAAGTAGACCTGGGCTGCCGCCGCGAAGCCGTAGGCGCGCTGGCCCATGTAGACCTGGTTGAGGTAGAGCTCGAGGATCTGGTCCTTCGTGAGCCGCTGCTCGAGCTGCCACGACAGCAGCGCCTCCTTGATCTTGCGTTCGGGCGTGCGCCGCGTCGACAGGAAGAAGGTGCGGGCCACCTGCTGCGTCAGCGTGGACGCTCCCTGCGTGCGTCCGCCCGGCGTGAGGTTGGCCACCACGGCGCGCGCCACGCCGCGCCAGCTGATGGCGCCGTGCTCGTAGAAGTCGGCGTCCTCCACCGCGATCAAGGCCTGCGACACCTTCTTCGGCACCTGCGCGATCGGCACGAAGATGCGGCGCTCGCTGCCGAACTGCGCGATCTCGGCGCCGTCGGCGGTGAGCACCTGCAGGTGCTGCTGCGGGCGGTAGTCGGTGGCCTTGTCCAGCGGCGGCAGGTCGTTCCAGTACCAGGCCGCCGTCAGGCCTGCCGCCGTCAGCGCCACCAGCAGCAGGGCCAGCAGGCCCAGCAGCACGAAGCCGAGGATGACGAAGCCGCGCTGCTGCGGCCAGCGCACCCTATGGAGCCAGTTCATAGAGGGCGGTGCCGTCGGCGTTGTCCTGGACCAGCCGGATCTGCGGGTAGCGCGGCAGGTGCGCGATGCCGCCGCTGCCCGAGACGAAGCGCAGCTTGATGCCGGGCACCGGCTGGATGCGCCAGTTGTCGTCGGCGCTCGGGTTCACCGTCTTCGCGTCCTGCAGGTACTGCATCAGCACCTGGCGGTTCTCGTCGGGGGCGTCGACGATGAGGGTGCCGCCGTCCAGCGCGGGGAAGTTGCCGCCGCCCGAGGCGCGGTAGTTGTTGGTCACCACCGCGAAGCTCGCCTTCTCGTCGATCGGCTGGCCGCCGAAGCGCAGGTCCGTCACGCGGTGCGCGTCCGGTGCCACCAGCTTGCCGCCGCGGTCGTAGCGCGCGGGCTGCGTCAGGTCGAGCCGGTAGCTCACGCCGTCGATCGAGTCGAAGTTGTAGCTGGGATAGCCCGGGTTCAGCAGCATCTGCTCGGGCGGGCCGGCAGGGTCGATGCGGTTGAAGGCGCCAGCCGAGAACTCGAGCCACTCGCGCACCTGGGCGCCCGAGAGCTTCACCAGCTTCACGGTGTTCGGGTAGATGTAGAGATCGGCCACGCTGCGCATCGCGATCGGGCCGGCGGGGATGTCGGTGTAGTAGTTCGCGCCGCCGCGGCCGCCGGTCTTGAAGGGCGCGGCGGCCGACAGCACGGGCAGGCCTGCGAAGGTGGTTCCGGCGATGATCCTGCGGCCGTAGGCGATCTGCGCGTTGCTCACCACCTGCACGCTGGGGTCGTCGGCCACCTGCGCGAAGTAGCTCTGGATCGGCGCGCTGGTGCGTGCCACCTCGGCGCGCATCGCGGCAAGGGTCGCCTCGTGCTCGGCCTTCACGATCTGCATCACCTGCGGATCGGGTGCAACGACCGCCTTGCGCGTGTTGCGGTCGTAGATCGGCCGCAGCTCGGCACGGCCGCCCTTGGAGACCCAGCCAGTGCCACTCTTTTCCAGCGTCAGGTCGATGACGCCGAGGTGGTTGCCCCAGAAGCCCGGCATCGTGGCCGGCACGCCGTTGATGGTGCCGGCGGCGAGATCCACCTTCGGGTGGCCGCTGAAGAAGCGGCCCGGGAACTCGCCGTGCGAGTGGCCGAAGAGGATCGCGTCGACGCCCGGGATCTCCGCCAGCCGCGCCACCACGTTCTCGGCGAAGAACACGGTCTCGCCGCGCTCGAAGCCCGAGTGCGCGATGACGACGACCACGTCGGCACCCTCGGCCTTGAGGCGCGGGATCAGCTTCTTCGCGGTGGAGGGGATGTCCAGCGCCTGCACCTTGCCGAGCAGGTGCTGGCGGTCCCAGTTCATCACCTGCGGCGGTGCGAAGCCGATCACCCCGACCTTCAGCTTCTGCGCCTTGCCGCTGTCGTCGGTGAAGCTGCGCTCCAGGATCACGTAGGGCGTGAAGACGTTCTTCGCCTCTTCGGGCCGGCCCTTGCCGTCGTCCACCACGATGTTCGCGTTGACCAGCGGGAAGCCCGTGCCCTGGGTGGCGCGCAGCAGGAAGGGCAGGCCGTAGTTGAACTCGTGGTTGCCGATGTTGCCGGCGTCGTAGCCCAGGGCGCCCAGCACGCGGTAGGCCGGGTGCACCTCCCCCGCCTGCAGGGGCCGGATGCGCGCCACCGTGTCGCCCAGCGGGCTGCCCTGCAGCAGGTCGCCGTTGTCGAACAGCAGCGCGTTCTTCGTCTCGGCGCGCGCGGCCTTGATCAGCGTGGCGGTGCGGTCCAGGCCGAACTCGGCGGCGGGCTTGTCCTGGTAGTAGTCGTAGCCCACCAGGTTCATGTGGACGTCGGTGGTCTCCAGGATGCGCAGCTTCAGCGTCTGGGCGAAAGCCGGTGCCAGCGCGACGGCCAGCAGCAGGGGAAGGAGCTTCTTCGTCATGGCGCGCAGGCTACCCGAGTTCGGGCGGGTGCCCGGCGGGATTCAGACGAACCAGGCCAGGCGAAGTTCCGCGGGCAGCGCGTGCTGCGGGGCGTTGCGGTGCGCGCGCTCGATCACGTGCCAGAAGTAGCGGTAGCTCGCACGGTCGTGCAGCTGGTGGTCGTGCTGGATCGGTGCCCAGCCGGCGGCCTGCGCGGCGACGATGATCTCGACGGCCTGTTCCACCTCGGCCGCGGTGGGCGAGAAGGCGGCGACGATGGCGCGCACCTGGTTCGGGTGGATGCTCCACATGCGCGTGTAGCCGAGCTGGCGGCAGGCGACCTCGGCCGCCGCCTGCAGCGCCCTGGTGTCCTTGAACTCGGTGACGACGCCGTGCGACGGCGTCTTCGCCGCGGCGTGGCAGGCGGCCGCGATCTCGAGCTTGGCGCGCAGCACCAGCGGATGCTCGAACTGGCCCTTGACGCCCATCGCCGACTGCGGAATGGCGCCGCGATGCGCAGAGACGAAGTCCATCAGCCCGAAGGACAGCGACTCGATGCGCGGATGCGCCGCGATCGCGAACACCTCGCGCAGTGCGCCGTGGGTCTCGATCAGCGCATGCAGCGGGATCGCCGCACCGCCCATCGCGTCGATGGCCTGCGCGGCGCGCTGCACGTCGGCCAGCGCCTCGGGCTTGGGGAGCATCAGGTAGGCCGGGGCCTTCGCGCTCTTCAGCACGATGCCGGCGACGTCGGCGAAGCGGGGGTGCTCCACCGGCAGCAGGCGCACGCCGACACGGCCGAAGCGGTTGTCCGGCCCGTTCAGCAGGCCGACGATCAGGTGCGCCTGGTCGATCTCGCCGCCCACCGGCGCGCCGTCCTCGTTGTCGAGCGTGACGTCGAAGACCGGCCCGAGCTCGGCCTGCAGCTGCAGGCTCTTGGTCATGCGCGGCTCGACGCCGGCATAGTGGTCGCAGACCGGCATGGCCGGCAGCGCCTCGCCGGCGCCGAAGAGCACGTCACGCGGCGAGGCCATGGGGGCGTCAGAGCAGGTGCTTCACGCCGTCCTGTTCACCCGTGAGCTCGGCCAGCGTCTTGTCGATGCAGCCCTGGCTGAACTCGTCGATCGGCAGGCCTTCGACGATCTTGTAGCTGCCGCCCTCGCAGGTGACGGGGTAGCCGAACATCACGTCCTTCGGGATGCCGTATTCGCCGTTGCTGGGCACGCCCATCGTGACCCACTCGCCCTGGGTGCCGAGCGCCCAGTCGCGCATGTGGTCGATGGCGGCGTTGGCCGCGGAAGCCGCCGACGAGACGCCGCGCGCCGCGATGATGGCCGCGCCGCGCTTGCCCACGGTGGGCAGGAACGTGTCCTTGTTCCAGACCTGGTCGTTGATCATGTCCTTCACGCTGGCGCCGTCGATGGTGGCGAAGCGGTAGTCGGCGTACATCGTGGGGCTGTGGTTGCCCCACACGGCCAGCTTCCTGATCGACGACACCGGCTTGCCGGTCTTGGCGGCGATCTGGCTCAGCGCGCGGTTGTGGTCCAGGCGCAGCATCGCCGTGAAGTTCTCGCGCTTCAGGCTGGGCGCGCTCTTCATCGCGATGTAGGCGTTGGTGTTGGCGGGGTTGCCCACCACCAGCACCTTCACGTTGCGGCTGGCGACCTTGTCGAGCGCCTTGCCCTGCGCGGTGAAGATCTGCGCGTTGGCGGCCAGCAGGTCGGCGCGCTCCATGCCGGGGCCGCGCGGGCGGGCGCCGACGAGCAGCGCGTAGTCGGTGTCCTTGAAGGCGGTGTTCGGGTCGCCGTGCGCTTCCATGCCGGCCAGCAGCGGGAAGGCGCAGTCCTCCAGTTCCATCATCACGCCCTGCAGCGCCTTCTGCGGGCCTTCCACCGGCACTTCCAGCAGCTGCAGGATCACCGGCTGGTCCTTGCCGAGCATCTCGCCGCTGGCGATGCGGAACAGCAGGGCATAACCGATCTGGCCGGCGGCGCCGGTGACGGCCACGCGGACGGGCTTCTTGGTGGACATGGGTGGGCTCCTGAGTGAGAAGCGCGAATTCTAGGCGCTCACCTGACTCCACTCTTATGTCTTATGCAAGACATGGTGCGACAATCCCGCCCATGCCCGCCGCCGCCGAATCGTCCGCTCCCGCGCCGGCCGCGCCCGCGTTCAGCCCGCTGTACCAGCAGATCAAGTCGCTGCTGCTGAAGAGCCTGTCGGCCGGCGAGTGGCTGCCCGGCCAGGTGATCCCGAGCGAGGTGGAGCTGGCCGCGCGCTTCGGCGTCAGCCAGGGCACGGTGCGCAAGGCCATCGACGAGATGGCCACCGAGAACGTGCTGGTGCGGCGGCAGGGCAAGGGCACGTTCGTGGCCACGCACGCGGAGCAGGAGACGCAGTACCGCTTCCTGCGCCTGATGCCCGACGAAACCAACACGGACGGCAGCCCGCCGGCGCTGCAGCGCAAGCTGCTCGACTGCCGCCGCATGCGCGCTCCGCTGGAGGTGGCGCGGCTGCTGGCGCTGAAGGCGGGTGAGTCTGCCGTGCAGGTGCGGCGCCTGCTGCTGGCGCCCAGCGGGGCCGAGACGCGGCCCGTGGTGCTGGACGACCTGTGGCTGCCCGGCTCGCTGTTCAAGGGCCTGAGCGCCGAGCGCATGATGGCCTGGCGCGGCCCGCTGTACCGCCTGTTCGAGGCCGAGTTCTCGGTGCACATGATCCGCGCCGAGGAGAAGCTGCGTGCGGTGGCCGCCGATGCCGACGCGGCGGCGCTGCTCGACGTGCCGGTGGGCACGCCGCTGCTGTCGGTGGAGCGCCTGTCCTTCACCTACGGCAACCGGCCGGTGGAACTGCGCCGCGGGCTGTACCACACGTCTCACCACCACTACCGCAACGAGCTCAGCTGAGCGCCTGCACGATGACTCCAGTTCCACGTAAGACTGCTGCGTTGCAATAAACTCAACTGGTTTACCCGGCCGAGAACAAAGCCCATGAGCGAGATGACAAGAACCCGACCCGGCACGATGCGTCTCGTCGATGCCGTGAAGTACCGGTTGCCGGCGGCGGGCGTGGTGTCCATCCTGCACCGCATCAGCGGCGTGATCATGTTCGCGCTGCTGCCGCTGGTGATCTGGCTGTTCGACGTCAGCGTCACCTCCGAGATCAGCTACGAGCGCTTCACCGCGGCCTTCAGCGCCGGCATCGGCTTCGTGCCTGGCTGGTTCGTGAAGCTCACCGCGCTGGCGCTGATCTGGGCCTACCTGCACCACGCCATCGCCGGCGTGCGCCACCTGTGGATGGACGCGACGCACAGCGTCAGCAAGCAGCAGGGCCATTCGTCGGCCATCGTCACGCTGGCGAGCAGCATCATCCTCACGCTGCTGCTGGGCGCCAAGCTCTTCGGCCTTTACTGAAAGGCGCTCCTCGAATGTCCGTCAACTACGGTTCCAAGCGCGTCGTCGTCGGCGCGCACTACGGCATGCGCGACTGGCTGAGCCAGCGCGTCACGGCGGTGCTGATGGCGCTGTTCACGCTGGTGCTGCTGGCGCAGCTGATCTTCAGCAAGGGCCCCATCGGCTACGACACCTGGGCCGGCATCTTCTCGGCCCAGTGGATGAAGGTGCTGACCTTCACGATCTTCGTCGCCCTGGGCTGGCACGCCTGGGTCGGCGTGCGCGACATCTGGATGGACTACATCAAGCCCGTGGGCGTGCGGCTGGCGCTGCAGGTGTTCACCATCGTCTGGCTGGTGGGCTGCATGGGCTGGGCCGTGCAGGTCCTGTGGAGACTCTGAATGGCTAATCTGCCCAAGCGCAAGTTCGACGTCGTCATCGTCGGTGCCGGCGGTTCCGGCATGCGCGCGTCGCTGCAGCTGTCGCTCGCCGGCCTGAACGTGGCGGTGCTGTCCAAGGTGTTCCCCACGCGCTCGCACACGGTGGCGGCGCAGGGCGGCATCGGCGCCAGCCTCGGCAACATGGCCGAGGACAACTGGCACTACCACTTCTACGACACCGTCAAGGGTTCCGACTGGCTCGGCGACCAGGACGCCATCGAGTTCATGTGCCGCGAGGCGCCCAAGGTCGTCTACGAGCTCGAGCACTTCGGCATGCCGTTCGACCGCAACCCCGACGGCACGATCTACCAGCGCCCGTTCGGCGGCCACACCGCGAACTACGGCGAGAAGCCGGTGCAGCGCGCCTGCGCCGCGGCCGACCGCACCGGCCACGCGATGCTGCACACGCTGTACCAGCAGAACGTGCGCGCGCGCACCAACTTCTTCGTCGAGTGGATGGCGCTGGACCTGATCCGCGACGCCGACGGCGACGTGCTCGGCGTCACCGCGCTCGAGATGGAGACGGGCGACATCCACATCCTCGAAGCCAAGGTCACGCTGTTCGCCACCGGCGGCGCGGGCCGCATCTTCGCGGCCAGCACCAACGCCTTCATCAACACCGGCGACGGGCTCGGCATGGCGGCGCGCTCGGGCATCCCGCTCGAGGACATGGAGTTCTGGCAGTTCCACCCCACCGGCGTGGCCGGCGCGGGCGTGCTGCTCACCGAAGGCTGCCGCGGCGAAGGCGCGATCCTGCGCAACGCGGCCGGCGAGCGCTTCATGGAGCGCTACGCGCCGACGCTGAAGGACCTGGCGCCGCGCGACTTCGTCTCGCGCTGCATGGACCAGGAGATCAAGGAAGGGCGCGGCTGCGGTCCGAACAAGGACTACATCCACCTCGACATGACGCACCTGGGCGCCGAGACCATCATGAAGCGCCTGCCCAGCGTGTTCGAGATCGGCCACAACTTCGCCAACGTCGACATCACGAAGGAGCCGATCCCGGTGGTGCCGACGATCCACTACCAGATGGGCGGCATCCCCACCAACATCCACGGCCAGGTGGTGGCGCCGAAGAACGGCAACCCGAACAGCGTGGTGAACGGCTTCTATGCGGTGGGCGAGTGCTCCTGCGTCAGCGTGCACGGCGCGAACCGCCTCGGCACGAACTCGCTGCTCGACCTGCTGGTGTTCGGCCGCGCGGCCGGCAACCACATCGTCGACGCGTTCAAGAGCATCGACAAGTCGCACAAGCCGCTGCCGGCCGATGCGGCCGACTTCACCCTGGCGCGCCTGGCGCGTCTGGACGGCAACAGCACCGGCGAATACGCCCAGGACGTCGCCAACGACCTGCGCGCCGCGATGCAGCAGCACGCCGGCGTGTTCCGCACGCAGGCCAGCATGGACGCCGGCGTCGTGAAGGTGGCCGCCATCGCCGAGCGCGTGAAGGCCATCGGCCTGAAGGACAAGAGCAAGGTCTTCAACACCGCGCGCATCGAGGCGCTGGAAGTCGACAACCTGATCGAGAGCGCGCAGGCCACGATGGTCTCCGCCGCGGCGCGCAAGGAAAGCCGCGGCGCGCACAGCGTCGACGACTACGGCGACACGCCCGAACACCCGAACGGCCGCAACGACGAGGTGTGGATGAAGCACACGCTGTGGTATTCGGAAGGCAACCGCCTGGAATACAAGCCGGTGCAGCTCAAGCCGCTGACCGTGGAATCGGTTCCCCCGAAGGTCCGCACCTTCTGATCGCGAGACGCCGACATGACCCTGCGCACCTTCCAGATCTACCGCTACGACCCCGACACCGACGCCAAGCCCCGCATGCAGACGCTGCAGGTGGAGCTCGACGGCCACGAGCGCATGCTGCTCGACGCGCTGATGAAGCTGAAGCAGGTCGACCCGACCCTGAGCTTCCGCCGCTCGTGCCGCGAAGGCGTCTGCGGCTCGGACGCGATGAACATCAACGGCAAGAACGGCCTGGCGTGCCTCACGAACATGCGCACGCTGCCCGGCACCATCGTGCTGAAGCCGCTGCCGGGGCTGCCCGTCATCCGCGACCTCATCGTCGACATGACGCTGTTCTTCAAGCAGTACCACTCGATCAAGCCGTATCTCGTGAACGAGACGCAGCCGCCCGAGAAGGAGCGTCTGCAGTCACCCGAGGAGCGCGACGAGCTCAACGGCCTCTACGAGTGCATCCTGTGCGCCAGCTGCTCCACCAGCTGCCCGAGCTTCTGGTGGAATCCCGACAAGTTCGTCGGCCCGGCCGGGCTGCTGCAGGCCTATCGCTTCATCGCCGACAGCCGCGACCAGGCCACCGGGGAGCGCCTCGACAACCTCGAGGACCCGTACCGCCTGTTCCGCTGCCACACGATCATGAACTGCGTCGACGTCTGCCCGAAGGGGCTGAACCCGACCAAGGCCATCGGCAAGATCAAGGAACTGATGGTTCGCAGAGCCGTATGAACGAGCAGCGCCTCGACGAGCGGTCCTTGAGCAAGCTGCGCTGGCGCTGCCGGCGCGGCCTGCTCGAGAACGACCTGCTGATCGAGCGCTTCTTCCGCCGCCACGAGGAGACGATCACGACAAGACAGGCCGACGGGCTGCTCGCCCTGATGGACCTGTCGGACAACGACCTGCTCGACCTGCTGCTGGCCCGCAAGGAGCCGGACGCGATGGAGCCGGGATTCGACCGCCCCGAAGTGCGCGAGGTGCTGGCGCAGCTGCGTACCCGCCCGAACTGAACGACATCCAGAAAGGCCACCTGCCATGACCCCTTCCGAAGTCAAAGCCACGCTGTCGTTCTCGGACGGCAGCCCGAGCATGGACCTGCCCATCTACAAGGGCAGCATCGGTCCGGACGTCATCGACATCCGCAAGCTCTACGCGCAGACCGGCAAGTTCACCTACGACCCGGGCTTCCTGTCGACGGCCTCGTGCAACAGCACCATCACCTACATCGATGGCGACAAGGGCGAGCTGCTGTACCGCGGCTACCCGATCGAGCAGCTGGCCGAGCACTGCGACTTCCTGGAGACCTGCTACCTGCTGCTGAAGGGCGAGCTGCCCAACGCGACGCAGAAGACCGACTTCGTGAAGCTGGTGACCAACCACACGATGGTCAACGAGCAGATGCAGTTCTTCCTGCGCGGCTTCCGGCGCGACGCCCACCCGATGGCGGTGATGACGGGCCTGGTGGGGGCGCTGTCGGCCTTCTATCACGACAGCACCGACATCAACAATCCGCAGCACCGGGACATCAGCGCGATCCGCCTGATCGCGAAGATGCCGACGCTGGTGGCGATGGCCTACAAGTACGGCATCGGCCAGCCCTTCATCTACCCGAAGAACAGCCTGTCGTACTCGGCGAACTTCATGCGCATGATGTTCGCGACGCCCTGCGAGGAGTACGAGCCGAACGACGTGCTGGTGCGCGCGATCGACCGCATCTTCATCCTGCACGCCGACCACGAGCAGAACGCCAGCACCTCCACCGTGCGCCTGTGCGGCAGCTCCGGCACCAACCCGTTCGCGGCCATCGCCGCCGGCGTGGCCTGCCTGTGGGGCCCGGCGCACGGCGGCGCCAACGAGGCGGCGCTGAACATGCTGAAGGACATCCAGAAGCAGGGTGGCGTCGAGAAGATCGGCGAGTTCATCAAGCAGGTGAAGGACAAGAACTCGAACGTCAAGCTGATGGGCTTCGGCCACCGCGTCTACAAGAACTACGACCCGCGCGCCAAGCTGATGCGCGAGACCTGCCACGAGGTGCTGGCCGCCACCGGCCTGCACGACGACCCGCTGTTCAAGCTGGCGATGGCGCTGGAGAAGATCGCGCTGGAAGACGAGTACTTCGTCGCCCGCAAGCTGTACCCGAACGTCGACTTCTACTCGGGCATCGTGCAGAGCGCACTCGGCATCCCGGTGAGCCTGTTCACCGCGATCTTCGCGCTCGCCCGCACGGTGGGCTGGATCGCCCAGCTCAACGAGATGATCGGCGACCCCGAGTACAAGATCGGCCGCCCGCGCCAGCTGTTCGTCGGTTCGCCGGCGCGGCAGGTGAAGCCGATCGCGCAGCGTTAGGCCCACCCCCGGGAGCGGCTTCGACGCTCCCCCTCAAGGGGGCGACGCCAGCGGCCCGGCAGAGCCGGTTCCGCGGCGTCTGCCGGATCAGCGGATCTCGTTGCCGAGCAGCCCGATGATGCGCTGCGCGTTGTCGCCCGTTTCGGCGGCGCCGGCCGAGGTCTGGATCGAGACGTTGGTCTTGGCGCCGTCGCCCTTCACCAGCACGCGGTAGCGCAGCGCTTCCTGCGGGTTGCTCTTGTCGCCCCACAGGCGCGCCCACCAGCTGGGCTCTTCCTTGCCGGCGTTCTTCGGGTCGACGTAGCGCACGTAGTAGAGGCCGGCGGCGCGGTCGCGGTCTTCCACCGTGAAGCCCGTGCGGTCCAGCGCCAGGCCCACCTTGCGCCAGGCGCGGTCGAAGTTCTCGTTGATCACCAGCGAGCTGGCGCGCGGCCCGGCGGTCGCGGCGGGCTGCGCTGCCACCGCGACGGCGGCCGAAGCGGGCGCCGCAGCGGCCACCGCGGCGCGTGCCGCGGGCTCGTCCTTCTGGCCCAGCGCCACCATCAGGCGCGACAGGAACTCGGCTTCCAGCTGCGGGTCGTTCGGGCGTGCGCGCCAGGTGGTCTGGTCCTGGCGCTCGTTGGTGTAGACCTCCTGCACGCCGCGGTGCGTGATGTAGACCTCGCTGCCCGCGGCGGTGCGCTCGATGCGCGTGCGGTAGCGGTCGCGCTCGCCGGTGTCGGTCAGGCGGTTCAGCATGCGGTTGAAGATGCCGCCGGTGGTCTCGGCCGAGAGCTTCGCGCGGTTCTCGGCCCAGTTGGTTTCCATCACGCCGGCAGTGATGTTCTCTTCGGCGAGCGAGAAGCCGCGCTGCTCCCAGAACACCTTCAGCTGCGGCCACAGCTGCTCGGGCGCCATCGGCACCACCAGCCAGCGCTGCTGGCCGTCGCGCTCGATGCGCATCGCGCCCAGGTTGGCGAGCGCCACGCTGGCGGGCAGCGTGCCACCGGCCGCGGCACCGCCGCCAGCGGGCGCCGACGCACCGCCGGCCGCGGCGGCCGCGCTGATCACGCCGCCCTGCGGCTGGTAGCGCGACTCGCGCGCCAGCTGCGACAGGTCGGGCGGCACCTCGAGCGGCGTCGACTTCACCGGGCTGTTCTTGTAGTCGACCTTGTCGCCCGAGAACAGGCCTTCGCCGACGACGGTGCAACCGGCCAGCAGCGTGGTGGCCAGGGCAAGGGTGCCGAGCCGGTGAGGGTGCGCGAAAGAAGGCATCAGAGGATCTGGTCTGGTCGAAGAAGGCTCGGAAAGGAGCAGCGGGGTCAGGCCAGCACGCCGCTGTCGCGCAGCGCCTGGCCCACAGCGGCCTGGCCGGCCGTGGTGAGCGGCACGATGGGCAGCCGCACGTGCGGGCCGCAGCGGCCCAGCTGCGACAGCGCCCACTTGGCCGGCGCCGGGCTCGGCTCGCAGAACAGCTGCTTGTGCAGCGGCAGCAGCTTCAGGTGGATGCTGCGCGCGGTGCGCACGTCGCCTTCGATGGCCGCGATGCACATCTCGTGCATCAGGCGCGGTGCGACGTTGGCGGTGACGCTCACGTTGCCGTGGCCGCCCAGCAGCATCAGCGCGACGGCGGTGCCGTCGTCGCCGGAATAGATCGAGAAGCCCTTGGGCGCGTGCTTGATGAGCTGCGCCGCGCGCTCGATGTTGCCGGTGGCTTCCTTGATGCCGACGATGCGCGGCAGCTGGGCCAGGCGCAGCGTGGTCTCGGGCAGCATGTCCGCCACGGTGCGGCCGGGCACGTTGTAGAGCACCAGCGGCAGGTCCACCGCTTCCGAGATGGCCTTGAAGTGCTGGTAGATGCCTTCCTGCGAAGGCCGGTTGTAGTAGGGCACCACCGAGAGGTGGCAGTCCGCGCCCACCTGCTTCGCGAAGCGCGTCAGCTCGATGGCCTCGGCCGTGGAATTGGCGCCGGTGCCGGCCATCACCGGCACGCGGCCGGCGGCATGCTGCACGGCGACCTTGATCACCTCGCAGTTCTCCTCCATCGACACCGTGGGCGATTCGCCCGTGGTGCCGACGACGCCGATGCAGTCGGTGCCTTCGGCGATGTGCCAGTCGATCAGGCGCCGCAGCGCGTCGTAGTCGACGCTGCCGTCTTCCCGCATCGGGGTCACGAGCGCGACGATGCTGCCTTGGATGGGGTTCATGGGCGGCGAAAGCGGTGGAGCGGTCAAGCCGGCGATTTTAGCCGGCGGGGCCGGGGTGGCCTTCAGAGCGGGTAGCGAGGCGGTTCGGGCTTTCCCGGGACCTCGTTGACCGCGGCGATGCGCTGCAGGTACCGCCCGTCCTCGAAGCCGTCCTCGAAGGCGACCACACGCAGCCCGGCGGCGAGCTGCAGCAGCTCGCCCGGCTGCAGCAGGAACTCGGGCCGCGACGGCTTGCCGACCAGCTGCTGGCCGTGCGCGAAGGTCTCGTGGATCAGCACGCCGCCTTCGGCGAGCGCACCGCGGATGGCGGGAAACAGCGGCCGCCAGAGGTAGTTCGTGACGACGATGCCGTCGAAGGAGCGGCCGGCCAGTGGCCAGGGGCCGCTCTCGACGTCGGCGACGACCATCTCGGCCAGATCGCGCAGCGGCGCCACCGCGGCTTCGTCGCGGTCGACGCCGGTGACGGCATGGCCCTGGGCGGCCAGCCAGCGCACGTGGCGGCCGCTGCCGCAGGCGAGGTCGAGCACGGAGCCGCCGGGCTTCAGCAGCTGCGCGAATCGGGTGACCCAGCCCGAGGGCTTCAGAAGCACGCCCACACCCGGTTCGCCAGGTCCACCACCGTGTGCGGATTCAGGTAGGCCGCGAACACCAGCGCCAGCGCCGCCGCGGCAGCCGCCCAGCCGAGCACGCGGCGTGTCTTCACGGCGTCACGCCGCCTTCAGCGCCGGCCGCGCGATGGCCGTCTCGCGCACCGGCTGGTTGATCAGCGCCGCGAACACGCCCAGGCCGGCGGCGATCCACCACACCACGTCGTAGTTGCCGGTGGCGTCGTAGAGCTTGCCGCCCAGCCACACGCCCATGAACGAGCCCACCTGGTGGCTCAGGAACACGAAGCCGCCGAGCATCGACATGTACTGCACGCCGAAGATCTGCGCCACGATGGCGTTCGTCGGCGGCACGGTGCTGAGCCACAAGAGGCCCATCACCGACGAGAAGACGTAGACGCTGGCCGGCGTCAGCGGCACGTTGATGAAGACGACGATGGCCACCGCGCGCAGCAGGTAGATGGTCGACAGGATGTGGCGCTTCGCGAGTTTCTGTCCCAGCACGCCGGCGATGTAGGTGCCGAAGACGTTGAAGAGACCGATCAGCGCCAGCGCCACCGTGGCCACCTGCGGGCTCAGGCCGTGGTCCTTCAGGTAGCTCGGCATGTGCACGCCGATGAACACCACCTGGAAGCCGCAGACGAAATAGCCGGCCATCAGCAGGCCGAAGCTCGGGTAGCCGAAGGCCTCGCGCAGCGCGGCGCCCACGCTCTGCTTGTGGCCGACGGCGGCCGCCTGGGCCGGTTCCTTGAGCCAGAAGGCGAGCGGCACGATCGCCAGCACCATGCAGGCCAGCACGAAGAGCGCGTTCTGCCAGCCCCAGCCGCCGATCAGCCCGTTCTCCACCGGCACCATCAGGAACTGCCCGAACGAGCCGGCGGCGGCGGTGATGCCCATCGCCCACGAGCGCTTGGCCGGGTCGACCTGGCGCGCGATCACGCCGTAGACCACCGCATACGTGGTGCCCGACTGCGCCATGCCCAGCAGCAGCCCCGCGCCGCCCAGGAAGGCCAGCCCACTGGTGGCCAGGCCCATGCCCACCAGGCCCAGCGCGTAGAGCACCGCGCCGACGATCAGCACGCGGAAGGCGCCGAAGCGGTCGGCCAGCATGCCGGCGAAGGGGCCCGCGGCGCCCCACGCCAGGTTCTGCACCGCCAGCGCGAACGCGAAGGTCTCGCGCGTCCAGCCGCGCTCCATCGTGATGGGCTGCAGCCACAGCCCGAAGCCGTGGCGGATGCCCATGCTCAGGGTGACGACCATCGCGCCGGCGATCAGCACCTGCGTCATCGACAGGCGGGCTGGGGTGGGGGAGGTGGAGGTGTTCATCGCGCGGCGGACTCTATCGGTTCCCGCGCCAGGACATCGGCCCGGACCGAAGCGGCCGACTTCGACAAATGGGCACTCGCGACCGCAAAACCGGGTACCGGGCCGGCAGTCCGTCGCAGCCGCGCGCCCTAGGCTGGCGGCGCCACCACCGGCCACAGGAGCGAACGATGCACCCATCCACCCCGTTGAAGGCGACGCTGGCCGCGCTGCCGCTGCTGCTGGCGACGGCCAGCACCCAGGCCGCCACCGCCACGCTGACCGCCCGCACCTCGGTCAACTACTTCTACTACTTCGGCGGCTTCGCGATCTCGGGCGACGAGGGCGAGGACGGCGCTCCGGCGCCCGTGCCCGGCGGGCCCTGGGAAGGCACCGTGCTGACCGGCTTTGCCGACCCCACGCTGGCCATCGCCGGCAGCGACCACCACGACATCGCCTACCTGCTGTGGACCGGCTACCTCGACGAAAGCTGGGACCAGGCGCAGACCTTCTCGTTCCAGCCGCTGAGCGGGGCGGTGCAGCTGCAGCTGGAAGGCCACGCCACCTCGCTGCAGACCTCGCAGGTGTGCAGCAACGCCACCGGCTGCAACCTGGCGACCGAACTCCACGCCAGCACCAACACCCTGGCGCTGGAGTTCACGCTCGACGCCGCCAATCCCTACGCGCTGGCCGGCAGCACCAGCGGGGGCCAGTACATCGACCTGCTGGTGTGGAACGAACCGGCGCAGCGCTGGTTCCCGGTGGTCAACGGGCCGTTGCAGACCCAGAACACCGGCTTCAGCCTCGCGGGCACCCTGGCGGCCGGCCGCTACATGCTGCGCAACAACCCGTATTCGCAGCGCGCCGGCGGGCTCGGCGACGTGGTGAACACCTGGGACGCCACGCTCACGCTGGACGGCGCCGTCGCCGCCGCCGTTCCCGAGCCGACGCCGGCGCTGGCGCTCGCCGCCGGGCTTGCCAGCCTGGCGTGGCTGAGGCGTCGCCGGCGCAGCCGCTGAACTTTCCACGCCGCAGGGCCCGCCCCGCGGCGCCTTGTTCGGGCCCCGGGCCGGGCAAACCGCAGACTTCGCCCCCCGACCCTCGCTAGAGTGGCGCGGGTCTTGCGAGGAGCGGTGCATGAAGGTCCTGGTGCTCGGTGGCGGCGTGATCGGCGTGGCTTCGGCCTATTTCCTGGCCAAGGCGGGCCACGAGGTCGAGGTCGTCGACCGCCAGAGCGGCCCGGCGCTGGAGACCAGCTTCGCCAACGCCGGCGAGGTCTCGCCCGGCTACAGCGCGCCCTGGGCCGGGCCCGGCGTGCCGATCAAGGCGATCAAGTGGATGCTGATGCACCACTCGCCGCTGGTGATCTGGCCGCTGCTGGACCCGGCCATGTGGCGCTGGGGCGCGCAGATGCTGGCCAACTGCACCGCGAAGGCCTACGCGCTCAACAAGAGCCGCATGGTGCCGCTGGCCGAGTACAGCCGCGACGTGCTGAAGGCGCTGCGCGCCGAGACCGGCATCGGCTACGACGACCGCGCGCAGGGCACGCTGCAGCTGTTCCGCACCCAGAAGCAGCTCGACGGCATCGGCGGCGACGTCGACGTGCTGAAGCAGTACGGCGTGCCCTTCGAGGTGCTGGACCGCGAGGGCTTCTGCAGGGTCGAGCCGGCGCTCAGGCTCACGCAGGAGAAGTTCGTCGGCGCTTTGCGCCTGCCCGGCGACGAGACCGGCGACTGCTTCAAGTTCACGAACCGGCTGGCCGAGATGGCCGCGGCGCTCGGCGTGAAGTTCCGCTGGAACACCCGCATCGAATCGCTGCAGGTGGGCGGTGGCGCCATCACCGGCGTGCACACCGCCGAGGCCGGCCTGCTGAAGGCCGACAAGGTGCTGCTCGCGCTGGGCAGCTATTCGCCGAAGCTGCTGGAGCCGGTGGGCATCCGCATCCCGGTCTATCCGGTGAAGGGCTACTCGATCACGGTGCCGATCACCGATGCGCAGTACGCGCCCGAGTCCACCATCATGGACGAGACGCACAAGGTGGCGGTCACGCGCCTGGGCGACCGCATCCGCGTCGGCGGCACGGCGGAGCTCGCCGGCTACAGCCTCAACCTGCGCGAGCCGCGCCGCGCCACGCTGAACCACGTGGTGACGGATCTCTTTCCCCGCGGCGGCGACGTTTCCAAGGCCACCTTCTGGTGCGGCCTGCGCCCGATGACGCCCGACGGCACGCCCATCGTCGGCCCCACGCCCGTGCAGAACCTGCTGCTGGCCACCGGCCACGGCACGCTGGGCTGGACCATGGCCTGCGGCACCGGGCGCGTCATCGCCGACCTGGTCTCGGGGCGCCAGCCCGAGATCGACGTGGCGCCGCTGGCGATGGCGCGCTACGGGTAGGGACTGACAAGCGCGGCCGCCTCCGCTATATCGCCGGGCGTGCCGCACCATCTGCCCGTCACCCCCCTGCCGCTGCTGGAGCGCGACTCGCCGCTGGCGCAGCTGCTCGCCGCCGTGGCCGCCACCCGCGGCAGCACGCCGCGCGGCCGCACGGTGCTGCTGTCGGGCGAGTCCGGCGTCGGCAAGACCAGCCTGCTGCGAGCACTGCGCGAACAGGCTGGCACCGACGTGCAATGGCTGTGGGGCGCGTGCGAGCCGCTGCTGGCGCCTGCGGCCTACCTGCCGCTGGTGGAGATGCTGGAGCAGCTGCCGCCGGGGCTGGGCCACGCGGTGCGCTCCGGCCGCGGCGGGTTGGAGCTGCTGGCCGGTTTCCACGCGCTGCTGCGCGACCGCCGCCAGCCCACCGTGCTCGTGTTCGACGACGTGCAGTGGGCCGACGGCGCCACGCTCGAGCTGCTGCGCTACCTGGCCCGGCGCATCGAAGGTACGCGCGCGGTGCTGGTGCTGGCGCACCGCACCGGCCTGCCGCACGAACACCCGCTGCACGGCCTGCTGGGCGCGCTGCCCGCGGCCGGCACGTTGCGGCTGGCGCTGCAGCCGCTGTCGGAATCCAGCGTCGCCTGGCTGGCGCAGCAGGCCGGGCGGCCGGCGCAGGGCCTGTACGCCGCGACGGGCGGCAACCCCTTCTACGTGGCCGAATGGCTGGCTGCGCCGGCGGGCGACGTGCCGGCGGCGCTGCGCGATGCGGTGCTGGCGCGCGCCCGGCTGCTGTCGGAGCCGGCGCGCGAGCTGCTGGCGCTGGTGTGCGTGGCGCCGGCGGGGCTGGAGCAGGGGGTGATCGGCGCCGTGCTCGACGACGTGGCCGCGGCACTCGACGAGTGTGCGCAAGCCCTGCTGCTGCAGCGCGAAGGCTCGATCTGGCGCTTCCGCCACGACATCGCCCGCCAGGCCTTCGAATCGGCGCTGAGCAGCGAGCACCGCCAGGCGATGCACGCGGCGCTGTTCGACGCGCTGGACATCCTGCAGGCCAGCCCCGCCCGGCGCGTGCACCATGCCGAGCGCGCCGGGCTGTGGCCCGCGGTGGGGCGGCTGGCGCCGCTGGCCGCCTACGAGGCCGCGCAGGCCGGCGCGCACCGCCAGGCCGCCGACCTGTTGGCGCTGGCGCTGGACCACGCCAGCGGCGAGACGCCCCTGCGCCGGGCCGAGCTGCTGAGCCTGCTGGCCGATGCCCAGCGCGCCTGCAACCGCCTGGCCGATGCGGTCGCGAGCCGCCAGGCGGCGCTGGAGCTCCTGCGCCCGGGTGGCGACCCGCTGATGCTGGGCCGGCAGCTGCGCGAACTGTCGCGGCTGCACTGGGCGGCCGGCCATCTGCCCGATGGCCGGGCCCTGGCCACCGAGGCCGTCGAGTTGCTGCAGGCCGCCGGTGCCGCGCACGAGCTGGCGCTGGCCCAGGATGTGCTGGCCCTGCAATGGGTGCTGGACGACCCGCAGGTCGCGTTGCGCTGGGGCCGGCTCGCGCTGCAGGGCCTGGACGAGGAGGCCCATCCGCTGGGCCGGGCGCGCGCGCTGGTCACCCTGGGTTTCGCCGAACTGGTGCTGAACGACGATGCCGACGGCTGGGCGCGCCTGAACCAGGGCCTGGATCTGGCGCTGCGCGTCGGCGACAGCGACAGCGCCTCGCGCGCCTGGGCGGCCATGGCCTCGATGAGCTGCATGCACCGGCAATGGCCGCGGCTGGAGTCCATCTGTTCGGCGGGCCTGGCCTACAGCAGCGCACGCGACCTGGACTACCAGGTCAGCCTGCTGCGCATCCGCCTCGCCTGGGGCTGCATCGAGCGCGGGCTGTGGCCCGCCGCGCGCGCCGAACTGCTCGCGGTACGCGCGATGTCCGGGCTGGCGCCGCTGCAGGACGCCCAGAGCCGGCACCTGCTGGCCCTGCTGGACCTGCGCGAAGGGGTCGCGGATGCGGCCACCACCGCGTACTGGCAAGGGCAGATCGACGGCCGCACGCGCATGGCCATGGACCCCTGGTACGCGCCCCAGGCGCTGGTGGCGGCGGAGGCCGCCTGGCTGCGCGGCGACACGGCCGCCCTGCTGGAGATCGTCGACGAGGACCTGCCGCAGGCCCTGCGTGCCGGCGAGCGCTGGCGCATCGGCCAGCTGCTGTGCTGGCAACGCCGGGCCGGCCGCCCGGTGGATGCCGTGCCGCCGGGCCTGCCCGAACCGCTGGCCCTCGAACTGAGTGGACAAGTCGATGCCGCCGCCGCAGCCTGGGCCGCACGCGGCTGCCGCTACGCGCAGGCGCTGCTGCAGGTGGCTGCCGGCGGGGAGCCGGCGGCGCAGGGCCTGCAGGGGCTGGCCGAGATGGGGGCCCACGGCACCTTGCGCGCCCTGCGCCAGCGGCTGCAGGCCGAAGGCCGGCGCGACCTGCCGCGCGGTCCCAACCGCCGCACCCGTGGCGACCCGCTCGGCCTGACCGGCCGCGAACGGCAGATCCTGGAGCTGATCGCGCAGGGCCTGGCCAATCGCGACATCGCCGAGCGGCTCTCGCGCAGCGAGCGCACCGTGGAGCACCACGTGTCGGCGCTGCTGGCCAAGCTGGGGGCGGGCACGCGGGCCGAAGCGGTGCGGCTGTCGGCCCGCGCCGGCGCGCGCGTCGCCTCCCGGTAGCGCGGGCCCGCCGTGCCGGGCCTCAGGGCGCGGCGGGGCCGTGGGCCCGGGCCTCGTCCTGCAGCACGCGGGCCCTGGCCGCGTCGCCGGCCGCCTGCTCCACCGCGGCCAGCAGCCGCAAGGCCTCGCCGATCCGCACGCTGGCCTGCGGATCGATGGCCATGCGGCGGCTGAGCGCCAGCGCCCGCTGCGCCGGCTCGCGCGCCACGTCCGGCCGGCCCTGGGCCAGGGCCAGCCGGGCGCACAAGGCCAGCAGCGCGAGGCTTGCGCCGTCGGGCTGCTCGGCGCCACGCCGGGCCAGCAATGCGGTGGCCTGGTCCAGCGTGCCCTGCGCGCGCTTCAGCTCGCCCGCCGCCAGCGCCACCTCGGCCTGCGCGAACAGCGCCAGGCGGGCGATGAAACTCTGCTGCGCCAGCGGCTGCGCATACAGGTTCAGCAGCTCGGCCAGGCCGGCCTCTGCGGCCGCCACCTGGCCCGCCCGGGCCTGCGCGGTGGTCAGGGCCACGAGCGTCGCGCGCACCAGCGTGCGGTCGCCCAGCGAACGCGCCGCCGGCAGCGCCTGCTGGAAGGCCTGCAGCGCTTCGCCGCCGCGCCCCAGCTGCTGCAGCGCGAGGCCGCGGTCGTGCTGCACGCTGGCCAGCGTGCGCGCTTCGCCACCCGATGCGGCATGTTCGGCGAGCACGGCGTCGAACTCGGCCAGGGCCGCCGCCGGCTGCCCGCCGTCGCGCAGCACGGTGGCGCGGATGACGCGCGTGTTCAGCGCCGCCGCGGTGCCGCCGCTGCCGGAGCCGGCGTGGAGGGTGCGCGCTTCGTCCAGCACCCGCAGCGCGTCGGCGTAGCGACCGTTCAGCGCATGGGCGCGGGCCAGCACCATCAGCGTGGTGGCGTAGGTGGAACTGCCGGCGAGCCCGGCTGCGTGTTCGAGTTCGCGCACGCGCTCGGCCGTGCGCACGGCTTCCGCGCCGTCGCCGGCCAGGCGCGCGATGGTCGAGGCCTGCACCAGGCACATGCGCAGCACGTCGTCGGGCGTGCGGCCCGGTGCTTCCAGCGCGGCCAGGGCCTGCGCCATCCGGGCCCGCGCGCCGCCCACGTCGCCGCCCTGCGACAGCTCGCCCGCACGCAGGCAGCCCAGGTGGGCGTCGACCTCGGCGTCGCCGGCCTCGCTGGCCGCGGCCTCGGCTTCGGCGGCCAGCGCGCGGAAGGCCTCGAAGTTCGCGGTGCCGCGCTGCCGGCCGGCCAGGTAGGTGAGCAGGTGGGCACGCTCCAGCGGCTGGCTGGCGTACTGCCGCCGCACCATCTCGGCCGCGCGCTCGAACTGCCGGGTGAGCTCGGTGGTGGAGCGCTGCGAAGACAGGTCGGTGGCCAGGAAGTCGGCCAGCGCGACGTTGGCGTTGGCCAGGCGCAGCGCCTTGCGGGCCCGCGCCGCCTCGGCTTCGGCGCGCTGCTGTTCGGCGCGGGCCACGCCGGCCTGCCACAGCGCGGCGCTGCCGCCGCCGGCCAGCGCCAGCAGCACCGCCGCGCCGGCGGCCGCAGCCACGCGGTGGCGCCGCACCCACTTCGCCAGGCGGTAGCCCGTGCCGTCGGGCCGCGCCCGCACGGGCCGGTGCTCGAGGTGGCGCTGCAGGTCCTCGGCCAGCGCATCCACGGTCGGGTAGCGCGCGGCCGGGTCCTTCTTGAGCGCCTTGAGCACGATGGTGTCCAGGTCGCCGCGCAGCGCCGCCCGGCGCGCCGGCGGCGCCACGCGGCTGGGTGGCAGCGGCTGCTCGTGCAGCACGGCGTCTTCCAGCGCCGCGGCCGAGTCCCGCGCCGGCCGGTAGGGCCGCTGCCCGCTGAGCAGCTCGTAGAGCAGCACGCCCAGTGCGTAGATGTCGGTCGCGGTGCCCACCGGCTGGCCGAGCACCTGCTCGGGGGCGGCATAGCGCAGCGTCAGGGCGCGGCCCATCTGCTGCGTCAGCTCGGTGGCTTCCGCCGTGTCGGCTTCCAGCAGCTTGGCGATGCCGAAGTCCAGCAGCTTCACCTCGCCCTCGGCCGTCACCAGGATGTTGGCCGGCTTGAGGTCGCGGTGCACCACCAGCCGTGCGTGGGCGTAGGCCACCGCACGCGCCACCTGGCCGAACAGCGCCACCCGCGCCGGCACGTCCAGCACGTGGCTGTCGCACCAGGCGTCGATGGGTTCGCCCTGCACGCGTTCCAGCGCGAGGTAGGGCTGCCCGTCGTCGGCCAGGCCCGCGTCGTACAGCCGCGCGATGTGCGGGTGCTCCAGCGTGGCCAGGATCTCGCGCTCGCGCTGCAGCCGCTCGGCCAGCCCGCTGCGCCGCCAGGCCCCGTGCGGCAGCTTCAGCGCCACCTGGCGCGCCTGCAGCAGGTCGGTGCGTTCGGCCAGCCACACGGTCGCCATGCCGCCGCTGCCCAGTTCGTGCAGCAGCCGGTACGGACCCACGCGCTCGGGCATGGCACCGGGCGGCGGCCGCGCGAAGTCGGCGGTTTCCACGCGCGGCCCGCCGTCCAGCACGGCAGCACCGGCTTCGGACTGCGTCAGCAGCCGCTGCAGCAGCGGCGCCAGCGGGGTGTCTGACACAGGCAGGCCGGCCAGCCAGGCATCGCGCGCGCCGGCTGGCAGCGCCAGGGCTTCGTCCAGCAAGGCGCGCAGGCGCGCCCAGTCGCCGGGCGGCAGCTTGAAGGGGCTGGCCGGCGCTGCGTCCATGCCGCTCAGCGCAGGGCGTCGGCCAGCAGCAGGCGCGCCTGTTCCCAGTCGCGGCGCACCGTGCGGTCGGTGACGCCCAGCGCCTCGGCGATCTCGAGTTCGGTCATGCCGGCGAAGTACTTCATCTCCACCACCTGCGCCATGCGCGCGTCGGCCCGGGCCAGGTCGTCCAGCGCCTCGTGCACGCGCAGGATGTGCCCGTCTCCGGCGGCCTGCGGCAGCTCGTGCGCGCCGCCGCCGGTGAGGGTGAGGTGCGTGGCGTCGTTGCCGCGGCGGTCGGTCTGCCGCTCGCGCACGAGGTCGATGATGATGGAACGCATGGCCTTTCCGGCATAGACGAGAAAGCTCGGCCGATCCGGAAATCCAGCCAGGCCGGTGCGCGCCAGCCGCAGGTAGCTCTCGTGCACCAGCGCGGTGGTGTCCAGCACCGCGTCGCGCCCGCCGCCGCGCAGGCGCGAGCGCGCCAGGCGGCGCAGCTCCTGGTAGGCGTCGGCGAACTGCGCGTCGAGCGCGGGCGGCGGCGTGGTGGCGGGTGCAGCGGGTGGCGCAGCGGGCGCGTTCATGGCGCCGATTCTGCGCGGGCGCTCGCCGGCGCCACAAGACCGGCCGCCGGCCCGATTCCTAGGGGGGTACGTCCGGATCCGGCCGCCGCGGCCCGTTCAAACCAGTGGGACCGAGAGAGCGGCGGCAGACCACTCCCTACTTCCACGTCCACGGAGCCATCCATGACCATCGACATCCAGATCCGCAACAACCACCTGCACTTCAACGGCGTCAACTACTTCCGCGGCCATGCCGAGGAGGTGCTGCTGGGCGACGTGGGCGAGAAGTGCACGCCGGCCACCCAGACCAACTACCTGGCCGTCCAGGGCAACGTGGTGCGCAAGAACCTGCAGATCCACACCACCTCGATGGTGTCGCTCAAGGGCGCGGCCATCGGCAGCGCCGACATCGGCCTGAGCATCGAGGTGCCGGGGCAAGGCAAGCTCAGCGCCGGCAGCGCGGCCAACGCGCTGGCCAGCGGCGAGTTGTCGCTGCTGAAGCTCTCGGTGCTGCCTTCCAAGCTGTGGGGCCTGGTCAACGACAACCCGGCCAAGGCGCTGCAGCCCTTGAAGGCGGCTGGCTCGGGCGGGCGCATGGTCCACCAGATCTGGATGCTGCTCGCCGCGAAGACGGCGGCGGTGGTGAACACCGCCACGGGTTTCGAGTTCAGCACCAGCGGCAGCTCGATGACGCTGAAGACCAGCGGCGGTGTCGGCGGCAGCGCCGGCGTGTCGCTGACGCTGAGCCCGGGTTCCACCTTCGCCTACCTGCTGCTCGACCCGGTCTGGGACGCCCGCCAGCAGAAGAACTGGACCCGCGTGGTCGGCGCCAAGGACGACCAGTGGAGCCTGTACTGAGTCGCCCGTACCCAACCCTTGTCTCATGGAGCCCTTGAACGTGAACCGTCATCCCTTCATGCGCCTGCGGCCGGCCGCGTGCCGTCGCAAGGTCGCCGCGCTGGCGCTCGGCGCCCTGCTGTCGGCCGGCACCGCGCAGGCCGCCGACCTCACTGGGCGGACCAGCAACGTGTTCGGAAACTTCACCGTCGGCGCGTTTGCCATCGTCGACAGCGGCGGCTTCAACGAGTTCCTCACCACGCCCACGCTCGCCTACGGCCGGGAGGCCAGCGACGCCGGTGCGGTGAACGGCATCTGGAACGACACCCCGGTGCAGGGCAGTGCCAGCTTCGCGTCGGGTACCCAATTCGTGTTCGACCCGATGCATGTGGTGGGCAACGGCCACGCCGAAACCACCGGCGCCACGCCCTTCGACTACGTGAGCCTGGGCGCCAACGCCATCAGCTCGCTGCGGCTGGAGTTCACGGTGCCCGAGCTCACGGCCTTCACGCTGACGGGGTCGGTGCTGGCCGCGCCGGGCGTGAACGTCGGGCCCCGCGTGTCGGAGGCCACCGCCAACGTGCAGTTCAGCGGCTGCATCGGCTGCCGGTGGAACGCGGCCAGCGAGCCCGGCGGGTTCAATGCCAGCGGCCTGCTGATCCCCGGCAACGTCTACACGCTGCGCGGCGACGCCAGTTCGCGCCTCAACGGCGGCGGGCAATGGTCCTTCGATCTGGTGCTCGCCCCGGTGCCCGAGCCGGCGGCGTGGGTGCTGCTGGCGCTGGGCCTGCCGGCCCTGTGCTGGCGCCGCTTCAGCGCGCCGGCCGCGCGTGGGAGCCGGGCAGCGCACCGGCACCCTGCACCTCGAACACCGGGCAGTTGAGCACGATGTCGGTCACCGTCAGGCGCACGTCGCCGCGTTCCTCGGCGTCGAGGATGGCCTCTTCCGACTTCAGCTCGCGTGCCGCGCGCCCGGGTTGCCAGCGCACCTGCACCATGCGCCACAGCGGCGTGTAGGCCGCGCTGGTGTTGGCGCCGCCCACCGGCAGCGGCACGGCGGGAAACACGGTGGGCTGCTGCACGCCGACGAAGGCGTAGACACGCGCCAGCGGCGTGGGCGGGCGCTGCGGCTCGCCCGGCCGCGACGGCAGCAGTTCGGCCAGCGCCGGCACGTGGTTCGCGCCCTTGGCGCGCGCCACCTCGGCGTCGGAGACGTCGGTGGTGACGTAGCGCACCAGCCGGCCCTCGAACCACGCGGTCTGCAGCGGCAGCACGGCCTCGCCCGGCGCGCCGGGCACGGTCGTGCAGGCGGCGGCCAGCGCGGCCACGGGCAGCGCGCAGGCCCGCGCGAGACGGGACGGGAACGAGCGGTTCATGGCGATCCTCCTTCACGCCGCGCGACTCCAGTCGCCGGCCGCGCCCCGACCTTACAGCCGCGGGCCGGCTCCTAGAATCCGCCCATGCCGACTTCCAAGCAGAACGCCAGCTACGGCGAAGCCTCGATCCGCGTGCTCAAGGGCCTGGAGCCCGTGAAGCAGCGGCCGGGCATGTACACCCGCACCGACAACCCGCTGCACATCGTGCAGGAGGTGATCGACAACGCCGCCGACGAGGCGCTGGCCGGCTTCGGCCAGCGCATCGCCGTCACGCTGCACACCGACGGCAGCGTCACGGTGGACGACGACGGCCGCGGCATCCCCTTCGGCCTGCACCCGGAAGAGAAGGTGCCGGTGATCGAGATCGTCTACACGCGGCTGCACGCCGGCGGCAAGTTCGACAAGGGCGCCGGCGGCGCCTACAGCTTCAGCGGCGGCCTGCACGGCGTGGGGGTGAGCGTCACCAACGCGCTGTCGAAGCGGCTGCAGGTCACCTCGTTCCGCGAAGGCCAGGCCGCGGCCATCACCTTCGCCGGCGGCGACGTGGCCGAGCAGCTGGCCGTGCGCAAGGCCGCGGCCGCCGATCGCAGGCACGGCACCAGCGTGCGCGTGTGGCCCGACGCGAAGTACTTCGAAAGCCCCGAGCTGCCGCGTGGCGAGCTGGTGCACCTGCTGCGCAGCAAGGCCGTGCTGATGCCCGGCGTGAAGGTCAGCCTGACGCTCGAAAAGAGCGGCGAGACGCAGGAGTGGAGCTACGCCGCCGGGCTGCGCGACTACCTGATGCAGAGCCTGAGCGCCGACCCGCTGATCCCGGTGTTCGAGGGCGCGCAGTACGCCGGTGCCGGCGAGACCGAGAACTTCGCCGAAGGCGAGGGCGCCAGCTGGTGCGTGGCCTTCACCGACGAAGGCACGCTGCTGCGCGAGAGCTACGTGAACCTGATCCCCACCGTGGCCGGCGGCACGCACGAGAGCGGGCTGAAGGACGGCCTGTTCGCCGCGATCAAGGGCTTCATCGACCTGCACTCGCTGCTGCCCAAGGGCGTGAAGCTGATGCCCGAGGACATCTTCTCGCGTGCCAGCTTCGTGCTCAGCGCCAAGGTGCTGGACCCGCAGTTCCAGGGCCAGATCAAGGAAAGGCTCAACAGCCGCGACGCGCTGCGCCTGGTCTCGGCCTACGTGAAGCCGGCGCTGGAGCTGTGGCTCAACCAGCACGTCGAGTGGGGCAGGAAGCTCGCCGAGCTCGTGATCCGCCAGGCGCAGACGCGCCAGCGTGCGGCGCAGAAGGTCGAGAAGAAGAAGGGCAGCGGCGTGGCCGTGCTGCCCGGCAAGCTCACCGACTGCGAAAGCCGCGACCTGCTGTTCAACGAGGTGTTCCTCGTCGAGGGCGACAGCGCCGGCGGCAGCGCGAAGATGGGCCGCAACAAGGAGACCCAGGCCGTGCTGCCCTTGCGCGGCAAGGTGCTCAACACCTGGGAGGTGGACCGCGACCGCCTGTTCGCCAACACCGAGATCCACGACATCGCGGTGGCCGTCGGCGTCGACCCGCACGGCCCCAACGACGAGCCCGACTTCAGCGGGCTGCGCTACGGCAAGGTGTGCATCCTGTCGGACGCCGACGTCGACGGCTCGCACATCCAGGTGCTGCTGCTGACGCTCTTCTTCCGCCACTTCCCGAAGCTGGTGCAGCGCGGCCATGTCCACATCGCGCGGCCGCCGCTGTTCCGCATCGATGCCCCGGCGCGCGGCAAGAAGCCCGCGGCCAAGCTCTACGCGCTGGACGAGGGCGAACTGGAAGCCACGCTCGACAAGCTGCGCAAGGAAGGCGCGCGCGAAGGGGCCTGGAGCATCAGCCGCTTCAAGGGCCTGGGCGAGATGAACGCCGAGCAGCTGTGGGAGACCACGCTGAACCCCGAGACGCGGCGGCTGCTGCCCGTCAGCTGGGACGGGCGCGGCTTCGATGCCACCGCCCTGGCACTGTCCAAGCTGATGGGCAAGGGCGAAGCGCAGTCGCGGCGCGAGCTGATGGAGCTGCACGGCGACGCGGTCGAGGTGGACGTCTGAACGCGCCGCTGCGGCTGCGGCCCACGCTGCTGTCCGACCTCGACTTCGTCGCCTCGGTGGAGAGCGACGCGCACAACCTGCCGTTCATCACGCCCTGGGACCGCACGCAGCACGAGGGCGCGGTGCGCTTCCCGGACTTCCGCCACTTCATCATCGAGGCCGGCGAGAGCGGCAGCCGCGATGGCTTCGTGATCCTGCAGGGCTGCCGCAACCCGCACAAGAGCGTGGAACTGAAGCGCCTGGTGCTGCAGAGCAAGGGCCGCGGGCTCGGCCGCGCCTGCGTGCGGCTGCTGAAGCAGATGGCCTTCCGCGACCTGCACGCGCACCGCTTCTGGCTCGACGTGAAGAGCCTCAACACGCGCGCGCTGGCGCTCTACGCCAGCGAAGGCTTCGTCGAGGAAGGGCGCCTGCGCGAGAGCGTGCGCGTGTTCGGCGCCCAGGCCGACGGCTACGACACGCTGGTGGTGATGAGCCTGCTCGACCGCGAATACCAGGCCCGGATGGCGCTGGGCCTGGAAGCCGCGGGCGCTACCGGCTGAAACGCCGTTTGCGCCTGCGGCGCGCGGCGGCTATGGTTCGCGCCGTTTCCTCCGGAGGTCGCATGGACATCAAGCAAACCATCGTCGCGGCGCTCGCGCTCGGCGCGGCAGGGCTGGCGCAGGCGCAGCTGGCGGACCTGAACGTCTCGGTGGGTGCGCGCGTCTGGCGCACGCAGTGGACGACCTTCAGCTACGACACCGTGCCCGGGCGCGGCGACGTGATCACGCAGGAGCCGGCCGGCGACAAGACGGTGCTGATCCCGGTGCTCAGCCTGCGCTGGCACGACTGGGTGGGCACGCTCAGCGCGTTCAGCTCCACCGACTACAGCTTCATCGACGGCAACGGCGCCGGCAACACGCGCAAGGAGCTCGACCTCAACGTCGGCTACTACGTCGCCCCGGGCCTGGCGCTGACGCTGGGCCACAAGAAGACGACGCAGAAGGAGAACCCCGGCTCGCGCAGCTACGAGGTCGCGGGCCTCGTCGCGGGGCTGGCCGGCACCGCGCCCCTGACGCCCACGCTCGGGCTCTACGGCTCGTTCGGCTTCGGCAAGCTCAAGCCCACCGGCGCCAGCACCGAGAAGTACGACGCCGACTACCGCCTCACCGAACTGGGCCTGGCCTGGAACGTGGGGCTGGACCGCGGGCCGAAGGCGTTGAACCTGACGCTGGGCTACCGCACGCAGGTGCTGAGCTCGAAGGACGCGCTGCCGCGCACCGGCCAGGAGGCGCGCGACCTGACGCAGGGCCTCACGGTGGGTGTGGTCGCCACCTTCTGATCAGAACGCCGGCGGCTGCGGCGCATCGCGCTCGCCGGGGCAGCCGGCGAAGCAGAAGCGGCCGCTGAACGAACCGTAGATGAACGGCGTCTGGCGCTTGCGGTAGGCCTGCGCGGTCTCCTGCTCGACGCCGTTGATCACGCGCTTGACGAAGTCCTCGACGACGATGCCGCGCGTGCCGATGTGCGCGAGGATGTGCTTGGTGAGTGGGCCGTTGCGGCCCTCGCCGTCGAACGCGGTGTCCTTCGACGCCGTGGCATAGAGCACCAGCGTGCCGGCCGGCGCGTCCTTGATCGGCTGCAGCCCGTTGCCGGCGCGGGCGACCACTTCCAGCGACTTCACCAGCGGCGTGGCCACGCCGCGGCCCGCCCCGGCACGGGGTGCGGGCGCGAACAGGTCGTCGCGGCAGGCGTCCAGCACCACCAGCTGGAAGCGCGTGCGCTGGCGGCCGATGCGTTCGAACAGTTCGTCGACGCCGTACAGCACGCCCAAGGGGTTCTCGTTGGCGCGCACCTGGGTCTGCGTGGGAATCAGGAAGTTCGCGTTGCCGGCCTGCACGCCGTGGCCCGAGTAGTAGACGACGCCCACCGTCTCCGGGCCCAGCAGCGCGGCGTACTCGCGCACGCGGGCGTCGAACTCGGCGCGGTCGCGCAGGTTCTGGTGGCACAGCGTGCGGAAGCCCAGCTTCTTCAGCGCCGCGCACATGTCCTCGGCGTCGTGGGCCGGGTTCACCAGCGGTGCGGCGTTCTGGTAGGCGGCATTGCCGAGCACCAGCGCCACGCGCGCCGGTGCGGGCGGCGCGGCCGGGGGTGCGGCACAGGCTGCCAGCAGCAGCGCGGCCAGGGCGAACAGGGCAGGCATCGGGCGCATGCGTCGAGCATGCCCGCGAACGCCGCGTGCATCAATCGGCGGCTCTGCGGTGGCGCCGCCGCACGTCGGCGGCCGCCAGCAGCGCGGCCAGCGCCAGCGCTGCGCTGCCGGGCTCGGGCACCTGCCCCGGCGGTTCGGTGCTGCCGCTGCCGCCGAAACTGAGGTCGTCGATCGTGAAGCCCTTGCTGGTGCCGTCGGCGTCGCGCAGCGCACCCACCTTGAGGCCGCCGATCTGCGCGCCGTCCAGCTGCAGGCCGACGAACTCGCCGGCCTTCACCCGCACGCTGCCGAGGATCACCTCCTCCTCGCGCGAGAACGCGAAGTTGGTGTTGAGGAAGTAGACGATCGCGTCGCCCAGTGCCGGGTTGAGCCAGAAGCCCAGGCTCGAGACCCTGCTGGGCAGGAAGGCCTCCAGCAGGCCCGTGCGGTCGAAGTTGGTGTTGCCTTCGAAGTCGACGGTGCCCAGCACGGTGTTGCCCGAATGCGCGTCGCCGGCCAGCCCGCCGCCGAGCTCGTACAGCGCCGGCCGGTTCACGCCCACGGTGCCGCCGACCGAGAAGCGCACGCCGGCCACCTGGTCGTACACCTGCGCGCCGTCGGCCACGGGCAGGCCGCTCGTGTAGCTGTCCAGCGCCATCGGCGTGCGGCCGCCGCCGACGTTGTCGAAGCTCTCCACCGTGAGGCCCTGCTGGAAGGCCCGCACGACGGCGAGGTCGGTGGTGGTGATGGGTGCGGCCTGCGCCGCGGCGGCGACAAGGGCGACGGCCAGGGCCGCCGGGCGCGAGAGGGAGCGTTGCATCGGGTTTCCTCCAGGGGTTTGACATCCGGTACCACGCGGGCCCGCACCCGCGCCGGACACCTTGAACTCGGGGGGCCGAGGCCGCGTTTCGTCGCCCGCGGCGGCATCCCGTCGCAGCGGCGCCCGCCGGCGGCACCGCTGCCTAGACTCGGTGGCTTCGCCACGAACCGGGACCCTCCCATGACCTTCCGCCGCCACCTCCTGTGCGTCGCCAGCCTGCTGGCCGGCTCGACGGCAGCCCTGGCCCAGCCGCCGGCAGAAACCCGTGCCCGCGTGCCGCTGCTCGACGCCGCGGCCATCAACCAGCGCTGCGACGGCGAGCTGGCCGCCGCCCGGGCCCAGATCGCCACGATGGAGAAGGACAGGAACCCGGCGCGCCTGCTGCCGGACTTCAACCGCTTCGAGATCGGCAGCAACGCCTTCCTGAGCCCGGTCTACCTGCTGGCCAACGTGGCGGCCGACAAGGCCACGCGCGACGCCGCGCAGGCCTGCGTCGAGAAGTTCACGCCGCTGGCCACCGAGGTGAACCAGAGCGAGGCGCTGTTCAAGCGCGTCTCGGCCTACAAGCCGCGCGACGCCGCCGAGGCCACCTACAAGGCCGACCTGCTCGAAGGCTTCGAGGACACCGGCGCGTCGCTGCCGCCGTCCAAGCGTGCCCGGGTGAAGGCCATCGCCGACGAACTGAGCGTGCTGGGCCTGGCGTTCCAGAAGGCCAGCAACGAGGATCCGACCACCGTGGTGCTGACGGTGGAAGAGGCCGCCGGGATGCCGGCCGACTGGATCGCCGCGCGCAAGCGCGACGCCGAAGGCCGCCTCGTGCTGGGCATGGACTACCCGACCACCGTGCCCTTCCTGCAGAACGCCACCCACGAAGAGTCGCGCCGCAAGGTGTGGGTCGCGTTCCAGAACCGCGGCGGCCCCGCCAACCTCGAGCGCCTCGATCGTGCGCTGAAGCTGCGCTACGAACTGGCGCAGCTGCAGGGCCAGCCCGACTACGCGAGCCTGGCGCTGCGCCGCCGCATGGCCGGCACGCCGCAGGCGGTGGCCGACTTCCTGGGCCGCGTGCGCGCCGCCGTGCTGGAAGGCGAGGCGCGCGAGCTGGCCGAGCTGCGCGCCGAGAAGGCCGCGCTGCTGAACCAGCCGGTGGACGCGGTGAAGGTGCAGCGCTGGGACACGACCTTCCTGCAGGAGCGCCTGAAGCGTTCGCGCTACGCCGTCGACCAGGAGAAGCTGCGCGCCTACTTCCCCACCGGCCCCAGCCTGCAGTTCGCGATGAAGACGGCCGAGCAGCTGTACGGCATCGAGTTCGCCGCGCCTGCGGCCGCCGCGCCGGTGTGGCACCCGGACGTGAAGGTCTACGAGGTGTTCGACCGCAAGGCCGGCGGCGGCCGCGGTGCGTACATCGGCACCGTCTACCTCGACCTGTTCCCGCGCGAAGGCAAGTACAACCACGCCGCCGCGTTCCCGGTGGTGCCGGTGTCGCGCCTCACGGGCCAGAAGCCCGCGTCGGTGCTGGTGACCAACTTCAACCCCAAGGGTCTGGACCACGAGGAGCTGGAGACGCTGCTGCACGAGTTCGGCCACGTGATGCACGGCGTGCTGTCGACCACGCGCTTCGCGGCGCAGGCCGGCACCTCGGTCAAGCGCGACTTCGTCGAGGCGCCCTCGCAGATGTTCGAGGAGTGGGCGCGCCGGCCCGAGACGCTGGCGCTGCTGGCCGAGGTCTGCACCGACTGCCCGCGCCTCAGCGAGGCGCAGCTCAAGCAGCTGGACGACGCGCGCAGGTTCGGCCGCGGCATCCGCTACGCGCGGCAGTGGGAGTACGCCACCTTCGACATGCGGCTGCACACCGGCGCGCCGAAGGCGACTGCGCTGCAGACCTGGGCCGAGCTGGAGAAGAGCATGCCGCTGGGCTACGTGGAAGGCAGCATGCTGCCGGCCAGCTTCGGCCACCTGATGGGCGGCTACGCGGCCGGCTACTACGGCTACATGTGGTCCGAGGTGATGGCGCTGGACATGCTCTCGGCCTTCAAGGGCAAGCTGCTCGACCCCGCGGTGGGCCGGCGCTACCGCGAGCTGATCCTGTCCCGCGGCGGCGAGGTGCCGCCGCAGAAGATGGTCGAGGCCTTCCTGGGCCGCAAGCCGAGCCCCGACGCGTTCTTCGCCGAGATCACCGGCAGGCGCTGACAGGGAAGGGTCGTCTCCATTGTTGACGGCGCCTCGATGGGCGGCCGCGCGAGCCCGTATGCTCGCGACCGCCCGGGCTCCCAGCGCCGTGCAACTCCCGAGAGGCCCTACCCATGGTGAATGCCGCTGTCCGTCGCGCCTTGTTGTTCGTGCTCGGTCTCGCGCTCGCGGGGGGCGGCGCCCGGGCCCAGGCCGACGACACCTACCGCAAGGAGTTCGACCAGCTGGCCCAGAAGTGCATCGCGCTGCTGGACGGGAAGGAGAAGGCCGAGTCCACGAAATTCAAGGACCTGGCCGACGGATGCTCGGCGCTGGCGACCCTGATCAAGACGCGCATGGAGGCGGAGGCAGCGGCCAGGACCGCAAAGGCCACCGCGGACGGCGCTGCATCGACCGTCAGCCTGCGCAGCGCGTGGCGGGTCGGAGGCCTCTGGCTTCTGGGCCTGGTGAACGTCCTGATGCTGCTCACGATCGTGATGCTGTGGCCCGCGAAGGGGATGCAACAGCTCGCTCCGCTGGTGCACGACCGTGAGGGCGGACTTTCGTTCGCGCGCGTGGTCGGCCTGGTCGGCACGGTCGGGCTGGCCTTCACCGTCATCGCCGGCCTGAACACCGTCGCGGCCCACCTGTTCGTGTTCGGCACCATTCCCGAAGGTGTGGCCACCCTGGCCGTGCCGGTGCTGGCGTTCCTGGGCACCTACATCCCCTACATCGTCGGCAAGCTCGAGGAAGGCGCCACCGCGCGGCTGCGCCTGGCCGCGCTCGAAAGGGACATGCGATGAGATCCCGCGCCCGCAGGATCAAGTCCCGGGTGGTGCGCAGCGCGCGCACGCGCGTGCTCACCTGCACGGCCACCACCAACAGCACGACGGCCCTGGTGGACTGCTGGGTGGTCGCAGGCGGCAGCCCGATCCATCTGGTCGGCGGCAACGTGGTGCCGCGTGGGCGGCACCTGATCGAGTGGCTGCTCCGCGGCAGCCCCGGCAACACCGTGACCCTGGCGATCGACAGCGATGTGCCCCGCACGATCGGCCCCTACACGATCGCGCAGGGCAACCAGATCGACAGCGGCCCGCACCAGCCTTCCGGTTACGCGCCGGTCTACGTCGATGTCTGAGGGGTGAGCGCCATGTCCGACCTGCGTGCCTTCGCCATCGGTCTCCTCGCGTTGCTCGGGGCGCTCGGTGTCCATGCCCAGCCGGTGCCGAGCGCGGAACAGGTGCGGGCCGCCCTGGACGCCGCACGCGCAGCGGCCGTGGCGGCGGACCAGGCGGCGTCGGCGGCCGCCGATGCGCGCCGGGCCGCCGACGCGGCGGCCCGCAGCGCGGCGGCGTTGCAGGCCGCGCTGCAGGCAGCCGCGCCGACCGTTGCGAGTGCCGCAGCACCCGCCGCGTCGGCCGCAGCGAACAAGAACAGTTTCCTCTCCTACATCACCGCCGGCAGCCAGAACAACCGGGCCGAGATCAAGTACCAGCTGCCGAATCCGGACGGGCCGATCCGGCGCATCCAGACGGTGTCGCTCAGCACGCCGGTGGCCGAGAAGCCGAAGCTCAGCGAGCCCGCGTCGCTCGATGGGCTGGCCAACGGCACCGCGCTGGGCTACACGATCCACCAGCTGGGCCTGCTGCCCGGCGCCGACCCTTACAGCCGTTCGCGCTACGGTCTCGGCATCTCGGGCCGCGTGGCCTACAGCACCCACAAGCACTTCGACGCCCAGACCCTTGCCGAAGGCTCCAGCCGCCGCTATTCGCGTTCCGCGGCGCCGTTCGTGAGCCTGGACACCGGCCCGGATGGCTGGAACTTCGTCGTCAAGCACGACTGGCAGCGCAGCTTCAAGGACGCCACCAGCAAGACGCTCTGCCCGGAGCCCGCGACGTTCCCGGTCACCTGCGTGAACGGCGCCATCGGCGAGCCCAAGCTGACCCGCGCACGCGTCTGGTCGCTGAGCGCCCGCCACAGTTCCGCCAGCGGGCTGCTCGACCTGGCGCCGACGCTCAGCTACGACGCAGTCTCCAAGGTCAAGGGGTTCGACCTGCCCATGTACTTCATCAAGGGCAGCGCCGACAGCAAGAAGGTCGTGCCCTTCAATGCCGGGGTGCGCCTGGGTTGGCGCAGCGACACGAAGGAAGGCACGGTGGCCATCTTCGTCGGCAGCGACTTCGACCTCTACGCGCCCTGATCAGGCCCCGTCAGGCCGCCTTCCAGAAGATGTAGTCGGCCTGGTAGGTCACCACCTGCCGCTGGCCGGCGGCGCCCGCGTTGCAGGGCATCGCCGGCGCGGTGCCTCCGCGCGTGGCCACGCGCTGGATGTGGCTGACGCCCGCCATCGCGCCGTCGCCCTGCGCCGGATTCGCCTTCACCAACTGCAGCGGGATGTTGCCCGCCCCGGCCGGTGCCACCGCCACCTGGGCGCCGCCGACCTTGCTGCCGTCCAGCGACTGCCAGGTGGCCGGCGGGCCCCAGTAGCTGCCGACGGTCTTGCCGCTGCGGTCGTTCAGCGCGGCCTTCGGGCCGACGAAGGCCCACTCGAACTCGCCGGCAGCGTTGGCCTTGGCGCGGCATTCGTAGGTGATCTCGCCGACACCCACGGTCTCCATCGCGACGCGGTGCCCGGCGGGCACCTTCACGGTGTCGGGCAAGTTGTCCTGGCTGAAGGTCGTGGCCGGCAGGCTGCCGCAGGCTGCCGAGAAGGCGGCAACGGCGGCGATCAACGGGGTGCGGACGGTGAGCAGGCTGGTCATGGAAGGCTCCTCGGTTGGGGTGTGCGCTGTACGCCGACCGGGCCCGACTGGATGCGGGCACCGCATCGGTGCGCTAAAGCCCCGAGTCGGGGAGGCCGATAAGCCATCGTCCCGTGAGGAAAACGTTCACCCCTCTATGCAATCGATAGCTTCCCCGGCGCGGCCACCGATCACCGCACAACCTGTGGCGCACCGGCCGCAGCGAGGCTTCTTCGCCCACCACGGCATCTGGGCGCCGGGCGTGCGCCTGTTCCGCCGACTGCGCTTCGTGTCGAAGGCGCTGATCATCTCGATGGCCTTCGTGGTGCCCACCGGTGCCCTCGTGGTGTGGCTGCTGTACACGCAGACCGCGGGCGCCCTGCAGGACCGGAAGGACACCGCGCGCCAGCAGGTGGAAGCCGTGCACGGCATCCTGGTGTGGGCGCACGGGCTGGAGAAGGGCGACGGCAAGGCCGAGGGCATCCCGCGCGAGAAGGCGCAGGCCATCGCCATCGAGGCCATCGGCCGGCTGCGCTACAACGGCGGCGAGTACTTCTGGATCAACGACATGCAGCCGCGCGTCGTGATGCATCCGGCCAAGCCCGAGCTCAACGGCAAGGACGTGGGTGACGTCAAGGACCCGAACGGCCTGGCGGTGTTCCAGGCCTTCGTGGCCCGCGTGAAGGCCGACGGCAAGGGCTTCGTCGAGTACCAGTGGCCCAAGCCGGGCCTCGACAAGCCGGTGGCGAAGGTGTCCTACGTGATGGGCTTCGAGCCCTGGGGCTGGGTGCTGGGCACGGGTCTCTACACCGGCGACCTGCACGACGACCTGATGCGCGAGCTGGTGGCCATCGGCGTGGTGGTCGCGCTGTCGCTCGGCCTGGCCGGCTACCTGTTCCTGAGTTTCTACCGCGTGATCGACGGCGGGCTGGCCGAGACGCGCCGCCACCTGCGCGCGATGACCTCGGGCGACCTCACGACCTCGCCGTCGCCCTGGGGCAAGGACGAAGCGGCGCAGCTGATGCTGGAACTGCGCGCGATGCAGGACTCGCTGCGCAGCATGGTGCGCAGCGTGCGCCACAGCAGCGACGAGATCGTGCAGAGCAGCAGCGAGATCGCGCACGGCGCGCAGGACCTGTCCGCCCGCACCGAGCAGGCCGCGGCCAACCTGGAGGAATCGGCGGCGTCGATGGAGCAGATCGCCGCCACCGTCAAGAGCAGCTCGGCACACACCGACGAGGCCGCGCGCATGGCGCGCCACAACGCCGAGGCCGCGGCCGAGGGCGGGCGCGTGATGCGCGACGTGATGGTCACGATGGACGGCATCCGCAGCTCGTCGGCGCGCATCAGCGAGATCATCGGCACCATCGACGCGATCGCCTTCCAGACCAACATCCTGGCGCTGAACGCCGCGGTGGAGGCCGCGCGCGCCGGCGAGCAGGGCCGCGGCTTCGCGGTGGTGGCTTCCGAAGTGCGCAGCCTGGCGCAGCGCAGCGCCACCGCGGCGCGCGAGATCAAGACGCTGATCGGCGCGAGCGTGGAGCAGGTGGCCGGCGGTGCGGAGATCGTGCGCAAGGCCGGCGCCAGCATCGAGGACATCGTCGCCTCGTCGCAGCGCGTCGACCAGCTGCTGGGCGAGGTGGCCACCGGCGCGCGCGAGCAGAGCGCCGGCATCGGCCAGGTGGGCCAGGCGGTGACCGAACTCGACCGCATGACGCAGCAGAATGCCGCGCTGGTGGAGGAAACCGCTGGCGCCGCGGCCACGATGAAGGCGCAGGCCGAATCGCTGGCGGGCGAGGTGGCGCGCTTCCGGCTGCCCAGCGGCGCCTGAGGCCGCTCCGCGCAGCGGGCTGACAAGGGCGCCGCCCGGCGCTGGGCGAAAATGGCGGGTTCCCTGCCGAGTTCCCCCTCCCGATGCCCGATCTCTTCGATCCCCCGCCGCCGCCGCCCGCCGATCCCGCCGACACGCTGCCGCTGGCCGACTACGCCGAGCGCGCCTACCTCGAATACGCGCTCTCGGTCGTGAAGGGCCGGGCGCTGCCCGACGTCTGCGACGGCAACAAGCCGGTGCAGCGCCGCATCCTGTACACGATGCTGCGCATGGGGCTCAGCTATGGCGGCTCCGGCGGTGCGCCGAAACCCGTGAAGAGCGCCCGCGTGGTGGGCGACGTGCTCGGCAAGTACCACCCGCACGGCGACACCGCGGCCTACGACGCGCTGGTGCGCATGGCCCAGGGCTTCAACCAGCGCTACCCGCTGGTGGACGGCCAGGGCAACTTCGGCAGCCGCGACGGCGACGGCGCCGCCGCGATGCGCTACACCGAGGCCCGCCTCACGCCGCTGGCGCGCCTGATGCTGGACGAGATCGACGAGGGCACCGTCGACTTCCAGCCCAACTACGACGGCAGCGAGGAAGAGCCGAAGCAGCTGCCGGCGCGGCTGCCCTTCGTGCTGCTGAACGGTGCTTCCGGCATCGCGGTCGGCCTGGCCACCGAGGTACCCAGCCACAACCTGCGCGAGGTGGCCGCGGCCACCGTGGCGCTGCTGAAGAACGAGAAGCTTTCCGACGAGGAACTCTACGGCCTGCTGCCCGCGCCCGATTTCCCCGGCGGCGGCCAGATCATCAGCCCGGCCGCCGACATCCGCGAGGCCTACGCCGGCGGCCGCGGCAGCCTGAAGGTGCGCGCGCGCTGGATCATCGAGGACCTGGCGCGCGGCCAGTGGCAGCTCGTCATCACCGAACTGCCGCCCGGCACCAGCGCCAGTGCCGTGATGCAGGAGGTGGAGGAACTCACCAACCCGAAGGTGAAGGCCGGCAAGAAGGCGCTGAGCCCCGAGCAGGTGCAGCTGAAGCAGGCCGTGCTCTCGGTGCTGGACGGCCAGCGCGACGAGAGCAGCAAGGACGCGCCGGTGCGCCTGGTGTTCGAGCCCAAGAGCCGCACCGTCGACCAGCAGGAACTCATCACCACGCTGCTGGCGCACACCAGCCTCGAGAGCAGCGTGCCGATGAACCTGACGATGGTCGGGCGCGACGGCCGGCCGGTGCAGAAGGGGCTGCGGCAGATCCTCGCCGAGTGGATCGACTTCCGCCTGGCCACCGTGGAGCGGCGCACGCGGCACCGGCTGCAGAAGGTGCTGGACCGCATCCACGTGCTCGAAGGCCGGCAGCTGGTGCTGCTGAAGATCGACGAGGTCATCCGCATCATCCGCAACAGCGACGAGCCCAAGCCGGCGCTGATCGAGCGCTTCAAGCTCAGCGAGCGGCAGGCCGAGGACATCCTGGAGATCAGGCTGCGCCAGCTGGCGCGGCTGGAAGCCATCAAGATCGAGCAGGAGCTGAAGGACCTGCGCGACCAGCAGGGCAGGCTGGAGGACATCCTCGGCAGCCCGGCGGCGCTGAAACGCACGGTGGTCAAGGAGATCGAGGCCGACGCCAAGGCGCACGGCGACGAGCGCCGCACGCTGATCCAGGAAGAGAAGAAGGCGGTCGCCGAGGTGAAGGTGATCGACGAGCCGGTGACGGTCGTCGTCAGCACCAAGGGCTGGGTGCGCGCGCTGAAGGGGCACGAGGTGGACCCGACCACGCTCGCCTTCAAGCCGGGCGACGCCCCCTACGGCGTGTTCCCCTGCCGCACGGTGGACACGCTGCTGGTCTTCGGCAGCAACGGGCGCGTGTACAGCGTGGCGGCCTCGCAGCTGCCCGGCGGGCGCGGCGACGGCGTGCCGATCACCACGCTGATCGACCTCGAAGCCGGCACGCAGATCGCCCACTACTTCGCCGGTGCCGCCGACGTGCGCCTGCTGCTGGCCAACAGCGGCGGCTACGGCCTGCTGGCGCTGGTGGAACACATGGTGGGCCGCAACCGCGGCGGCAAGGCCTTCCTCACGGTGGAAGCCGCCGAGCAGGTGCTGATGCCCGCGGTGGCGGCCGCCCCGCACACGCAGGTGGCCTGCCTGGCGGGCGACGGCCGCCTGCTGGTGTACCCGCTCGACGAGCTGAAGCTGCAGCCCGGTGGCGGGCGCGGCCTGACGCTGATGGACGTGGACCCGAAGACCCCGCTCGTTTCGGCCGCCAGCTTCGGCGAGGTGCTGCGCGTGCTGGGCACCGGCCGCGCGAGCAAGCCCAAGGACGAGACGCTCAAGGGCGCGGCGCTCGCCGAGCATGTCGGCAAGCGCGCTCGCAAGGGCAGGAAGATCGACGGCTTCGTCAAGCCGCTGCGCGTGCTGCCGGCGGCCTGAGCGCCGTGAACGAGCGCTGCACCGGCAGCGCCGACGCGCTCAGGACCGGCGCATGACCCAGAGCGACCAGCCGGCCAGGAACACGAACACCAGCAGGCTGTAGAACTCGTACGGGATCGCCAGCAGCGTGGCCTTCTGAGAGCACGGCGCGGTGGCCGAGAACACGCTGGGTGCGATCTCGTCGAGCGACAGGCCGCGGACGATGCGGTCGGCCAGCGTCATCGCACACGACTGCGTCTCGGCCGCGACGAAGTGCTGCCACAGCGCGGCGGCCGCGCCGGCCAGGGACAGCAGCGTCATCAGCGCGCCGCTGATCCACGACAGCACGCGCGTGCCGGCCAGCAGGCCCGGCAGCGCGGCGGCGGCAATGCCCAGGAAGATCAGCCGCTGCAGCACGCACCAGGGGCAGGGCTCCATCCCGAGCCGGTGCTGCGTGTAGAGCGCCGCGCCCACCGCGGCCAGCGAGACCACGAAGGCCACGCCGCACAGCAGGCGCTGCCCCTTGCGGCTCATCAGCCGGTGCTTCGGCATCAGGCGACCTCGGCGATGAGTTCGATCTCGACGCAGGCGCCCAGCGGCAGCTGCGCCACGCCGAAGGCGCTGCGCGCATGCGCACCCACCTCCGGGCCCATCACCTGCACCAGCAGCTCGCTGGCGCCGTTGGTCACCAGGTGGTGCTCGGTGAAGGTGGGCGCGCTGTTCACGAGGCTCAGCACCTTCACGATGCGACGCACCCGGTTCAGGTCGCCGCCCACCGCGGCGTTCAGCGTACCCAGCAGGTCGATCGCCACGCCGCGCGCTGCGGCCTTGCCTTCCTCGGTGGCCATGCCGGCGCCGAGCTGGCCGACCACCGGCTTGCCGTCCTTGCGCGCGATGTGGCCCGAGATGAACACGAGGTTGCCGGTGCGCACGAAAGGCACGTAGGCGGCGGCCGGAATGGCCACCGGCGGCAGCACGATGCCGAGTTCCTGCAGGCGTTGTGCGATGGTCATGAGCGGCTCCGGAAGAAATCGCGCGGCATCCTACACTGCAGCGATGGGAGGACCGCCGCCATCGGCCGCGCGAGCCGTGCTGCTGGCCGCGGGCTGGCTGGCGGGGGTGGCGTTGCAGTTGCAACAGCCGGTGTTGTGGGACACCGCGCCGAATGCCACGCTGGCCGTGGCCGCCGCGGCCGTGCTGCTGGCCGCCTGGCGCTGGCGCGCCCGGCTGGCGGTGGCCGTGCTGATGGCCGCCGCGGTGGCGGCGCTGGCCTTCGCCAGCACCACCGAACGCGCACGCGCGGTGCTGGCCGACCGGCTGGCGCCGGCGCTCGAAGGCGAGGACCTGCTGGTCACCGGTGTCGTCGCCGAGCTGCCGCGCAGCGGGCCGACCGGCACGCGCTTCGTGCTCGAGACCGAAAGCGCGCTGCGCCGCGGCACGCCGGTGGCGCTGCCCACGCGGCTCTCGCTCGGCTGGTACCGCAACGCGGACGACGACGGCCCGCTCAGCGGCCCCAGCGAAGAGCTGCGCGCCGGCCAGCGCTGGCAGATGGTCGTGCGCCTGCGCCAGGTGCATGGCACGCTGAACCCGCATGGCTTCGACCTCGAGCTGTGGGCCTTCGAGCGCGGGCTGGGGGCCAGCGGCAGCGTGCGCGCCAGGCCCGACGCACCGCCGCGCAAGCTGGCCGATGCGGTGGCCCATCCGGTGGAACGCCTGCGGCAGCGCCTGCGCGACGGCATCGAACGCCGCGTGGCCGACGCGTCGGCGGCCGGCGTGCTGGCCGCGCTGGCGATCGGTGACCAGGCCGCGATCGACCGCGACGGCTGGGACCTGTTCCGCATCACCGGCGTCGCGCACCTGATGAGCATCAGCGGGCTGCACGTGACGATGTTCGCGTGGCTGGCCGGCGGGCTGGTGGGCCGGCTGTGGCGGCTGCACCCGCGGCTGCCGCTGCTGCTGCCGGCGCCGGCGGCGGCGCGCTGGGCGGGCTTCGCAGCGGCCGCGGCCTATGCGCTGCTGGCCGGCTGGGGCGTGCCGGCGCAGCGCACGGTGTGGATGATCGGCACCGTGGCGCTGCTGCGCGCTGCCGGCGTGCGCTGGCCGCTGCACGCGGTGCTGCTGGCCGCTGCGCTGGTGGTGACGGTGGCCGACCCGTGGGCGCTGCTGCAGCCGGGCTTCTGGTTGTCGTTCGTGGCGGTGGCGCTGCTGGTGGCGTCCGAGCCCGCGCGCGAGCAGGCGCCGCGGCCCGCAGGCTGGGGCGGGCGCTTCGTGCAGACGCTGCGGGCCGGGCTGCGCACGCAGCTGGTGGCCACCATCGGGCTGGCACCGCTGTCGCTGGTGTTCTTCCAGCAGCTGTCGCTGGTGGGCTTCGTCGCCAACCTGGTGGCCATTCCGCTCGTGACGCTGCTGATCACGCCGCTCGGCCTGCTGGGGGTGCTGCTGCCGCCGCTGTGGCCGTTGGCCGCGTGGATGGTGCAGGCCTTGAGCCACTTCCTGCAGGCGCTGGCGGCCCTGCCGGGAGCCACGTGGACCGCGGCCGCCGCGCCGCCATGGATCGTCGCCTGCGGCCTGCTCGGCGGCGCGCTCGCGGTGCTGCCGCTGCCGTGGCGGCTGCGCCTGCTGGCGGTGCCGCTGGTGCTGCCGCTGCTGGTGCCGCCGGTGCCGCGGCCGGCCGACGGGCAGTTCGAACTCGTCGCCGCCGACATCGGCCAGGGCACCGCGGTGATCGTGCGCACGCGCTCGCACCTGCTGCTGTTCGACACCGGCCCGGCCTATTCGATCGAGGCCGATGCGGGTGGCCGCGTGCTGCTGCCGCTGTTGCGCGCGCGCGGCGAAAGCGCGCTGGACCTGCTGGTGCTGAGCCACAAGGACAGCGACCACGTGGGCGGGGCGGCGACGCTGCTGGCGGGCCTGCCGGTGCGGGCCCTCGCGAGCTCGCTGCCCGATGGCCATGCGCTGCTGTCGCGCGGCGTGCCGCAGCGGCGCTGCGTGGCGGGCCAGGGCTGGGTCTGGGACGGCGTGCGCTTCGAGATGCTGCACCCCACCGACACCGGGTTCGACCACGCGACGAAGCCGAATGCCGTCAGCTGCGTGCTGCGCGTGCAGGGTGCGCGAACGAGCGCGCTGCTCACCGGCGACATCGAGGCGGCGCAGGAAGCCGCGCTGCTGCAGCGTGAAGGCGAACGGCTGCGCGCCGACGTGCTGCTGGTGCCGCACCACGGCAGCCGCACCTCGTCGACCTCGGGTTTCCTGGCCGCCGTGCAGCCGCACGTGGCGGTGGTGCAGGCGGCCTACCGCAGCCGCTTCGGCCACCCGGCGCCCGACGTGGTGGCGCGCTACGAGGCCCAGGGCGTGACTGTGGTGCGCAGCGATCGCTGCGGCGCCTGGACGCTGGCTGCCGACGGCAGCGCGGCTTGCGAACGGCAGCGCGGGCCGCGCTACTGGAGGCACCTGCTTCCGCCATGAAAAAAGCCCGCCGAAGCGGGCCTCTCGTGGCAGCGTGGTGCGCGTGGCTCAGGCGGCCTTGCGGCGGCGCGCGATGCCGGCGACACCCAGGCCGCCGGCGAGCATCAGCGCCCACACGCCGGGTTCCGGCACGGCCGCGGCGTAGATCTGCGCGGTGGTCATGTTGGCGTAGGTCAGCGCGTTGGCGCTCAGGTTCCAGCCCATCGCGTCGAAGGCGACGAGGTCCAGCCCGGTGATCGTGCCCATCTGCGCGAAGCAGAAGGTCGGATCCATGATGCCGTTGCCCACCTGGCAGCCGGCGGTGTCCTTCCAGTGCGAGGCCTGGTTGCCGTCGCCGTTGTAGCGGCCGGTGGAGAAGGTGTTGCCGAACACCGCGGTGTTGCCGCCGTCCAGCGAGAAGTAGCGCGTGCCGCCGGTGCGGAAGTCCAGCGTGCCCGGGGCGCTGTAGCGGAACATGTCCAGCGCGCTGAAGATCGACGTGTTGTTCAGGTCGTAGCCCAGCGTGCCGGCGTTGGGGCCGTTCGGGCCGCCGTAGACGTCGAAGAAGTCGACGCCGGAGACGAAGCCCAGCGCGTGGCCGATCTCGTGGATGGCGACGCCGATGAAGTCCATCTGGCCGGCGGTGATGCCGTCGGTGGGGTTGAAGTCGAACGAGAAGGCGCTGCTGAACGTGACGTTGCCGTCGCGGCTGCCCGAGCCGGCCGCGTAGGTGGCGGTGCCGCCCACGGCCTTCACCACCGCGGTGTTCAGGTACAGGATCTGCGACGCGGTCTGGGTGCCGTTCAGCGTGGCGGTGACGGTGGTGTTGTTGTTGCCGGTGCCGTCGACGCCGACGGTCAGGCCGCTGATGCCGCCCTGCGCGCTGAGCGACGGCAGCACGGCCATCTGGTCGACCATCGAGCCGCTGCGCGTGGCCAGGATGCCCGATTCCCACGTGGCCACCGAGTAGTCCATGCGGGCACTGCCGGTCGAGCCGATGATGCCGCTGCCCAGCGCCGAGAAGCCGACACCGAGGTTGATGGTCACGTTGTTCGTGAACATGCCGCCCCAGTACTGCGCCGCGATGCGGAAGCCCTGCTCGGCCTGCGAGCCGGTCACGCCGCCCAGGTCGATGAGGTTGATCGTCGCCGCCTGCGAGGCAGCCGCGGCCAGGGCGGCAGCGGTGGCGACGGCGGTGCGCACGAACTTGAAAGCCATGAGTTCCCCGTGTTCCAAAGGTTGATAACCGATGGCTGAAGTATCCCGGGAACAGAGGCCGCAAACGGCCGCGCAGGCCCCCCGGAGTCGGGGGAAGGCAAGCCCTCAGGCCGCGACTTCCGCCGCGTTGTAGGCGTCGACGAAAGGCTGCAGGTGCGCGCGGTACGGCGCGGCCACGCCCAGGCCTTCTCGGTTGATGGGCCGTCGCACCTGCATGGCGCTGGCCGTCATCACCACGCGCTGCGTCTCGTGCGGCCTGTGCACGCCGGGCTCGTCGGCCAGGCCGCAGTGGGACAGCAGCTTCGCGGTCCAGAGCGCCGGGTCGTCCACCAGCTCGGCATAGGGCACGACGAGCAGCCGTTCGCCCAGCAGCTGCTGCCAGAACGCGAGCAGCATGTCCTCGAGCCGGAAGTGGTGCGCGATGTCAGCCAGGTCGTAGCTCCAGCCGACACCGTGGATGAAGAAGGTGCGCAGGCAGGACCAGGCGTTGTCGAGCGGGTCGCGTCGCATCCAGATCAGCGGCGCGTCGGGCAGCGCGGCCGCCACCAGGCCGAGGAAGCGGCTGGCGTCGATGGTCTTGTCGACGATGCGGCCTTGCGCGCCGAAGCGCTCGTCCAGCAGGTGCAGGTACAGCGCGGCGAGCGCGTCGGTGCTGCCGCCGCGCGCCAGGTGCCGGCGCAGGTCGTCGCCCGAGACCCCGCCGGCCTGCACCGCCAGGTGCTGCACGATGTTGAGCTCGGCCCCTTCGGCCACCGTGCTGTGGCTGGCCAGGATCTGCTCCACCAGCGTGGTGCCCGAGCGCGGCAGGCCGGTGACGAAGATCGGCCGGCCGGTGTCGCGCCGGCGCTGCGCGCGCAGCTCGTCGAGCCAGGCCGCGCTCCAGCCCGTCATCGCAGCCTTCGCGTTGGTGGCGTTGCCGCTGCGGCTGTAGGGCGTCTGCCCGCGCAGCAGCGTGGCGCCGCGCGCGAAGGCCTGCCAGGCGGCCTCGGTCTCGCCGCGGTCCACGTGCAGCTTGCCGAGCGCGTAGCAGTAGCGCGCCAGCTCGGCCGGGTGCTGGCGCTCGGCGGCGGGGCCGTCGGCGAGCAGCTGGTCGGCGAGCGCGGGGTCCTTGGCCAGGTTCGTGGCGCTGGCCAGCGTCAGCCAGGCCGGGCCCCAGCCCGGGCGCAGCCGCACCGATTCCTGCAGGTGCTCGCGTGCCGCGTCGAAGCGGCCCAGGCTGGTGGCGGTGTTGCCCAGCACGTAGGCGCGGCCGGCGGCGTCGGGCACGTCGCGCGGCAGCGTGGCCAGCAGCGCGTGGGCTTCGGCGATGCGGCCGGCCTGTGTCAGCAGCACCACCTGGCTGTACCGGGCGTGCGGGTCGCCGCGCAGGGCCTCGACGAAGGCGTCCATCGCGCGCAGCGCCAGCGTGAACTCGCCGCTGATGCGCATCAGCTCGGCGAGCTGGCGCCACTGCGCGCCCAGCGGCGCGCGGGCGTCCAGCAGCTGCGTCACCGCGGCGTTGGCGGCGGCCCGGTCGCGCACGGCGAGCGCCTGTTTCAGGCTCTGCACCCAGGGCATCCAAGTCGGTTCGGCCATCGGCGCGATTGTCGCCGTCGCCCGCCGCGTTCCGGCCGCCGCCCATGCGGCATCATCCACGGGCAGGCCCAGGAACGATCCCGGCCGCCGCGGGTGGCCCGCGGCTTGCAAGCGGATTCCCGATTTCCCGCAGTCCAGGCCGGAGGAGCCAGCCCGTGTCCATCCATGTTGCGCTGAACCACGTCACGCACTACCGCTACGACCGGCTGGTGAGCCTGTCGCCGCAGATCGTGCGCCTGCGCCCGGCACCGCACTGCCGCACGCGCATCCTCTCGTACTCGTTGCGGGTCGAGCCGGCCACGCACTTCATCAACTGGCAGCAGGACCCGTTCGCGAACTACCTGGCGCGGCTGGTGTTCCCCGAGCGCACGCGCGAGTTCAAGGTCACCGTCGACCTGGTGGCCGAGATGTCGGTGCTGAACCCGTTCGACTTCTTCCTGGAGCCCGAGGCCGAGAACTTCCCGTTCGCCTACGGCGCCGAGAGCCTGCAGGAGCTGGCGCCCTACCTGGTGAAGGCCGAGCTGACGCCGCGCTTCAAGGCCTTCGTGGCCAGCATCCCGCGGAAGAAGCAGCGCACCATCGACTTCCTGGTCGGCATCAACCAGCGGCTGCAGCAGGAGATCAAGTACCTGATCCGCATGGAACCGGGCGTGCAGACCCCCGAGGTCACGCTGACCAACGCCAGCGGCTCGTGCCGCGACACCGGCTGGCTGCTGGTGCAGACGCTGCGCCACATGGGGCTGGCGGCGCGTTTCGTCTCCGGTTATCTCATCCAGCTGAAGCCCGACGTGAAGGCGCTGGACGGCCCGAGCGGCGCCGAGCAGGACTTCACCGACCTGCACGCCTGGTGCGAGGTCTACCTGCCGGGCGCCGGCTGGATCGGCTTCGACCCCACCAGCGGCCTGCTGGCCGGCGAGGGCCACATCCCGGTGGCCTGCACGCCCGAACCCAGCAGCGCGGCGCCGGTGAGCGGCGCTGTCGACAAGAGCGAGGTCGAGTTCTCGCACCACATGGCGGTGACGCGCATCCACGAGTCGCCGCGCGTGACGCTGCCGTACACCGACGCGCAGTGGCAGGCGATCGTCGACCTGGGTCATCAGGTCGATGACGACCTGCAGAAGCAGGACGTGCGCCTGACGATGGGCGGCGAGCCCACCTTCGTGGCGGTGGACGACCGCGACGCCGCCGAGTGGAACACCGACGCGCTCGGTCCCACCAAGCGCGGCCTGGCCACGGGCCTGGTGCAGCGGCTGCGCGCCAAGTACGGGCAGGGCGGCTTCCTGCACTTCGGCCAGGGCAAGTGGTACCCGGGGGAGCAGCTGCCGCGCTGGGCGCTGATGATCGCGTGGCGCGCCGATGGCGAGCCCTGCTGGAACGACCCCTCGCTCTTCGCCGACGAACGCGACACCCACCGCTACACCGCGGCCGACGCCAACCGCTTCACCGTGAGCCTGGCGCGCCGGCTCGGGCTGGACCCGCGCTTCGTGCAGCCGGGCTACGAGGACGCCTGGTACTACCTGTGGCGCGAGCGCCGCCTGCCGGTGAACGTGGACCCGTTCGACGCCCGGCTGGACGACGAGCTGGAGCGCGCGCGCCTGCGCCGCGTGTTCCAGCAGAAGCTCGACGCGGCGGTGGGCTACCTGCTGCCGCTCAAGCGCGAGTGGCGCGTCGGCATGGCCGGCCCGCAGTGGGTCACCGGGCCCTGGTTCCTGCGCGACGAGCGGCTGTACCTGATCCCCGGTGATTCGCCGATGGGCTACCGGCTGCCGCTGGACTCGCAGCCCTGGGCCGCGGCCGGCGACCGGCCGTGGACGCTGATGCCCGACCCGTTCGCGCCGAAGCCGCCGCTGCCTTCGGCGGCGGCGCTGCGCATGCAGCCGGTGATGGGCGGCACCGCGGCCGCGGCCGACGGCGCCACAGGTGAAACGGCCGACAACGGCCTGGACGTCGAGGGCTTCAGCGCCGACGGCGGCGGCGCCACCGGTGCCAGCTCCTTCGCCGGCCCCGGCGTCGAACGCATGGGCACCGAACACGACCCGGAAGTGCCGTTCGCGCGCAACCCGCTGGTGCCGCCGGCGCGCTTCGAGTCGGCCGGCGAGATCACGCGCACGGCACTCTGCGTGGAGGTGCGCGACCCGCAGCGCGGCAACGGCCCGAAGGCCGAGACGAAACACGGCGGCAAGAGCGGCGTGCTCTACGTCTTCATGCCGCCGCTGCGCTTCCTGGAGGACTACCTCGAGCTGCTGGCCGCCATCGAGGCCACCTGCGTCGAGCTGGGCGTGAAGGTCGTGCTGGAAGGCTACCCGCCGCCGCGCGACCCGCGCCTGAAGCACCTGTCGGTGACGCCCGACCCGGGCGTCATCGAGGTCAACATCCACCCGGCCCACGACTGGAACGAACTGGTCGACCACACCGAGTTCCTCTACGAGGCGGCGCACCAGAGCCGGCTGTCGACCGAGAAGTTCATGCTCGACGGCCGCCACACCGGCACCGGCGGCGGCAACCATTTCGTGCTGGGCGGCGCCACGCCGGCGGACAGCCCGTTCCTGCGCCGGCCCGACCTGCTCGGCAGCCTGCTCACCTACTGGCTCAACCACCCCTCGCTGAGCTACCTCTTCAGCGGCCTCTTCATCGGGCCGACCAGCCAGCACCCGCGCGTGGACGAGGCGCGCGACGACCAGGTCTACGAGCTGGAGATCGCGCTGGCCGAGCTGGACCGCCAGGTGCAGACCCACGGCCAGTGCCCGCCGTGGCTGATCGACCGGCTGCTGCGCAACGTGCTGATCGACGTCACCGGCAACACCCACCGCACCGAGTTCTGCATCGACAAGCTCTACTCGCCCGACGGCCCGACCGGCCGCCTGGGCCTGCTGGAGCTGCGCGCCTTCGAGATGCCGCCGCATGCCCGCATGAGCCTGGCGCAGCAGCTGCTGCTGCGCGCGCTGCTGGCCTGGTTCTGGCGCGAGCCCTACCGCGGCCGTGGCGCCACGCGGCTCACGCGCTGGGGCACCGGGCTGCACGACCGCTTCATGCTGCCGAGCTTCGTGCAGATGGACTTCGACGACGTGATCGCCGATCTCAACGCCGCCGGCTACGCCTTCGACAGCGCCTGGTTCGCGCCGCACTTCGCGTTCCGCTTCCCGCTCGTCGGCGAGCTGGCCACGCAGGGCATCGCGCTGACGCTGCGCAACGCGCTCGAGCCCTGGCACGTGATGGGCGAGGAAGGCGCGCCGGGTGGCACGGTGCGTTATGTCGATTCGTCGCTGGAGCGGCTGGAGATCAAGGCCACGGGCCTGAACGGCAACCGCCACGTGGTGACGGTGAACGGCCGCGCGGTGCCGATGCAGCCCACCGGGCGCGTCGGCGAGTTCGTCTGCGGGCTGCGCTACCGCGCCTGGAACCCGCCGTCGGCGCTGCACCCGACCATCGGCGTGCATGCGCCGCTCACGGTCGACATCGTCGATGCCTGGAGCGGTCGCAGCATCGGCGGCTGCCGCTACCACGTGGCGCACCCGGGCGGGCGCAACCACGACAGCTTCCCCGTCAACGCCTACGAGGCCGAGAGCCGGCGCCTGGCGCGCTTCTTCCGCTTCGGCCACACGCCGGGCCGCATGGACGTAGCGCCGGCGGCGCCCAGCCTCGAGCACCCGTTCACGCTGGACCTGCGCAAGCCCTGAGAGGCGCCGGGCGCGTGATGCCGTAACCTGCCGCCGATGCCGCAATCGCAGTCGCAAAGCCAGCTGCCCGGGTTCGAGCCCGCGGCCGACCCCGGCACCGCCGCCCGCGTGCTGGCCGGCCGCGCGCTGCCGGTGGAGGCCGGCGTGTGGGACGAGCTGCGTGCGCCGGACGGCCGCCTGCGCGACGGCTGGAGCCGTTTCGCCGCGGCGCTGCCCGAGCCCGGCGACGCCCTCGACGTCGGCGAGGACCTGGACCGCCGCGTCACCCAGGTGGCGCAGCGCATCCAGCTCGACGGCGTCACGCACAACGTCTTCGGCGACGACACGCCCGGCGGCGCGGCCACGCGGCCGTGGTCGCTGGAGCTGCTGCCGCAGCTGATCGAGCCGCCCGAGTGGCGCGACATCGAGGCCGGCGTGATCCAGCGCGCCGAGCTGCTGCAGCGGATGATGGCCGACCTCTACGGCCCGCAGACGCTGCTGCACGAAGGCCTGCTGCCGCCGGCGCTGCTGCTGCGCCACCCGGGCTGGCTGCGCCCGATGGTGGGTGCCCAGCCGCCGCCCGGCGCCGACGGGCAGCCCGGCCTGCGCCTCTTCATCGTCGCCTTCGACCTGGCGCGCGGGCCCGACGGCCGCTTCTGGCTGGTGGCGCAGCGCACGCAGGGGCCGTCGGGGCTGGGCTACGTGCTGCACAACCGGCTCGTCATCGCGCGCCAGTTCCCGGAGGCCTTCCGCGACCTGCGCGTGCAGCGCATCGCCAGCAGCTACCGCCGCCTGCTCGACACGCTGGAGAGCGCTGCGCGCGCGGTGGCCGGCGGCCACACGCCGCGCGTGGTGCTGCTGACGCCCGGGCCCTACAGCGAGACCTACTTCGAGCACGCCTACCTCGCGCGCTACCTTGGCGTGCCGCTGGTCGAGGGCGGCGACCTCACGGTGCGCGAACAGCGCCTGTTCCTGAAGACCGTCGAGGGCCTGGAGCCGGTGCACGGCCTGCTGCGCCGCATCGACGACGACTGGTGCGACCCGCTCGAGCTGCGACCGGACAGCGCTTTGGGCGTGCCCGGCCTGCTGCAGGCCGCGCGCTCGGGCTCGGTGGTGATGGCCAACGCGCTGGGCAGCGCCTTCCTCGAATCGCCCGCGATCCAGGGCTTCATGCCCGGCATCGCCGAACGCCTCACCGGCGAAGCGCTGCAGCTGCCGTCGCTGCCCACCTGGTGGTGCGGCGAGGCCCTGGCCTGGGACGACGTGCGCGGGCACCTGGACGACAAGGTCGTGCGCAGCACCTTCCCCGCCGACGGCCGCACCTCGCAGCTGCGCACCCGGCTGGACGCGCCCGATGTCGACGACGACCCCGACGCCTGGACCGTGCAGGGCCGCCTGCGCTTCGGGCGCGCACCCATCTGGGGCGGCGGTGCGCTGGCCCTTCGCCCGGCGATGGTGCGGGTGTACGCGATCGCCGACGGCGGCGGGCGCTGGCACGTGCTGCCCGGCGGCATGACCCGCGTGGCGCGGCGCGAGGACGCCAGCGTCAGCATGCAGCGTGGCGGCACCAGCCTCGACACCTGGGTGCTCACCGACGGCCCGGTCGACGGCTTCAGCATGCTGCCGCAGCGGCTGCAGGTGGACGACATCGCGCAGCGCCGCCGGCCCGTGAGCAGCCGCACCGGCGAGAACCTCTTCTGGCTGGGCCGCTACACCGAGCGCACCGAGCAGCTGGTGCGCCTGGCGCGCGCGCTGCTGATGCTCATCGACGCCGACAACGACGCGCCGCCGGCGGTGATGCAGGCGCTGTCGGTGCTGTCGGTGAAGACCGGGCTGGCCCCGCAGGGCGTGCCGTCGCTGGTGCGCAGCGCGACGCTGTTCGAGCGCGCGGTGCTGGCGGGCCTGGGCGACCGCGACGGTGCGGAAGGCACCTGCAGCATCGCCTACAACCTGGCGGCGCTGGAGCGCGCGTCGATGGCGCTGCGCGAGCGCCTGTCGTCCGAGCACTGGGGCCTGATCCGCTCGATGAGAGAAGGCTTCCTGAAGGCGCTGCAGGTGCCCGAAGGCGGCCTGCCGACGCTGGCGCAGGTGCTGCCCGCGCTGGACCGGCTGGGCCTGGAGCTGGCGGCCGCCACCGGCGCGCAGACCGACCGCATGACGCGCGACCACGGCTGGCGGCTGCTGGCGGTGGGGCGGCTGATCGAGCGCCTGATCGGCGTCGCGACCCGGTTGCAGGTGTTCCTGGAGACGCAGGCGCTGGGCAGCGTCGCCGGCATCGACCTGCTGCTGGAACTGTTCGACAGCGTGATCACCTTCCGCGCCCGCTACCAGCGCCACGAGGACCTGCTGGCGCTGACCGACATGCTGGTGCTCGACAGCGCGAACCCGCGCGCCTTCGCCGGCGTGCTGCGGCGGCTGCGCACCGAGATCGGCAAGCTGCCCGGCGCGGCCGAGGCGCTGCAGCCCTTCCTGGCGCTGCTGCCGGCCCAGGGCCCGGGGCTGACGCTGGAATCGCTGCGCGGCGCCGACGAGGCCGCCATCGCCGAGCGGCTGCGTGCGCTGTCGGCCGAGCTGGTGCTGGCCGCCACCACGCTGGCCGACCGCGTCGGCGAGCGCTACTTCACGCTGGCCGAGGGCGCCGACCAGAGGATATGAAGCCCCGGCCATGACGCTGCTGGAAATCACCCACGACACGCGCTACGCCTACGCGGCGCCGGTGTCGCTGGCGCACCACCTGGCGCACCTGAAGCCGCTGGACGATGCCTTCCAGCAGCGCCTGCACTTCGAGATGCGGGTGTCGCCCGAGCCCGAGCTGCTGCGCGAAGGCTGCGATGCGCTGGGCAATGCCGACTGCCACTTCAGCCTGGCCGCCCCGCACCGCGACCTGCAGGTGCGCGCCGTGAGCCGCGTGCGCGTGCGGCCGCGCTTCGCGGCGCTGGACGCCGAGGGCGCGCCGGCGTGGGACGCCCTGGCCGCGAGCCTGCGCTACGTGGCGCGCGCGCCGTTCCAGCCCGCCGTGCAGTTCGCGATGCCGTCACCCTACGTGCCGCGCCTGACGCCGCTGCGCGACTGGGCGCTGCACGCCTTCCGCCCGGGCCGGCCGGTGGCCGCGGCGGCCATCGAGCTGATGCAGCGCCTGCACGCCGAGTTCGAGTACCGCAGCCAGAGCACCGAGGTCGACACGCCGCTGGTTGAGGTCTGGCGGCAGCGGCGCGGCGTCTGCCAGGATTTCGCGCACCTGATGGCCGGCGCGCTGCGCATGCTGGGGCTGCCGGTGCGCTACGTCAGCGGCTACCTGCTGACGCGCGCGCCCGAAGGTGGTGCCACGATGCAGGGCGCCGATGCCTCGCATGCCTGGGTGCAGGTGTGGTGCCCGGGCACGCCCGGCGTGCCGGCCGAGGGGCCGGGCGCGGGCTGGCTGGACCTGGACCCGACCAACGATCTCGTGCCCGGCAGCGGCCACGTGCGCGTGGCGATCGGGCGCGACTTCGGCGACGTGACCCCGCTGCGCGGCGTGATCCGCGGCGGCGGCGCGCACGGCCTGGGCGTGGCGGTGCACACGCGCGTGATCGACGAACCGGCCGGCGCGGCGCCCCGCGACGGCCCGGAACGCGAGTTGCTTAGGACTCCTTGACGAGAGAGACGCAAAGATGAAGCCGGCCTTCGACGAGATGCACGGCCCCACCGGTGGGTTGCGGGAGCAGTACCGCGTGTTCGACGCCTGGCTGAAGCGCCAGCCGCCCGAGACGATGCGGGCGCGGCGCGAGGAAGCCGAGATGATCTTCCGCCGCGTCGGCATCACCTTCGCTGTCTACGGCGCGAAGGACGAGGACGGCGCCGGCACCGAGCGGCTGATCCCCTTCGACCTGATCCCGCGCGTGATCCCGCGCACCGAGTGGGAGTCGATGGAGAAGGGCCTGGCGCAGCGCGTCACCGCGCTCAACCGCTTCATCCACGACGTCTACCACGGGCAGGAGATCCTGAAGGCCGGCGTGGTGCCGGCCGAGCAGGTGCTGAAGAACGCGCAGTTCAGGCCGCAGATGATGGGCGTGAACGTGCCGGGCAACGTCTACTCGCACATCTCCGGCATCGACATCGTGCGCGCCGCGGGGCTGGCCGACCGCAACGATCCCACCGGCCACTACTACGTGCTGGAAGACAACCTGCGCGTGCCCAGCGGCGTGAGCTACATGCTCGAGAACCGCAAGATGATGATGCGGCTCTTCCCCGAGCTGTTCGCGATGCACCGCGTCGCACCGGTCGCCCACTATCCCGACCTGCTGCTGGAGACGCTGCGCGCGGTGGCGCCCGCCGGCGTCAACGAGCCCACCGTCGTGGTGCTGACGCCGGGCATGTACAACAGCGCGTACTTCGAGCATGCGTTCCTGGCGCAGCAGATGGGCGTGGAGCTGGTCGAAGGCCAGGACCTCTTCGTGCGCGACGGCTTCGTCTACATGCGCACCACGCAGGGCCCGCGGCGCGTGGACGTGATCTACCGCCGCGTCGACGACGACTTCCTGGACCCCAAGGTCTTCCGCAGCGACAGCACGCTCGGCTGCGCCGGCCTGCTGGACGTCTACCGCGCCGGCAACATCACGCTGAGCAACGCGGTCGGCACCGGCATCGCCGACGACAAGAGCATCTACCCGTACGTGCCCAAGATGATCGAGTTCTACCTGGGCGAGAAGCCGATCCTCAACAACGTGCCCACCTACCTGTGCCGCGAGGCCGACGACCTGAAGTACGTGCTCGACCACATGGGCGAGCTGGTGGTGAAGGAGGTGCATGGCGCGGGCGGCTACGGGATGCTGGTGGGGCCGGCGGCCACCAAGGCCGAGATCGAGGAGTTCAAGGCCGTGGTGAAGGCGCGGCCCACCAACTACATCGCGCAGCCCACGCTGGCGCTGTCCACCTGCCCCACCTTCGTGGAAGCCGGCATCGCGCCGCGCCACATCGACCTGCGGCCCTACGTGCTGAGCTCGGGCAAGGAGGTGCAGACGGTGCCCGGCGGCCTGACGCGCGTGGCGCTGAAGGAAGGCTCGCTGGTCGTCAACTCGTCGCAGGGCGGGGGCACCAAGGACACCTGGGTCCTGGAAGACTGACAAGAGGGAGGTTCGATCATGCTGTCACGCACCGCCGACCATCTCTTCTGGATGGCGCGCTACATGGAGCGGGCCGAAAACACCGCGCGCATGCTGGACGTCAACTACCAGACGAGCCTGCTGCCGCAGAGCGCCGACATGGCCGAGCAGGGCTGGCGCGGGCTGCTGTCGATCAGCGAGCTGACCTGGGGCTATTCGCAGAAGCACAGCGACGTCGACGCGCGCAGCGTCATGGACTTCATGGTCAGCGACGCCACCAACCCGTCGAGCATCGTCTCGTGCCTGCGTGCGGCGCGCGAGAACGCGCGCGCGGTGCGCGGCGCGCTGACCACCGAGGTGTGGGAGACGCAGAACCAGACCTGGCTCGAGTTCAACCGCATGCTGCAGGGCGACGTGCTGGCGCGCGACCCCAGCAGCCTGTTCGAGTGGGTGAAGTTCCGCTCGCACCTGAGCCGCGGCGTCACGGTGGGCACGATGCTGCAGGACGAGGCGCTGCACTTCCTGCGCATCGGCACCTTCCTGGAACGCGCCGACAACACCGCGCGGCTGCTCGACGTGAAGTTCCAGGCGCTGTCGGGTGGCGACTACTTCGGCCCCGGTGCCGCCAAGGAAGGCCAGGAGGTGGACTTCTACCACTGGAGCGCGATCCTGCGTTCCGTCTCCGGCTTCGAGATCTACCGCAAGGTCTACCGCAACGTGATCCGGCCCGAGAAGGTGGCCGAGCTGCTGATCCTGCGCCCGGACATGCCGCGATCGCTGGCCGCCTGCCTCAACGAGGTGGTGCTGAACCTGAAGGACGTGGCCAACGACCAGAGCGGCGAGACGCTGCGCCGTGCCGGCCGCCTGCGCAGCGACCTGCAGTACGGCCGCATCGACGAGATCCTGGCCACCGGCCTGCACGCCTACCTGACCGAGTTCCTCAACCGCGTGAACGACCTCGGCGTGGGCATCAGCCGCGACTTCCTGGTGCCGATGGCGGCTTGAGCCGCGGGCCGGCGCCTCAGGCCGTGACCAGCGTGCCGCGCACGCCGGCGATGAAGTCGGGCGGGATCGTGGTGCGCTCGATGTGGTTGTACTGGCGGATGGAGTCGGGGAACAGCGTGCCCGGGTCGTGATGCAGGGCCTGGCGGAAGTCGCGCATCAGGCTGGCCGAGGGCGTCTCGCCCACCCGGAGCGCGCCGGCGACCAAGGTCGCGTAGCCGATCACGGCCTGGTTGCAGAGGACGGCATCGCGGCCGCAGTGCGTCGCGATGTGGCTCGTGTTCCGAGCGAAATCGCCCGACAGCGAGAGCATCTGGATCGCCGGATCATGCCGGCACAGATAGACCATCTGCGCCACGTACGCGATGCCTTCGTCTTCCACGGGCATCAGCGCGCGGCCGTACCAGTCGTTGATGGCGTGGGTGGCCTCGTGCACCAGCAGGCTGTCGCTCGGTTGCGCGCCGACGAGGAAGCAGTTGAAGGCCTTGTTGTAGGCGGCACGCGTGGTGTCCCAGGCCCGGCCGTTCACGGGGTCCCAGCTGGCCTGGACGATCTGGATGTGGCCGCTGCGGACGGCGCCGGCGATGTGGCCGTAGTCCGTGCCGCAGATGCGGTGGCCGAAGAGCCGGAAGTCGGTCAGCGCGACGTCCGACGAGGTGAGGAGGGTGACGATGTCCGACCTGAGGCCCATGTGAGCGACTCCTCGGCCCGCAAGGACCGCATGGCTCCAGTCTCCGGCAGCAGGGCAGGCGGCTTCAAGCCCTATCTTCGTTGCGCCGGATGCCAGAATCCTCTGCCTGCCGGCGCGTGATGCCGGCCCATGTTCCAGGGGTAGGACGATGACGAAGACACTGCGTGCGCTGCTGCTGGCGGCCGCCGCCATCTGGGCCACGGCCGCTGCCGCGGCCGATGCGCCGAAGGAACCGTATTCGGTGGAGGTCTGGGCCGACGCGCTGTTCGGCCCCGACGGCAAGCTGCAGAGCCTGGACGTGCCCGATGCGGGGCAGTACCCGCCGGCCTTCGTCGAGCAGGTGAAGAAGCGGCTGGCCAGCGCGAAGATCCCGCCGGTCAAGGACGAGGGTGGCGCACCCGCCACCTTCCGCACCGGCATGGTCACGGTGTTCCGCATCGAGCCCAACGACAGCGGCGCGGCGGTGCGCGTCACCGGCATGTCGGTGGGGCCGCGGCCGGTGAAGCGCTATGCGGCCAGCCAGCCCAACGACATTCCGTCCGACACCCCGAGCAGCGTGCGCGTGCAGTGCGAGGTGGGGGCCGACGGCCGCTGCGGCGACGTCAAGGTGCTGGACACGAACGCCAGCTCGGAGGCGCTGCGCCGCTGGGCCGTGGCCTCGATGCGCGGCTGGGAGTTCGCGCCGCAGCGCGTGGGCGACAAGCCCGTGCCGGGCGAGGCCGAGGTCACCCTGCAACTGGTGCCCGTCAACAGCAAGCCGCGCGACTTCCGCGACCCGCGCAAGCTCTGACAGGCCAAAGGAAAAGGGCCGGATCGCTCCGGCCCTTTTCCTTGGCTGGTGAAAGCCCGCTCAGGCGGCCTTCTCGGCCTTCTTCGCCTTCTTGGCCTTCTTCGTGGCGACCTTCTTGGTCGCCTTCTTGTCGGCGGCAGCCGCAGCCGGCTTGGCATCGGCAGCCGGGGCGGCGGCCGCGGCCGGCGCGGGGGTGGCCGGGGCAGCGGCCGGGGCTTGCGCGAAGCTGACGGCGGCGAAGGTGGACAGCAGGGCGGCCAGCAGGACGTTCTTGGTCATGGTGTCTATCTCTTGAGGGTGATGGGATGGAAACCGGATTCGATGAGCTCCGAGTCCGCCGAGCGGTCCCGGCGACAGCGCGGCCGGGCTTGAGCTTCCCAACGCCCGCCCGGCACGCCCGGTTGACCCGGTGCCACCCCAAAACCGGAAAATTTCTGTGCCTATGATCGCCGGCATGCAGCGCCGCCGATTCAGTGCCGCCCTGGCCGCCGCTTCGGCGCTGCCGCTGGCCGGCTGCGGCAGCGGCGGGGGCGGCGCTGCCGCGGAAGGGCCGGGCACCCGCAGCTGGAGGATGGGCTTCTCGCCCAATCCGCCCACGCCCACGGTCCAGGCGGTGCTGCAGGGCATCGACACCTGGAGCCGCCGCGCCGAGCTGGCCATCATCCACGAGGAACTGCCCTGGACCGACCTGCTGGCCGGCCAGTCGCCTGACACGATCCTCGACCGCGACAAGGTCCAGCTCGTGCAGTACCTGAAGGGCAAGGGCCTGCAGCTGGTGTTCATGGGCGACCTGAACGATGGTCTCGATCGCACGCAGGAGGCCCCGCGGCTGCGCGCCGCCGGCCGCAGCATCACCGAGCCCGCGGTGCAGCGGCTCTACCGTGACTACCTGCTGGCGGTGGACCGCAAGCTGCAGCCGGTGATGCTGGGCCTGGTGGCCGAGAGCAACCTGATCCGCGCCGCCGCGCCCGCCCTGTACCCGGCGGTGCGTGCCGCCGCCAACGACACCGCGGCGGCCCTGCGCGCGGCCGGCCGCGCCACGCCGCTGATGGCCAGCGTGCAGGTGGAGGTGGCGTGGGGACGCCTGGGCGGCAGCGGGGCCTACGTCGGCGTGGAAGCCGATTTCACCGACTTCCCGTTCATGCAGGCGCTGGGCCTGTCGTCCTACCCGTACTTCGGCTGGACCCAGCCGGCCGACCTGCCGCTGGACTGCTACAGCCGGCTGCTGGCCGGCCGCAGCCTGCCGGCCTGGGTGGTGGAAGGCGGCTGGGCCAGTGCGGGCGCGGGCACCATCGCCTCCAGCCCCGAGCGCCAGGCGGCCTACGTGGCACGCCACGCCGAGCTGCTCGATCGCGTGGGCGCCAGGGCCTGGCTGCAGCTGCAGTTCGCCGACATCGACCTGGCCACCTGGCCACCGCCGCTGCCGGCGAACCTGCCGTTGTTCGCGAGCATCGGGCTGGCCGACGCGGGGTTCACGCCCAAGCCCGGCCTCGCGGCCTGGGATGCGCTGTTCGCGCGGCGCCTGGTGGCCGGCTGATCAGCCGTGCCGCTGCTGGCGCAGCGCCTGCGCCAGCTCGATCACCGCCATCGCGTAGTAGCTGCTCCAGTTGTAGCGGGTGATGGCGTAGAAGTTCTGCGTGCCGGCGACGTAGCTGGCAGCCGCGTCTCCGTTCTGCAGTTCCACCAGGGCCAGCGTGCCGTCGTGCGCGCGTCCGCCGGCGTCTAGCTCGGCACCGCGTTCGGCGAACTGCGCGGCGCTGAAGGTCGGCAGGATGTCCGGCGCCAGCAGCGCGGCGCGGTCGGCCGTGTCGACGGGCACCGCCACCGCGTAGTGCGTCGGCACCCCGCGCTGCCAGCCCCACACGGCCAGGTAGTGGGCGACGCTGCCGACGATGTCGGCGCCGCTGCGGTAGAGGTCGACGTGGCCGTCCTGGTCGAAGTCCACCGCGAAGCGGTTCACGCTGCCGGGCATGAACTGCGGCAGCCCCATCGCACCGGCGTAGCTGCCCCGCACGCTCTGCGGGTCGCTGCGTTCGCGCGCGCACAGCACCAGGAACTCCTCCAGCTCGCCGCGGAAGAAGGCGCTGCGGTCCTTGCGGCCGGGCGGGAAGTCGAAGGCCAGCGTGGCCAGCGCATCCAGCAGGCGGAAGTTGCCGGTGATGCGGCCGTAGAAGGTCTCCACGCCGACGATGGCCACCACCACCTCGGGCGGCACGCCCCAGCGCGTTTCCGCCTCGTCCAGCCAGCGGGTGTTGGCGTCCCAGAACGCCGTGCCGGCGGCGATGCGCTGCGGCTCGACGAAGCGTGCGCGGTAGGCGGCCCAGTTCTTCGCCACGCCGGCCGGTGGCGGCATCACGAGCTTGCGCACCGCCTCCACGCGCTGGGCCGCAGCCAGCTGGCGGCGGATCCACGCCAGCGGCAGCTGGCGCGTCTGCGCCAGGTTCTCGGCAAAGGCCAGGGCCTCGGCATGCGTGCCGTAGCCCGGGCCGGCGCGCTGGCCGCGCGCAGCCAGCGCAGGCACGGGCAGCAGGGCGCCCAGCGCGACGCGCTGCAGCAGGCGGCGCCGGTTCGGTGCGAAGGACATGCGCCGATTATCCGGAGCCGCGGCGGCCCAGCGCGGCGGCAAAGCCCCGCCACCAGTGCGCATGGCCGCTCCAGCGCGTGGCGCCGCCGCCGTAGCGCAGGCGGTCGAGCTCGTCGA
>JBGAHJ010000012.1:0-162637 GCA_044226255.1 Rubrivivax sp.
GGCATGAAGCCGGGCACGTCGACGAAGGTCACCACCGGGATGTTGAACGCATCGCAGAAGCGCACGAAACGCGCGGCCTTGATGCTGCTCTTGATGTCCAGGCAGCCGGCCAGCACCTGCGGGTTGTTGGCGACGATGCCCACCGGCGCGCCGTCCATGCGGCCGAAGCCGATGACGATGTTCTTCGCGTTCTCGCGCTGCAGTTCGAAGAAGTCGCCGTCGTCGACCACCTTGTAGATCAGCTCCTTGATGTCGTAGGGCTTGTTCGGGTTGTCGGGCACCAGCGTGTCCAGCGAGTAGTCCAGGCGCTCCGCCGGGTCGCCGCTCAGGCGCGCCGGGGGCTTCTCCTTGTTGTTGAGCGGCAGGTAGTTGAAGAAGCGGCGCAGCATCGCGATCGCCTCCACGTCGTTCTCGAAGGCGAGGTCGGCCACGCCGCTCTTGCCCGTGTGCGTGCCGGCGCCGCCCAGTTCCTCGGCAGTCACTTCCTCGTGCGTCACCGTCTTCACGACTTCTGGGCCGGTGACGAACATGTACGAGCTGTCCTTCACCATGAAGATGAAGTCGGTCATCGCGGGCGAATACACGGCACCGCCGGCGCAGGGGCCCATGATCAGGCTGATCTGCGGGATCACGCCGCTGGCCATCACGTTGCGCTGGAACACTTCCGCGTAGCCGCCGAGCGAGGCCACGCCTTCCTGGATGCGCGCACCGCCGCTGTCGTTCAGCCCGATCACCGGCGCGCCGACCTTCATCGCCTGGTCCATCACCTTGCAGATCTTCTCGGCGTGCGCTTCGGACAGCGCGCCGCCGAAGACGGTGAAGTCCTGGCTGAACACGAACACGAGCCGGCCGTTGATCATGCCGTAGCCGGTGACCACGCCGTCGCCGGGCACCTTGTTGTCCTGCATGCCGAAGTCGGTGCAGCGGTGCTCGACGAACAGGTCCCATTCCTCGAAGGTGCCTTCGTCCAGCAGCAGTTCCAGCCGCTCGCGCGCGGTGAGCTTGCCCTTGCCGTGCTGCGAATCGATGCGCCGCTGGCCGCCGCCCAGCCGCGCCGCGGCGCGCTTGCGTTCGAGCTCCTGGATGATGTCGTGCATGGGGTGTCTCTGTGTCAGTTGAAGAGGTCCAGCAACCGCCGCGCGGCCACCGAGGCGGCGATGTGCCCCGCCTTCACGTCTGCGGTGATCGAGGGCAAGGCCTCGCGCACCGCCGCATTCGTTCGGAACCGCTGCCGCAGGCCGGCTTCGATGCGTTCCCACATCCAGGCCTGGTCCTGGGCGTGCCGGCGCTCGGTCAGTCGTCCGCTGGTGTGCTGCCGCTCGCGGAACGTGGTGACGGCCTGCCAGAAGTCGGCCAGGCCGCTGCCCTTGAGCGCGCTGAGCTGCAGCACCTGCGTGCCCGCCGTGGTGTGCGGGCCCAGGAAGCGCAGGGCGCTCGTGATCTGCGCGCGCGCGCGGGTGGCGGCGGCTTCGTCGAGGTCGGCCTTGTTGATCACCACCAGGTCGGCCAGCTCCATCACGCCCTTCTTGATAGCCTGCAGGTCGTCGCCCGCGTTGGGCAGCTGCAGCAGCACGAAGATGTCGGTCATGCCGGCCACAGCGGTCTCGCTCTGGCCGACGCCCACGGTCTCGACGATCACGATGTCATGCCCCGCCGCTTCGCAGACCAGCATCGCCTCGCGCGTCTTCTCGGCCACGCCGCCCAGCGTGCCGGCCGAAGGGCTGGGCCGGATGTAGGCGCGCTCGTCCATCGACAGCCGCTCCATGCGCGTCTTGTCGCCGAGGATGCTGCCGCCGCTGACGCTGCTGCTCGGGTCCACCGTCAGCACCGCGACGCGGTGGCCCTGCGCCAGCAGCATCAGCCCGAGGGTCTCGATGAAGGTGCTCTTGCCCACGCCGGGCACGCCGCTGATGCCCAGGCGGAACGAGCGGCCGGCACGCGGCAGCAGTGCGTTCAGCAGCTCGTCGGCGCGTGCGCGGTGGTCGGCGCGGGTGCTTTCCAGCAGCGTGATGCTCTTGGCGACCGCACGGCGCTGCACGGCGCCGGGTTCGCCCAGCACCGCATCCACCAGCGCCCGGTCGGCAGGCAGCATCTTCAGCGCGCGACGGCCGTCTTGATGTGTTCGAGCACGTCCTTCGCGCTCACGGGGATCGGCGTGCCCGGGCCGTAGATGCCCTTCACGCCGGCGTCGTAGAGGAAGCCGTAGTCCTGCTGCGGGATCACGCCGCCGACGAACACGATGATGTCGTCGGCGCCCTGCTTCTTCAGTTCGGCGATGATGCCCGGCACCAGCGTCTTGTGGCCCGCGGCGAGCGTGCTCACGCCCACCGCATGCACGTCGTTCTCGATCGCCTGGCGGGCGCATTCCTCGGGCGTCTGGAACAGCGGGCCCATGTCGACGTCGTAGCCGAGGTCGGCGAACGCGGTGGCGACGACCTTTGCGCCGCGGTCATGGCCGTCCTGGCCGAGCTTGGCGATCATCACGCGCGGGCGGCGGCCCTGCGCCTCGCCGAAGGCGGCGATCTCGGCCTTGAGCCTGTCCCAGCCCTCGGCGCTGTCGTAGGCGGCGGCGTACACGCCGGTCACCTTCTGGATGTCGGCGCGGTGGCGGCCGAAGATCTTCTCGAGTGCATCGCTGATCTCTCCCACGGTGGCGCGCAGCCGCACGGCGGCTATGCTGAGCGCGAGCAGGTTGCCTTGCCCCGAGCGCGCGGCCTCGGTCAGCGCATCGAGCGCCAGCTGCACCTTCGCACCGTCGCGCGTGGCCCTGATCTGCTTCAGGCGCGCGATCTGGCCTTCGCGCACCTTCACGTTGTCCACCTCCAGGATCTCGATCTTGTCCTGCGTCTTCGGCTTGTACTTGTTGACGCCGACGATCACGTCCTTGCCCGAGTCGATGCGCGCCTGCTTCTCGGCCGCGCTGGCTTCGATCTGCAGCTTGGCCCAGCCGCTGTCGACGGCCTTGGTCATGCCGCCCTGCCTTTCGACGTCCTCGATGATGGACCAGGCCTTGTCGGCCATCTGCTGCGTGAGCGTCTCCATCAGGTAGCTGCCGGCCCAGGGATCGACCACGTTCGTGATGTGGGTCTCCTCCTGCAGGATCAGCTGCGTGTTGCGGGCGATGCGGGCGCTGAACTCGGTGGGCAGCGCGATGGCTTCGTCGAAGCTGTTGGTGTGCAGGCTCTGCGTGCCGCCGAAGACCGCGGCCATCGCCTCGATGGTCGTGCGCACGACGTTGTTGTACGGGTCCTGCTCGGTCAGGCTCCAGCCGCTGGTCTGGCTGTGCGTGCGCAGCATCAGGCTCTTCGGGTTCTTCGCGCCGAAGCCCTTCATGATGCGCGTCCACAGCAGCCGGGCCGCGCGCATCTTCGCGATCTCGAGATAGAAGTTCATCCCGACCGCCCAGAAGAAGCTGAGCCGCCCGGCGAACTCGTCGACGTCCAGCCCGCGCGCCACCGCCGTCTTCACGTACTCCTTGCCGTCGGCCAGCGTGAAGGCCAGTTCCAGCGCCTGGTTCGCGCCGGCCTCCTGCATGTGGTAGCCGGAGATGCTGATCGAGTTGAACTTCGGCATCTGCCGCGCCGTGTACTCGATGATGTCCGCGACGATGCGCATCGAGGGTTCTGGCGGGTAGATGTAGGTGTTGCGGACCATGAACTCCTTGAGGATGTCGTTCTGGATAGTGCCGCTCAATTGCGCCTGCTTCACGCCCTGCTCTTCGGCCGCGACGACGTAGCCCGCCAGCACGGGCAGCACCGCGCCGTTCATCGTCATCGAGACGCTGACCTGGTCGAGCGGGATGCCGTCGAAGAGGATCTTCATGTCCTCCACCGAGTCGATCGCCACGCCGGCCTTGCCGACGTCGCCGGTGACGCGCGGGTGGTCGCTGTCGTAGCCGCGGTGGGTGGCCAGATCGAAGGCCACGCTGACGCCCTGGCCGCCGGCGGCCAGGGCCTGGCGATAGAAGGCGTTGCTGTCTTCGGCGGTGGAGAAGCCGGCGTACTGGCGGATGGTCCACGGCCGCACCGCGTACATCGTGGCCTGCGGGCCGCGGATGAAGGGCTCGAAGCCGGGCAGCGTGTCGGCGTGCGGCAGGCCGGCCGTGTCGGCCGCGGTGTACAGCGGCTTGACGACGAGCCCCTCGGGCGTGCGCCAGTTCAGCGCCGAGAGGTCGCCGCCCGGCGCCGACTTCGATGCCGCCTTCGTCCACTGGTCCAGGGTGGCCGAGGTGAATTCGGGTTGTTGCTGGGCACGCTCCGCGTCGCCGTGCTTGCTCATCGATAGCGCTCCTGAGCCGGTTGTCGCCGGCGCTGCATTATGCATAATTATGAATTCAAACCCCACGCCACGCTGACAGCCCGTGGACCCCACCGCCGCCCCCGACGCGCCCCTCGCCCGCCGCGCCCTGTACCAGGACGTGGCCGAGCGGCTGCGCCAGCAAATCTACGCCCGCGAGCTCGAACCGGGGGCCTGGATCGACGAGATGAAGCTCGCCGCCGCCTACGGCATCAGCCGCACGCCGCTGCGCGAGGCGCTGAAGGTGCTGGCGGTGGAAGGCCTGGTGACGATGAAGCTGCGCCGCGGCGCCTACGTCACCGAGATGTCGCGCGACGACGTGGCCCAGGTCTACCACGTGCTGGCACTGCTGGAGAGCGACGCCGCCGGCACGGTGGCGCGCAGCGGCACCGACGCGCAGCGCACGGAACTCGCGCGCCTGCACGAACGGCTGGAAAGCCAGGTGCGCCGGCGCGACGCCTTCTTCGCCACCAACGAGCAGTTCCACATGGCGCTGCTGCAGATGGCCGGCAACCGCTGGGCCGAGCAGACCGCCCGCGACCTGCGCAAGGTGATGAAGCTCAACCGCCACCACTCGCTGCTGAAGCAGGGGCGGCTGGCGGAATCGCTGGCCGAGCACCGCGCGCTGATGCAGGCCATCGCGGCACGCGATGCCGACGGTGCGGCGCGCCTGATGCGGGCGCATTTCGACAACGGACTCGAAGCAGCGGCCTGAAATGGAAGAAGCCGCCCGGGGGCGGCTTCTTCGCTGGCTGCACCCACCAGGGTGCGGCGTGCTTACTTGCTGGCAGCAGCGGCGGGAGCCGAAGCGGCGTCGGCCATCGGGGCCGAGGCGGCAGCGCTGGCGGCGTCGGCCATCGGGGCCGGAGCCGGGGCAGCGGCCGGCGCGGCCGGGGCCGGAGCCTCTTCCTTCTTGCCGCAGGCGGCCAGGGCCACGGCTGCAACCAGGGAAGCCAGAACGATCGACTTGCTCATGTGTGTCCTCAAGTGTTTTGGGTCGGAACGGGTCAGTGGAGCTTCTTGCGGGCGCTCTTTGCCAACGCTCAGAGACCCATGCCAGGAAGATGGCCAAGGCAAAGGAGCTCTCCCTCCTCCGCCTAGCCCATGAGTATAGCTCGAATTAGGGCAATCCCTAGAGCCCCAGGGTGCTGGCCGCGAATCCGCGTTCCGATCGTTGCATCACGGCATCAAGTTCGTCGCACCAGAGCCGGGCACGGCGCTCGTCCTGTTCGGCGCGGCCGCGCCAGTGCAGGGCATCGATCAGCTGCACGGACACGCCGCCGTCCGACACCGTCACGTTCGGCAGTTCGGCCGCCAGCTCCTCGGGCGCGACCCAGGCCTCGATGGCATGCGACCAGTCGACGCGCCAGGCGTTGAAGCGCGGGCAGCGGCGCGGCACGTCGTCGTAGCTGCGCGCCACCAGCTGAAGCCGGCGCTGCGGGCGCTTGAGCCAGGTGGTCAGGCCCTGCAGCAGCGCGGCGTCGTCGAACGGCCAGTCCGCGAAGTCGGGCGAGCAGCAGACGATGCGCCGCGCGCCGTGCGCGAACGCGGCCTCGAAGCCCCACCTGACCGCCGCGGCCCAGCCGTTGCGGCCATCGATGGTGGGCGCCGGCAGATTCGGATCGCTCATCGTTCGTCTCCTTGGCACCAGCCTGCGGCCATCCACTCGTCCACCAGCGCCTGCGCCGCCGCCGAGAGCCGGCTGCGCGCCGCCGCCGGCAGGCACCGGGTGTCGGCAAAGGCGCGCAGCAGGCGCGCGTCGCGTCCCGACGCGAGGAAGGACTCGCCGTTGATGAACAGGTGGCGGCTGTCGTACATCATGCGGGTGGCGGCGTCCAGGCGCAGTGCGCCGCCGGCGGCGCCTGTGCCGGCCTCGAACCACACGCGCGGCTTGGGCTCGGTCAGCACCTCGCCGAGCGCGCGCGGCAGCGCCATCGGATCGGCCAGCTGGCGCTGCAGCGCGCGGCGGGCGAAGTCCTCCAGCGCCGCCGGCACCGCCGCGGGCGATGCGGTGGCGCGCTGCGCCGGATCGCGGTAGAGCGTGCCGGCCGGCTCGTCGACGTCCGCCATCCGCACCAGCAGTTCGCGCGCCAGCTCGCCGGCAGCGGGTACACGGAAGCCGACCGAGCACGTGATGCAGTCGCCATCCACTGCCGTGCCGTCGTGGCCCCACAGCGGCGGCAGGTAGAGCATGTCGCCGGGCTCGAGCACCCAGTCGTGGGTCGGCTCGAAGCCGTCCAGCAGCTTGAGCGGCGCGCCCTCCACCCAGGCCGGCCGGCGCGGCGGCGGGCCGACGCGCCAGCGCCGGCGGCCTTGCGCCTGGATCAGGAACACGTCGTACGAATCCAGGTGCGGGCCGACCCCACCGCCATCGCTGGCCCAGGAGACCATCAGGTCGTCGAGTCGCGCGTCGGGCACGAAGCGGAAGCGGGAGAGCATCGCGTGCGCCGCGGGCACGTGCAGGTCCAGGCCCTGCACCAGCAGGGTCCAGTGCGGCCGTGCCACCGGCGGCAGCGCGCGCCGCGGCATCGGCCCCTGGCGCACGGTCCAGCGGTCGTCGGCGCGCCGCTGCACGAGGCGCGACTCCACGTCGTCCCTCCCCGCCAGTTCGAACAGCGCCGCGCGCGCCAGCGGCGGCTCCACGCCGGGCCAGGCCTGGCGCACCAGCAGCGGCTTCTTCTGCCAGTGGCGGCGCATGAACTGCGCGGGCGACAGCCCGCCGAGCAACGCCAGCGGCGCCTGGATGTCCATCGTCATGATGGACGCGATTCTGGCGGATGGCACCCCTGTGCCATGATCTGCCGATGCTGATCGAAGACCCCTGCGTCGTGAGCCTGACCTGGACGCTCACCGACGCGCAGAACCGCCCGATCGACGAGCTGACGCAGCCGGTCGAGTTCTTCTACGGCGGCGACGACCTGCTGGCCAAGGTCGAGGAAGCGCTGGCCGGCCACGCGCCCGGCGACGAACTGCAGCTGCAGCTGGAACCCGAGCACGCGTTCGGCGACTACAAGCCCGAGCTCGTCTGCTTCGAGGACCGCAAGCTGTTCCCCGACAACATCGAGACCGGCATGGCCTTCGAGGGCCTGCCCAAGGGCGCGGCGACGCCCGACATGCCGGCCGACGCGATCTACATCGTCACCGAGGTCTACCCGTCGCACGTGGTGCTGGACGGCAACCACCCGCTCGCCGGCATGGCGCTGCGCCTGGCCCTCAAGGTGCGCGACGTGCGCGAGGCCACTGCGGAGGAGATCGACGCCGGCAGCGTGGGCAACGCGCCGGTAACGGTGCTGTCCGGCACGCCGGACGACAACCCCGGCCCGCTGCACTGACGCGGTTTTCAGCGCGTGCCGGTGGACCCGAACCCGCCGGCGCCGCGCGTGCTGGCCTCGAAGCTGTCGACGCGCTCGAAGCGCGCCTGCACCACCGGTACGATCACCAGTTGCGCGATGCGCTCCAGCGGCTGCACGGTGTAGGCGGTGCTGCCGCGGTTCCAGCAGCTCACCATCAGCGGGCCCTGGTAGTCGCTGTCGATCAGGCCCACCAAATTGCCGAGCACGATGCCGTGCTTGTGGCCCAGCCCCGAGCGCGGCAGCAGCATGCCGGCGAGCGCGGGGTCGGCGATGTGGATGGAAAGGCCGGTGGGAATCAGCGCGGCGGCACCGGGCTGCAGGTCCAGCGGGGCGTCGAGGCAGGCGCGCAGGTCCAGGCCCGCGCTGCCGGGCGTCGCGTAGGCCGGCAGGTATTCGGCCATGCGCGCATCGAGCACCTTGACGGCGATGGTGGTCATGCCTTGGGCTCCGGCGCGCGCTGGGCGATCTCGGCGACGAGCAGGCGCGCCAGCGTGAGCTTGTCGCCCGGCGGCAGTTCGCGGTCGCCGGCGGCGTCCACCAGCACCAGGCTGTTGTGGTCGCGGCCGAAGGTCGAAGGGCCGTGGTTGGCGACGATCAGCGGCACGCCCTTGCGCTCCAGCTTCGCCCGCGCGTGCTTCAGCACGTCGTGGCTTTCGGCGGCGAAGCCCACGCACCACGGGCGCACCACCTCGGGCAGGCGTGCCACGGTGGCCAGGATGTCCGGGTTCTCGGTCAGCGTCAGCGTCGGTGCCTGGCCGCTGCCGTCCTTCTTGATCTTCTGCTCGGTCGACGTGGATGGCCGCCAGTCGGCCACCGCGGCGGTGGCGACGAAGATGCCGTGCGTGGCCGCCAGCGGCAGCACGGCGTCGAGCATCTGCCGAGCGCTCTGCACGTCGATGCGCCGCACACCGCGCGGCGTGGGCAGGTGCACGGGTCCCGCCACCAGTGTCACGGTGGCACCGGCTTCGGCGGCGGCACGCGCGATCGCGAAGCCCATCTTGCCGCTCGAATGGTTGGTGATGCCGCGCACCGGGTCGATCGCCTCGAACGTCGGGCCGGCGGTCACCAGCAGCGAGCGTCCGGCCAGCAGCTTGGGCTGGAAGAAGGCTTCGAGCTCGTCGCGCAGTTCCTCGGCCTCCAGCATGCGGCCGTCGCCGATCTCGCCGCAGGCCTGGTCGCCGGCGGCCGGGCCCAGCACCGTGCTGCCGTCGGCGCGGATCTGCGCCACGTTGCGCTGCGTGGCCGGGTGGGCCCACATCTCGCGGTTCATCGCCGGCGCCACCAGCAGCGGGCAGCGCTCGAGCGGGCGCGCCAGGCACAACAGCGCCAGCAGCTCGCCCGAGCGGCCCTGGGCCAGCTGCGCGATGAAGTCGGCGCTGGCCGGCGCGACGACGATCGCATCGGCCTCGCGCGAGAGGTCGATGTGCGGCATGTTGTTCGGCAGCCGTGCGTCCCACTGGCTCGTGTAGACCGGGCGGCCGGTGAGCGCCTGCATCGTCACCGGCGTGATGAACTGCTGCGCCGCGTCGCTCATCACCACCTGCACGGTGGCGCCGGCCTTGATGAGCTCGCGCGCCAGCTCGGCGGCCTTGTAGCAGGCCACGCCGCCCGAGAGCCCGAGGACGATGTGCCTGCCCTGCAGGCCGGGTGCTTTGCTCATGATGGGCCGGCACTCTAGCAGCGCGCCCCGGGCGCCGTTGCCGCCGTGGACATCCTGAAGTTTCAGTATTTCCTGAAAATTCGATAGACTCTTGAGCCAGAACAACCCACCCGGCACCTTGCCATGGCTGCACTCACCCCCCTCGTCCAGAGCTTCGTCGGCCACTTCGGCGAGATGGGCAGCCGCTGGGGCATCAACCGCACGGTGGGGCAGATCTACGCGCTGATCTACGTGTCGCAGGAGCCGCTGCACGCCGACGACATCGCCGAGAAGCTGGAGTTCAGCCGCAGCAACGTCAGCATGGGGCTCAAGGAACTGCAGGCCTGGCGCCTGGTGCGCCTGCGGCACCTGCCGGGCGACCGGCGCGAGTACTTCGACGCGCCCGGCGACGCCTGGGAGGTGTTCCAGACCCTGGCCGAGGAACGGCGCCGGCGCGAGATCGAACCGACGCTGTCGATGCTGCGCAACGCCCTGCTGGAGACGCCCGCCACGGCCGAAGACCGCCACGCGCAGGAACGCATGAAGGGCATGCACGATCTGATCGAGATGATCACCACCTGGTTCGACGACGTGCAGCGGCTCGACCAGCAAACGCTCTCGCAGCTGATGAGGATGGGCGCCAAGGTGCAGCGCCTGCTCGAGTTCACCGGCAAGGCCCGCGGCCGCGCCTGAAGGACGCACACACATGGACGCCCTGCTCCTGGCCCGCCTGCAGTTCGCGGCCAACATCAGCTTCCACATCCTCTTCCCCACCATCAGCATCGCACTCGGCTGGACCCTGCTGTTCTTTCGCCTGCGCTGGCTGAAGACCCAGGACGAGGCCTGGCTGGTCGCCTACCGGTTCTGGACCAAGGTCTTCGCGCTGACCTTCGCCTTGGGCGTGGTAAGCGGCATCACGATGAGCTTCCAGTTCGGCACCAACTGGCCCGGCTTCATGGAGCGCGTGGGCAACGTCGCGGGGCCGCTGCTGGGCTACGAGGTACTGACGGCGTTCTTCCTGGAAGCCACGTTCCTGGGCGTGATGCTGTTCGGCCACGGCCGGGTGAGCGAGCGGGCGCACCTGGTGGCCACCTGCCTGGTGGCCTTCGGCACCACGATGAGCGCGTTCTGGATCCTGGCGCTGAACTCGTGGATGCACACGCCGGCCGGCTACGAGATCCGCAACGGCGAGTTCTTCGTGCGCTCGTGGCTCGAGGTCATCTTCAACCCCTCGTTCCCGTACCGCCTGGCCCACGTGCTGCTGGCGTCGGCGCTGACGGTCGCCTTCGTGCTGGCGGGCGTGAGCGCCTGGCAGTTGCTGAAGAAGAAGGCCAATGCCTCGACACCACGCGTGCTGCGCACCGGCCTCACCGCGGCGGCGCTGCTGGTGCCGCTGCAGATCGTCGTCGGCGACCTGCACGGCCTGAACACGCTCGAGCACCAGCCGCAGAAGATCGCGGCGATGGAAGGCATCTGGCGCGGCGAGAAGGGCGCGCCGCTGCTGCTCTTCGCGCTGCCCGACGAGGCGGCGCGCGAGAACCGCCACGCGATCGGCGTGCCCCGGCTGGCGGCGCTGATCCTGCGCCACGACGCCGACGGCGAGCTCAAGGGCCTGGACGACTTCCCGGCTGCGCACCCGCCGGTGAAGCCGCTCTTCTTCGGCTTCCGCGTGATGGTCGGCACCGGCATGCTGATGCTGGCCTTCGGCTGGATCGGCCTGTGGCTGTACCGCCGCCGCGGCTGGCGCGCCGAGGCGCTGCCGCGCACCTTCCTGTGGGGCCTGGCGGGCATGAGCTTCTCGGGCTGGCTGGCGACGCTGGCCGGCTGGTACGTCACCGAGATCGGCCGCCAGCCCTTCATCGTGTTCGGCCTGGTGCGCGTCGACGAGGTGGTGTCGCGCGTGCCGAGCCCGCTCGTCGCCACCACGCTGGCGCTCTACCTCACGGTGTACCTGGCGCTGATCGTCGCCTACGTCGGTGTCGTGAAGCACATGGCCGAGAAGCCGGTGGACCTGCGGCCCCTGCCGAAGCTCGTGCCGGCGGGAGCCACGCCATGAACTGGGACCAGGCACTGCCGGTGATCTTCCTGGGCCTGATGGGCCTGGCGATGCTGGCCTACGTGGTGCTGGACGGCTACGACCTCGGCGTGGGGCTGCTGCTGCCGCGCGCGACGGCCGATGCGGACCGGGACCTGATGATCGCCAGCATCGGCCCCTTCTGGGACGCCAACGAGACCTGGCTGGTGCTGGGCGTGGGCATCCTGCTGATCGCGTTCCCGAAGGCGCACGGCATCGTGCTCACCGCGCTGTACCTGCCGGTGGCGCTGATGCTGGTGGGGCTGATCCTGCGCGGCGTGGCGTTCGACTTCCGCGTCAAGGCGCAGGACCACCACCGGCCGTTGTGGAACCGCGCCTTCTTCGTCGGATCGGGCCTGGCCGCGGCAGCGCAGGGCTGGATGCTGGGGCGCTACGTGACCGGGCTGCAGGAGGGCTGGCCGTTCTGGCTGTTCGCCGCCGCCATCGCGCTGCTGCTGCCGGCCGCCTATGTGCTGATCGGCGCGGCCTGGCTGGTGATGAAGACCGAAGGCGCCCTGCAGCGCGACGCGGTGCGCTGGGCCCGCATCGCGTGGCCGCCGGTGGTGCTGGGCATCGGGCTGATCTCGCTGGCCACGCCGGTGGTGAGCCCCACGGTGCGCGAACGCTGGTTCAGCCTGCCGCAGTTCATCGCGCTGCTGCCGATCCCGCTCACCACGCTGGCCGCGCTGCTGGCCGCGCGCGCGCTGCTGAACTCGCACCGCGTGCTCGGCAAGCTGTGCTGGGCGCCGTTCGCGCTGCTGGTGGCGGTGTTCGGGCTGGGCGCGATCGGCTTGGCCTACAGCCTCTTTCCGTATGTCGTGATGGACCGCCTGACGGTGTGGCAGGCAGCCAGCGCCACCGAGTCGCTGGCGGTCATCGCGGTGGGCTGCGCCGTCACGGTGCCGGCCATCGTCGGCTACACGGTGTTCGCGTACCGCATCTTCAGCGGCAAGGCGCGCGAGCTGGTCTACGCCTGAGAGCGGCCGGCGGCGCGCGCTGTCACGCCGCCGCGCCGTGGCACTTCTTGTATTTCTTCCCGCTGCCGCAGGGGCAGGGGTCGTTGCGGCCAGGCGTGGCTTCCACGCGCCGCGGCGCCGTGATGGGCGCGAAGTCCACCCAGAACAGCCGGATGTCCTGCACCGACATGCAGGCCTCGTGGATCAGGTCGTCGCGTGTCGGCTCGCCTTTGGGCCAGTAGGTCGCCAGGTGTTGCTTCCACCCGTCTTCATCCGGCGGCGTGCGCAGCGCCTCGATCTGCTTGAAGGCGACCTCGAAGGCGGCCTCGGGCTCGTCGCCCTCGGGCAACTGCCACACCTCGGGCAGGCCGCCCACCGCGTGGAAGAAGCCCTCGGCCCACCAGACGCCGGTCTGGTAGATGGCGGCGTCCTCTTCCGGCATGCCGTCCTCGTCCACCATGCGGCGGCGGTCTTCCGCGGTGTACTCGGCGATCAGCGGGTCGAGCCGCGGCTGGTCGGGGTCGTCGAGCAGCGCCTCGGGGTCCAGCTGTGCCAACAGCACGCGCAGGCGGGCCTGGAAGACGGCCAGCGCCTCGGCGTACGCGGCGGGGTCGGCGAAGGCGCGGCCGAAAGCGTCCTCGCACATCGCCTCCAGCCAGCGCTCGGGCGGCACCTGGCGCGGTGCCGCGGCCAGCGCGGTGAGGAAGCCGTCGACGAAGTCGTAGGTGACGCCGCGGTCGAAGTGCCCGAGCGTCTCGCAGGTGGCGATGAAGGCCTCGATCTCGGCGTCGGTGTTGCGCGGCGGCGCGACGCTGATCATCGGACCGCCCTCCGACAGCCCCGGCCCCGTGCGGACACGGCACCCGCTTGGTGCCTGCACGGGCTCAGGCGGCAGGCCACGACACCCCCGGCGCGTTCGGATGCAGGCGCGCCATCGCATGCACGTCCTCGTAGACGCCACGCCGCAGCGCATAGGCGCGGTGGGTCCCTTCGACGCGGAAGCCGAAGCTTTCGTACAGCGCGATCGCGCGCCGGTTGTCGACGTACACCGTGAGCTCGATGCGCAGCACCTGCGCCCAGTCGTCGGCGTAGTCGCACATCGCCTGCATCAGCGCCCGACCGACCCCGCGATGCTGCGCCTCGGCCAGCACGCTGATGCCCAGCATCGAGACGTGGCGGCGGCGCAGCCGCGCGGCCGGGTGCAGGCCCGAGCTGCCGACGACACGGCCGTCCAGCTCGGCCACGAGCCGCAGATCGCCGCTGTCGGGGTCGTTGCCGGTGGCCAGGCGCTGGCGCCAGCTGTCCTCGGTGGCGAACGGCATCTGCATCAGGTTCGGATACACCTCGGCATCGTCCATGATGCGGGCGAAGGCGCCGGCGTCGGCCGCAGTGGCGCGGCGCACCAGCGGGCGAGCGGCGGCGGGGTCGGTCATGGCGTGACGCGCGGCGCGCGGGCCGCGTGCGACTGTGGCATGGGTACAACCACGAAGTGTCCCATGGATGGCACTGTCACTGCCGTGCCACGGGCGGCCGCGAGCATCGCAGGGCATGTTTCTTGCGCCAGCCGTGCCGTGCGGGGCAAGAACACAGCTTGGCGGGACAGTCAAGCCGGATTTGTTCCAACCGCGAGTCAGGGGCCCCGCCGCGCCGGGGCGCTGGACTCGTTGCATAGTGTCACGACAACGGTCTCCGCCTCGGCGGCGACCTTATTTTCTTTCTCAGAGGGATCCACGCTCATGAACCACTGGACGGGCTTTTCACGGACGGCCATCGCCGCTGCCGTCGCCATCGTCGCCGTCGCCCCGGCGCTGGCGCAGAACACCACCTCGGCCGTCAGCGGCCGCGTCACCGATGCCGATGGCAAGCCCGTGGCCGGCGCCACCGTCAACGTGCTGCACGTGGAGTCCGGTGTTGCCACCAACCTCACCACCGACAGCGAAGGCCGCTATTCGGCGCGCGGCCTGCGTCCGGGTGGCCCGTACACCATCACCATCACCAAGGGCACGCTGACCGAGAAGCGCAGCGACGTGTTCCTGAACCTGGCCGAGACGCTGGGCTACGACGCCCAGCTGGGTGCGCCGGCGCAGACCATCGTGGTCACCGGCCGGGCCGCCTCGGACAAGTTCAACCGCAGCTCGATGGGCGCCGGCACCAACATCGGTGCGCGCGAGCTGGCCGCGCAGGCGTCGATCAACCGCAACCTGCAGGACTACGCCCGCACCGACCCGCGCCTGTCGCAGACCGACAAGGAGCGCGGCGAGATCTCGGCGCTGGGCCAGAACAGCCGCTACAACAAGATCACGATCGACGGCGTCACCGTCAGCGACACCTTCGGTCTGGAAGCCAACACGCTGCCCACCGCGAAACAGCCGATCTCGATCGACGCCATCCAGTCGGTGCAGGTGAACCTGTCCAACTACGACGTCACGCAGAAGGGCTACACCGGCGCCAACATCAACGCCGTCACCAAGAGCGGCACCAACGACCTGCACGGCAGCCTCTACTACGTGTGGCGCGACGACAGCCAGGTGGGTGACCGCTTCAACCGCCAGAACGGCACCTACTTCCGCCCCAACGCGTTCAAGGAGACGACCAAGGGCTTCACGCTCGGCGGCCCGATCCTCAAGGACAAGCTGTTCTTCTTCGTCAACTACGAAGAGCTCACCAGCAACCGCGTGCAGCCCGAGTTCGGTCCCGTGGCACGCGGCGCCTCGCTGCCGGCGGTGGCGATCTCGCAGACCTTCATCGACGCGATGAGCGCGGTGGCGCGCAGCCAGTACGGCTTCGATCCTGGCCAGGCCGGCGGTTCGGGCGCGCTGGAGGTCAAGGACTACCTGGCCAAGATCGACTGGAACATCAGCGACGCGCACCGCGCCAGCCTGCGCTTCTCGCGCACCGAGCAGGAAGAGACCAACAACGGCTCGTTCAACATCAACGCCACCTCGCTGCAGATGACCTCGCAGTGGTGGACGCAGAAGAAGAAGGTCGACACCATCGTCGGCCAGTGGTTCGCCGACTGGACGCCGGACCTGTCCACCGAGCTGAAGATCTCCAAGCGCGACTACAACAGCGTGCCGCAGAACAGCAGCCGCCTGCCGGCGATGTCGTTCCAGGTCACGGGCCCGGCGCCCATCGACCCGAACACCGGCGCCGCCGCCACCGGCGTCAACACCGGCAGCCGCTTCCTGAACTTCGGCACCGAGCAGAGCCGGCACTTCAACGTGCTGGACACCAAGACCATCGATGCGTATGCGGGCGCCACCTGGAACCTGGGTGACCACGAGCTGAAGTTCGGCGCCGACGTCGCCGACAACAAGGTCTACAACGCGTTCCTGCAGAACATCTACGGCAACTACACCTTCGGTTGCACGAACGAGAGCGCGACCTACCTGTACGACTTCAACGGCGCGGCCACCAACTTCGCCTGCAACACCGCCACCGCAGCGCAGATCGAGCAGGCGCTGCTCGAGAACTTCGTCAAGGGCCGCCCGAACTCGTACCAGGTGCAGACCGCCGCCGCGGGCTATTCGCTCGACGACGGCGTCGCCAAGTGGCGCCTGCGCGATACCGGCGTGTTCGTGCAGGACACCTGGAAGCTGGGCAAGAACTTCACGCTGACGGCCGGTGCGCGCCTGGATCAGCTGAGCAGCGGCGACAAGCCGCCGGCGAACGCCGCGGCCGCCGCGCCCGCGGTGGCCGGCAGCTTCAACAACACCACCAAGGCCGTGGTGCGCAGCACCGGCGGCTTCGGCCGCGACAACACGGTGACAGTGGACGGCGAGTCGCTGTTCCAGCCGCGCGTGGGCTTCAACTGGAACCTCGGCGGCGAGCAGCGCAAGCAGCTGCGCGGCGGCTTCGGCCTGTTCCAGGGCGAGGCGGCCAGCGTGTGGCTGAGCAACCCGTACTCGAACGCCGGCCTGGCGACGCGCTTCGTCGGCTGCGGCACCGGCACCTTCCCGGCCTGCCCGGGCACCGGCGGCCTGTTCAGCGCCAACCCCGACGGGCAGACCACCAACCTGGCCGGCACGCCGCCGGCGGCCAACGTCGACTACCTGGAGAAGGGCCTCGGTCAGCCCTCGGTCTGGAAGGCCAACCTGGCCTTCGAGAGCGAGCTGCCGTGGGCCGGCCTGGTGGCCGGCGCCGAGTGGGTCTACACGAAGAACAAGACCGCGATCTACTACCAGCACCTGAACCTGGGCGATCCCACCAACACGGGCAGCGACGGGCGCCAGCTGTTCTACACCCCGCAGGGCTACGACGCGGCGTGCTGGAACGTGGCCGCCAACCAGGGCAGCGCCTCGCTCGTCAGCAACACCGCGGCCTGCAACACCAGCAACGGCCAGGGCGGGGCGCGCAACCGGGCGCTCAGCAACGCCAGCTACAACAACGTGCTGCTGGCGGCCAAGAGCGACAAGGGCAGCGGCAACTCGATCACGCTGTCGCTGTCGCAGCCGATCCGCGACGGCCTGTCGTGGCAGGTGGCGTACACGCGGGCGTCGGCCACCGAGGTGAGCCCGCTGACCTCGTCGGTGTCGAACTCCAACTTCAACGCCCGCTCGGTGTTCAACCCCAACGAGGACGCCACCGGCAACTCGGCCTACCTGATCCGCGACCGCGTCAGCGGCTCGCTGACCTACTCGAAGGCCTTCGTCGGCAAGTACCGCACCACGGTCGGCGTGTTCTATGAAGGCCGCAAGGGCAAGCCCTACAGCTGGACCTTCCGCAACGACATGAACGGCGACGGCGTCGCAGGCAACGACCTGATGTACATCCCGTCGGCCCCGGGATCGGGCGAGGTCGAGTTCTTCGGCGCCAACGCGGCAGCCAAGCAGGCCACCGAGGACAAGTTCTGGCAGATCGTCGGCACCTACAAGGAGCTCAACGACTCGCGCGGCAAGGTGGTCAAGCGCGGCGGCAGCTTCTCGCCGTTCGTGAACAACTTCGACGTGCGCATCAGCCAGGAAGTGCCGGGCTTCACGTCGAACCACAAGGGCACGATCTCCTTCGACATCCTGAACTTCGGCAACTTCCTGGATCGCCGCTGGGGCCGCATCAACGAGATGGCCTTCCAGTCGGCGGGCGGCAACCGGCGCACCTTCGTCAGCACCGGCGGCCTGAACGCCCAGGGCAAGTACATCTACGCCGTGGGCGACGTCGACGACTACACGCTGCGCCAGGCCAAGGGCGAGTCGCAGTGGGCGATGCAGGTCACGCTCAAGTACGAGTTCTGACCGGGGCCGGCCAGGCACCAACGACAAGGGGGCCCGCGGGCCCCCTTCTTCTTGCCGTGCCGGCCGCGGCGCGCGCGGCGGCCGTGGTCGTCAGGCCCGCTCGCCCACCCAGGCGGCCACGCTGGCCAGCGCCTTCGGCAGGCCCGCGGCATCGGTGCCGCCGGCCATCGCCAGGTCGGCCTTGCCGCCGCCCTTGCCGCCCACCTGCTGGGCGACGAAGTTCACCAGCTCGCCGGCCTTGACCTTGCCCGTGCTGTCGGACGTGACGCCCGCGGCCAGCTGCACCTTGCCGCCATCCACCGCGGCCAGCACGATGGCGGCGGTCTTCAGCTTGTCCTTGAGCTTGTCCATGGTCTCGCGCAGGGCCTTCGCGTCGGCGCCCTGCAGCGTGGCCGCCAGCACCTTGATGCCCTTCACGTCGACGGCCTGCGTCAGCAGCTCGTCGCCCTGCGAGGACGCCAGCCTGCCCTTCAGTGCGGTGACTTCCTTCTCCAGCGCGCGCAGCTGCTCCAGCACCGCCGCGACGCGGCCCGGCACTTCCGCCGGCGTCGCCTTCAGCGTGCCGGCCAGGCCGTTGACCGTGCCTTCCAGCTGCTGCAGGTAGGCCAGCGCGTTGTCGCCGGTGACGGCCTCCACGCGCCGGATGCCGGCCGCGATGCCGCCCTCGGCGACGATCTTGAAGAGCCCGATGTCGCCGGTGCGCGCCACGTGCGTGCCGCCGCACAGTTCGCGGCTGGTGCCGATGTCGAGCACGCGCACTTCGTCGCCGTACTTCTCGCCGAACAGCATCATCGCGCCGAGCTTCTGTGCGTCGGCGATCGGCAGCACGCGCGCCTGCGTGGCCGCGTTGGCCAGGATCTCGGCGTTGACCTGGGCCTCGATCTGCGCGATCTGCGCGTCGGTGACCGGTGCGTTGTGCGCGAAGTCGAAGCGCGTGCGCTCCGGCGTCACCAGGCTGCCCTTCTGCTGCACGTGCGCGCCCAGCACCTCGCGCAGCGCCTTGTGCATCAGGTGCGTGACGCTGTGGTTGCGCATCGTCTTCGCGCGACGCTCCCCGTCGACGCGCGCGTCGATCGTGTCGCCCACCGCGATCGCGCCTTCGACCACGCGGCCCTGGTGCCCGTGCACCGCGGCCTGCACCTTCACCGTGTCGTCCACCAGCACGCGCGCGGTGGCGTTGCGCAGCTCGCCGGTGTCGCCCACCTGGCCGCCGCTCTCGGCGTAGAACGGCGTGCGGTCCAGCACCACCACCACATCGTCGCCGGCCGAGGCCTTCTGCACCGGGCTGCCGTCGATGTAGATCGCACTCACCTTCGCGCCCTGCGCCGCCAGGTGCTCGTAGCCCTCGAACGCGGTGTTCGCGCCCTTGTAGTCCAGGCCGGCGGCCATCTTGAACTTCGCCGCCGCCTGCGCCTGCTCGCGCTGGCGCTGCATCGCGGCGTTGAAGCCGGCCTCGTCGACGACCACGCCGCGCTCGCGGCACACGTCGGCCGTCAGGTCGAGCGGGAAGCCGAAGGTGTCGTGCAGCTTGAAGGCGGTCTCGCCGTCGACCGCCCTGGCGCCGTTCGCCAGCGTGCCTTCGAGGATCTCCATGCCCTTGGCGATGGTCTGGAAGAAGCGCTCCTCCTCGACCTTCAGCACGTCGGTGACACGCGCCACGTCGCGCGCGAGCTCCGGGTAGGCCGCGCCCATCTCGTCGGCCAGCGGCTTCACCAGCGTGTGGAAGAAGGGCTTGCGCGCGCCCAGCTTGTAGCCGTGGCGGATCGCGCGGCGTGCGATGCGGCGCAGCACGTAGCCGCGGCCGGCGTTGCCCGGGATCACGCCATCCACCACCGTGAAGCTGCAGGCGCGGATGTGGTCGGCGATGACCTTCAGCGACGGCGAGTTGCCGTCGACGTCCTTGCCGCCCGTCGCCTCCACGGCCGCCTTCGCGGCCGCGATGAGGCCGACGAACATGTCGATCTCGTAGTTGCTGTGCACGTGCTGCAGCACCGCGGCCAGGCGCTCCAGGCCCATGCCGGTGTCCACGCTCGGCTTCGGCAGCTTGTGCATCACACCGTCTTCGGTGCGGTTGAACTGCATGAAGACGTTGTTCCAGATCTCGATGTAGCGGTCGCCGTCCTGCTCGGGGCTGCCCGGCGGGCCGCCGGCGACTTCGGGGCCGTGGTCGTAGAAGATCTCCGAGCACGGGCCGCAGGGGCCGGTGTCGCCCATCATCCAGAAGTTGTCGGACATGTAGCGGGCGCCCTTGTTGTCGCCGATGCGCACGATGCGCTCGGCCGGCAGCCCGATCACGTTCTTCCAGATGTCGTAGGCCTCGTCGTCCTCGGCGTAGACGGTGGCCCAGAGCTTGTCCTTGGGCAGCTTGAAGTGCACGGTGAGCAGTTCCCAGGCGAACTGCAGCGCGTCGTGCTTGAAGTAGTCGCCGAACGAGAAGTTGCCCAGCATCTCGAAGAACGTGTGGTGGCGCGCGGTGTAGCCCACGTTGTCCAGGTCGTTGTGCTTGCCGCCGGCGCGGATGCACTTCTGGCTGGTGGCGGCGCGCGAGTACGGCCGCTTGTCGAAGCCGAGGAACACGTCCTTGAACTGGTTCATCCCGGCGTTGGTGAACAGCAGCGTCGGGTCGTCGCCCGGCACCACCGGGCTCGAGGCCACGACCGTATGGCCCTTGGACTCGAAGAACTTCAGGAACGTGGAGCGGATCTCGGAGGCTTTCATGGGCTCGATTCTAGGAGCGCGGCGGCCGTGCCTAGAATGGGCCACGGTCTTTGAGGGAGGACACGAGAATGAGCGAGGGCCCGAACCCCTACGCCCCGCCGCTGGCGGAAGTCAGGGACGCACCGGCCGCCGGTGGCGTCGAGCTGGCCGGCCGCGGCGGGCGGCTGCTGGCGGTGATCGTCGACGTCATCGTGCAGATGGCGCTGCTGTTCGTGGTGGGCTTCGTGCTGCCGTGGAAGGTGTTCGCCACCGATCCGGGCCTGAGCCTGATCCTGGCCAACGGCGTACTGGGCGCCGCGCTCTTCCTGACGGTGCAGGGCTGGCTGCTGGTCAAGCGCGGACAGACCATCGGCAAGGTGGCGCTGGGCCTGCGCATCGTGCGCACCGACGGCTCGGCGGTCGGCGCCGGGCGCATGCTGGGGCTGCGCTACGGCGTTGGCTTCGTGATCGGCGTGATCCCGATGATCAACATGGTCTACGGGCTGATCGACAGCCTGCTGATCTTCCGGCAGTCGCGCCAGTGCCTGCACGACCAGATCGCCGACACCATCGTCGTCCGCGCCTGAGGCGGTAGAGCGATGCGGCTGGACACGCTGCGCCGCGTGGAGACGCCCGAGGGCATCGCGCTGACGCTGCGCACCGCCGGCGCGGTGCCGCGCACGCTGGCCTTCCTGATCGACCTGCTGATCCGGCTGTGCCTGTTCATCATCTGCGCGATCGTTCTCGGGCAGGTGCAGGGCCTGGGCACCGGGCTGCTGCTGATCGCCGCCTTCGGCATCGAGTGGTTCTACCCGGTGCTGTTCGAGATGTCGCGCGCCGCCGCCACGCCCGGCAAGCGGGCGATGGGCCTGCGCGTGGTGATGGACGACGGCATGCCGGTGACGCTGGCCGCGTCGCTGCTGCGCAACCTGCTGCGCGTGGTCGATTTCCTGCCGCTGCTGTACCTGACCGGCGTGCTGTCCATGCTGTGGCGCAGCGACTTCAAGCGCCTGGGCGACGTGGTGGCCGGCACGCTGGTCGTGCACGACCGCGACGTGGCGCTGCACGGCACGCCGCCGGCCGCCGAGCCGGCCGCGCCGGCGCGGCCGCTCACGCCGGCGCAGCAGACCGCCATCGTCGACTGGGCGCTGCGCGCGCCACGCCTGACGGTGGCGCGCGCCGAGGAACTGGCCGTGCTGGCCGCGCCGGTGCTGGCCGAAGGGCCGGGCACGCCCGGGCAGCGGCTGCTGGCGCTGGCGCACTGGGCCCTGGGCCGCCGCTGATGTCGCCACTGCAGTTCGAACAGCGCCACGCGGCCGACTGGCAGCGTCTGTCGGAGCAGCTCGACGCGCTGGAGAAGGGCGAGCGGGCCGGCATCGACGCGGCGATGCTGCTGCGGCGCTACCGCCAGGCCTGCGAACACCTGGCGCTGGTGCAGGCGCGCGCCTGGCCGCTGCACCTGGCCGAACGCCTGGGCGCGCTGACGCAGCGCGCGCACCGCCAGATCTACCGCGAGCCGCCGGCCAGCCTGGCGCGGCTGGTGCGGCTGGTGCGCGAGCAGTTCCCGCGCCGGCTGCGCGCGCACCCGCGCATGCTGCTGCTGGCCACGCTGGCCTTCATGCTGCCGCTGGTGGCCCTGGGCGTCGCCACCTGGCTCGACCCCGCGTTCGCGCTCACCGTGATGGACGCGCGCCAGCTCTCGCAGTTCGACCACATGTACGGCGACGACATCGAGTCGCTGGGCCGCAAGGCCGACAGCGACTGGATGATGTTCGGCTACTACATCCGCAACAACATCTCGGTGGCCTTCCAGTGTTTCGCCACCGGGCTGGTGTTCGGCGTCGGCACGCTGTTCTTCCTGGTGGCCAACGGGGTGCTGATCGGCGTGGTCGCCGGCTATCTCACCGCGCGCGGCCTCGGGCACAACTTTTGGCCCTTCGTCTCGACGCATGGCGCCTTCGAGCTCACCGCCATCGTCATCGCCGGCATGGCCGGGCTGATGCTGGGCCGGGCCCTGCTGGCGCCGGGGCGCGACGCGCGCGGGCTGGCGCTGCGGCGCGCGGCGCGCGACGCCGCGGTGCTGATCGGCGGCGCGATCTGCATGCTGGTGGTGGCCGCGGCGCTGGAGGCCTTCTGGTCGTCGGCGCGCTGGGTCGCCGACGGCGTGAAGTACGGCGTGGCCGCCGCCTGCTGGGCCGGCGTGTTCGCCTACCTCTGGCGCTCGGGCCGCGGCGCGGCGTCGCCGGACTGAACGATGCGCGCCGACGCCACCCTGGTCCAGCTGCGCCCGCGCCCGATGTACGAGGCCGCCGACCTCGGCGTGCGCCTGGTGCAGGCCAGCGCGCGGCCGCTGCTGCGCTGCGCGCTGCCGGTGCTGGTGGTGCTGACGCTGCTGTGCCTGGCGCTGCAGCCGCTGGCCTGGTGGGCGCCGTCGCTGGCGCTGTGGTGGGCCAAGCCCTGGTTCGACCGCACGCTGCTGTTCGTGCTGGCGCGCGCGGTGTTCCGGCAGGACAGCCGCTTCGCCGACCTGTGGGCCGCGCAGGGCAGCGTCTGGTGGGCCTACCTGCTGCCCACGCTGACCGTGCAGCGCCTGCTGCCCTGGCGCAGCGTGACGCAGGCGGCGCAGCAGCTCGAGGGCTACACCGGCAAGGCGCTGCGCAAGCGCCGCGGCGTGCTGCTGCGCGGCCACCAGGGGGCGGGGCTGGCGATGTGCGCGGCCTTCGTGCACCTGGAGATGGCCGCTGCCTTCGGGCTGCCGGCGCTGCTGATGTGGTTGAACCCGGGCAGCCCGTCGGCCGCGCCCTTCGCCTGGTTCGGCACCGAGACGCCGCTGGCGCAGGCGGCGTCGACGCTGATGTACGCGCTGGCGATCGGGCTCATCGAGCCGTTCTTCGTCGGCGCGGGCTTCGCGATGTACCTGAACCGCCGCGTCGAGATCGAGGCCTGGGATGTCGAGCAGTCGATGCGCCATGCGTTCGCGCCGCGCTGAGCGTCCCCGCGCCATCGCGCTGGCGCTGGCGCTCGTGCTGGCCGGCCCGTCCGTGCGCGCCGAGGAGGCGGCCGCGCCTGCGCCGGCCGCGTCGGCCGTCCCGCGCGCCGTCGCCGACGAAGCCGCCGCCAGGCTGCGCCAGGACCCGCGCCTGCGCGGCACCGAGCGCGACCGCGAGCTGCGCTTCAAGCGCGACGACAAGCCCAAGAAGCTCGACGAACCGCCGGCCTGGTGGGACTGGATGCGCGGTTTCGTCGAGTGGCTCAACGACGCCGGCCGTTTCCTGATGTGGGGCCTGGGCGCGCTGCTGGTGGCGGTGCTGCTGCTGCGCCTGCGGCGGCTGTGGGGCCAGCGCGATGCGATGAAGCTGGCCGACACGCTGGACCTGCCGACCCACGTGAACCAGCTCGACATCCGCCCGCAGGCGCTGCCCGACGACATCGGCGCCGCGGCGCTGGCGCTGTGGCGCGCCGGCCGCGTGCAGGAGGCGATGTCGCTGCTGTACCGCGGCGCGCTGTCGCGGCTGGTGCATGCGCATGCGGTGCCGATCCGCAGTTCCAGCACCGAGGGCGACTGCCTACTGCTGGCGCGCCCGCGCGTGCCGGCCCCGGCCTACGCCTACCTGGCACGCCTGGTGGCGGCCTGGCGCAGCACCGTCTACGCCGGCCGCCAACCGGCCGACGACGAGGTGGCCGGCCTGTGCCAGGGCTTCGACGCGGGCCTGCGCGCGCCGGCCGCGGCGGCTGCACCATGACCTGGCGCTCCGAGCACACGCTGCGGCTGCTGGTGGCGCTCGGCCTGGCCGCCGCCGCGGCGTGGTTCGTGATGAACACCGAGTGGGTGGACACCGAAAAGCCGCGCCCGCTGCCCGAGTCGCTGCGCGAGGACGGCACGCTGATGGCGCGCGAGTACCTGCACGCGCTGGGGCTGGCCACGCGCCGCGTCGACGACCTCATCGCGCTGCCGCCGCGCGGCGCCACGCTGGTGCTCACGGCCGGCTACTGGGACCTCATCGACGGCAGTTCCGAACGGCTGAGGCGCTGGGTGGAGGACGGCGGCCACCTGGTGATCGATGCCCAGGCCCTGCGCACCGCCGACGACGACAACCACTGGCTGCCGCTAAACCGCACCGTGCCCAAGCGCGACCCGACGCGCGAGGACAACGGCAACTGCCGCGTGCTGCGTCCGCGCCCCGGGCTGCAGCCGGTGGAGCCCGAGGGCTACGTGGCATGCCTCTACGGCCACTCGAGGCTGCTGGCGGCGCAGCAGCTGCCAGCCTGGGCGCTGGACAGCGAGGAACACGGCGCCGAGGTGCTGCGCGTGGCGCTGGGCCGCGGCCGCGTCACCGCGTTCGCCGAGGAGTTCGACTTCGACGACCGCAGCGTGCAGGTGGTCTCGGCCGAACACCCGGAGGTCAACCGCCTGGTGCGCAGCTTCGCCAACCGCGGCATCGTGGCCGGCGACAACGCCGCGCTGCTGGCGGCCCTGGTGGACGCACGGCCCGGCGACACGGTGTGGTTCGTCACCCGCATCGAACGCCCGCCGCTGCCGTTGTGGCTGTGGCAGAAGGCCTGGCCGGCGCTGGTGCTGGCTGGCGTGGCGCTGGTGCTGGCGCTGTGGCGTGCCGGCAGCCGCTTCGGCCCGGTGCAGCACGAACCGCCACCCGAGCGGCGCTCGATCGCCGCGCAGATCCGCGGCAGCGCCGACTTCCTGTTCCGCCACCAGCCCGGCGCGCTGCTGGCGATGGCGCAGCGCGCACTCGACGACGCCGCCGCGCGCCGCATCGCCGGCTGGCGCCGCCTGAAGCGCGGTGAACGACCGGCCGCGCTCGCCAAGGCCACCGGCCTGCCCGAAGTGCGGCTGGCCGAGGCGCTGGGCGACACCCTCTCGCGCGCCGAAGTGGCCGACGCGCTGGCGCTGCTGGAAAGCGCGCGCCGCACCCTGCTGGCTTCCACCCCCGATCCCGCTGCTGTCGAAAGCAAGACCCGATGAACACCACGCCCTCCTCTTCCCCGCCGCTGGCCGCGCTGCAGGCGCAGATCGACGCCACCGTGGTCGGCCAGGCCGCCATCGTCGAGCAGGTGCTGGTGGCGCTGGCCGCGAGCGGCCACGTGCTGATCACCGGCGTGCCCGGCCTCGGCAAGACGCTGCTGGTGCGGGCGCTGGCGCAGTCGCTGCAGCTGCAGCACGCGCGCATCCAGTTCACGCCGGACATGATGCCGTCGGACATCACCGGCCACGTGGTGCTGGCGCCCGACCCCGCGGGCGGCGTCGGCAAGCTGATGGTGCGCCACGGCCCGGTGTTCACGCAGCTGCTGCTGGCCGACGAGATCAACCGCGCGCCGGCCAAGACCCAGAGTGCGCTGCTGGAGGTGATGCAGGAGCAGCAGGTCACGCTCGAAGGCCGCACGCTGCCACTGCCCAAGCCCTTCATGGTGCTGGCCACGCAGAACCCGCTCGACACCGAAGGCACCTACCCGCTGCCGGAAGCGCAGATGGACCGCTTCCTGTTCATGCTGCGCATCGGCTATCCGGCCGAGGCCGACGAGGTGGCCGTGATCGCGAAGGCCACCGAAGGCCAGCCCGGCGACCGGCTGCCGCTCGCCAACGTGCCGGCGCTGCTGGACGCAGCGGCGATGCAGGCGATCCAGGCCGCGGTGGCGCAGGTGCACGTGGACCCGCGCGTGCTGGCCTACGCCGTCAAGCTCACGCGCGCCACGCGCGAGTGGCCGGCGCTGGCCGCCGGCGCCGGGCCGCGCGGCGCCATCGCGCTGGTGCGCGCGGCGCGTGCCGCGGCGCACCTGGACGGGCGCGACTTCGTCACCCCCGACGACGTGAAGCGCTTCGTGCTGCCCGCGCTGCGCCACCGCGTGGCGCTGGCGCCCGATGCGCAGCTCGACGGACGCGATGTCGACACGCTGCTGACCGAAGTCGCCGACAGCGTGGAGGCGCCCCGGCTGTGATCCGACTGGCGACCCTGCCGGTGCCCACCGGCCGCAGCGTGGCGCTGTGGTCGGCCGCTGCCGCGCTGGGTGCGCTGGCGCTGCTGCTCGGCGCGCCGCTGCAGATGGTGATGCTGGCCTGCGGCGCCACGGCGGGGTTGCTGATCGGCCTGTCCATCGGCGACGCCTGGCTGGCCGCGCGCGCCTGGACGGCCGCGCCGCTGCAGCTGCAGAGGCGGCTGCCGGCCGCGCTGGCGCTGGGTGTCGCGCGCGAGCTGCCGCTGGTGGTCACCAATCCCGGCGACACGCCCTGGCGCTTGCGCCTGCACGACCACCCCGACGGCCGCCTGCAGCACCACGGCCTGCCGCTCGAACTGAGCGTGCCGCCGAAGGCGCAGGTGCAGGCGCGCTACACGCTGCAGCCGCAGCAGCGCGGCACCATGGTGTTCGAGCCCGCCGAGCTGCGGCTGGCCACGCCCTGGGGCCTGTTCGAGCTGCGCCGGCGCGCCGGCGTCGCCGAGCGCCTGCGCGTCTACCCGAACTTCGCCGAGGTGGCGCGCTACGCCTGGCTGGCGGGCGACCGGCGGCTGTCCGAGATCGGCATCAAGAGCTTCACGCAGCGCGGCGAGGGCACCGACTTCAAGGAACTCGCCGAGTACCGCCCCGGCGACGACGTGCGCCACATCGACTGGAAGGCCACGCTGCGCTTCAAGCGGCCCATCGTGCGCGAGTTCCAGGACGAGCGTGACCAGTGCGTGATTTTCCTGCTGGACTGCGGCCGCCGCATGCGCGCCGCCGAAGACGAGGCCGGCGCCGCCAGCCATTTCGACCACGCGCTCAACGCGCTGATGCTGCTGGCCTACGTGGCGCTGGCCAGCGGCGACGCGGTGGGCGCGATGACCTACGGCAGCGCGCCGCAGCACGCGCGGCATATCGCGCCGCGCAAGGGCCGCGCCACCCTGCAGGCGCTGACCGCGGCGCTGCACGACGTGCAGCCGCAGGCCGAGCACGCCGACCTGCAGGCCGCGGCCACGCGCCTGATGCAGCAGCAGCAACGCCGCGCGCTGGTGGTGGTGCTCACCAACTTCCGCGACGAGGATGCGGAAGAGACCGCCCCGGCGCTCGCACTGCTGCGCACCCGCCACCTGGTGATGCTGGCAAGCCTGCGCGAGCAGGCGCTGGGCCAGGCCATCGCGCAGCCGCTGGCCGATGGCACCGCGGCACGGCGCATCGCCGCCGCGCACGGCCTGGACCAGGCCCGGCGCGACGCCTTCGCGCGGCTGGCGGCGAAGAACGCGCTGATGGTCGACAGCGAGCCGCAGGCGCTGCCGGCGGCGCTGGTGAACCGTTACCACGCCGTGAAGCGCAGCGGCCTGCTCTAGGTCTGCGCTTGCTAGAGTGGGCGTCCAAGGAGACTGCATGGACGCCAAGACCTCCCCGCTCGCCGCGCTGGCCGACGCCGGCCTGCTGAAGACCGAAGCCCTGGTGGGCGGCGCCTGGGTGGGCGCGCAGGACGAGTCGGCGCGCTTCGCCGTCACCGACCCGGCGACGGGGCTCGAACTGGCCCAGGTGGCCAACCTCGGGCCGGTGGACTGCGCCGCTGCGCTCTCGGCCGCCGAGAAGGCCTGGCCACAGTGGCGCGCCCGCACCGCCAAGGAGCGCCACGCGGTGCTGATGCGCTGGTTCGTGCTGCTGCACCAGCACGCGGACGACCTGGCGCGCATCATGACCGCCGAGCAGGGCAAGCCGCTCGGCGAGGCGCGCGGCGAGGTGATCTACGGCGCCAGCTTCATCGAGTGGTTCGCCGAGGAGGCGCGCCGCGTCTACGGCGAGACCATCCCCAGCACAGACGGCAACAAGCGTTTCCTGGTGCTGCGGCAGCCGATCGGCGTGTGCGCCGCCATCACGCCCTGGAACTTCCCCATCGCGATGATCACCCGCAAGGTGGCGCCGGCACTGGCCGCGGGCTGCCCGGTGGTGATCAAGCCGGCCGAGCAGACGCCGCTGTCGGCGCTGGCGCTGGCCGAGCTGGCGCAGCGCGCGGGCATGCCGGCCGGCGTGCTGAACGTGGTGCCGGCGAACGCCGAGAACAGCATCGAGATCGGCAAGGTGCTGTGCAGCAGCGACGTGGTGCGTCACCTCTCGTTCACCGGCAGCACCGAGGTCGGCCGCATCCTGATGCGCCAGAGCGCGAACACCATCAAGAAGCTGAGCCTGGAGCTGGGTGGCAACGCGCCCTTCATCGTGTTCGACGATGCGGATCTCGACAGCGCCGTGGAAGGCGCGCTCGCCAGCAAGTACCGCAACGCCGGCCAGACCTGCGTCTGCGCCAACCGGCTCTACGTGCAGGCCGGCATCCACGACGCCTTCGTGCAGAAGCTGGCCGAAAAAGTGAGTGGCATCAAGGTCGGCAACGGCTTCGAGGCCGGTGTCACGCAGGGCCCGCTGATCGACGAGCCGGCGCTGCAGAAGGTGGAGGCCCACGTGGCCGACGCGCTGGCCAAGGGCGCCACGCTGGTCACCGGCGGGCAACGCCTGGACGAGCGCTACTTCGCGCCCACGGTGCTGAGCGGCGCCACCTCGGAGATGCTGTGCGCGAAGGAAGAGACCTTCGGGCCGGTGGCGCCGGTATTCCGCTTCGAGACCGAGGCCGAGGCCGTCGCCGCGGCCAACGCCACCGAGTTCGGCCTCGCCAGCTACTTCTACAGCCGCGACGTGGGCCGCATCTTCCGCGTGGCCGAGGCGCTGGAATACGGCATGGTGGGCATCAACACGGGCCTGATCTCCACCGCCGAGGTGCCCTTCGGCGGCGTGAAGCAGAGCGGGCTGGGGCGCGAAGGTGCGCGCCAGGGCATCGACGATTACGTCGAGGCCAAGTACCTGTGCCTGGGCGACATCCTGAAGTAGCCCGGCGCCAGCCCGTCAGCCTTCGTCGTTGGCGGCCGCGCCGCCGCCGCGCTGGGTGGCCGCGGCGTAGCCTTCGCGGCCGACGGTGGCCACGCTCGCGGCTTGCGAGCTGGCGCGCTTGAGCAGCGACTCGGCATCACGCCCGTGCTCCGGGTACAGCGCCATGCCCACGGCCACCGCCAACGGGCACGGCTGCCCGGCCACCACCAGCGGCTGCTCCAGCGCCTGCACGAGCTTGGCGGCCACGCGCTCGCCGTCGCCGATGGCGTCGAGATAGCCGAGCAGGATGCCGAAGGCGTCGGGGCCGATAGCGGCCACCACGTCGCTGGCGCGCAGGCCGCTGCGCAGCCGCACCGCCACCTTGCGGCGCAGCACGTTGGCGGCCTCGCCACCCAGCCGCGCAGCCGCGCCCGCATAACCCTCGATGCGCAGCACCAGCACCACCATCGGCGCCGGCTCGCGTTCACGCAGCGCCAGCAGCTGCGTCAGGTGCTCGATCAACTGCGCCTGGTGCGGCAGCCCGGTGGCGAGGTCGGTGGCATAGGCGGTGTGCGCCGAGCGCTCGACGCGCTTGCGCAGCACCGCGTGGCGCACCGCGCGCGGCAGCCCGGCCACGTCGTCGCCCGGGTGGATGGCTTCCACGCCCTGCTGCAGCAGCGCGTCTTCCAGCGCTTCGTCGGGTTCGTCGGCCAGCACCAGCACGGCGCTGTCGAAGGCGGCCTGCGGCAGCGCGGGCTGCTGGCTCAGCGTCTCGAGCGCGGCGCGGTCGGTGGCGTGCAGCAGCACGGCGTCGTAGGCGCGCGCGCCGCCTGCGTCGGCCGCTTCGCTGATCGTTAAGCCCGCGGCCACCAGCGCCAGCTGCACGGCGCTGTCGTGTTCGCCGGCGAGCAGCACCTGGATCGGCGGGTTGGACATGGCGTGATCATGCCGCAAGGGCCGGCGCAAAAGACAAAGGGCCCTCGAGGGCCCTGTGCTTGCAGGTGAGTGGAGCGGGTGAAGGGAATCGAACCCTCGTATGAAGCTTGGGAAGCTGCCGTTCTACCATTGAACTACACCCGCAGCGGCGCGTAGTTTACGGGAAGCTTCAACCCGGCGGCCGCGAGCCCGGCGCCTGCGGCGGCCAGTCGATCTGGCCGCTGCTCTCGAAGCGTCGCCCGCCGAAGAGACCGCCCGCCAGGCGGCCGCGCGCCGCGTAGTCGAGCTTGATGCGCTGCTGCGACGAGCTGCTGCCCATCAACGACAGCGCCTGGCGCACCAGCGCGGTGGCAGGGATCGTCACCGGCACCGAGACGATGGCCTCGCCGAAGCGCGGGATGCGACCGCTCTCGCCGCTGACGCCGCTGGCGAACGACATGCCACGCACGTCCAGGTCGAGGCTGATGCCGTCGTATTCGATCGCGCTCTCGGTCGGGTTCTGCACGCGCAGCCGCACCATCATCCGCACCTCGAGCCCCTCGCCGGCCAGCGACACGAGGTCGACCACCGACACCTTGAGCGGCTCGGCGCCCTGCAAGGTGGCGCAGCCGGCCAGCGGGGCGACGGCCAGCGCGAGCAGGGCCGTACGGCGTGTGGAGGAGGACCGGGTCATGGCGACTTTCCTTCGGTGGGTGAAGCCAGTGCGAGCGTCGCGCGCGCCGCGGCCAGGAACGCGGGCTCGGCGGCTTCCGCCCGCTGCACCGCGCGTTGTGCCGCGGCGCGGGCGCCCGCGGCATCGCCCAGATTGAGTCGGATGCGGGCCAGGTTGTTCCACGCCACCGCGCTGTCATGGCGCTGGGCCACCGCGTCGAAGGCGCCGGCCGCGGCGGGCAGGTCGCCGGCGGCCACCAGCGTGTTGCCGAGGCCGATGCCGGCCAGCAGGTTGCCGGGCCAGCGCTGCAGCAGCGCGCGGTAGGCCGCCGCGGCCTGCGCCGGCGGCGCGCTGCGCTCGAAGCCGATGGCGCCTTCCACGGCGTCGGCCTCGCGCGCGGTGGCGGGCAGGCGGCCGGGCGGCAGCGCGGCGAAGGCCCAGTGGCCGCCGCGCGCCCAGGTGAACTCGAAGGTGCGCAGCGCCATGCGCTCGCGCTCGGTGACGCCGCTGCGCAGGATCACCTCGCGCGCCGCCAGGTCGTAGCCCACCAGCACCGCGTAGTGCCAGCGCGGCGCGAAGTCCAGGCCCAGGTTCTGCAGCACCACCACCGAGTGGCCGGCGGCCACCTCTTGCAGCAGCGCGGGCAGTTCGCCCGGCAGCTTGGTGGCCACCGCGCCCTGGCGCCGCGTGGCGCCCAGCATCTCGATCTGCAGGCTGCCTTCGCGCGCCGGCAGGAAGACGGCGTCGGCGAGCTGTTCGGGGTCGGTGGCGATGCCCACGTCCACCAGCGCGGTGGCCAGCGCGGCGGGGCCGCAGTGGTAGCGCGTCTGCGGGAAGAAGGGCACCTCGCGGCGCTCGGCCTGCAGCGGCAGACCGGCGGGCGCGGCCTTGAGCAGCGCGGAGGTCTGGGGTGGGTTGGCCAGCAGCGCGCAGCCGCTGACCAGGCAGGCCACCGCGAGCGCGGCGGCCCTGTGAGCGATCAACGCACGGAGCGCGTGAACGGGAACACCTTGGTCAGGCCGAGGATGTCGGTGACCAGCAGGACGATGAAGACGGTGAACACGAGGCCGAGGATGTCGCCGCCGGCCGGCGCCTGGTCGATCTGCTCGAGCAGCTGCCTGGCTTCGGCGTCGGTGAGCGCATGGATGCGCGCGCGCAGTTCGCTCTGCGTCACGCCGCGCGCCTGCAGCGCGGCGGCGAGGTCGGCGCGGTCGAGCGCGGCGGCCAGCTTCGCATGCGTTTCCGACGGCGCCACGGCCTGCATGGCCACCGCGGCCTGTTCGGTGCCGATCAGCGCCAGCGAGGCCGGCGCGGCCTGCGCCATGCCGCTGAAGACGAGGGAGGCTGCCAGCAGGCGGGCGACGGTGCGGCGGAACAGGCTCATCGTTGTCTCCAAAGGAGTCGTGGTGCGGAAGGGCGCATGCTAGCGCGCAGGCAAGGCCTGGTTGCGGCGTCGGTCCAACACTTCATACCGGCCGATACACTGCGCGCCCGCTTTGTGTCGCCCTTGGCAAATGACGAACCCGGAGTCCCCCGCCCGCACCCCGATCCGCAGCTTCGTGCTGCGCAGCGGGCGCCTGGGTCCGGGGCAGCAGCGCGCGCTGGAAGCCCATGGGCCGCGCTTCCTGCTGCCCTTTGCGCCGCAACCGGCGGACTGGGACGCCGTGTTCGGCCGCCCGGCGCCGCGGGTGCTGGAGATCGGCTTCGGCATGGGCGACGCCACCGCGCAGGTGGCGGCCGCGGCGCCCGAGCGCGATTTCATCGGCGTGGAGGTCCACCCGCCCGGCGTGGGCGCGCTGCTCAAGCACATCGGCGAACGGGAGCTCACGAACATCCGCATCGTGCGGCACGACGCGGTGGAGGTGCTGCAGCAGATGGTGGCGCCGGGCGCGCTGGCCGGCGTGCACGTGTGGTTCCCCGACCCCTGGCACAAGAAGCGGCACAACAAGCGCCGGCTGATCCAGCCCGCCTTCGTCGCGCTGCTCGCCAGCCGGCTGGCGCCCGGCGGCTACCTGCACTGCGCCACCGACTGGCAGCCCTATGCCGAGCAGATGCTGGAGGTGCTGTCGGCCGAGCCGCTGCTGCAGAACCAGGCGCAGGGCTATGCCGCCCGTCCCGACTGGCGCCCGCTGACGAAGTTCGAGAACCGTGGCCTCAAGCTGGGCCACGGCGTCTGGGACCTGCTCTTCAGTCGTGCCAGGTGACGGCGCCGGTGTACCAGGTGGCCAGCACGATCAGGCCGAACACGATGCGGTACCAGGCGAACGGCACGAAGCTGTGGGTGGAGACGTAGCGCAGCAGCCAGCGCACGCACAGGAAGGCGGCGACGAAGCTCGTCACCATGCCCACGGTCCACATGCCCAGGTCGTCCATCGACAGCAGCGCCCGCTCCTTGTAGAGCGAGTAGGCCCCCGCCAGCCCGAGCGTCGGGATCGCCAGGAAGAAGGTGAATTCGGTGGCCACCTGGCGGCTCAGGCCGAACAGCATGCCGCCGATGATGGTGGCCCCCGAGCGGCTGGTGCCGGGGATGAGCGCGAAGGCCTGGGCGATGCCGACCTTCAGGGCGTCCATCGGCGTCATCTGGTCGACGCTGGCCACGCGCACCGCATGCTGGCGCCGTTCGGCCCACAGGATCACGAAGGCGCCGAGGATGAAGGTGGTGGCCACCGTCGGCGCATTGAACAGGTTCGCCTTCAGCGCCTTGCCGAACAGCAGGCCCAGTGCAGCCAGCGGCAGGAACGCGATGCCCACGTTGAGCAGCAGCCGGCGCGCCAGCGGGTCGCTGCCCAGGCCGCTCACCACGCGTCCCAGCCGCGCGCGGTACTCCCACACCACGGCGAGGATCGCCGCCGACTGGATCACGATCTCGAACAGCTTGCCGCGCGGGTCGTTGAAGTCGAGCAGCGCGCCGGCCAGGATCAGGTGCCCGGTGGACGACACCGGCAGGAACTCGGTCAGTCCTTCCACCACGCCCATCACGGCGGCCTTGAGCAAGAGGATCGGGTCCACGCGAGAAAGGCTCCTGTCGGCAAAGCGGCGGATGATAGTCAGCCGCCTTGACCCGGCCGGCCCGGACAGCCTAGAATTACTGACCGGTTAGTCAGTAAGCATGGATTCCGTCGCCTCATCCCCCCGTCAGCGCCGCAAGGAAGCCCGTCCCCAGGAACTGCTGGACGCCGCGCTGGCGCTCTTCGTCGAAAAGGGCTTCGCGGCCACCCGTTCGGAAGAGGTGGCGCAGCGCGCCGGCGTCTCCAAGGGCACGCTCTACCTCTACTACCCCAGCAAGGAAGAGCTGTTCAAGGCGGTGGTGCGGCAGACGCTGTCCAGCCTGATCGCCGAGGGCGCCGAGATCGCCAGCCAGTTCGAGGGCAGCAGCGCCGACCTGCTGGCCCTCCTGCTGAAGACCTGGTGGGAGCGCGTGGGCGACACCCCGGTGGCCGGCATCCACAAGGTGGTGATCGCCGAGGTGCGCAACTTCCCCGAGCTGGCCCAGTTCTATGCCGACGAGGTGATGAACCCCGGCCACGAGCTCTTCATCGGCTGCCTGCGCCGCGGCATCGCGCGCGGCGAGTTCCGCGAGGTGCCGCTCAACGAGGCCGCGCACGCGCTGATCGCGCCGATGATCTTCATGGTGCTGTGCCGCACCTCGTTCGGTGCCTGCCCGCTGCACGGCGTTGCCGACATCGACCCGGTGGCCATGCTGCACACGCACCTGGACCTGGTGCTGCGCGGGCTGCAGGTCAGGCCCGCCACCTAGAATTCCGCCCGCTCACGATCGTCCACGCCCTCCCCTGCCAACCATGAACACCGAACTCGCCCGCTTCAACATGATCGAGCAGCAGATCCGCCCCTGGGAGGTGCTGGATCCGAACGTGCTCTCGCTGCTGGCCACGCTGCGGCGCGAGGACTTCGTGCCGCCGGCGCTGCGCGCACTGGCCTTCGTCGACACCCAGGTGCCGCTGTTGAAGGGAGCTGGCGCCAGCGCCGGCACCTGCATGCTCGAACCCAAGGTCGAGGCGCGCCTGCTGCAGGAACTGCAGGTGCAGCGCCACCAGCGCGTGCTGGAGATCGGCACCGGCTCGGGCTTCATGGCCGCGCTGCTGGCGCACCGCGCGATGCAGGTGATCTCGCTCGAATGCCGCCCGGCGCTGACGCGCATGGCGCGCGAGAGCCTGGCGCGCAACGGCATCGTCAACGTGCGCGTGGTCGACGTCTCGTCGGCCGCCGAAGGCACGCGCGGCATGCCGGCCGAGGCGCCGTTCGACGCGATCCTGCTGTCGGGCTCGGTGGCCGAGGTGCCGCGCGCACTGCTCGAACAGCTGAAGGTGGGCGGCCGGCTGGCCGCCATCGTCGGCGACGAGCCGGTGATGCGGGCGCGCCTCTTCACGCGCGTCAGCGAGACCGCGTTCGCCGAGCGCGACCTGTTCGACACCGTCGCGCCGCGGCTCGAAGGCTTCGCGGAGCATCCGCGTTTCGCCTTCTGAGGCCCGCGCCTCATGCATGCAGCCCGTCGCCCGGAACCGCCCCCCTGGCGCACGCTGCGCGCAAGTCGTCGCAATCCAGATGTCCCGGCGCGAGGGGCACCGCTATAAACCCGCGCTGGCCGGCCCCGAACGGGCGGCGTCACTGCAAGAAGATCGAGGAAGCTGCATGCGTTCGTTGACCCCCCGCCGGCCCGCTGCGCTGGCCGCCGCCCTGCTGTTCGTCCTGCCGGGCCTGGCCGCGGCGCAGAGCCTGCAAGAGCTGTACGACGCCGCGCGTGCGTTCGACGCCACCTACCTGGCCGCCAAGGCCAATGCCGCGTCGGCGGAGTACCGCGTGGCGCAGAGCGAGGCACTGGGCAAGCCCACGCTGGCCGCCACCGCGTCGGCCACCACCGCGCAGACCGACCCGCCCACCACCAGCGCCAAGGGCAGCACCACGGTCGCCGGCGCGCTCAACGGCCGCTACCCCATCTTCAACCGCAGCAACGACGCCACCATCGCGCAGTCGCGCAAGAGCCTGCTCACCGCGCAGGCCGACCTGGACACCGCCGAGCAGGACCTCATCGTGCGCGTCGCGCAGGCCTACTTCGACGTGCTCGCCGCGCAGGACACGCTGGCCACCACGCGCGCGAAGAAGGCCGCCACCTCCGAGCAGCTGGCCTCGGCCAAGCGCAACTTCGAGGTCGGCACCGCCACCATCACCGACACGCGCGAAGCGCAGGCCCGCTTCGACCTCGACACCGCCACCGAGATCGCCGCCGAGAACGACCTGCGCACCAAGCGCATCGCGCTCGACCAGCTGGTGGGCCGTTCGAACGTCGAACCCAAGCCGCTGCTGGTGCCGGTGGCGCTGCCGCCCACCACGCCCGCGGGCGCCGAGGAGTGGGTGACGGTGGCCGACCAGGTGCACCCCACGGTGCGGCGTGCCCGCGTGGGCCTGGAGGTGGCGCAGCTGGAATCGACGAAGGCGCGCGCCGCCGAGCAGCCCACCTTCGACGCGGTGGCCTCGCTGAGCGGCAGCGACACCCGTGGCGCCCTGCCCAACCTGAGCCGCAGCGCGGGCACCACCACGGTGGCCAGCATCGGCGTGCAGATGAACTGGCCGCTCTACACCGGCGGCGCCACCACCGCGCGCATCAAGGAAACCGGCGTGCTGGAGGAGAAGGCGCGCCAGGACCTGGAAGCCGCGCGCCGTGGCGTCGCGCAGGGCACGCGCGTGGCCTTCTTCGGCGTGCAGTCGGGGCTGGCGCAGGTGAAGGCGCTGGAAGCGGCGGAGTCCTCGTCGAAGCTGGCGCTGGAAGCCACGCAGCTGGGCTACAAGGTCGGCGTGCGCGTGAACCTGGACGTGCTGAACTCGCAGTCGCAGCTCTACAGCACGCAGCGCGACCTGGCCAAGGCGCGCTACGACGTGCTGGTCAACAGCCTCAAGCTGCGGCAGGCCTCGGGCCAGCTGCTGCCCACCGACCTGGACGCGGTCAACCGGCTGATCGCCAGGTAAACCTTTCTTCACCCGGCAGCCATGCCGGGTGACCCGGCGCTGCGCGACACTGCGGCGCATGACAGCGCCTGCCACCCTCGACGCCGCGCTCGCGGTGCACCGCTTCGGCCTTGGCGACGCCACGCTGGCCGCACCCGGCAACGATCCGCGCGGCTGGCTGCTGGCGCAGCTGGGCCCCGCGGAGCCGCAGCGCGGCGAAGGGCTGGCCAGCGGCGTCACCGGGCTCAAGCGCTTCGCCGAGTTCCTGCAGCAGCGTCGGCAGGCGACGAAGGCCGACGGCGCCAACGGCAACGCCAGCACCGAGCAGCAGTTCGCGCAGCACTTCCGCGAACTGGTGCAGGCCGATGTGCGCGCACGGCTGTCCACCGCCGCGCTGAGCACACGCCCGTTCAACGAGCGCCTGGCGCTGTTCTGGAGCAACCACTTCACCGTCTCGATGGCCAAGGCGAGCGCACGCGGCATCGTCGGCGCCTACGAACGCGAGGCCATCCGGCCGCACATCGGCGGCAGCTTCGAAGCCCTGCTGAAGTCCGCTTCGACGCACGGCGGCATGCTGCGCTACCTGGACAACGACAGCTCCGCCGGCCCCGACTCGCCGCTGGTGCGCCGGCGCACGCGGCGTCCGCGCGGCGATGGGCCGCCGCCGCGCATCACCGGCCTCAACGAGAACCTGGCGCGCGAGATCCTGGAGTTGCACACGCTCGGCGTGGACGGCGGCTACACGCAGGCCGACGTCACCGAGTTCGCGCGCGTGCTCACCGGCTGGCGCGTGCCGATGCGCGAGCTGGTCGACGCACCCGCCGGCGCCGCCACCAGCCGCTTCGACGCCAGCTGGCACCAGCCCGGCACGAAGACCGTGCTGGGCAAGCGCTATGCGGAAGGGCCCGAGGCGCTCGGCCAGGTGCTGCACGACCTGTCGCTGCACCCGTCCACCGCGCGCTTCGTCTGCACGAAGCTGGCGCGGCACTTCGTCGCCGACGATCCGCCGCCGGCGCTGGTGGCGCGGCTGGCCGAGCGCTGGAGGGCCACCGGCGGCGAGCTGCCGGCGGTGTACCGCGCGCTGGTCGAAAGCCCCGAGGCCTGGGCGCCGCAGCCCGCGAAGCTGAAGTCGCCCGAGGAGTTCGTGGTCAGCAGCGCGCGCCTGCTGGGCCTGGGCGCGCAGGCCTTCGAGCGCGCGCCGGATGGCGGCATCGCCGCGCTCGGGCAGCGAGTGCAGGCCGCGCCCTCGCCGGCCGGCTGGCCCGACCGCGCCGAGGAGTGGCTGGGGCCCGACGCGGTGTGGAAGCGCGTCGAATGGGCCACGCGCGTGGCCGACCGCGTGGGCCGGCGCGCCGACGCACGCGCGCTCGCCCAGGCCAGCCTGGGCCCGCTGCTGCGCGAAGGCACGGCGCGCCAGATCGAACGCGCGGCCGACGGCCCGCAGGCGCTGGCGCTGCTGCTGCTGGCCCCCGAGTTCCAACGCCGCTGAAGGAATGCCTGCGATGACGATGACCCGACGCCACCTCCTGCAGGCCGCGGCCGCGCTGTCCCTGTCCACCACCGCCCGCCTCGCGGTGGGTGCCGCCACGCCGGCCTCCTCGCGTCGCTTCGTGTTCGTGATCCTGCGCGGCGGCCTCGACGGGCAGACCGCCGCGCCGGCCATCGGCGACCCCGCGTTCGCCGAGGCGCGTGGCCCGCTGGCGACGTTCGTCGACGACCCGCTGAAGCTCGACAGCACCTTCGCGCTGAACCCGCTGCTGCCGCAGCTGCATGCGATGTACGGCCGCGGCGAACTGGCGGTGCTGCAGGCAGTGGGCCTGCCCTACAAGGAACGCAGCCACTTCGACGCCCAGCAGGTGCTGGAAAGCGGCGGCACGCGGCCGCACGAGCTGGCCACGGGCTGGCTGGGCCGTGCGCTGCCGGGCGCCAACCTGCGCGCGGTGGCGCTGGAGACCGCCGTGCCGCTGGTGCTGCGCGGGCCGGTGGAGGTGGACACCTGGGCGCCGTCGGCCCTGCCCGAGCCGTCGCCGGACCTGGTGGCGCGCCTGGAAGCGATGTACGGCAGCGACACCGCGCTCGCGCAGGCCCTGGCGCGTGCGCGCGGCCTGCGCGACGAACCCGGCATGGCGGCCAACATGGAACGCGCGGGCGGCGGCCGCGGCGCCGCGGTGGCGCTGGCGCGCAAGGCGGCCGAATTCCTTCAGCGCGGCTCGCAGATCGCGGTGCTGGAGATGGGCGGCTGGGACTCGCACACCAACCAGGCCGCGCCCAACGGCGCCACCTCGAACAACCTGCGCACGCTGGACGCCACGCTGGCCGCGCTGCGCGAAGGGCTGCAGCCGAACGACGCCTGGAAGCAGACCGTGGTGCTGGTGGCCACCGAGTTCGGCCGCCAGGTGGCGGTGAACGGCACCGGCGGCACCGACCACGGCAGCGGCGGCGCGGCGTTCGTGCTCGGGGGTGCGGTGCGCGGCGGGCGCGTGGTGGCCGACTGGCCGGGCCTGGCGCCGAAGGAACGCTTCGAGGGCCGCGACCTGCGCATCACCACCGAGTTGCGCGTGGTGATGCGCGGCCTGCTCGCCGACCACCTGCAGGTGGCGTCTTCGCGGCTGGACCGCGAGGTCTTCCCCGGCAGCGCCGGCCTGAAGGCGCCGGAGCTGCTGAGGGCGTAGCGCCTGCTTACTTCTGCAGGCGGCGCAGGTTCTGGCCTTCCACCGCGACGCGGTCGCCCTTGGCGACCGGCGCGCTGGCCAGCGTGACCGTGCGCTTCGTGCCGTCGTCCATGCGCAGGTTGACCTGGTAGACGGTCTCGGCGCGGATCTGCTTCTCGGCCTCGTGGCCGGCCACGCCGCCACCGATGGCGCCGATCACGGTCATCGCGTCCTTGCCGCTGCCGCCGCCCATCTGGTGGCCGACCACGCCGCCCAGCACGCCGCCGACCACCGCGCCGGCGCCGGTGGCCTGGCCCTTCTTCTTCACCGCGACGACGCTCTCGACGACGCCGCAGTTCTTGCAGACGTCGTCGGTGGTGGTCTTCGCCACCGGCTTCACCGCCGCCGGGGCGACGGTCTTCTCGGGCTGCGGCGTGGCGGCGGCGACCTCGGCCGGCGCCGACGTCGGCGCGCGGAACACCAGCGCCGAGGCCAGCCCCGAGATCACCAGCAGCGCACCGCCGCCGGCCAGCCACACCCAGCGCGGCAGGGCCGTCGCGGGCGGGTTCGTGGGAGTGGGCGACGCGGTAACGGTCTCGTCCATCGGAAGGCTCGTGGGTTGGTTCGAATGTCGCCAGTATGGACATCCGCCGTGCGGCGCCGCATCAGAACGTAACGCGGCCCCTTGTAGGACGGCGCCCTATGGCGCCGGCACGGCGGCGGCCATGCGCTCCGCGGCACCACGGTGTCCGGCCGCGAATGCGAGTGCCCGCTCCGCCCGCACGCGATGCGCGTCGGTGCCGGACTCGCCGGCAATCGCCAGTGCGCGCGCAACGCCGGCTTCGATGTCGGGCACGCGCTCGGCAGCGCCGGCGGCGATCGACAGCTCGGCGGCGTCGGCGAAATTGAAGGTGTGCGGCCCCATCACGAGCGGACAGCCGCAGGCCGCGGCCTCGATGAGGTTCTGCCCGCCCAGCGGCGCGAAGCTGCCACCCAGCAGCGCCACGTCGGCGCCGGCGTAGTACAGCGGCATCTCGCCCAGGCTGTCGCCGAGCCAGGCGTCGGCCTGCAGCGCGGCGGCGTCCGGCGCCTCGCCCCAGGTGCTGCGCCGCGCCACCACGAAGCCGGCGCCGGCCATCAGCGCGGCCACCTCGTCGAAGCGCTGCGGGTGGCGCGGCACCAGCAGCAGCAGCGGCGGCCGGGGCTGGCCGGCGCACCGCTCGGCGAAGGCGCGCAGCAGCGGCGCCTCCTCGCCCTCGCGCGTCACGGCCGCCAGCACCACCGGCCGGGCGAGCGCGTGGCGCCAGGCCTTGCCGCGCGCGGTCAGTTCGGGCCGCGGCGTCATGTCGAACTTCAGGTTGCCCAGCACCTGCACGGCCGCCGCGCCCGAGGCACGCAGCCGCACCGCGTCGCCTTCCGTCTGCGCCAGCACCTGGCGGAAGCGCGCCAGCGCCGGGTGCATCAGCGCGCGCAGCCGCTCCCCCTTGCGCCGGCTGCGCTCGGACAGCCGCGCGTTGGCCAGCACCATCGGCACGCCTTGCGCCTCGGCGGCGGCCATCAGGTTCGGCCAGACCTCGGTTTCCATCACCACGCCCGCACACGGCCGGTGGCGGCGCAGGAAGCGGCGCACGGCGCCCGGCGTGTCGTAGGGCAGCCAGGCCTGCGCGTCGCCGTCGCGCAGCAGCGCCCGGCCGGCCTCGCGGCCGGTGGCGGTGCCGTGGGTCAGCAGCAAGTTGAGCCCCGGGTGCTGGCGGCGCAGGGCGTCGATCAGCGGCACCGCGGCGCGGGTCTCGCCCAGCGACACCGCGTGCAGCCACAAGCGGCCCGGCACCGGCTGGCCGTCGAAGAAGCCGAGCCGCTCGGCCAGGTGCGCGCGATAACCCGGCTCGCGCCGGCCGCGCCACCACAGGCGCAGCAGGTAGACCGGTGTCGCCAGGCGCAGCAGCAGCGCGTACGCGGCTCGCGCCAGCGCTTCGGTCATGGGCTCAGTGCGCGGAGGCGCCCACCTGCGCGTCGGGCTTCACGCTGCGCAGCGCGGCCATGAAGCGGTCCTCGATGCGGTGCAGCGCCTCGGGCGTGTGGCCTTCGAAGCGCAGCACCAGCACCGGCGTGGTGTTGCTGGCGCGGATGAGCCCGAAGCCATCGGCGAAGTCGACACGCAGCCCGTCGATGGTGCCGACCTCGCCGCCCTCGAACGCCAGCCGCCCGTCGGCCACGCGCGCCAGCAGTTCGGCCACCACCTGGTGGTGCTCGCCCTCGGCGCAGCTGACGTTGAGCTCGGGGGTGTTGAAGCTCGATGGCAGCGCGTCGAGCTCGGCGCTCGGGTTCCTGCTCTTCGACAGGATCTCCAGCAGCCGCGCGGCGGTGTACATCGCGTCGTCGAAGCCGTACCAGCGTTCGCCGAAGAACAGGTGGCCGCTCATCTCGCCGGCGAAGGGGGCGCCGATCTCCTTCAGCTTGGCCTTGATCAGCGAGTGCCCGGTCTTCCACATCAGCGGCTTGCCGCCGGCCTCGCGGATGGCCACCGGCAGGCGCTGGCTGCACTTGACGTCGAAGATGATCGTGGCGCCCTTGTGGCGCTTGAGCACGTCGCGGGCGAAGAACATCACCTGGCGGTCGGGGTAGATGATGTTGCCGCCCTGGGTGACCACGCCCAGCCGGTCGCCGTCGCCGTCGAAGGCCAGGCCCAGCTCGGCGCCGGTGGCGTGCACCACGCTCTTCAGCATCTCCAGGTTCTCGGGCTTGCTCGGGTCCGGGTGGTGGTTCGGGAAGTCGCCGTCGACCTGGCTGTACAGGTCGATCACCTCGCAGCCCATCGAGCGCAGGATGCCGGGCGCCGACGCGCCCGGGATGCCGTTGCCGCTGTCGACCACGATCTTCATCGGCCGCGCCAGCTTGCAGTCCGAGACGATGCGGTGCGTGTACTCGGCCCCGATGTCCATCGCCGCACGGCGGCCGCGGCGGCGGGTGTAGGTCTCGGTCTCGATGCGCCGGCGCAGCTTCTGGATGTCCTCGCCGTAGATCGCACGGCCGCCCATCACCATCTTGAAGCCGTTGTAGTCCTTCGGGTTGTGGCTGCCGGTGACCTGGATGCCGCTGGAGCAGCCGTACTTGCCGCGCGTGGCGGCCACGTAGTAGAGCATCGGCGTCGTCACCATGCCGATGTCGACCACGTCGAGCCCGGTGCTCACCAGGCCGCGGATCAGCGCCGCCGCCAGCCCCGGGCCCGACAGCCGGCCGTCGCGCCCCACCGCCACCGCCTTCTCGCCGGCGGCCACGGCCTCGCTGCCGAAGGCGCGGCCCAGGTGCTCGGCCAGTTCCTCGGAGAGAGTCTTGCCGACCACGCCGCGGATGTCGTAGGCCTTGAAGATGGTGGGATCGATCTGCATGGTTCGTGGGCTGTCCGTGAAGCCGGCGCATTGTAGGCAGCCACCCCGGGCTTGCCGTCCGCCGGCCCGGCTGTCGATTCGTCGGCGCCGCCTGGCCGGCGGCGACGCGCTGCCTACACTGCGCCGCATGCGCCTTCCGATCGACCGTGCCCTGCTGCGTGCCTCGCGCCGTTCCTGGTTCGACAGCAGCACGCCGCGCGTCGGCCCGAACTGGCTGCAGTGGATGTGGACGGTGCTGTTCTGCTTCGCGCTGGCCGGGCCGTTTACGGTGCTGGGCTTCATGACCTACGCCAGCGAGGCCCAGGGCGCCTGGCGCAACTGGGTGGGCTGGGTCGAGTGGTACGGGCGCAACCTGGTGGTGTGCCTGACGATCGGCCTCACGATCCACCTCGCGTTCGACCTGATCGGGCACGCCATCGGCGGGCTGCACCGCATGCACCAGCGGCCCAAGTGGCAGCGCACCCTGTTCTTCTCGGGCGTGCCGCTGGTCTGCACCGCGGTGGCCTGGCCCATCGGCGCCTGGCTGGCCGGCGCGCCGGTGCTGCGCTGGACCGCCAGTTCGCGCGGCCAGAACCTGATCGTGGGCAGCATCCTGCTGGCGCTGCTGCTGACCTTCCTGTTCCACCAGTACTTCGCGATGAAGGGCGGCCAGATCGAGGCCGAGAAGCGCGCCGCCGAGGCGCAGCTGCGCCTGCTGCAGGGCCAGATCGAGCCGCACTTCCTGTTCAACACGCTGGCCGTGGTGATCTCGCTGATCGAGCACGAACCCGCGAAGGCGCGGCAGATGCTGCACGACTTCACCGAGTACCTGCGCAGCTCGCTGGGCCTGCTGCGCACCGGCGAAGGCCCGCTGGCGCAGGAGCTGGACCTGGCCGAGCACTACCTGCGCCTGCTGGGCTCGCGCATGGAGGACCGGCTGCGCTGGCAGATCGACGCCGACGAGGCCGCGCGCCGTGTACCGGTGCCGCCGCTGCTGCTGCAGCCGCTGGTGGAGAACGCGATCCACCACGGGCTGGAACCGCAGGTGGAAGGCGGCTGCGTGCAGGTGAGCGCGCGCATCGAGGGCCGGCAGCTGGTGCTGCAGGTGCAGGACGACGGCCGCGGCCTCGACGCCCCGCCCCGCCCGGGCGTGCGCCGCGGCGGCGGGGTGGCGCTGGCCAACATCCGCAGCCGGCTGCAGTCGCGCTACGGCGGCGCCGCCCGCTTCGAGCTGGAACCCGCCAACCCCGGCACGCGCGCCGTGATCCGCCTGCCCATCGACCCACCCCCCGCCCCTGGAGCCGCCGCATGAACCGCCGCCCTTTCCTCACCAGCCTGCTCGGCCTGTGGCTGGCCACCCCCGCACGGGCGCAGCAGCCCGACACCGCCGCACTGCTGGCGCGCCAGCGCGAGGCGATGAAGGCGCTGGCCCACATGGACGGCACTTGGCGCGGCAGCGCGAAGATCCACCTGCCGGGCGGCGTCAAGGAACTGACCCAGACCGAGCGCGTGGGCCCGATGCTGGACGGCGCGATCAAGGTGATCGAGGGCCGCAGCTACAACGCCGAGGGCCGCACCGAGTTCAACGCCTTCGCGGTGGTGCGCTACGACGTGGCAGCCGGCCGCTACCGGATGAACTCGCACGCACAGGGGCAGGCCGGCGACTTCGAGTTCGAGCCGCGCCCCGACGGCTTCGTCTGGCGCGTGGTGTTCGGCCCGGTGACCATCCGCCACACCGCGGTGGTGAAGGACGGGCGCTGGGAGGAACTGAGCGAGCGCCTGATGGACGGCCAGCCGCCGGTGAAGCTGGCCGAGCTGTCGCTGCGCCGGCTGGGCGACGGCGACTGGCCCGCCGCCGGCGCCGTGCCCCCGCGCTGAAGGGACGCCCATGCCCACCGCCCTCATTGCCGACGACGAACCCCACCTCGCGCGCGCGCTGGCCGAGCAGCTGGCGCAGCTGTGGCCCGAGCTGCAGATCGTGCACCAGGCGCGCAACGGCCTGGAGGCGGCCGAGCGCATCGCCGCGCTGCGCCCCGACCTCGCATTCCTGGACATCCAGATGCCCGGCCTCACCGGGCTGGAGGTGGCGCAGGGCATCGAGGGCGCCACGCGCGTGGTCTTCGTCACCGCCTACGACGAATACGCGGTGCAGGCCTTCGACAACGAGGCACTCGACTACGTGCTCAAGCCGGTGAACGAAGCGCGGCTGCAGCGCACCGTGGAGCGCGTGCGCCGCGCGCTGGCGCAGGGCGAGGCCGGTGCCGACGGCGCGCAGCTGCTCGCCGCGCTGCAGCGCCTGATGCCCGCGGCCGCCGCGCCGGCCCAGCGCCTGCGCTGGGTGCGCGCCAGCAGCGGCGAGCTCACCCACCAGGTGGCGGTGGAGGACGTGCTGTTCTTCCGCGCCGACGACAAGTACACCTGCGTGCAGACCACCGCCGGCGCCGAGCACCTGATCCGCACGCCCATCAGCGAACTGGCGGCGGCGCTGGATCCGGAGCAGTTCGCGCAGGTGCACCGCTCGACGATCGTCAACCTGGCGCACCTGACGGGCACGCGGCGCGACGAGGCCAGCCGGCTCTTCCTGCGCCTGCGCGGCCACGCGCACGAACTGCCGGTGAGCCGCGCCTACGTGCACCTGTTCAAGGCGATGTGACCTCGAAGCGCAGCTCGTTGCAGCGCAGCCGCTGCGGCCGGTGCTGCGCCAGTGGACGCGGCACGGCCTGCGCGCCGCCCACCAGCAGGTCGTGCAGCACGATGCGCGGCCGCAGCGTGTAGCGGCCAGGCGCGGAGACGTCGAAGGCCGGCGCCAGCTCGAAGCTGGCGCCGGCGCTGGCCCCGGCGGCGATGGCGACGTAGTGCGCCGCGTCCGGATCGCCGCGCTTCATCTTCGCGCCGCCGTAGGGCAGCGGCTTGCCGTCGCGCTGCACCGTGAGCCAAGGCGCGAACCAGGCCGGCTCGAAGGGCGTGGCCCAGTTCAGCAGTTGCACCGGCTGGCTGCCGCGGTTGTGAACCTTCAGCGCGAAGCGCGCGGGCTCGCCGGCGCGCAAGGTCGCCGGCCCTTCCAGCGTGCAGACCAGCGGCGCCGCGGGCAGGGCCGCCGGCGCCGAGGCAGCCGCGTTCATGGCCGCCGCCAGCAGCACGGCGGGCAGGGCTGCATCAAGGCAGCGAAGGCGTGTTCTCGGCAAAGTATTCGTGGCTGTCGGCGTTGTCGAGCGCGCGCGTCGGGTTGCTGATGGCCAGCGACGCGGCGGCCGATTGACCATACGCCCAGTCGTCGGTGCCGGCCACCACGTTGAAGTGGCTCATCTCGTGCACCAGCGTGCCGGCCTTCGAGTCGGTGCCCGTCATCGGCGCCGACCAGAACGCGTTGCAGACGTAGATCTTGTACGGCTGGTTGGGGTAGACGTAGGCGTAGTAGCTCTGCGTGCACGAGCAGTCGAGCGTGAGCGCCTTGGTGGAGAAGGCGCTGTTGATCGCGGTGAAGTGCGACTTCGCGGTGTTCCAGCGCGAGGTGGTGACGCTGCCGAACCACTTGGTGTAGCGCTGCGTCGCCGCCGGCGTGCGGTTCAGGTAGCTCTGCGCATTCGCCGCGTAGGTGGTGGCCGCCGCCACGGCGTTGGTCAGCGTGGTCTTGCGCGACGCCGAGCAGTTGCCGGTGAAGGTGATGGAGCCGGCGTCCGCCGTCGGCACCACCGGCGTGGCGGCGGCGCGCTCGCTGCGCGATTCCAGCCACAGGTTCAGCGGCGCCGCGGAGCGCAGCGCGCCCTCGGCCGCCGCACCCTTGCCCACGTACTCGATCGTGTAGAGGCCGTTGCGCGACAGGTCGTACGCCGCGGTGAGCTCGACCTCGGTCGTGATCGTGGCGCCCGGCTCGATGCGCACCAGGTCCTCGCGCGTCGGCGGGCCGCGCTTGATCAGCGGGCCGGTGTAGGCCACCGCCTCGCCGTCGCGCGTGATGCGGAACAGCGCCGCCTCGGGCCTGGCCGACGGCAGCTCCCAGCGCATCAGCGTGACCGCCTCGCGCGTGGTGTTGGTGATGCTGACGCCGACGGTGACGTCGACGTCGCCGCGCAGCACCGGCTCGGGCGCTGACAGGCGCACCTGCAGGCCGTCGCGCGCCGCAGCCGCGGCATTCGATACACAGAGAACCAGCGCGGCAGCGCCGGCCAGCAGGCTCGTCCACTTCATGCTAACTCCTCAGATCAACGGCACGACGGGTGTCGCGAGAGGGCGGATTCTTCCCATCGTGCCGATGCGCGCCAGCCCGGGTTAGTACCAAGACGTGAGGCGATGCACCACCGGTATCCGCGGCCTACAGTGAAGCGTCGCCCAACTCCTTGCATCCACACACCATGAACCGGACCACCCCTGCCGCGAGTTCGCGCCGCGCGGCGCTGCACACCGCCGCCGCGATGACCGTCGGCGCCGCCGTCGGCACGGCCGCCACCGGCTGCGCCAGCACCGGCGCCGGTGCCGGCGCGAAAACGCCGTTTGCCGTGGCCGACACCTTCGTGCCCATCGCCGGCACCGACCTGCAGTTCCCGGTGCGGCGCATCTACTGCATCGGCCGCAACTACGCCGCCCACGCGCGCGAGATGGGCAGCGACCCCACCCGCGAGCCGCCATTCTTCTTCCAGAAGCCCACCGACGCGATCCAGAACGTCGCCCCCGGCACGGTGGCCGACCATCCGTACCCGACGCTGACCAAGAACTACCACTACGAGGTGGAACTGGTCGCCGCGCTGCACAAGGGCGGCCGCGACATCCCGGTGGAGAAGGCGCTGGACTGCGTCTACGCCTACGCCCTCGGCCTGGACATGACGCGCCGTGACCTGCAGCGCGCGATGGGCGACGAGAAGAAGCCCTGGGAGATCGGCAAGAGCTTCGACCGCAGCGCGCCCATCGGCCCCTTCCACCTGGCCAGCGCCACCGGCCACTTCACCAAGGGCGGCATCTGGCTCAAGGTGAACGGCAACACGAAGCAGAACGCCAACCTGAACCAGATGATCTGGAACGTCGCCGAGCAGATAGCCAAGCTGTCGCAGGCCTTCGAGCTGGCACCGGGCGACATCATCTACTCGGGCACGCCCGAGAACGTGGGCCCGGTGGTGCGCGGCGACGTGATCCTGTGCCACATCGACGGGCTGCCCGAGCTGTCGGTGAAGATCGTCTGAAGCTGCGCTGAACGGCAGCGCCGGACCCCCTTGTCCGGCCGGACTCCCGGTTTGCGTGGAACGTGCGGGGCCCCCTTGCGGGCCGACCGCCTTCCACCCACGAGGAGTCCATGTCCATGTTCGTTCGAAGCAAGATCGGCTCGGCCGCGCTGCTGGCGCTCGGCGCCGCGACCGTCGCTCCGGCCGGCGCGCAGCAGCCGGCAGCGCCGGAGCCGCAGCGCGTCGAGATCACCGGGTCCAACATCCGCCGCACCGCCGCCGAGACCACGAGCCCGCTGCAGGTGATCACCGCCGAGCAGCTGAAGGCCAGCGGCTACACCAGCGCGCAGGACGTGCTGCAGGACCTGACGGCCAACGGCCAGGGCACGCTGTCGCAGAACTTCTCGGGCGCCTTCGCCACCGGTGCGGGTGGCGTGGCGCTGCGCGGGCTGACGGTGGGCGCCACGCTGGTGCTGATCGACGGCCGCCGCATGGCGCCGTATCCGATCGGCGACGACGGCCAGCGCTCCTTCGTCGACATCTCGAAGATCCCGTTCGACGCCATCGAGCGCATCGAGGTGCTGAAGGACGGCGCCTCGGCGGTGTACGGGTCCGACGCCATCGCCGGCGTCGTCAACATCATCCTGAAGCGCCAGTTCAAGGGCGCCACCGTTTCGGGCGACGTGGGCAGTTCCAGCCGCGGCGACGGCCGCACCGTGCACCTGGCCGGCACCTGGGGCCTGGGCGACCTGGCGCAGGACGGCCGCAACGTCTACGTGGCGCTGGAAGGGCGCAAGCAGCGGCCCATCCTCTACGCCGACCGCCCGGGCCTGCTGACGCAGACCGACTTCCGCTCCAGCGGCGGCTACGACATCACGCCCGGACGCCCCTTCCCGCTGGCGCCCAACCCCGCCAGCGCCACCGGCTACGTGCGTGACCCCAGCGGCACCAAGTACTTCATGCCCGGCTGCGACGCGACGAAGCTCGCCGCCGGCGCGTGTTTCTTCACCGACACCTGGAGCCAGGTGCAGGTGCCCACCGAGAACCTGAACCTGGTGACGCGCTACACCCAGACCCTGGCCGACGACTGGCAGCTGTCGGTGCAGGGCACGCTGTTCCGCGGCAAGGCCGAGACGAATGCACCGCCCGGCGTCTCGCGCTCCACCGGCTTCCAGGGCATCACCTCGGGCCCCGGCGTGGTGCCGCGCCTGCTGCCGGTGGTGCCGCGCACCACCATTCCCAGCACCAACCCGAGCTTTCCCGCCAGCGCCGCGGCGGCCGGGCTGACCGAAGGTTTCCTCACCTACACCTTCCTCGACCTCGGCCCGCGCAAGACCACCACCGACTCCACCGCCACGCGCCTGATCGCCGACCTGCAGGGCACGTGGGGCCGCTGGGACCTGAACGCCGCGCTCGGCCTCACCGAGGTGACGCTCGACGTGACCGGCCGGCACTTCATCAACCCGGCCCGGCTGCAGGAGGCGCTGAACCGCAGCACCGATCCGTACAAGGTCGGCCAGGCGAACTCCGACGCGGTGAAGGCCTTCATCGCGCCCGAGCTCGCGGTGACCAACACCTCGAAGCTGAACTTCGTGCACGCCGGTGCCGCCACCGAGCTGGCGAAACTGCCGGGCGGCGCGCTGGCGCTCGGCCTGGGCGCCGACTACTACGAGCGCAGGCAGGACGGCCGCGCACCGGCCGACGTGGCGAACGGGCTGGTGGGCGGCTTCAGCAACAACTTCACCATCGGCCGCCAGAAGGTGGCCTCGGTCTACGGCGAACTGCTGGCGCCCGTGACGCGCGCGCTGCAGCTGGAGGCGGCGGCGCGCTACGACCGCTACAACATCTCGGGCGGCAAGACCAGCCCGAAGCTCGGCTTCAAGTTCACGCCGGTGAAGGAGCTGGCCTTGCGCGGCACCTGGTCACGCGGCTTCCGCGCGCCCGGGCCGGCCGAGAACGGCACCTCGGGCCAGACCTTCTTCGCCGGCGCCAGCAACGACCCCGTGCTGTGCCCGGACGGCAACGCCACGACACCGGGCAACTTCCCCACGCAGTGCTCGGTCGCGGTGGGCTCGGTGCAGTCCACCAACCCGGCGCTGAAGCCCGAGACCTCCAACGCGGTGACGCTGGGCGCGATCTTCGAGCCCACGCCGAACCTGAGCTTCTCGCTGGACTACTACCGCATCCGCCTGAAGGACCAGATCGTCACCGGCGGCGACTCGGTGGTGGTGCGCGGTAGCAACCTGACGCCCATTCCGCAGGTGCAGCCCGACGGCACGGTGCGCGACGTGGCACCGCCGGTGGCACCCATCGCGTACAAGACCTCGAGCTACATCAACGCCAACGCCACCACCACCAGCGGTCTGGACTTCGGCACGCGCTGGCGCACGCGCCTCGCGGAGCTCGGCCAGTACAAGACCGAGCTGATGGTGTCGTACATCCTCAAGTACGACCTCACGATCGGCGACACCCGCTACGCGCTGGCCGGCACGCACGGCCCCTTCGTGGTCTCGGGCAACACCGGCAACCCGCGCATGCGCGTCCAGTGGAGCCACGCCTTCGCGCGCGACGACTGGTCGGTGACGGCGACGCTGAACCACATCGGCTCGTTCAACCTCACCGACCCCTCGTTCGGCTACACCGACTGCCTGACCGCGCTGGACGGCAACCTCGCCTCGACGATCTGGGCCGACGTGATCCACGGCGACAACCCGCGCGTGCCCGAGGGCGTGAGCTGCAAGGTGGCCTCGTTCACCACGGTGAACCTGTCCGGCCGCTGGCGCCTGTCGAAGGCGCTGGAGCTGCACGGCTCGGTGACCAACCTGTTCGACCGCGGCTTCCCCGCCGACTGGAACACCTACGGCGGCGGCACCGCGCCGTACAACCCGTCGTTGCACGGCGCGGGCGCCATCGGCCGCTTCTTCAGCGTGGGCGCCAGCTACACGTTCTAGCGCGCCCGGCTGCGCGGCACCCGCGCAGCCGCCGCACGCCCCGGGTTGCCGAGGAACTGCGTCACGCGGGTCAGCCCGGGGCTGTCGCTGTCGAAGAAGATCAGGTCGTAGGCCACCGCCTGCGAGCCGGTGCCGATGAAGGCGAACAGCCCCGGCTGCGTGTACTGCAGCGGCCCGCCGAAGAAGCTGATCAGCTGGCCCTCGGGCGTGGCCGGCAGCGTGCCGTAGGTGACCAGCGTGCTGCGCGTGTCCAGCGCCAGCGCGCGCACCGTGGCCCCGGCGTGGTTGATGGCGGAAGCCACGTTGTCGGCCACGAACACCGCGTGGGCGCGGTCCAGCGTCTGCGCGAGCGGCATCGAGGCCGCGGCCACGCTGCCCACCAGTGCCGCGCCGGGCAGGGTCTGCGGGTTGCTGCCGTCGCCGTTGACCAGCACCACGCGGGTGCCGAAGCTGCCGGTCTGGAAGTTGACGCTCAGCACCGAGAGCGCCACCGTGCCTGCACCGGCACTGGCCTGCGTCACCGACTCGCCCGGCGCCAGCGCCAGCAGCGGCACCGGCGTGCCGCCGCTGCGCGGCACCGCCTGCGGGCTGCCGCTGGCGCTGGTGGCCACGAGGTGGGTGTCGGTGGCCAGCAGGTTGGTGGCACGCGGGCTGAAGGTGGCCAGCGGCGTGGCGGTGAGGCCGGCCGCGGCCACCCGCACGACGCGCGTGCCGGTGTTGCCGTCCAGCGGCACGAAGAACTCGCCGCTGCTGCCCAGCACGTCGATGCCCAGCACCTCGCCGGCGGCCAGCGTGGCCACCTCGCGCCGCGTGGCCGGGGCCGCCAGGTCCACCGCCCACACCTTGCCGGCGTCGCTGAAGAACCAGACGCCCGGCGCGCTGCCGGCCATCGCCACCGGCCCGTTCGCGAAGTTCGCGCCCACGGTGAACAGGTTGGTGGCGCCACCGAGTTCGGCGTTGAGCAGCTGCAGCTGCGTGCCGTTGCGCACCACGAGGCCGGTGAAGGCACCGCTGCCGCTGCGCACGCCCGCCACCGGGATTGCGGTGCCCAGGTTGAGCGCGCTGCTGGTCGGGCCCATCTCCACGCGCGCGGCACGCACCACGTCGTCGGCACTGCCGCACTGCCCGTCGGCGCCCGGGGCGCGCACGAACAGCCAGCTCTTGGTCGGATCGGCGAGGTCGAAGCCTTCGACGTCGAAGTCCTGCAGCGGCGTGCCGCCGGCGCCGCAGACGGCCTGCGTGGTCAGGTCGGTCAGCAGCTGCGGCGCGGGCGTGCCGCTGCCGCTCACGACCTGGTCCACCTTGTAGAAGCGGTTGCCCTGCAGGTACACCGAGTAGCGCGAGCGCAGGCCGCTCAGCTGCCCGCCGGCCACCGTGCCTTCGAACACCGGCAGGCCGAAGCCGCTGCCCTGCCCGGCCGGCACCAGCGTCACCGGGGTGGCCGACGGGTTGCTCGTGCTCACGGCCACCAGCGCCGGGCTTTCCAGCGTCTGCGTGCCGTTGGCGAAGGTCACCGTGCCCTGCACCACGGCGCCGGCCGGCGCCAGCAGGTAGTAGCCGCCCTGGCCCACCGGCGGCGTGACCGTCAGCGTGGCCGCGTTGCTGGTGGCGCTGCCGGTGTCGTTGCTGACCACCACGCTGAAGCGCGCGCCGCTGTCACCCAGCACCGTGGCCGGCGTGGTGTAGGTGGCCGCGGTGGCGCCGGTGATGTCGGTGCCGTCGCGCCGCCACTGGTAGCGCAGCGTCGGCGTGCCGTCGGCCACCACGGCGAAGGTCGCCGCCTGCCCCACGCCCACGCTCACGTCGCGCGGCTGGGTCGTGATGCTCGGTGCCACCGGTACGCCGGTGACGGTGAGCCGCACCGCGTCGGACAGCACCGAGCTGCCGTTGCTGCTGCTCACCAGCACCGAGTAGAGCGCGCCGTCGTCGCCGGCGGCGAGCACCGGCGTCGTGTAGCTGCTGCCGCTGCCACCCGCCACCGGCGCGCCGTTGCGGCGCCACTGGTAGCTCAGCGTGCCGCCCTGGCTCTGCGCCACCACGCTGAAGCTGGCGGTGCCGCCCACCGTGCTGCTGGCCGGTTGCGGCTGCGTCAGCAGCAGCGGCGGCTGCGGCTCGGCCGGCACCGTGAGCGTGGCCGGGTCGGAGGTGATGCTGCCGACGTCGTTGGTGACGATCACGCGGTAGATCGCGCCGTCGTCGCCCGCGGCCACCGGGAACACCAGCCACACGGCGCCGGTGCTGTTGGCGATGGGCGTGCCGTTGCGCGTCCACTGGTAGCGCAGCACGCCGCTGCCGATGGCGCGCACCTCGAAGATCGCGAAGCCGCCGGCCTGCGCGGTCTGCGAAACCGGCTGCACGATGATCGTCGGCGCCTGCGCGGTGCTGCCCAGCACCAGGCAGGGCGTGAGCTCGATGTCCACCTGCGACGGCCCGGCCGAGCGCACGTTGGTGGCCCGGGCGCCGAGTTCGCCGAAGACGCTGGCGATGCCACCCTTGCGCATCGGCACGCTGAAGCGGCCCTGCGCGTTCGTGAGGCCGTGTGCCTGGCCGGAGTAGTCCTGGCCGACCGTGCTCACGTCGACGTCGGCGACCGGGTTGCCGTTGGTGTCGACCACGCAGCCGTTGACGCGGATGGTGTCGGCCACCTGGTCGGCGTTCCAGATGCTGAAGTGCGCCACCGTGCCTTCGTAGTAGCGGTTGGGCGCGATGCCGGCCAGCGTGGCCGTGCCTTCCTGCACCCACAGGCCCGTGGTCTCGTTGAAGTAGAAGAGCGGGATCGTCGCCGGCACGTCGGCCGAGCGCGTGGCAACCGGGATGCGGATCGTCGCGCGCTGTCCGCTGGCGAGGTTCAGCGCGTTGCCCGCGCCGTCGCGCAGGTTCACGCTGATGGCGCCGAAGCTCTCGATGGTCTGCCGGCCGCCGCCCGCGGCGGCCGCGGTGTAGTTGCCGGGCATGCTGGCGGGGTCGGTGGCGGGGTCGATGACGGTCAGCTCGGCGGTGATGGTGCCGCTGGCCGCGGCGCCGGTGCGCGCGTTCACCAGCGACGCCGCGGGCAGCTCCACACGCGCCGGGCTGCCGGCGATGGTGACGCTGGCCGCGGTGGCCGCCGTGAAGGTCTGCGTGGCGCCCACCACCAGCAGGCGCGGGTTCGCGGTGGCCGTGCCGCCGTCGGCCAGCGTGACGCTGGCGAAGGCCGGTGCATAACCGGCGAGTTCGTAGGACAGCGGCGTGGGGTCGCCCGCCGGCACCTGCGCCAGCGAGTAGCTGCCGTCGGCGCCGCTGGTGGTGCTGCGCGTGCCGGCGCTCACCTTCACGCCGGCCAGGCCGGCGCCGGTGGCCGACGACAGCACGCGGCCGCTCACGGTGCCCGCCGCCTGCGTGGGCGGCGGGTTGGGCGGGTCGGTGTCGCTGCCGCCGCCGCTGCCGCAAGCCACCAGGCCCAGGGCCAGCAGGCCCGGCGCCAGCACCCGCACCAGCCGCCGTCGCCAGGTTTGTCCGAGCTGCATGGGAGTCCCTTCCAAGTCGTTGCCCGCGCCACGGGAGGTGGCCGTCAGGGCTTCGGACCAGTCTAGGAAGGCGGCGTTATCGGACAGTTAGCGCAACGAGAGGAGACGGCGGCTTTCTCCTTCGGACAGAGGGGGGTGAGACCCCCCTAGGTCCGGCGAACGTGGCGCGCGGCCCACAGAGCGCGCAGCGCGGGACGGCCGTCCCGCGGCGCGCCCGGCAGCGCCGCGGCACGGGACATCTGCACCGCGACGGGCGGCGCGACGGCCACGACCATCTGGCACCCCATCCGCACGAGGCTCCGATGCTCACCCGACTGCTTTCAACCTGCCTGCTGGCGCTGGCCGGCGCGCTGCCCGCGCAGCCGCTGCACGCGGCCGGCGCGCTCGACCCGCTGTACGGCAACAACGGCCGCGTGCTCACCGACTTCGACGGCCGCCCCGAGGCCGCCGCGGCATCGCTGCTGCTGCCCGACGGCCGGCTGCTGGTTCTGGCCGTGCGCGAACGCGAGCTGGGCAGCGTGCTGGTGCGCCATGCGGTCGACGGCGCGGTGGAAAAGCTGCGCTTCATGCCGCCCGGCGTGCGCGGCGAAACGCTGCAGCCGCAGGCGCTGGCGCGGCAGCCCGATGGCCGCATCCTGGTCGGCGGCGTCAGCTTCACCGGCAGCGGGCTGCACCCGCGCTTCTTCGTGCAGCGTTTCAACCCCGACGGCGCGCCCGATGCGGGCTTCGGCCGCGGCGGCCGCATCGATGCCGACTTTGCCGCCGCCTTCATCACCGCCAGCGCGATGAAGCTGCTGGTGCTGGACGGCGGCCGCATCTGGCTGCTGGGTCGCATCAACACCACGCCGGCCGATGGCGGCGTGCGTGCGGTGCTGCTGGCGCTGAACCCCGACGGCACGCCCGACAGTGCCGTCGGCGCCGGCGGCCAGCGCCTGCTGGCGGGCCTGGCCACGGTGAACGACGCGCTCGTGCGCCCGGAAGGCGTGGTGATCGTGGGTGCGGCGGGGCTTTCGACGCTCGACCCGCTGCCGCCGGCGCTGGCGATCGCGCGCCTGAACCCGGCCGACGGCGGCTACGACGGCCGCTTCGGCGATGCCGGCCTCACGCAGCTGCCGGCCGCGCGCGGCGAGGCCTTCACCTCGGTGGTGGCGCTGCCCGACGGCCGCCTGGTGGCCGCCGGCAACGTGGCCGGCGTGCTGGCCGGCGGCCTGCCGAGCCCGCTGCGGCTGCGCCGCTTCGGCGCCGATGGCGCGCCCGATGCCACGATGGCCGAGCCGCTGCTGGCGCTGCCCGAACGCGTGCAGCTGGCGCAGCACGAGGGCACGCTGTGGCTGGCCGGCCGCACGCCGGCCGGCGCCGCATCGGACCTGGTGCTGTGGCGCCTGACCGACGGCGGCGCCATCGACACCACGTTCGGCAGCGCCGGCCGCGTGGCGGTGGACTTCGGCGGCAGCGAGACGCTGGCCACGCTGCAGGTGCAGCCCGACGGCAAGCCGCTGCTGCTGGGCACGCGCCTGGGCGCCGACAACGGCACCGACCTCGTGCTGGCGCGCGTCGACCCCGCGGCCGCGGAGCCTCAGCCGGCCACCAGCCCGTCCATGCGCAGCACCTCGAAGTCGCGCCCGCGCACCGAGCCCAGTTCGGCGGCCAGCCGGTCGTTGTTCCAGCGCTCGTCGGGCGCGCCGCTCACGTACCAGTTGCTGCCGTTGTCGGCCAGGATCAGGCCGTAGGTCTTCATCGCCTGCAGCAGCGCCTTGCCCTCGGCCGAGAAGCTGGCGGGAATCACGAAGCCGGCCTTCAGCCGCACCCGCATGCCCATCGGCGGCTGGCCGGTGCTGCGGTTGCTGCTGGCCCAGTGCGTGGCCGGCGGCACGTAGGCGCGGCGCGTGGTGGCCGCGGTGAAGCGCAGCGCGTGGCGGATGCCGCCGGCGCCCAGGGCCGCTTCCTCGTAGCGCGCCAGGCCCGGGAAGATCGGCAGGCCGGCGGCGTCGGCACTGGTCCAGCCGGGCTGGCCGCCGGGGCGCACGGTGTTGCTGTCGAGATGGAACACCGCACCGCAGGCGGCGTTCCAGCTGCCGTCGCCGTTGGGCACCGCCACGCCCAGTTCGTAGAGCCGGTTGCGGTCGCGGTCGATCACCAGCACGTGGCGGTCGCCGCTGCTGGACGGGCCGCCTTCGATGGGCGCGTTCGCCGGCACCGGGTAGGGGCCGGGGTCGCTTTCGTCGCCATAGGCGGTGAAGCGGATCGGCACGCCGGCCTGCGTGCCGGCCACCACGATGTACGGGATGCCGATCGGCGCGCCCTGGTAGAGGCCGGCGCCGAAGTCGGCATGCAGCGCGGTGTTGAGGCCGATGGTGGCGAGGATGGTGTCGGACAGCGGGTCCACCGGCGCCGCCGAGATGTCGGTGTTCCAGGCGTTGTCGGCCGGGAAGGCGCGCGCGCCGTTCAGCGCCGCGCCGGCACCCAGCGACGCGACGCGGAAGTCGGTGCTGCCGCCCGAACTGGGTGGTGCGGTGGGTGCGGGCACCGGCGGCAGCGTGGGTGCCGGGGCCGCGGTGGGTGCGGGTGTCGGCGCGGCGGTCGGCGCGGGCGGCGAAGCGCCCACGGGCGGCGCGGCGTCGCCGCCGCCCCCACCACCGCCACAACCGGCCAGCGCCGCATGGGCCGCGAGCAGCATCACCCACTGGCGGCGCTGCAGATCGGAAGACGAATCGCTCATCCGAGCGATGGTGGCGCCCTGCGCCCGGCGCAGGTGTGAGCAAACGCCACCCGCGGTATCAGGTGCTCAGAACTCGACCGTCTCGCCGGGGTTGATCGCCAACACCTTCACGTTGCTGCTGCCCAGCGCCTTCGAGAACTCGGCCGGCGTGCCGGGCAGCGCGGGGTTGGTGAGGTAGTGCATCGGGATCACGGCCTTGGGCTTGATGAACTCGCGCACCGCGAAGGCCGCGTCGGCCGGGTTCATCACGAACTGGCCGCCGCCGATGGGCATCAGCACCAGGTCGGGCTTGTGCATCTCGGCGATCAGTTTCATGTCGCCGAACACGCCGGTGTCGCCCATGTGCCAGAGCTTGAAGCCGTTCTCGAACTCGATGATGAAGCCGCCGGGCTCGCCGCCCACATGGACCTCGTCCTTGTCGGTGGCCGGGTTCTTCCAGACGTACTCGCTGCTGTGCTCGGCCTTCACCAGCGTGACCTTCACGTTCGGGCCCACCGGCGTGACGGTGCCGCTCTTGTTCATGCGCAGCGCCTGCGTGCCGGGCAGCACGCCCAGGATGGCCAGCGACTGGCTCAAGCCCGCCGGCGCCCACAGCGGGGCGTTGTTCATGCGCGCGATGGCCGGCGCGTCGGCGATGTGGTCGAAGTGGCCGTGCGACACCAGCACCAGGTCCACCTTGCCCAGGGCGTCCAGCTTGCGATAGGCCTCCGGCGTCTTCGGATTGGTCTGCAGCCACGGGTCGATCACGATCACCTTGCCGCCGACCGTGGTGATCTTGAACGCGGCCTGGCCGAGCCACTGCACCTTCACCTTGCCGGCGTCCTGCGCCAGCGCAGGCCAGGCGAGCGCGAGGGCCGTGACGGCGGACAGCAGGGTCTTCATCAACTTCATGGGAGCTCCTGTGGGTTCAGTGCGAGTAGTCGGTGTACGCGGGCGCCGGCTGCGTGAAGTACGCGTGCAGGATCTGGTAGACCATCAGGTAGTTCTTCTGCTGGAAGCTCGCGTGGCTGATGCCGTTGAGCACCGTGAACTGCTTGTCCGGGTGCGGCAGGCGCTTGAAGAACTCCAGCAGGTCGTCGAAGCCGGCGATGCCGTCGAACTGGCCGCGCAGCACCACGGTGGGCACGCGGATCTTCTCGGGGTCCACCACCGGCAGCTTGCTGCACATGTCGATGTAGGTGCCGTTGGGCATGCTGTCGTCGAGCGACAGGATCGCGTCGGCGAAGGCCTCGATCGTGGCCTTGTCGGCGCAGTTCGGGTGGTCGCGCTCGAAGATGCTGTAGACGAACTTGCGGTCGATGGGCCGGCGTTTCGTGGCCAGGAACTCGGGCAGCTTCTTGCGCCGCTGCTCGAGCGTGGGCGCGCCAGCCCCGGTCCAGACGAAGGCATCGAGCGCCAGCCGCGCCACGCGCTCGGGGTGGCGCTGCGCGAACAGCGCGGCGCGCAGCGCGCCGCTGCTGATGCCGTAGGTGAGGAAGCTCGTGAGCCCGCGTGCGCCCCGGATGTAGTCCGTGGCCGCCGCCAGGTCGTCGGCGCCGTTGCTGATGTCGCAGTAGATGTCGCGGTGCTTGGCGCTGCGGCCATAGCCCTCCATGTCCACGCACCAGCAGACGAAGCCGCGCTGCGCGAACCAGTCCATGACGCTCGAATCGGGCCGGCCGGGCACGCTGAGGTCGAAGGTGGGCTGGCTCGCCATCGACGAGCCGTGCACGAACAGCACCGCCGGCTTGCCTTCGGGCGAGCCGACGTACTTCTCCCACAGGAACAGCTTCACGTCGCCGTCGCGTGTCGTTTTGGTGGTCCAGTGTTCCTGGCCGGTGACTTGCTCGTTCATCGCTCTCTCTCGAATGTCAATCGATCTTTGCGCCGGAGTCCTTGACGACACGCGCCCAGTGGTCGCGTTCGTCGCGGAAGAAGCTGTCCATCTCGGCCGGCGTGGAGCCGACGATCTCGATGCCGGCATCCTGGAAGTAGGCCTTGACCTCGGGCGCCGCCAGCGCCGCCTTCAGCTCGCGGCTGAGCCGCTCGATGATGGCGGCCGGCGTGCCCTTGGGCGCCATCAGGCCCATCCAGACGTAGGCCGAGTAGCCGCTGATGCCGCTTTCGGCCAGCGTCGGCACGTCGGGCAGCTGCGGCGAGCGGCTGCTGCCGCTGGTGGCGATGGCCCGCAGCTTGCCCGCCTTCACGTGCGCCACCATGCCCGCGGTGCCGGGCATCGCCATCGGCACGGTGCCGGCCAGCAGGTCGGTGGTGGCCTGGCCGCTGCCGCGGTAGGGCACGTGCGTGAGCTTCACGCCGGCCATGCTGGCGAACTGCGCCATGAACAGGTGCTGGCCGCTGCCGTTGCCGGAGCTGGCGTAGTTCAGCTCGCCGGGCTTGGCCTTCGCCGCGGCCACGATGTCGGCCACGGTCCGATACGGTGTGGCCGGGTGCACCACCAGCACGCCGGGTTCGCGGCCGAGCAGGCTGATGCCGGCGAAGTCGTCGATGGGTGCGAAGTTGAGCTTCGGGTAGAGGCTGGCGCTGATCGCGTTGGTCTGCGAGGCCAGCAGCAGCGTGTAGCCGTCGGGCGGCGCCTTGGCCACCGCCTCGCTGCCGATGGTGGCGCCGGCACCGGGCCGGTTGTCGATGATCACCTGCTGCTTCAGCCGCTTGCCCAGTTCCTGCGCCACCGCGCGCGTGGGTCCGTCGACCGCGCCGCCGGGCGAGAAGGGCACGATCACCTTGATCGGGCGGCTCGGGTAATCGGCCTGGGCCAGTGCGCCTTGCGGCATCAGCAGCAGCGCCGCCAGCGCGGCGAACCATCGTTGCATCGGGAATGTCTCCGTGTTCTTTTGCGGTTATGCGTCCAGCTCGATGCGGCGCTCGCGCGCCAGCTTCGTCCAGCGCGCGATGTCGGCGGCGATGTAGGCGGCGAACGCGGCCGGGTTCATCGGCATCGGCTCCACGGCTTCGGCGGCCAGCCTCTCGCGCAGGTCGCCACCGGTCAGCACGCCGTTGAGGCTGTCGTTGAGCGTCTTCAGCACGGTGGGCGGCAGGCCGGCGGGCGCCACCACGCCGTACCACTGGATCGCGTCGAAGCCCTGGTAGCCGCTCTCGATCAGCGTCGGCACGTCGCGGGCCACCGGATGCCGTTCGGCGCCGGTGACCGCCAGCGCGCGCACGCGACCCGATCGGATGTGCGGCAGCGCGGCCGCCAGGCCGGGGAACATGGCCTGCGTCTGGCCGCCGAGCAGGTCGGTGAAGGCCGGCGCGATGCCGCGGTACGGCAGGTGCACCATGAAGATGCCGGCCTGCTGCTTCAGCAGCTCCATCGTCAGGTGCGTCAGCGACCCCGGCCCCGCCGAGCCGTAGCTCACCTTGGCCGGGTTGGCCTTCACGTAGGCGACGAACTCCTTCACGCTGTGCACCGGCAGGGCGCTGTTCACCACCAGCACGTTGGGCGTGCCGCCGATCATGCCCACCGGCGTGAAGTCCTTGATCGCGTCGTAGGGCAGCTTGCTGCGCGTGGCCGGGCTGGTGCCGTGCGTGGCGACATAACCCTGCAGCAGCGTGTAGCCGTCGGCCGGCGCCTTCGCGGTGGTCTGGCAGGCGATGGCGCCACCGCCGCCGCCGATGTTCTCCACCACGAAGGCCTGCCCCAGCGCCTTGCCCCAGCGCTCGGTGAGCGTGCGGCCCACCAGGTCGCTGCCGCCGCCGGCCGCCACCGGCACGATGTAGCGCAGCGGCCGGGCCGGGAAGGCCTGCGCGCGCACGAAGGGCGCGGCCAGTGTCGCGGGCGCGGCGATCAGCAGGTGGCGGCGTTGCATCGTGCCCTCTCCTATTCGAAGCCGCCGGCCTCGCGCAGCGCGCGGGCGCCGGAGCCGGCCATCCGGGCGATGAAGTCGGCAGCCAGCGCGGGCTGCCCGGCCCCGGACGACACCGCCGCGGTGTAGACGGTGGCCAGCTCGAACTCGGCCGGCAGCATGCCGACGAAGTCCACGCCCGGCGTGTACCTGATCTCGGTGGCCTGGGTGCAGCCGATCAGGCCGGCCTCGGGCGAGGCCGCGAGTTCGCGCATCGCGATCGCGCCCGCCGGGTAGGTGCGGAAGCGCGGCGCCAGCGCATCGTGGATGCCGAGCTGGCGCAGCACGTTCGCGAAGTGGATGCCCGCGGTGGCACGTTGCGGGTCGGGGAAGTAGATGCCGTTGGCGGCCTGCAGCGCGGCCTTCAGCGCGTCGGCCCCGGCGACGTCGGGATGCGGCGTGCCGCTCTTCACCGCGATGCCGGTGCGCACGCGGCCGAGGTCGGCACGGCCTTCGGGCTGCAGCCGCCCTTCGGCCGCCAGCGTGTCGACCATCGCCGCGGTGACCACCATCACGTCGCAGGGTTCGCCGGCCAGCAGCAGTTCCTTCATCGCCCCCACCGCGGCGAAACGCGCGCTCAGGCTGGCGCCGGTGTCGCGCTCGAAGCCCGCCTGCAGCGCCTTCACCAGGCCCTGCGCGGCGCCGGCGCACAGCAGGTGCAGCGTGGCTCCGCTCATTCGGGTTTCGCGCCCGAGACCTTCACGATGTGCGCCCACTTCGCGATGTCGTCGTTGAGATAGCGCGCGAACTCGTCGACGCCCATCGTCATCGCCGCCGTGCCCTGCGCGGCCCAGGTGCGCCGCACCTCGGGGTTGCCGGTGATCCTGGCGATCTCGGCGTTGAGCTTCGCGACGATGGCCGGCGGCGTGCCCCTGGGTGCCATCACGCCCAGCCACAGCGTGGCCTCGTACTTCGGCACGCCGGCCTCGTCCATCGTCGGCACGTCGGGCAGGATCGCGCTGCGCCTGGCGCCGGTGGTGGCCAGCGCCTTCACCTTGCCCGACTTGATGTGCTCGGTCATCGTGGGAATGGCGTCGAACATCATCTCGAGCTGCCCGCCCAGCACGTCGGTGCGCGCGCCGGCACTGCCGCGGTAGGGGATGTGCACGAGCGAGATGCCCGCCATCGCCTTGAAGAGCTCGCCGGCCATGTGGTACGGCGTGCCGGGGCCCGACGAGGCATAGGACATGCTGCCCGGCTTCGCCTTCGCCGCCTTGATCAGGTCGCCGAGCGTGTTGAAAGGCAGCCCGGCCTTGGTGACCAGCACCAGGTCGGATGCGTTGATCGGCGCCACCGGCACGAAGTCGCGCATCAGCTGGAACGGCCGGTTGGGAATGAGCGACTCGTTGACCGTGTGCGTGTTGCTCATCACCAGCAGCGTGTAGCCGTCGGGCGCGGCCTTGGCCACTGCGTCGGTGCCGATCAGCGAGCCGCCGCCGGGCCGGTTGTCGATGACGAAGTTCTGGCCCAGGCTCTCCTGCAGCTTCTGCGCGAGGAAGCGGCCGAACACGTCGGCCGAGCCGCCGGGCGCGAAGGGCACGATCAGGCGCACGGGCCGGCTCGGGTAGTCCTGCGCGGCGGCAGGCGCGGCCGCCAGGCAGGCCGCGAAAGCCAGCATCGCGCGCCGCAGCAGATCGGTGGTCATCGACTTGGCCCTGATTGGTTGATCTTGGTAGAACCAATCCACTCTAGCCAGCGGGCCCCGGCGGGTCAATGCGGCCCTGCCCTGAGGCAGGGTCAAGCCGTCTCAGGAGCCCAGCATGTTGCGCCGCACGTGCAGCAGGTGGCCCAGGCACAGCGCGCGGGCACGGTCGCCGTCGCGGTCCTTCAGCGCGGCCACCAGCGCGCGGTGCTCCTGCTGGTACTCGAGCCGCCGCTCCGGCGTGGCGCTGCGCCGCTTCAGCACGCCCCACTCGGCCTGCGAGCGCGCCTCGTTCATGAGCTGGAACACGCTGCGGATGAAGCCGTTGTGCGCCGCCTCGGCGATGGCCTCGTGCAGCGCCGCGTCCCACTTCTCGAAGTCTTCCAGCGTGGCGGCCCGCTCGGCATGGTGGTTGCACTCGTCCATGCGCGCGAAGTCGGCGGCGTTGGCGTTGCCGATGACCATCTCGATCAGCGCCGGCTCCAGCACCAGCCGCGCGGCCATCAGCTCGGCGGGGCTGGCCTGCGCCACCGGCGGCGGCGCGAAGTCGGCCAGCGCGCTGTGCACGTGCTCGGTGACGTAGGTGCCGCTGCCCACGGTCTGCGTGATCAGCCGCTTGCGCTTGAAGTCGGACAGCACGCGCCGCACGGTGCTGCGCGAGAGGCCGAACTCCTCGCTCAGAGCGCGCTCGGTGGGGATGCGATGGCCGGCGCGCCAGGTGCGCGAGCGCAGCTTGTCGAGGATGGTCTCGCGCAGTTGGGCGGCAGCGTCCATGGGCCTGAATGGTAGCATTTGGTCCAATCTTCGAGCACCCGCCAAAGGAACCGCCCGTGCGCATCCTCACCTTCGAACACCAGGGCGGCCGCCACGTCGGCCGCCTCGGCGCCGACGGCCACACCGTCGAGATCCTCGACATCGACGCCGGCCGCGGCGCGCAGGCGCTGGTGGAAGCCGCCGCGGCCGGCGCGCCGCCGCCCGCCGTGCGCGGCACGGTCGCGCTGGCCGCGGTGCGCCTGCTGGCGCCGCTGCCGCTGCCGCGGCGCAACCTGTTCTGCGTCGGCCGCAACTACCACGCCCACGCCAAGGAATTGCGCGACAGCGTGTTCAAGGACAACCCCAAGACCGTCGATGCCTGGCCCATCGTGTTCACGAAGGTGCCCGAGACCGTGGTCGGCCCGGCCGACGTGGTGCGGCTGCCGGGCGCGGGCATCAGCGCACAGATCGACTACGAGGCCGAGCTCACGCTGGTGATCGGCCGCGGCGGCCGCAACATCCGCCGCGAGGACGCGATGCGGCACCTCTACGGCTACACCATCGTCAACGACGTGACCGCGCGTGACGTGCAGATGCGGCACGCGCAATGGGACCTCGGCAAGAGCTTCGACACCTTCTGCCCGATGGGGCCCTGGATCGTCACGGCCGACGAACTCGACGGCACCGACACGCGCGTGCGCTGCTGGGTCAACGGCGAGCTGCGCCAGGACGCGCGCACCACCGACCTGATCTTCGACATCCCCACGCTGATCGAGACCTGCTCGCGCGGCATCACGCTGCACCCGGGCGACGTGATCGCCACCGGCACCGCCGCCGGCGTGGGCATGGGCATGAATCCGCCGCGCTGGCTGAAGGCGGGCGACCTGGTGCGCATCGAGATCGACGGGCTCGGTGTGCTGGAGAACCGTTTCGTCGAGGAGGCTTCCTGATGCGCACCCGCACGTTGATCGCCCCGCTGATCGCCACGCTGCTGCTGGCCGCCGCCGGCGCCTGGGCCCAGGGCTGGCCGGCCGACAAGCCGGTCACGATGATCGTGCCGTTCCCGCCCGGCGGCGTGGCCGACACGGTGGCGCGGCCGGTGGCCGAGGCGCTGGGCAAGGAGCTGAAGCAGACGGTGGTGATCGAGAACAAGGCCGGCGCCGGCGGCGCGCTGGGCATCGCGGCGGCCGCGCGAGCGCCGGCCGACGGCTACACGGTGCTGCTGAGCCTGAGCTCCATCAGCATCCTGCCCGAGGCCGACCGCATCCTGGGCCGCAAGGCCACCTTCACGCTGAAGGACTTCAAGCCGATCGCGCGCTTCACCGCCGACCCCACGGTGCTGGTGGTGCGCGCCGACGCACCGTGGAAGACGCTGGCCGAGTTCATTGCCGACGCGAAGAAGAAGCCCGGCACCTACACCTTCGGCAGCTCGGGCAACTACGGCACGATGCACGTGCCGATGGAGATGCTGAAGGCGCGCGCCGGCGTGTTCCTCACCCACATCCCCTACACCGGCGCCGGGCCGGCGGTGCTGGCGCTGCTGGGTGGACAGGTCGACGCGGTGGCCAGCGGCCCCAGCACCGTGGCGCAGCAGATCAAGGCCGGCAAGCTGCGCGCGCTGGCTCACTGGGGCGACAAGCCGCTGGCCGCGCTGCCCGAGGTGCCGAGCCTCACGCAGGCCGGCTACCCGGCGACCTTCGCGCAGTGGTCGGCGCTGTTCGTGCCGGCCGGCGTGCCCGACGAGATCGTGCAGAAGCTGCGCGCCGCGGCCAGGAAGGTGGCGGCCGACCCCGCGGTGGTCGCCACGGTGAACCGCGCCGGCAGCCCGATCGAATACCTGGACGCACCGGAATTCCAGGCCTACTGGGACGCCGACGCGCGGCTGATGGTCGACGCGGTGCGCCGCATCGGCAAGGTGGAGTGACCCCCTCACCGCGCGCACTATGATCCCCGCGGAGCCGGCCCGGTGGCCGGTTCCGCCTTCATGCAGCGCGGCACCCTTCCCAGACTCCCAGGCACGCGCAGCAGCGGCGGACCTTTGCCCCTCAGCCAGTGGCTGCGCCGGCTCATCTGGTGGTGCATGCTGCCGCTGCTGCTGCTGGCCGCCGGCCTGGGCGCCCTGCGGCTGAGCACGCAGGTGGCCGAGCGCGACGCCGCGGCCAGCCAGCTGGCGCTGGCGCTGGCCACCGCGGTGGACCACGACATCGCCGGCCGCCTGCACGCGCTGGAGATGCTGGCGCGCTCGCCCGACCTGGTCGACCCTGCCTGGTACCGCGCCTTCCACGCCCAGGCGGTGGCCTACCGCGACACCTTCGGCACCGAGGTGGCGCTGGTCGGCACCGACGGCCGGCTGCTGCTGTACACCGCCGCAGCGCCCGGCGCGGTGCTGGGGCCGCTGCCGCGCCCCGCGGGCCGCGCCGCGACGCCGCTGGCGCTGGCCAGCGGCCGGCCCGCGGTGGGCGACCTGGTGAAGGACCCGCAGTCCGGCGCCCCGATCCTGGGGCTGGCGGTGCCGGTGCTGCGCGACGGCGGCACGCAGGCCGCGCTGGTGACGGCTCTGCCCGCCGCGCGCTTCACGCAGCTGCTGCAGCGCACGCCGCTGCCCGAGGGCTGGTCGCTGGTGCTGCGCGACAGCACGCGGCAGCCCATCGCGCAGTCCGGCCCCCAGCCCGACGAGGACGCCCTGGTCGTCGCCGGCGCGCTCACCGAGGCGCCGTGGACGGTGTCGCTGTCGCTGCCGGCGGTGCGCGCCGACGCACCGGTGCGCGCCGCGGCGGTTTCGCTGCTGTCGGCCGTCTTCGCCGCCACCTGCATCGGCGTGATCGGCGCGGCACTGGCCAGCCGGCGCCTGGCGCGCTCGGTGGCCGCGCTCGCCTCGGCCGACACCGACGCCGATGCCGCCGCGGGGCCGGCGGCACCGGTGGCCGAGATCCAGGCCGTGCGCGAGCTGATCGCCAGCCACGCGGCGCAGCGCGAGGCGGCACTGGCCGCGCTGCGCCAGAGCCAGGTCACCTTCCAGGCGCTGTTCCAGGGCATGCCCGATCCGGTGGTGTTCACGGACAACGCGCGCCGCATCCAGCTCGTCAACGGCGCCTTCCGGCTGCACTTCGGCTACGCCCCCGAGGAGGTGGCCGACCGCAGCACCGTGATGCTCTACGCCGACCCGGCGGACTACGAGCGCATCGGCCGCGAGCGCTACGACAACCCGGCGGCCACCGACGCCACCACCTGGGAGATGCGCTACCGCCGCAAGGACGGCACCGAGTTCTGGGCCGAGACCAGCGGCGTGCGCGTGCGCGACGCCGACGGCAGCCTGCTGGGCACGCTGGGCGTGCACCGCGACATCGGCGCGCGCCGCGCCGCCGCGCGCCAGCTGAAGGAGCTGAACGAACGCCTGGCCGCGGTGTTCGACGCCAGCCCGCTCGCTTTCCTGGTCGGCACCCTGCCCAGCGGCCGCGTGATCGACGCCAACCCGGCCGCCGAGCAGCTGCTCGGTTATGCCCGCAGCGAGCTGCTGGGCCGCACCACCCACGAGCTCGGCATGTGGGTGCAACCCGAGCAGCGCGACGAGGTGCGCGCCTTCGTGCTGGCGGGCGAGGCGGCGCCGGCCGTGGAGCTGCAGCTGCGGCGCAAGAACGGCCAGGTGATCGACGTCTCGATGTCGGGGCTGCCGGTGCGCATCGGCGGCGAGCCGCACTTCCTGACGCTGATGCACGACATCAGCGCGCAGAAGCAGGCCCGGCGCGAGCGCGAGCGCCAGAAGCAGGAGCTCGAGGCGCTGGTGCTGGAGCGCACCGCCGCGCTGGCCCAGGCCAACGCCAGCCTGGCCGAGCGCGCCCGCGCGATCACCGAGCTGTACGACGGCGCGCCCTGCGGCTACCTCGCGCTGGCCCCCGACGGCACCATCACCGAGGCCAACCGCACCGTGCTCGCGATGCTGGGCTACGCGCGCGACGCCTTCGTCGGTGCACGCTTCCCCGACTTCATGACCCCCGAGAGCCGCGAGCGCCACCGCCGGCATGCGCGCGAGGCGCTGGCCGCCGGCGGCGGCACGCTGGCGCGCGCGCTGGAGTACGAATTCGTCTGCGCCGACGGGCACCGGCTGCCGGTGCTGCTGGACGCCGACTTCCAGCGCGACGAGGCCGACCGGCTGCTGGGCGCACGCGTCACGCTGGTGGACCACAGCGAGCGCCGCGCGCGCGAGCGCCAGATCGCCGAGATGCAGGCCGAGCTGGCGCGGCGCGCCGACGAGGCCGAGGCCGCCAACCGTGCCAAGAGCGCGTTCCTGGCCAACATGAGCCACGAGATCCGCACGCCGATGAACGCCATCATCGGCCTCACGCACCTGCTGCAGCACGACGCCACCGACGCGCTGCAGCGCGAGCGCCTGGCCAAGGTGGCGACGGCCGGCCAGCACCTGCTGCAGGTGATCAACGACGTGCTCGACCTGAGCAAGATCGAGGCCGCGAAGATGACGCTGCACAGCGCCGACTTCGCGCTCGACCCGCTGCTGGCGCGGGCCCACGCGATGGTGGCCGACAGCGCGCGCGAGAAGGGGCTGGAGCTGGTGTTCGAGACCCACGCGCTGCCGCCGCACCTGTACGGCGACGACACGCGGCTGCTGCAGGCGCTGATCAACCTGCTGGCCAACGCCGTGAAGTTCACCGACAGCGGCCATGTGCGGCTCAAGGGCGAGCTGCTGGCCGACGAGGGCTCGCGCTGCAAGCTGCGCTTCGAGGTGCAGGACACCGGCGAGGGCATCGCCGAGGAGTCGCAGCAGAGCCTGTTCGGCGCCTTCGAGCAGGCCGACAACTCGATGAGCCGGCGCCACGGCGGCACCGGGCTCGGCCTGGCGCTGACGCGCCACCTTGCCGAACTGATGGGCGGCGAGGTGGGCATGCGCAGCGCCGCGGGCAGCGGCAGCAGCTTCTGGTTCACCGCCTGGCTGCAGCGCGCCGCGGCGCACGCGCCGGCCGAGCCGCCCTGGCGCGGCCTGCACGCGCTGGTGCTGGACCCGCTGGCACCCGCCGCCGCGGCGCTGCAGGCGCGCCTGGTGACCGGCGGCATGACCGTGCGGCGCGCCGCCGGCCTGGCCGACGCGCTGGGCCACCTGCGCGAGGGCACGCACCGCGACGCCACGCTGACGCTGGCCTTCGTCGACGCCGCGCTCGACGAGGAGTCCGGCGGCCAGTCGCTGGAGCTGCTGCGCGAGCTGGCACCCGGCATCCGCGGCGTGCTGATGGTGCGCGACGAGGAGGGCCGCGCCGCCGCCCGTGCGCGCGACGCCGGCTGGCACGCCGTGATGAGCAAGCCCGCGCTGGCGCAGCCGCTGCAGCTGGCGGTGGCGCAGGCCAGCGGGCAGCAGACGACGGCCGCGCCGACGGCGCCACGCAGCAGCGCCAGCGCCGGCCAGCGCGTGCGCGAGCGCTTCGGCGGCGCGCGCGTGCTGCTGGCCGAGGACAACCTGGTCAACCAGGAGGTGGCCAGCGCGCTGCTGCACAACGCCGGCCTGGTGGTGGACACCGCCGACGACGGCCTGGAGGCGGTGGCCCGCATGCGCACGCAGCGCTACGACCTGGTGCTGATGGACATGCAGATGCCGGGCCTGGACGGCCTGGCCGCCACGCGCCGCATCCGCCAGCTCGACATCGCGCAGCCGCCCATCGTCGCGATGACCGCCAACGCCTTCAGCGAGGACCGCCAGGCCTGCCTGGACGCCGGCATGGACGACCACGTGGCCAAGCCGGTCGACCCGCATCTGCTCTATGCCGCGCTGCTGCGCTGGTTGCCCGGCCGGGATCATTGAGCACCGCACCAGGGACAGGTCCGAAAACGGCGAGTCCGGCGTCGGCCGCTGCCTATGATGCGGCGCATGGTCCTCGATCCCGATGCCGCCTACCTCGCCGTGAAGGCCCGCGACGCCCGCTTCGACGGGCGCCTGTTCATCGGCGTCACCAGCACCGGCGTCTACTGCCGGCCGGTGTGCCGCGTGCGCACCCCGCGGCGCGAGAACTGCCGCTTCTTCGACACCCGCGCGCAGGCCGAGGCCGCGGCCTTCAGGCCCTGCATGAAGTGCCGGCCCGAGATCGCGCCGGGGCTGTCGCACACCGATTCGTCGCGCACGCTGGCCGACACCGCGGCGCGCCTGATCGAACACGCGGTGCACGGCGGCGAACCCATCGCGCTGCCGCAGCTGGCGGCGCGGCTGGGCGTGACCGACCGCCACCTGCGCCGCATCTTCCAGCACACGCACGGCGTCACGCCGCACGACTACCTGGCCACGCAGCGCCTGCTGCTGGCCAAGCAGCTGCTGACCGACAGCGCGCTGCCGGTCACGCAGGTGGCGCTGGCCAGCGGCTTCGCCAGCCTGCGCCGCTTCAACGCCGCCTTCGTCGAGCGCTACCGCTTCAACCCGACGCAGCTGCGCCAGGAGCGCGAGACCCCGCGCGCCGAGGCCCCGCTGCGCCTGGCCTACCGCCCGCCCTACGACATCGAGGCCGTGCTCGGCTTCTTCGCGCGGCGCGAGATGGCCGGCGTCGAGCAGGTGGAAGGCCTCTCGCTGCGCCGCACGCTGGGCTGGAGGCACCGCGGGCAGCGCGTGAGCGGCTGGATCGATGCCCGCTTCGTGCCCGAGCGCAACGAGGTGCACGTGAGCGCCGCGCCCAGCCTGGCGCCGATGCTGGGCGCGGTGCTGCAGCGCGTGCGCCAGGGGCTGGACCTGGACGCCGACCCCGCGCTGATCGATCCCGTGATGGCGCGCCTGCCCGGCACCGTGCGCATCGGCGCGCGCCTGCCGGGCGCGATGGACGGCTTCGAGCTCGCGGTGCGCGTGGTGCTGGGCCAGCAGGTCACCGTGAAGGCCGCGCGCACGCTGGTGCAGCGCCTGGTGGCGCGCTTCGGCGAGCCGATCGAGACGCCCTTCCCCGCGCTGACGCACCTGTTCCCGTACGCGGAGACCCTCGCCGCGGCCGACCCCGAGGTCATCGGCAAGCTCGGCATCGTGCGCCAGCGCGTGAAGGCGCTGCAGGCGCTGGCCGCCGCGGTGGCCGAGGGCCGCATCGAGCTGCACGCCGGCGCGCCGCTGGAGGCGACGCTGGACGCGCTGCGCGCGCTGCCCGGCATCGGCGAGTGGACCGCGCAGGTGATCGCGATGCGCGCGCTGGCCTGGCCCGACGCCTGGCCGGCCAGCGACATCGGCCTGATGAACGCACTCGGCTCGCGCGACGCGCGCCACATCACCACGCTGGCCGAACCGTGGCGCCCCTGGCGGGCGTATGCGGTGATGCAGCTGTGGCACCAACTGGAGACGACGACATGAAACAACCGCAGCTGCAGGCCAAGGCCCGCGTCGACTCGCCGCTGGGCGCGCTCACGCTGGCCGCCACCGACAAGGGCCTGGCGCTCGTCTGGTTCGACGACCAGCAGCACCGCACGCTGGAGGTCGACGCGCCGGTGGACCCCGACCACCCGCACGTCGCGCAGGCCGCGCGCGAGTTCGAGGCCTACTGGCAGGACGCACGCACCCGCTTCCGGGTGCCGCTGGATCCGCAGGGCACCGAGTTCCAGCAGGCGGTGTGGCAGGTGCTGCGCGACATCGAGTCCGGCCACCTGTCGACCTACGGCGAGGTGGCGCGCCGCATCGGCAAGCCCGAGGCGGTGCGCGCGGTGGGCGCGGCGATCGGCCGCAACCCGCTGGGCATCGTCGTGCCCTGCCACCGCGTGGTGGGCAGCAACGGCTCGCTCACCGGCTACGCGGGCGGGCTGCCCAGGAAGGAAGAGCTGCTGCGGCGCGAAGGGGTGCTGCTGGCATGAAGGCCAGGGACATCCGCGAGTTGCTGCTGCTGGGCGCGCTGTGGGGCGCGTCCTTCCTCTTCATGCGCATGGGAGCGGCCGACTTCGGCCCGCTGGCGCTGGTGTTCGTGCGCGTGGGCGGCGCGGCCGCGGTGCTGCTGCCGCTGCTGCTGATGAAGGGCCAGGGTGCGGCGCTGCGCCAGCACTGGCGCGCCATCGCGGTGGTGGGCCTGCTGAACTCGGCGCTGCCCTTCGTGCTGTTCACGGTCGCCGCGCTGGTGCTGAGTGCGGCGCTGATGTCGGTGTTCAACGCCACCGCGCCGATCTGGGGTGCGCTGGTGGCCTGGTTGTGGCTGGGCGAGCGACCGGCGGCGTCGCGCATGCTGGGCCTGGCGATCGGCATCGCCGGCGTGGTGGGCCTGAGCTGGGGCAAGGCCGACTTCAAGCCCGGCGACCACGGCGTCAGCGCCGCGGTCGGCATCGCCGCCTGCCTGGGCGCCACGCTGCTCTACGGCGTGGCGGCGAACTTCTCGCGCAGGAAGCTGGTGGGCGTGCCGCCGCTGGCGCAGGCCGCGGGCAGCCAGTTGTCCGCCGCCGTGCTGCTGGCACTGCCGGCGCTGTGGGCCTGGCCGGCGGTGAACCCGCCGGCGAGCGCCTGGCTCGCGGTGGGCGCGCTGTCGCTGGGCTGCACGGGCGTGGCCTACGTGCTGTACTTCCGGCTCATCGCGCACGCCGGCGCGACCAACGCGATGTCGGTGACCTTCCTGATCCCGGCGTTCGCCATCGCCTGGGGCTGGATCTTCCTGGCCGAGCAGCCGACGCTCGCGATGCTGGCCGGCTGCGCGGTGATCCTGCTGGGCACCGCGCTGGCCACCGGCGCGGTGACGCTGCCGCGGCCGAAGAAGGCGCCCGTTACTTGAACTTGGGCTGCGGAACGGTGTGCAGTTCGCTCGGCAGCGAGGCCAGGTAGTTCGCGATCGCCTTCAGCTCGGCGTTCTTGAACTGCTTCACCTGGCCCGCCATGATGGCGTTGGCGCGGCCCAGGTTGGGGTTGTCGGTGGTGTTGTAGGCGCGCAGCGCGGCGGCCAGGTAGTCGCCGTGCTGGCCGGCCAGCTTCGGGTAGCCCGGGTCGATCGGCTTGCTGTAGTTCGGGCCGTGGCAGGAGGCGCAGGCGCCCTTCTGCAGCAGCGCGGCCACCTCGGCCGACGGTTGCGCGGCCGGCGTGTCGGCCACCGGCTTGATCGACGACGCGCCGTGCTTCTCGTAGAAGGCGGCCAGGTCGGCCATGTCGGCGTCGGACAGCGAGCCGGCGATCGCGCGCATGGTGGGGTGCTTGCGCTCGCCCTTCTTGTACGCGCCGAGCGCCGCGGCCAGGTACTTGGCGTTCTGGCCCGAGATCATCGGCACCTTGTAGACCTCGGGGAAGCTCGCCTGGTAACCCGGGATGCCGTGGCAGCCGATGCACATCGCGGCCTTCTGTTCACCCTTGGCGGCGTCTTGCGCCCACGCGGCGGGAACGGCAGACAGGGCACCGGCCAGCGCCAGCAGCAGGGGAATGGCTTTGTTCATCGTCTCGAGGGGCGGTTGGTGTCTCGGGTGGGGCGGGTGTGTCCCGCTCGCGGCAGCCGACGATTATAGGGGGCCCCTTATACTGGCCCGAGCCCTTCGGCACCCTGTCCGCCCCGCGTGCGCGGCACCCCTCGACGATGAAATTCCAAGGCTCCGACCAGTACGTCGCCACGCAGGACCTGATGCTGGCCGTCAACGCCGCGGTGACGCTCAAGCGCCCGCTGCTCGTCAAAGGCGAACCCGGCACCGGCAAGACGATGCTGGCCGAGGAGGTGGCGCGCGCGCTGAACCTGCCGCTCCTGCAGTGGCACATCAAGAGCACCACCAAGGCGCAGCAGGGCCTGTACGAATACGACGCGGTGAGCCGGCTGCGCGACAGCCAGCTCGGCGACGAGAAGGTGAAGGACATCCACCACTACATCGTCAAGGGCGTGCTGTGGCAGGCCTTCACGGCGGAGCAGCCGGTGGCGCTGCTCATCGACGAGATCGACAAGGCCGACATCGAGTTCCCGAACGACCTGCTGCGCGAGATCGACCGCATGGAGTTCCACGTCTACGAGACGCGCGAACTGGTGAAGGCGAAGCACCGGCCCATCGTCTTCATCACCAGCAACAACGAGAAGGAACTGCCCGACGCCTTCCTGCGCCGCTGCTTCTTCCACTACATCAAGTTCCCGGACGCCGACACGATGCGCGCCATCGTCGACGTGCACTTCCCGAGCCTGAAGAAGGACCTGCTGGCCGCCGCGCTGAAGACCTTCTACGACGTGCGCAACCTGCCGGGCATCAAGAAGAAGCCCAGCACCAGCGAACTGCTCGACTGGCTGAAGCTGCTGGTGGCCGAGGACATCCCGCTGGAAGCACTGCAGAGCAAGGACGACAAGGTGGCGGTGCCGCCGCTGGTGGGCGCGCTCTTGAAGAACGAACAGGACGTGACGCTGTTCGAGAAGCTCGTCTTCATGCAGAAGCACAACCGCTGAAGATGCGGCCTGTCGAGCCCGTCACGCTGGAACGAGCGCCGGTGCGGCTGGTACCGCTGGGCCTGGAGCACGAAGAGGGCCTGGCCGCCGCGGCGGCCGACGGCGAGCTCTGGAACCTGCGCATCACCTCGGTGCCCGAGCCGGGTGCGACGCGCGCCTACATCGAGTCCGCGCTGCGCATGCGCGCCGAAGGCCACCGGCTCGCATTCGCGGTGCTGGACGCCGCCACCGGCCAGGTCATCGGCAGCACCAGCTACCACGACATCGCGCCGGCGGTGGAGCGGGTGGAGATCGGCTACACCTGGTACGGCGCCAGCCGCCAGAAGAGCGCGGTCAACACCACCGCGAAATGGCTGCTGATGCATCACGCCTTCGAGACCCTGGGCGCCGCGCTCGTGGGCTGGCGCACCGACAACTACAACTTCGCCAGCCAGCGCGCCATCGAGCGGCTGGGCGCGAAGAAGGACGGCGTGCTGCGGCACCACGCGCTGCGGCGCGACGGCACCGTGCGCGACACCGTGATGTACAGCCTGCTCGCGGGCGAGTGGCCCGAGGTCAAGGCCCACCTCGAACACCAGCTGAACCGGCCGCGCTGAACGGCCGGCCCGACGAAAGCGCAGTCCCATGACCACGAAGAAGCCGATCACGATCGAAGACCTCTGGGCCATCGAGCGCCTGGGCACGCCCAGCCTGTCGCCCGACGGCGCGCAGGCCGTCGCCGCGCTGACCACCTTCTCGATGGAGGAGAACAAGTCGAGCTCGTCGCTGTGGCTGCTGTCCACGCTGGGCGGCCGCCCGCGCCGTCTGACGAGCTGCGGCGAGAAGGACGGCAGCCCGCGCTGGAGCCCGCCGCGCAAGGGCCAGGGCGAACTCATCGCCTTCACCGCGCGCCGCGAGCAGCAGGGCGCGAAGGACGAGGAGGCGCAGCTCTACCTGATCGCACCCGACGGCGGCGAGGCGCAGCGTGCGGCCGAGGTGGCCACCGGCGTCGAGGCCTTCCGCTGGCTGCCCGACGGCCGCGGCCTGGTCTTCGTCAGCTGGGTCTGGCCCGGGCTGAAGGGCGCCAAGGCGCAGGCGAAGCAGCTCAAGGCCTTCAAGGAGCGCAAGGAAAGCGGCTACGCCACCAGCGAGGCGATGTACCGCTACTGGGATCGCAACCTGCCGATGGGCCGCGTGCCGCACCTGCACCTGCTGGAGCTCGGCAAGGACGGCGCCCCGGGCAAGGTGCGCGACCTCTTCGAAGGCACGGCCTATGAGCTGGTGCGCAACGACCCCGGTGTCGACCAGTTCGACCTCTCGCCCGACGCCCAGCGCCTGGTGTTCGCCTTCGACCCCAAGCCCGAGAAGCGCGCCGACGGCCGCTTCGCACTGGCCGAGATGAACCTGCGCACCGGTGCCGTGGAGGTGCTGGTGCAGGACGCCGACTGGGACTTCTCCGCGCCGCGCTACAGCCCCGGCGGCGACCGCATCGCCTTTGCCGCCAGCCACCAGGCCGTGAAGCACACGATGCCGGCGCAGCTGGCGGTGTGGGAGCGCGAGACGCACACCTGGGACGTCGTCAGCGCCGAGTGGGACCACGAGGTTCACGCCCCGCTGCACTGGGAGGACGACGGCCAGGCGCTGCTGTTCCTGGCCGAGCAGAAGGGCCGCACGCACCTGTGGCGCTTCGACCTGCCGGACCGCCGCGCCGAGGTGGTGGTCAGCGGCGGCACGCTCTCCGGCTTCGACAAGGCCGCCGGCACGCTGGTGACGGTGGGCGACAGCGCCCTGCACCCCGCGCGCATCCAGGCCTGGCTGCCGGGCGAGCCGGCGCGGCGCATCGAGAACTTCAACGACGAGATCATGGAGCGCCTGGCGCTCGGGCGCGTCGAGGAGATCTGGTTCCAGGGCGGCCAGGACGACGAGGTGCAGATGTGGCTGGTGCACCCGCCCGGCTTCGACGCGAAGAAGAAGTACCCGCTGCTGCACAGCATCCACGGCGGCCCGCACACCGGCCCCGGCGACAACTGGCACTACCGCTGGAACCTGCAGCTCTTCGCCGCCCAGGGCTACGTGGTGGCGAGCGTCAACTACCACGGCAGCAGCGGCTTCGGCTACGCGTTCAAGGACAGCATCACGCACCGCTGGGGCGAGCTGGAACTGCAGGACGTGGAGGCCGCCACCGACACGCTGCTGGCGCGACCCTACGTCGACGCCAAGCGCGTCTACGCCAGCGGCGGCAGCTACGGCGGCTACATGGTGGCGTGGATGAACGGGCACGTGGCCCCGGGCCGCTACCGTGCCTACGTCTGCCATGCCGGCTGCTACGACTGGGTGGCGATGTTCGCCGACGACGCCTGGAGCTGGCACGCCAAGGAGCTGGGCGCCTGGTACTGGGACGACCTGGCGCGTGTGCAGGCGCAGAGCCCCGCCACCTTCGCCGGCAGCATGGAAACGCCCACGCTGGTGATCCACGGCGCGCTGGACTACCGCGTGCCCGATGGCCAGGGCCTGGCCTACTACAACACGCTCAAGGCCCGCGGCGTCGACGCCCGGCTGCTGTGGTTCCCCGACGAGAACCACTGGATCCTGAAGCCGCGCAACAGCCGGCTCTGGTACGGCGAGTTCTTCGGCTGGCTGCAGCGGCATGCGCCGAAGGCCAAGGGTGGGGCTGGGCGCGGGACGAAGAGCGCGGCCAAGGGCCGCCGCTAGGCATATACATTGCCGATCCGCGGCCTGCCGCGGCGGAGGCCTTCGATGCTGATCGACTTCTTCTACACCCTGCGCGCCGCCAAGCTGAAGGTCAGCGTCAAGGAATACCTGACGCTGCTGGAGGCGCTGAAGGCCGGCGTGATCGACGGCGACGGCGGCCCCTCGGTCGACAAGTTCTACTACCTGGCCCGCACCTCGCTCGTGAAGGACGAGGCGCAGTTCGACAAGTTCGACCGCGCCTTCGCCGCCTACTTCAAGGGCGTGGAGATGCTCACCGACTTCACCCAGGACGTGCCGCTGGAGTGGCTGCGCAAGACGCTGGAACTCGAGCTGAGCCCCGAGGAGAAGGCCGCCATCGAGAAGATGGGCTGGGACGAGCTGATGGAGACGCTCAGGAAGCGCTTCGAGGAACAGAAGGAGCGCCACGAAGGCGGCAACCGGATGATCGGCACCGGCGGCACGTCGCCGTTCGGCGCCTACGGCTACAACCCGCAGGGCATCCGCATCGGCCAGGACAAGGGCCGCAACAGGAGCGCGGTGAAGGTGTGGGACCAGCGCGCCTACAAGGACTACGACGACACCAAGGAACTGGGCACGCGCAACATCAAGGTGGCGCTGCGCCGGTTGCGCCGCTTCGCGCGCGAAGGCTCCGAGCTGGAGCTCGACCTCGACGACACCATCCACAGCACCGCGGCCAACGCCGGCATGCTGGACATCAAGATGGTGCCGGAGCGCCACAACAAGGTGAAGGTCCTCCTGCTGATGGACGTCGGCGGCACGATGGACGAGCACATTCACCGGGTCGAGGAACTCTTTTCCGCGGCCAAGACCGAATTCAAGCACCTCGAGTTCTATTACTTCCACAACTGCGTCTACGACTTCATGTGGAAGAACAACCGCCGCCGCTTCAGCGAGAAGTTCCCCACCTGGGACGTGATCCGCAAGTACAACAAGGACTACAAGCTGATCTTCGTCGGCGACGCGACCATGAGCCCCTACGAGATCCTGCAGCCGGGCGGCAGCGTCGAATACAACAACGAGGAGCCGGGCGCCGAGTGGCTGGCGCGGCTCACGCAGGCCTTCCCGCGCTTCGCCTGGATCAACCCCGAGCCGCAGGGCGTCTGGGGCTACCGGCAGAGCATCGCGATCATCCAGCAGCTGATGAACCAGCGCATGTTCCCGCTGTCGCTGGCGGGGCTGGAGGGCGCGATGCGGCTGCTCAGCAAATGAGGGGCCTGCGCGGCATCGCCGCGCGGTGGCTGGGGATGGCGCTGCTGGCCGCGGGCCTGGCCGCCTGCGGCGCGCTGAAGGGCCCGCCGCCGCAGCCCGCGGCCGCCAGCGCGCCGGCTGGTGCGGCGTCGGCCGCCTCGCCCGAGCGCCAGGGCCTGCGCATCCGGATCGACGCGCCTTCCGAGATCCGCCAGCTGCTGGAGCGCTACCTCGACGTGGTGCGCCTGGGCCGCATGGCGCGCGAGGACGTGGACGACAGCGAGTGGGCGCGCCTGGTGGACGCCGCGCCGGCCCAGGTGCGCGAGCTGATGCAGACCGAGGGCTACTTCGCGCCCGTGGTCGCGCTGTCGCGCGATCCGGAGACCGAGAACGTGGTGCACCTGAAGGTCGACCCCGGCCCGCGTGCCCGCGTGACCAAGGTGACGCTGGTGATGGAAGGCCCGCTCGAACGCGCCGCCAGCGAGGGCGACGCCGACGCGGTCGGTTTCCTGTCCGACTGGCGCAAGGCCTGGGCGCTGCCCGAGGGCAGCGCGTTCCGCAACCCGCAGTGGAGCGAGGCCAAGAGCGCGGCGCTGGCCGCGCTGCGCGCCGGCGGCTACGCCACCGCCGCCTGGACGGGCACCAACGCCGAGGTCGACACCCAGACCCACACCGTCAGCGTCTTCGTCGTCGTCGACAGCGGGCCGCAGTTCCGCTACGGCTCGCTGCAGATCGAAGGCCTGGTCGCGCACGACAAGGAGACGGTGGGCAACCTCTTCAACGCGCGGCGCGGTTCGCCGATCACCGAGACCATGCTGCTCGACTTCCAGGAGCGCATGCAGAAGTCGGGGCTGTTCGAGAACACGAACGCGACGCTGGACCTCACCGCGCCCGACCCCTCCAACGCGCCGATCGTGGTCAAGGTGCGCGAGGCGCCGCTGCAGGTCTGGACCTTCGGTGTCGGTGTCAGCGCCAACACCGGCCCGCGCGCGACCGTGGAGCACACCTACCGCCGCGTGTTCGGCTACGCGCTGTCGTCGCGCAACAAGATCGAGTGGGGCCAGAAGCGCCAGTTCTGGGAGGGCGAGATCAGCACGCACCCCGGTGAAGGGCTGTACCGCAACCTGATCGGCGGCACGGTGGAGAACCTCGAGTCCGACACCGACGAGGTGCTGTCCCAGCGCGCGCGCATCGGCCGCACGCAGGACACCCAGCGCATCGAGCGCCTGTACTACGTGGAGGCCGAGCGCTCGCGCACGCTGACGATCAACAACGAGCGCACCAACGCCTTCGCGCTCTCGCTCAACTACCACGGCGTGTGGCGCGACCTCGACAGCGTGATCCTGCCCACGCAGGGCTTCAGCTTCGCCGGCCAGGCCGGCATCGGGCGCTCGCACGGCACCAACGCCGACACCGGTACCTTCACGCGCGCCTACGCGCGGCTCACCGGCTACCTGCCGCTGGGCCGCACCTGGTACAGCCAGGCGCGGGTGGAGGTCGGCCAGGTCTTCCTGGGCAGCAACATGGTGGTGCCGGAGTCGCAGAAGTGGCGCGCCGGCGGCGACGACTCGGTGCGCGGCTACGGCTACCGCAGCCTGGGCCCGGTGGTGAACGGCCTGGTCACCAGCGGCACCGCGCTCTACACCGTCAGTGCCGAGGTCGCGCGCCCGATCTCGAGCTCGCTGCCTTCCGTGTGGGGCGCCTTCTTCGTCGATGCCGGCAACGCGGCCAACAGCTTCAAGGAGCTGCACCCGGCGATCGGCACCGGCATCGGCGTGCGCTGGCGCAGCCCGGTGGGCCCGCTGCGCCTCGACTGGGCCTGGGGTGCCGAGACGCGCAAGTCGCGCCTGCATTTCTCGGTCGGCATCGCGTTCTGACCATGGCCGACACGCAGCCCGCCGCCGCCGCCCCGCCGCCACCGCCGCGCCGCGTGCGCACGGTGCTGTCGCTGCTGCTGCCGCTGCTGTCGATCGCCAGCCTGCTGGTGCTGCTGCTGGGCGCCGCGGTCGGCGGCGCGGCCTGGCTGCTCACCACCGAAGGCGGCACGCAGTGGCTGCTGCAGCGGCTGCCCGGCGTGCAGGTGAAGAACTTCCAGGGTGCTCTGCTGGGCGGCCGCTGGCAGGCCGACTCGGTGCGTGTGGAATGGGCCGGCGGCACGCAGTGGGCGCTGGTGGAGAAGCTCTCGCTCGAAGGCCTGCAGTGGCAGCTGCTGCCGCACGAACACGCCTGGATCGCGCTGCAGGTGCAGAAGCTGTCGGCCGCCAAGGTCACGGTGCAGCCCGGGCCGCCGTCGCAGACGGCGCCGCAGCTGCCGCCGCAGATCCGCCCGCCGGTGCAGCTGGCGCTGGGCGTCGCCAGCGTCGACGAGCTGTTGATCCAGGGCCAGCAGCCGCTGCGCCAGCTGGCGCTGCAGGGGCTCGCGTTCGACCCGCGGCCCAACGCCAGCCACGCGGTGCAGCGCTTCGGCTTCGAAGGCTTCACGCTCGCGGTGGCGGGTTCGCTGCGGATCGCCAACGCCGCACCGTACGCGCTGCAGGCCGACGCCACGCTGCGCCCGCAGCGCGATCCCGAGGCACCGCTGTGGGCCGCCGCCGTGAAGGCCGGCGGTTCGCTGGCCGACCTGGACCTCGCTGCCACCCTGCGCGGCCGCCCGCTGCCCGGCCGCGACGCGCCCCAGGCCGACGTGCGTGCCGGCCTGCGGCCGCTGCAGGCCTGGCCGCTGGTGCGCCTGGACGCGCGCACCGAGGCACTGGACCTGTCCGCGCTGCTGGCCAAGGCGCCGCAGACGCGCCTGTCGGGCCAGGCCGTGCTGGGCGGCGGCGCCGACAAGCAGCCGCTGGTCGCGAAGGTCGAGATCGACAACGGCCTGCCGGGCCGCTGGAACGAGCGCCGCCTGCCGCTGGCCAAGCTGGCGCTCGAGCTGAAGGGACAGCTCGACCGGCCCGACCTGGTGGAGCTGAGCCGCTTCGACGCCACGCTGGCCGATGCGATGCGTGGCGCCGGGCGCATCCGCGGCACCGCGGTCTGGCAGGGGCACGACGTGGCGCTGGAGCTCACGCTGGACCAGGTCACGCCGCAGCGCCTGGACGGCCGCGCCGCCGCGATGACGCTGTCGGGCCCCATCGCCGCCAGCATCACCGGGGTGCCGGCGCTGGTGCCGCAGAAGGAGAACCCGCCGCCGGGCATCCAGTGGACGCTGGACCTGAAGGGCCAGCTCGACAAGGCCCAGCAGGCGGTGCAGCTGATGATCGAAGGCAGCGCCAACGACGGTGCACTCGAGCTCAAGAAGGTGCGTGCCGAGAGCGGCGCCGCCGTGGCCGAGCTCACCGCCTCGGTGGCACGCGCCGGCAGCAGCGACTGGCGCCTGCAGACCCGCGGCCAGCTCAGCAACTTCGACCCGCTGCCGTGGTGGCCCGGCGACGCCGCGTCCGCCTGGCGCAAGGGCCCGCACCGCGCCTCCGGCGAGTGGCAGTTCGACGTGCGGCTGCCCGGCGACGCCGACAAGCTGCCGTTCCTGACGCTGGCCCAGCGCGTGGCCGGCAACGGCCAGCTCAAGGTGCACGACGCGCAGCTGGCCGGCGTGCCGCTGACGGCCGAGGTGAAGCTCGGCTACGCGCCGCGCAGCGGCGCGCCGCCCGCCACGCTGCGCGCCGACCTCGACCTGGCCGGCAACCTGTTCGCCGCCGAAGGTCTGGCCGACCCCACCGGCAGCGGCGATGCCGACCGCCTGCAGGTGGAAGCCAAGGTGGATCGCCTGTCGGCGCTGGCGCCGCTGTTCCAGCTGGTGCCCGCGCTGGCCCCGTGGGCTCCGCGCCAGGGCAACGGGACCGTGGCGGTCACCGCCGAAGGGCGCTGGCCGACGATGCGCACCGAAGGCAGCCTGCGCGTGTCGCAGCTGGCGGCCGGCCCGCTGACGCTGGCGCGTGCCAGCAGCAGCTGGCGCATGGCCAGCTACGGCGACATGCCGCAGTCGGCACTGATCGAGGCCGCCGGCATCGCCTGGGGCGGCCAGCGCGCCGACAACGTGCGCGCCGAGATGCGCGGCACGCTGGCCGATCACCGCATCGAGGTCACCGGCGCGATGCCGGTGCTGCCGCCGCAGGCCGTCGAGCAGATGCTGGGCCTGCAGGGCCAGAGCGGCACGCGCGCACTGATGACCGCACAGGCCGGCTGGACCGCCGAGGGCCCGGGCGCCGGCCGCTACCGTGCGCGCATCGAGCGGCTGCTGGTCGGCTCCTGGGACGGCAGCGTCGGCGGCGGCCCGCCGGCCTCGGGCTGGGCCGAGGCGCGCGACCTGAAGGCCGAGGCCCAGTTCGCCGACAACCGGCTCGTCGCGCTGCAGGCCGACGCCGGCCGGCTGCGCGTCGGCGACGGGCTCGGCATGAAGTGGGACGAGGTGCGCGTGGACCTGCGCGGCACGCTGCCGCTGATCCAGCTGCGCGCCGACATCGAACCCTTCGCGCTGGCACCGCTGCTGGCACGGCTGCAGCCCAGCGCCGGCTGGGGCGGCGACCTGCGCCTCGGCGCGCACATCGACGTGCGCGCTGCCGAACGCATGGACGCCGAGGTCGTGTTCGAGCGCCAGGACGGCGACCTGCACCTCACCAGCCCCGACGGCACGCAGCTGATGGGGCTGACCGAGGCGCGGCTGTCGGTCACCGCGCACGACGGCGTCTGGAACTTCACGCCGGTGATGCGCGGGCGCACGCTGGGCGAGATCTCGGGCCGCGTGAAGGTGCAGAGCACGCCCGAGCGGCGCTGGCCACAGGCCGAGGCGCCGATCGAGGGCGTGGTGGTGCTGTCGGTGGCCGACGTCGGCATCTGGAGCGCCTGGGTGCCGCCGGGCTGGCGACTGGGCGGCGCGGTGCGCGGCATGGCGCAGGTGTCGGGCACCTTCGGCGCGCCGCAGTACGACGGCAACGTCACCGCGCGCGGGCTGGCGCTGCGCAACCTGCTGCAGGGCGTGAACCTCACCGACGGCGACGTGGCGATCCGCCTGCAGGGCGAAACGGCGCAGATCGAGCGCTTCACGCTCAAGGGCGGCGACGGCCGGCTCGTCATCAGCGGCGGCGCCACCTTCGGCGAGAGCCCGCAGGCGCGCCTGAAGATCGTCGCCGAGCGCTTCCGCGTGCTCGGCCGCGTGGACCGGCTGGTGGTGATGAGCGGCGCCACCGATCTCGAGTTCCTGGCCGAACGCGGCCGCATGGCCGGGCGCTTCGTGATCGACGAGATGCTCTACGACGCGAGCCGGCGCGACGCCCCGTCGCTGGACGAGGACGTCAACGTGCGGCGCCCGGGCGAGGCCACGTTCCAGACCGCCGAGGCCGGCAGCGGCAAGCCGCGTTATGCCTTCGACGTGGCGGTGGACATCGACATGGGGCAGAAGGCCGTGTTCCGCGGCTGGGGCCTGGACACCGGGCTGCGCGGGCAGCTCAGCGTGCGCTCGCCGAACAACCGCGTGGAGGTCGTCGGCACCATCAACGCCGTCAACGGCAAGTTCGCCAGCTACGGCCAGAAGCTGGACATCGAGCGCGGCGTGGTCAGCTTCAGCGGCAGCCTCGGCAACCCGCGGCTGGACGTGCTGGCGCTCAGGCCCAACCTCGACGCCTCGGTGCGCGTGGGCGTCACGGTCACGGGCCTGCTGCAGGAGCTGCGCATCCGGCTCTATTCCGAGCCCGACATGAGCGAGAACGACAAGCTGGCGTGGCTGATGCTCGGCCGCGCTCCCGACAGCCTGGGCCGCAACGAGGTGGCGCTGCTGCAGCGCGCGGCCGTGGCGCTGCTGTCGGGCGACGGCGAGGCGCCGACCGACGCGCTGATGAAGTCGCTGGGCATCACGGACCTGTCGCTGCGCACCGGCGACAGCGAGGTGCGCGAGACCGTGATCGGCATCGGCAAGCAGCTCTCGCAGCGCTGGTACGTCGGCTACGAGCGCGGCGTCAACGCCACCACCGGCACGTGGCAGCTGATCTACCGCGCCGCCCAGCGCTACCAGGTGCGCATGCAGAGCGGGATGGAGAACGCGCTGGACATCATCTGGACCTGGCGCCTGCAGCCCACGCCGCCCGATGCGGCCATGCGAAAATCCACGCTCGTTCCCAAGTAGCACCCGCCGTAGTTCAACGGATAGAACGGGCGCCTCCTAAGCGCCAGATACAGGTTCGATTCCTGTCGGGGGGGCCAAGACGGCCGGCGGCCGCCGCCTCAAGCGGGCAGCCGCTTGTCGCGCCAGAAGTCCATCGCGGGCGCAGGTCCGACCCCGGCCGCCGCGTTGTCCTGCATGTGCGCGCGGCGGCGCGTGCCGGGTATCGCGCAGGTCACCGCCGGGTGCGACAGCACGAACTTCAGCAGCAGCTGCGGCCAGCTGGCGGCGCCGATCTCGGCGGCCCAGGGCGGCAGCGGCCTGTCGAGCAGGCCACGCAGCAGCCCGCCGCCGCCGAACGGCATGTTCACGAGCACCGCCACGCCGCGCTCGGCGGCCAGCGGCAGCAGCCGGGCCTCGGCCTGGCGGTCGTCGAAGGCGTAGTTGATCTGCAGGAAGTCCAGCTTCTCGGCGCGCAGCACGGCCTCCACCTCGCCGTAGGCCGACGGCGTGTAGTGCGTGATGCCGACGTAGCGCACGCGGCCCTCGGCCTTCCAGGCGCGCAGCGTCGCCAGGTGCAGCTTCCAGTCGACCAGGTTGTGGATCTGCATCAGGTCGACGCGCTCGCCGCGCAGCAGGGCCAGCGACGCCTCCATCTGGCGCAGGCCCTCGGCCCGGCCACGCGTCCACACCTTCGTCGCCACGAAGGCGCGGGCGCGCCGGCCGGCCTGGGCCAGGATCTCGCCGGCGGTGGTTTCGGCCCGGCCGTACATCGGCGAGCTGTCGATCACGGAGCCGCCGGCGGCGAACAGCGCATCGAGCACGCCGGGCAGTTCGGCGTAACCGGCGGTGTCCGGCGCCTGGTCGAAGCCGACGTAGGTGCCGCAGCCGATGACCGGCAGCGCCTCGCCGCTGGAAGGGATCGTGCGTGTGCGCATGCGTGCAGCTCCGGCGTCCTGGCCCGGCGCCGCGCCCGGCAGCAGGCACCCGGCGGCCGCGGCGAGCGCCGCGCGGCGGGTGGGCAGGCCGGTGGAATGCGCCATGCCGCACTGTAGGCCCCCGGGCCGGTGCCGGGGTTGATCAGGGGCTCAGCGCCCCCAGTTGCGAAGGCGCTCCAGTTCGCGCAGCACAGGGGTGGGAAAACCCCTGCGACCGCCGCGGCGGTCGTGCAGCAGGTCCTCGAAGACCTGCTCGCGCTGCGCGGGATCGTTCCAGCACCACGCCAGGCGGTTGGCCACGTGCGGGTAGCGCTCGCACAGCGCCATCGGTCGCTGGCGCCAGGGCATGCGGCGCAGCCACAGGCGGGTGGTGCCCGTCAGCGCCTGGTCGGACAGGCGGGCCGGGTGGCGTTCGATGCGGGTCTGCAAGTCCATGCCGGGTTGTCGGCATCCAGTCTGCCCGTCTTCAGCGAAGAACGGGTGCGAAACCCGGCACGATCCGTGCAACTGCGGGGTGAAACTTAAACTCCCCGACACGCTCTGAAAGTTCGGCGGTTCTATACTGGACTGAACGGCGGTCTCCCTTGAAAGGCGCGTTGACCATGGGTTCCAAACTGAAGGTGGCCGGGCTGCTGGCCCTGGGCGCAGTGGCCGGCGCGCTGACCACGATGCAGCTGTCCGCGGTGGCCCGCAACTCCCTGGCGCCGCTGCCTCTCGAAGAGGTGCAGCAGCTAGCCGCCGTGTTCGACCGGGTGAAGGCCGAGTACGTCGAGCCGGTCGACGAGAAGAAGCTGATCTCCGACGCCATCGCCGGCATGGTGGCCGGCCTGGACCCGCACAGCCAGTACTTCGACAAGAAGTCCTTCCGCGAATTCCGCGAGAGCACCGGCGGCAAGTTCATCGGCATCGGCATCGAGATGGGCATGGAAGAAGGCCTCGTGAAGGTCGTCTCCCCGATCGAAGGCTCGCCCGCCTTCCGCGCCGGCCTGAAGCCCGGCGACCTGATCACCCGCATCGACGACACGCCGGTCAAGGGCCTCACGGTCGACCAGGCCGTGAAGAAGATGCGCGGCGAGCCGAACACCAAGGTGCTGCTGACCGTGTTCCGCAAGGCCGAGAGCCGCACCTTCCCGGTGACCATCATCCGCGAGGAGATCCGCATGCAGAGCGTGCGGGCCAAGATGGTCGAGCCGGGCTACGGCTGGATCCGCGTCAGCCAGTTCCAGGACCGCACGGTGGAAGACTTCGTGCGCAAGGCCGAGGAGCTCTACAAGCAGGACCCGAACCTGAAGGGCATGGTGCTCGACCTGCGCAACGACCCGGGCGGGCTGCTCGACGGCGCGGTGGCGCTCTCGGCCGCCTTCCTGCCGACCGACGTGGTGGTGGTGTCCACCAACGGCCAGCTGCCGGAGTCGCGCCAGACCTTCCGCGCCAGCGCCTCCGACTACGCGCGCCGCAGCGGGCCCGACCCGCTCAAGCGCCTGCCCGCGGCGCTGAAGAACGTGCCGCTGGTGGTGCTGGTGAACGAGGGCTCGGCCTCGGCCAGCGAGATCGTGGCCGGCGCGCTGCAGGACCACAAGCGCGCCACCATCATGGGCGCGCAGACCTTCGGCAAGGGCTCGGTGCAGACCGTGCGCCCGCTGCCGGCCGACACCGCGCTGAAGATCACCACCGCGCGCTACTACACGCCCAGCGGCCGCAGCATCCAGGCCAAGGGCATCGTGCCGGACATCTGGCTCGACGAAACCGCCGAGGGCAACGTCTACGCCGCGCTGCGCATGCGCGAGGCCGACCTGGAACGTCACCTGGTGGGCGCCGACGAGAAGAAGGACACCGAGCGCGAGAAGGCGCGCGAGGAAGCGCGCAAGAAGCTCGAAGAGCAGCTGGCCAAGAGCAAGGAACCCGCAAAGCCGCTGCCCGAGTTCGGCTCGCCGGAAGACTTCCCGCTGCAGCAGGCGCTGAACCAGCTGCGCGGCCTGCCCGTCGTGGCCAGCAAGACGGCCGGCGTCGACCAGCGTGCCGAGGCGCCGGCTCCGGCCACCAAGTAGGCCGCGGCCTTTCGGCTACCCTGCGAAGCCCGCCATCCGGCGGGCTTCGGCTTTGGGGGGATCCACTTCGCATGAGCCTGCGCGACAGCCGCGTCGAGTACGAGCGGCGCATGCATCGCGTCGTCGAGTACATCGACGGACACCTCGCCGACGCGCTGGACCTGCCGGCACTGGCCGCGGTGGCGCACTTCTCGCCGTTCCACTTCCACCGCCTGTTCCGCGCCTGGAGCGGCGAGACGCTCGGCGAGTACCTGCGCCGGCGCCGCGTCGAGAAGGCCGCGCTGCGCCTGGCCGTCCAGCCCCGGCTGACGGTGCTGGATGCGGCGCTGGGCGCCGGCTTCGGCTCGGGCGAGGCGTTTGCGCGCGCGTTCCGGCAGCACTTCGGCGCCTCGCCGACGGCCTGGCGGGCGCAACAGCGCAAGAACGATCAGGCGCTCAGCAAGATCGGTCAGGCCGGCCTCGGCCGCACGCACGAGCATGGGTTTTCCACCCACCCCACGGAAAACCCGATGAACGTCAGCCTGATCGAGCGTCCCCCCGTCCGCGTCGCCTTCCTGCGCCACACCGGCCCGTATGGCGAGCCCGTCGGCCGCTTCTACGCCGAGCAGGTCCACCCCTGGATGCTCAGGCACGGTCTGCTGGGCCGCGAGCGCTACGGCATCGCGCACGATGACCCGCTGGTCACCGCGCCCGACCTGTGCCGCTACGATGCCTGCGTCGAGCTCGGCGCGAACGAGCCGGTCGCCTCCACGATGCTCACCACCACCCTCCCTGCCGGTCGCTACGCCAGCCTGCCGTTCAAGGGCACCTCGGCGCAGATCGACGGCGTGTGGCAGCGCCTGGTGCGCGAGTGGCTGCCCGACAGCGGCCTGCAGCTCGGCGACGGCCCCTGCTTCGAGCACTACCCGGTGGACGCCTGCTTCGACGAGGACACCGGCGTGTTCGAATGCCGGCTTTGTGTCCCGGTACAAGCGCTGTAGATGGACGACCAGCAACTGTTGCGTTACGCCCGGCACCTCATGCTGGACGACATCGGCATCGAGGGCCAGCGCCGGCTGCTCGATGCGCACGCGCTCGTCATCGGCGCCGGCGGCCTCGGTTCGCCGGCGGCGCTGTACCTGGCCACCGCCGGCGTCGGGCGGCTGACGGTGGTCGACCACGACACGGTGGACCTGACGAACCTGCAGCGCCAGATCGCGCACAACCAGTCGCGCGTGGGCCTGCCGAAGGCCGAGTCGGTGCGCACGACGGTGGCCGCCATCAACCCGGACGTGCAGTTCCGCGCCGTCGTGCGCCGTGCCGACGAAGGCCTGCTCGACGAGCTGGTCGCCGGCGCCGACGTGGTGCTCGACTGCTGCGACAACTTCCGCACCCGCCACGCCGTCAACTTCGCCTGCGTGAAGCACCGCAGGCCGCTGGTCTCGGGCGCCGCGATCGGCTGGGACGCGCAGATCGCGGTCTACGACGTGCGCCAGCCCGGCGCACCCTGCTACGGCTGCCTGTTCCCGCCCGACGCCACCTACGAGGAAGTGGCCTGCTCGACGATGGGCGTGTTCGCGCCGCTGGTGGGCATCGTCGGCAGCGTGCAGGCGGCCGAGGCGCTGAAGCTGCTCAGCGGCGCGGGCCAGTCGCTCGCGGGGCAGCTGCTGATGCTGGACGCACGCCGCATGGCCTGGGACCGCATCGAGGTGTCGCGCCAGCCGTCGTGTGCGGTCTGCGCCGCCGTTCGGCAGTAAATTCGCCGCGATGGACAACGACAGCCACAAGCCCAACCCGATCGCGGCCCGCAACTTCCCCAGCGCCCAGGAAGAGGCTGCGCGCGCGCAGCCCTCGCTGTACGACGGCCCGGAAAGCGCCTACCGGCTCGCCTTCACCGACACCGCGTTCCTGCTGCGCGAGGAACTGCGGCCGGTGCGCATGCAGCTGGAGCTGCTCAAGCCCGAGCTGGTGCAGGCCGAGCTGGGCATCCAATCGACCATCGTGATCTTCGGCAGCGCCCGCGTGCTGCCGGAAGACGAGGCCGTGCGGCGCCTGGAAGCGGCCAAGGGCACGGCCGACGCCGTGTCGCTGCGGCGCGCCGAGAACGCGGTGGCGATGAGCCACTTCTACGAGGAAGCGCGCCGCTTCGCCGGCATCGTCACCGAGCGCTCGCGGCGCCACTCGACGCCGATCTACGTCGTCACCGGCGGCGGGCCCGGCATCATGGAAGCGGGCAACCGCGGCGCCCACGAGGTGGGCGGCAAGAGCATCGGCCTGAACATCGTGCTGCCGCACGAGCAGGCGCCCAACCCGTACATCACGCCGGAGCTGTGCTTCCAGTTCCACTACTTCGCGCTGCGCAAGATGCACTTCCTGATGCGCAGCATCGCGCTGGTGTGCTTCCCCGGCGGCTTCGGCACGCTGGACGAGCTGTTCGAGGCGATGACGCTGGTGCAGACGGGCAAGAGCCGGCGCCGGCCGATCCTGCTGTTCGGGCGCGCGTTCTGGACCAAGCTGATCAACTTCCACCACCTCGTCGACACCGGGATGATCAGCCCCGGCGACCTGGAGCTGTTCCACTTCGTCGAGACCGCGGAAGAGGCCTGGTCGCTGCTGGCCGCGCACTACGGCTTCGACCTGCCGGACACGGTGTCCGGCGATCTCGACGACTGAGCAAGGCAGGTTCACGGACATGGTCAAGCAGGTCAGCCTGATCGGCGCCCCCACCGACATCGGCGCCGGCGCGCGCGGCGCCAGCATGGGCCCCGAGGCGCTGCGCGTCGCGGGCATCGCGCCCACGCTGCAGGGCCACGGCCTGGAGGTGGTGGACCGCGGCAACCTCAGCGGCCCCGCCAACCCCTGGCTGCCGCCGACCGAGGGCTACCGCCACCTCGACGAGGTGGTGGCCTGGAACCGCACGGTGCACGAGGCCGTGTACCTGGAGCTCACGCTCGGCCGCCTGCCCATCCTGCTGGGCGGCGACCACTGCCTGGGCATCGGCAGCATCAGCGCGGTGGCGCGCCATTGCCGCGAGGCCGGCAAGCGCCTGCGCGTGCTGTGGCTCGACGCGCACGCCGACTTCAACACCAGCGTGCTCACGCCCAGCGGCAACATCCACGGCATGCCGGTGGCCTGCCTGTGCGGGCACGGGCCGCAGGCGTTGATCGAGATCGGCGGCCAGGTGCCGGCGATCAACCCGAAGGTGATCCGCCAGATCGGCATCCGCAGCGTCGACCCCGGCGAGAAGCGCTTCGTGCACGAGGTCGGCCTCGAGGTCTTCGACATGCGCTACATCGACGAGATGGGCATGCGCCACACGATGGAGCTCGCGCTGGCCACGCTGGACGAGAAGACCCACCTGCACGTGAGCTTCGACGTCGACTTCCTCGACCCCGAGATCGCGCCCGGCGTCGGCACCACCATCCCCGGCGGGCCGACCTACCGCGAGGCGCAGCTGTGCATGGAGATGATCGCCGACACCGGCCGCCTCGCCAGCCTGGACGTGATGGAGCTGAACCCGGCGCTGGACGTGCGCAACAAGACCGCGCTGCTGGCGGTCGACCTCATCGAGAGCCTGTTCGGGAAGAGCACGCTGATGCGGAAGTAGGCTGGCGCGCGCACTCCTCGAACACGCGGTGCGGGCAGGTGGCGCAGATGCCGCCGTCCAGCCGCGGCACGATGGCCGCGATGGCGCTGCGCTTGTCCGGGAACACGTGGTCGGCGCCCAGCCGATCGATGAAGCCGCTGCGCTGCCAGGTGGCCAGCACGTCGGGCCGGGGGCGGTGGAAGTACAGGCCGCCGTCCATCGCCTGCCGCAGCACGCGCTCGCGCTCCCACAGCGCGGCGCCGGCGGGGTCGATGAAGTTCATGCTCTTGCCCATCACCAGCAGGTGGCGCGGCGCGCCGGGCCGCTCGCGCAGCTCGCGCAGCGTGTCGGCCACGTGGGCCTCGGCGCCGAACCAGACCGGCCCTTCCATGCGCAGCAGCTTGAGCTGCGGGCACTCCGGCGCGCCCGGCGCCAGCACGACGAAGGGTCGCAGCTCGCCGGGGTTCGGCGGCGTCGCGAAACCCATCGTGCGCAGCGCCGGGTGCGCGGTGCGGTGCACGTAGACCACCAGCGAGGCCGCCACGCCCGCCAGCACCGCCACCCAGATCGGCAGCAGCAGCGTCGCCAGCAGCGTACCGGCGGCCACCGCGGCCTCGGAGCGGTCCAGCCGCGCCAGCCGTCGCCAGGCCGGCAGGTCCAGCAGCATGAAGGCCACCATCAGCAGCAGCGCCTCCACCGCGGCCAGCGGCACCTGGGCGATGAGGCCGCCCGCCACCGCCACCACCGCGATCACGAAGACCCCCGCCAGCACGCCGGCCAGCGGCGTGCGCGCGCCGGCTTCCAGGTGCGGGATCGAGCGGTTGATCGAACTGCAGCCGACGAACGCGTGGAACAGGCCGCCGGCCAGGTTCGACAGGCCCTGCCCCAGGACCTCGCGGTTGATGTCCACCGGCTGGCCGCTGCGCGAGGCCAGCAGCTTGGCCACCGCGACGGCCTGGCCCAGCGCGACGATGGTCAGCGCCAGCGTCGGCGCGGCCAGGCGCGAGAGGTCGTCGGCGCGCAGCTCGGGCAGCGCAAACGCCGGCCAGGCCTGCGGCAGCGCGCCGATCAGCGGCAGCGCCGGGCCCACGTGCGCCGCGCCGACGGCGGCCAGCGTGCCCAGCACCAGCGCCAGCAGCATGCCCGGCCCGCGCGGCCAGCGCCAGCGCAGCAGCGCCGCGGCGGCCAGCGTCAGCAGCGCGACGCCGACGTTGGCCGCGCGCGGCCCCGGCATCTGCAGCAGCGACAGCAGCGCATGCCAGGCGATCAGCAGCGCCGCCCCGCCGGTGAAGCCCAGCAGCACCGACGGCGAGATGAAGTGCGTGAGCACGCCCAGCCGCAGCACCGCCAGCAGCAGCTGCAGCGCGCCCACCATCAGCGTGACCACCAGCGCCAGGCGCAGGTACTCGGGGCTGCCCACCGCCGCCAGCGGCGCCAGCGATGCGCCGAGCGCCAGCGTCACCGCGTTGGTGGGCCCGGTGAGTGCATGACGGCTGGAGCCGGCCAGCGCGGCCACGATGGTCGGCACCACCGCTGCGTACAGCCCCCAGGCCGGCGGCAGCCCGGCCAGCGCCGCGAACGCGATGCCCTGCGGCAGCACCAGCACCGCGGCCAGCAGCGCGGCCAGCGCGTCGGCGCGCAGCGTGGCCGCATCGAGCTCGCGCCACCACGCCCGGCCGGACACAAAGGTTTGCGCGCGTGCGGTCTCCGGCATGGGCGCGAGGCTAGCACCTCGCCTTAAGATGCCCGCCATGCGAAACACCGGCCCCAGGGCCTCGATGGCGGCCACGACGGCGGCCCTGGCGGCGGCCCTGCTGATCGGGCCTGCACACGCGGCCTCGCCGGCGCAGGCCCCGGCCAAGACCGCCGCTTCGGCACCGGCCGCGGCCGCGCCGCCGAACGCCGCGGCCAGCGCCGCCGCCGAGCCCGCACCCGTCACCGGCGCCGGCCAGCGCATCTACGAACGCATGCGGCCGATGCTGCTGCAGGTGCGCACGCTGCTGAAGACCCAGGACAGCCAGTCCTCGGTGGGCTCGGGCTTCCTGGTCGCCGACGGCAGCCTGCTGGTCACGAACTACCACGTGGTCAGCCAGTACGCGCTGCAGCCCACGCGCCACCGGCTCGTCTATGCCAGCGTCGACGGCAAGCAGGGCCCGCTGCAGCTGCTGGCGGTGGACGTGGTGCACGACCTCGCGCTGCTGCGGCCCGCCGACGCCGCCCCGCTGGCCGGCCGCGGCGCGGTGGAGTTGCGCCCGGCCGACGAGCCGCTGCCGCGCGGCGCGCGCATCTTCTCGCTCGGCAACCCGCTGGACGTGGGCTTCGCGGTCGCCGAAGGCACCTACAACGGGCCCGTGGAGCGCAGCTTCCTCGAGACGCTGTTCTTCGGCGGATCGCTGTCGCCCGGCATGAGCGGCGGCCCCGCGCTGGACGACCGCGGCCGCCTCATCGGCGTCAACGTCGCGACGCGGCGCGACGGCGAGCAGGTGAGCTTCCTGGTGCCGGCGGCGCCGGTGCGCGAGCTGATCGAGCGCGGCCGCGAGGCCAGGCCGATGACCACGCCGGCCTGGCCCGAGATCACGCGCCAGCTGCTGGGGCACGAGGCCACGCTGACCGAACGCTTCATCGCCCAGCCCTGGCGCGGCGCAGGCCACCCGCGCTACGCCATCCCGGTGCCGCAGGAGACCTTCATGCGCTGCTGGGGCCAGGGCTCGGCGCAGGCGGTGCGCGGCCTGCAGTTCGAGCGCAGCGACTGCGAGATGGACAGCCGCCTGTTCATCAGCGGCTCGCTCTACACCGGCTACCTCACGGTGCGCCACGAGTCCTACGACGGCAGCCGCATCGGCGCGCTGCGCTTCGCCGACCGCTACTCAGACAGCTTCCGCAACGAGCTGATGGGCCGCGACGACCGCCAGCGCACCGCGCCGCGCTGCATCGAGCGCCAGGTCGACGGCATGGCGGCCAAGGGCGAGAAGGAGGCGGTGCCGCTGAAGGCGGTGATCTGCCTGCGCGCCTACAAGAAGCTGCCGGGCCTGCACGACCTGGCGGTGCTGGTGGCCACGCTCGACGGCGACGTCATCGGCGTGCAGGGCCGCCTCGACGCCTACGGCGTCAGCAGCGCCAGCGCCACGCGCCTGGCGCAGCACTACCTCAACGGATACGCATGGATCAGCCCCAGCCCGCCGACGCCGACCGCCTCGCGCTGATCGAGCTGCAGGGGCGCGACGGCCGCATCGGCCGCGTGGTGGACGTGCACCGCTGGCCGCTGTCGCTGGGCCGCGCGCTCGACAACGACGTCGTGATCGACGACCCCCACGTGGCCGCGCACCACGCGCGGCTGGTGCAGGGCGCCGACGGCACGCTGCAGCTGCAGCCCTTGGAGACGCTCAACGGCGTGCGCGTCGACGGTCGCCGCGCCACCGGCGACCTGGCGCTGCCGGCCGGCGGCGCCGAGCTGCAGATCGGCGCCACGCGCCTGCGCCTGCGCCTGGCTGGCGAAGTGCTGGCGCCCGAGCTGCCGCTGCCACCGGGCGGCGGCATCGGCCTGCTGGCGCCGCTGCTGATGGGCGCGGTGGTGCTGGCGCTGCTGCTGGCCGAGCACTGGATCTCACTCGATCCCGGTGCCGACTACAGCGCCTGGCTGCCCACCGCCCTGGGCCTGCCGCTGGCCGTGGCGGCGTGGTGCGGCCTGTGGGCGCTGATGTCCAAGCTGTTCCAGCACCGCTTCGATTTCAGCGGCCACCTGCGCATCGTGCTGCCCTGGCTGCTGGCGATGACCCTCCTCGAGATCGTGCTGCCGCAGGCCGGCGCCGCGCTGGCGCTGCCGGCGCTGTGGAAGCTCAACGGCCCGCTGCAGGCGCTGCTGGCGGTGCTGATCCTGCGCGCCCACCTGCAGCACGTGCTGCCGCAACACGGCCGCGCGGTCAACCTGAGCGTGGCGGCGCTGATGGTGGCCGGCGGCGCGCTGTCGCTGGCCGGCACCTGGCGCGCGATGCAGAGCCTGTCGCCCGCGCCCTACATGAGCACGCTGCCGCTGCCCGCGCTGCGCCTCACCGGCACCGTGCCCAGCGCGACGCTGGTGCAAGAGATGGAGCCGGTGGCGAAGGCGCTGGCCGAACGCGTGAAGCAGCAGCGCGAGGACGACGCGGCCGAAGAAGGAGGCGACGGCGAGTGAGCACGAAGGACGAGCGGCCGCTGCTGATCGGCGTCTCGGCCCGCATCCACTACCCGGGCCAGGGTGACATGCCCGCCACCGGCGTCTGGAGCAAGACCGTGCACTACCTCGAGCAGAGCGTGGCGCACTGGGTGCTGGCCGGCGGCGCGCTCGCGGTGATGGTGCCGGCCGTGGACGAAGAGAGCATCGTCAGGCGCGGCGACCTGAACCTCGACGACTTCGCGCAGGCGCTCGACGGACTGGTGCTGCAGGGCGGCAACGACGTCGCGCCCGAGACCTACGGCGAGACCCCGCTGTCGCCCGAGTGGCACGGCGACCGCGTGCGCGACCGCTACGAGATCGACCTCGTGGAGGCCTTCGTCGCCGCCGGCAAGCCGGTGTTCGGCATCTGCCGCGGCCTGCAGCTGCTCAACGTCGCCTACGGCGGCACGCTGTACCAGGACATCGAGACCCAGCACTCGAAGGCGCAGAGCCATCGCATCGCCGGCCGCTACGAGCACCACCACCACGCGGTGCGCTTCGTGCCCGGCACGCACCTGGCGTCGCTGTTCCCGGGCGTCACGCAGGCCACGACGAACAGCATCCACCACCAGGGCATCAAGGACCTGGCGCCCGGCTTCGTGGTCGAGGCCACCTGCCCCGAGGACGGGATGATCGAGGCGGTGCGGCGCCCCGGCGACAGCTTCGTGGCCGGCGTGCAGTGGCACCCCGAGTTCCACGAGCCCGACCACCCGCACACGCTGGACGACCGGCCGATCCTGCGCGACTTCCTGGCCGCCGCGCGCGCAGCCAGGCGCTAGCTGCTAGTTCGCCGGCGGACAGGGCCGCGTGCGCCGCCACTCGCGCGGCTGCACCGCGCCCGGCGTGTTGTGCAGCCCGCGCGCCAGCGCCTTCGCCATGCGCTCCTGCTTGACCAGCGGGCCGGCGTCGTTGCGCCAGCGCACGCTCCAGGCGTTGCCGTCCTCCACCATGCGCGGCCCGACGCTGACCCCGTCGACGATCAGCACGCCCAGCGTGCGGCCGCGCGCGTCGGCGGCGCCGGCGCGCAGCGTGGCCGGCTTGTTCAGCACCAGCGCCGAGAGGCCCGCCTTGGCCTCGGCGCCCCAGGGCTGGCAGGCCTCGGGCGGATCGATGTCGCGCACCCGCACCGTGATCGGCGTGCCGCCGGTGGGCGTGAAACGCACGGTGGCGGCGTCGATCACCTGTGTCACCAGCCCCTGCTGTTCGACCGGCTTGGGCGCGGGCTTGGCGCACAGCGGCGCCGCGGCGGCAAGCGCCGTCAGCAGCAGCAGGGCCCGTTGGATCAGCGACATGGTGGTGTCCTCGCGAAAAGCAGGCGCCGATGCTAGCCGGAGCGCCGCGCGCGGCGGCGCGGCGAGGGCACGTCCACCAGCGCCGCCTCCGACTCCGCCAGCAACCGGTCGAGGCGGTCCTTCAGCTTCTCGGTGGTCAGCTGCTCGCGCAGCCGCTCCACCATCAGCGGCAGCGCAAACGGGCTCGGTGCCTTCAGCGTCACCCGTGACAGCGGCAGCGCCGCCAGGCGCTGCAGCGTGCTGCGCAGGCGGCCCAGCTCGAGCTCCTGCGACAGCACCTCGTTCTCGGCCTGGCCCAGCAGCCGGTTGCCGGCGTCGTACTTGCGGAACACCTCGTAGAACAGGCTGCTGGAGGCCTGCAGCTGGCGCATGCTCTTGGGCGCGCCCGGGTAGCCGCCGAACACCAGGCCGGCGACCCGCGCGATCTCGCGGAAGCGCCGCTGCGCCAGCTCGCCGGAGTTCAGGCTGGCCAGCACGTCGGCCAGCAGGTCCTTCGTGGCGAACAGGTCGGGCGGCAGCGTCACCGGCTTGGCGGCCAGGATCTCCAGGCCGTAGTCGTTGATGCTGAGCGAGAAGGTGTTGGGCTCGGCCTTCGCGAGGCGCAGGGCGAGCAGCTGGGCCAGGCCGATGTGAACGTTACGGCCGGCGAACGGGTACAGGTACAGGTGGTGTCCCTCGCGCGAGTGGAACTGCTCCACCAGCAGCGTGCCGCGCCGCGGCAGCTGCGACAGCCGCTCCTGCGCACGCAGCATCGGCGCCGCGGCCTGCATCTCCACGTCGAAGAAGTCGCCCTGCGCCGCCCCGTCGAGCAGATCCTGCACCGAATCGGCCAGCTCGCTGGACAGCGGCATCTTGCTGCCGTTCCAGGCCGGCACCACGCCCTTCTTCTTCTGCCCTAGCCGCACGTAGGCCGCCATGTCCTGCGTGCGCACGTACTCCAGCACGCGGCCGGCGAAGACGAAATGGTCGCCCTTGTTGAGGCGGGCGATGAAGCCTTCCTCGATGGTGCCGATCGTGCCGCCGCCCGAGAACCACTTCACCGCCATCGACGCGTCGCTGACGATGGTGCCCACCTGCAGCTTGTGGCGGCGCGCGATGCCGCGGTCGGGCACGCGCCAGACGCCGTCGACGTTCTTTACGCGGTGGTACTCGGGGTAGGCACCGAGGCTCTCGCCGCCGCGCTCCACGAAGGCCAGCGCCCAGTCGAACTCCTCGCGCGTCAGCGCGCGGTAGGCTCGCGTGCTGCACACTTCGGCGTACAGCTCGTCGGCGACGAAACCGCCGCCGACGGCCACCGTCACCAGGTGCTGCACCAGCACGTCGAGCGGCTTGTCCGGCGAGACACGGCCCTCCACGCGGCCGGCCAGCGCGGCACGGCGCGCGGCCGCGGCCTCCACCAGCTCCAGCGTGTTGGTGGGCACCAGCGTCACGCGGCTGGGCCGCCCCGGCGCGTGGCCGCTGCGGCCGGCGCGCTGCAGCAGCCGCGCCACGCCCTTCGCGCTGCCGATCTGCAGCACCCGCTCCACCGGCAGGAAGTCGACGCCGAGGTCCAGCGACGAGGTGGCCACCACGGCCTTCAGGCGCCCTTCCTTGAGGCCGGCCTCCACCCACTCGCGCACCTCGCGGTCGAGCGAGCCGTGGTGCAGCGCCACGATGCCCGCCCACTCGGGCCGCTCCGCCAGGATCAGCTGGTACCAGATCTCGGCCTGGCTGCGCACGTTGGTGAAGACGAGCGTGGTGCCGCTGGTCTCGATCTCCTGCACCACCGGCAGCAGCATCTGCGCACCCAGGTGCCCGCCCCAGCTGAAGCGGCCCGGCTCGTGCGGCAGCAGCGTGTCGATCACCAGCGTCTTGTCCAGGCGCCCCTGCACACGGCGGCCGCCGGTGCCGCACAGCGTGGCCTGCGCCTCGTCGAGGTTGCCCAGGGTGGCCGACAGCCCCCAGACGACGAGCCCCGGGTTCCAGCGCCTGAGCCGCGCCAGCGCCAGCTGCACCTGCACGCCACGCTTGTTGCCGATCAGTTCGTGCCACTCGTCGACGATCACGGTGTGCACGCCGGCCAGGTCCTCGGCCACCTTCTCGCGCGTGAGCATCAGGCTCAGCGATTCGGGTGTGGTCACCAGCGCGCCGGGCAGGCGCCGGTCCTGGCGCGCGCGCTCGGCGCTCGGCGTGTCGCCGGTGCGCTGGCCGACCTCGAAGCCGCGTGGCGCCACGTCGGCCAGCGGCAGCTGCAGCGCGCGCGTGGTGTCGGCCGCGAGCGCGCGCATCGGCGTGATCCACAGCACCTGCAGGCCCGCGCCTTCGCGCACGCGCGTGAGCGCGCCCATCCACACCGCGTAGGTCTTGCCGCTGCCGGTGGTGGCGTGCAGCAGGCCGCTCTCGCCGGCCGCCATCGCGGCCCAGACCTCGCGCTGGAACGGGAACGGCACCCAGCCGCGCGCGGCGAACCAGGCTTCGGGGTCGGCCATTCGGTCGAGTCGCTGCATCGTGGGGCGAGCGTAGATTAGCGGGCCGCTGCATAACCTGACATCGCCTGTCAGGTTCACCGGCCGATCATGCGGCCTCTGCGCTGCACACCCCCACACCCCATGCGTTCACGACTCCGCCTTCTGCTTCTGCTGCCGCTGCTGCTGGCCGGCACCTGCCACGCCGCACCCGATCCATCGGCCCGCCTGGCCGCGCTGGCCCAGCGCTACTACGACGCCCAGGCGCGCATGGATCCGGTCTACTCGGCCACGCTGGCCGGCGACAACCGCTTCGACGACCAGCTGCCCGTCACCATCGCCCCCGTGCAGCGCCGCGCGTACTTCGGCATGCTGCGCGGCGTCGAGCGCGAGCTGAAGACCATCGAGCCGCAGCGCCTGGGCCCTGCCGACCAGCTCAACCACGCGCTGCTGGCGCGCGACGTGCACACGCGGCTCGGCTTCGAGCGCTTCAACGACCACCTGCTGCCGCTGCAGCAGATGAACTCGATCCCGGTGATGCTGGCCATCCTGGGCGGCGGCCAGGCCGAGCAGCCGATCGGCAATGCCGCCCAGTACCGCGCCTACCTGAAGCGCGTGAGCCAGCTGCCGGCGTGGCTGGCGCAGGCCACCACCAACATGCGCGAAGGCATGCGGCGCGGCATCGTGCAGCCCAGGCCCGTGGTGGACGCAGCGCTGAAGCAGCTGCAAGGCATGCTGGGCGACTGCGCGACGGCGCACCCCTACTGCGCGCCGATCCGCAGCTTCCCCGCCGCGCTCACGCCGGCCGAACGCGAGCCGCTGAGCCGCGACTACCGGGCCACCGTCGATGGCCGGGTGGTGCCGGCGCTGCGCCGCTTCAGCGCCTTCGTCGAGCGCGAGTACCTGCCGGCGGCGCGCAGCAGCGCCGGCCTGGGCGCCCTGCCCGATGGCGCCGCCTGGTACCGCCAGTGGGTGCGCGACCAGACCACCACCGACCTGGAACCGGCGCAGATCCACGCCATCGGCCTGAAGGAAGTGGCGCGCATCCAGGGCGAGCTGGCGCGCATCGCGCCGCAGCTCGGCTACGACGGCGACCCCAAGCAACTGCTGGCCTGGGTGCGCACGAACCCCAAGTTCCTGCCCTTCCGCAGCGAAGCCGAGATCCTGGATCGCTACCGCGAGATCAACCGCACCGTGGCCGCGGCGCTGCCGCAGCTCTTCGGCCGCGCGCCGAAGGCGCCGCTGGAGATCAAGCCCGAGCCCGAGCTGACCAGGGCCTCGGCCTCGGACCACTACAACGTGCCCGCCGAGGACGGCTCGCGCCCCGGCACCTTCTGGGCCGTGATCAACGACCCCGCGGCCTACGACGCCAGCGGCATGACCGCGCTGTTCCTGCACGAAGGCCAGCCCGGCCACCACTTCCACCTGGCGCTGCAGCAGGAGATGGCGCTGCCGCTCTTCCGCAAGCGCACCTGGATCAATGCCTTCGGCGAAGGCTGGGCGCTGTACGCGGAGACGCTGGGCCACGAGATGGGCCTGTACAAGGATCCGGCGGCGTACGTCGGCGAACTCCGGCTGGAGATCGCACGCGCCGCGCGGCTGGTGGTGGACACCGGCATGCACGCCAAAGGCTGGAGCCGCCAGCGTGCGCTGGACTACTGGGTGGCCACAGTCGGCGTCACGCCCACGCAGGCCGCCAACCAGATCGACCGCTACATGGCCTGGCCTGCGCAGGCGCTGGGCTACAAGCTCGGCTCGCTGAAGATCCAGGAGCTGCGCGAACGCGCGCAGGCCGCACTGGGCCAGCGCTTCAGCCTGGCGGCGTTCCACGACGCGGTGCTCGCCGAGGGCTCGCTGCCGCTGCCGATGCTGGAGGCCCGGATCGCGCGCTGGGTGGCGTCGGAGCAGGCGCGCTGAGGATCCAGCCTTCGACCGGGTCCACCGTCGCGGGCAGGCCGTGTGCCGGCTGCCCCGCCGCCCAGCCGGCCTGCACCAGGCACAGCACGGCGTCGAGCCGGTCGCCGCTGGCGTCGTCGACGAGCGCATCGCGCATCGCGTGCGTGAGCTTGAGGCGCAGGCCCAGCCGCGTGCGGCCCTGCTCCAGCGCGTCGACGATGTCCTTGCGCGCGATCAGGCGCTCCGCGCTGGCGTCGTTCTTGTACGACCGGCGTCCGATCAGTTCGAAGGCCAGCAGCCCCGGATAGCCTTCGAGCGCCACGCGCGCCGCGTCGCCCTCGTGCAGCCGCGGCAGCTGCACGCCCGCGGCCACCAGGCGCGAGAAGCCCTCGTAGTACATGAAGCCCACCGGCACGTAGCGCGTCTGCAGCGGGCTCGACGAGCTGATGCCGGGCACCGCCGTGTCGGCCACGCGATGCACCAGGCGCTGGCCCGCCGGGCGCGTGTTGCCCCAGGCGTCCACCAGCGCGCGGAAGTCCATGCGCGTGGGGCAGCGGCGTTGCAGCTCGGCGATCACGTCGGCGGCGCGCGTGCCGAGCTGCTGCGCGTCGACGAAGGCGCGTGGCAGTCCGAACGGGAAGTCGAAGGCGCCGAGCCAGGGGCCGGCTTCGGCGAGCAGCGCCTCGAAGCCGGCCAGCGTGGGCAGCGCATCCACGCGCTCCAGGCGCAGCGTGGTGCCCAACCGCTCGCCGCGTGCCACGGTGATGGGCTTGCGGCGCGACGGCGCGCTGCTGAAGTCGATGCCCCTCAGTTCCATCGTCATCAACCCCAGGCCAGCGCCACCACGCCGGCGGCGATGCAGCCGGCGCCCGCCACGCGCCAGCCGCGCGCGCCTTCGTCCAGCAGGTGGCCGCCCAGCAGCGCGGCGAACAGCATCGACACCTCGCGCGCCGGCGCCACGTGCGACAGCGGCGCGCACTGCATCGCGTACAGCACCAGCATGTAGGCCGCCGGGCCCAGGCCACCCACCGCCAGCGCGGCCGGCCAGTGCTCGCGCCAGGCCTGGCGGAAGCCTTCGCGGTCGCGCAGCGTCTTCGGCAGCAGGAAGGGCAGGCGGAACAGGTTGCCGAAGTAGTCCAGCAGCACCGGGCTCACGAGCAGCACCTTCACGGTGTAGCCGTCCAGCACCGTGTAGGCGGCGATCGTCAAGCCGGTGAGGCTGCCCCAGCGCAGGCCGGCGAGCACGCGCGCGCGGTCGGGCGCGTGCCAGAGCGCGGGGCCGCCGGCCACCAGGAACACGCCGCCGCAGACCGCCAGCACGCCGAAGCCGCCGGCGATCGTCACCACCTCGTCCAGCAGCAGCACCGCGCCCACCGCGCTGATCAGCGGCCCGCTGCCACGCGCCACCGGGTACACCACCGTGAGGTCGGCGACGCGGTAGCCCTTCAGCAGCGCCTGGAAGTAGGCCAGGTGCGTCACCGCGCTGGCCAGCACCATCAGCCACGCCTGCGGCGGCCATTGCGCCAGTTCGCGGAAGCCGAACCACAGCGCGAGCGGCAGCCACAGCACCACGACCACCAGGCCGCTCAGCATCGGCAGGTGCCGGTTGCCGCCGGCGCGCTTGGCCGCGATGTTCCAGGTGGCGTGCAGCAGCGCGGCGACGATCACCAGCGCCAGGGCGGACAAGGGCATCCCTCGACTGTATGCGCGAGACCCGCCGCCGCCCCGGTACAGTCGCGCCATGACGACGGCGAATCCTGTTCTGGTCGAGGCCCTGCGCGGCGGCGTGGCCGAGTCGCTGCATCGCGGCGCCTTCGCGGTGCTGGATGCCGACGGCCGCGTGCTGCAGGCCGTGGGCGACATCGACCACCCCGTGTTCCCGCGCTCCGCCGTGAAGGTGCTGCAGGCGCTGCCGCTGGTGGAAAGCGGTGCGGCCGATGCGTTCGGCCTGAGCGACGCCGAACTGGCGCTGGCCTGCGCCTCGCACGGCGGCGAGCCGCGCCACGCCGAGACCTCGGCGTCGATGCTGGCCAAGGCCGGCGTGGACCTGGACGCGCTGGAGTGCGGGGCGCACTGGCCGTACAACGACGCCGCGACGAAGGCGCTGGCGCGCGCCGAGCGCCAGCCCAGCGCGCTGCACAACAACTGCTCGGGCAAGCACGCCGGCTTCGTCTGCCTGGGCTGTCACATGGCTGGCCGCTCGGAGCGGCGCGCCTTCGTCAGCGGCTACGTGAAGCCCGACCATGCGGTGATGCGCGAGGTCACCGCCGCGCTGCAGGCCACCACGGGCTGGAACCTGGCGGATACGCCGGTGGGCACCGACGGCTGCTCGATCCCGACCTACGCGATACCGCTGCGCCACCTGGCGCACGCCTTCGCCCGCGTCGCCACCGGCACCGGCCTGCGCCCGGGCCACGCGAAGGCCGCCGCGCGCCTGCGCGCCGCGGTGGCACGCGCGCCGCAGATGGTGGCCGGCACCGGCCGCTTCGACAGCCGCGTGATGGAGCGCTTCGGCGAACGCATCTTCTGCAAGGTGGGCGCCGAGGGCATGTACTGCGCCGCGCTGCCCGAGCGCGGGCTCGGCATCGCGATCAAGATGGACGACGGCAACAACGCGCGGGCCAGCGAGGTGGTGATGGCCGCGCTGATCGGGCAGTTGCTGGCGCTGTCCGACGACGACTCGCTCTTCATGCGCAGCTTCAGCGATGCGCCGCTGACGAACTGGAACGGCATCGAGGTCGGCCGCCTGCGCGCCGTCGAACAAGCCTTGCGATGAATCCGCGCAGCCCGCCCTGGGACGCCCCCACCGTCCGCCTGAACCAGGCCGACCTGACGCTGATCCTGTCGCTGGGCGATCCCAGCGCGCGCGGCGCCTGCCTGGTGCTCTACAGCGGCAGCGTGCCCGGCCGCCGCTACGACCTGCACGACGGCTGCTGGACCCTGGGACGCTCGCCCGACTGCACGCTGCCGCTGCTGGAAAGCGCCAGCATCTCGCGCCACCACGCCGAGCTGCAGGTGCAGGGCGACACGGTGCGGCTGCGCGACCTCGGCTCGGTCAACGGCACGCAGGTCAACGGCCAGCGCGTGGAGGGCCCGGTGCCGCTGAAGGACGGCGACATGCTGTGCCTGGGCGACCTGCTGCTGAAGTACTTCCAGCGCGGCAGCATCGACGCGCTGCTGCACGACCAGATCTATCGCATCGCCACCGTCGACGCCGGCACCGAGGTGTTCACGAAGCGCTACGTGCTCGACGCGCTGGAGCGCGAGATCCGCCAGGCCGGCCGCAGCGGCCAGCCGCTGTCTGTGCTGTGCCTGGACCTCGACCACTTCAAGACCGTGAACGACCGCTACGGCCACGAGGCCGGCGACCAGGTGCTGCGCGAAGCCGCGGCCGCCACCCACGGCAGCGTGCGCGCGGGCGACATCGTCGGGCGCATCGGCGGCGAGGAGTTCCTCGTCGTGCTGCCGGGCGCGACCCTGGCCGAAGCGCAGGCGCTGGGCGAGCGCGTGCGCGCCGCGGTGGCGGGGCGCCAGGTGACGCTGAGGCTGGCCGACGGTGGCAGCGCGGTGCACCAGCAGACCGTGTCGGTGGGCGTGGCCACGCTGGCCGAAGGCATGGTCGGCGGGCGCGACCTGCTGGCGGCGGGAGACGCGAAGCTGTATGCGGCCAAGCAGTTGGGAAGGAACTGCGTGGTGGGTTGAGGGGCGGCAGCCGCCCGAAATCGTCAACCACGCTCCAGGCTCTTCGACTTTGCGGCGCCTCCGGGCTCCGGCCGTTGCCGCGTCTCCGCACGAGACCTAACCTAGCGGCCTCCGATGAAGCCAGCGAGGAAGAACCCATGAACCCGACCATCCGACTTCGCGCCGTCGCCCGCGCCTGCAGCCTGGCCGCCCTCGCCCTCGGCGCCGGCGTCGCCCAGGCCGACCCGTGGATCGACCGCTATCCCCCGCCCAACAACCTGGCACTGGTCGGCCTTTCGAGCAACGGCGACGCCGGCGTGGGCGAGAAGAGCACGCTCGGCAACCTGCTGCTGAACGCCGCCACCGGCACGTTCACGCCGATCGGCGGCAACGCCTCGTCCGCGGGTTTCTTCGGCTCGCTCAGCATCTCCGGCAACGGCGCCTGGGTCGCCGGCAACGCGACGGCCCCCAACGGCTACAGCCAGGCCGCGCGCTACGACGTCGCCACGGGCACCTGGACGACACTGGGCTCGCTCAACGTCTACAACACGGCCATGATCAACGGCCTGCAGCAGCAGAGCGCCGCCCTGGCGATCTCGGCCGACGGCTCCACCGTGGGCGGCTTGGCGTACTTCAACGCTGCCGGCAGCGGCAGCGGCACGTCCATCCATCCGGTCGTCTTCCGCGACGGCAACGTCTACGACCTCAACAGCGCCGGCACGACCCAGTCCGGCCGCGTGCTGTCCCTCAGCGGCGACGGCTCGGTGGCCACCGGCTACCTGTCCAACAGCGCGGCCGGCTCGATCTGGACCTGGAACGGCTCGGGCTACGTGGCATCCATGGCACCCACCGCGCAGAACCCGCTGACGCTGGCCAACGTGGCCATCCAGGCCACCCAGGTCAGCAGCAATGGCAACTGGGTCGCCGGCGGCTCGGTCAACGGCCTGGCGCGCAACTACAACACCATCTTCGCGCCGAACACCTACAGCCCGGCGACGCTGTGGAACCGCAGCACGAACACGGCCCTGCTGATCCCGTTCGACCACGAGATCGACACCAGCGCGGCGCCCGGCACCGACCTCATCAGCAACATGAAGGCCTCGGTGGTCGGCGTGTCCGACAACGGCGTGGTGATCGGCGCCTTCGACCAGTGCCTGGGCTGCGCCACGGGCATCCTGCAAAACGACACGTGGATCTACTTCGCCTCCACGAACACCACGATGTCGTTCGACAGCTACCTCGCGAGCCTGGGCCTGGGTCTGGCGCCCACGCAGCACGTGTGGTCGCTGTTCGACATGGCGGCCGACGCCAGCGCGATCTCGGGCATCTACTTCGACAGCGCCACGGGCGCGAGCACCTCCTTCGTGCTGCGCGGGCTGACCACGCCGGTGCCGGAAGCCGGCACCTGGCTGATGCTGGCGATGGGCCTGCCCCTGGTCGCCGCGCGCCGCCTGCGGGCGCGGGCCGCGCAGCAGGCCTGAGCGGCCGGCCCGGGGCCGGGCCTTCTCAGCGCAGGCCGGCCCGTGTCTCGCTCGGCTTCTCGCCGAAGCGGCGGGCGTAGGCCTGGCTGAACTTGCTGGGGTTCTCGAAGCCCCAGCGCAGGGCCAGCGCGCGCACCGACCCGACGTGCCCGCGCTGCAGCTCGCGCCGCGCGCGGTCCAGCCGCACCTGGCGCACGTAGGCACCCGGCGTCTGGCCGAGAAAGTCGTTGAACTGCCGCAGCAGGCTGCTGGCACTGACGCAGGCGGCCTGCGCGATGTCGGCCAGCAGGATCTCGCGCTCGGCATGCGCATCCACGAGCTCCAGCGCGCGACGCAGGCTGGCCGGCGTGGGCCGCGGTGCCAGCGCGTTGGGGCGGCCGGCACCCAGCAGCGGCTGGTCCTGCAGCAGCGTGAGGGCCAGCATCTCGCACCAGCGCCGGAACAGCGCCGAGGCCCCGGGGGCGCCGGACACCATCTGCTGCAGCCGCTGCGCCGCCTGGCCGGCCATGAAGCCGAGCTGCGTGGCCAGCCGGGCATCCACGTCGGGCCTGAAGCGCGGCGCCCCGCCCAGGGCACCCGGCATCAGCTCGGCCCCCAGCGCCAGCATCTCGGCCTTGGGCAGCTCGAATTCGACGAAGTGCGTGCCGGGTTCGAGCTGCGTGCGCTCGACGTCGGCCGGATCGATCACCAGCCCCTGGCCGACGGCCGCCGAGAAGCGGCCTTCGCGCGTGTCCATCTGCACGCCGCCGTTGAGCACCAGCATCACCGAGTAGTTCGGCGGGGCGCGCTGCACGTCCAGCGCGCTGACGTTCAGGCCCAGGGACAGCTGGGCCTCGACGATCCAGTGCGCCCCGGGCGTGGCCTCGGGCGCCGCCAGTCCGGCCAGTCGCATCGCCTGGGCCAGCCGGGAGAAGTGTGCCTCGATCGCGTCGCGCGCGAGCAGCTCGTGGGCCGGGCACGGGCAGCACCAGGCCGGATGCGGGGGCACGGAGCGACGGGGTGGACATCGGGGATGCGGCTCGGCGCCGCAAACCCGCGGCGCCGGGCCGATTTTGGCCCGAGCGCGCCGGGCAGGGCCCCCACCGACCCCGAGTGCGGGGGCGCGCCCGGCGCGCGCCCCCTCGGCCGCTCAGGCCTGCGCCGGTTCGCGCATCAGGCGGCGCCGGGCGAAGCCCACGCCCGGCAGGCCGGCGAGCAGCATCGCGCCGCTGGCCGGCTCCGGCACCGGCACGGGCGCCGGCACGTTGACCATGAAGCCGGTCATCGCCGACGTGGTGTTGTCCCTGGCGATGCCCAGCACCGTCATCGAGCCGTCGGCCAGGAACTGGGTCGTGATCGGCGAGACGAAACTGAACAGGTTGCCGGTGTCGATGCCGAAGCCGGCAAAGTAGTCGTCGAGGTCGATCACGCCAAAGCCGCTGTTCCAGATGAAGCCGTGGTTGGTGTCCAGCGTGCCCTGGATGGAGTGCGTGCCGATGATGGTCTGGCCGTCGTCCGAGATCGCCGAGGGCGTGGCGACGCTGCGCAGGTTGCCGCTCACGTAGGGCAGCTTCGGGAAATAGGCGGCGACGCCGGTCGCGACGTTGTAGGTGTACGGCAGCCCGGTGCTGAAGCTGGAACCGGCGGCCCACAGGCCGTTGCCGGACACCGCCTGCACGAAGCTCAGCGGGGTGGTGCCGTCGGGCCGGATGATGGCCGACTTCAGGTAGCTGCCGTCGCCCTGGCGGACCCAGATCGCGCTGGTCTGGCCGCTGCCGGTGTAGCCCACCGCCACCGCACCGTCGTCGCTGATGCCGTTGATGCGGCTCTGCGTGCCGCCGCTGATGTCGCTGACCGTGCCGGTGGCGGTGTCCCAGATGGCGGCGTGAAAGCTCGAGCCGGTGCTGCCGGTGTACGACGCGCCGGCCACGTAGCGGCCGTCGGGCGTCATGTCGTAGGCGCTGCCGCTGAGGCCGCTGGCCGCGCCGCCCAGTCCGCCCAGCAGCGTCCAGCTGCCGGTGGCGAACGAGTAGGTCGCCGGTTCGTAGCGGCCGGTGAGGCCGTTGAGACCGGAGGCCAGCAGCGTGCTGCCGTCGCCGCTGATGCGGACGTAGCCGCCGGTGCCGGTGCCCGGGGCGACGCCGCCGATCGACGTGTTCATGCCGCCGGCCGCGTTCCAGACGAAGTTCGTGCCGCCGATCGTGCCGGCGGCGGTCTGGCCGTCGCTCGTCACGTCGAAGGCGATGGTGCCGGCGCCGAAGGTCTGGAGCCTGGTGGCCTGCGCCAGCGCCGTGACCAGCAGCGTGCCGGTGAACAGGACGAGTCGGGATGCGTTCTTCAAGTGAGACCTCTTGCTCGCGTTGCGGGCCCTTGCCAGAGGCGGACAGGCACTGCGGCCAGACACGGCCGCTGCCTACGAAAAGGCAGTGCGCGCACTCTGGTCGCGGGCTGCGGCCTGCACAAGGGGTCGCGAGGCCGCGCAGCAAGATGTCGCCGATCGCGGAGCCTGCCTGGCGATCGAGGGCCGTTCGTCGCGCGCCCGGGCGGCGCGCGGCTCCGGCCGGGCGTGGATCAGCCCGCCGCCGAAAAGGCTCTCGTGAAGCAGCGCCGTGCGTTCAGCCCGAAGAGGTCCTCGGGAGCGATGCGCAGGCCGCGCGTGGCTTCGAGGATCTCGTACGGATAGTCGCCCCAGTTCCGGCGCGTCGACAGCATGAACCAGTCGGTGCCGTACATCACGCGCCGGTCGACGCCGGGGCGCGTCAGGGCTTCCTCGAGTCTCTTGCGGGCCGCTGCGCAGGTGCCCGCGCCGGCCTGCCCGCATTGCAGCTCGTCCCAGAAGCCGATATCGCCGTAGATGCGCTCGCCGCCCTTGGCGGCCATCAGGTCGGCGAATTCGGCCGTCCACGTCGTGCCGGGTGATCCACCGCCGAAGTGGCCCAGGTTCACCGGCGGCGAACCGCGCTGGCCGAAGCGGGCGACCAGCGCCCGCCAACCGGCCGGCCCGCCGAGCTTGTCGAACTCGAAGTCCTTGCCGGACGACTGGTTGGTGTGGGCCATCACGGGCACGTTGAGCTCGGTGCAGGTCTCCCACAGCTTCTCGAGCCGGCGGTCCAGGTCCGCGAACGAAGGGCCCAGGCTGGGCGCACCGGGACGGGTGGTGTTGCCGTACGGGTAGAAGCCGTTGGGCGGGTAGATCTTGACGCCGACGAAACCGCGCCGGGTGACGGCATCGACGACCCGCTGCAGCGCCGCGCCGCCGTCCCTGACATCGGTCCAGGGGTTGTAGGCGACGAGCGCGCGCATGTAGCCGCCGCTGAGCGCACTCAGCAGCTGGTGCAGCTTCACCTGGTCGTCGTGTGCCGAGCGCGGCGGGCAGTCGAGCCAGGCGTCGAAGTCGACCAGGGCGCCCAGCGCGTGGTCGATGCCGAACGCGTCCTCGTTGACGCTGTAGACCTCGGCGTAGTCGCGCAGGTTGTGCCAGCGCGGCGACAGCATGTGGTCGATGAACGCCAGGAAGCCGTCGGCATACGGCGTGGCGTCGACGACGCGCTGCTGCGCGATGGACAACTGCCGCTTGTTCCGGCTCTGCCGCGTGCCGGCGTTGGCCGCGTCGAGCAACGAGCGCGGACCGAGCCGCGACGTCTCGTGCGCGTCCAGCAGCGACTTGGCTTCGGGGGGCTGCTGCGCCTTGAGCTCGTTGTAGCGCTGCTCGAAGCGGGAGCCCCTGACGATGCGGTAGAACGCCTCGGAGCGCGCCGCACGTTCATCGGCGACCGCCGCGCTGGACAAGGCCAGGACGCCCGGTCGCTTCTTGTCGACGCTGGAACCGGCGAAGCGTTCGACGAGGTCCTTGAACTCGTCGGCGGCCGTCGGGGCGATGGAGACCAGTTCGTCGGCCAGCGGCGCGAGCAGTTCGGCCAGGGCCTTCAAGGGGCCGGGCAGGTCGTGGGCGACCGGCCCCGCGAGATAACCCTTGACCGGGACATCGGTGCCGTTGAAGAAGTGCGTGTGGGCGTCGATGCACAGCCGCGGCGCACCGTCGGCCTTGCGGACCACGGGCTTCAGCGGGGTGCCCACCGCCGGCACGTCGCCGCCGATCGCCGGCGTCGCGAACGGGCGCATCGCGCAGCAGCCGGCGAGGCCCGTCAGGCCGCCTGCGGCCAGCAGAACCTGCAGCGCGCCGCGACGCGTCGGCGCATCGACCCGGATGTGGCTGGAACCGCGCATCTGCAACCTCCCTCGTCGTCGCTGGTGGCGGCGCACCGGGCCGCGTGGCGCAACTGTCGACGGGAGGCTGCCGCTGGCGAATCCTCAACGTTGGTGACGGGCGATGGCGCCGCCTACCGCGCCTGCGCTCGGGCCGGCGCCGCCCCGTCGCCGGCCAGCGGAGCGGGCCGGTACTTCTGCCACGCGCCCTCACGCTGCGCCAGGCGGTCGGCCACGATGGCCAGCACGTCGGCGTTCCAGGCCATGCCGCAATGGCTGCCCTGCACCTCGATGTTCTCGCGCTGCGGCCCCTCGGGCTGCAGGCAGGCCTGCCACGCCACGATGCCGTCGCTGCGGCTGTAGATGGAGGTGGTCGGCACGCCGGGCGAACGGGCCAGGCGGCGCGCCAGGCCGGCGCTCATCGTGGCCGGCTGGCCGCTCACCAGGCGGTACAGCCAGCCCACGCGGGTGCCGTTCTCGGCGCCGCCGAAGGGCGTGCCGATCGTGATGACCTGCCGCACGCGCCCCGGCAGCAGCTTGGCCACCTCGCGGGCGTAGAGGCCGCCCAGGCTCCAGCCGATCAGCGTCATCGACCCGCCGACGCGCGAGCGCAGCGCTTCGACATCCTGCGCCAGCGCGTCGAGCCACTCGTCGACGTCGCCGCGCGGCCCGGTGTTGAAGCCCCGGCCCCAGTCGCAGGCCCGGTAGCCCAGGTCCTGGCAGCGGCTCACCAGCGGCGCGGTCGCGCGCTGGTTGCTGGCCAGGCCGGGGAACACGATGACGGCGTGGCCGTCGCCGCGCTGGCGCTGCGCGGCCGGCATCGCGGCCATGCGGCCGTACTCCAGCGCGGCGCGCACCGGTTCCAGGAAGAACAGCGACCAGGGCGGGGCCGCACGCGCGGCATCAGGCGGGATGGCAAAGGCTTCACGGCTCATGCCCGCAGTCTGCGGGCGCGCCGCGGCGCCCGGCGCGTCACGGCGCCGCTTCGTGCTGTAGGACGCCGCCGCGTCGTCGCGCCCGCGCCGTCAGAGCTTGGACACCCGCTCCAGCTCGCTCCTGAACAGCTTCACCACGTCGGGGTCGTACGAGGCCGCGAACTTGTCGTGCACCGGCTTCACCGCCGCGCGCATGCGCGCCTGCTCGGCCGGCGCGATCTCGTTGTGCACCATGCCCTTGGCCTTCAGCTCGGCCACGGCCTTGCCGGACACCTCGCGGCTCACCACGCGCTGGTAGTTCTGCGCCTCGTGTGCCGCGTCGCGCAGCAGCTTCTGCTCGGCCGGCGACAGCTTGTCCCAGAAGCGCTTGCTGATCTGCACCGGGTTGGTGGCGTACACGTGGTTCGTCTCGCTGACGAACTTGTTCACCTCGTAGATCTTGCTCGACAGGATCACCGCGTACGGGTTCTCCTGGCCGTCCACCGCCTTGCTCTCCAGCGCGGCGTAGAGCTCGGCGAAGGGCATCGGCAACGGGTTGGCCTTGAAGGTCTTGAAGGTCTCGATGAACACCGGGTTCGGGATCACGCGCAGCTTCAGGCCGTCCAGGTCCTCGGCCTTCGTGATCGGCCGCTTGCTGTTGGTGACGTTGCGGAAGCCCAGGTCGAAGAAGCCCAGCACGACGATGCCCTTGTCGGCCAGCCGCGCGGCGAGCATGCGGCCCAGCGGGCCGTCGACCATCTCGTCGGCCTGGCGCGCGTGGCTGAACAGGAACGGGAAGTCGAGCAGGCCGAACTCCTTCACCACGCCGGCCAGCGAGGTGGTGGACGCCACCAGCATCTCCTGCACGCCGCCCACCAGCGCCGACTGCTGCTGCAGCTCGTTGCCCAGCTGGCTGCTGGCGAACTCCGTCACCTTGATCCTGCCGCCGCTCTTGGCCGCCACCAGCTCGGCGAACTTCTTCACGCCCAGGCTCGTCGGGTGGTCGGTGTTGTTCAGGTGGCCGAACTTGATCGTGCGCTCCTGGATGTCCTGCGCCGCGACGGCCGTGCCGATCGCAGCGAAGGCCAGCGTCAGCGCGAAGCGGGCCCAAGCGAAATTCATGGTGTTGTCTCCTGTGCGTGAACGGGGGTTGCCGTGGGGTGGATGTCGCCCGGCGTCGCGGCCTGCGACAGGGCGAAGAACTGGCGCTCGGCGCCCGGTGCGGCACCCAGCGCCTGCAGCGCGGCGTCGCCCAGCGAGCCCTCGCCCTCGGACAGGCGGGCCAGCGCGGCGGGGTCGTAGGCGGTGGCGAGGACCACCCAGTCCGCACCGCGATCGGCGTTGCCGCGGATCTTCTGCTCGGTGGTCGGTGCCAGCGCCGGCGCGTCGTGCCGCAGCACGTGCAGGCCGGCGATGCCGGGCTGCTCCGGCACGCGCGCCGCCAGCGCCGCCAGGCCGGCCTGCAGCGTGTCGTCGAGGCCGGCACGGGGCGCGCAGCGGATCGTCAGCGCCTGCCGCGCCGTCACGCCGCCGTGGCTCAGCAGCACGCGGCACTGGGCGCGGATCATCCCGCGGTGCAGCGGCATCATGCGCACCGACCAGGGCGACGGCGCGTTGAGCCGCGCCAGGTACGGCGCCGAGGCCAGCACCGCGTGGTCCTGCAGCTCGTAGAGCACGAAGAAGCCTTCGCCGCCGGCCGCGTCGGCCCAGCGCGACGCACGCAGGAAGCCGGGCAGGCCCAGGCGCTCGGGGAAGTGCTCGTGGGCGTGCCAGTGCGCCCACTCGTCGCGCACCTCGGGCGCAACGCTCCACCACATCGCCAGGGCCGCGGTGCCGAGCATCGCGTCAGGCCGCCAGCAGTTGCGCCACCGCACGCACCGCCATCAGGTAGCCGGCCGGGCCCAGCCCGCAGATCACGCCGGTGGCCGCCTGCGACACCAGCGAATGCGTGTAGGGCGCCGGCCGCTGGTGGATGTTCGTCAGGTGCACCTCGATCACCGGCTTGCGCAGCAATTTCACGGCGTCCAGCACCGGTACGCAGCCGAACGAAAAGCCGGCCGGGTTGAGGATCAGCGCCGCGTCGCGCCGCGCGGCCTCCTGGATCCAGTCCACCAGCACGCCCTCGTGGTTGGTCTGGCGGAACTCGCAGGCGAAGTCCAGCGACAGCGCCAGCTCGCGCGTGCGTTCCTCGATCTGCGCCAGCGTCGTGCTGCCGTAGAGCGCCGGCTCGCGCACACCGAGCATGTTGAGGTTCGAGCCGTTGAGCACGAAGAGCGGTTGCGGCATGGGTGTCTTCAAGGGGTGTGCGGCCCATTCTGGGCAGCGCGCCGGACACCCGTTCCGCGCCGGAAACGTGTTTCGTATGATGGTGCGCAGCCACCATGACACTCGCCCTCGACCGCGGCCTCGCGCTGCTTGAACGCCTGTGCGGCCAGCCCGAAGGCATGTCGCTCACCGCGCTGGCCGACGAGCTGGACATCCCGCGCAGCGCCTGCCACCGCCTGCTGGCCGAGCTGCAGCGGCGCGGCTACGTGCGCCAGGCGCGCAGCCAGGGCGACTACCTGGCCACCGCGAAGCTGGCCTCGCTGGGCCTGGGCTTCCTCAGCAGCACCGGCATCGTCGACATCGCCGAGCCGCTGCTCGAACGGCTGGCGAAGGAATCGGGCGAGCTGGTGCGGCTGGCCATCGTCGACGACGAGCGGCTGATCTGGGTGGCGAAGGCGCAGGGCGTGCGCAAGGGCCTACGCTACGACCCCGACATGGGCATGGACGCGCGCCTGTCGTGCACCGCGTCGGGCCACGCCTGGCTGCTGACGCTCAGCGACGAGCGCGCGCTGGAACTCGTGAGCCGCCAGGGCTTCGGCCAGCCCGCCGACTACGGCCCGAAGGCGCCCACCACCGTGAAGGCGCTGCTGGGCGTGCTGCACGCGGCGCGCACGCGCGGCTACGCGATGATCGACGAGGTCTTCGCGCCCGGCATGACGGCACTGGCCGCGCCGGTGCTGCGCGGCCGCGAGGCGGTGGGCGTGATCAGCATCGCCGGGCCACGCCAGCGCCTGACGGTGGCGCGCATGCAGCAGCTGGCGCCCGCGGTGCTGGCGGCGGCGGCCGAACTGGGACCGATCAGCCGTGCGTCGACGCTGTTCGGCAAGCCGCCGCTGGGCAAGTCCTAGTTCTTCCCCGGCGCCGACAGCAAGGGCATCGCCCCGTCGCTGTCCTTGCCCAGCAGCCCGGTCGCGCTGTAGATGCCGAGCTTGCCGCGCGTGTCCTCGATGTCGAGGTTGCGCATCGTCAGCTGGCCGATGCGGTCGGCCGGGCTGAAGGCGCCCTCGCCCTTTTCCATCGTCAGCCGCTCGGGGTGGTAGGTGAGGTTCGGGCTCTCGGTGTTGAGGATCGAGTAGTCGTTGCCGCGGCGCAGCTCCAGCGTCACCTCGCCGGTGACCGCGCGCGCCACCCAGCGCTGCGCGGTCTCGCGCAGCATCAGCGCCTGCGGGTCGAACCAGCGGCCCTGGTACAGCAGGCGGCCGAGCTTGCGGCCGTTCATGCGGTACTGCTCGATCGTGTCCTCGTTGTGGATGCCGGTGACCAGGCGCTCGAAGGCGATGTGCAGCAGCGCCATGCCCGGGGCCTCGTAGATGCCGCGGCTCTTGGCCTCGATGATGCGGTTCTCGATCTGGTCGCACATGCCCAGGCCGTGGCGGCCGCCGATCGTGTTGGCTTCCTCGAACAGCGCCACCGCGTTCGGGAAGGTGCGGCCGTTCAGCGCCACCGGCTGGCCTTCCTCGAAGCGCACGCTCACGGTCTCGCGCTTGACCTCCACGTCGTCGCGCCAGAAGGCCACGCCCATGATGGGCTTGACGATGTGCAGGCCCGAGTTCAGGAACTCCAGGTCCTTGGCCTCGTGCGTGGCGCCGAGCATGTTGCTGTCGGTGCTGTAGGCCTTCTCGACACTCATCTTGTAGTCGAAGCCGGCGGCGATGAGGTATTCGCTCATCTCCTTGCGGCCGCCCAGCTCGTCGATGAAGCGCTGGTCCAGCCAGGGCTTGTAGATGCGCAGCGCCGGGTTCGCGAGCAGGCCGTAGCGGTAGAAGCGCTCGATGTCGTTGCCCTTGAAGGTGCTGCCGTCGCCCCAGATGTTGACGCCGTCCTCGCGCATCGCCACCACCAGCGCGGTGCCGGTGACGGCGCGGCCCAGCGGCGTGGTGTTGAAGTAGGTGATGCCGCCGGTGCTGATGTGGAAGGCGCTGCACTGCAGCGCGGCGATGCCTTCGGCGACGAGCTGGGCGCGGCAGTCCACCAGGCGGGCGATGTCGGCCCCGTACGCCTTCGCCTTGCGCGGGATCTCGTCGTAGTCGCTCTCGTCGGGCTGGCCGAGGTTGGCGGTGTAGGCGCAGGGAATGGCGCCCTTGGCGCGCATCCAGTGCACGGCGGCGCTGGTGTCGAGGCCGCCGCTGAAGGCGATGCCGACACGTTCGCCGGCGGGCAGGGATTGGAGGATGTGGGTCACGGTGCGGGCTCTCCTGAGCACGTGATTGTCGCGCGGCCGGCGTGGCGCCCGCGCGTCAGTGCACGGTCGAGCAGGCCGAACAGCGCCTGCACCAGCAGCGCCAGCAGCGCCGCGGGCAGCGCGCCGGCCAGCATCAGTTCGCGGTCGTTCACCGCCAGCCCCGCGACGATGCGCTCGCCCAGGCCGCCGGCGCCGACGAAGGCCGCCACCGTCGCGGTGCCGACGTTGATCACCGCGGCGGTCTTCACGCCCGCCAGCAGGATGGGCAGCGCCAGCGGCAGCTCCACGTGGCGCAGCGACTGCGCGTCGTTCAGGCCGAGCGCGCGCGCCGCCAGCCGCAAGCCCGTCGGCACGCCGGCCAGCCCTGCATGGGTGTTGCGCACCACCGGCAGCAGCGCGTAGAGGAACAGCGCCAGCAGCGCCGGCACGAAGCCGATGGTGCCCAGCAGCGCGATCAGGAACGCCAGCAGAGCCAGCGACGGCACCGTCTGCAGCAGCCCCACCGCGCCCAGCACCGGCGCGGCCAGTCGCGGCCGCCCGTGCGTCAGTACGCCCAGCGGCACCCCGACGGCCACCGCCAGCGACAGCGCACCGAAGACCAGCAGCAGATGCTGCAGCATCAGCCGGCCCAGGTCGGGCGCGAAGAGCCGCGCGACGAAGCCCGACCGCGCCGGCGCGCCTGCCGCGCCATCCGGCTGCAGGAAGCGGCGCGCCACCTCGTCGAACGGGCGGCCGTCGAGCTCGACCTGCGCGTTGAGCCCGATCATCGTGGCCTCGTCGATGCGGCCGGCCAGCTTCAGCAACGGCTTCTCGTCGACACCGGCCCGCATCAGCAGCACCGCGTCGTAGCGCGGGAAGAACGCGCGGTCGTCGACGAGCACGCGCAGCCCGGCGCGGCCGATCTGCGCGTCGGTGCTGTAGACGTCGATCAGGTCCACCTGCCCCGTCTTCAAGGCCTCGTAGGCCAGGCCGTGGTCCAGCGCCGCACCGGCCGGCTGCGGCAGTGCATAGGCCTTCTGCAGCGCCGGCCAGCCGTCGGCGCGCTGCTGGAATTCGTGCGACAGGCCGAGCTTCAGCGCATCGGCCGGCAGCTTCGCCAGGTCGGAGATGGTCTTCACGCCCAGGCGCTGCGCCACGCTCTCGCGCAGCGCCAGTGCATAGGTGTTGTTGAAGCCCAGCGGCACCACCGCCTTCAGCCCGCGCGGCGCCAGCCAGCGGTTCAGCTCGTCGAGCGGCGGATGGCCCTCGCGCTTGAGCAGCTCGCGCACGATGGTGCCGGTGTACTCGGGGTAGACATCCACCGCGCCGCCGGCCAGGGCCTGCTCGAGGATGCCGGTGTTGCCCAGGCCCGGACGGTGCTCGGCGGGCACGCCGGCCTGCAGCAGCGTCTGGCGCACGATCTCGCCCAGCACGTAGCTTTCGGTGAAGCGCTTGCTGCCCACCACCAGCGGCGCGGCGCCCGCGTGCGTGGTGGCCAGCAGCAGCGCGGCCAGGGCCGCCCGCAGTCTTTGCATCGGGCCATTGTTGCCCGGCCCGGGTGGCTCAGGTCCGGTACCAGGCGATCACCACGCCGGTGGCCAGGCACAGCACGGCGTTGGCGATGTTCACGAGCACCACGCGGTCGCAGCGGCCGCCGCTGCGCCAGACCCAGGCCGCCATCGTCGCGTTGGCGCCGAACCAGGTGAACCAGGTGAACAGCGCGTGCTGGTCGGAGCGGCCGCTGTCGACGATCGACCAGATCGTCGGCAGGTAGGCCAGCGTGCGCAGGCCGTTGAAGACGGTGAAGGCCAGGGCCAGCAGGTCGAGCGTGGCGGCGGGTGATGTCGCGCTGCGGTTCATCGATGGGGATCCTCCTGCCCCTTGGTTACGCGGCGCAGGCCCCGATCCGGACATCGCGGCCCACAATGTCCGCCCGACGCGTTCCACCACGTAACCATCGGGGAACGACGCGCACGATGAAGCCGCTGCACGCCCTGGCCGACCGCTGGCCCCGCATCGACGCCCTGCTGGATGCCGGGCTGGCGCTGCCTGCGCCCGAGCGGGCGGCATGGCTGTCGGCGCTGCAGGGCGACGACGGGACGCTGCGCGACACGGTGGCCGAACTGCTGGCCGCCCATGCGGCCGCCGAGACCGGCGAGTTCATGGACCGCCTGCCCGCCCTGCCGTCCGGCGAAGGCGCGGCCGGCGACCAGCCCGCGGCCGGCGACACGATCGGCCCCTACCGGCTGCGCGCGCCGCTGGGCGACGGCGGCATGGGCGTGGTGTGGCTGGCCGAGCGCGCCGACGGTCAGCTGCGGCGCCCGGTGGCGCTGAAGCTGCCGCGCCTGGCCTGGGGCAGCGGCATGGCCGAGCGGCTGGCGCGCGAGCGCGACATCCTGGCCACGCTGGAGCACCCCCACATCGCGCGCCTGTACGACGCGGGGGTCGACCAGCACGGCCGGCCCTACCTGGCGATGGAGTGGGTGGACGGCCTGCCGATCGACCGCTACTGCCGCGAACGCGCGCTGCCGCTGCGCGAGCGCCTGGGCCTGGTGCTGCAGGTGGCGGCGGCGGTGGCGCACGCCCACGCGCGGCTGGTGGTGCACCGCGACCTCAAGCCGGCCAACATCCTGGTCACCGGCGACGGCCAGGTGCGGCTGCTGGACTTCGGCATCGCCAAGCTGATGGAAGGCGGGCACACGCAGGAGACGGCGCTGACGCGCCTGTCCGGCGCCGCGCTGACCGTCGACTACGCCAGCCCCGAGCAGATCCGCGGCGAGGCGCTGTCCACCGCCAGCGACGTCTACAGCCTCGCCGTCGTCGCCTACGAGCTGCTGGCCGGCGCGCGGCCCTACCGGCTCAAGCGCGGCAGCACCGCCGAGCTGGAGGAGGCCATCGCGCACGCCGACCCGCCGCTGGCCAGCGCCGCGGCGCAGGAGCCGGCGCTGAAGAAGGCGCTGCGCGGCGACCTCGACGCCATCCTCAATCGCGCGCTGAAGAAGGACCCGGCGGCGCGCTACGCGGGCATGGCGGACTTCGCCGCCGACATCGAGCGCCACCTGAAGCACGAGCCGGTGCTGGCACGCCCCGACGGCCGCTGGTACCGCACGCAGCGGCTGCTGCAGCGCCATCGGCTCGCGTTCGCCTTCTCGCTGGCACTCGGCGTGGCCATCGTGGCCGGCGCCGGCACCGCGGCCTGGCAGGCGGCCAAGGCGCGCGCCGAAAGCGGCCGCGCGCAGGCCGAGGTGGCACGCCAGCAGGCGGTGCGCGACCTCTACATCGAGGCGATGACGCTGCTGTCGTCCACCGCCGCCGCCAGTGCCGCGACGCTGGCCGAGCCGCACGCGGTGTCGCGCCTGCTCGAGCGGCAGCTGCGCGAGATGGCGCCGCGCTACGCCGACCGCCCCGCCGAATGGCAGGCGCTGCTGGAGGCGGTGGCGGTGCAGCTGAACTTCGTCAGCGACTTCGAGCGCTCGCTGGTGCTCGGCCGCGAGTACATGGCGCACCTGAAGCTGCACCGCGCCGAACCCGATCGCGTGATCACCGCCTACATGTCGCTCGGCCGCACGCTGTTCCAGCTGGGCCGGCTCGACGAGGCCGAGGCGATGCGGCGCGAAGGCCTGCAATGGGCGCCCGAGGCACGCGACGAACGCACCGAGCTGGCGCGGCTGGGCATCGCCACCGACCTGGGACGGCTCGTGCTGGCACGCGGCCGGCGCACCGAGGCGCGCCGCGTGCTGGAGGACGCCGAGGCGCGCGCCGCCGCCTCGTTCCCGCAGCACATGCGCCGCTTCCACAACCTGTCGATGCTGGCGGCGCTGCACATGGGCTTCGACGAGCCGCGCGCGCTGCAGCTGGCCCGCCAGGCGTACGACGGCCTGCGCGCGGCCAGCACCGCGGACGACGACGAAGCCGCCGACGCGCTGCAGGTGCTGGCGCTCACGCAGTTCTACAACGGCCTGCCGGCCGAGGCCGAGGTGTCGACGCGCGAGTCGCTGCGGCTGTTCGACCTGCAGTACCCGCGCAGCAACCGCAACCGCATGCGTGCGTTCGGCCGCCTGGTCCAGGCGCTGGCGCGGCAGGGCCGCTACGACGATGCGCGCGCGCTGCTGGCCAGCGAGCGTGACGCGGTGGCACGCCTGGCCGACGACGGCGATACCCGGGCCGCGCTGGCCACGCTGCGCGCGCGGGCGATGGAGACCGAATACCTCTACGGCGACATCGCGGCGGCCCTGGCGCTGCTGAGCCGCAGCGCGACCGCGCTGCTGGAACTGCCCGGCATGCGCGACGGCGAGGTCTACCACCTGCTGGAGTGCCACGTGCTCGCGGCCGCCGGCCGCGGCGACGAGGCGCTGGCGCGGGCCGACGCGCTGCTGAAGGCCCTGCGCGCGCGCAACGCATCCGCCAGCAGCGGGCTGCGGCTGGGCGACCTGGAGGCCTGGACGCGCCTGCAGCGCGGCGACCTGGTGGGCGCGCGGGCCAGCGCCGAGGGCATGCGCCGGGTGCTGGCCGAACACGGCGGCACGGCGTCGACCTGGGACGCGGCCGCCGGCGACTGGCTGGCGCTCGCGGCGGCGCGCAGCGGCGATGCGGCCGCGGCGGAGCGCGAACTCATGGCCGCGGAGAAGGTGCCGGCCCAGCACAAGGTGGCGCAGGCCGAGTCGCTGCTGCGCCGCGCCGAGGCCTGGCGGCTCATCGGCAGGCCCGAGCGGGCGTCCGCGGCCGCCGGCGCCGCGCTGAAGCTCCTGCAGCCGCAGCACCCGGACAGCCCGCGCCTGGCCGAGGCGCGCCGCCTGGCGGCGCTGCGCTGAACCGGCGCTTCAGCCCTCGCGCAACGCGTGGGCCAGCAGCAGCCGCGCCTTCTCCCAGTCGCGCCGCACGGTGCGGTCGGTGACGCCCAGGGCCGCGCCGATCTCGGCGTCGGTCATGCCGGCGAAGTAGCGCATCTCCACCACGCGCACCAGGCGCTCGTCGAGCTTGGCCAGCTCCTTCAGCGCCTCGTCGATGTCGACGATCTGGTCCTCGCCCGCGGCGACGTTGTCGGCATGTTCGGTGTTCAGCGTCACGTGCGGCGCGTCGCCGCCGCGGCGCTCGGCGCGCGCGGCGCGCGCCACGTCGACGATGATCGAACGCATCGCCGAGGCCGCGTACGACAGGAAGTGAACGCGGTCTTCCACCGCCAGCCGCTGCGCGTTCACGAACTTCATGTAGCACTCGTGCACCAGCACGGTGGTGTCCATCAGCGTGTCGCGCACGTGGCGCGACAGCCGCACGTGCGCGATGCGGCGCAAGTCCGGGTACAGCGTCTGGAAGAGCTCGTCGAACGCGCCGCGCTCGCCGGCGCGGGCGCGCACGATCAGCTGCGTGATGTCACCCATGGTCCGGCGCATGGTAGCGCCGGACGCGGCCGGGGTCTTCAGCGCACCAGGAACACCGGTGCCACGCCGTCGTCGGCGAGGCGGTTGACCAGCTGCGCGGCCTCCTCCTCGTTGCCGCCGCGCACGTACCAGGCCAGGCCGCGCTCGTCGGCGCCGCGCCAGGTGCGCACGTGCTGCGCCAGCAGCGCCGCGCCGGTCAGGCCCATCTGGTCGATGTCCAGCACCACGGTGCTCGGGCCGGCGATCAGCTCCTGCCATTGCAGCTGCTCGGCGGTGGCGTAGAGGCCGCTGCGCGTGCGGGCGGCGGTGCGGGCCGGCACGCGCGACGCCGGCGCGGGCAGCGCGCGGCCCTGTGCGTCGAACAGCTCCAGCGAGGCGCTGTCCGGTGCGGCGCGCGTGGCGGCGACGGCCACCACCGCGGGCGTCGCGACGACCGGCGCAACGGGCGCGGCGGCGCCCCCGCAGGCGCTGAGCAGCACCGGCAGCATGCCGATCAGGGTGGCGAGCAGGCGAGGCTTGCAGAGGTTCATGACGGGCTCCATGCGGTGGGGTGGATCGGACGAGGACCTTCCTCACCCAGCGTTACGGGCCTTTCCGCGCCGTCCGGACACGCGCTGCGAAACGAGGGGGGCCTGTCCGCCGGGCCCGCCCCGCGCCGTAACCAGGGGCAGGAAGGAGCCCCCGATGCCACCGTCGACGATCCCCATCACCCGCCGCGAGGCCGCATGGCGCCTGGCCTGGCTGGGCCTGCTCTGCGGCACGCTGTACCGCCTGAGCAACCAGCTCAGCGCGGGCCGCAGCGACGCGCACGGCGGCGTGCTGGCGTGGGACCACGCGATCCCCTTCGTCGCCTGGACCGTGTGGCCCTACCTGTCGATCGTGCTGCCGTTCGCGGCCGCCTTCCTGCTCTGCCGCCAGCGTGCCGCGCTGGACCGCCTCAGCCTGCGCCTGCTGCTGGCGCTGGGGATCGCGCTCGCCTGCTATGCCTGGGTGCCGCTGCGCTTCGCGTTCGAGCGCCCGCCGACCACCGGGCTCACCGGCCTGCTGTTCGACGGCCTCGGTGCCTTCGACCTGCCCTACAACCGCGCGCCCTCGCTGCACATCGCCGTGCTGGTGATCCTGTGGGCGCAGCTGGGCGCGGCGCTGCGCGGACGGCCGCGCATGCTGCTGGCCGGCTGGTTCCTGGCGATCGCCGGCTCGGTGCTGACCACCTGGCAGCACCACCTGATCGACGTGCCGGCGGGCCTGGCCGTGGGCCTGCTCGCGATCGCGCTGACGCGGCCGCCGGCGCGGCGCGGCCGTCAGGCCGCGGCCTGGCTGGCCAGCACCTCGGCGCGCACCGCTTCGGTCAGCTCGGCCTTCAGGCCCGCGAAGACCGGCGTCGTCTTCACCGAGTAGTGGCGCGGATGCGCCAGCGGCACCGCGCGGTCGACCTTGATGCGCCCGGGCCGCGCGCTCATCACGACGACGCGGCTGCCCATGAACACCGCCTCGTCGATGTCGTGGGTGACGAACAGCACCGTCTTGCGCTGCCGCTCCCAGATGCCCAGCAGCAGCTCCTGCATCAGCTCGCGCGTCTGGTGGTCCAGCGCGCCGAAGGGCTCGTCCATCAGCAGCATGCGCGGGTCGTTGGCGAGCGCGCGCGCCAGCGCGGTGCGCTGCTGCATGCCGCCCGAGAGCTGCTTCGGATAGTGGCCCGCGAAGGCCGACAGCTGCACCTGCGCCAGGAAGCCCTGCGCGACCTCCACCTGCTGCGCACGCGGCAGCCCGCGTTCGCGCAGGCCGAAGCACACGTTGTCCAGCACCGTGAGCCAGGGGAACAGCGTGTAGCTCTGGAACACCATGCCGCGGTCGGCGCCGGGGCCCTCGATGCGGCGGCCGTCCAGCAGCACCTGGCCGGCGGTGGGCACGTCCAGCCCCGCCACGATGCGCAGCAGCGTGCTCTTGCCACAGCCGCTGGGGCCGAGGATGGTGATGAACTCGTTCTCGTCGACGGCGAGGTCGGTGGCCTGCAGCGCCAGCGTGCTGCCGAAGCGGCGCTCGACGCCGCGCACGTCGAGGATGCCCGCCACTACTTGCCGCCCTGGATGTTGATGAGCGGCGCGCTCTGCATGTTGGCCGGCACCACCACCGTGGTCACCCCGCCCTTCTCGGCGAACTTGTGCAGCGCCAGGTTGCTCTCGTGCTGCAGATACTCGCGCGTCAGGCTCTGGTTGATGATCTGGTTGGCCTTGGCCACGCCCTCCGCCCGCTTGATCTCCACCTGCGCCTCGGCCTCGGCGATGGCGACGCGCTGCTTGGTGGTCTCGAGCTGCTTCTGCGCCGCCACCGCGTCCTGGATCGCCTTCTCGATCGCGGGGTCGGTGACGAGCGAGCGCACGACGACACGCGTGATGGCGAACACGCCCTTGTCGTTGGCGTCGAGCTCGGTCTGCAGCTGCTTCTTCACGGCCGCGGCCAGTTCCTCGCGCTGGGTGTGCATCACCAGGCTGTCGATGCGCGCCGCCTGCTCGTAGATCGCGTTGCGCGCCAGGCGCTGCACCAGGCCCCAGGCCGGCAGGAAGACATGGCCCGTGGGGTCGAACTCGTGCTGGTTCGCGTACTTCACGTAGAGGTCGGCCACGCTGTGGGCCGCGACGCGGTAGTAGATGGTCAGGTCGAGGTCGCGCAGGGTCAGGTTGTCGCGCGCCTTCGGCGTCATGTCGTTGAGGTCGACGCCGATCTCCTTGGCCGAGAACACCGCCACCCGGCTGATGCCCGGCACGCCGAGGTAGAGGCCGGGCTCGATCTCCTCCGCATTGACCTTGCCGAGCGTGGTGCGCACGCCGACGTTGCCGGTCTCGACCGTGCCGCAGCTCGTCATCGCCACCAGCACCACGATCGCCAGCGCGATGAAACCCAGGGTCCGCAGCAGGATGCGCATCTCGTCTCTCCCTCTCTCTTTCTCGTCGTGGTTCAGCGCCCCAGCGCCGCCCACGGGAACAGGCGCCGGTTGGCCCACTTGAACGCGAAGTCGCTCACCAGCCCGATGAGGCCGATGACGATGATGCCGAAGATCATCTGGTCGGTGGCCAGCAGCGCCTGGCTGTCGGTGATCATGTGGCCGATGCCGCTGCTCGAGCCGATCAGCTCGGCCACGATCACGTAGGTCCAGGCCCAGCCCAGCACCATGCGCAGCGTCTCGGCGATCTCCGGCGCCGCGCCGGGGATCAGCACGCGGCGGATCAGCGAGCCGTCCTTCACGCCCAGCGTGTAGGCCGCCTCCACCAGGTCGCGCCGCGTGTTGCCCACGGTCACCGCGATCATCAGCACCAGCTGGAAGAAGCTGCCGAGGAAGATCACGCTGAGCTTCTGCGACTCGCCGATGCCCACCCACAGGATCAGCAGCGGGATGAAGGCGCTGGCCGGCAGGTAGCGCGCGAAGCTGACGAAGGGCTCGAAGAAGGCCTCCACCGGCTTGTAGGCGCCCATCAGCACGCCCAGCGGCAGCGCGATCGCGGCGGCGATCACGAAGCCGCCGACCACGCGCCACACCGTCATGCCGATGTCCTTCGCGAAGCCCATCTCGGTGAGCAGCGTCCAGCCGCTCTTCAGCATCGTCAGCGGGTCGGCGAGGAAGGTCTTGCCGACGAAGCCGCCGAAGGTGGCCACGGCCCACGCACCGACGAAGAGCACGAAGAAGGACACGCCGAGCGCGAGGCGCGCGCCCGGCGTCACCGGGGTCAGCGGTTTCACTTGAGGAAGCGGGTGTCGGCGAGCTTCGTCAGATCGGGGATGGCCTTGATGATCCCCAGCTCCAGCAGCAGATCCGCCGCCTCCTTGCTGAACGCCGCGTGCTCGCCGGCGAAGAACTTCTGGTTCGCCGCGCGGTCCTGCCAGCGCAGGTAGGCCTGGCTCTTCTCGAAGGCCTCGCCGGGCTGCTTGACGTCGGCGCCCATGATCTCGAAGCTCTTCTTCGGGTCGGCCTTGATCATCTCCAGCGCGTCGAAGTAGCCGTCGGCCAGCGCCTTGGCGGCCTTCGGGTTGTCGGCCAGGAACTTGGGCGTGCAGCCGAAGGTGTCCATCACCATCGGGTAGTCGAGCGTCGTCGCGATGATCCTGCCGGCCTCGGGCTTGGCGCGCACGCTCGAGAGGTAGGGTTCGTAGGTCATCGCGGCATCGATGCCGTCGGTGCCGGCGAGCATCGCGTTGGCCGCCGGCTGCGGACCCATGTTGACCACCTTCACGTCCTTCACGGTCAGGCCGTTCTTCTTCAGGAACCACGCCAGGCCGAAGTAGCCCGCGGTGCCCGGCGCGTCGGCGGCCACGGTCTTGCCCTTCAGGTCGGCGATCTTCGCGATGCCCGGCTTCACCACCATGCCGTCGGCGCCGTAGCTCTTGTCGAGCTGGAAGATCTGCGTCGTGGCCACGCCGTTGGCGTTCCACAGCACCCAGGTCTCCACCGTGGTGGCGGCGCACTGGATGTCGCCGCTGGCGATGGCCAGGTGGCGGCTCTGCTGCGGGATCTTCTTGATCGTGACGTCGAGACCGCGCTTCTTGAACAGGCCCGCCTCCTTGGCCAGCGTGAGCGGGGCGAAGCCGGTCCAGCCGGAAATGCCGATCGCGACCGGGGTTTCCTGCGCGTGCGCGGCGGTGGCCGCGGCAACGGCGAGGACGGCGGCAACGACGGAAAGGTTCTTCTTCATCTGCGGGGCTCCTGGGGGTTCTCGTTCGGCGAGGGATAGAGGAATTTCAGCATGCCTTCGACACGCGCGGCCCAGGCCAGCTCGTCGTGGCCGGCGTCGGGCGCCTCGAGGTAAGCCAGTTGCGTGCCGGCCGCCCAGCCGCGCGCGAGCAGCGTGTCGCGCAGGCGCCGCACCGCGGGCACCGCGCCCGGGCCTTCCTGGCCGCCGATGTCCAGCCACAGGCGCGGGCGCGCGGCGCCCGGCGCCGGGGCCCACTGGCGCGCATCGCGTTCGAGGAAACCGTCGTCCCACCACACCGAGGGCGAGACCACCAGCGCCGCGCCGACGCGGTCGGCGTGGTGCAGCGCGAACCACAGGGCGAAGAGGCCGCCGAACGAGGAGCCGCCGATCGCGGTGCTGGCCGTCTCGGGCTTGGTGCGGAAGCGCGCGTCGATGGCGGGCTTCAGGCCGTCGAGCAGCCAGCGCGCGAAGGCCGGGCCGCCGCCGCCGCGGCGCTGGCCGTCCATGCGGCCGGCGGTGGGCGTGAGCTCGTCGGTGCGGTCACGCCCGCTCGGCACGGCGACGACGATCATCGGCTGCACCGTGCCGGCCAGCACCAGGCGTTGCGCGGTCTCGTCGACCATCCACTCCGAGCCGGCGCTGCGCCAGTCGAACACGTTCTGCCCGTCCAGCAGGTAGAGCACCGGGTAGCGCCGCGCGGGCGCCGCGTCGTAGCCCGGCGGCAGCCACACCCACACCGGCCGCGCCGGCGGCGCCGCGGCGCCGGCCGGCGGCTCCACGGCGAGCACCGTGCCGGTGATGCGCGGCGGCGGCGCGGGCGGCTCGGCACCGAAGAGGCGCGCAATGCGCGGCGAAGGGCCCTCGAGCAGCGCCGCGCGGTTGCGGCCGGCTTCCCAGCCGTCGTCGCCGCCCTGCCCCGGCTTCTCGATGCGGAACTTGTGCGCCAGCGGCTGGTTGCCGAAGGGCGGCGCGGCGAAGCGCACGCGCGCCTCGTAGCGCCCGTCGCCGAGCGGCTTCATCGGCAGGCCGAGGCCCCAGTTCAGCGGCGGCAGACCGCCGCGCACGCTGACGCCGTCGCGCTTCGCGTCGAAGCGGCCGGCGGCGATCTCGGCGCGCAGGTCGGCCTCGAACACCACGTCCACCTGCGCCCAGGTCGGCAGCGCGGCGGACAGCAGCAGCGCCAGCAGCCTAGACCGCACGGAAGAACGCATCGGGGCCGACCGGCACCTCGCCCATCTGCACGCGGAACAGCAGCTCGTCGGTGGCGCGCAGCCGGCGGCACACCTCGCGGCCGATGTTCATCTGGATCAGCGCGAACTGCTCCACGTCCACCTCGTACAGGCGCAGCAGGTCGTCGGTGCTGAACTCCATCGAGCGGCAGTCGGTCTCGGCACGCACCGAGGCGCTGCGCGGCGTCAGGTCCATCAGCGACATCTCGCCGAAGCAGTCGCCGGGCTTCAGGCTGTTGAGCACGAACTCGCGTCCGCGCCAGGCCTTGGTGACCTGCGCCTCGCCGCTTTCCAGCACGAACATCGAACGCGCCGGATCGCCTTCGCGGAAGAAGGAGCTGCCGGCGCGGCGCTCGACGGTGCGCGCCTGCTCCAGCAGCACGCCCAGCGCGTCCTCGCGCAGGCCGCCGAAGATCGGCATGCTCTGCAGCACCTCGCTTCGTGTCTGCGCCACGACGGCCTCCAAGGTGAAGCTACGGGCCGCCCAGTCTACGCCGCGCTCAAGCCGCCACCCACAACGTGGGCAGCCCCTGCAGCGTGCGCAGCACCGCGGCCAGCGAGCCGTCGCGCACCAGCGCGCTGGCGGCCTCGATGTCGGGCGCGAGGTAGCGGTCCTCGTGCATCGCGGGGCAGCGCGAGCGCAGCAGCGCGTGCGCCTGCTCCAGCGGCGCGGAGCTGCCCAGCGGCCGCAGGAACTCGATGCCCTGCGCAGCCGCCAGCCACTCGATGCCGAGGATGTGGGCCACGTTGGCGATCATCGGCTGCAGCCGCCGCGCCGCGAAGGTGGCCATCGAGACATGGTCTTCCTGGTTCGCGCTGGTCGGCAGGCTGTCGACGCTGGCCGGGTGCGCCAGGCTCTTGTTCTCGCTGGCCAGGCTGGCGGCGGTGACGTGCGCGATCATGAAGCCGCTGTTCAGCCCCGCGTTCGCGGTCAGGAAGGGCGGCAGGCGCGAGACGCCGCTGTCGATCAGCATGGCGATGCGACGCTCGGCGATGGCGCCGACCTCGGCGATCGCGTTCGCCATCGCGTCGGCGGCCAGCGCCACCGGCTCGGCGTGGAAGTTGCCGCCGGAGATCATCGCCCCGTCTTCGGCGAAGACCAGCGGGTTGTCGGTGACGGCATTGGCTTCCCGCAACAGCACCAGCGCGGCATGGCGCAGCTGGTCCAGGCAGGCGCCCACCACCTGCGGCTGGCAGCGCAGGCAGTACGGGTCCTGCACGCGGTCGTCGCCCTCTTCATGACTTTTCCGGATCGCGCTGCCGGCGAGCAATTGGCGGTAGACCTTTGCCACGTCGATCTGCCCGGGCTGGCCGCGCAGCAGGTGGATGCGCGGATCGAAGGGCCCGTCGCTGCCGCGCGCCGCGTCCACCGTCAGCGCGCCGATCACCAGCGCCGACTCCAGCACCGGCTCGAACGCGAACAGTGCATGCAGCGCCAGCGCCGCGCTGGTCTGCGTGCCGTTGATCAGCGCCAGGCCTTCCTTGGCCTGCAGTTCCAGCGGTGCAATGCCGTGCTGCGCCAGCACGGCCGCGGCGGGCCGCCGCACGCCGTCGACCACGAACTCCCCCTCGCCCATCAGCGCCAGCGTCATGTGCGACAGCGGCGCCAGGTCGCCGCTGGCACCCACGCTGCCCTGGCTGGGCACGCAGGGCACGAGGCCGGCGTTGTGCACCGCCAGCAACGTGTCGATCACCACCGGCCGCACGCCCGAGTGCCCGCGCGCCAGGCTCGCGGCCTTCAGCGCCAGCATCAGGCGCAGCACCGGCGCGGACAGCGGTTCGCCGACGCCCACGCTGTGCGATCGGATCAGGTTGCGCTGCAGCGTGGCGAGGTCGCTTTCGCTGATGCGGGTGGACGCCAGCTTGCCGAAGCCGGTGTTGACGCCGTAGACCGGCGCGTCGCCTTCGGCCGCGCGCCGTACCACCGCGGCGCTGGCGCGGATGGCCGGCAGCGCAGCCGGGTCCATCACCAGCGGCCGGCCGCCGGCGTGGATGTGTTGCAGGAGGTCGAGCGACAGCCGACCCGGCTCGATCAGCAGGGTGTTCACGGTTGAGTCTTCCGGAAGGTGGCGCGGTGGATCGGAACGAGACACCGCGGGCCGGGGCCCTGCCCCGCGCGGTGACTCAACGGATGAAGGTGCCCTGCGCGGTGACCTGCACCAGGTCGACGAAGCGCGAGCCGGTGACGGCGCCGCCGGTGAAGTCCAGCGGCATGCCCGCCAGGCGCAGCCGCAAGCCGCGCAGCGCGGCGTGGAGCCGCTCGCGCGTGAGCTCGCGGCCGCAACGCTGCAGCGCTTCCACCAGCAGCAGGCCGTTCAGGTAGCCCTCGAAGGCCAGGTAGCCCGGCGGCACGCCGGCCTTTTCGGACAGCGTCCGGTACTCGATGGCCACTGCGTCCGATCCCGACCAGGGATACGGCGTGACCTGCGAGATCGCGAGCCCGCGCACCTTGTCGCCCAGCATCTTGGCCGTGGCTTCGCCCGGCACGATGGACAGGCCGAAGAACGCCGGCCGGTAGTCGGCGGCCAGGCAGGCCTTCATCAGGTTGCCGGTGAGCGTGCCGCTGAGGTACATCAGCACCGCCTGCGCCTGCGCGGCCACCAGGGTCTTGGCGGCCGCCTCGGTGTTGCTGCCGTCGATCTTGAGCGGCACCGTGGACACCGCCTGCAGCCCCGCCTCCTTGACCACGGCGCCGAAGATCGTGGCCACTTCCGCGCCGCCCGGGTTGTCCAGCTGCGCCATCGCCAGGCGCGTGATGCCGATGGTCTTCATGTGCTGCACCAGCACCTGCAGCTCGCGCGCGCTGGTGGCCCGCAGCAGGTAGGCCGAGCCCTTGAGCTTGTCGCGCACCGAGTCGGCGATGGCGAAGCCACCCACCATCGGCGCGCCGCTCGCGGCCAGCAGAGGCGCCACTGCGGCCGAGGTGCCGGACCCGACGTTGCAGAAGAAGCCGAAGACCCTGTCCTCGGCCAGCAGCGCCTTGGCGTTGGCAGCGGCCTTGGCCGGCACGAGCTCGTCGTCGCGCTGCAGCAGCTCGATGCGCCGGCCGTTCGGCCCGCCACGCGCGTTGGCTGCATCGATGGCGAGCTTCGCGCCTCCCAGCACCAGCTTCACCGGTACACCCAGCGGTCCGCTGAGGATGCCGGTGTGCCCGAAAAGCACGCGGTTGTCGCTGACACCGGCCGCCTGCGCACGGGCCGGATGGCCGCAGCCCAGCGCCGCCAGGGCCAGCCCGGCACGAACGGCTCGACGACGCGACAGGCGAAGGGGCGACGGGTTCGGCGGCATGGGTTGCGGCAACGTTGCGGGGGATGCGATCAGGTTCCATCAAGCACCCGTGCACTGCAACATGGGTCTTCCCGCACCCGCCATACCTAGGAACTGCCGGCTTGGCGCCGAAGTTCACGCAGCGCCGCCAGCCGTCAGCATGGGCAGTTGCAGGCCCTGCTCCCGGGCGCAGTCGAGCGCGATGCCGTAGCCCGCATCGGCATGGCGCATCACGCCGGTGCCCGGGTCGTTCCACAGCACCCTTTCGATGCGTCGCGCGGCCGCTTCGGTGCCGTCGCAGACGATCACCACCCCGCTGTGCTGCGAGTAACCCATGCCGACGCCACCACCGTGGTGCAGGCTGACCCAGGTGGCGCCGCCGGCGGTGTTGAGCAGCGCGTTCAGCAGCGGCCAGTCGCTCACCGCGTCGGTGCCGTCCTTCATGCCTTCCGTCTCGCGGTTCGGGCTGGCCACGCTGCCGCTGTCCAGGTGGTCGCGGCCGATCACGATCGGCGCCTTCAGCTCGCCGTTCTTCACCATCTCGTTGAACGCCAGGCCCGCGAGGTGGCGCTCGCCCAGGCCGATCCAGCAGATGCGCGCCGGCAGGCCCTGGAACGCGATGCGCTCGCCGGCCATGTCCAGCCAGCGGTGCAGGTGCCTGTTGTGCGGGAACAGCTCCTTCATCTTCGCGTCGGTCCTGCGGATGTCTTCCGGATCGCCCGACAGCGCCACCCAGCGGAACGGCCCGACACCGCGGCAGAACAGCGGGCGGATGTAGGCCGGCACGAAGCCGGGGAAGTCGAAGGCGTTCTTCACGCCGGCGTCGAAGGCCACCTGGCGGATGTTGTTGCCGTAGTCGACCGTGGGCACGCCCATCTGCTGGAACGCGAGCATCGCCTGCACGTGCACGGCGCAGCTGTGCGCCGCGGCGTCGCGCAGCGCGGCGTGCTGGGACGCATCGGCCGCCGCGGCCTTCCAGCGCTCGACGCTCCAGCCGGCCGGCAGGTAGCCGTTGACGAGGTCGTGCGCGCTGGTCTGGTCGGTGACGAGATCGGGCTTGACACCCCGCTTCACCAGCTCCGGCAGGATCTCGGCCGCATTGCCCAGGAGCGCGATCGAGACCGCCTTCTTCCCGGCCGTGTAGCGCGCCACCCGGGCCAGCGCGTCGTCGAGGTCCTGCGCCTGCTCGTCGACGTAGCGGCTGCGCAGCCGGAAGTCGATGCGGCTCTGCTGGCACTCGATGTTCAGGCTCACCGCGCCGGCGAAGCTGGCCGCCAGCGGCTGCGCGCCGCCCATGCCACCCAGGCCGGCCGTGAGGATCCAGCGGCCGGACAGGTCGCCCCCATAGTGCTGGCGGCCCGCTTCGACGAAGGTCTCGTAGGTGCCCTGCACGATGCCCTGGCTGCCGATGTAGATCCAGCTGCCGGCGGTCATCTGGCCGTACATCATCAGGCCCTTGCGGTCGAGCTCGTGGAAGTGCTCCCAGGTGGCCCACTTGGGCACCAGGTTCGAGTTCGCCAGCAGCACGCGCGGCGCGTCTTCGTGCGTGCGGAACACGCCCACCGGCTTGCCGCTCTGCACCAGCAGCGTCTCGTCGGGCTTCAGGCCCTTCAGCGAGGACAGGATGGCCTCGAAGCAGTCCCAGTTGCGCGCCGCCTTGCCGATGCCGCCATAGACCACGAGCGCATCGGGGTTCTCGGCCACCTCGGGGTCGAGGTTGTTCTGGATCATCCGGTAGGCGGCCTCGATCAGCCAGTTGGCGCAGCTGAGCTGGCTGCCGCGCGGGGCGCGCACGGGCCTCGGCTGGGCGATGTGGCGGGCGGTGGAGAGGTCGGTCATCGCGGCTCCTGGCGGGCATCCTGGGGAAGACCCGCACTGTAGTTGTCTAGACAAGTCTATGCAAGTACCATCGCCCCATGGTTTCCACCACCGCCGGCGCCCCCTACGCGCGGGTCAAGCAGCACCTGAAGGACGGCCTGGCCGCCGGCCGCTGGCCGCCCGGCGCGCTGATGCCGTCGGAGGCCGAGCTGGTGGCCGCGTTCGGCGTCAGCCGCATGACGGTGAACCGCGCGCTGCGCGAGCTGCAGAGCGAAGGCCTGGTGCAGCGCACGCAGGGCGTGGGCACCTTCGCCGCGCCGCTGCACCCGGTGAGCAGCACGCTCACCATCCACGACCTGCACGACGAGATCGTCGCCCGTGGCCATCGGCACGAGGCGCGGGTGCAGCTGCAGCGCGAGGAACCGGCGGCCGCCGCGCTGGCCGCGCAGCTCGGCCTGGCTGCCGGTGCGCCGGTCTTCCACACGCTGATCGTGCACCTGGAGAACGGCGTGCCGCTGCAGTGCGAAGACCGCTACGTGAACCCCGCCGCCGCGCCCGGCTACCTGCGGGCCGACTTCGGCGCCGTCACGCCCACGCAGTACCTGTTCGAGCACACGGCGCTGTGGCGGGCGCAGTATTCGATCGAGGCGGCGCGTCCCACGGCCCAGGAGGCCCGATTGCTGGGCATCGCCGCCGATGCGCCTTGTCTGGTGGTGGTGCGGCGCACCTTCAGCAGCGAGGCCCCGATCACCATCGCGCGCCTGGTCCATCCGGGCACGCGTTATGCCCTGCATGGAGACTTCCAGCCATGACGCTGGCCATCATCCGCCACGACGACGTGCCACCCCACCCGTGGAAGAACGGCGGCGGCATCACGCGCGACCTGCTCGCCTGGCCGGGCGCCACGGACTGGCAGTTCCGCATCAGCGTCGCCGAGGTGGCGCGCGGCGGCCCGTTCAGCGCCTACCCCGGCGTGCAGCGCTGGTTCGCCGTGGTGCAGGGAGCGGGCGTGCTGCTGCAGTTCGGCGAGCGCAGCGTGAAGCTCAACACCGACAGCGAGCCGTTCGAGTTCGACGGCGGGCAGGCCCCGGGCTGCGAGCTGGTGGCCGGCGCCACGCTGGACCTGAACCTGATGACGCCGCGGGCGGACGGCACGTCGCGGATGCAGCGCGCCGCGCAGGGCCAGGCCTGGGTGGACGACGCGCCGATGCGCGCCGTCTTCACGGCCCGCCCCGCCGAGCTGGTGCTCGACGGCCGGCTGGTGGCCACGCTGCCGGCGATGTCGCTGGCGTGGACCGCCACCGCCAAGGGCCGCAGCTGGAGCCTGGGCGGCGACTCGCGCGCGCCGCTGGCGTGGTGGATGAGCTTCCGGCCCGACCCGCGATGACCGCCACCACGCTCTGGCGCCATGCGCGCCTGGCCACGTTCGATGGCCCCGGGCCCTGGGGCCTGCAGGAGGACGGCGCGCTGCTCGTGGCCGGCGAGCAGCTGCTGTGGGCCGGCGCCGACGCCGACCTGCCGGCCGCGCTGCAGGCCGATGCCGAGCACGACCTCGGCGGCGCGCTGGTGACGCCGGGGCTCGTCGACGCGCACACGCACCTGGTCTACGGCGGCGACCGCGCAGCCGAGTTCGAGCTGCGCCTGCAGGGCGCCAGCTACGAGGAGATCGCCCGCGCCGGCGGCGGCATCCGCAGCACCGTGGCCGCCACGCGCGCGGCCAGCGACGAGGCGCTCTTCGCCAGCGCCGCGCAGCGCGCCCGCGCGCTGATGGCCGAGGGCGTGACGACGATCGAGATCAAGTCCGGCTACGGCCTCGACGAGCACCACGAGGCGCGCTGCCTCGCGGTGGCACGCCGGCTCGGGCGCGAGCTGCCGCTGTCCGTGCGCACCACCTCGCTGGCCGCGCACGCGCTGCCGCCGGAGTACGCGGGCCGTGCCGACGACTACATCGAGGCCGCCGCCGGCTGGCTGGCGGGCCAGCACCGCGCGGGCCTGGTCGACGCCGTCGACGTCTTCTGCGACACCATCGGCTTCACGCCGGCGCAGACCGAACGCATGTTCAAGGCCGCGCAGGCGCTGGGCCTGCCGGTGAAGCTGCATGCCGAGCAGCTCAGCAACCAGGAAGGCGCGGCGCTGGCCGCGCGCCACGGCGCCCTGAGCTGCGACCACATCGAACACCTGTCCCCCGCCGGCGTGGCCGCGATGGCCGCGGCCGGCACGGTGGCGATGCTGCTGCCCGGCGCGTTCTACTTCCTGCGCGATACCACGCTGCCGCCGGTGGGCGCCCTGCGCGAGGCCGGCGTGCCGATCGCGATCGCCACCGACCACAACCCCGGCAGCTCGCCGGCCCTGAGCCTGCTGCTGATGCTGAACATGGCCTGCACGCTGTTCCGGCTGACACCGGAAGAAGCGTGGCGCGGCGTGACCGTGAACGCGGCGCGCGCGCTGGGCCTGGCAGACCGCGGACGCCTGGCTGCCGGTCTGCGCGCCGACTTCGCCGTCTGGGACGCCGAGCACCCGCGCGAGATGGCCTACCGCTTCGGCCACAACCCGTGCCGGCGCGTCGTGCACGGCGGCGTGGAACGAGCCCGACCATGAGCCACGAGATCTGCACCCTGCACCGCGGCACGACGCCGCTCCTGATCAGCATGCCGCACGTAGGCACGCAGATCCCGCCGCAGCAGCGCGCGCGCTACACCGAGCGCGCGCTGCAGGTGGAGGACACCGACTGGTTCCTCGACCGCCTCTACGCCTTCGCCGAGCCGCTGGGTGCGAGCCTGCTCGTTCCGGTGCACAGCCGCTACCTGATCGACCTCAACCGGCCCAGCGACAACCGGCCGATGTACGCCGGCCAGAACAACACCGAGCTGTGCCCCACGCGCCACTTCACCGGCGAGACGATCTACCGCGAGGGGCAGGCGCCCGACGACGCCGAGATCCGGCGCCGCGTCGAGGCCTACTGGCGGCCTTACCACGACACGATCCGCGACGAACTGGCGCGGCTGAAGGCGGCGCACGGCCACGCGGTGCTGTTCGACGCCCACAGCATCAAGAGCGAGCTGCCGTGGCTGTTCGAAGGCACGCTGCCGCACCTGAACCTGGGCACCGCCGGCGGCGCCAGCTGCGCGCCGGCGCTGCGCGAGGCGCTGGCCACGGTGCTGGCCAGGCACGATCGCTACAGCCACGTGGTGGACGGCCGCTTCAAGGGCGGCCACATCACGCGCCACTTCGGCCGGCCCGAAGATGGCGTGCACGCGGTGCAGCTCGAGATGTGCTGGCGCACCTACATGGACGAAGAGCCGGCGCGCTGGAACGACGCCACCGCGGCCGAGGTCACGCCGCTGCTGCGCGAGCTGGTGCAGGCGATGGCGAGCTGGCGCCCGAGATGAGCGGCACGTTCTGGGCCGAACGCGCCTGGGTGAACGGCGCCTGGGCCGACCGGGTGTTGCTGCGCGCCGGGCCCGACGGCCGCTGGGTGGAGGTGAGCCCCGGCGTGCCGGCACCGCCCGATGCCGAGCGCCTGCCCGGCCCCCTGCTGCCCGGCCTGGTGAACGCCCACAGCCACGCCTTCCAGCGCGCCTTCGTCGGCCTGGCCGAGCGCCGCGACAGCGCCCACGACGACTTCTGGAGCTGGCGCGACCGCATGTACGGCGTGGCGCTGCGCATCACGCCCGAGCAGCTGCACGCGGTGGCCTGCCACCTCTACGCCGAACTGCTGGCCGGCGGCTACACGCAGGTCTGCGAGTTCCACTACCTGCACCATGCGCCCGACGGCAAGCCCTACGCCGACCCGCTGGCGATGAGCCGCGCGCTGGCGCAGGCGGCGCAGGACACCGGCATCGGCCTGACGCTGCTGCCGGTGCTGTACGAACGGGCCGGCTTCGCGCAACCCACGCTGCGCAGCGACCAGCGGCGCTTCGCGACCACGGTCGACGGCGTGCTGGCGATGCGCGACGCGGTGCGTGGCTGGAAGCTGCCCCATGTCGACGCCGGGGTCGCGATCCACTCGCTGCGGGCCGCGCGGGCGGAGTCGCTGCGCGCGCTGGCCGATGCGCTGCAAGGCGATCCCGGCCCCATCCACATCCACATCGCCGAGCAGACGGGCGAGGTCGACGACTGCCTGACCGCCACCGGCGCGCGGCCGATCGAGTGGCTGTGCGGCGAACTGCCACTCGACGCGCGCTGGCAGCTGGTGCACGCGACGCACGCGCTGCCAGCCGAGATCGACGCGGTGGCGGCCAGCGGCGCCGGCGTGGTGATCTGCCCCGGCACCGAAGCCAACCTCGGCGACGGCCTGTGCGACCTGCCGCGCTGGCTGGCGGCCGGCGTGCCGCTGTCCATCGGCAGCGACAGCCACGTGACGCGCAGCGTCAGCGAGGAGCTGCGCTGGCTGGAATACGGCCAGCGGCTGCTGCTGCGGCAGCGCAACGTGGCGGCGGCGCCGGGCCGCGAGCCGAGCAGCGCGGCGCGGCTGTTCGAGGCCGCGCTGGCCGGTGGCGCCGCGGCGGCCGGATGGCACGAAGGCGGCCTGCGTGCCGGCGCGCGGGCCGACCTGCTGGTGCTGGACCAAGCCGACCCGGCGCTGGCCGGCGTGCCGGGCTCGCACCTGCTCGACGCCTTCGTCTTCGCGGCGCCAGGCCGTCCGCTGGCGCGCACGCTGGTGGGGGGCCGCTGGACGGCCGCGGGCGCGCACGGCGCGGCGTTCGGCGACGCGACGGCGCAGTGCAGCGCGCAGGCCCCTGACTAGGCATTGCCGAGGTCACGGGCGACCACGCGCTCGAGGATCCGGCTCAGGAAGGTGTCCAGCGCGGCCTCGTCGCCTGGCAGCGCTTGCACGTTGCCTTCGTCGCGCACGTCCAGCCGCGCCACGCGCCACCCCCACGCCGGCACGGGCTCTTCGGCGTGGTTGGGCGGGATGAGGTAGGCGACGATGCCCGGCGTGCCCTGCGCCAGCTTGTCCTCGACCTTGTTGACGTGGGCCACCAGCGCCTCGGCCGTCTTGCGCCCCCACAGCAGCATCACGCCGTCGGCGTCGTCCAGCGGGGGATGCGCGTCCAGCTGGTCCACCGGCAGGCCGCGGATGCGCAGCCGCGGCGCCGGGCCGGTGACGTTCGACGCCCGGCTCCGCAACAGCAGGTCCCAGCGGCTCTGCAGCAGTTGCCCGATCGGCTCCCAGAGCGTGCGCTCGTGCCGGTTGCTCTCGACGTAGATGCGGGCCGAGGTGGGGGCCCGCGGCTCGGGCTCGGGCTCGGGATCGGGATCGGGCTCGGGTTGCGGGCCCGTCGGGCCGGCCCCGGCCAGGTCCTGCCGCAGCCGACCCACCAGGTCGCCCCGCAGGCGCTCGAAGCGGCCACGGAAGGCCGGTGCCACGAGGCCCGGGCCGAGGTAGATGTCCAGCGGCCTGGACGAGTCCTGCGGCTCGAAGAAGGGCATCCAGACGAGTTCGCCGACCGGGAGCACGCGCTGCCACGCCGCGTCGGTGCTCAGCCGCGTCACCGCCGCTTCCGACATCGCGACGATGTACAGCCGCTCGCGCAGGCCGGCGTCGCCGAACAGCTCGCGGAACACGGCCACCTCGTGCTGCGCCCAGGTGCTCTGGACCAGGTGGTCGTGCACCACCAGGATCAGCGAGAACGACGCGCCGATCGCACGGCGCAGTTCGTCGGTGAGCAGCCCCTGCACCGGGCCGTTGCGGCCGGCCATGTGCAGCGGCGGCAGGCGCACGCCGCGCATCATCGCGGCCAGGTTGCGCTGCAGCTCCTCGCCGAACTGGGTCACCCAGTTGAACCAGGCCGAGTCGTCGGCCTGCGCGTAGCAGACGTAGGCGGTGTAGGAACACTCGGCCAGGCGCGGCAGGTGGCGCGGTGGCAGGAACGGCGCTGGCGCCGGCGTGGGCGCCGTCGTCGGGGCCGCGGTCGGCGCGGCCGTCGGCTCGACGCGCGGCGGGTCGGCGCCGTCGAGCAGCCGCCAGGCCGGGTCGCCCCACACCTGGTAGCGGCCCCAGGCGTCGGAATCGGGCAGCCGCTGGTGGCAGGCGGCTCGGGCCTGGTGCGTGGCTTCGAGCAGCGTCTGGCCGTTGGCCAGCACGGTGTAGAAGGTGTCGGCGAAGACGGCGGCGGCCTCGGGATGCACCGGCCCGGTGGGGGCCACCACCACGGCCGCGCCTGACTCCAGCAAGCGCGGCGCGACCGCCGCCCCGTGGTCCACCGACAGGAAAACCAGCTCCGGCACGCCCAGCCGCAGCGCCAGGTCGTCCAGGCCCAGCGTCTGCCCCTCGGCGAACAGCGCGCGGGCACGCGGGCCGTCCTCCGCATCGTGCTCGCGCCGCCACTCGCCCGGCACCGCCACGTGCAGCACGCGCAGAGCGGTGGGGTCGGCCAATGCCGCCAGCAACAGCCGTGGGTCGGCCTGGGGCAGCGCGCGCACGTCACCCGGGAGGCAGCGTGCAAGCGTGGCCTCCACCCGGCCTGCCTCGAGAGCCCGGATCGCGCCGGACGCGTGAGTCGCCTGCGTCGCGCCCGCCACCAGTGCCTGTGTCGCCCGCCGGCCGCGCGGGGTCGGCACCTGGCGCGGCCTTCGCGTCAGGCCGCGCTGCAGCGCCAGTGGCAGGCGGTCGTCGTGCATCGACCGGAACAACAGCTCCCAGGGGTACGCGACGACCTCGCGGTCGAGCACGAGCTCGGCCCACGGCGGGCCCTCCGTGTACGCAATGCCGTCCTGCAGACCCAAAGGCATCACGGCGCGACGCAGCTCGTTCAGCGACTCGCCGGTTTCCCGGATCACGCGGCGCAGCAGTTCGTGCACACCCTCAGGCAGCGGCTGGTAGACGTTCGAATCACCACGCGCGCTGTGGTGCTGGAAGTGCAGCCGGTCGCCGACGACCGTGATGCGGATCTCCGCCAGCGCGCCGGCACGAGGGGCCACCGCCGGCATCGCCGCCGAAGGCGACGCGGTGCCCGCCGCGAAGCGGCGCGCCGCGCTGCGCGCCATCTGCACGAAGGGCTGCGCCTGCGCCGGCAGGTGCTCGCCGCCTTGCCGGTCCTCCAGCAACGCGAAGAAGTCGAACGCGGTGCCGCTCTGTTCCTGCAGCAACTCGTGCAAGGCCAGGTTCACGCGCAGGAACTCGGCCTTCGTGAGGCCGCCTTCCAGCCTTTCGCGCACGCCCGGGTGGAAGTCGTAGAGCGTGTCGTCGGCGCCGCTGCCCGCCTGCACCGGTTGCAGCACGCCGGCCAGGAACACCTGCGCCAGCGCGGCGGCGCCGCTCTCGGGCGCCATCGCCTGCTGGATCACGCGCATCACCGGCGCGGTGAGCGGCTGCACCACCGAGAAGTAACCCGCCAGCCGTTGTGCATCGAGCGTGGCGCTGGCGCGGAAGGCCGCCACGCGCGCCGCGGCGTCGGGCTCGGGGGCGGTGGGCGACGGCGCGTCGCCGTCGCCTTCGGCCAGCGGCAGCAGCGCCGCCTGCGCCCAGGCATCGCCGCCGGCCGCCACCATGCGCGCCCAGGCGGCCACCGCATGCGGCTCCAGCGCCAGCACCGGCAGTGCCAGCCCCGGCTCGCCGACGGCCCAGCCCGGCCTTCGCACCTCCAGCCGCGCCGCCGGCGCCGCCACGCGCGGCGCGCGCATGCGCAGCTCGGCGAAGCCCACCGCGGTGTTGGGCCACAGCACCGGCGGCAGCAGCTGCACCAGGGCCATCGGCACCTCGGCGGCGGCGCGCTCCAGCCAGGCGCCCATCGTTCCGCGGTGCCAGGGCGCGGAGGTGCAGTCCGACAGCACGAGCAGGAGGCGCCGCCCGTCGCGGTCGTGCAGCGCACGCGGGCTGCAGGGGCGGCCGCCGGGGCCGTGGGCCTGCAGCCGGGCGCCCTGCGCACGCAGCTGCCAGCGCGTCACCGACCGGAAGCCGCCCTGGCGCTGCAGCAGCTTCTCGAAGGTCGCCAGCACGGGCTGCCAGGCCGCCAGCGCCGGCGCGTCCTCCACCGCCAGCACCACGTCGAACCAGCGCTCGCGCGCCGGCCGCCACCCCGGCGCGCGCACGCCGGTGTCGGCGATGAACTCGGCGGTGGCGCGTTCGTCCAGCACCTGCTGGTGGCCCGGTCGGCGCCGTGACAGCGGCCTCAGCGCACGTGCGATGGCGAGGGCCTGCGGCAGCGCCGGCGCGCCGCGCAGCTGCACGCGGCGCGCCCGCAGCGGGCCGCTGCCGGCCGCCGCGTAGAGCGCCGGCGGGGATGCGTCGGCCTGGATGCCCGCCGGCAGGCTGCGGCTGTCGCCGCCAGGGGGCGGCGTCGGGCCGCCCGCGGGCGGCGGGGGCGGCACCGGCGGTGGCGTGGGGCCCGCCGCGACCGCGCCGGTGGCGCCGCCGGGCAGCGGGGTCGCGTCGGCTCCGCCCAGCTGTTGCGCCAGCCACGCGATGTCGCGCAGGTCGTCCAGCGTCGCCTGCAGGCCTGCGGCCTGCATCGCGCGCACCCAGCCGCCGAGGCGCATCGTGCAGTGCCGGGGGCCCGGGGTCCGCATCTCAGGCGCCCGGCGCGGCCAGCTCGCGCATCAGCTCGGCCAGCACCGCATCGCGCGCCTGGCCGGCCGGCACCTGCGAGCTCATCACGAAGTACATCGCGTTGAGCAGCTGGTCGGTGGCCACCGGCAGGCCCCTGGCGGCGCGTTCCTTGAACTTCGCGATCACGTCGGCGGTGGCCTGGCGCTCGCGTTCGTCGAAGTGCAGCGCCACCACCGCGTCCAGCCGCTTCCAGCCGTCGTTGTCGTCCTCGGGCAGCTGGCCCGTGGGGTTCGGCATCTGCAGGCGCAGGCAGCGGCGCAGGAAGGGCGCGGGGAACTCGCGCTCGCCGTTGCTGGTGAGGATCATCAGCGGGAACTCGTGGCAGGCCACGCGGCCGCCGGTGAGCCACACGCGCGGCTGCCGCGGGTCGCTGGTGCACACCTCCACCCGCGTCTGCTCGCCCATGCGCCGGAGTTCGGGGATCTCGAACTCGCCCTCCTCGAAGATGTTCAGCAGGTCGTTGGGCAGGTCGATGTCGCTCTTGTCGATCTCGTCGATCAGCAGCGCGCGCGGCCGGGTGCTGGGCAGCAGCGCGGTGCCCAGCGGCCCGAGGGTGAGGTACTCGCCGATCGGCAGGACCTCGCCCTCCTTCTGCTGCAGCCGGCCGATCGCGTCGTAGTGGTACTGCGCATCGCGCAGCGTGCTGCGCGAGGTGACGTTCCAGCGCAGCGGCGGGCCCATGCGCAGCTCGCAGGCCACCGCGTCCACCAGCGACGACTTGCCGCTGCCCGGCTGCCCGGTGACGAGCAGCGGCCGCCGCAGGTACAGCGCGGCATTGACCATCTCGATCACGTGCTCGGTGGCGTGGAAGGTGCGCCCGCGCTGCAGCGTGGCCGCCGGCAGCGTGGCGTCGTCGGTGGCGTCGCGCGGCCACCAGCGCTCCTGGTCGGCCGCCACCGCCTTCGTGCGCCGCGGGCGCCAGCGCGGTGGCGCGGGCAGCCCGGCCAGCGCATCGCCGGGGGTGCGGGTGGCGCGGTAGAGCTTCCAGCGCTGCAGGGGGTCGGTCGTGCTTGCGGTGGCCATGGGCGTTACGGGGTCAGGGCTTCCAGACGGTGAGCTGTCGCGGCCGCCGGGCGGGGTCGTCAAGCAGCAGCGAAACATGCCGCGCCGCCGCGTTCGGCGGCCGCTTGCGGAACTCGCGCAGGCGCTGCGGCAGCTGGTCGAGCGGCGCCGTCAGCAGCGCCTGCAGGCTGGCCAGCAGGTCGGCGCGCGCGGCCGGGTCGGTGGGCACGCGGAACCACAGCACGGCCGGCAGACCTTCCTTCAGCGCCAGGTCGAGCGGCGCGTGGCCGCCGCAATGCGCGGGATCGAACACCAGCCACACCGGCGCCTGCGGCTCGCCGCCCAGGAACTCGGCGCACAGCGCGTCGGCCGCCTCGCCCGGCTGCGCCCAGCGCGGCACCGGACCCGGCTGCCCCAGCCGCGCCAGGATGTCGGGCGCGTTGCGCACCAGGCGCTCGATGCGACCGGCCAGCTTGAAGCGCTCGTTGCAATGCAGCAGCGCGGGGTACTCGCGGCCCAGGCGGCGCTCGTCGCCATCGGGCAATGGCACGGTCGCGGTGTCGTAGGCCTCGGCCGCCAGCAGGTCAAGCGGCAGGTACAGCTCGACGGTCAGGTCCAGGCCCACGCCGGACGCGGCCTGGATCACCTCCTGCAGCCATTCGCCCACCACCGCCAGCAGCGTCTGGCGCGACACCGGCCGGCCCGGCCGGCGTGGCCAGGGCTGCAGGCCGCCCCCGGCGTCCAGCACCTGCAGCTCCCCTTCCATCGTCGCCGGCACCAGGTCGTTGCGGTACCACAGGAGCAGATGCGCACGGCAGCCGGCGTCCTGCAGGCGACGGTCCAGCGCCGCACGTTGCAGCGGCGTGAGGTGGCGGTCCAGCCAGTCGCGCAGGGCCGGCACGCCGGTGGCGTGCGCGACGCGCTCGGCGAAGTCCCACAGCGGCGGCACGCCGTGGGCATCGTCGGGCAGGCCGGCCAGCAGTTCGAACGCGGCGTCCAGGCCCTCGGGCACGGCGTGCAGGCTCTGCGGCGGCAGCGCGTGCCGCACGTAGGGGCGCAGCCCGTCGTAGCTGAGCCCGACGCCGTCGAAGGCCTGGCGCAGCGTGGGGCCGGCGTGGCCCACCAGCAGCGGCGTCTCGAACCAGTCCGTGCCGATCGTCAGCGCCGGCACCTGCGCGAGCTCGGGATCGGCACGCAGCGCCTCGGAGGCGCCGCGCAGCGCGTCGTCGAAGGCCGGCCAGCCACCGGCCGGCGCGGCGGCGAAGCGCGCCAGCAGCTCGCGCGTGAGGCGCGGCCCCTGCTTCGAATCGATGTTGGCGGTGCCGCCGCTGGTGCAGGCGTACATCACGCACTGGGGCACCGGCTCCACCACACCCAGCGCCCAGTGGCGCGGCTGCGGCTTCATCGCATCGCCCCAGGTGTTGCGGCAGGCATCGGTGATCCACAGCTGGTGCCGGTAGCGCGTCCAGCCCGGGCAGCGGAAGTGCTCGCGCCAGTTCTTCATGTCGATGCACTGGAACTGCTTCTCGGTGGCCTCGGGCAGCACCAGGTACTGGTCGCTGTGCGGGCCGCTGACCACGCCGTGTCCGCACACATAGACCGTCAGCCAGCCGGCGGGCCACGCGGCGGGCGGATCGAACATCGCGCGGTGGAAGGTGTCGCCGTCGAACGTGCGCACGTCGCAGCCGGCCAGCCCGGCGGCCGGCGCGTGCTCGGTGGCCGAGCGGCCATCGCACGGCGCCAGCCACAGCTGCACCTGCGCCGGCGGCACGCCGCGCGCGTGTACCAGCCAGCGCGCGAATGCCAGCGCGCCGGCAGCCGCGCCGGGGGCGGCGAAGGCGGCGCCCAGCGGCCCGTAGCTCTCGATGCCGACGACGATAGCGCAGGTCTGGGCGGCGTCCGGCAGCGGGGGTTGCGGCAGCGGCATCGGGGCTCAGGCCTTCAGCGCGGCGCCCAGCGCGTCCCACAGCGGTGCCTGCGTCCAGTAGGCGCTGTGCGAGTCGGGGAAGGGCTCGCCGCTGTCGACGCGCAGGTCCTGCGCCACGCCGGCGAAGATGCGCCCGGCGCTGTAGCTCAGCAGGTCGTTGAGGTCGTAGGCGTTGAGCCAGCGCTTCGGGAAGTGCGCCGGCAGCGGCTGGCCGGCCGGCAGCTGCGACAGCGCGCCGATCTCGTACAGGAACGGCGCCTGCGAGCCGGCCGTGACCAGCAGCTCGACGTTGGGCAGCGCGCGTTCCACCAGCAGGTCGACGCAGGCGATGCCGCCCAGGCTGTGCGCGAGGATGGCCACGCCGTCGCCGCAGGCGGCCACGCGCCGGGCGATGAAGTCGCGGATGGCCTGGCCGCGCGCCTGGTACAGCAGGATGTCGCCGGCCGCCGGGTAGGCGGCGCTGTACAGGGCCTCGCGCTCGCGCCGCGCCTTTGCGGTGGCCCAGCGCTTGCCGAAGCCGACCAGGCGCGTCGTGATCCAGTCCTTCACGCCGAGCTCGCGGCCGCCGAGGGCGTCCACGCAGGCGCTCACCAGCGCATCGCGGCGCACGCTGCCGAGGCTCGGCAACTGTTCGTCGCCCAGCTGGCGCTGCAGCAACGCCACGAGCGCGTGCGCGGTGGCCACGCGCAGCGGGGTGTCCACCTTCGCGGCGGCGGCCAGCGCGATCTTCAGCGCGTCGTCGTCGGCCACCGCGTCCACCACCTGCTGCCAACGGGCGGGAAGCGCCACGTCGGCGATCTGCGCGTGCAGCGCCGCGTCGGCGCCCAGACCGCGCAGCCGCGCGACGAAGGCCTGCTTGCGCTGCTTCTCGGACGGCGGCTCGAGCCCGCCGGCCGGCGCGGCGGCCAGCTCGCGCAGCTCGAACATCGGGTCGACGCCGAGCAGGCTCCAGAGCGCGAGCTGCTGCTCGTCGGTGACGGTCTTGGGCGTCTCGCCGATGAACTCGGGGATCGAGCGGCCGCCCTGCGTGAGGCGGGCGCCGAGCGTGTCGCCCCACAGGCAGGGCTCGAGCCGCACCTGGGGCGCGCAGCGCTTCAGGCCCTCGGCCACCCGCGCGGCCGATGCCTCGTAGGCGGCCTTGCGCACGCCGGTGCCATGCACGAACAGGACGGTCTTGATCATCGCGGCCTTCCCCCGGGGCGGCCGATGCTGGCACGGAATGGCGCGGCCCGGCAAGGCGGGCCCTTGGGGGATGGCTCAGTCGCGCCGGCGCTCGCGCTCGCGCTGCCGCAGCACGTCGATCATCACGTTGAAGGTGCGGCCGAGCTGGCCCACCTCGTCGCGGCTGTCCACCTTCACGGCGGCGCCGGCGTAGTCGCCGGCCTTCAGCGCGTTGGCCGCGGCGGTGAGGCCGCGGATCGGCATCACGATGCGGCGCGCGAAGCGCAGCGCCATGCCGGTGAAGAGCAGCCCCACCAGCGCCACGCTCCACAGCAGCGTGGTGGTCAGCTGCTGCAGCGGGGCCTCGAACGCGGCGCGCGGTTCGCTCACGCCCACCACCCAGTCGTGACCCGTCACCGGTGCGTAGCCGGTGATGGTGGGCACGCCGCTGTGCGCGGAGCGGTAGCTGACGGTGCCGCTGCGCTTCGCATCGGCCATCGCGGCGGCGAGTTCGGTCTCGCCCAGGCTCTTGATCTCGTTGCGGCGGAAGCGCTGGTCGGTGCGGATCGCCGCCAGCTCGGCGGCCTTCAGCGGCACCAGGCTGCTGTAGAGCAGCTTCGCGTCGGGATGGTGGATGACGACACCGTCGCCGTCGATCAGGAAGGGCGTGAGCTTGGAGTCGTGCTGCACCTCGTCGACGATGCCGCCCACCGCCGCACCGCGCATGCGCAGCGCGAAGACGCCGATCACCTGCTCGTCCGCGCCGCGCACGGGTTCCGCATACACCATGCCCGAGGCGCCGGCCACCGCGCCCACCACGAGGCCGGTGGTGAAGGGCTTGCCGCTCATGCCGACCTGGAAGTACTGGCGGAAGGCGAAGTTCTTGCCCTGCACCGCGGGGTCGCTCGACGAGACCGCGTTGCCGGCCGCGTCCATCAGCAGCATCAGCTGCACGTCGGGGTTGGCGGCGGTGAGGCGCCTGAGCTTGTCGCTGAGCGCCGGCAGCGCGGCCACGTCGGGCGCCTGCAGGTAGTTGACGAACACCGCGTCGGTGGCCAGCGCGCGCGTGAGGTTGCGGCTGTCGGCGACGAACTGCGCCACGCGGCCGGCGGTGCTGTGCGCCATCTGCTCCACGTAGCGCAGCTCGGCGCCCGAGAGCGCCGCCAGCGCGTCGCGCTGGTTGTAGGCCGAGGTCATCAGCATCGGCAGCAGCGCGGTGGCCACCATCGCGAGCGCCAGCTTCCAGGCCAGCGGCCAGTCGCGCGGGCGCCAGCGCAGGCGCAGGGTGCGCACCGCGCGCACCAGGCGCCGCGCGCGTGGAGCCGCGCCGGCGGTGTGCGGTTCGCCTTCGGCATCGCCTGCGCCGTCGCCGCGCTGCAGCGCTTCGCTGAGATCGAGGCTCGCGACGTGGTCGGCGCACAGCGCGCGGCGGAAGTCGGCGGCGCTCTGCGGCCTTTCCTGCGGATCGGGTTGCAGCGCCCAGTCGATCGCGCGCAGGAACGCAGTGCCATAGCGGCCGGCGCCGGCGCGTTCCGCCGGCGTGTACGCGCCGGGGCTGGCGGCGCGCATCTCGGCATCCGGCGGCTTGTGGCCGCTCACGGCCCAGTAGAGCGTGGCCGCGAAGGCGTACACGTCGGTCCACGGGCCCTGCTGGCCCAGGCCGTACTGTTCGATGGGCGCATAACCCGGCGTCAGCGCCACCGCGCCCTGGTCGGCCGCGGCCACGGCCTGGCCGGCGCTGCCGAAGTCCAGCAGCACGAGGCGGCCGTCGGCGCTGCGCACCTGGATGTTGTCGGGCTTGATGTCACGGTGCAGGAAGCCGGCGGCGTGCACCGCGGCCAGGCCGTCCAGCAACGGCAGCAGCAGTTCCACCAGCCCCGCTTCGCCCAGGTGCTCGGCGTGCTGCGGCCACCACTGCTTGAAGGGGCTGCCCTGCTCGTACTCCAGCACCATGTAGGCGGTGCGGTGGGCCTCGAAGAAACGCGCCACGCGCACGATGGCCGGGTGGCGGAACGACGCCAGCGTGCGCGCCTCGCCGAGGAAGCTCTCCAGGCCCTGGCGGTAGCGGTCGCGGTGGCGGCTGGCGTTCGGGCTGACGCTGCGGTCGCCGGCGCGGAACGCGATCTCTTCCGGCAGGTACTCCTTGATCGCCACCTGCGCGTTCAGGTGCACGTCGGTGGCGAGGTAGGTGATGCCGAAGCCGCCCTGCCCGAGCACGCGCTCGATGCGGTACTCCATCAGGTTGAAGCCGGGTGCCAGCGCCAGCTGCGCGGCACGCGGCAGCGGCAGGTCGGGCGGAGGCGCGAGCGGCTGCGCGGCGACGATCACCGTCGCGTCGGGGTCGTCCTTCAGGTGCCAGCGCGTGCGCCGGATCACCGTGGCGTCGGGGTCGACGAAGCGGCCGTGCATCGGCACGGTGCGTGCGTGCGGGCGCGGCGCCGTCGGCGCGCGCACGATCGTGATGTCTTCGTCGACGGACATGGCCGGCGCAGTGTCCGCCGCCACGGCCGGGCGCAAAGCCGCGAAGTGAGGGCGAATCTACCGTCGCATCGCGGTGAAGGCCGCGAACTCCCAGCTGCGCAGGCCGACGATCAGCGTGTAGCCGTCGCGGTCCTGCGGGCGCAGGCGCTGGTCTTCCTGGTGCAGCCGCGCGAGTTCCGCGGCCAGCTGCTGCACCCGCTGCACCAGCTCCTGCGCGCTGGCCACGCTCAGGCGCCCGAGCACCGTGTGCAAGGTCTCGCCCGGCCCGTCGAAGCGGCCGCCGAAGTAGTCGTGCACCACCTGCTCGCGGAAGAACTGCTGCACCGGGCCGTCGGGCTGCCAGCGGAAGGCGCGCGAGACGCGCAGCCGGTAGCGGTTCAGCGGCTTCAGCTCGATGAGGCCGAGCCGGTCCAGCTGCACGAGGGCGCGCACGCAGCCGGGTTCGTCGATGCGGTAGGTCTCGACGATCTGCTCCAGGCTCCAGTGGCCCAGGCAGCACACCGCCACCAGCAGCAGCTGCGGGTCGGCCATCAGCGAGCGTTCCTGGGCCAGCGTCAGCACGTCCGCCGGCGGCGCGGCATCGGCGGCGGCGCGCAGCACGTCCTCCATCGACAGGCCCGCGGCCTGGCAGAAGCCGGCCAGCCGGCGCAGCGACAGGTCGCCCTGGCTGAACACGCGCTTGATGCTGGACTCGCTCATCTCGACGCGCCGCGCCAGCTCGCGGTAGGTGATGCCGGCGGCCTTCAACGCGCTGCGCAGCGCGCTCATCACCAGTTCGGGGCTGCTCATGCGGAAGTTCCGTGAAGAAAGGTTGGTACTGTAATTCGATACCTTGATGGCTGCATTCTGCGGCACTGGCCGACATTCCGGAACCAAACAACCGCGGGCCGGCACTGTTGCGGCGTTGGCGGCGCAAAAGCGATTCGCCGACGAACCCGCAACAACCGAGAACCTGCAATGAAGAAGCTCTCCCTGGCCCTCCACACCGCCGCCGCGCTTGCCGCCACCGCGGCACTCGGCAGCGCACAAGCCGCGGAGGACACCTACGTCGGCATCGGCATCGGCGCACACAGCAAGGTCCACATCGACTGCCCGGCCGGCGCCGCCTGCGACCGCTCGCCCAGCGGCAGCGGCAAGATCGTGTTCGGCAAGGACTTCGACAAGACCTGGGGCGCCGAGGCCTTCGGCTACCGGCTGGGCCACGCCACCGGCGTCATCGGCTCGCCCAGCGGCGCGCAGGCCGGCAACGTGCGCTCGGAAGGCCTGGGCGTGGTGGGCACGGCGCGCGCCGACTGGGACGCGCTGACCTTCAAGGCCCGTCTGGGTGCCGCCTACAACCACGGCAAGGCCGACTACGCGGCCGGCGGCAGCGACACGCGCAACTCGCTGGTGCCGGTGGTGGGCGCCGGCGTCACCTGGAACATCGACAAGAAGTGGGGCGTGAACCTCGACTGGGACCGCATCGACACCCGCTTCAACCGCCAGGAGAAGGCCGCGACCGACCTGGTGACGGTGGGCGTGGGCTACCGCTTCTGACCGCCCTTCCCCTCTGAAGGCGGCCGCACCGGCGACGGTGCGGCCGCCTCGCCTTTGCGTATGGCGGCTTGCGTATGCCAGCGTCAGTATGTATCATTCATGCATACCGATGCCAGCCGACACCGCCATGGAAGCCACCGTCGCCGAACGCGGACAGATCACCCTGCCCAAGGCCGTACGCGATGCGCTGGGCCTCACCAAGGGCACCAAGCTGAAGGTGGAACTGGAAGGCGGGCGCATCGTGCTGCGCAAGGACGTGGACGATGCCATCTCGCGCCTGCGCGGCCGCTTCAAGCTGGCCGAGGGCTTCAAGAGCACCGACGACGCGATGCGTGCACTGCGCGGCCGCGCCCCTGGCGATCCCTATCCCGAGCCCACCGAGCCCGACAACTCGTGATCGCCGTCGACTCGTCCGTGCTGCTGGACGTCCTCACCGAGGACCCGCAGTTCGCGGCCGCCTCGGCCGACACGCTGACGCAGGCCCTGCGCGTCGGCGAGGTCGTGATCTGCGATGCCGTGATCGCCGAGGTGCAGGGCATGCTGGCGACGCGCGAAACCGCGATGGACGCGCTGGTCGAGTTCGGCATCCGCTACCTGCCCACGTCGGAACAGGCGGCCGTGCGCGCCGGCCACATGCAACGCCGCTTCCGCGACCGCGGCGGGCGGCGCGAACGCGTGGTGGCCGACTTCCTGATCGGAGCCCACGCGATGATGCAGTGCGACGCGCTCATCACCCGCGACGCCGGCTTCTACCGCGACTATTTCAAGGGTCTGAAGGTCATCGTGCCCCAAGCCTGATGTCAGCCTGAAAGCCCATCCTCACCCGTTCACCCCGGAGCCTCCACATGCTGCAAGCCTACCGACAACATGCCGCCGAACGCGCCGCGCTCGGCATCCCGCCGCTGCCGCTGGACGCCAAGCAGGTGGCCGCGCTGATCGAGCTGATCAAGAGCCCGCCCGCCGGCGAGGACGCCTTCCTGCTCGACCTGCTGACGCACCGCGTGCCGCCCGGCGTGGACGATGCGGCCAAGGTCAAGGCCAGCTTCCTGGCCGCCGTGGCACACGGCGACCTGGCCGTGGGGCTGATCAGCAAGGCCAAGGCCACCGAGCTGCTGGGCACCATGGTGGGCGGCTACAACGTGCACCCGCTGATCGAGCTGCTCGATGACAAGGCGGTGGCCGGCATCGCCGCCGAGGGCCTGAAGAAGACCCTGCTGATGTTCGACTACTTCAACGACGTCGCCGCCAAGGCCAAGGCCGGCAACGCGTTCGCGCAGGCCGTGATGAAGAGCTGGGCCGACGCCGAGTGGTTCACGAGCCGCCCCGAGGTGCCGAAGTCGATCACCGTCACCGTCTTCAAGGTGCCCGGCGAGACCAACACCGACGACCTCTCCCCGGCGCCCGACGCCTGGAGCCGCCCCGACATCCCGCTGCACTACCTGGCGATGCTGAAGAACACGCGCGAAGGCGCGGCCTTCAAGCCGGAAGAGGACGGCAAGCGCGGCCCGATCCAGTTCATCGAGGACCTGAAGAAGAAGGGCCACCTGGTGGCCTACGTCGGCGACGTGGTGGGCACCGGCTCCAGCCGCAAGAGCGCCACCAACAGCGTGATCTGGGCCACCGGCCAGGACATCCCCTTCGTGCCGAACAAGCGCTTCGGCGGCGTGACGCTGGGCGGCAAGATCGCGCCGATCTTCTTCAACACGCAGGAAGACTCGGGTGCGCTGCCGATCGAGGTGGACGTGGCGGGCCTGGAGATGGGCGACGTGATCGAGATCCAGCCGTACGCCGGCAAGATCCTCAAGGGCGGCGCGGTGGTCAAGGAGTTCCAGCTGCGCAGCGACGTGCTGTTCGACGAGGTGCGCGCCGGCGGCCGCATCAACCTCATCATCGGCCGCAGCCTCACCGCGAAGGCGCGCGAGGCGCTCGGGCTGCCCGCCAGCGCCGCGTTCCGCCTGCCTCAGCCGCCGGCCGCCAGCAAGGCCGGCTTCACGCTGGCGCAGAAGATGGTGGGCCGCGCCTGCGGACTGCCCGAAGGGCAAGGCATCCGCCCGGGCACCTACTGCGAGCCCAAGATGACCACCGTCGGCAGCCAGGACACCACCGGCCCGATGACGCGCGACGAGCTGAAGGACCTGGCCTGCCTGGGCTTCAGCGCCGACATGGTGATGCAGAGCTTCTGCCACACGAGCGCCTATCCCAAGCCCGTGGACGTGAAGACGCACCGCGAGCTGCCGGCCTTCATCAGCACCCGCGGCGGCGTCAGCCTGCGCCCGGGCGACGGCGTGATCCACAGCTGGCTCAACCGCCTGCTGCTGCCCGACACCGTGGGCACCGGCGGCGACAGCCACACGCGCTTCCCCATCGGCATCAGCTTCCCCGCCGGCTCGGGCCTGGTGGCCTTCGGCGCGGCCACCGGCGTGATGCCGCTGGACATGCCCGAGAGCGTGCTGGTGCGCTTCAAGGGCAGCATGCAGCCCGGCGTGACGCTGCGTGACCTGGTGCATGCCATTCCGCTGTTCGCCATCAGGCAGGGCCTGCTGACGGTGGCCAAGGCCGGCAAGAAGAACGTCTTCAGCGGCCGCATCCTCGAGATCGAGGGCCTGCCCGACCTGAAGGTGGAACAGGCCTTCGAGCTGAGCGACGCGAGCGCCGAGCGCAGCGCCGCCGGCTGCACCATCAAGCTGAACCCCGCGCCGATCAAGGAGTACCTCACCAGCAACGTGGTGCTGATGAAGAACATGATCGCCCAGGGCTACGAAGACAAGCGCGCGCTGGAGCGCCGCATCGCCGCGGTGGAAGCCTGGCTCGCGAAGCCCGTGCTGCTGGAGGCCGACAAGGACGCCGAGTACGCCGCCGTGATCGAGATCGACCTGGACGCGATCAAGGAGCCCATCCTCTGCTGTCCCAACGATCCCGACGACGCGAAGACGCTGTCCGAGGTGGCCGGCACCAAGATCGACGAGGCCTTCATCGGCAGCTGCATGACCAACATCGGCCACTTCCGCGCCGCGGCCAAGCTGCTGGGCGGCCAGCGCGACATTCCCGTCAAGCTGTGGGTCGCGCCGCCCACCAAGATGGACCAGAGCGAGCTGATCAAGGAAGGCCACTACGCCGCCTTCGGCACGGCCGGCGCGCGCACCGAGCAGCCCGGCTGCAGCCTGTGCATGGGCAACCAGGCGCAGGTGCGTGAAGGCGCGACGGTGGTGTCCACCTCCACGCGCAACTTCCCGAACCGGCTGGGCAAGAACACCAACGTGTTCCTGGCCTCGGCGGAACTGGCGGCCATCGCGTCCAAGCTCGGCAAGATCCCCACCGTGGCCGAGTACCACGAGGCGATGGGCATCATCAACAAGGACGCCGGCAGCGTGTACCGCTACATGAACTTCGACCAGATCGAGGAGTACGCGGAGACGGCGAAGTCGATGGCCTGAGCTACATCGCCATGGACAACGGCCCGCTTCGGCGGGCCGTTTGTCTTTCAGCGGCCCGCTTCGGCGGGCCGTTTGCTTTCAGCGCGCGCCGCCCGCGGGCGATGCCGCCACGGCCTCGGTCTCGCCCGGGCTCACCAGGGGACGCGTGGCCTGCGCCTCCATCACGCGCAGCTGCGCCAGGCGCCGGCGCGTGCCCGGGTGCGTGGGCGTGTCGAACTGCAGGCCCTGGCGGGTGAGCAGGCCGAAGGCGTTGTCGAGGCCGAAGCCCATCTTGCGCACCAGCGCGAAGCCGTAGCCGTCGGCTTCGAACTCCTGGCGGTGCGACAAGGCCTGCGCCTCGACCGAGAGCTTCTTCGCCACCGGGTCGGTGGTCTCGGGCCGCACCTCGCCGGGGATGTGGCTGCGGTAGAGCGCGCTCAAGCCCCCCCAGTGGCCGAGCATCAGGTGGCCCACCTCGTGTGCCAGCATCAGCAGGCGCTCGCCTTCGGGCAGCTCACCGGCGTTCTCGCTCACCACCAGCGTGCGCTCGCCGAAGACGGCTTCGGCGAACAGTTCGCCGCCGACGATCTGCAGCTTCACGTCGGCTGCGCGCGGGTCGAGCTGCTGGATGCGTTCGAAGCTGGTGCGCACGCGCGCTGAAGCCGTGCTCTGCAGGTCCGGCGCCGGGCGCTGCTGCAGGCGCCACTGCTGCGAGCGCTGCAGCACCTGGGTGATGTCTTCGGCGTGCGCCGCAGGGCACGCCACGAGGGCACTGAACAGCAACCACCACAGGGTCTTGGGCATCGCGGGCTCCGGCTGTCGTCGGGACGGGCCGTTCCGCGGCAGCGGGGCAACCCTGATGCGAAGCATCGGTTGCAGGAGGCATGCCAGAGCCCCCGAATAGAAGGGAGATCGCCGGCCATCTGGCCGGCGGTGTGGAATATGACCGCTTGGCCCCGGGGCCGTCGTCAGGCGGTGGCGGTCGCGGCCTGGGGCTGCAGTTGCTGCCAGCTCAGCCGCGCCGTCAGCAGCAGCACCACGGCGGCGGCCACGCCGACGACCGCGTAGGTCTCGCCGAGTTGCGGCTGCCACTTGCGCATGAAGTAGCTGACGACCAGCACCCCGGCCATCGACAGGCCGGCCACGCGCAGGCCGCCGCCCTCGGCCCGTCGCGTGGCGGCGCCCGCCAGCAGGTACACCGCCGAGGCGATGGAGACCAGCGTGAACAGGGTCTCCCACATCGGCCGCGCCGGCCCGGCACCGAAGACGCCCAGGCTGTACGCCACCCAGCAGATGCAGCCGAAGCCCAGCACCAGCGCCAGCAGTCGCGCACGACCCGCGGCGCGGTCGTCGGTGACGCGGGCGTCCTTGCTGGGTGCCATGAAAGGCAGCAGCAGCACGCACAGCGGCCCTGTGATCGCATCGATCACCAGCGTCATGGGGTAGCCGAACACCTCGGACGCGATGCCCTGCCAGGTGGACGAGTACGAGATCGCGAGATTCATCATCGCCATGTACGCGGTGAACTGCGTGGCGGCCACCCGGGGGTTGGTCACGTCCATGAAGGCCGCGGTGCGCGTGCCGTACATCAGCCCCTGCCCCACCGCGTAGGCCAGCGACGCCACCCACATCGCGCTGATCAGTGCCACGGACAAGTCACGGTGCCCCGGCTTGCCTTCGGCCGGGTTGGGCATCACCCATCCGTGCATCTGAAGCTTCCACGCCAGGTACAGCGCCGGCGGGCTCATCAGCACCAGGTACAGCCCCAGCATGCGGCGTCGGCCCAGCTTGTCGGACAACAGACCGCCCACCACCATGCAGACGGCTGCAACGACCTGGGTGATCACGCTCAGGCTCGCCACCTCGTCGTCCTTCATCCCGATCTCGACGGCGACGTTCGACTGCAGCGCCAGCCCCAGGCTCATGGCACCGGCCGGCAGCAACGCGAAGAACACGCCGGCGAAGGCGCCGCGCGAGCCGTGGAAGCTGCGGAAGGTCTCGTCGGCGAACTTGACGATGGCGCGCCCGGCGGACGCCAGGCCCGCTTCGCGCCGCTCCGATTCGGGCGTGGGCTTCTCCTTCAGCGGCAGCGCGATGAAGATCGTCACCAGTGCGATGCAGGCTGCCACGAACACGAAGCCGCCCTTGACGCCGATGTAGGGCATCAGATAAAGCACGCCCCCGCCACCGATGGCGGTGCCGATGGACGCGCCACCGAACATCACGCCGTTGGCGAGGCCCCGTTCGTCCTCGGCCAGCGTGTTGACGGCCAGCGCGTCGATGGCCACGTCCTGCATCGCGCCGAAGCTGTTGTGGACCAGCAGCACGCTGGTCAGCAGGCCCAGTTGCGCCGGCAGGTTCAGGCCCGTGCAGGCCAGCAGCGTGACGATCAGCATGATCTGGGTGCCGACGATCCAGCCGCGGCGCCGCCCGAGTTTCTCCGAGAAGAACACGTCGATGATCGGACCGAAGGCCCACTTGAAGGCCCACGGCAGGTAGAAGCTGCCGACGAAGGCACCGATCTCGGCGGGCCCCACGTCCTGGCGCCGCAGCTGCGTGGCGATGGCGACGGAGGCGAAGCCGAGCGGTATGCCCTCGGTCACGTACAAAAAGAAAAAGGCCGTCAGGCGGCCCCAGCGGCTGGCAAGCAGGTTGGGCATCTTCATGCCCCTAGTTTCGCAGAGGCTTCCGGTCTTTCGTCTAGCGAACGACCCCGGGGCTGATCCACTGCCGCCACACCACCGCCCCGCCCGAGTGCGGGGCCAGCGCGGCCTGCAGCGCCGCGGTGTCGGTGGTGCGCGAGAACAGCACGTCGGCGAAGGGCCCCTCGGTCAGCGTGTACCAGGCGCCGAACACGCCCTTGTCCACCATCGCCTGCAGCACCGGCTGCGGCACCGGTGCAGCGCGCGGCAGCAGCACGATGCGGATCTCCTCCACGCGGCTGGCGTCGATGCCTTCGGTGTGGTGCGGCCGGCGCCCGATCGCGGGCATCGCGTTCACCGTCATGTGGCCTTCGCGCACGTACTCGTCCGGTTCGAAGTAGCCCGCGAGCTCCTGGCGGCTGGCGGCGCGCACCGTGACGATGCCGCGCTTGAAGCCGGAAGGGTCGGCCAGCGGGCCGGCCGAGAACAGCCGGCCGAGCGCGAACAGGCGCTTGAAGTTCTCGATGTGGCCGCGCTGCATCGCCATCACGCGGTCCTTGTCGTCGGGGGTCGGCTTCCCGCGCTCGAGGAAGATGAACCACAGCGTGTCGTCGGCCGCCAGGGCGGGCAACGCGAGCGCAGCCGCGGCGGCCGCGGGAAAGTGGCGGCGAAGCATCTCCAATCCCTTCCTGTCATCACGGAGGACCGTGTCTCCCGCATGATGCCGGCTTCACCAAGGACTGCGCCATGCCCCAGAACCCGCATCCCTTCCACGACACGCTGAAGACCTTCCGCACCGCGGGCGGCATCGAAGGCCGCTACCACTCCCTGCCGGCGCTGGCCCGGCGCTACCCCAACGTGGCGCGCCTGCCGCACAGCCTGCGCATCGTGCTGGAAAGCGTGCTGCGCAACTGCGACGGCAACAAGGTGACGCCGACGCACGTGGCCGAGCTCGCACAGTGGGGGGCCACGGCGCCGCGCACCGAGGAGATCCCGTTCGTCGTCGCGCGGGTGGTGCTGCAGGACTTCACCGGCGTGCCGCTGCTGGCCGACCTGGCCGCGATGCGCAACGTGGCCGCGCGCCTGGGGCAGGACCCCAAGCGCATCGAGCCGCTGGTCCCGGTGGACCTGGTGGTGGACCACAGCGTGATGGTCGACCACTACGGCAGCGCGAAGGCGCTGGACCTCAACATGAAGCTCGAATTCCAGCGCAACCGCGAGCGCTACGAGTTCATGAAGTGGGGCATGGGTGCCTTCAGCACCTTCGGCGTGGTGCCGCCGGGCTTCGGCATCGTGCACCAGGTGAACCTGGAGTACCTGGCGCGCGGCGTGCACCGGGGTGCAGGCGGCGTGTACTACCCCGATTCGCTCGTCGGCACGGACAGCCACACCACGATGATCAACGGCATCGGCGTGGTCGCCTGGGGCGTGGGCGGCATCGAGGCCGAGGCCGGCATGCTGGGGCAGCCGGTGTACTTCCTGACGCCCGACGTGGTGGGCTTCGAGCTCACCGGCCGCCTGCGCGAAGGCGTGACCGCCACCGACCTGGTGCTCACCGTCACCGAGATGCTGCGCAAGGAGAAGGTGGTCGGCAAGTTCGTCGAGTTCTGCGGCGAAGGCACGCGCAGCCTCAGCGTGCCCGACCGCGCCACCATCGGCAACATGGCGCCCGAGTACGGTGCCACGATGGGCTTCTTCCCGGTGGACGAGAAGACGGTGGCCTACTTCGCCGGCACCGGCCGCACGAAGCGCGAGATCGAGGCCTTCGAGGCCTACTTCCGCGCCCAGGGCATGTTCGGCGTGCCCGATGCGAAGGACATCGCCTTCACGAAGCTCGTGAAGCTCGACCTCGCCACCGTCTCGCCCAGCCTCGCGGGCCCCAAGCGCCCGCAGGACCGCATCGAGCTCGGTCGGGTCAAGAGCCAGTTCGGCCAGCTGTTCGCCGCGCCGCCGGCCGAGAACGGCTTCAACCAGCCGGCCGAGAAGCTCGGGCAGGCCTTCACCGCCAGCAACGGCCTGCAGATCCGCAACGGCGACGTGCTGATCGCCGCCATCACCAGCTGCACCAACACCAGCAACCCCGGCGTGCTGCTGGCCGCCGGGCTGCTGGCGAAGAAGGCCGTGGAGGCGGGGCTGAAGGTGCCGCGCCACATCAAGACTTCGCTGGCGCCCGGTTCGCGCATCGTCACCGAGTACCTCGAGAAGGCGGGCCTGCTGCCCTACCTGGAGAAGCTCGGCTTCAACGTGGCCGCCTACGGCTGCACCACCTGCATCGGCAACGCCGGCGACCTGGCCCCCGAGATCAACGACGTCATCACGAAGAACGACCTGGTCTGCGCGGCGGTGCTCTCGGGCAACCGCAACTTCGAGGCGCGCATCCACCCGAACCTAAAGGCCAACTTCCTGGCCAGCCCGCCGCTGGTGGTGGCCTACGCGATCGCCGGCACCGTGACGCGCGACCTGATGACCGAGCCGGTGGGCAAGGGCAAGGGCGGCCGCGACGTGTGGCTGGGCGACATCTGGCCGAGCAGCGACGAGATCCACGCGCTGATGAAGCACGCGATGAACCCGAAGGCCTTCCGCGACAACTACGGCCAGGTGAAGAGCGAGCCGGGCAGGCTGTGGCAGAAGGTGGCCAGCAGCAGCGGCAACGTCTACCCCTGGCCCGACAGCACCTACATCGCCGAGCCGCCGTTCTTCAGCGGCTTCACGATGCAGCCTGCCGGCAGCGCCGGCGGCGTGAAGGGCGCGCGCATCATGGCGCTCTTCGGCGACAGCATCACCACCGACCACATCAGCCCCGCCGGCAGCTTCAGGGAGAACACGCCGGCCGGCCGGTACCTGCTGTCGCGCGGCGTGATGAAGGCCGACTTCAACAGCTACGGCGCGCGCCGCGGCCACCACGAGGTGATGATGCGCGGCACCTTCGCCAACGTGCGGGTGAAGAACCTGATGATTCCCGCCCAGGCCGACGGCAGCCGCGTCGAGGGCGGGTTCACGCTGGTGCAGCCGGGCGGCGAGCTGATGCCGATCTACGACGCCGCGATGAAGTACGTGGCCGCCGGCACGCCGACGGTGATCTTCGCCGGCGAGGAATACGGCACCGGTTCCAGCCGCGACTGGGCCGCCAAGGGCACGGCGCTGCTGGGCATCCAGGCCGTGGTGGCGAAGAGCTTCGAGCGCATCCACCGCAGCAACCTGATCGGCATGGGCGTGCTGCCGCTGCAGTTCAAGCCCGGCGTGTCGTGGGAGACGCTGGCGCTGAAGGGCGACGAGACGGTGGACGTGGTGCTGGCGCCCGAGGTGAAGCCGCTGTCGGACGCCACGCTCGTGATCACGGGCGCCGACGGCACGCGGCGCGAGGTGCTGGTGACGCTGCGCATCGACACCGCGATCGAGGTCGACTACTACCACCACGGCGGCATCCTGCCGTTCGTGCTGCGCCAGCTGCTGGCGGCCTGAGCCGTCCGGCCAACGTCCCCTGCCCGCGCGGCAAGGCACGCGGCCGGTGTCGGCCAAGCCGCCGGCGGCGCGCGGTGCCGGCTATCGTGGCCCTGCCATGCGCCACGAATCCGCACCGCTGGACGACCTGGCCGAACCGGCCCTGCCGCTCGGGCGCATGGCTGCGCCGGGGCGGCGTGCGATGGGCTTCCAGCGCACGGACCCGGCGGGCGGCTCTCCCGGCACGCTGCTCGGCGATGCGTCGGAACGGCACGCGCTGGTGATCGCCCCCACCGGCGCCGGCAAGGGCCGCAGCGTGCTGCTGCCGTGGCTGCTGAGCTACCCGGGCGGCGCGATCGTCGTCGACCCCAAGGGCGAAGCCGCCGGCGTCAGCGCACGCTGGCGGCGGCAGCGCGGCCAGACGGTCTGCGTGGTCGACCCCTGGCATGCCGGCACGTCGGCGACGGTCAACCCGCTCGAGGCGCTGCTGCAGGACAGCGAGGACCTCGGCGACGACTGCCTGACGCTGGCCGAGCTGATCGTCGGCGAAGCCCCGGTCTCGCTGCAGGATCCGTTCTGGCGCTCGCTGGCCCTGCAGCTGCTGGCAGCGCTGATCGGCTGGGCCTGGGTGCGCCCGGACTTCGTCGGCGAGGGCGCCGCGGCGCCGGACCGGGAGCGCACGCTGGGCGCCGTGTGGGCCCTGCTGCACAGCGACGACCTCGCCTACAGCCTCGCGGTGGTGCTGGACGTGCATGCCAAGAAGCCCGACTTCCCGCGCTTCGTGCGCGACGGCTTCGTCACCTTCCTGAACCACGAGGCCGAGCGCGTGCGCACCAGCGTACGCAGCGAGGCCATCTCGCTGCTGCGCATCTTCGGCTCGGAACGCGTGCAGGCCGCCACCGCCACCACCACGGTGCCGCTGGCGGCGCTGCAGGCGGGCGAGCCGGTCACCGTCTACCTCGTGGTGCCACCGGACCGCCTGGAGTCGCACGCCGCCTGGCTGCGCGTGCTGCTGGGCACCTTCCTCGTGCTGCTGTCGCGCCGCACGCGCCGGCCGGCCCTGCCGACGCTGTTCCTGGTCGACGAGCTCGGCCACCTCGGCCCGATGCCGCCGCTGCGCCAGGCGGTGACGCTGCTGCGCGGCTACGGCGTGCGCGTGGCGCTGTTCGTGCAGTCGCTGGCGCAGCTGCGCGCGCTGTGGCCACGCGACCACGAGACGGTGCTGGAGAACTGCGGCACCTGGCTCGCCTTCGGCCAGGCCAGCCTGACGGCCGCGCGCCAGGTGGCCGAGCAGCTGGGCGACATCGCGGCCGAGGCGCTGTTCCAGATGGCGCCCGACGAGCTGGCGATCCACCGCGCGGGCGCGCCGACGCAGGTGGCACGCCGGCTCGACTACCTCAGCGACCCGCTGTTCGCGGGCCGCTTCGACGCGCATCCGCTGCACGGCCGCTGAACGCGGCCGTGCGCGGATTCAGGCCGCTTCGGCGCCGCGCTGCTGGCGCCGCCGCACCGCCACCACGCCCAGGCCGGCGAGCAGCAGGGCCAGGCTGCGGGGTTCGGGCACCGGAACGGCCGTCAGGCTGATGAAGCCTTCGTCGTAGGCGATGGTGGTGATGCCATCGACGAAGCGGTCGTTGATGTGCACCCAGCTGCCGCCTTCGGTGGTGTAGAGGTCCAGCCCGCCGAGCACCAGCGTGGAGCCGGCGCGGATGCGCAAGCCGTTTTCGCCACCCACGCCGTTCAGGTACAGCACCTCGGGCGAGCTGCGGTTGCCGTTGTCCACCGCATCCACCAGCGTCAGCGCCTCGGCGCTGCTGTCGCCCAGCACCAGCTGGCCGATCGCGAAGTTGGCGGTCACCGCGCTGCCGTTGCCCGGCAGGCTGGTGCCGCGGCGCCCGCCGACCTCCAGCGTGTGCGCGACGCTGCCGGCGAAGGTGACGATCGCGAAGTCGGTGTTCACCTGCGCTTCCGCGGTCTGCTGGAAGCTGTAGTCGCCGCTGATGCCGATGCGCGTGCCGGCGGCCGCCGACAGCGTGCTGCCCGACAGCAGCGTGAGGCTGCCGGCCACGCCGAGGCTGCTGCCGGTGTCGGTGAGCGTGAAGGCCGTGCCCGGGCCATAGGCGCGCCCGCCCACCACGATGCCGCCGCCGGTGCTGGCGTTGAACAGCAGCCGCCCGCCGCCGGCGCTGGTGACGGTCTGCAGGCCGCGCAGGTCGATGGTGCCCTGGCTGCTGGCGTTGAAGGCCAGTGCGTCGGCGTTGCTGTCGGGCGTGACGATGGTGCGCACGCCGGAGAGGTCGATCGTGGCGCGGTCGCTGGCGCTGATGCTGTTGGTGTAGGCGCCACCGATGCGCGGTGTCGCCAGGTCCAGCGTGTGCAGGCCCGACAGGTTCATCAACGTGCCGGCGCCGGTGGCGCTCATCAGCGTGGCACCGGTGTAGGCCCGCACCTGGTACTCGCCCACCAACGTGGCGCCGTTGAGCCGCGCGCCGCTGGCCAGCCCGAAGCTGGAGTTGCTGATGGCCGCGCTGCCCGCCCAGCCGCCGACGTCCATCGTGGCGCCGTTCTGCAGGCTCACCTGCCAGCGGCTCGCGCGCTGCAGTGGCCCCAGCACGAAGCTGCCGTTGTCGCCCGAGAAGCGCGTGTTGCCGGTGTCCAGCGTGAGCCCGGCCATGTCCTGCAGCCCGGCCAGGTTGATGCGGCCGCCGGTGGTGACCTGGAAGGTCAGGAAGTCCGCGCTGCTGGCCGGGGCGACGATCGCGTTCACGCCGGAGAGGTTGATCAGCGCCGAGTCGGTGGCGCTGACGAGGTTCGAGAACGCACCCCCCACGCGCGGCGAACCCGAGTCGAAGAGGCGCAGGCCCGACAGGTCCATCACCGAGCCCAGGCCGGCGGCGCTGAGCAGCGTGGAACCGCCACCCAGGCCGCGCGCGTTGTAGGTGCCCACCAGCGTGGCCGCGTCGAGCCGCGAGCCGCCGCTGACGGCGAAGGTCGAGTTGGTGATGGCCGCCTGCCCGGCGTATCCACCCACGCTCATCGTGGCGCCGTTCTGCAGGCTCACGAACATCCGGTTGGCCTTCTGCAGCGGACCGAGCACGAAGCTGGCCGCGTCGGCGCTGAAACTGGTGTTGCCGGTGTCGATCGTCAGGCCGGCCACCTCCTGCAGCGAACGCAGGTCGATGCTGGCGCCGCTGATCGCGCTGAACAGCAGGTAGTCGGCATTGCTCGAAGGTGCGACCACGGTGCGCACGCCCGAGAGGTCGATCACGGCGCGGTCGGAAGCCGCCACGCTGTTGGTGTAGGCCCCGCCCACGCGCGCCGAGCCGATGTCGAAGGTGTGGATGCCCGAGAGGTCCAGCTTCGTGCCCTGGCCCGCGGCCGAGAGCATCGTGGCGCCGTTGAAGGCGCGGCCGTTGTACTCGCCGCGCAGCGTCGCCGCTTCCAGGCGCGAGCCGTTGGTGGCCGCGAAGGTGGTGGTGCTCAGGCTGGCACTGCCGGCGAAGCCGCCGGCCGTCATCAGCGAGCCGTTGGCCAGCGTCACGAAGGTGCGGTTCATCTGCTGCAGCGGACCCAGCGCGACGGTGCCGCCGTCGACGGCGAAGCGCGTGTTGCCGGTGTCCAACGTGACGCCGCTGATGCGCTCCAGTGACGACAGGTCGAGCCGCCCGCCGCTGCTGACGTTGAAGGCCAGGTTGTCGGCGTTGCTGGCGGGCGCGATCACGGTGCGCACGCTGGCCAGGTTCACCACGCCGCCGGCGCTGGCCGACACCGTGTTGGTGTAGGCGCCGCCGACACGCGGCGAGCCCACGTCCAGGATCTGTACGCCGCGCAGTTCCACCTCGGAGCCGCTGCCGGCCGCGTTGATGATGGTGCCGCCCAGGAAGCCCTTGGCGCTGTAGCTGGGCGACGCGATGCGGATCACGCCGCCGTTGATGGCCGAGAACGAGGCGCCGTCGCCGACGATCGCGCTGGCCGGGTTCAGCGCGATGAACGAGGCGCGGTCCACGGTGACCCGGCCCGCGATCAGCGCGCGCCCCAGCACCGTCAGTTGCGTCGGCAGCACCAGGCTGCCGGCCTGCAGGTTGAACGAGGAACCGCCATCGAGCAGGAACTCGTCGATGGTGCGCGCATTGAGCGTGTTGTAGGTCACCGACCGGCCGGATCCCAGGATCTGCACGATGTAGGTGTTGGTCGCATCGTTCAGCGGCACCTGGCCGATGTCCCAGGCCGACGCGGTGGCGTAGTTGCCGCCCACCGCCCCCTGCCAGGTGGCGGTGAGCTGGGCCGCGGCGGCACCGCCGGAGGCCAGTGCCGCTGCCAGCGGCACGGCCGCGAGACGGAGCTTGTGCTGCATGCGGCGCTGTACGTCCGCCTTTCCCTGAGCCATAGGTTTCATGTTCTGGCGCCTCTCCTGGCTGCTGCGGCCCGCCGCTGCCGGCCCATCCGGCCGCGGCCCCGCAACATCCAAGTTAGCGCCGAGCGTCCGGCGAACGTCCCTTGCGGGCCGTGACGGTCAGCCCAGGGTCGGCGGCGCAGGCTCCGTGCCGCGGCCCGCGGCCAGTTCGAGCGCCGCGCGCACCGTCAGGGCGCGCCCATGGGCCTCCTCGGCACGCCAGCGTCGCTCGCCGAGCGCCTCGCGCACCATCGCCTCCACGCGGTCGGCGTACAGCCGGTCGGGGCCGGTGAGCTCGCCGACGGCGCGCTCCCAGTACGCGCAGCTGAAGGCCAGCAGCCGCGCCGCCAGCATGGGGTGGCCGGTCTGCGCCAGTCCGTGCAGCTGGTTCCAGGCGCCGTAGGCGCCGTAGTAGAGAAGCCCGTGGCGCAGCGCGAGACGCGTCTGGCGCTGGCAGGCCTGCACCGCGTCGGCATAGCGGCCGAGGCCGTCGTAGGCGTTGCTCAGGCGGTCGAAGAGCTGCAGCCGCGTCACCACCGCGCCGAGCGCCGCGGTCTCCTCATCGCCCTTCAGCGAGACCACGATCACCTCCGCGAAGCGCCGCTCGTGCAGCAGGCAGGCCGTGCGGCCGGGCAGCGCCAGCACGGCCGCGCGGCGGTCGCCCAGCCGGCTGAAGCAGCGCTCGGCCTGCTCGAAGAGCGCCATGGCGCCGACGGGGTCGCCACGCTGCTCGAGCAGGATCGGCCCCTGGATCATCAGCAACCCGCCGGTCAGCCGCAGCAGAGCCGGCGACTCGGGCAGGCCTTCCAGCAGCGCGCGCGCCTCGCCGGCGAGTTGCCAGGCGCGCTCGATGTCGGCCGGCGCACGCGCGGCGCGCAGGTGCACGTCGGCCAGCACGCGCAGCGCCTCGGCGCGCGGCAGCGGCGCGGGGTCGCTCAGGCGCAGGCCACGTTCGGCCTCGGCGTGCGCCTCGCGGCCCTGCCCGGCGTTGACGAGCAGCGTGGCCCGCAGCTGGGCCGCGGGCGCCCGCGCCACCGGCGGCAGCGCGGCGGCGTCGGCCAGCCGGCGC
>JBGAHJ010000013.1:0-159001 GCA_044226255.1 Rubrivivax sp.
TCCTGACCAGCAAGGGCATCGAGCCGAACCGTGTCTACACGGAAGGCAAGGGCTCGGCCCAGCCGGTGGCGGACAACAAGACCGCCGAAGGCCGGTCGAAGAACCGCCGCGTGGAAGTCGAAGTCGTCGGCACCCGCGCCCGGAAGTGATGGTCAGCGGCGCCTCCCCGCGCCGCTTCCTCGCTTCACAGTGAAACCCCGCCTCGGCGGGGTTTTTCTTTGGGTGCGCCCCTTAACATCCCGCCATGAGCAACGTCGACGCCCAGGAACTCGCCAAGTTCAGCGAACTGGCCCACAAGTGGTGGGATCCGCAGAGCGAGTTTCGCCCGCTGCACCAGATCAACCCGCTGCGCCTGGAGTGGATCGACAGCCTGGCAGGGCTGGCCGGCAAGACCGTGCTCGACGTCGGCTGCGGCGGCGGCATCCTGGCCGAGTCGGTGGCGCGGCGAGGCGCGCGCAGCGTGCTGGGCATCGACCTCGCCGCACGCCCGCTCGGCGTGGCGCGGCTGCATGCGCTGGAGGCGGGTGTCGAGAACCTCGAGTACCGCGAGATCGCCACCGAGGCGCTGGCCGCCGAGATGCCCGGCCGCTTCGACGTGGTGACCTGCATGGAGATGCTCGAGCACGTGCCCGACCCCGCGGCCGTGGTGCAGGCCTGTGCCACGCTGGCCAGGCCGGGCGGCTGGGTCTTCTTCTCCACGCTGAACCGCAACCCGAAGTCCTTCCTGTTCGCAATCATCGGCGCCGAGTACGTGCTGCGCCTGCTGCCGCGCGGCACGCACGAGTTCGCACGCTTCATCCGGCCCAGCGAACTGGCGCGCTGGTCGCGCGACGCCGGGCTCGTGCTCAGCGGCAGCCGCGGCATGGAATACAACCCGCTGACGCAGCGCTACTGGCTATCGGGCGACACCAGCGTCAACTACCTGCTGGCCTGCCGCAAGCCCTGAAGGCCGCATGAAGAGGGCGATCGCGGCGGTGCTGTTCGACCTGGACGGCACGCTGGTGGACAGCGCGCCAGACCTGGCGGGCACAGCCAACGACATGCTGCTGCGTCGCTCGCGCCAACCCTTGCCCTATGCGCAACTGCGGCCGCATGCGGGCTCCGGCGCGCGCGGCATGCTGGGCGCGGCGTTCGGCATCGCACCGGGCCAGGATGGCTACGAGGCCTTGCGCGACGAGTTCCTGGCGCACTACGCGACGCGCCTGCTGCAGGAGACCACCGCGTTCGACCACGCGCTGCGCATGCTGCAAGGCCTGGACGAACGCGGCCTGCCCTGGGGCATCGTGACCAACAAGTCGCTGCACCTGGCCGAGCCGCTGGCCACCGCGCTGGGGCTGCTGCCGCGCGCGGCGGCGCTGATCGGTGGCGACAGCACACCGCACACGAAACCGCACCCCGCGCCGCTGCTGGAGGCCGCGCGCCGCCTGGGTGTCGCGCCCGAGGCCTGCGTCTACGTCGGCGACGACCCGCGCGACGTGAAGGCCGGCCGCGCCGCCGGCATGGGCACGCTGGCCGCGGCCTGGGGCTACCTGGGCCCGGGCGAGCCGCCGCATGCCTGGGGCGCCGATGCGGTCATCGGCCATCCGGCCGAACTCTTGCAATGGCTGGAACTGACCTAAACTCAGTGCCCTGGGTCCGACCTGGCTTCGACGTGGGTGCGGAGTCGGCGCGGGGCATGCCGAGCACCAGTTCGCTCGTAAATCCACTGGAAACAAAGTAACTGCGAACGACACTTCGTACGCTCTCGCCGCTTAAAACCGGTGAGCCTTGCAACAGTCGGCCCATGGGCTGGGCTTGAGGTCGAAAGGCCAAGAGCTGCAAGGTCATTCACATGGGCTCGTCCTGACGTGCGTCATTCGCGTCGGGCCTAAAACCAAGTGACTCGGGGCCTCGGTAGCGTGCTGCTGCGCGACCAAGGTCCTCAAACTCAAATCAGACAGCTACGCATGTAGAACCGTCCGGCGATGGCTTGCGGACGGGGGTTCGATTCCCCCCGGATCCACCATCTCACCAAGGCGCCCGGCGTTCATTCGCCGGGCGCCTTTTTTCTGCTTGACCTTCCGACGGTGGCAAGCTCCAGACTGGCGCCATCATCAACTTTCCCCGGAGTTTCGACATGGTCTCCTTCCAAGTCGACGACATGACCTGCGGCCACTGCGCGAGCACCATCACGAAGGCGCTGAAGGCGGCCGATCGCGACGCCAAGGTGAACATCGACCTGGCCCGCCACCTGGTGACGGTGGAGCCCGCGGCGGCGGCGCCCGAGGCCCTGCGCGCGGCGATCGCCGAGGCCGGCTACACGCCCGTGCCCGCCGCCTGAGCCGGCGGCACTTCAGCCCGTATCGCACTCGGCTCGATGCCGAACATCCTGCGGTGCGTGCGCGAGAGGTGGGCCGAGTCGGCGAAGCCGGCTTCGTGCGCCGCGTCGGTCCATGACGCACCGGCCTGCGCCGCTTCGATCGCGCGGTTGATGCGCAGCCACAGCAGGTAGGCGCGGAACGAGCTGCCGGTGCCGGCCACGAACAGGTGGCGGAAGCGGCTTTCGGACAGCGCCACCACGGCCGCCACGTCGCCCAGGGCCAGCGGCCGGTCCAGGTGCTGGTGCATGTAGGCCAGCGCCCGCGCCAGGCGCGGCTCCAGCTGCAGGTCGGGCTCGGTGGTGGTGCCGCTCAGCGCCGCGGTGGCGGCCATTGCCGCAGCCACCATGCTGGCGCGCGACGCATCGGCATGGAAGGCACGAAACAGCTCGCGTGCCAGGGCGCGGCACGAGCCGGCTTCCAGCCGCGTCACGGCGTCCGTGCCATGACGCAGCGCCAGCGCGCGGCCGGCGCGGCTCTCGGGCTCCAGGAACAGGTGCGCCACCTGCAGGCCCTCGATCTCGAACTGGTGGCTGCAATGGCTGGGCACCAGCGCGCCCTCGAAGCTCTCCCAGGCGCCTTCGGCGGCCGTGCGGAAACGCACCGTCCCCGCGGGCACCAGCGCGAGCTGGTGCGCGTGGTGGTCGTGCCACTCGCTGCGGCCGTGGCCGACGCCGATCCACAGGCTGCCGCCCTGCCAGAAGTAGATGCGGCCCGTCGACGCCTGGCTGCGCGACATGCGTGCCGCGCCAGCGGCGGTGCCCGGCGCCTGCAGCTGCACGCCGCTCATGCGGGCACCTCGGCCAGGTCAGCCGTTTCGTTCAAGCCGCGCGGGCACCGGCTCCGAACAATGCCCTTCATCGCAACCCACCCGACGAGACCCGCACCATGCCGACCCCCCGCTTCGCCATCGCCGCCACGGCCTTCGTGGCCGCTTCCCTGCTGGCCGCCTGCGCCGCACCGCCGAGCGATCTCGACCGCACGCTGGAGCATGCCAGCCGGCAGGGTGCCTTCGTGGTGCGGCTCGAACCGCCCGAGAGCGGCACGCCGCTGAACCGCATCCATGCCTGGCAGGTGCGCGTGACCGGCTCCGACGGCGCGCCGGTGACGCAGGCCCGCATCGGCGTGCAGGGCGGCATGCCGCAGCACGGCCACGGCTTTCCCACCCAGCCGCGTGTGACGCGCGAGCTGTCGCCCGGCGTGTATGCGCTGGAGGGCGTCAAGTTCAGCATGACGGGATGGTGGGACATGCGGCTGGACATCCGTGCCGGCGGCACGGCCGACACCGCGGTGTTCAACATCATCGTCGATGGCGACAGCCTGCGGCGCTGAGGAGATCCCGCCATGGCCCGCCGCTCCACCGTGTTCGTCCAGATGACGCTGGCATTGCTGTCGGCGGCCTGCGGCCTGGTGGCCGCGCTCGCCACGGGTTTCGCACCCGACGCCGCGCACGCGGCCGGCCGCAACGACCGCTGGTCGGACGCCGAGCGCGCGACGCTCGCGTCGATGATGCTCGTGCGCCTGCCGGCGCCGCCGGCAGACCCGTCGAACGCCGTGTCGACGCGGCCCGATGCCGCGGCACTGGGGCAGCGGCTGTTCGCCGACGCACGCCTGTCCGGCAACGGCCAGGTCGCCTGCGCCACCTGCCACGATGCGGCGCGCGGCTTCCAGGACGGCCGTCCGACAGGGCAGGGCGTGGCCACCGGCAAGCGGCGCACGATGCCGCTGGCCGGCGCGGCGCACAGCCCATGGCTGTTCTGGGACGGTCGCAAGGACAGCCTGTGGTCGCAGGCCCTGGGGCCGCTGGAGGACGCGGCCGAACACGGCACCGACCGCACCCGTGTCGCCCACCTGGTCGCGACGAACCACCGCAGCGCCTACGAGTCGGTGTTCGGCCCCATGCCTTCGCTGTCCGGCCTGCCGGCCGAAGCCGGCCCGCTCGGCAGCGCGACGCAGCGCGCGGCCTGGGCCCGCATGAGCGAGCCGCAGCGCGATGCGGTCAACCGCGTGTTCGCGAATCTCGGCAAGGCCATCGCGGCCTACGAGCGCACGCTGGCACCGGCCGAATCGCGCTTCGACCGCTACGTCGCCGCCGTGCTGCAGCGCGACGCCGCCGGCCTGCAGGTGCTGACGCCCCAGGAGGCCAGCGGCCTGCGGCTCTTCATCGGGCAGGGCCAGTGCGCCACCTGCCACAACGGTCCGCTGCTGACCGACCAGCACTTCCACAACACCGGCGTGCCGGCGCGCGAGGCCGCGTCGCCCGACGCCGGCCGCTCAGTTGCCGTGGCCCGGGTGCAGGCCGACGAGTTCAACTGCCTGGGCCGCTACAGCGACGCACCGCCCGACGCCTGCCAGGAGTTGCGCTTCATCGCGGCCGACGATCCCGGCATGCGCGGCGCCTTCAAGACGCCGGGTCTGCGCGACGTCGCGCAGCGCGCGCCGTACATGCACGCAGGCCAGTTCGCGTCGCTCGACGAGGTGGTGGCGCACTACGTGCGCTCGCCGGCCGCGCCGGTCGGGCATTCGGAACTGGCCCATGCCGGCGGCGGCCACGCGGAGCGGCAGCCGATCCGGCTGACGGAAGGGCAGGCGCGCGACCTGGTGGCCTTCCTCGGCGCGCTGAGCGCCATGCGCTAGCTAGCTAGCTAGCGGCCGGATCAGCCGGCCGGCTGCTCGGGCTGGCTCAGGAAGATTTCCACGCGCCGGTTCATCGCGCGTCCGCCGTTGGTGCTGTTGTCGGCCACCGGTTCGCGCGAGCCGTGGCCTTCCACGCTCACGCGCGTGCTGGCCACGCCGCGGGCGGCGATGTAGTCGCGCACGGCCTCGGCGCGGTCCACGCTCAGCGGCTGGTTGACGGCGTCGGTGCCGGTGCTGTCGGTGTGGCCGACCACGCGCACCCGCATCGTGGGTTCGAGGTTGCGCGCGAACTCGTCGAGCACCGGGCGCATCTCGGGCCGGATGCGGGCCTGGCCGACGTCGAACGAGAAGTCGCTCGGCACGTTGACCTTGATCTGGTTGTCGGCCGTGCGCCCCACCTCGATGCCGGTGCCCTGGGTGGCCTTCTCCAGCGCTTCCTGCTTGTCCTGCATGCGCTTGGTCCACAGGTTGCCGGCGATGGCGCCGATCGCGCCACCGATCACCGCGCTCTGGCCGGCCTTGCCGCCGGTCATCGCGCCGATCACGGCGCCGGCACCGGCGCCGATGGCAGCACCCTTGGCGGTGCCCTGTTCGCGCTCGCTCATCGACGAGCAGCCCGCGGCGGCCAGCGCCAGCGCGGTGAGGGCGACGAGGGGAAGGCGTGCGTTCATGCGTTCAGCTCCTGATGTGCGGGTGACACGCTCAGGATGCCGCGCCGGCACGGCGGCGGCGATCAGCGGAGTCCGCAAGCGGCTGTCGGCGTTGTCCGACAGCGCCGCTGCGGCGTTCAGCCCTGCTCGGCGTGGTACGCGGTGACCCGCTGCACCTCGTTCTTCGAGCCCAGCACCACGCTCACGCGCTCATGAAGTTTGCCGGGCACCAGGTCCATGATGCGCTCGCGGCCGTTGGTGGCCAGGCCGCCGGCCTGCTCGATGATGAAGGCCATCGGGTTGGCCTCGTACAGCAGGCGCAGCTTGCCGGGCTTGTCGGGCTCGCGCTTGTCCCAGGGGTACATGAAGACGCCGCCGCGGGTGAGGATGCGGTGCACGTCGGCCACCATGCTGGCCACCCAGCGCATGTTGAAGTCCTTGCCGCGCGGGCCTTCCTTGCCGGCCAGGCACTCGTCGATGTAGCGGCGCACCGGCGGGGCCCAGTGGCGCAGGTTCGACATGTTGATCGCGAATTCCCTGGTGTCCTCGGGCACCTGCACGCCGGCCTGCGTCAGCACCCAGCTGCCGGTCTCGCGGTCCAGCGTGAACATCGCGACGCCGTCGCCCAGCGTCAGCACCAGCATGGTCTGCGGGCCGTAGACGCAGTAGCCGGCGGCCGCCTGCTGCTTGCCGGGCTGCAGGAAGTCTTCCTCGCTGACGCCGCGCGCGTGGCCCACCTTGCGCAGCACGCTGAAGATGGTGCCGATGGAGACGTTCACGTCGATGTTGCTGCTGCCGTCCAGCGGGTCGAACAGCAGCAGGTATTCGCCCTGAGGGTAGCGGTTGGGCACCACGTGGATGGAATCCATCTCCTCGCTGGCCATCGCCGCCAGGTGGCCACCCCACTCGTTGGCCTCGATCAGCACCTCGTTGCTGATCACGTCCAGCTTCTTCTGCACCTCGCCCTGCACGTTCTCGCTGTGCGCGCTGCCCAGCACGTCGCCGAGCGCGCCCTTGTTGACGGCGATGGCGATGTGCTTGCAGGCACGCGCCACTACCTCGATCAGCAGCCGCAGCTGGGCCGGGATGCGGCCGTGCTCGCGCTGCTGTTCGACGAGGTACTGGGTGAGGCTGACTCGGCGGCTCATGGGCTCTTCGGGCTTATTGCGATTCGAGGGCGCGCGTGACGATCTCGCGCACGTCGTTGCTGAGGTCGGGCTTGGCGGCCACGCGGGCGATGGCCTCGCGCGCTGCGCTGCGGTAGGGCTCGGCCAGCGTGGCCCAGCGGTCCATCGCGCGCGCCAGGCGGCCGGCGACGTGCGGGTTCAGCGCGTCCAGCTCCAGCAGCTTGTCGGCCCACAGCACGTAGCCGGCGGCGTCGGCGCGGTGGAAGGCGGCCGGGTTGGCGGTGCACAGCGTGGTGAGCAGCGCGCGCGCCCGGTTCGGGTTCTTCAGCGTGAAGTCGGCGTGCTTGAGCAGCGCCTTGGCGCGTGCGAACGAACGGCCGGGCTGCTCGCCCGGGTGCACGTCGGGCACCGGCTCGGGCGCGCGGGCCTGCATCGCGAACCACTTGTCCAGCAGCAAGGCGTCGCCGTGGGCCAGCGCGTGGAAGCGCGTGACGACCTGGTCCGCCAGCGGCGAGTGCGCTTCCAGCAGCGCGGTGGCGGCGCCCAGCCGGTCGGTCATGTTGGCCGCGTCCTTGAAGCGCTGGTAGGCGCGGCCCTGCCACACGGCATCGTTCGTGCGCACCGAATGCAGGCACAGCATGCCGAGCGCCAGGTTGGCCAGCGCGCGCGGGCCGGCCTGCGCCGGCAGCGGGCTGTAGCCGGCGCCGATCTGGTGGGCCTCGTAGGCCCAGGCCCAGTCGGCGTGCAGCTGCTCGGCCATCAGCGCGCGCCACTGCTCGCGCACGGCGTGGATGCGCTGCGGGTCGCAGTTCGTCAGCTGCTCGGCGATGTAGGTCTCGCTCGGCGGCACCAGGGCCAGCGCCTTGAACGCGGGGTCGAGCGCGGGGTCGCGCAGCACGCTGCGCAGCGCGCGCGCGAGCGACTCGTCCAGCACCGGCGCCGCACCGGCGTTGATGGCGCGCAGCAGGCGCGCCAGCATCAGGCGCTGGCCGGCTTCCCAGCGGTTGAAGGGGTCGCTGTCGTGCGCCAGCAGGATCACGCGCTCCACATCCGAGAGCCCGTCGTCCAGCCGCACCGGCGCGGAGAAGCCGCGCAGCAGCGAAGGTACCGGCGTGCGCTCGACGTTCTCGAAGACGAAGGTCTGCTCGGGCTGTTCCAGCACCAGCAGCCGCTCCGGTGCCAGCGTGCTGCCGTCGGTGGCGATCAGCCCGGCCACCACCGGGATCACGAAGGGCTGCTTCTCCGGCTGGCCGGGGCTGGGCTCGCTGTGCTGCTTCAGCGTCAGCGTGTAGCGCCTGGCCTCGGGGTCGTACTGGCCGCTGGCGGTGACGCGCGGCGTGCCGGCCTGCGCGTACCAGCGCTTGAAGGCGGGCAGGCGGTTCGCGAGTTCGCTGCCGGGGTTGGCGTCGGCGATCGCCTGCGCGAAGTCGTCGCAGGTCACGGCCTGGCCGTCGTGGCGCTGGAAGTACAGGTCCATGCCGCGCCGGAAGCCTTCGCGGCCCACCAGCGTGTGCTGCATGCGCACCACTTCCGCACCCTTCTCGTAGACGGTGGCGGTGTAGAAGTTGTCGATGGCCAGGTAGCTGTCGGGCCGCACCGGGTGCGCCATCGGACCCGAGTCTTCCGGGAACTGCGTGGCGCGCAGCTGCAGCACGTCCTCGATGCGCTTGACGGCGCGGGCCGACGCGCTGCCGGCCATGTCCATGCTGAACTCCTGGTCGCGGAAGACCGTGAGGCCTTCCTTCAGGCTCAGCTGGAACCAGTCGCGGCAGGTGATGCGGTTGCCGGTCCAGTTGTGGAAGTACTCGTGCGCGATCACGCTCTCGATCGCGTTGAAGTCGGTGTCGGTGGCGGTGGCCGCGCTGGCCAGCAGCAGCTTGGTGTTGAACAGGTTCAGGCCCTTGTTCTCCATCGCGCCGCCGTTGAAGTCCTCGGTGCCGACGACCATGAAGCGTTCCAGGTCCAGCGGCAGGCCGAAGCGGGCCTCGTCCCACACCACGCTGGCCACCAGCGCGTTCATCGCGTGCTCGGTCTTCTCCAGGTCGCCGGGGCGCACGTAGATCTGCAGCAGATGGTCCTTGCCGCTGCGGGTGCGGATGCGCTGCTCGCGCGCCACCAGGCGACCGGCCACCAGCGCGAACAGGTAGCTCGGCTTCGGGAACGGGTCGTACCACTTCGCGAAGTGGCGGCCGCCGTCGAGTTCGCCCTGCTCGACCAGGTTGCCGTTGGACAGCAGCACCGGGTACCTGGCCTTGTCGGCGCGCATCAGCACCGTGTAGACCGCCATCACGTCGGGCCGGTCGAGGAAGTAGGTGATGCGGCGGAAGCCTTCGGCCTCGCACTGCGTGAAGAAGCCGCCGCCGCTGGTGTACAGGCCCGACAGCTCGGTGTTCTTCTCGGGCGCGCAGGTGTTGCGGATCTCCAGCGTGAAGCCGTCGGCTTCCGGCGGGTTGTCGATCACCAGTTCGTCGCCCTCGTGGCGGAAGCTCACGCTCTGGCCGTCGGCCTGCACGCGCAGCAGCGTCAGTTCCTCGCCGTGCAGGCGCAGCGGGCCGCGCGGGGCGGAGGGATTGCGCTCGATGCGCAGCTTGCTCGCGACGATGGTCTTCGCCGGGTCGAGGTCGAAGGTGAAATCCGCGGCGCGGATGTAGAAGGCCGGCGCCGCATAGGCTTCGCGCTGCACGACGGTCTGGGTGGATTCACGCATCACGGGGCGGTCTCCTCGGGTCGGTTCTTTTAGAGCCCCTGTTTGAGGCTGGCTTCGATGAACGTGTCGAGATCACCGTCCAGCACCTTCTGGGTGTTGCTGATCTCGACGTTGGTGCGCAGGTCCTTGATGCGGCTCTGGTCCAGCACGTAGCTGCGGATCTGGTGGCCCCAGCCGACGTCGGTCTTGGTGTCCTCCAGCTTCTGCTGCTCTTCCTGGCGCTTGCGCATCTCGTGGTCGTAGAGGCGGCTGCGCAGCCGCTTCCAGGCCACGTCGCGGTTGCTGTGCTGGCTGCGGCCGTCCTGGCACTGCACCACGATGCCGGTGGGGATGTGCGTCAGGCGCACCGCCGAATCGGTCTTGTTGATGTGCTGGCCACCCGCGCCGCTGGCGCGGAAGGTGTCGGTGCGCACGTCGGCCGGGTTGATCTCGATCTCGATCGAGTCGTCGATCTCCGGGTAGACGAAGAGCGACGCGAAGCTGGTGTGGCGGCCGCCCGCGCTGTCGAACGGGCTCTTGCGCACCAGGCGGTGCACGCCGGTCTCGGTGCGCAGGTGGCCGAAGGCGTATTCGCCTTCCACCTTGATGGTGGCGCTCTTGATGCCGGCCACGTCGCCGGCCGTCTCGTCTTCCAGCGTGGCCTTGAAGCCCTTGCGCTCGCAGTACTTCAGGTACTGGCGCAGCAGCATGCCGGCCCAGTCCATCGCCTCGGTGCCGCCGGCACCGGCCTGGATGTCGATGAAGCAGTTGCTCGGGTCGGCTGGGTTGCTGAACATGCGGCGGAACTCGAGCTGCTCGACGGTGGCGCGCAGCGTGTTCGCTTCCGCTTCGATGTGCTTCAGGCCGTCGAAGTCGCCTTCGGCCTTGCTCATCTCGAACAGTTCGGAGTTGTCGGCCAGGTTGCTGGCCAGGTGGTCGATGGTGCCGACCACGGTATCGAGCTCTTTCTTCTCGCGGCCCAGTTCCTGGGCCCGCTTGGGCTCGTTCCAGACCGCGGGGTTCTCCAGCGCGGCGTTGACTTCGTTCAACCGCAGGGATTTGCGGTCGTAGTCAAAGATACCCCCGGAGCTGCTCGGTGCGGGCGCTCAGGTCGGCGAGCAGCGTGCCGATCGAGTTGATGTGTTCGACGTCCATGGTGGCGGTTCTTGCCGGTCAACAAACCGTCAATTGTCGCTCAGGACAGGAAGCCCACCAGATGGCCCGCCAGGGCCTCGGGCTGGTCGTGGTGCAGCATGTGGCCGCTGGGGCTCAGCACCACGCGCTGCACGGGCGTGGGCACGGTGACCAGGCGGGCGTCGAACTCGCTGCGCGGGTAGCGGTTGCCCCACCACTTGCTGACGTCGGTGCGGTCGCCTTCGGCCCACAGCAGCGGGGCGGTGATGAGCTTCCAGGTCTCGAGGATTTCCTCGGCGCGGTAGATCACCGGGTTCGGCCGCTTGTGCGCCGGGTGGCCCAGGATGTGCCAGCGCCCATCGGCTTCGGGACGCGACCAGTGCGGCGCCAGCCACGCGGCCTTGTCGGCCGACAGCAGCGGGTTGTTCTGCTGCAGGCGTTCGGCAACCGCAGCCACGCTGTCGTAGCTGCGCAGCTGCTGCGGCGTCTTCAGCTCGTCGAGCCATTGCACCAGGCGCTTCGGGGCATGGTGGGGCTTCGCCGCGGGCAGGCCGAAGCCTTCGAGGTTGACCAGGCGGCGGATGCGCGCCGGGCGCACGCCGGCATAGCTCATCACCACGTTGCCGCCCATGCTGTGGCCGAGCAGGTCGATGGGGCCTTCGGGCACCAGCGTGTCCAGCAGCGCGTCGAGGTCGCCCAGGTAGTCGGGGAACCAGTAGGTGTCGGCGCCGGGCGTCTCGGTGAGGCCGAAGCCGCGCCAGTCGGGCGCGATCACCCAGCGATCGAAGCCCTCGGCCTGGGCCAGCGCGTCGACGACGAACTGGAACGACGCGCCCACGTCCATCCAGCCGTGCAGCATCACGAGCGGCGGGCGTTCCGGCGCGATGAGCGTGGCGTCGCCCCATTGCTGCACGTGGTAGCGCAGGCCGCGCAGCGGCAGGAAGGTGGAGCGGGGCGCGCGGCGCGGAACGTAGGCATCGGTCATGGCGGGGACTGTACGGGGCTTGGCGACAATGCGCCGATGAGCACCACCACACCCACCCTGCGCGCCGCCACGCCGGCCGACGTGCCCGCCATCGTCGGCCTGATCCGCGAACTGGCCGACTTCGAGAAGCTCACGCACCTGTGCGTGGTGACGCCCGAGCTGCTGGAGCCGCAGCTCTTCGGCCCGCGCCCGGCGGCCGAAGCGGTGGTGGCCGACGTGGAAGGCCGCGTGGTCGCCTTCGCGCTCTTCTTCACCAACTTCAGCACCTTCCTGGCCAAGCCCGGGCTGTACCTGGAAGACCTGTACGTGCAGCCGGCGTTCCGCGGCCATGGCCTCGGCCAGGCGCTGCTGAAGCACCTGGGCGCGCTGGCGGTGCAGCGCGGCTGCGGGCGCTTCGAGTGGAGCGTGCTGGACTGGAACGTGAACGCGATCGCGCTCTACGAGAAGATGGGGGCGACGGTGATGCCCGAGTGGCGCATCTGCCGCGTCACCGGGCCGGCGCTGCAGGCCTTCGGCCAGCGCTAGCCGCAGACCAGCGCCAGCAGCTCGTCCAGCGAGCGCCCGTTGCCGGCGCCGGCTTCGCCGACGATGCCGGCCACGGTCAGTGTCTTGCCGTCCACCTCGCGCCGCACCGGCGTGGCCAGCGTCGCGCCGCGGGAGGTGGTGAGGCAGGCCACCACCGGCGCTGTGATGCTGGGGCCGCGCCCCACCACCAGCGCCAGCTCGCCGCTGGACAGCCGCACGTGGCAGCCCGGCGGGTAGATGCCGAACTCGCGCACCAGCGCCGCCGTCATCGGATGGCCGGGCTCCTGCATGAACATCTGGCGCCCGGCCAGGTCGGCGGCCAGCGCGTCGCGCGTGCTGCGCGAGGCGAGCTTGGAGCTGTAGATGTCGGCGCGGCGGGCCAGCGCCGCCAGGTCGCCGGCGTCGGTGTGGCCGGCAGGGTAGCCGTTGCCGTCGTCCTGCTCGTGGTGGCGCAGCACGGCGTCGAGCCAGGCCGCGTCGTCCACGCCGGCCAGTTCCAGCAGGCGCACGCTGCGCATCGGGTGCGTCGCGAGTTCCTGGCGCTGCGCCGGCGTCAGCGGGCCCTGCTGGCGCGCGAGTTCGCCCTGCAGCTCCAGCATCGACAGGTTCATCGTCAGCGCCACCTTGAAGAGGCGCTCGGTGGGCGCCAGGTCCCAGCCCAGGCGCTGCGCCACCAGGAAGGCGGTGATCGCGGTCTGCATCGAGCGGCGCGCGCCGTAGGCCATGTCGGCACCGCCGCCCTGGCGGATGACCTGGAAGATCGCCAGGTCGGGGTCGCGCTCGATCAGCGCCTGCAGCGGCTGCAGCGCGTCGTCCAGCGCGCTGCGGAAGCTGCCGTCGGGGCTGGCGGTGAGCGCCTCGGACACCCGCGCCAGGCCGCGCGACCACAGCCGCGGCAGCAGCGCGCGCGGCGCCTTCAGCACCTGTTCGCGCGCGGTCTGCAGTTCGGCCAGGTCGACCAGCGCGCCGCGCTGCAGCAGGGCCTGCAGCTGCTCCTCGGTGTCGACCTGCTGGCCGCGGGCCAGCAGCAGCGTGCGGTCGTTGTCGCGCACGTTGAACGGCAGCGGCGCGCGGAGCTGGAGGCGGTGCTGGACGGTGGCAAGGGCTGCGTACTGCATGGGAGCCGGTGCAAGGGGTTGAACCATCTTCGACCCGTGTCAGGAAAACTTGATGCCCGTGGGCCGGGCGCGCCCCGTAGAGTGCGGGGCATGACACGACCGGACGGAGACCACCACGAGCACCTGCATGCCGGCTTCCGCTGGCAGGTGCCGGCCGACTTCAACATCGCCGAGGCCTGCTGCCGGCGCTGGGCGCGCGGGCCCACGGCCGGCCGCGTGGCGATCGCCTGGGAGCGCGAGGACGGCCGCCACGGCACCCTCAGCTACCGCGAGCTGCAGCGCAGCGCCGACCGCCTGAGCCACGCGCTGCGCCGCCTGGGCGTGCGGCGCGGCGACCGGGTGGCGGTGGTGATGCCGCAGCGGCCCGAGACCGCCATCGCGCACATCGCGCTGTACCAGCTGGGCGCGGTGGCGATGCCGCTGTCGATGCTGTTCGGCCCCGAGGCATTGGCCTTCCGGCTGCAGGACAGCGGCGCGGTGCTGGCGCTGGTGGACGAGAGCGGCATCGCGAACGTCAACGCGGTGCGCGCGCAGTGCCCCGCGCTGCGCACGGTGCTCGCGGTGGGCGGCGCGCAAGGGCAGGGCGACGCCGACTGGCTGACCGAGATCGCGCGCAAGGGCACGCCGTTCGAGCCGGTGAAGACCAAGGCCGACGACGCAGCGGTGCTGATCTACACCAGCGGCACCACCGGCCCGCCCAAGGGCGCGCTGGTGCCGCACCGAGCGCTGATCGGCAACCTGAGCGGCTTCGTCTGCAGCCAGGACTGGTTCAGCGCCGACGGCGACGAGGTGTTCTGGAGCCCGGCCGACTGGGCCTGGACCGGCGGCCTGATGGACGCGCTGCTGCCCACGCTGTACTTCGGCCGCACCATCGTCGCGTTCCAGGGCCGCTTCGCGCCCGAGCGCGCCTTCGAGCTGATGCAGCGCCACGGCGTGACGCACAGCTTCCTGTTCCCCACTGCGTTGAAGGCGATGATGAAGGCGGTGCCGCGCCCGCGTGAACGCTACCGGCTCCAACTGCGCGCGGTGATGAGCGCCGGCGAGGCGGTGGGCGACGCGGTGTTCCACTGGTGCCGCGAGGCGCTCGGTCTCACCGTCAACGAGATGTTCGGGCAGACCGAGATCAACTACATCGTCGGCAACTGCGGCAGCCATGTGTCGGCCGACGGTGTGCGCCGCCCCGGCTGGCCGGCGCGCCCCGGCAGCATGGGCCGGCCGTACCCGGGGCATCGCGTGGCCGTGATCGACGACCAGGGCCGCGAGTGCCCGCGTGGCACGCCGGGCGACGTGGCGCTGCACCGGCTCGATCGCCACGGCCACCCGGACCCCGTGTTCTTCCTCGGCTACTGGAACAAGCCCGAGGCCACCGCCGCCAAGTTCACCGGCGATCCGCTGAACAGCTGGTGCCGCACCGGCGACACCGCGGTGATGGATGCCGACGGCTACCTCTGGTACCAGGGCCGCAGCGACGACGTGTTCAAGGCCGCGGGCTATCGCATCGGGCCGAGCGAGATCGAGAACTGCCTGGTGAAGCACCCCGCGGTGGCCAACGCGGCGGTGGTGCCCAAGCCGGATGCCGAACGCGGCGCGCTGGTCAAGGCCTACGTGGTGCTGGCGCCCGGCCACACGGGCGACGCCGCGCTCGTGCAGGCGCTGCAGGACCACGTGCGCGGCCGCCTCGCGCCCTACGAGTACCCGAAGGAGATCGAGTTCATAGCCGCCCTGCCGATGACCACCACCGGCAAGGTGCAGCGGCGCGTGCTGCGCCTGCAGGAGGAGGAAAGGGAAAAGGCCCGCCTTGCGGCGGGCCCTGCGTGCTGAAGGCTCGGGCGGGCGTCAGTTCCAGCTGACCTTGCTCACCTTCACCGCGATCCACGGCTGCAGCGGGCCGGTGCGGTAGAACCAGGTGCGCACCGGCGTGCCGTCGACCACGCCGCTGTCGATCACGGTCGTGCCCGGCACGATCGCCATCTGGATGCGGTTGACCACGAGCGAGCCGCTCGTCACGTCGTGGGCGATGCCGAAGTTGCCGTACAGCACCGTCGCGCCGGCGGGCAGGCTGGGCGTCGGATCGGCGATCACGCGCTTGACCAGCAGCTTGCGGTTCGTCGTGTCCACCACCACCGCACGCAGGCCGACGCGCAGGCCGCCGGTGAGCGTGGCACCGGTCAGGCCGGCGCCGAACACGGTGTCGTCGTCCCAGGTGAAGGTGAAGTTGCGGTACGCGCCTTCTGACAGCGTGAAGGTCCTGGCCGTGGTGTCGACGTTGACCAGCGCGCCGAACACGTCCAGCGTCAGGCCGTCGGCCAGCGACGGGCAGGCCACCGTCTCTGCCGTCACCTGCGAGCCCGACAGCGTGCCGGTGATGGCGACGATCGAACCCGCGGCGATGGTGCAGCCGCCAGCCACCGCGGTGCTGCCGTTGGTGGTGACGGGCACGCCGCGCACCGTGAAGTCGGTGGCGCTGACGTAGTCGGACACCATGCCGATCAGCGTCACGTTGCCGGCCGCGATGTCGCGCAGCCGCACGCTGGCCTTGGTGGCGACGAGGCGTTGCGTGGTGGCGTTGAAGCTGCCTTCCACGCGCATCGCCACGCCGTTGGCCACGTCGGTCTGCGAGCCGTTGACGAAGGTGGCACCGGCCAGGTCCACCGTCACGCCGTCGATCTTCGGCAGCGTGCAGGGGCTGGCGCTGCAACCGGCCACCGGGCCTTCGATGCGCACGTCCTGCTTGTCGACCAGGTTGATGTTGGCGAGCTTGATCACGCTGGCGGTGACGCTGCCGTCGACGGCCACCGCGGCGTTGCTCCAGACGACCACGGTCTGGCCGTTCGCCAGGGTCAGGCTCGCGGGGTCGAGGCGCGTCGAGCCGTCGCGCTTCACCGTCAGGCCGCCGATCGTGAACTGCGAGGCCGTCAGGTTGGCCACCACGCCCTTGGCGCGCACCCAGGTGTCGGTGGCGGGCTTGCGCTCGACGCGGCTGGCCAGCACGGCGGCCGATCCGGCGTTGGTGACGGCCTTGCCGTGCACCTCGACGCGGTCGCCCACGTGGATGCCGCCGGCGTCGGCGTAGCCGTCCAGCACCGTGGCGGGGGCGACGCTGGCGTCGGTGTTGAGCAGCACGCGCTGGCCGGCCACCGTCAGCGGCGACAGGCTGGTGACGACGCCCACCACCTCCGGGTCCACCAGCGCCGTCAGCACCTTGCAGCTCGAGCTGGCGGGGTCGGTGGTGATGAGCACGCTCTGGCCGAGCTTGATGTCGGGCGTGCCGGTCTCGGCGGTGCCGGTGGCGGTGTTCACGGCCACCTTGGCGCGGGCGTCGTCGCAGCGCACGCCGCCGACGAAGATGCTGCCGAAGCCGCCCACCGTGCCGCTGGCCACGCCGCTGCTGGGCGAGTTGCCGGTGCCGCCGCTGCCGATGCCGCCGGCGGTCTCGGTGCCGCCGCCACCGCCGCCGCACGCGGCGAGCAGGACGGCGAAGGACAGGGTGCTGATGCTCAGTTGGGCCAGGGTGGCCAGATGGGATCTCATCGGAATCTCCGTGATCGCGCCGGGGCGCAAGGGTTGATATCGGCGTGCCTCAGCGCGCCCCAGCCTCCGGGCCGTCCTGTGTGGCGCTGTGCGCGACAGGTTCTGCGTAGTAATAGACGCCGAAGCGCATCCGCATGTGCGCATCGGGCTGGGCGCGGTCGCCCTCGTAGCGGCGTGTGGCCTCGCGCACGATCTGCTCGAAGGCCGCACTCCACAGCGCGCGGGCGGTGTCGCCCAACGCGCTGATCGACTGCGGCGTGAGGCCGCTGCCGTACATGCTCTGTTCCAGGAAGCGCCCCTCGGTCGTGCCCAGGTTGTGGGCCGCCGCGGCGATGTGGTCGGCGACGTTGGCCGAGAAGATGGCCGCGTCGCCGTCGAAGCCCTGCTGCGGCAGGAAGGCCTGCACGCGCAGGCTCACCAGGCCGTCGGCGTCCTCGTCCAGCAGGTTCAGGCGCTGCATCTCGGCCAGCAGGGTGCGCGGGTGCACGTCGGACGAGACCAGCCGCGCCAGACTGTCGAACGAAGGCGCCGGGCCGCTTCGCGGCAGCGCCATCGGGCGGTTGTGGCGGTCGCGGTAGCCGGGGTCGGTGATCCAGCGCGTGAAGGCCTGCGAGACCACCGACGGCGCCTTCACGCGGGCGCTGCCGGCGTCGAGGGCCTCGCCCTCGGCGGCGCGTGCGGCCTGCATGCGGCTGTCGCGCAGGTCGCGGCGATGCACGCCGGACAGCACGCTCACCGACGAGTCGGTGATCTTCGCGCCGGTGGCGGCCAGCTCCAGGCGCGCCGCGTCCACGAACACCTGCTTCAGCGCCGGCGCGAAGCTGGCGTAGTGCACGCCGTTGCGCACCAGCCAGCGGGCCAGCGGCAGCAGCAGGGTCAGCGCGGCGCGCAACGCGATGGCCGCACGGCTGTTCGCGGCGTCGTTCGGGGTGCTGGGTTGGGTTCTGGTGTCCATGGAACTTCTGTCCATTTCTTGAAATGGAATATATGTCCATGCGAACCGGCGCGCAAGCGCCGGCCCGGTCCGGGTGTGCAGGAATGCGCGGGACGGGCCCGTGGCGCGCTCAGCAGCCTTCCACGCCGCGCATCTTCGGGAAGGGGCTGGCGTTGAACGGGTCGATGCGCTCGGCACGGCTGGGGTGCACCACCACGCAGGAACTGCCGCGCCGCAGGCGCATGCGCCCGTCGTCGAGGCGCTCCTCGACGATGCCGTCGACGCCGCCCAGCAGCGCGGCGATGCGGCTCTCCACCGTCGCCGGGCGCGCGCTGTTGCCGCGCGGATCGTCGAGCGCTGGGTTGCGCGTGGCGGTGGCGCCAGGCGGGCGGCGGGGCAGCCGCAGGTCCAGCGGCGCCGGCGGCGCCGAGGCAGGGCTGTCGGCGGCCGCAGCCGCTGGTTGGGAGGTCGGCGCCGGGGCCGGCGCGGCGGCGCCGGGCGCGCCTTCGGGCGGGACGGCCGTGATCGCCTGCGGCTCGGGCTGCGTCGCCGGCCGCCGTGGCGCGGCCGCAGGCGCCGGCGCCGCCGTCGCCGTCACGGGTGGCGGGCGCAGCAGCAGCACCTGGAGCGCCGGCGGCTCGCGCCGCGGTGCCTGGCGGTCGCGCCACACCGTGAGCCGAAGCGCGCCGCCCAGCAGCGCCGCGTGACCCAGCAGCACGACCAGCACGAGCAGCGTGCGCCTGCCCCTGCGCCCGGGTCGCCCGAAGGCTTGGGGCACACTCGCGGCCGACAACTCAGGAGCAGACGGCAGCAAGATGGATCAAGTGACTCTGGGTGGCAGCAGCCTGCGCGTGAGCCGCATCGGGCTGGGCACCATGACCTTCGGCGAGCAGGTGGGTGAAGACGACAGCCATCGGATCCTGAGCGCCTCCCTCGCGCGCGGCATCAACTTCATCGACACCGCCGAGATGTATTCGGTTCCCGCGCGGCGCGAGACCTATGGCATCACCGAAACCATCCTCGGCCGCTGGTTCGCGAAGAACCCCGGCGTGCGGCAGCGGGTGGTGCTGGCCAGCAAGGTGGCCGGCCCGGTGCGCAACGGCATGGAGTGGGTGCGCAGCGCCTCGCCCGACCTGAGCCCCGCCGATATCCGCCAGGCCTGCGACGACAGCCTGAAGCGCCTGCAGACCGACGTGATCGACCTCTACCAGATCCACTGGCCGAACCGGCACGTGCCGTCGTTCGGCGCGGTGTACTTCGATCCGGCGAAGGAACGGCCGCAGACCTCGGTGCACGACCAGCTGGACGCGCTGGCCGGCCTGGTGAAGGCCGGCAAGGTGCGCTTCATCGGGCTGTCGAACGAGACGCCCTGGGGCGTGGCCGAGTTCGTGCGCGTGGCCGACCAGCATGGCCTGCCGCGCATTGCGAGCGTGCAGAACCCGTACAACCTGGTCAATCGCGTCGTCGACAACGGGCTGGACGAGGTGCTGTACCGCACGGGTGTCAGCCTGCTGGCGTATTCGCCGCTGGCTTTCGGCTCGCTGACCGGCAAGTACGACGACAGCGGGTTCGACGGCGACCGTCCGGAACTCGGCCGCATCGCGCGCTTCCCGCAGTTCCGCAGCCAGCGCTGGGGCCGCGAGGACGCACTGGCCGCGGCGCGCGAGTACAACGCGCTGGCCAGGGCCCGCGGCCTGACGCCGGCGCAGATGGCCCTGGCTTTCTGTTACGGCAACTGGCGCGTCGCGAGTACGCTGATCGGCGTGACCTCGCTCGAGCAGCTCGACCAGGACGTCGCCGCCTGGGGCACGCCGCTCGCGCCCGATCTGCTGGCCGCGATAGACGCCATCCGCTGGCGCCGGCGCGATCCGGCGCAGTAACCACCGTCTCCTCTTCGTTCAGCCCTTCATGTCCAACCTCATCGTCCACGGCGGCACGCCGCTCACCGGCCGCATCGTGCCGTCGGCCAACAAGAACGCGGTGCTGCCGATCCTGTGCGCCACGCTGCTGACGCGCGAACCGGTGCGCCTGCTCGGCATCCCCGAGATCACCGACGTGCGCAAGATCCTCGACATCTACCGCATGCTGGGCAGCGACGTGAAGGTCGACTACGCGAGCGGCGTGCTCGAGGTGTGCCACAAGGACACGCAGTTCGATCCGCAGCGCCACCACCTGCCCGAGGAGATGCGTTCCAGCGTGATGCTGGTGCCGCCGCTGCTGGCGCGCTTCGGCGTGGCGCGCATCGAGAACGACGTGCAGGGCTGCACCCTGGGCGTGCGCGAGATCGACCCGCACGTGGAGGTGATGGAGCGCTTCGGCTGCTCGGTCGAGCGCAGCCGCGAGGCGCTGATCATCCGTGCCGACGGCGGCCTCAAGGCCAACCACCACTGGCTCGACTACGCCAGCGTCACCACCACCGAGAACTTCGTGCTCTGCGCCGCGCTGGCCCACGGCACCAGCACGCTGATGAACGCGGCCAGCGAGCCGCACGTGCAGGAGTTCTGCCAGTTCATGACGCTGCTGGGCGCGCAGATCGAGGGCATCGGCACCAGCCGCCTGACGGTGCACGGCGTCAGCGCCCTGGGCCGTTCTGAAGGTGTCGAGTTCCGCTTCGCCGAGGACTTCCACGAGGCCGTCACCTTCATGGCGCTCGGCGCCATCACCGGCGGCTGCATCACGGTGAAGAACTCGGCGCCCGAACAGTTCCCGCTGATCGACCGCACCTTCGCGAAGTTCGGCGTGCAGGTGGTGCACGAAGGCGGCTGGAGCCACACGGTGGTGGACGGCCCGCTGCGCGTGAAGGAGCCCTTCACCAAGAACATCCTGCAGAAGATCGAGGCCGCGCCCTGGCCCTACCTGCCGGTGGACCTGCTGCCGATCTTCGTCGCCCTGGGCGTGAAGGCGCAGGGCAGCGTGATGTACTGGAACAAGGTCTACGAAGGCGCGATGGGCTGGACCAGCGAGCTGAGCAAGTTCGGCGCGCACGCGTTCCAGAGCGACCCGCACCGCATCATCACCTTCGGCGGCAAGCCGCTGGCACCGGCCGAGGTGGAAAGCCCGTACATCATCCGCGTGGCCATTGCGCTGCTGATGCTGGCGGCCAGCATCCCCGGCAGGAGCACGATCAAGAACGCGACGCCGGTGCGGCGCGCGCACCCGCGCTTCGCGGAGAACATCCGCGCGCTCGGCGCGCAGATCGAGTGGGTCGAGGGGGACTGAAGGCACGATGGCGAAGAAGGACCGGCACGTCAGCCAGACGCCCGCCACGCAGGCGCTGAAGCAGGCCGGCGTGGCCTTCAGCGAGCATCCCTACGACTACGTGGACCACGGTGGCACCGCCGAGAGCGCGCGCCAGCTCGGCGTGCCCGAGCACGAGGTGGTGAAGACCCTCGTGATGCAGGACGAGAAGGCCAGCCCGCTGATCGTGCTGATGCACGGCGACCGCTCGGTCAGCACGAAGAACCTGGCACGCGACATCGGCGCGAAGAGCGTCGAGCCCTGCAAGCCCGATGTCGCGCAGCGCCACAGCGGCTATCTCGTCGGCGGCACCTCGCCGTTCGGCACGAAGAAGTCGATGCCGGTCTATGTGGAGGCCACGGTGCTGGAGCTGCCGCGCATCCTCATCAACGGCGGGCAGCGCGGCTACCTCGTGGGCATCGCGCCGCAGGTGCTGGTGGAGCTGCTGGGCGCGAAGCCGGTGCGCTGCGCGCTCTAGCAGGCTAGCTGGCGGACCAGCGCTCCAACTGCTCGGGCGTGGCGTCCCATTCGCGGCCGAAGAGCGTGGGGCCGCGCCGGTACATCCACAGCGCCAGGCGCGCGGCTTCTGCATCGCCCTGGTCGGCCAGGCGCACGAAGCGGCCGTAGGCTTCCGGAAAGCGGCCGGCGCGGAAGGCGTCGACGGCCAGCGCGTGCAGCTGCGCCGCAGGAGCCGCCGTCGCGAAGGCCGCTGCGGACGTGAGCAGCGCCGCGACAGCGCCGCGCAGGGTCCATGCGAGCGCGGTGCGGCGCGGAGGAGGGGTTTGGGAACGGCGCATCGGTGTCATCGGGTTCTCCTTGGGGATACCCGTATGACGCAAGGCGGCGCCGGATGCGGTCATTCCCACCCATGAGAGGGCCGGCGCGCGCCGTAAACTTCCCGGCTCATGAACCTGCCTGTTCCCCTTGCCATCGCGGCGGCCCTGCTGGGCGGCTACCTGATCGGATCGCTGTCGTTCGCCGTGATCGTGAGCCGGGCCATGGGCCTGGCCGACCCGCGCAGCTACGGCAGCAAGAACCCCGGCGCCACCAACGTGCTGCGCTCGGGCAACAAGGCCGCCGCGGTGCTGACGCTGGTGTTCGACGCGCTGAAGGGCTACGTGCCGGTGCTGCTGGTGCTGATCTTCGGCCCGCGCCTCGGCCTGGGCGAGACCGCCGCGGCGTTCACCGGCCTGGCGGCCTTCCTGGGCCACCTGTGGCCGGTGTTCTTCCGCTTCCAGGGCGGCAAGGGCGTGGCCACCGCGGCCGGGGCCATCATGGGCATCAACCCGCTGCTGGGCCTGTTCACGCTGGCCAGCTGGCTGGTGGTGGCCTTCTTCTTCCGCTACTCGTCGCTGGCCTCGCTGGTGGCCGCGGTGTTCGCGCCGTTCTTCCAGGCGCTGATCTGGGGGCCCGAGGCCTCGACGCTGGCGCTCATCGCGATGAGCCTGCTGCTGGTGTGGCGCCACGAAGGCAACATCCGCAAGCTGCTGGCCGGCACCGAGAGCAAGATCGGCTCGAAGGCCGCATCGCACGCCGCGCCGCCGGCGCAACCGGGCCCGGGTCACGCGGCGCACACGCACACGCACCGCCACGCGACCAAGCATCAGAAGGGACATTGAGATGACCACCATCCAGCGCTTCGACGTCGGCAGCCGTCTGTCGGAGATGGCCGTGCACAACGGCGTCTGCTACCTGGCGGGCCAGATCGCCGCCGACGGCAACCAGGACATCACCGGCCAGACGAAACAGGTGCTGGCCGCCATCGACAGCCTGCTCGGCCGCGCCGGCAGCAACAAGCACAAGCTGCTGCGCGTGGAGATCTTCCTGAAGGACCTGGCTGACTTCCCGGCGATGAACGCGGTGTGGGAAGCCTGGCTGCCGGCCGGCTGCGCGCCGCCGCGGGCCACCGTGCAGGCGCAGCTCGCCAAGCCCGAGTGGCGCGTCGAGATGGTGGTCACCGCGGCGCTGTAGGCCATGCGGCCCACGGCGCGTTCGCTGCTGGGGCTGGCCGCGCTGGTGGTGACCATCGGTGTCGCCGGCCAGTGGTGGGCGGCGCGCGACCGCGCGCAGCTCGGCACGCAGGCGGCCGCGCTGGCGCAGCCGGGCGACATCCGCATGCTGGCCTCGGAGACCTGCAGCATCTGCGCCGCCGCACGCGTGTGGTTCACCGAGAATCGCATCCCGTTCAGCGAGTGCGTCATCGAGCGCGACGCCACCTGCCGGGCCGACTTCCAGGCCAGCGGGGCGCCCGGCACGCCCGTGCTGCAGGTGCGGGGCCGCAACTTCGTCGGCTTCTCGCCCGGTACCGTGCTGCAGGCGCTGAAGCAGGGCGCCTGAAGCCCGCCGCCGCTCGCTCGCGGCCACCCACGCGAACGGGGGGTCGCCCGAGGGGCCTTTCGTTAGCAACATCCCCCACTTTGTGCCAGCCTGGGTGTTTCCGGCTGACGGCCAAAATGATGGGGATGACGATGAACCTTCGAAACCTGTTCCGGGGCGGACGTGCGGCGGGCCTCGCCGCCGCGGCGGCCCTGACCTTCGCCCTCGGCGCCGCGCAGGCCCAGGTCGGCACGCAACTGGTGGCCAGCGGGCTCTCGAGCCCGCTGTTCGCCACCATGCCGGTGGCCGGCGGCCCGGTGTACGTGGTGGAGAAGGGCGGCACCATCAAGGCGGTGCAGGGCGGCACCACCACCGTCTTCCTGACCATCAGCGTCGGCACCGCCGGCGAGCGCGGCCTGCTGGGCCTGGCGTTCGACCCCAACTACGCCGTCACCGGCTCGCCGGGTTTCGGCCGCTTCTTCGTCGACTACATCGACCCGAGCACCAACCAGACGGTCATCGCCAGCTACCGCACCAACGGCAACCCGCTGGCGGCCGACCCCGCCACGCGGGTGGAGGTGCTGCGCTTCAACCAGACGCCCACCGGCGCCAGCAACCACAAGGGCGGCTGGATCGGCTTCAAGCCGGGCGACGCCAACAGCCTGTACATCGCCACCGGCGACGGCGGCAGCAGCAACGACCCGCAGAACCAGGCGCAGAACAAGAACATCCTGCTAGGCAAGATGCTGCGCATCAACATCAACGGCGACGACTTCGCCGACCCCAACATCAACTACGCGATTCCCACCGACAACCCGTTCTTCGGGCAGGCCGGCGTGCGCGGCGAGATCTTCGCCTACGGCCTGCGCAACGCGTTCCGCAACAGCTTCGACCGCCTCACCGGCGACCTGTGGATCGGCGACGTGGGCCAGAACCAGCGCGAGGAGATCGACTTCGTCGTCAGCACGAGCCGCGGCGGCCAGAACTTCGGCTGGCGCATCCGCGAAGGCGACATCGCGACGCCGGGCATCAGCGACCCGCCGGTGGCCGGCCTGGTGGAGCCGGTGCTGGCCTACAACCACACCTTCGGCATCGCCGTCACCGGCGGCTACGTGGTGCGCCAGCCGAGCTCGCCGCTGTACGGCATGTACGTCTTCGCCGACTACGGCAGCGGCCGCATCTGGGCCATCGACGCCCTGCTGCTGCGCAACGGGCAGGCCCACACGCTGGGCGAGGCCACGGAGCTCACCGCGATGATCGACGCCGGCGCGGGCGGCCTCATCAGCAACCCGGCCTCGTTCGGCGAGGGCGCCAACGGCGAGCTCTACATCGTCGACATCGGCAGCGGCAAGGTGGTGCAGGTGGTGCCGCAGGCGGGCGCGTCGGCGCTGACGATGCTGTCGTTCGCGCCGCCCTCGGTTAACGCGAACGGCACCACGATCGGCACCGTGACGCTGTCGGCGCCGGCGCCGGTGGACACGGTGGTGACCCTGAGCAGTTCCACGGTGGCGGCGCGCGTGCCGGCCAGCGTGGTGGTGCCGCAGGGCGCCTCGTCGGCGACCTTCGAGCTGCAGGGCTTCGCGGTGGTGCGCGACCAGCGCTTCCTCAGCGCGGTGATCACCGCCACGCAGGGCAGCAACTCCCGCATCGCGAACCTGATGGTGCTGCAGCGTCCCTGACGGCCGCGACAGGCCCTACAGGCCCTACAGCCCCAGCCGCGACAGCTCGCCGCGGCCCTGGCGCACGAGCACCGGCTCGTCGCCGCTGTAGTCGATCACCGTGGTGGGCTCCATCGGGCAGGCGCCCGCGTCCACCACGGCCTGCAGCACCTTCTGGAAGCGCTCGCGGATCTCGTGGGCGTCGTTCAGCGGGTCGGTCTCGCCCGGGGCGATCAGCGTGGTGGCGAGCAGCGGCTCGCCGAACAGCGCCAGCAGTTCCTGCGTCACGCGGTGGTCGGGCACGCGCAGGCCGATGGTCCGGCGGCTCGGGTGCGAAAGCCGCCGCGGCACTTCCTTCGTCGCCTCGAGGATGAAGGTGTAGGGGCCCGGCGTGCCGAGCTTCAGCAGGCGGTACTGCCGGTTGTCGACCCGCGCGAAACGCGCGAGTTCGCTCAGGTCCCGGCACAGCAGCGTGAGGTGGTGCTTGTCGTCCACCTGGCGGATGCGGCGCAGGTTCTCGGCCGCGGCCTTGTCGTCCAGGTGGCACACCAGCGCATAGCTGCTGTCGGTGGGCACCGCGGCCACGCCGCCGGCCTGCAGGATGGCCGCGGCCTGCTTCAGCAGCCGCGGCTGCGGGTTCTGCGGGTGGACTTCGAAGAGCTGGGACAAGTGTTCAGGTCAGGCGACGGCCACGGGGATCTTGCCGATCTTCGCCTGCCACTCCTTCGGGCCGGTGTTGTGCACGCTGGTGCCGCCGGCGTCCACCGCCACCGTCACCGGCATGTCCTTCACGTCGAACTCGTAGATCGCTTCCATGCCGAGGTCGGCGAAGCCGACGACCCTGGCCTGCTTGATCGCCTTGGCGACGAGGTAGGCCGCGCCGCCCACCGCCATCAGGTAGGCGCTCTTGTGCTTCTTGATCGCCTCGATGGCCACCGGGCCGCGCTCGGCCTTGCCGACCATGCCGATGAGGCCGGTCCTGGCCAGCATCATCTCGGTGAACTTGTCCATGCGCGTGGCGGTGGTGGGGCCGGCGGGGCCCACGGCTTCGTCGCGCACCGGGTCCACCGGGCCGACGTAGTAGATGACGCGGTTGGTGAAGTCCACCGGCAGCTTCTCGCCCTTGGCCAGCATGTCCTGGATGCGCTTGTGCGCGGCGTCGCGGCCGGTGAGCAGCTTGCCCGAGAGCAGCAGCGTGTCGCCCGGCTTCCAGCTGGCCACCTCGGCGGGCGTCAGCGTGTCCAGGTTCACCGCCTGGCTCTTGTTGTAGTCGGGCGCCCACTGCACGTCGGGCCACAGGTCCAGGCTCGGCGGCTCGAGATAGGCCGGGCCGGAGCCGTCCAGCACGAAGTGCGCGTGGCGCGTGGCGGCGCAGTTCGGGATCATCGCTATCGGCTTGCTGGCGGCGTGCGTCGGGAAGGTCTTGATCTTCACGTCGAGCACGGTGGTGAGGCCGCCCAGGCCCTGCGCGCCGATGCCCAAAGCGTTCACCTTCTCGTAGAGCTCGATGCGCAGCTCTTCCAGCTTGTTCTGCGGGCCGCGCTGCAGCAGCTCGTACATGTCGATGTCGTCCATCAGCGCCTGCTTGGCCAGCAGCGCAGCCTTCTCGGCGGTGCCGCCGACGCCGATGCCCAGCATGCCCGGCGGGCACCAGCCGGCACCCATCGTCGGCACGGTCTTCAGCACCCAGTCGACGATGTCGTCGCTGGGGTTGAGCATGTAGACCTTGCTCTTGTTCTCGCTGCCGCCGCCCTTGGCGGCCACCGTCACGTCGACCGTGCTGCCCGGCACCAGCTCCACGTTGACCACCGCCGGCGTGTTGTCCTTGGTGTTCTTGCGCGCGAAGATGGGGTCGTCCAGCACGCTGGCGCGCAGCACGTTGTCGGGGTTGAGATACCCCTTGCGCACGCCTTCGTTGACGGCGTCGTCCACGCTGCCGCTGCCGAAGCCTTCCCAGCGCACGTCCATGCCCACCTTCAGGAACACGTTGACGATGCCGGTGTCCTGGCAGATCGGCCGCTTGCCTTCGGCGCACATGCGGCTGTTGGTGAGGATCTGCGCGATCGCGTCCCTGGCCGCCGGGCTCTGCTCGCGCTCGTAGGCGCGGGCCAGGTGGGCGATGTAGTCGGCCGGGTGGTAGTAGCTGATGTACTGCAGGGCACCGGCGATGCTCTCGACGAGGTCGGCGCGGCGGATGGTGGTGCTCATAGTGCGGGGCTTTCGTTCAATGGTCGGCCTTGCCGTGCGCCATCACGCGGTCGGCCAGCGCGATGGCCAGCGCCGAGAACAGGAAGGCGACGTGGATCAGGGTCTGCCACAGCAGCACCTTCTCCTCGTAGTTGGCGGCGTTGATGAAGGTCTTCAGCAGGTGGATGCTGCTGATGCCGATGATGGCGGTGGCCAGCTTGACCTTCAGCACGCTGGCGTTCACGTGGCTCAGCCACTCGGGCTGGTCGGGGTGGCCTTCGAGGTTCAGGCGCGACACGAAGGTCTCGTAGCCGCCGACGATCACCATGATCAGCAGGTTGCTGATCATCACCACGTCGATCAGCGCCAGCACCACCAGCATGATGATGGTCTCGTTGAGCCCTTCGGGCACGCCGTCGCTCTTGTAGCCGATGCTCTTGACCAGCTTGGCCAGCGCTTCGGCGTTGCCGAAGGCGGCCTCCACCAGGTGCACCAGTTCCACCCAGAAGTGGAAGACGTAGACGCACTGCGCGACGATCAGCCCCAGGTACAGCGGCAGCTGCAGCCAGCGGCTGGCGAAGATGAGGCGGGGCAGGGCGGGGAGCTGGGGGTCTTGGCGGGGGGTGAGCGGCGGGGTGGACATCTCGGCGGCGGGCGGGGCTTCAGGGGCAACCCCCTTGCCTGAAATTGTAGATGGCCCACCATGACGGAAGTGCCGCATGCGTAAGCACTTCGTCAGAGCGCGGCCTTAGCTTTCGGTCCATTCCAGAACACCCCCAGCAGGAGACACGCATGTCGAGCGAGCACGCCACCGAACTGAAGATCCACGAGCCGCCCGCGTCGCTCGTCGCTGCGGCCCGCGTCTCGGGCATGGCCGCCTACCAGGCGCTGGTGGAGGAGTCGCGCCGCGACCATCAGGCCTACTGGGGCCGCCTGGCGCGCGAGTTCATCAGCTGGAAGACGCCCTTCACCCAGGTGCTGGACAGCAGCGACGCGCCCTTCTTCAAGTGGTTCGCGGACGGCCGGCTGAACGTCAGCTGGAACTGCCTGGACCGCAACGTCGAGCGCGGCCTGGGCAGCAAGACCGCCATCATCTTCGAGGCCGACGACGGTGCCGTCACCCGGGTCAGCTACGCCGAGCTGCTGAACAAGGTGTGCCAGTTCGCCAACGCGCTGCGCGCCCGCGGCGTGAAGAAGGGTGACCGCGTCGTCATCTACATGAGCATGAGCGTCGAGGGCGTGGCCGCGATGCAGGCCTGCGCGCGCATCGGCGCCATCCACTCGGTGGTGTTCGGCGGCTTCAGCGCGCAGAGCGTGCGCGACCGCGTGCAGGACGCCGGCGCGGTGATGATCATCACCGCCGACGAGCAGCTGCGCGGCGGCAAGGCGCTGCCGCTGAAGACGATCGTCGACGACGCCATCGCGATGGGCGGCTGCGAGACCATCCAGAACGTCATCGTCTACAAGCGCACCGGCGGCAACATCGCCTGGAACCCCTCGCGCGACCGCTGGCTGCACGAGGAGTTGGCCGGCAAGCCCGCCACCTGCGAGCCGGAATGGGTGGAGGCCGAGCACCCGCTGTTCCTGCTGTACACCAGCGGCTCCACCGGCAAGCCCAAGGGCGTGCAGCACAGCACCGGCGGCTACCTGCTGCACGCGGCGCTCACCACCGCGTGGACCTTCGACCTCAAGGACGACGACGTCTTCTGGTGCACCGCCGACATCGGCTGGGTCACCGGCCACAGCTACATCGCCTACGGCCCGCTGGCGCTCGGCGGCACCGAGATCGTGTTCGAGGGCGTGCCCACCTACCCGGCGGCCGACCGCTTCTGGAAGACGATCGAGAAGCACAAGGTCTCGATCTTCTACACCGCGCCCACCGCGATCCGCAGCCTGATCAAGGCCGCCGAGAGCAACGACGCGGTGCACCCGAAGCACAGCGACCTGTCCAGCCTGCGCATCCTGGGCAGCGTGGGCGAGCCCATCAACCCGGCGGCCTGGGAGTGGTACTACCAGCACGTGGGCGGCAGCCGCTGCCCGATCGTCGACACCTTCTGGCAGACCGAGACCGGCGGCCACGTGATCACGCCACTGCCGGGCGCCACGCCGATGGTGCCGGGCTCCTGCACGCTGCCGTTCCCCGGCATCGAGGCGGCCATCGTCGACGAGACCGGCAACGACGTGCCCAACGGCCAGGGCGGCATCCTGGTGATCAAGAAGCCGTGGCCCAGCATGATCCGCACGATCTGGGGCGACCCCGAGCGCTTCAAGAAGAGCTACTACCCGCCGGAGCTCAAGGGCTACTACCTGGCCGGCGACGGCGCGATCCGCGACGCCAAGACCGCCTACTTCACGATCACCGGCCGCATCGACGACGTGCTGAACGTCAGCGGCCACCGCATGGGCACGATGGAGATCGAGTCGGCGCTGGTGAGCTGCACCGAGCTGGTGGCCGAGGCCGCGGTGGTGGGCCGCCCCGACGAGACCACCGGCGAGGCCATCTGCGCCTTCGTGGTGCTCAAGCGCCCGCGCCCCACCGGCGACGAGGCCCGGCAGATCGCCAACACGCTGCGCAACTGGGTGGCCAAGGAGATCGGCCCGATCGCCAAGCCCAAGGACATCCGCTTCGGCGACAACCTGCCGAAGACCCGCAGCGGCAAGATCATGCGCCGCCTGCTGCGCTCCATCGCCAAGGGCGAGGCGATCACGCAGGACACCTCGACGCTGGAGAATCCCGCGATCCTGGATCAGTTGACCCAGGCCAACTGATCGTCACCACTGCGGGTGCCGTGCTGCGCTACATTGCGCGGCATGGCATTCGTCGTCGTCGGCGTCCTGTTGCTGCTGCTGAAGTGGGCCGAGTTCGGCCCCTTCGAGCGCATGTCCTGGTGGTTCGTGGTGCTGCCCTTCGGCCTCGCGATCCTGTGGTGGGAGTTTGCCGACAACTCCGGCTGGACGCAGCGCCGCGTGATCGAGAAGCTCGAGAAGCGCAAGGCCGAGCGGCGCCAGAAGGCGATGGACGCGCTCGGGCTCGACACCCGGCGCGAGAAGCAGGTGACGCAGGCGCGGCAGGAAGCGGCGCGGCGCAGCACCGCCGACCCCACGATGCGGGATCACGAAGAGAGCGCGCGGCGAGACCCGCGCCTCTGAGCGTCCGTCAGTTCGACGCCACGCGCGTCGGCTTGCCCATCGGGTGCTTGCCGCTGCGGTCCAGCCACAGCCGGTAGTGCGGCAGTTCGCCGAGTCCGCTGTCCAGCGATTCGCCCGGCACCGCGGCGGCCACCACGCGGCCACGCGGGTCGGCCCAGCGCGAATAGTGGGGCAGGTCACCCAGGCCGCTGTCGATCTTTTCGCCGGGCACGGCGGGGCCGCCTGCCACCACGGGCAGCGACGGGATGAGGCCGCACAGCGCGACCAGGGCGACGGAAACCAGGGACTTCGAATTCATGACTGCTGCTCCGTGGAAGGGCGTTGCAGCACCGGCCAGTCCTGGCCGGTGCCTGTTCGCTCTTCGGCAGCGGCAGCCCTCGCCTGAAGCCGCGCAGGCGGCTCAGTCGCCGTCCAGCACCGCGCCAAGGCTGGCGCTTGCGGCATTCTTCGCGAACTTCGCCAGCACCCCGCGCGTGTAGCGCGGCGCCGGCTGCTTCCACGCGGCGCGGCGGCGCGCGATCTCGGCGTCGTCCACGTTCAGCTGCAGCAGCAGCCGATGGGCATCGATCGTGATCGTGTCGCCTTCGTGCACCAGCGCGATCAGGCCGCCGGCGTACGCCTCCGGCGCCACGTGGCCCACCACCATGCCCCAGGTGCCACCCGAGAAGCGGCCGTCGGTGACGAGCCCCACGCTTTCGCCCAGGCCCTGGCCGATCAGCGCGCCGGTGGGGGCCAGCATCTCGGGCATGCCCGGGCCGCCCTTGGGGCCCAGGTAGCGCAGCACCATCACGTCGCCGGCCTTGATCTTGCCGGCCATGATGGCGGCCAGCGCGCTCTGCTCGTCGTCGAACACGCGCGCCGGGCCGGTGATCACGGGGTTCTTCAGGCCGGTGATCTTCGCCACGCAACCCTCGGGGCTGAGGTTGCCCTTCAGGATCGCGAGGTGGCCTTCGGCGTACATCGGGCTGGCCAGCGGACGGATCACGTCCTGGTCGGGTGACAGCGCCGGCACGTTCGCGAGGTTCTGCGCCACCGTCTTGCCGGTGATCGTCATGCAGTCGCCGTGCAGCAGACCGGCGTCGAGCAGCACCTTCATCACCGCGGGGATGCCGCCGGCCCGGTGCAGGTCCACCGCCAGGTACTTGCCGCTCGGCTTCAGGTCGCACAGCACCGGCACCTTGCGGCGCACGCGCTCGAAGTCGTCGATGGTCCACTCGACGCCGGCGGCGTGGGCTATGGCCAGGAAGTGCAGCACCGCGTTCGTGCTGCCGCCGGTGGCCATGATCACCGCCACCGCGTTCTCGATGCTCTTCTTCGTGACGATGTCGCGCGGCTTCAGGTCGGCCTTCACCGCCTCCACCAGCGCCCGCGCCGCGGCCTTGGTCTGCTCGACGATCGGGTCCTCGACGTTGGCCATGGTCGACGCGAACGGCAGGCTCATGCCCAGCGCCTCGAAGGCCGAGCTCATCGTGTTGGCGGTGTACATGCCGCCGCAGGAGCCGCTGCCCGGGATGGCGCGGCGCTCGATCTGGCAGAAGTCCTCCTCGCTCATCTTGCCGGCGCTGAACTGGCCCACGGCCTCGAAGACGCTGACGATGTTGAGGTCCTGCCCCTTGTAGCGGCCCGGCAGGATGGTGCCGCCGTAGACGTACACCGCCGGCACGTTGGCGCGCAGGATGCCCATCATGCCGCCCGGCATGTTCTTGTCGCAGCCGCCGATCACCAGCACGCCGTCCATCCACTGGCCGCCGACGCAGGTTTCCACGCAGTCGGCGATGACCTCGCGCGAGACCAGCGAGTACTTCATGCCCTCGGTGCCCATGGCCATGCCGTCGCTGATGGTCGGCGTGCCGAAGATCTGCGGGTTGGCGCCGCTGGCCTTCAGTTCGTCCACCGCGGCGTCGGCCAGGCGCTGCAACCCGGAGTTGCAGGGCGTGATGGTGCTGTGGCCGTTGGCCACGCCGATCATCGGCTTGCCGAAGTCGCCTTCGGTGTAGCCCATCGCGTAGTACATGCTGCGGTTGGGCGCGCGCGCCACGCCCTCGGTGATGTTCCTGCTGCGGCGGTTGAAGCTCATCTCGTCGGCTCGTTCGGGGTGACCAGGGGATTATCGGTCCGCGCACGCAGGCAAAATCGCAGCCCCATGAGGCAGATCTTCCTGGATACCGAGACCACGGGCCTGTCGGTGGAGAGCGGTGACCGCATCGTCGAGATCGGCTGCATCGAGCTCGACAACCGCCGGCTCACCGGTCGCACGTTGCACCACTACGTGAACCCGGGCCGCAGCAGCCACCCCGATGCGCTGCGCGTGCACGGCATCACCGACGAGTTCCTGGCCGACAAGCCGCCGTTCGCGTCCATCGCGGCCGAGTTCCTCGAGTTCGTGAAGGACGCCGAGGTCATCATCCACAACGCGGCCTTCGACGTCGGCTTCATCGACGCCGAGTTGAGCCGCCTGAAGCACCCCCCGCTGGCCGAGCACGCCAGCGGCATCAGCGACAGCCTGCTGATGGCACGCGAGATGTTTCCCGGCAAGGGCAACTCGCTCGACGCGCTCTGCAAGCGGCTGGAAGTGGACAACAGCCACCGCGACCTGCACGGCGCCCTGCTCGACGCTGGCCTGCTGGCCGAGGTCTACCTGCGCATGACGCGCGGACAGGGCACGCTCGTGATCGATGCCGGCGACGGCGCCGGTGGTGTGCTGCAGGTGGAGGCCATCGACCTCAGCCGCTTCGTGCTGCCGGTGCTGCGCGCCAGCGCCGAGGAGGCTGCCGCGCACGAGGCGGTGCTTGCCGACATCGACAAGGCGAGCGGCGGCAAGACGCTGTGGCGGAAGCAGGCCGAAACGATGGCATAATGCTTGGCTACACCGACCGCCCTGGTGCTTCGCGCCGGGGCCGTTCGGGCAGTTAGCTCAGCGGTAGAGCACTGCCTTCACACGGCAGGGGTCGCAGGTTCGAACCCTGCACTGCCCACCAAGATTCCTGATTCCGCTGAGGAATCAATAGCTTAGACGCACGCTTGCGGCGATTTCAGCAACCGATCACGGCAGTGATCTTTGTGGAGATCGATGTGCGAAAGAGCCTGGACCTCGGCGCCGCCGTGCGCGCCATGGCCGACCATCAGGCGGCCGACCTCACCTTGAGCGAACTCGTCAACGCCTGCGCCGCGGCGCTGCTCGACGGCTGTGACCTGCGCCTGCGCAAGTGGACGGCCGCGTTCGGCGCCGAGCCAGCGTGGGGCATCGCTGCCGAGCAACTGGATGTTGCGGCCCACGCGATGCTGCAGGCCGGCTATAAGCCCGCCAGCGTCAACCGGGACTTGTCGTCGCTTGGCACCGTGTACCGCTGGGCCAGCCAGCGCCGGCTGACGCCGCGCGGGTTTCGCAGCCCGACGCTTGGCGTGCGCCGCTTCGGCGAGGATATTCGGCGCGTGGAGGTCAGCACCGAAGAACTGGAAGCGCTGCGCGCGCGGGCGCGGGGATTCCGCGACCGGCGTTTCGGCGTCTTCGTGGCGCTGCTGATCGACACGGGCGCGCGCAAGAGCGAGCTGCTGGAGCGCCGCTGGCGAGACGTGGATCTGGATCTGAACCAGATTGACTGCCCTACCACCAAGACCGGCGTGCCGCGCATCCTGCACTTCCGCCCCGAGACCTCGCAGTTCATTGACCGGGTATGCAGGCACCGTCCCGCCGACGACCTGGTTTTCGCCGGACGGCGCCCTGGCGAGGCGATCAGCTACCGTGCTGCCTGGACGCGGGCCGTCGAGGACATCGGGCGTCCCGATCTGCACATGCACGACATCCGGCACGCCCGCGCCGCCGCGCTGCTGCGCTCTGGTGCAACTCTCGGCGTGGCCGCGCAGGTGATGGGGCACTCGCCGGCGGTACTGGCGCGCCGCTACGGGCATCTTGAAGTTGGCGCCCTGCGCAAGGCGCAAGAGCAATCTTGGAGTTCACCTGCATGAGCGACCACGACTACCCGGTCTACAAATCGATGCGCGACCTGCACATGAGCGGCGTCAGCATCCCCGTGCTTGCGACAGCGATCGAGAAGCATGGCATCTACGCATGGGATCGGTACAACCGGTTCAGGAAGGTCTCCGCAGATGATCCGCTGGCCGCGCGCGCCCTTGATGTGCTGGCGGACCAAGTGCAGGACGCGGTGAGCTATCCGGCCCGCGATCGGCCGGATGCAGGGCCTCTGAACAATCCGTGGTGCGAGTCTGGATGGCCGGATCACGATTGTCCCGACTTCGCCGCCCTGGCGGCCGGACTCGTTGTGCGCACTGGGGGCGACGACGCTCCGTCGTCTAGTGCGTTGCTTTTGATCGAGGCACTGCGCGCGCTTCTGGTAGGCGAGCCCTTGGCCGGTGGGCCCAGATTTCGCTCTAACTCGCAGTTGATGGAGCACATCCTCGCGAAGTACGACAACGTGCGCGGACTCAGCAGCCGCACGCTCGACGCACGTTTTGCCGAAGCGCGGAAACTGATGGAAATCCGACTCAAAGAGAAATAGGCCCGGGTACGTCGCCGACTCCTGGCGGCGCCGCAGTTCTTCCGAAAGCACCGCAACCGCGGTGCTTTTGTCTTTCAGGCGGTCAATTCTTCGTCCCACGCCGCAAGCGTGCTTCAACCCGATGGTGGAACCGATGCAACCAGATCCCGAGTTGGCCACCGGCCTGAGTGCCGAGGCTGAGTTTGAGAGGCGCCGCGCCGAGCCGGGCTGCGCGACCGCCTTGGCAAGTCTTCATGTCGCACTGCAAGCGCGCTTCAACCCGATGGAGGAATCGATGCAACCTAATCGTGAGTGGGCCACCGGTCCGGATGCCTGGGCCGAGTTCGTCGCCCAACACCCCGAGCTGGGCTACCGCCCAGGCAAGTGGCAGTTCCACAACTTCCTGCGCTACTTCCGCGCGACCCTGGTCGAGCGCGACGCCATTCGACTGGCCCGCCGCCGCTTCTGGGTGGCGCACCGCGCGCGGTTCAACCGCGCGTGCTTCGACCTCGCCACCGGCGCGAGCGCGCCGAATGGCGCGGAGCACAACGTCGAGTGCAGTCTGGCTGCCCCGGCGCGCGCGGGACTAGGCCATGCATGACGCCTGCTGGCAATGCACCTGGGATGCTGCGGGCCGCGGCCTGCTTCAGGCCAGCGCGGCCATCCTTCCAATCCAGCCGGCGCTCTCGCGGGCGCCCCTGCAAGCCAATCCGATCCATATGCCCGAAGGGCCTCAGCCATGATCAATGCCGACACCTCACCCACCAGCACCGCGCCGGATACCGACGACTTCTTCGCCGCCATCCGCATCGACCAGAGCTACGCGTCTGACGCGGTTTCTGTCGCCAAGCCTCTGCTGACTGTGCCCGTTCGCAAGCCGGCCAAGGGCGAGTTCTTCCGCACGAGCCGCACGCAGTACCAGGACTGTCTGGTGTTGGAACGCAAGGAAGAGCGCGAGACCTACCTCGTCTTCAACAACCTGCACGGCGTTCTCGCCGAGTTCGTCGAGCCCGTGCGCCTCCGCCTGTGCGTCAACCGCCAGGGCACGGTGCTTCTTTGGCCTCAGAAGCTGCCGCGCGTTGATCTTCGCGGCGACACCTGGCGCCGATCCGCCGCAGAGGCCGCCACTCTTGCCGAATCGAAGTGGGTGCGTGTTGCCGCCGACATGAACCTGGGCGCCTATCAGCCCTACGTCGCGACGGCGGACCTGGGCGAGCCGCAGTGGCCGAAGGAGACCTTGGAGGCCATCGTGAAGGTGGGCTTCAAGGGCATGATCATTGACAGGATCGAGCACCCCGTCGTGCAGCAACTGCTCGGGCAGGCGTGATGTCATCGGTCCCCACCTGTCTAGATGCGTTCGCCGAGGTCTGGCTCGCGGACTTCGAGTTCCTAGCGCCGGCGGGTGAGCGCCCGACCCCCATCTGCTGCGTCGCGCTTGAGCTGCGCAGCGGCCGACTGGTGCGGCTGTGGGACGCGGAGCTTCAACAGCCCCTGCGGATGGCGCCTACGGCGCTGTACGTGGCCTACTACGCTTCCGCGGAGATGGGCTGCCATATCGCTCTGGGCTGGCCGCTACCCTCGTACGTGCTGGACCTCTTCGCCGAGTTCCGGGTTCTCACGAACGGGCGGGAGGGGCAGGTAGGCGTCGAGGGCGCATCGCTGCTGGCGGCGCTGAAGTTCTTCGGGCTCTCGCACCTCGATCCCGATGGCAAGTCGCAGTGGCGGGCCCGCATTCTCGCCGGGCCGCCCTACACGCCCGCTGAGTGCGCGGGCATCCTGGACTACTGCGAAAGCGACGTGCGGGCGCTGCAGAAGTTGCTGCCCAAGCTGGTGGCGTACGTGGAGGGCCGGCCTTTCTGGCTGCCTCACGCCTTGCTTCGCGGCCGCTTCATGCGGGCCGCGGCAAGGATGGAGTCGGTTGGCGTGCCCCTGGACGTTGAGATGCTGACGCGGCTGCGGCATCGCTGGCCGGCAGTCAAGGTCGCCGTCGTTGAGAAGCTGCAGGAGCGCTTTCCTTTCTTCAGCGGCAGTTCACTGAAGATGGACGAGTTCGAGCGCTGGCTGGCTCAGCGGGACATGGTCTGGCCGCGCACTGCTAGCGGAAGGCTCTCGACGGCCGACGACACGTTCAAGGATATGGTCCGGGTGTATCCGGAGCTGGCCCCGGTGCGCGAGGTGATTCACAGCTTGGGCAAGCTGAGGATTGCTGACCTTGCCGTCGGCGCGGACCGCCGCAACCGCACGCTGCTGTCCCCGTTCAAGGCGAAGACGGGTCGCAACCAGCCTTCCAACTCGAAGTTCATCTTCGGGCCATCGGTCTGGATCCGGTCGCTCATCCAGCCGCGGCCGGGCCGGGCTCTGGCGTACATCGACTTCAGCAGCCAAGAAATTGGCATCGCGGCGGCGCTCTCTGGGGACGCCGCAATGCAGCGCGCGTACTTGTCAGGCGACCCGTATCTGGCCTTCGCCATAGAGGCCGGTCTAGCGCCACCTGACGCCACGAAGGCGACGCACAAGACCGCACGGGACCGATGCAAGGCGGTGGTTCTGGGCACCCTGTACGGGATGCAGGAAGAGTCCTTGGCGCTGAGACTTGGCATTGATGTTGCCGAGGCGCGCCGGCTATTGCTCGCTCACCGCCGCGCCTATCGGGTTTTCTGGGCGTGGGTTGAGCGAGCCACCGACTCCGCCAAGCTCCAGAACTACATCGACACCTGCTTTGGATGGCGTTTGCACGTCACCGCCGAGACGCGGACCACCTCACTGCTGAATCACCCCATGCAAGCCCACGGTGCAGAGATGCTTCGCTTGGCTTGCATCCTGGTAACCGAGCAAGGCATCGACGTGTGTGCGCCGGTGCATGACGCGCTCTTGGTCGAGTGCGCAGAAAGTGAACTGGACGGGGTGGTTGCACAGGTCCGGGCTCTGATGGGGCGGGCATCGCGATTGGTCTTGGCTGGGTTTGAGGTTCGGACCGACGCCGAAGTGATTCACTACCCGTCTCGCTATCAGGACCCGAGGGGCGCGCCCATGTGGGGACAGGTCCTGGAGGTCCTCGATCGCCTCGACGCTCAGGACTCTGGAGTGGGTTCGATCGTGTCCTGCCCAGCGGCCGAGTGCGAACCGCAGGGCTGCTCCTGATGCCGCTCAAGTGATTGAGAAATCGCACCGCAGCAGACCTGCTCCTTTCTCTTCTTCATTTCTTCTCTTCATGGAGGCAGCATCATGACGCAGGTGCCGACCGCTGAAACGCCAGCCCAGACACCCACGCTTGCCGCGCTGCGGGCGCGGGCCACGGCACGGGGCGCGAAGGAGTACTGGTTCTTCCTGACGAGCGGCGACGTGCAGGCTTCTGCTGCGCTCGGTGATGCCGCCGTGTTGGCCTATGCCTTGATTCGAGCTGCGGCCTGGGGACCGCGCGCCAACGACTGGGTGAAGTTGACGCACAGGGCCGCGGACTGCATGGCTCGTGGGTATCGCTGGTGGCACGGCGCGACTAGTCGGCTGGAGCGAGCGGGGCTGATCGAGGTACAGAGGCAACGCGGACGCGAGCCACGGTATCGGCTTGTCCAACGATGAAGCTGGTTGACCGGCCGTCAGCAGCTACTTCGGCGGTCCCGGGCCATGTCGTCGCGATAGCTAAGCCATACCCCTCGGAGTCGCAGCATGAGCGCCAAGAAGCAGCGAAACCCCATGGAAGAACTCCTGGAGCCGTCGCACGTGTCTCGTCGATGCGGTGCGCACGCGCGCACGACGGGCGAGCCATGCCGCCGCTGGGCGTGTATCGGCTCGACCAGGTGTCGTCTTCACGGCGGTGCAAAGGGCAGCGGCAGGCCGGCGATGCACGGGCTTTGCACCAAGCGCGCGAAACGCGGCCGCCAGTTCATCCGAGTGGCTAGGTACCTGCTGCGCATGCAGGACGCTGCTGCTCGCCAGCAAGCCCGGGAGTGGGCAGATCCGGACGAACCGGTCCTCTAGATGCCCGTGCCTGCCCAAGGCAGGGCGTCTTGAGTGATCCACTGCCGGGACGGCGGTCAGACGCCTCGCCCAGCGCTCGCCTACGGGCGGTGACGTGTCGGTCCCGGCGGGGTTTGCAGCGGCCACTTTGGGGCCCCTTTCTGCCACCGGGCTGACCTGATTCGGAGGGGGACAGTCGAGACCCCGGGGCACCCCGCCGCCGTGCCGACGTTGCGGGCGGCTAAACCCCCGCTTAGTGTCCCGCACCCGTAGGGTCACTTGCCCAGCTAGGCGGCAATATGTCGCTTGCTGTTCGCGATGTCCCTTACGAGCGGTGCGGGGGCGCACCGATACAGTCCGCAGCAGGGAATGCCCCCTCTAGATCGAAGACCAACGGGCATGCGGGATTACAAATGAGCCCGCCGGGCAACTTCACGTTCCTGGCTGAGCATTCGCCGCTACTTGCCGAGCTGGGCGCGACGGCGGAGCGGCTGTTCCCGTTTGACCCCGCGAGTTGCGTCCTGAAGTTGCGGATCCTGGCTGAATCCATCACCCAGGACATCGCAGCCCGGCTTGGGGTCCAGCTGACGCAGCCAACGCAGGCCGAGTTGCTGCGTGCGGTTGACGTGCGCTTGGGCATGGACGCCCAGGTGCGGCAGTTGTTCCACCTGCTCCGCCGCATGGGCAACGCGGCTGCGCACGAGGCCGGCCATGGCATCGGCTACCGCGAGGGGCTCGACGCGCTCAAGATCGCCCGCGAGTTGGCTGCCTGGTTCCACCGAAGTTTTGGCAGTCAGCCAGGCTTCAAACCTGGTCCTTTCCGGCTGCCAGACGATCCCAGCCAGAAACTGCTGCAGCTGCAGCAGGAAATCTCCCAGCTCAACACCCAGCTTCAGGATGCCCAGGCGGTCCAGGCGAATCAGGCAGAGATGGCACGACTGCTGGAGGCACAGGCCGCCCAGGAGCGCGACATGTCGCGCCGGGCGCGAGAGGACGCCGCGGTCTACCAAGAACTCGCCGAGGAAGCCAGCGAACGCGCGGCGGCACTACAAGCCCAGTTTGACGCGCAACTCAAGGGCGCGGGTCTTCAGTTCAGCAGCGAAGACGCCTCGCGCTACGCCCAACGTGCGAGCCAGGCGGCCAAGTCGGTGCAGCTGGATGAGGCTGCGACGCGGCAGATCATCGACCTGCAGCTTGTTGAAGCCGGCTGGGACGCCGACACCGAGAAGCTGACCCATGCCCGCGGCGCCCGTCCCGAGCGTGGGAAGAACCAGGCGATCGCCGAGTGGCCGACCGAGGGCCAGCAGTCTGCGGACTACGTGCTGTTTGCGGGGCTGACACCGATCGCCACGGTGGAGGCCAAACGCAGAAACATCAACGTGCCTGGAAAGCTCGGGCAGGCCGAGCGCTATGCGCGCGGTCTGGGCATCAGCGAGGGCATGGCTCCTGCATGGACGCTGGCTGGAAGCACAGAGCCGTGGGCTGACGGGCAAGGCGGCAGGTTTCAGGTGCCGTTCGTCTATTCGAGCAACGGCCGACCCTTCGTCAAGCAACTTGCTGAGGCCAGCGGCACATGGTTCCGTGATGCGCGGGCACCTTCCAACACCGCGCGCGCACTGGCCAGCTTCCATTCGCCGCAGGGCTTGCTCGACGCGCTGACGCGGAGCAGGCAGGAGGCTGAGCAGAGGCTGCAGCAGGAGAGCTACGCCTATCTGCGCCTTCGCGACTACCAAGACAAGGCTATCGCTGCAGTGGAGGCGGCCCTCGCTGAAGGCCGCAGCACCTGCCTGCTTGCCATGGCGACAGGCACCGGCAAGACGCGCACCATCATCGGTCTCATGTACCGGCTGCTGAAGGCCGAGCGGTTCCGTCGCATCCTTTTCCTTGTCGATCGCACGGCGCTTGGGTCCCAGGCCCAGGACGCCTTCAACGAAGCGCCGCTCGAGCAGAACCAGCCGCTTAGCAAGATCTACAACGTGGCCGAGCTGGGCGATATGGCTGCGGAAGCCGCGACTCGCGTGCAGGTGGCCACTGTCCAGGCCATGGTCAAGCGCGTGTTCGGCAGCGACGTACCTCCGCCCGTGGATGCCTACGACTGCATCATCGTTGACGAAGCGCATCGAGGCTACGCGCTGGACCAGGAGATGACTGAAGGCGAGTTGGCCGTGCGTGATCACGCACAGTACCTCTCCAGCTATCGGCGTGTGCTGGAGTACTTCGACGCTGTGCGCGTGGGTCTCACGGCCACCCCGGCCCGGCACACGTCTGAAATCTTCGGCAAGCCGGTCTACACGTACTCGTATCGCGAAGCCGTGGCCGATGACTGGTTGATCGACCACGAACCTCCGATTCGATACGAAACCCTCCTAAGTCGAAACGGCATCCAGTTCGCCCGAGGCGAGCAGGTCGAAGCTCTGAATCTGGCGACAGGTGAAATCGAAACGTCCGAGCTGGACGACGAACTCGACTTCCAGGTCGAGAGCTTCAACAAGCAGGTCATCAACGAAGACTTCAACCGCGTCATCTGCGAGCAACTGGCCGAAGAGTTGGATCCCTTCGGCGAAGAGAAGGCGCTTATCTTCTGCGCGACCGATGCGCATGCCGACATGGTCAAACGCCTGCTCGACACCGCGTTTAAAGCGAAGTACGACGAGCAGTACAACGAAGGGGCCGTACGCAAGATCACCGGCGCGTCTGACCAGGTGGACAAGCTGATCCGTCGATACAAGAACGAGCGACTGCCGAGCATCGCCATCACCGTCGATCTGCTGAGCACGGGCATCGATGTGCCGGCCATCTGCCACTTGGTGTTTCTGCGCAGGGTTCGCAGTCGAATCCTCTACGAGCAGATGATCGGTCGCGCTACCAGGCGATGCGACGAGATTGGCAAGACCGTCTTCAAGATCTATGACCCTGTGGACATCTACGCCACGCTGCAGGCAGTTAACACGATGCAGCCGCTGGTGAAAGATCCCAAGGTCACGCTGGAGCAGCTCATTGACGAGCTGAACAACCCTGACAGCTATGCCGCACCGGGGAACGCCCAAGGCACCAGCCATGCCCATGACGTGTTGGACCAGCTCAACCAGAAGCTCATGCGCGTGCTGCGCAGCGCGGGGCACAAGGCAGAAAAGCGACCCAAGCTCAAAGCCCGCCTGGACGAGCTTGAACAGCAGTGGGGTGTGCCACCGACTCAGCTTCACCAGCACCTGCACAAGCTGGGGCCTCAGAAGGCGGCAGACTACCTGAAGCACAGCACTCGGCTACTGCTGCAACTGGCAGAAGTGCAGGAACTGATGGGCACGGCCTACATGCCCATCCTGTCGCAGCACACTGACGAGTTGCTGGCTCGCGACCAGAGCTGGGGTACATACAAGCGCCCCGAGGATTACCTGGACAGCTTCGGCCGCTTCGTGCGGGAACAAATCAACCAGAGTGCTGCGCTGGCCGTCGTCGTAAGCGCGCCAAAGGATCTGACCCGAGACCAACTGCGCGAAGTGCGCCTACTCTTGGATGCCAATGGCTTCAGCGAGGCCAACCTCAAGGCTGCCTGGCGCAATCGCAGCAATCAAGACATTGCCGCCAGCATCATCGGCTACATCCGTCAGGCCGCCTTGGGCGAGCCCTTGCTGCCCTTCGAGCAGCGTGTTGCCACTGCCATGCAGCGCATCTATGCCATGAAGGCCTGGACACCGGTGCAGCGCAAGTGGCTGGAACGGCTGGCCAAGCAGCTTGCGATCGAGGTGGTGATCGACGCGTCCTTCGTGAATCGGGCTTTCTCGCAGGACGGCGGCGCCAGGCAGCTGGACAAGGTGATTGGCGGCGACCTCGATCAGGTGATGACCGAACTGGCCGCCAACCTGTGGCCGAAGTCTGCATGAATCGGCAGCCACACCTTCATGACCAGGTCCACTATCGTCCGGCTTCCGTGCGAGCTACCGGCCTCGCGGAGGCCATCGCGGACACCCTCTGACCCCTCACTGATTCCATGACCCAGAACGACATCGTCCAGAAACTCTGGAACCTCTGCGACGTGCTGCGCGACGACGGCATCAACTACAGCGACTACGTCGCCGAGCTGGTGCTGCTGCTGTTCATCAAGATGGAGCACGAAAACAAGGCCAGCGGCATCCTGGCTGAGCACAAGCTGCCCGAGTACGCGCGCTGGTCCACCTTGTCCGCCATGAGCGGGCTCAACCTCCTCAAGCACTATCGCGCCGCATTGCTGAAGTTGAGCGAAAGCGACGACCCGCTGATCGCGGCGATCTACGCCGACGCGCAGACCAGCCTGAAGGAAGCGCGCCACCTAGAGCAGCTGATCAAGAGCCTGGACGGCATTGACTGGTTCAGCGCCGCCAAGGACGGCCTGGGCGATCTGTACGAAGGCCTGCTGGAGAAAAACGCCAGCGAGACCAAGAGCGGCGCCGGCCAGTACTTCACGCCGCGCCCGCTGATCGACAGCATCATCGCTCTCGTCAAGCCACAGCCCGGCGAGACCATCCAAGACCCGGCCGCCGGCACCGCCGGCTTCCTCATCGCCGCCGACAGCTACATCAAGGCACGCACCGATCAGCTCTACGACTTGAGCGAGAAGAAGCGCACGTTCCAGCGCACCCGAGCGTACCTGGGCATGGAACTGGTAACCAGCACGCGCCGCCTGGCACTGATGAACTGCCTGCTGCACGGCATGGAAGGCGATGCGGAAGGCGTGGTGCACCTCGGCAACACGCTGGGCAGTGCCGGCAGCGCCCTACCCAAGGCCGACATCATTCTGAGCAACCCGCCCTTCGGTACCGCCAAGGGCGGAGGTGGGCCCACGCGCGACGACCTGACCTACGCGACTAGCAACAAGCAACTGGCCTTCCTTCAGCACATTGTGCGGCACCTGAAGGACGGCGGCCGTGCAGCAGTGGTGCTGCCCGACAACGTGCTGTTTGAGGCCGGCGTAGGCGCCGACATCCGCCGCGACCTGATGGACAAGTGCAACCTACACACCATTCTTCGCCTTCCGACGGGCATCTTCTACGCCCAGGGCGTGAAGACCAACGTGCTGTTCTTCCAGAAGGTCAGCCAGGCCGCCACTGGAAGCACGAAGGAAGTGTGGGTCTACGACCTGCGCGCCAACATGCCGAAGTTTGGCAAGCGCACGCCGCTGGCGCGCGAGCACTTCAGCGCCTTCGAGTCGGCGTATGGCGATGATGCCAACGGTCGCAGCGCGCGCACCGACGAAGGCGAGGGTGGACGCTTCCGTTGCTTCAGCCGGGAGTCGGTGAGGGCGCGCGGCGACGGCCTCGACATCAGCTGGCTTAAGGACGACCGCGCGGAGGATGCGACGGACTTGCCCGAGCCGGCAGTGTTGGCGCGGGAGGCGGCGGACGAGTTGAATGCAGCGCTGGCCGAACTCGAAGCGATTCTCGGAGAGTTAGGAGAGGAATCAGCCGCGTGAATGCCTGGACCACAGCCACTCTTGAGGACGTTTGCAGCCTGGTGACTGACGGCACTCACCATTCACCTCCTAACGTTGCAAGTGGAGAGTACCGCTATGTGACTGCGAAGAATATTCGTCCGTGGGGTCTCGACGTAAGCCACATAACATACGTCGATGCAAAGACCCACCGAGAAATCTATGCACGTTGCCCGGTCGAGTTTGGGGACGTTCTGTACATAAAGGATGGCGCAACCACGGGCATCGCGGCGCTGAACACACTGCGAGAGCCGTTCTCGCTGCTGTCCAGCGTCGCGTTGTTAAAGCCTCGCCGCGAGGTCTTGAACCCGCGCTATCTGAAGCACTGGCTGAATAGCCCTAGTGCGTTTGCGTCAATGACTGCCGGCATGACCGGTACCGCTATTAAGCGCTTGGTTCTAAGGCAAATTCGCGCGTCCGAGATGCCGATTGCGCCGTTGGAAGAGCAGCAACGCATCGCCGACAAACTCGATACCGTGCTGGCCCGCGTGGACTCTTGCCGCGACCGCTTGGCCCGCGTCGCCCCGCTGCTCAAACGCTTCCGCCAATCCGTCCTCGCCGCCGCCACGTCGGGGCGATTGACGGAAGACTGGCGGGGTGAGGGCGCGCCCAACTGGGCCAGGCTTCGTGCCGAGGATGTGTGTGCCAAGGTGCAGAGCGGCGGTACGCCGAAGGCGGGATTCACTGAGACCACCGGTATTCCATTTCTGAAGGTCTACAACATCGTCAATCAGCGGATCGACTTTGAGTATCGCCCTCAGTTTGTTCACCCAAACACACATGCTGGGGAGCTTGGCAAGTCGCGCGCGCTCCCAGGCGATGTTGTGATGAACATCGTAGGCCCGCCGTTGGGAAAGGTAGCTGTGCTGACTGATGCCGCGGCTGAATGGAACATCAATCAAGCCATCACGCTATTCCGTCCGAGCGAGCGGATTACCAGCGGTTGGTTGTATACGCTGCTATGCGAAGGTGCCGCCGTTCGCGGCGTTCTCGACAGAACGAAGGGGTCGGTTGGCCAAGTCAACATTTCACTGTCACAGTGTCGTGCATTCGAGTTTCCTGTGCCGACTATTGAAGAGCAGAACGAAATCGTCCGTCGCGTCGAGGCCCTCTTCGCCTTCGCCGACCGCTTGGAAGCCCGTCTCTCTTTGGCCCAGACCGCCATCGGTCGCTTGACCCCATCGTTGCTGGCCAAGGCTTTCCGTGGCGAGCTGGTGCCGCAGGATCCAGCCGACGAGCCCGCTTCCAATCTGCTCCAGCGCGTACAAACTCCATCCGACGGGAGGGCCTCGTCAAGTCCACGCCGCCGCCGGACCGCCGCTGGCGCCTGACCCGTTATCCCTCCTCGCGCCATGTCGCCTGAACTTACCTCTGCATTGAGCAACTATCTGCACGTGGTAGTGACCGCTCTGTTGGCTCTGGCAGCGCTGTTCTTTCTGCTCCAGTTCATGCTGCCCGGTTGGCGTGTCGGCCGCCAAATCAAGCTCGCTGCCGCTGCACTGAAGGCGCAGCGCACTAAGGGGCCAGTGCTGGACTTGGACCGCGTCCGCGGGGAAGCCATGCGCAGCGAAGCGCTCCGGCTCTGCTGGGACGAGTTCCGCGACACGCTGCATGGCCAGAAGCAGGCGACAGCGACCGGCACGCTCGAAGTGTCCCGCTGGCGTGCGACCGCCACTGCGAATAGCTTCTTTACCGAACAGGCATTGGTAGACACGCCGCTACGCACGGAGTTCTACAAACACCTGCCGGGCATCCTCACTGGCATCGGGATCATCGGAACATTCACCGGCCTCATCCTGGGCTTGCAGGCGTTCGGCAAGGTCGACCTGGGTGACGCCGACCGCGCGCGAGCGGGCCTCGGTGCGTTGCTCGCGACGGTGGGCAACGCATTCGTGGTGTCGGGCGGCGCCATCACGCTGGCCATGCTGCTGACTACCATCGAAAAGTTGATCGTCAACGGCCTGCATGCCCGCGTGGAAGCTCTGTGCGGCTTGGTGGACAGCCTCTTCGAGGCCGGCGCGGGCGAAGAGTACTTGCAACGACTGGTGGAGGCCGCTGAGACATCGGCGACCCAGGCCATGCAGATGAAGGAGTCGCTGGTCACTGACCTGAAGCAGGTTCTGACCGAGCTGACCAGCCAGCAGATCACCACGATGACGGCCACCAGCGCGCAGCTGGGACACACAATCTCCACCAGCCTCACCGACGGCCTGAAGGAGCCGTTGGCGCGCATCACGGACGCCGTGCAGTCGGTAAGCGGAAGTCAAGGCGAAGCGATCAACAAGCTGCTGACGGACGTAATGAGCAGTTTCACCGCGCAGATGGAAAGCATGTTCGGTGGACAGATGCGTGGCATGGGCGACCTCCTGGGGCAAACGGCGGGCACGATCCAGCAGGCGTCGCAGCGCTTCGAGCAACTGATCGCGCAGATCGAGCAAGCGGGTTCTGGTGCTACGCAGGCCATGGCCAGGCGCATGGACGAGGCGCTGGCCCAGATGCAGGCCCGCCAAGGCGAGGCCAATGACCAGATGCGCGCCTTTGTTGAGCAACTGAAGCGAAGCGTCGCGCAAGGCCAGAGTGACTCGGCCGAGCTGACGATGTCGATGATGAAGGAGCTGAGCGAGTCGACCAGCGCTCTGGTCAAAGGCCTGCAGGAGCAGGCACGCAATGCCCATCAAGATCAATCCAAAGCCCAGCGTGAGTCCGTGGAGCAAATGCGCGCCGCCGTGCAGCAGCTCCGGGACAGCGTTGCGATGGGCCAAAGCAGGACGGCGGACGCCACGGCCGAACTGCTGACGCGGATGGGTGCGGCAACAGAAGCCGGTGTGCGCAGCCTGCAAGAGCAGTCCCAAGCGGCCCAGCAGGCGCACTCGGCAAGGCAGGCGGCGCTTGCCGCCGATACCGACGCGTTGCTGATACGGCAGGGTGAGCAAGTCACCCGGTTGGCCGATGCCGTGCAGCGAGCGGAGGCCGCGATGCGGGAGACGGTCGAGCGCATCAAGGCGTCCACGGACAGTCACCTGGACCGGATGGCCGTCGGCGCAGACCGCCTGCTTGGCGCCAGCGACCGCCTGAGCGAGAACCTGTCGCTGATGAAGTCGAGCAGCGACGGGCTGAGTGCCTCGGCAGAACGGCTGAACGTCGCCTCGGGCACTTTGACGCAGGCGCTTGCGGCAACACAAGCGACCCTGGGTGACCAGAAGGCGGTGCGGGACGCTCTGGCTGGCATGGTGGCCGACCTGCGAGCCACAGTCGATACGGCCAAGCGGGAGGCGTCCATCACCGCGGAGCTGGTCAACGGCATGCAGCAGGCCAGTCAGCGTCTGACGGAGGCGCAGAGCGTGTCAGTGGCCAGCCTGGACGAGGCCACGCAGGCCATCGGTGAGGCGCATGGTGCCTTTGCCAAGCAGGTCGAGGCAACTCTGCGCGAAGGCAACCGGGTATTCCACGAAGAGCTGGCGCAAGCTGTCGGGCTGTTGAAGGGGGCGATTCAGGATCTTGGCGATGTATTGGACAACCTGCCGTCTGCGGCATGACGAAGGCGAGCTGAAACGTGTTGAGGATGCAGGTCGGCGCATCACGGCGCACGCGAGAAGAGGGTGAGAAGCCGTTTTGGATTTCGTTCTCTGACCTGATGTCGGCCTTGATGGTGCTGTTCCTGGTGGCCATGAGCGTCGCGCTTCTGGCAGTGACCAAGAAGATTTCTGATGAAGAGCGTGAGGACAAGGAGCGCATCGAAGCCATTGCGCAGCTCATGGATGAGATTCGCAAGGTTGTCTCCGAGAAGGAGTTCGAAGGCGTGCGGGTCATCGGCAACACCATCGACTTCGGGCCGCGGGGTACCTTCGAAAAGGAAGGGCAGAACACTCTCTCGGCCCCACAGCGCGCCCTGTTGCGGCAGTTCACACCACGGCTGCTGGAGAAGCTGCGCTCGACCGAAGCCAGCAAGTACTGGTTCAAGCGGGCGGTCGTGGAGGGTTACTCCAGCCAGTCTGGCAAGTACCTTTTCAATCTGAACCTGAGCCTGGAGCGCAGTGCCCGCGTGCTGTGCGAACTGCTGCGCGTACCGCGCACCGGCGAGGCGCCCTTGTCCGAGGAAGATCGCAAACTGATCGCTACCAAGTTCTTCGTCGGCGGTGCGTCGTTCAACTCGCTGCGTGCGACCGCCGAAGACAGTCGCCGCATCGAGGTCAAGCTGGAGTTCAAGTCACGGCAGGAGCGGCGCGACGAGAAGACGAACCCTGCACCTGCTGTAAATGAAGCTCTCTTGCTGAAGGCGTTAGACCCTCAAGAGGTCTGCCCGCTGTTCGACCGATGAGCAAGCTGCGCACCCAGTTGCTCGACGCCATGGCACCGAAGCAGGTCTTTCGGGCGCCGGTCTGGGGCAATCCTCGGGCAATGGGCGAGGCGCTGCGTGACGTACGGAAGGCGCTGTCGGCAGGAGAGGGCAGTCTGCCGCAGCAAGACCTGGTTCAGGCGTCGCTGAGGAAGTTCGCCATGACGCTGTCAGTGGCCAGTTTCACGGAGTTGAAGTACGTGTGCTACGGGATAACAGTGCCCGTGGGCGAGAACCGATTGCGCTTGATTGATCGAGGAGCCTTGTTTGACGGGCTGCTGGGACTTGTTGAACAACGACGAGGGCAGGCTAAGCAATACCGCAGGTGCTATCAAGGGCTGCTGCACGGGTATTTCGGCTTCGACAAGCAGGGCGGGACGACAGTCGGCCATGCAAACTGGAGTCGGCTAAGGGCCTACCTTGACGAAAAGCTCGCGTCCGTCGTCCAAGGAGTCACGGGAAGCGGGTTGGCGCTTGATTGGTTGCAGGCCCTGAAGACGCATCGCAACTTACTGGCTGACGATCCTTGCAGCCGCTATGCGCGCGAACTGCAGCGGGGCAACTCCGACAAGCTTCGGGCCGCCTGCCAGACTCTTGGTATTTCGAGCAGCTCGTGGGTCTGGGACGAAGCGCTGATCGCGTACGTTCGGGCGGTCTGCGACAGTGACAGCGACGATCAGTTTCGGCTCGACCTTGCAGGGGTGCTGGATCTGATCAACGGGCGGGTCGAGTTGAAGCTCGCGGAGATGCACCGCACTCGCGCCACGGCGTTGATCGTGGCGCGCTACGCGCGTCGCGTTGACAAACTGGAGCATCCTGACCTGCGGGACACATGCCTGCGGTACATCGGAAACCCCTGGGTCAACCACACGGCGTGGGACGCACATGTTCAGCATGAACCCGCTCGGCAGATGGTTGAGGGCTGGATCAAGAGACGCCTGATCAAGGATTTCTTTGAACTGCTGGCTCACGACGGCGGAGCCGATCTTCGTCGCTTGAACTACTGGTTGAAGTGGGAGCCGCGGATTTCGGACATGTGGTTCGTACTCGGGTCCGATGCACGCAACAACCGCAGCAAGGCGTTTGAAGAACTTCGTCAGCGCATGGTGGGACGCAGGCGCTCGTTGGACGACCCCAATGTGCAGAACAACGCGTTCGTCATGCGCATTGGGCCGCTTCTGGTCATCGAGTTCGGAGTCACGGGGAATGCGTGTTATGCATTCGCGGCGGCCGATTTCCAGGGCGACCTAGACAGGCCTCTCCAGAGCATCCACATGCTCAAGCAGAGGGCCGGAGCGACCCGTATGTCCCACTCCCATGCGTGGGAGGGGCGTTTCGACTACGACCTGAAGAAACTGATCCAGTCGGTACCGAGTTCCAGAGGGGAATTGCCGTCTCGGCCGGCAGTTCGCGCCGAGCGAGCCGACGCCAGGGACGCCGCATCCCCGACGGTGGAGCGTTCATCCAGCTTACCGGCAAAGAGCGCCGCGCCTGGAGCAGCCTTGACCGGTGCCAGCGCCCTGACGGAGGCGCAACTCCGCGTGATCGCTGAACGGTGCCAGCAGCACGGCGTCGCGTGGGAAGACAACAGGCCGAAGAAGGGAGCCTTCTGGGTGCTGCTGGCATACCGACGCGATCACCCTGGCTTTGCGTCATTGCTTGACAGCTATGGCTTCGCATACACCCCCGGCAAGGGCTTTTGGATCAAGGACAAGGCTTAGCACATGGTGGGTTGGACATTCGGAGCCAGGCCAGGACCAACGGAACGGAACGCGGCACCGCGCACCGCGGGCGTGGCCTTCGAGGCCGAGGGCATCAGATACGCTTCGCCTGCGTCAAGCGCGGCGGAGTGGTTGGCGAACCCCTACGCGTTCCCGGACGCTGACCGAGGTGCCCGCCTCGCCCAGTTGCTCGCCGAGGGCTTGGGTGCGGCATCCACCGTTGATGTGCTTCTGCCGTGGGCCGACGTTTACACGCTGCTGGGCGATGCGGCCTACGCGGCCTATCGCGAAGCTCTTGCGATTCCCCCTACCTCGTCGGCACGGGTACGCCTGACCAGCCGCGGCGCACTTGTGGACGGCGACTTCGCAATCCTGCTGGATGGTTGGGTTGACCAACAAGGGCGGCCGCTGCAGCCCACTCCGAAACTTCTGGGCAGGGTGCTGCAATCCGGCACAGATCGGGCGTTGCTGACTGAGGGACTTCACAGACTCTTGACCGAGTTGGCGAAGTTCCATGCTGTTGCGCCGAGTGACCGTTCTGCCGCATTCAAGGAGCAGGCCTACGGCCGCATTCGGAAGCTTGCGATCGAGACGGGCTGCCCGGTTTCGGACTACGTGGCCAGGACGATAGTGCTCACGCCGGAGCGTCTGCGCTTAGGCCTGTCTCAGCGCGGCGAAAGCGACGGCAAGGTTGTTGAGGTGGTGCCGGGATTCGACGGGTCGCCGGCTCAATGGCTGCCGCTGTTCGACAGGTTGCCGCTGCGCGACAGCTACGACATCCCGGACGGGGCGGAGTTGGTGCGTGTAGTGCTGACACCCGAGGTGCGATCGGTCCTGGCGGAGGTCAAGCGCATGCCAGGCCGACGGGTTGCCGGGCCCAGAGCTGAGGCGTTCGTTCGCAATCCGTTTGCAGTGCTTGGTGAACACGCGCACCAGGTGTTGGATGCCGATGCGTTCGAGCGGGCCCGTGACGATGCGGGGATCACGCTCCAGCGGTTCTTGCCGCACGTCGAGCACGGTGAACTCGGCCAAGTGGTCCGGGTAGGCCTGCGCGTCGATGCGCTGGCTCGCACCGGCGGTGACGTGCAGCTACTTTGGTTTGAAGCGCCCGACGACCTGGAGCGCTTCGCATCGAAACTGGATCGGTGCCTGGATGACGGCTCGCAGTGCGTCGGGTGGCGGCAATGCGAACTTGAGATAGACGGCGACGCCGCCGATCACTTGAAGGTGCTGAGACGGTGGCTCCATCAATGGCGAAGTCCGGCGCTGTGGACGGCCAGTGAGGTCCTTGACCTCAGAAACTACTCTGAGCGCATCGAGGCTATTGGCGTCGAGAAGCCGTTTCTCACGCCGGTCATCGCGCGCAATGATGAAGGCGGGGGCTGGTTCGAAGGCAACGTCACCTTGGGTCTTCGGACTGAAGATGCTGGGTTGCTGCCCGTGGCGCCTGCCCAGATTCCGTCGCTTCAAGAGGCGGTCCGCGAGGCGGCAACCGCCGGCCACGCAAGTGTTGAGCTTCCGGGGTTGAGCGTGCCAGTGCCCCTAGCCGATGCCGAGCGCGCTGTTGCCGCATTGGTCAAGGCGGAGGCGGAACTGCGTCGCAACGAGTTCGTTCCACCGGCAGCCAAGCCAATGCCACCGGCGAAGAAGCGACTGATCATCAAGCGAAACGTTGAGGACATCGACTACTCGGAGGAGCGCGCCACACGCCTGCAGATGCCTGAAGATGGCCGACCCATCGTGCCCGCGGGTCTGCTACCCCATGTCACCCTGAAACCGCACCAAGAACTGGGTGTGGCATGGCTTCAGCATCTGTGGGCAGCGTCACCGGGTCGATGTCGAGGAACCGTCCTGGCCGACGACATGGGTCTCGGCAAGACGCTTCAACTGCTCACTTTCATCGCGTCAGCTCATGAGGCGGATCCCAGTTTGCCCCCATCGCTGGTCGTTGCGCCAGTGGCACTCTTGGAAAACTGGCGCAACGAACTCGACCGCTTCTTCCGGCCCGGTACCTTGCCCCTGCTGCTCCTGTACGGCGATTCGATCCGTGAGCTACGGGTCAGCAAGGAAGAACTGGATAGCGAGCTGAAGCTGCAGGGGGTTACCCGACTCCTCAAGCGGAATTGGATCGGCGACGCCAGGCTGGTCTTGACGACCTACGAGACCATGCGTGACCTAGAGTTTGCTTTGGCCAGTCAGCCTTGGTCAGTCATGGTCTGCGATGAGGCCCAGAAGATCAAGACACCGGCCGCATTGGTCACCCGCTCCGCCAAGAAGCAGAAGGTGCGGTTCCGCGTGGCGTGCACCGGGACGCCCGTCGAGAACACGCTGGCCGACCTCTGGTGCCTGTTCGACTTCGTGCAGCCGGGCATGCTTGGCGCGCTGAATCACTTCTCACGGACGTACCGTCAGCCGATCGAAGCCAAGACCGACGAACAGCGCGCCAAGGTGGAGGAGCTGCGCGAACTCATTCAGCCGCAGATCCTGCATCGCAAGAAGAGCGACGTGGCGAAAGACTTGCCGGCACCTGTGGAGTTCGACAGCTGCAAACGCCTACGCATGTCGGCGTACCAGCAAACCCTCTATGAAGGCGCCCTGAACACGCTGCGCGAGCAACGCGCTACCAACCCTTCTGCGCAGTTGCAGGCACTGCAGGCGATACGCAAGATTTGCTCGGACCCGCACGGTTTCGCCGAGCCGGACACGCGGCGCCTGCCAATTGAACGCTTGGTGAATGAGTCACCCAAGATGGGGTGGCTGATGCACCGGCTCAAAGTACTGGCACAGGATGTCGCAGGCAGCCACAAGGTCATCGTGTTCTGCGAGTTCCGCGAACTGCAGTTGATGCTCCAGCGCTGTGTGGCCGCCTTCTTCGGCATTGCGCCGAGCATTGTCAACGGCGATACATCGGCGGACCCGAAGGCAGTGGAAAACAGGCAATCGCTGATCGATGCATTCCAAGCCGAGGCTGGCTTCAACGTGATCATCCTGTCGCCACTTGCAGTGGGATTCGGCGTCAACATCCAGGCCGCTAACCACGTCATTCACTTCACGCGCACCTGGAATCCAGCGAAAGAAGATCAGGCTACGGCTCGCGCCCATCGAATAGGGCAGACGCGCACGGTCACGGTGTACTACCCAGGCGTGGTCAGCGACAAGTTTCCGAGCTTCGACCAGCGACTGGATGCGCTGCTTGGACGCAAACGGGAGCTGGCCTCGGACATGCTCAATGGGTGTGGCGATTTGACGGCTGCGGACTTCGCCGACTTCGGGTGAGTGTCCTGAGCGAAGGGTCCGCGAGGGAAGATGACACGAGCCTTGTTGGGCAGTGGCACTTTGTCGCACTTATCGGGAGGTAGGTAATGAGCACGTTTGATAGTACGAAGCGACTGCTTCCGGACATCCTTGCCGAAATCGTCAAGGGCAAGATCCAGCTTCCAGATTTTCAGCGCGGCTGGGTCTGGGACGATCAGCATGTGCGAAGCCTGCTTGTCAGCATTGCGCGCTCTTTCCCAGTTGGCGCGGTGATGCTGCTCGAAACGGGTGGCGAGACGCGGTTCCAGGTACGGCCTGTCGAAGGCGTGACGCTTGGTTCGGGAACGCCAGAGGCTGAACTTCTGGTGCTTGATGGTCAACAACGGCTAACGACGCTGACGCAGGTACTCGCGCTGAAGAGTGCAGTGTCCACTCGCACGGAGAAGGGCAAGCCAATTGATCGGCACTACTACTGGCACATCCCGACCGCGCTCGAAGGTGAGGGGCAGTTGGAGGACGCCATCGTTGCGGTCGAGCCCGATCGTATCCAGAGGAGTGACTTTGGGCGCCGGGTTGATCTGGACCTAAGCACCCTAGAACTGGAATGCAAGCAGCTCTATTTCCCTTGTGACCAGATCCTGAACTCGGATGCGTGGGAAGAAGCATTGCAGGAGCACGCGCCAGAGAAGTTCGGGCTCTACATGAGTTTTCGCAGGTCCGTGCTGAATGCGTTCCGCAACTACCAGTTGCCCGTCATCCAGTTGCATCGCGCGACCAGCAAGGAAGCCGTGTGCTTGGTATTCGAGAAGGTGAACACCGGGGGCGTGCCGCTGAACGTGTTCGAGCTAGTGACGGCGACCTATGCGGCAGAGGGGTACAACCTTCGCGATGATTGGCTAGGAAGCAAGGCGCGAAAGGTGGCTTCGCGCTTCCAGCGGTTGTCGAAGGAGCCCGTGCTGCAACAGGTCGAGTCCACAGACTTCTTGCAAGCAATTTCGATGCTGCACACGCTGGACATTCGCCGCGCCGACTTGTCTGCCGGCAAGACAGGTAAGGCGGTTCAGCCTGTCAGCGCAAAGCGCGCCGCGATTCTGGCGATGCCGTTGTCCGCCTACACAAAGTGGGCCGATCAAGTTGAAGAAGGCTTCATGTTGGCCGCAAAGTTCCTGCGCAAAGAATGCGTCAGGCAGCCCCGCGAACTGCCCTACCGTACACAGCTGGCGCCGTTGGCTGCGGTCCTTGCGCTACTGCAGGAGCGCTGGCTGGAGCCGGTCGTCAATAGCAAGCTGTCCCAGTGGTTCTGGTGTGGTGTGCTTGGCGAACTGTACGGTGGCGCCATCGAGACTCGCATTGCCAACGATGTGGAGGATTTGCTGGCTTGGGTAGGTGGCGGTGAAGGGGTGCCGCGCACGATCGGTGATGCCGTATTCAACCCCGACCGACTGGACCGCATGACCTCGCGTCTCTCAGCCGCCTACAAGGGGCTGAACGTGCTCGTGCTGCGCGAGGGCGCCAGCGACTTCTTCTGGAAAGCGCGCATCCAGGAACTGGATCGCGAAGAGTTGGCGCTCGACATCCACCACATCTTCCCCGTTGCGTGGTGTGAGGCAAAGGGAGTGCGACGGGCGGTCTACAACACGATCGTCAACAAGACGCCTATCTCGTACAAGGCGAACCGCATGATCGGTGGTCAAGCGCCGTCGGTGTATCTCAAGAAGGTGCAGAGCCACAAGACCGTTCAACTGGATGATGCGGCGATGGATGCAATCCTACGGAGTCACCTGGTTGAGCCGGCAGCTCTGCGTTCGGACGACTTCGAGGCGTTCTACGCGGCCCGCAAGTTGTCCCTCTTGGCCGTGGTCGAGAACGCAATGAGCAAGAAGGCCGTGGGTACGCCATCGAGCGAGCAAAGCCAGGCTGACGAGGAGTCCGAGGAGGACAGCGAGGCCTCTGCGGCCTGAAGCTATTCGAACGGGCCGCGGTTCCCGTTGAATTGCTGAACGGTTGTGGTACCTTTGCGGCTGGTTCGTCGCTCGCGTGACCTTCACACGGCAGGGGTCGCAGGTTCGAACCCTGCACTGCCCACCAAGTCCATCGACGACTGACGGCGCCTTCGGGCGCCGTCTTTCTTTGCTGCAGGTCAGCCGCCCATCGCGTGGCGGTGGATCTCGCCCGGCGTGGTCAGCCACACGGCCCCTTCGGCACGCGCGGCGGCCACGGCCTGCAGCGCGCGGCGCAGATGGCGCAGGCGGTACGGCTGGCCGACGATGTAGGGGTGCAGCGCGATGCCCATCACCAGGGCCGGGCTGTCCGCGCGTTCGGTCTGCAGCCGCATCTCGTCGAGCTGGTCGATGATCATCTGCGCGAAGTCCTTGCCGTCCATCTGGCGGGCGATGACCATCGGGATGTCGTTGAGCTCCTGCGGATAGGGCACGGCCCACAAGCGCGTGCCGCTGCGCGTGCGCAGCGGCAGAGGCTGGTCGTCGTGGCACCAGTTGAGCGTGTAGGCGTAGCCGGTCTCGGCCAGCAGGTCGGGCGTGAGCCGGCTCTCGGAGATCCACGGCGACAGCCAGCCGGCCGGCGCGCGGCCGCTGTGGCGCTGGATCGTGTGACGGCAGTGCAGCAGCAGCTCGCGCTCGGCCGCCTCGTCCAGCGAGCCCTGCCGCTCCGCGTTGGTGTGCCCGTGGCCGACGATCTCGTCGCCCCGCGCCACGCAGGCCGCCACCAATTCGGGACAGTGGTCGTACAGCGCCGTGTTGATCAGCGCCGCAGCCGGCATCTCGAGCGCTTCGAACAGGTCCAGGCAGCGCCAGGCGCCGACGCGGTTGCCGTACTCGCGCCAGCTGTAGTTCAGCACGTCGGGCTGCGGGCTCGCCGGGCCGATCGCGGCGCCCAGGCCCTCGCCGAAGGCGAAGTGCTCGAGATTGAAGGCCAGGTACACCGCGAGGCCGGCGCCGCCGGGCCAGCGCGAGGGCGGGCGCTGGCGGATGCCCGCGTAGTCGAAGCGGCCGTGCGTGGGCAGCAGGCCGAGATAGGTGGGCGGCATCGTCAGGCGGTGGCCAGGCCGGCGCGCACCAGCAGCCACTCCGCGCTGTCGTTCCACACATCCATCTCGGTGATCAGCCCGCCGCGCACCACGTAGCGGTCGACGTAGCGGTTGCCCTCGAAGGGCGTGCCATCGGGCCACTCGCCGTACAGCGTGCCGAGGCTGTAGACGACCACCGACTCGCCGTCGTGTACCGCGCCCGCGCGCCAGTCGCGAACCTGCCCCACGGTCTCGGTGCGGTCGATGCGCTTCTTCACCCACTTGTAGCGTGAGGCGTTGAAGGCCGTGCACTCGGTGGGATCGCGCATCGCGCGGTTGCCCGTGAAGCGGATGCGCATCCCGGACGCCACGTAGCGACGGGCCGCCACCGGATCGGGGATCATGATCAGGCGCAGGAACTCGTCGACCACCTCCGCGGGCGTGGCGGGCGAAGTGACGGTGGGGTCGGGCATGGCGGCGGCACTCCGGCGGCGGGTGGCGGGTGGTGGGCGGCGCTAGCCGATGACCTCGACGTTGGAGGTGCGGGCCACGGCGCGCCACGTGTCGATCTGCGAGCGTACCAGCGCCACGAAGTCGTCGCCGATCAGGGTCGGCGTGCGTGGCAGGGTCTGCAGGTCCTCCAGGCGTGCCGCCACGTCGGGCTTGGCCAGCACCTCGGGCACCAGCGCGGCCAGGCGCTGCACGATGGGCGTCGGCAGCCCTTTCGGCGCCGACAGGCCGAGCCACTGCGAGCCCGTCAGCTTCGGGTACCCCAGCTCGGCGAACGTGGGAATGCCGGGCAGTGCCGCGAGCCGCCTGGGCGTGGACACGGCAAGCGCGCGCAGCGCACCCGCCTTCAGCGTGGCGACGTTGGTGGTGATGGGGTCGAAGACGCTCTCGATGTTGCCGGCGAGCAGGTCCTGCATCGCCGGCGCGCTGCCCTGGTAGGGCACGTGGTCGTGCATGGGCGCCTTGCCTTCGATCTTCAGCAGCTCGCCATACAGGTGGTTGGCCGAGCCGATGCCCGACGTGCCGTAGCGCACCGGCTTGCTGCGCGCCGCACTGACGTACTGGTCCAGTGTCTGGAACGGCGACTGCGCGCGCACGACCAGCACCATCGGGGCTTCGCACAGCAGGCCCATGTGCGTGAAGTCGGCCACCGCGTCGAACGGCATCGCGCGGCGCGTGGCCGCGGCGTAGACGTGCACCGCCGCGTGGCTCACCAGCAGCGTGTAGCCATCGGCCGGCTGCTTGGCCACGTGGTCGGTGCCGATCAGGCCGCCCGCGCCGGGCCGGTTCTCCACCACCACCGACTGCCCGAGCGCCTGCGACAGGTGCGGCGCCATCAGGCGCGAGACGACGTCCACCAGGCCACCCGGCGGGAACTGAGCGATCAGACGGATCGGCCCGCGCGCGGGCCAGGCGGACTGCGCCCGCACCCAGGGGGTGGCGAGCAGGCCGGCGGCGGAAGCCGCCAGAACCACGCGACGCTTCATCGTTGTGTCCTCGCTGAGGCTGCCCGCACCACGGCGTGCGGGCAGCGGTGGCTATGCCTGCCGTGCCGGCTCCCCGCGCACCAGGCTCTCCAATGGACGCACCAGGCTGCAGCGGCATGCACTGCGCTGACACCGTTCGCTGTCGGAGGCCAGGGGCTCGGGGCATGAGCCTCACTCAAGGCAAGGAGTGCGCCACGCTGACCGTGGCCTGGTGGTGGCGGCCTGGCAGCCTCGGCCGGGGGGCACCGGGCCTGCGCCAGGGTGACGGCGGCACCAAGCTGTTGCCTGGGCGGCGACATTGGACCGGCCAGTGCTGCCTAGACTTTGCGCATGACGCTCGCACCCCTGGTCCCTCGCCCGCTGGCCGACGACGTGCTGGTCTTTCGCGGCCCGGCCTTCGAGTCGGTGGCCACGGCCTTCCTGGCCGGCGAGCAGACCGTGCTGGTCGACACCCTCGCCAGCCTCGACGACGCGCTCGCGATGCGCCAGTACCTGCAGGCGCATGGTGGTGCGCGCGTGGCCACCATCGTGTCCACGCACTACATGGATGACCACGCAGGCGGCCTGGCGGCGTTTCCCGAGGCCCGCGTGCTGGCGCACCCGCTGTTCGGCTTCACGCATGCGCTGGGGCGCACGCCTGCCAGTCGCTTCGACGGTTATCGCGCGCCGGATCAGCAGGTCGACGCGCCTCTGGAACTCGTCGCCGGCCGGCACCGCCTGCGTGTGTTTCCCAGTGCCGGCAAGACGGTCTGCATGCTGAACGTCGATGTGCCGGCGGCGGACCTCATCGTCGCGGGCGACAACCTCATAGGGCGCATCGTCTACCTGTCCAGCAGCACGCCGGAACTGCTGGATGGCGGCCTGCAGCGCCTGCAGGCGAGCGGGCGGCGGCATGTTGTGGCGGGGCACCAGGGCGCGTTCGACAGCGCGGCCGTCGGCATCGCCCGGCGCTACCTGCAGGCCCTGACCGAACGGGTGCGCGCGGCGTATGAGGCGGGCGCCGGCTGGCAGGAACGGGTGCTGCACCTCACGCTGGAAGACTGCATGCGGGATGACATCGCACCGACCGACTTCGAGCGCCACTGGCACGGCCAGAACCTGCAGCGCATCGTCGAGCGCCAGCTCATGCGCGTGCGCTACACCGAAGCTTCTCCGCGCCTGCGGTGATCGTCTTCGCTTCGCCTTCGCCGGAAGGCGGCTGCCGGCGCAGGTGGCGCGGCCCGCGCATCTTTTCAGCAGCCTGGCGCGTCTTGCTGGGGTCGGACTCAACGGCCACGCATGCAACGCTCCCTCACCGTCCTCTGCACCTGGATCGCCCTGTCGGCGCCTTCGGCCGTGCTCGCCGCGGGCTCAGGTCTCCCGGAGTGGTTCTCGGGCTCCGCGACGGCTTCAGCCTGGAGCGGCTCCAGAACCCTGGACGGTGACCAGGGCCTGCCCGCCGCGTCGGTCTGGCTCAAGGGCCAGCAAGCCCTCTCCGAATCGCGCGTGGTTGCCGAAGGCTGGCTGCGCAGCGAGGACCTGAGGCGGGGAGGGCGCAGCGACGGGCAGGTCCGCGAAGCGTTCTTCGCCACGTCCATCGGCCACGCCGATCTGCGGCTGGGCCGGCAGGTCCTGGTCTGGGGACGTGCCGACCAGATCAATCCCACGGACAACCTGACTCCTCGGGACTACACGCTGCTGCCCGAGTCGGGTGACGACCGGCTGGGGGTCGATGCGGTGCAGGTGCAGCCGCGCATCGGCGATGCAACGCTCACGATCGGCTGGCTGCCGCGGTTCCGGCCCAGCGTCACGCCGCTGCCGGACGCGGTCGGCAGGCAGGTGCCGAAGAGCGCCCGGCAGCTGGCGCTGAAGCTGGACCGCTCGGGCGGCGGCGGCATCGACTGGTCGCTGTCGTGGTTCTCCGGCTTCGACCTGATGCCCAGCCTCGCGCCGCAACCGGGTGGCGGCCTGGAGGCGCACTACCCGCGGATCCGCGTGCTGGGCGGCGACTTCGCGGTGCCGCTGGGGCGCGTGGGCCTGCGCGGCGAGTTCGCCTACACGCGCACCGAGGATCGCGAAGGCACCGACCCCCTGAAGAAGAACCCCTTCTTCCACGGCGTGCTGGGGGCGGAGCGGACCTTCCTGGCGTACCTGAACGTCAACCTCCAGTACTACCTGTACCGGGTGAGCCGCTACCGCGACCCGCGCGCCATCGCGGATCCGGCGCTGAGGGCGCTGGCGGTCTCGCAGGCGGCCCTGGCCCACCAGGTCGATCGGATCGAACAGGGCGTGGCCCTGCGCGTCTCGAACAAGTGGTGGAACGAGACGCTGGAGGCCGAGCTGGCCGCCGTGCTCGCATTCGGCGGGCGCAGCCATGTACTGAAGCCGAAGGTGGTCTACGCGATCAACGACCAGCTGCGACTCACCCTGGGCGCCGACGTCTACCGAGGGCGGTCCGACACCGCCTACGGATGGCTCGAGCGCAACAGCCTCGCCTACGGCGAGCTGCGCATCTACTTCTGAAGGAACAGAGGACCACCCCATGCGATCCTGGATCGAAACCATCGTCAAGTTCCGAGCGGCCGTGCTGGTGGCCGTGGTGCTGGCCACCGCCGCACTGGCCAGCCAGATCGGCAAGCTGCGCGTCGAGATCGACCCCAACCGCTTCCTGCCGCAGTCCCACGCCTACGTGGTGACCACCAATCGCGTGGAGGCGGTGTTCGGCTCGCGCTACGTGCTGGTCATCGGCCTCACGCCGACCGCAGGCGATGCCTTCGACCCCGCCTTGCTGGCCAAGGTCGACCGCATCAGCCGCAAGCTGCGCGAGGACCCGGGCGTGGTCAAGAGTTCGATCCTGAGCCTTGCGGCGCACAAGGCCAAGAGCATCCGGGGAACGGACGAGGGCATGGAGGTGCATCCGCTGATGGACAAGGTGCCATCCAGGCCCGAGGAGATCCAGCGCCTGAAGGTGGCGATCGATGGCAATCCGGCCTACCAGAACGCCGTGATCTCGAAGGACCGGCGCTCGGTCGCGATCATCGCGGACTTCAAGGAGGACCCGAAGGGGTTCACCGCGATCATCGAACGCGTGAGGCCGGTCGTCGACGCGGAGCGCGACGCCAGCGTGACGATCGCGCTGGGCGGGCTGCCGGTGCTGCTGTCGCAGCTGGAGCAGTACTCCGGGCGCATGGGTCTCTTCCTGCCGCTGGCGATGCTGCTCGTCGGCTTCGTGCTGTGGCTGTCGTTCCGCAGCGTGCAAGGCCTCATCCTGCCGCTGGTGACGGGCCTGATCGCAGTGCTCTGGTCGCTGGGGACGATGAGCGCGGTCGGCGTTCCGCTGGACGTGTTCAACGCGACCACGCCGATCCTGATCATGGCGGTTGCCGCCGGGCATGCGGTGCAGATCCTGAAGCGCTACCAGGAGGAGTACGAGCGCTGTGTCTCCGCCGGCCTCGAGCCCCGCCTGGCCAACCGCCAGGCGGTGGTCGACTCGCTGACGCGCATCGCGCCGGTGATGCTCACCGCAGGGGTGGTGGCGGCGGTGAGCTTCCTCTCGCTGCTGTGGTTCGAGATCTCCAGCGTCCGCACCTTCGGCGTGTTCGCGGCCTGCGGCATCGTCAGCGCCCTGGTGCTGGAACTGACGCTGATTCCGGCGCTGCGTTCGATGCTGCGGCCGCCTCGCGTGCGCGCAGCGCGCCAGGCGGGCCGCGTGAGCCGCTGGATGACCGCTCTTGCGGCGGCGATCCTGGGCGGGGGCCGGGGCATCGGCGTCGCCACCGCGGTGCTGGCCGTCGTGGCGGCCATCGGCGCCACGCGGGTCAACACCGACGACTCCTTCAAGCAGGCCTTCTCGCCGAGCGTGCCCGCCATGGTCGACGACGCGTCGCTCAACGAGAAGTTCGGCGGCACGAACACGCTCTACGTGATGATCGAGGCGCAGAAGCCCGGGCGCATCCAGGACCCCGACGTGCTTCGCGCCATCGAAGGCCTGCAGGGCCAGCTGGGGCGCGAGCCGGCGATCGGCAAGACCATCTCCATCGTCGACTTCATCCGCCGCATGAACCAGGCGATGCACGGCGACGATCCGGCGTTCGACCGCATCCCGCCCGACCACGAGCTGGTGGCCCAGTACCTCTTCCTGTACGCCAATGGCGGCGACCCGAGCGACTTCGACACCTACGTCGACTACGACTACCAGCGCGCCAGCATCTGGGGCTTCCTCAAGGAGCACGACACCGGCAAGCTGGCGCGCATCGTCGACGACGCCAAGGCCTACGCGGCGAAGAACTTCCCCCGGGACGTGACCGTCTCCTTCGGCGGCAGCGTCGCGCAGGGCACCGCCATCCGCGAGATCATCGTGCGGGCCAAGCTGCTGAACATGCTCCAGCTCGCCGGCGTGGTGTTCGTGCTGGCGGCGCTGGTCTTCCGGTCGGCGATGGCCGGCATCCTGGTGCTGATCCCGCTGGCCTGCACCGTGCTGTTCAACTTCGGCCTGCTGGGCTGGACGGGCATCCCGTTCAACATCGCGAACTCCATCACCTTCGCGATGGCGGTCGGCATCGGCGCCGACTACGTCATCTACTTCCTGTTCAGGCTGCGTGAAGAGCAGGCCGGCGGAAGCGATCTGGCGGGAGCCGTCACCCGCACGCTGCAGACCGCGGGCACCGCCACCTTCTTCGTGGCGCTGGCCATCGCGGCCGGCTACAGCGTGCTGGTCTTCTCGGTGGGCTTCTGGAACCACATCACGATGGGCATCCTGATCAGCTCGGCGATGCTGGTGAGCGCCGCGGCGGCGCTGACGCTGGTGCCGCTGCTGATCAGCCGGCTGCAGCCCGCCTTCCTGCGCAGGCCGGCGGCCGGCCTGCGCGTGAGCGGCCCGGGCGCTGCCGCGGTGCTGGTGGCGGCGACGCTCGCGCTGGGCTCCTTGCCGCAGGATGCGCAGGCGCAGGCTCCTTCGGCCACGGAGATCATGCAGAAGAACCGCGTCGTCGACAAAGTGCCGGGATCGCGTTCGAAGCAGACCATGACGCTGAAGAACCGGCAGGGACAGGAGCGCCGGCGTGAGTCGGCCAGCGTCACCCGGCTGCAGGCCAACGGGCTCGACAACCAGCGCCTGACCCGCTTCCAGGCGCCCGCCGACGTGAGCGGCACGGCCATCCTGCTGGTCGAGCACGCGGCGGCGGACGACGACATGTGGATCTACCTGCCGGCACTCAAGAAGGTGCGCCGCCTGGTGGCCTCGAACAAGAAGGACAGCTTCGCGGGAACCGACTTCAGCTACGGCGACGTGATCGGCTACGCCGTCGAGGCGTGGAAGCACCAGCTGGCGGGCGAGGAGACGGTCGGGTCGGAGCCCTGCTACGTGATCGAGTCGACCCCGGCCAGCGACGCGGTGCGGGACAGCACGGGCTACTCCAGGCGCAGGAGCTGGATCAGCAAGGCCCGCTACACCACGGTGAAGTTCGAGGCCTGGGACGCCGAAGGCCAGCTGCTCAAGCGGGCCGAGTTCGCGCAGTTCAGGGAAGTGGCGAAGGAGCGCTGGATCGCCATGAGCCTCAAGGCCACCAACCTGCAGTCGGGCCACCAGACGGAGATCGCGTTCTCCGACTATGTCGTCGACGAGGGCGTGGCGGCCGACCGCTTCACCACCCGCGCGCTGGAGGCCGGCAACTGAGCCGAGTCTTCAGTCCGCCCGCCGCGCGTCGGGGAAGGTGAACAGCCAGTCGATGGCCTCCGAGGCATAGCGGGCGTAGCGGAAGTCGCGGATGCTGGCGATCAGCCCGTCGCGGATGGTGATCAGGATGAAGTAGCGGGGCGGCGCGGCCGGATCGTCGGGGTCGATCACGATGATGGCCGGTCGGCCCTCGACGGTGCCGGGCACGAAGCGCCAGTCCTGCGTTGAACAATAGCGCGAGACGTAGCTGCTGACGGGGACCTTCCCCTGCAGCTTGGTGCGTCCCACGAGATCCAGCCGCACATCTTCGCCGAGCAGCGCGCGCACGCCGTCGAAGTCGCGGGCGTTGAAGCGCTGGGCGTAGAGGTCCAGCAGCAGCGACTGGGCCGGCTCGAGCGTGGGCCACTCGGTGCCGTCCCTGTTCTCGGCGATCTCCTTCAGGCGCTTGCGCCCACGGTGCAGGGCACCCTTGACCGCGAGCACCGTCTTGCCGGTGATCTCGGCCACCTCCTGCAGCGTGTAGTCCAGCACGTCCATCAGCACGACGCACGAGCGTTCGGCCGGCGTCAGCCACATGAAGTGCCGCAGCGCGGTCCTGGAGATCCAGTGGGTGTCGCCCGCCGCATGCGGGTCGACCGTGGCCTCCAGCAGTTCCTCGCTCAGCGCATCGGGCGACCGGGCGCGTGCGCGCAGGATGTCCATGGCGGCGTTGTGCGCCACCCGGAACAGCCAGGCCTTGGGGTCGGCCAGGGCGCCGAAACCCGGGAAGGACTGCACGGTCTTGAGCATCGTGTCCTGCACGGCGTCCTCGCCGTCGGTGACGGACCCGGTCATGCGCGAGCAGTAGCGGAACAGCGACGGCCTGTGCAGCAGCAGCCAGTCGGCCAGCATGGGGTCGGTGGCTTCTTCGGTCGTCGCGGGGGGCATGGCAGGGTTCATCGGCATCACCTCCTGTGCCATGACGGCCGACACCCCGGAAAGGATCCGTCCGCCGCAAGCCCGGCGTGCGATGCGCCACGGGAAGGGCGGGCGCGCGTGCCCGCCGCATCCTTCCGGCGGCGCTGCGCGTCTTGACCGGACATGTTCGGATCGGAGACCCGCAGATGAGTGAACCACGGATCGGCAGGCAGCGCTGGACGCTGCTCCTGATGGCGGCGGCGGCGTTCATGACGGCGCTCGATGCGATGGTGGTGGCCGCCGCGCTGCCGATCATCAGGGACGACCTGCACACCTCGGTCGAGACCCTTCAGTGGACCGTCAACGCGTACAACCTGGTCTTCGCGTTCTTCCTGATGACCGGGTCGGCGCTGGGGGAGCGCTTCGGCCGGCGCCGCGTGCTGACCTCGGGGCTGCTGCTGTTCGTCGCCGCGTCGGCGTGGTGCGGGCTGGCGCACGGTGCCGCATCGCTGATCGCCGGGCGTGCGGTGCAGGGACTGGCGTCCGCGCTGATCGCGCCGGTGGCGATGGCCATTCTGAGTACGGCCTTCCCGGGGCCGGAGCGGGCGCGTGCGCTCGGCACCTTCGCCGGCATCACCGGCCTGGCGCTGATCGCCGGCCCGGCGCTGGGCGGCGCCGTGACGCAGGGACTCTCGTGGCAGTGGGTGTTCTGGATCAACATCCCCATCGGCCTGCTGCTGGTGGCGCTGGTGCGCACCCAGGTGGCCGAAGGCCGTGCGCCCGTGGCCGCCATCGATGGCTGGGGTGCGGCGCTGCTGACCCTGGCGTCGTTCGGCGTGGCCTGGGCCCTGATCCAGGGGCACGCGCTGGGCTGGACCCATCTCCAGGTGGAACTGTCCGCCGCCGCCGGCCTGGTCTGCATGGCGGGCTTCGTGCGCTACTCGCGGCGCGCGCAGGCGCCGATGATCCCGCCCCGGCTCTTCGCATCGGGTTCGCTGAGCTGGGCGCTGCTGGCCAGTGCGATGCTGTACGCACCGCTGTACAGCCTGCTCTTCCTGCTGCCGCAGTTGCTGCAGACGCAGGGCGGCTCGCCGCTGGAGGTGGGCCTGAAGCTGCTGCCGTGGACCGCGACGCTGTTCGTGACCGCGCCCTTCGCGGGCAAGCTGGCGGCGCGCCTGGGCGAGCGGCCGGTGGCCGTGGTCGGCCTGCTCCTGCAGGCCGCGGGCCTGGCCGGGCTTGGTGCACTGGCCGGCCAGGGGCAGCCCTTCTGGGTTCTGGCGCCTGCCATGGTCGTGGCCGGCGTGGGCATCTCCGCGGCCATGCCGGCTTTGCAGAACGCGGCCTTGTCCAGCGTGGCGCCCGTGGACATCGGGCGGGCGTCCGGGGTCTTCAACACCGTGCGCTTCTTCGCCGGCTTCTGCGGCATCGCCTTGTCGACCGAGGTCTTCGTCCGGCTGGGCGGCATCGCCAGCCGACGACAGGTGGAAGGCGGCTTCGAAGCGGCCGTGCTGCTCCTGGCCGGGCTCTCGGTGCTGGGCGTGGTGTTTGCCGCCCGCTTGCCGGTCAAGCCGGTTGCCGGCGCGGCGCGGGCGGCCGGAGCCTGACGCGGTGGCGCTCACCGTTCAGCCCAGCCGCAGCGGCACCTGGGACGACAGCGCGTCGATCAGCGCGCGCGTCCTGAGCGGCAGGTAGCGGTTGCGCGGCCACACGGCATGGATGTCGACCGCCAGCACGCGGTCGCTGTCCATCACGAGCCGCAGTTCGCCGGCCGCGACGTGCGGAGCGCCCAGCCAGCGCGGCAGCCAGGCCAGTCCACCGCCATCGACGGCCGAGTCGGCGACCACCTGCAGGTCGTCATAGCGCTCCCGGCCGGGCAGCTGGATGTCCTGGCTGGTCCCGTCTGCTTCGCGCACGCGCCAGATGCTGGCCTGGCCCGCCCGCCCGTACAGCACGCCCCGGTGCGCCTTCAGTTCGGCCAGGCTGCCCGGCTGGCCGTGCGCCGCCAGGTAGCCCGGGGATGCGTAGATGGCCATGTGCTGCGAGCCGATCCTGCGCGCCACGAGGCTGGTGGAGTCGGCCACGGGCCCGATGCGAACCGCCAGGTCGAACCCGTCCGCCAGCACGTCCACGACACGGTCCGAGAACTCCGCCTCCAGTTCAAGGCCCGGATGCCGCCGGACCAGCGACCGCAGGACCGGCGCCACGCAACGACGTCCGAACAGCACGGGGGCGCTGATGCGCACGCGCCCCTCCACGCCGCCGCGTCCATCCTGCAGGGCCGACTCCACGTCGCGCAGGTCGCTCACCAGCAGGCGGCAGCGTTCGAAGTACCGCGCGCCCTCGTCCGTGAGGGCCTGCTGGCGCGTGGTGCGGTGGAACAGCCGGACCCGGAGCCGGGCCTCCAGCCGCGCGATCGACTTCGCCACCGCGGACCGCGTGACGTGCAGGCGCGTGGCCGCGGCCGTGAAGCTGCCGGCCTCGACCACGGCCAGGAACGTGGCAACGCCGCTGAAGCTGTCTTCAAGCATGCGGCGCGGCTCCATCGCCCTGCGCACCGTGCACGCGGCGGTACTCGGCGGGCGACATGTCCAGGCGGCGCCGGAACGCCCGCGCGAGATGCTCGGCGGAGGTGAAGCCGCTCGCCAGCGCGGCCGCCTTCGCCGAGGCGCCCCCTTCGAGCCGGCGCCGCGCCGCCTGCAGTCGCAGGCCCTCGAGGTACTGGGCCGGCGTGTTGCCGGTTTCCTCGCGGAAGCGGCGGCAGAACGTCCGCTCCGATTCGCCGGCCCGGGCGGCGAGGCTGCCGATGTCCCAGGGCCGGCGCAGGTCGGCGCCGATCCCCTCGATGAGCTTCGCGTAACGCCCGGACTGCGCCCGCAGCTCGGCCGAGTACTGGGCCTGGTTGCCGGCGCGTCGCGACGACATCACCAGCGCCGCGGCCACCTGGCCGGCCACCATGCGGCTGCTGTCCTGTTCGATCATCGCCAGGCTCATGTCGATGCCCGTCGTGATGCCCCCGGCGGTCCACAGCCTGCCGTCCTGCACGAACAGGGCCGAGTGGTCGACCCGCACGCCCGGGTACCGCCGCTGCAGCGTGGCGGCCATCGACCAATGCGTGGTGGCCCGGCGCCCTTCCAGCAGGCCCCAGTGGGCGAGCGCGAAGGCACCCACGCACACCGAAACGACCCGCTGCGCCCGCGCGGCCGCCGTGGTCACCCAGCGGCGCAGGCGCTCGTCGTCGAGGGCGCGCTCCAGGCCGCTGCGCTCGGCGCCGGCGATGAACAGCGTGTCGATCGACGCCGGCTCGCCCGGCCGGATCGCGGCCGTCTGCACCTGCAAGCCGTTGGAGAGCGGCACCGGCCCGCCGCGCGATGACACGCAGCGCACGCGGTAGTCCAGCTCGGGCGCGAGCCGACGGGCCATCGCGAAGGCATCCGCGGGGCCGGCGATGTCGAGCATCTGCGCCTGGTCGAACGCGAGGATGACGATGTGGCGGCGCGGCGTGGCGTCGCCACCGGCCGGCCGGGCGTTGTGGATTCGAGAAGGCATCGGTTGGCAAGAAAGCGCATGACCTTGTCATTGTCGCCAACCGGGTGCGTTCTCACAATGCGTGCGGTTCAAGCCACGACACACAGCCATGCACTCTCCGCTCCGAGTTGCCTTCCTGCTCTATCCGCAGCTGACCCAGCTGGACCTCACCGGCCCCGCACAGGTGTTCGCGGCGGCCGGCTGCGACGTCCGCTACGTGTGGCGCGACAAGGAGCCCGTGCCGAGCGACGCCGGCCTGAGGCTGTGCCCGACGGACACGTTCGAGTCTTGCCCGCCCTGCGACGTGCTCTGCGTCCCCGGCGGCCCCGGGCAGGGGCGATGGATGCAGGACGCGGCCGTGCTCGCATGGCTGAGCAGACAAGGAGCGAGTGCCGCCTGGATCACGAGTGTCTGCTCGGGCTCGCTGCTGCTGGGGGCCGCCGGCCTGCTCGGCGGCTACCGGGCGGCCAGCCACTGGAACTACCGCGAGTACCTCGGCCTGTTCGGCGCGACACCGGATGCCGCGCGCGTGGTCAGAGATCGCAACCGCATCACCGGCGGCGGCGTGACGGCCGGCATCGACGTGGCGCTGACCGTGCTGTCCGAGGTGCTCGGGGCCGACGAGGCGCAGCAGGTGCAGCTGCTGCTGGAATACGCGCCCGAACCACCCTTCGACCATGGTCGCCCGGAGTCCTGCAGCGAGGCGATGGTGGCCGCCGTGCGGGCGCGGCTGAAGGTGCAGCAGGAAAGGGCCGAACGGGCACTGGCCCGACATCCCGTGCAGGCGGCTGACCGGAACGTGTCTGCGTCCTGACGCTGGCGTGCGCGACACGCCGGCCGCCGGCGACGAGACTGCTCGTCCCAGCACGGATGTTCGACCATGACCCCTCTCAAGTACCTCGTCGTCGGCGCCAGCCGCTCCGGACTGCTGACTGCGCAAAGGCTCGGTGCCGAAGGGCACGAGGTGACCCTGGTGTCGCGGCGCGGCGGACAGGCGACGGCGAAGGGCGTCAGGCACCTCGCCCTGGACGCGTCGGACCCGGCGGCGCTGGCCCGCGTGGCCGCCGGGACGCAGACCATCTTCAATTGCGCGATGCCCGCCTACGATCGCTGGCCGCGGGAGTTCCCGGTTCTGGCCGGCGCGGTGCTTGCGGCCGCGGAGCAGTCGGGCGCCGATCTCGTCACCCTAGGCAACATCTACGGCTACGGGGAGCTGACGGCCGAGCCGATCGTCGAGTCGAGGGCGCTGAATCCCATCTCGGTCAAGGGCGTGGTTCGGGCCGGCATGTGGGCCGCCGCGCGGGCCTCGCGGGCCCGGGTCACCGAGGTTCGCGCCAGCGACTTCCTGGGGCGAGGTGTCGTCTCGTACTTCACCTGGATGGTGCTCCCGAGCATCAGCCGCGGCGAGACGGCGAGCTTTCCCGGCGACCTGGACGCCCTTCACAGCTGGACCTTCACCGACGACGTGGTGTCGACGCTGATCGCTGCGTCTCGCTCGGGCGAGTCGTGGGGACGGGCCTGGCACGTGCCGTCCATCGACCTGTCCCTGCGCGAGCTGACGCTGCGCACGGCGCGCATCGCGGGCTTCAAGGAGCCCGGCCTGCGCCGCATGTCTTTGCACGAGCTGGCCGTGGCCGCCACCGAGGTCCCCGTGATGCGCGAGGTGATGGAGATGGCGTACCTGTTCGAGAAGCCCTGCCTGCTCAACGCCGAGGAGACCGCGCGGGCGCTGCGCGTGGCGGCCACGCCCGTGGAGCGGGTGATCGAGGACATGGTTGCCGCATGACGGTCGCGCAGCCTCCGGCGCCGGCCGGGATCAACCTCCTGCGCCGGCGCAGCCCGGCCGGCGATGTGGTGCTGCCGGTCGTGTCCGCGCACCGGATCAGCCTGCACCTGAGCGGGCGTACCGCCACGAGATGCCGCGAAACCGGCTCGAGCTTCGTGCGGCGCCGGGGCCACGTGGACCTGACGCCGGCCGGCACTTCGGGAGGCTTCGTGGCGGCCGAAGCCAGCGAGTGGTTCGAACTGCGCGTGCCGGTCGCACTCGTGCACGGCATGGCCGATGCATCGACGCCGGCGGGTTCGCCGCCGCCGGGGCTGGCGGTCAGGCACATGCTGGAGGACCGTGCTCTCACCCACCTGCTGCTGGCGCTGGAGGCCGATGAACGGGCCGGCCATCCCGGGGGCAGCCAGTTCGTCGAAGCCCTGGCCACCGCCATCGCGCTGCGGCTGCGGTCGCTTCAGGGCGGGCCCGTGCCGGCGCCGCCCGACGTGGCCTCGGCGCGTCGGATCCAGCGCTCGCTCGACTTCATCGAGACCCACCTCTCGTCGGCCCTGTCCATCGAGCAGCTGGCCGCGGCGGCCGGCCTCAGCATGTCCAGCCTGCAGCGCGGCTTCAGGGCGGTGACGGGCGAACCCGTCCACCGCTACGTCGTGCGGCGACGCGTGGAACATGCGCGGGAACTGCTGCGCCAGTGCGAACTGCCGGCCAGCGAAGTGGCGCTCGCAGCCGGCTTCTCGCACCAGAGCCACATGGCGCGCTGGATGAAGCGGCTGACGGGAGTTGCACCGCATGAGATACGCCGGGCGGCCGCGAAGCCCGCGATGGATGGCGACGCCACGTGAGCCGGTGACCGCGCCGGCGCCGCCTGCTCCGAGGTCAGGACCAGACCCGGTAGACCTTGCCGGACTCGATGCCCTCGATGCTCCGGACGTAGGCCTTGGCCACGCGCGCGCCGGCCACGGACTCGAACCCGGCGAAGTAGGGGCCATAGGTGCCGACCGATTCGTCGATGATCGTCGGGCTGACCACGTTGATGCGCTGGCCCCGCTCCAGTTCGCCGGCGGCGGCCGCTGCAAAACCCTCGATGCCGCGATTGACCGTGGCCATGTTCGCGCCATATCGGATGAAGGCGTCGGACACCACGCCGCTCGTCAGCGTGATGGATCCGCCGTCCTTCAGGAAGGCCTGCCCCACGAGCGCCAGGTCGATCTGACCCAGCAGCTTGTTCCTGAGGCCCACCATGAACTGGTCGGCCGTGGTGGAGGGCACCAATCCGTAGTGGACCTTGCCCGCGGTGGAGACGATGGCGTCGACCTGGCCCACCTTCTCGAACATCTGGAGGATCGACGCGCTGTCGGTGATGTCGACCTGCAGGGTGCCGCGCGTGTTGCCGGCCTCGATGAGGTCACCCACGCTCAGCAGCGTCTTCGCCACCACCTGGCCCAGCATGCCGGTGGCGCCGACCAGCAGAATCTTCTTCGTCATCTCTCGGATCTCCAGGTTGCTGGACTCGTTGGCCCGGGCGCCAATGTCGCAGCGCTGGCATCGAAGAAAAAGTCGCGGCCGGCGCCATCACCAACAACTGCAGGTTTCGAATGGACCGACTCGCTGGGATGGAAGTGTTCGTCACCGTGGTCGAGGCGGGCAGCATGGCGGCGGCCGCCAAGCGCCTGGACATGACGGCGCAGATGATCGGCAAGCACATCCAGTTCCTGGAGCAGCGACTGGGCGCGTCGGTGCTGATCCGGACGACGCGGCAGCAGCGCCTGACCGAGGCCGGGCAGCAGTTTTACCGAAGCTGCAAGGCGATCCTCGACCAGATCACGGCGGCGGAGCGCGCGATGGCCATGGCCGGTTCGGAGACCAGCGGCCGCCTGCGCATCACGGCGCCGGTGACGCTGGGCACGACCTGCCTGGCGCCGGCGCTGGTCGACTTCATGGCGCTGCATCCGCGGCTCACGATCGACCTGCACCTGGACGACACCATCGTCGACCTGGTGGGCGGTGGCTTCGACGCCGCGATCCGCGTCGGCGCCCTTGCGGATTCAGGCCTCATCGCCCGCCCGCTGGCCGCGTACCGGCTGCTGGTCTGCGCGTCGCCCGAGTACCTGGCTCGCCATGGCACGCCGCAGACCCCGGCGGATCTCGTCGACCACAGGACGCTGGACTTCGCGCATTGGCCCAGGCATGGCGGCTGGCAGTTCCAGGTGCCGAGGTCGTCGGGCCTGCGCATGCCCGAAAGCCGTCTGATCTCCAACGCGGGCGCGGCGCTGCGCGTCGCGGCGCTGCGGGGTTTCGGCCTGATCATGCAACCCGAGCTGCTGCTGCGGGAGGACATCCAGGCCGGGCGCCTGGTGCCGGTGCTGGTGGATGTCCTCGCGCCGACGATGCCCGTGCACGTCCTCTTCCACAAGGACCGGCAGCAACTGCCCCGCGTGCGGTCGCTGGTGGATTTCCTGGTGTCGCGCCTGTCGAAGAGCCTGGGCTGATCCGGCACCGCCGCCTGATGCGGTCCCGGCCATCTCTCCGAAGAATGGAAGAGTGTTCTGCGCCTCGGACCCATTGATGCCGCGAGCCATCGTGCCAATCATCCGGTGAGACCGACGCCACACACCGCAGCGCTGCCGGCGCCGCACCGTGGCCGTTCCCACGCACCACAGGACACACGCTCATGAAGATCGCCCTGATCGGCGCCACCGGATACACCGGGTCCCGAATCCTCGCCGAAGCCCTGGCCCGCGGCCACGAGGTCACCGCGCTCGTGCGCGATGCGGGGAAGGTGCCGCCCAACCCCCGCGTGACGGCGCAGGCCGTGGACGTGGTGAACACCCACGAGCTGGCGCAACGGATCGCGAACCACGACGTGGTCGTCAGCGCGTTCAACCCGGGAAAGGACCCGACCGGGCTGGGCGCGGCATCGATTCTCCAGGCCGCGAAGACCGCGCAGGTGAAGCGCCTGTTCGTCGTGGGCGGAGCGGGCAGCCTGGAGATAGCGTCGGGCCAGCGCCTGGTGGATCAGCCCGACTTCCCCGCGCCATGGCGTGATGGCGCGCTGAAGACCGCCGCGTTCCTCGATGCCCTGAAGGCCGTGGGCGATCTCGACTGGACCTTCCTGAGCCCGGCCGCGAACCTGGCGCCCGGCCAGCGCACCGGTGTGTACCGCACCGGGGCCGATCGCCTCCTTGTCGATGCGTCGGGGAACAGCCGCATATCGAACGAGGACCTCGCCGTCGCGGCCCTGGACGAGCTGGAGCGTCCGCAGCACCTTCGCAGGCGCTTCACGGTGGCCTACTGAGCCCCATGCGATGCGCCCTAAGATCGTTCGATGAATTCCGAACACACCGATTGGGAACGGCGTCTCTCGCAGCTGTGGGCGAAACTGGACGGCATGGAGGTGCCGGCGTTTCTTTCGCAGATGCGCCAGTTGACGTCGGAACGCGGCGATGGCGATCCGGCCGCCCTTTTCGAGATGGGCGCCGCGAACGATTCGACCGGCTTTCCCGAGAAGGCCGCGGTGCTGTACGAGCAAGCGCTGCAGGCGGGCCTGTCAGGCATCCGGCGGCGCAGGGCCAGGATCCAGATGGCCAGTTCGCTGCGCAACCTCGGGCAGGCGCAGCAGGCGGCGGCCATCCTGGCCGACGAGATGAAGCAGCCGTCGGATGAACTGGATCAGGCCGTCGCGGCCTTCCTGGCGCTGGCGCTCGCCGACCTGGGGCGCGAGCGCGAAGCGCTGGCCATCAGCCTGGGCGCACTCTCGACCTACCTGCCGCGCTACAACCGGTCGCTGGCCCGCTACGCCGAGGCGCTGCGGGCCGGGGACCGGTGACACGGCCCAGCTGCGCTGCGCTCGACGCTGTCACGCCGAGGCTTCGAGCGCGAAGCCCTCGTCGATCCAGCCGGTCACGCCGCCGGCCATGATCTTCACCGGACGGCCGAGCTTCGCCAGCCGCAGGGCACCGCGCGCGGCGCCATTGCAATGGGGGCCGGCGCAGTAGGTCACGAACAAGGTGTCCTGGGGCCAGGCGCTCAGGGTCGATTCGACGATCTTGCCATGCGGCATGCTGATCGCACCCGCGATGTGCCCCTTGGCGTAGAGCGCGGGGCTGCGCACGTCCAGCAGGACGAAGTCAGGCCCCTTGCTCATGGCGTCGTTGACGTCCCAGCAGTCCGTCTCGAAGGTGAACTCGGCACTGAAATGGGCGACGGCCTCTGCGGATGGCGCCGCCGGGGTGGTGGAAACGGAACTGGGCATCAGGGGCTCCCTGCACATGGAAGCCCGCATCTTTTTCTTCCGCCGCTCGGAGGACAAGGGCCGCCGGCGACGTTTGTCGACAAGATCGCGCCAGCCCGCGCGCCGCGCTCAGACGGCTCTGCGCGGCTCCAGGGCCAGGCGCACGGCCAGTGCGGCCAGCACCGTACCCATGACGCAGCGCTGCGCCGCCAGCCAGCGCGGGCTGCGCGAGAACCAGCCCGCGAGCCGCGCCGCCGACAACACGATGAGCAGGTTGACGCTGAAGCTCACGGCGATCTGCGTCACGCCCAGCTGCACGCTCTGCGCGAAGAGCGAACCATGCCCCGGCGACACGAACTGGGGAAAGATGGCGAGGTAGAAGACGGCGATCTTCGGATTCAGCACGTTCGTCAGGAAGCCCATCAGGAACAGGCGCGTCGGCGGATCGGCCGGCAGATCCCGTGCTTCGAAAGGCGATCGGGCGCCCGGCCTGACGGCCTGCCAGGCCATGTAGAGCAGGTACAGCGCACCGGTCCACTTCAGCGGCTCGTAGGCCAGCGGCACGGCCATGAACAGGGCCGTCAGGCCCCCGGCCGCCGCCAGCATGTGCACGAGGAAACCAGCGACGACGCCGAGCAGGGACACCACGCCGGCCCTGCGGCCCTGGCAGATGGAGCGCGAGACCAGGTAGATCATGTTCGGGCCCGGTGTCAGGACCATCACCAGCGCAGCACCGGCGAACAGCAGGAGATCGGGAAGCGGCACCATGGAACCCCGGGGGCGATGGGAAGAGTCGCTTCATTGTGGCGCGCCCCGGTCCGCTTCGCCTGGGCCCGCGGCCGGCATCTGGCGCGCCGGTGGCGCCAATCCGATGCCTGAGATTCGACATTCCCCACTCGGGCTCGTTCCTAAACTGCAAGGAGGCTCATGGTCTCCGCTGGCACATCCTGCAGCCGCGGCATGGGTTCCACCAACCACGACGAATGAAGCACCGAATGAAACTGATGAAGACGATGACGCGACGCGGCGTCTCGCTGGTCATGGCCATCCTTCTCGTCGCGCCCGCCTGGGCCGCGGCACCGCAGCAGAAAGGCCAGGCACCGGGCTTCCACCGCATGATGCTGGGCCGGTTCGAAGTCACGGCGCTGCACGATGGCAGCATCGATCTGGAACCGGGCAAGCTGCTGACGAATTCACCGCCTGCCCGGATCGAAAAGGCCCTGCATGCCGAGTTGCAGGGCCCCGTGATCCCGGCCTCGGTCAATGCGTTCCTGATCAACACCGGCGAGAAGCTCGTCCTCATCGACAGCGGCACCGGGCCCAGCGGCGTCGTCGGCCCGAAGCTGGGCCAGCTGCTGCGCAACCTGGGCGCCGCGGGCTACACGCCCGAGCAGGTGGACGAGGTCTACCTCACCCACGTTCACCCCGACCACGTCGGCGGGCTGCTCACGACCTCGGGGATGGCGTTTCCCCAGGCGGTGATCCGCCTCGACCAGCGCGAGCTCAGGTACTGGACCGATGCCGGGCAGGCCAGGCTGGCGCCGGAAGCGCACCGCCCCTTCTTCGCGTTCGCAGGGTCTGCCCTCAAGCCCTACGCCGACGCCGGCCGTGTGAAGCCGTTTGACGGCAGCACCGAACTCACGCCCGGCATCCGGGCGATTTCAGCAAACGGCCACACCCATGGTCACACGGTGTACCGGGTTGAATCGGTGGGGCGCCAACTGCTGGTGTGGGGCGACGTGATGCACGTCGGCGCGGTTCAGTTCCCGGAGCCGCAGGTCACGATCGTCTTCGACACCGATTCCCCGAAGGCCGCCCGGGCCCGAAGCAAGGTCTTCGCCGAAGCCGCGGCGGGCGGCGTGATCGTGGCCGCTGCCCACCAGCCCTTTCCGGGCCTCGGCCGGCTGGTGCGTGCGGGCAAGGGGTACCGGTTCGTGCCATACCCCTACGACGGCGAGAAGTAGACCGGGCCGCGCACCGCTCAACGGGCCGCCTGCTGCACCCGGTACCGGCTGGGCGAGCAGGCCATGATGCGCTTGAAGGCGCTGCTGAACGCGCTGTCGGAGTCGTAGCCCAGCCGCTCCGCGATGGCCGAGACCGTGCGGCCGCCCTGGCGCAGCTCCTGCGCGGCCAGCAGCATGCGCCAGCGCAGCACGTACTCGAGCGGGCCCATGGACATCTGCAGCTTGAAGCGCTGCGCGAAGGTCGAGCGAGACAGGCCCGCGACCTCGGCCAGTCCCTCGACGGACCAGCGCCGCTCGGGGTTGCCGTGAATGGCCTGCACGGCCGCCCGCAAGGGGGCATCGGACAACGCCCGCAACCAACCGGCGGCCAGCGGCGCGTCGGACGCGAGGTAGAGCCGCAGAAACTGCACCAGCATCATCTGCGCCAGGTTCTCGATCACGAGCGCCGCGCCGGGCGAAGGCTGTGCCAGCTCCTGGCCCAGCTGCTTCAGTGACCACTGCAGCACCTCGGCCCCGGGCGCACGGCCGCGCAGCATCGCCAGCGGCGGCAGGCCGTCCAGCAGCAGGCGCACCGGGTCGCTGAGGTCGAACCGTCCGCCGACCAGGAAGAACTCGTCGGCCGAACCCAGCCGCAGCACATGCTCCCTGGCCGTGCTGAAGAGAGCCGGCCCGTCAAGCGGCTCCACATCGGGGTGGCTGGCCAGCGTGTAGGTACCGGGGCGGCTGATGAGGTAGCTGTCGCCCGCCTGCACCTCGTGCCAGCCCGGCACACCATCGACGGCCAGCCAGCATGAGCCGCTGAGGACGGCGTGGAACTTGATGCCGACCGGCGGCGGAAAGCGCACGGCCCACGATCCCGCGGCCTTGACGCCCGCGAAGAAGGAGTGCCGGGTGCCGAGCAGCGACAGCACCTGGGAAAGGGGGTCCAACGGTTCTTCCGGACGATCGCGACAGGAAGCCGGACTCTAGGGCATTCAATCCGCCGCGTGCCCTTTCCAGAATCTGCGCATCGCACATGAAGGACTTCTCGATGCATCGTCGACGCGCCATCCAGACCTTGCTGTCGGCCGGCGGCCTTGCCGTGGCCGGCTGCGCACCGCCCGCCCGTCTGCCCGCGACGGACGGCCTGCGCGTGATGACCGTCAACGGCTGGATCGATGCCGCGGCACTCGGCGTCACGCTGCCGCACGAACACCTGTTCGCGGATCTGAGGCCCCATGCCGAGCAGGCCGCCCAGCCGCTGAAGGTGGACATCGACGAGGCGGTGCAGGTCCTGCTGCCGCAGCTTCAGCGCGTGGCGCGCCACGGTTGCCGCAGCCTGGTGGAGTGCACCGCCACGAACCTGGGGCGGCACCCGCGGCTCATCCAGCGCCTCTCGCAGGCCAGCGGGCTGCACATGCTGACGGTCACGGGCGGCTATGCGGCGGCGGGGCGCCGCTTCGTGTCGGGCGAGCTGATGGCGCAGTCGGCAGACCAGCTGGCCGAGCGCTGGACACGCGAGTGGACCGAGGGCATCGACGGCAGCGGCATCCGCCCGGGCCTGATCAAGATCGGCGTTGACGAAGGTCCGCCCGAAGCACTGGAGACCCGGCTGCTGCAGGCGGCCGTGCAGACCCACCGCAACACCGGGCTCACGATCGCCTGCCACATCGGATCGTGGACCGAGAAGCACACCGAAGCCGGTCGCACCGCGATGCAGCAGCTGGCCGCGATCCGCCAGGCCGGCCTCAGCCCGTCGGCCTGGATCTGGGTGCATGCCCAGCACGAGGGCGACCTGCGGCAGCAGGTGTCGGTGGCCCGCGCAGGCGGATGGATCTCGTTCGACGACTTCCGCGAGGCGCAGCTTGCGCGTTATGTCGGCCTGCTGCAGACCCTGCGCCGGGAAGGTGTGCTGAACCGCGTGCTCGTTTCGCAGGACGCGGGCTGGTACACGGCCGGGCAGCCTCGCGGCGGCACGATCGCCCCCTACGAGCCGCTGTTCACCTCGCTGCTGCCGGCGCTGCGCGCGGCGGGTTTCTCCGAGGCGGAGATCCAGACCCTGGTCGTGACCAACCCCGCCCAGGCGCTGGCGGTGCGCGCGCGGGCGACCTAGCGCTGCGTTGCTCGACGTCGTCCGGATCCTTTGGCGTGGCTCGCGCGTCATGGCATGCATCCAACGGACGGAGAACGGGCATGAAGGCACTGGTGGGGCGTCGGGCCCTGGTCACGGGCGGCAGCGCAGGCCTCGGCCTGGGCGTGGTCGAGGCGCTGGTCGACCAGGGCGCGGAGGTGACGGTGGTGGCGCGGCGCGCCGACCGTCTGATCGAACTCGGGCAGCGGCTGGGCGTGTCCACCGTGCAGGGCGACATGGCGTCGCCTTCGGTCATCGAGAGCGCGCTGGCGGCCTCTTCGCCGGAGATCCTGATCCTCAACGGCGGGGCCGTGCCACACATGGCCCCGCTGCACGAGCAGACCTGGGAGTCCTTCAGCCGCAACTGGGAGGTCGACGTCAAGGCCAGCTTCCTGTGGGTCCAGGCCGCGCTCAACCGGCCGTTGCGGCCGGGGACGCGCGTCGTGCTGTCCTCCAGCGGTGCCGCGGTCAACGGCTCGCCGCTGTCGGGCAGCTACGCCGGCGCCAAGCGCATGATCTGGTTGATGGCGCAGTATGCGAACGCGACCTCGGCGGCCAAGGGCCTGGGGATCCGCTTCCAGGCCGTGATCCCGCTGCAGATCGTCGGCGACACCGACCTGGGGCGTGCCGCCGCCGAGGCCTACGCGCGGCAGCGCGGGGTGAGCCCGGCGGACCTGCTGGCCGGCTTCGGCGCGCCGCTGCTGCCCGCCGAGTACGGCAGGCGCATCGTCGAGATGCTGCTGGATCCGCGCTTCGACGCCGTTCCGGCCTTCACGGTGAAGGGCGGCGCCGGCGTGCAGGCGATGACGGCGTGACGGGCCGCGGCTGCGGAGCCGCGGTGGCGCTCAGTCCGCAGCGAGCGCCTGCGCGTCGCTGGCCGCGCCGGGGCCGAAGCTCATCGGCTCGCCTTGCCACCGGGTCCTGCGCAGGAACTGCTCCCACGTCAGCGCGTGCGGGTCGACCGTGCGGCTCCACTGCAGGTCCCGCCCGGGCGCGAAGTAGCCGTACTCGAAGATGTACTCCACCATCCCGGTGCACTCGCGAACGAAGGCTTCATGGGCGGCGAAGTGAGGGAAGTGATGCAGGAAGTCGGCGCGCGAGTAGGCGGATGCGTAGCGGGCCTTCCTGCCGCTCACGCGGGCGAAGGTGTCCACCATCTGCTGCGCGGTCAGGAATTCGCCGATCACCGGCATCGAGCGGCCGCTGTAGCGCTCGGGGTGGTCGAACATCTCGAGCACCGCGGGGCCGGTGGCCGTCAGCGGATCGCAGTAGGGGGCGGCCAGGTCCGGCGGCAGGTAGTGCGCGAAGGTGAGGCCGTCGGGCCCGGGCCTGGGCACGTAGTACTCGACGAAGTTGCTGTAGAAGAGCGCCAGGTAGACGAAGGAGCTGCGCATCGGCAGGCTGCGGATGTAGGCCTCGACCTTGGCCTTGTCCGTGAAGTGCGGGGCCCACTTGGTGCCCGCGGTGCGCTGCTCCACGTTCTCGAGCCCGCTGAACACCACGTGCTCGACGCCGGCATCGCGGGCTGCCGCCGCCAGTTCGGCGCCCAGCGTCAGCTCGGGCTCGGCGGGCGGTTCCTTCGCCACCGGCGGCGTCATGAGGAACGCGCCGTAGGAGCCGCGCAGGGCGGCCGCCAGCTCGGCCTGGCGCCCCATCTCCAGCGGCGCCACCACGATCTCGGCGCCACGTTCGGCCAGCTCGCGCGCCGGCGCGCTGTGCATGTTGCGGGTCAGCGCGCGCACGCGGTAGCGGCCGCTGGCCAGCAGCGATGCGGCGACGCTGCGGCCTTGCTTGCTGGTGGCGCCGGCCACGGATATCAGGGGCTTGGAAGAGGCAGGGGTCATGGTGTTCCGGAAGGGGGTGGGAAGCGCCCGCAGGCAGCGGGGCGAGGACGTGGCAGAAAGTCTGCGTGCATCCCTGCCACCTGAGAAATCGATGATCTGCTGACCTACCATCCATGCCGTGGATACCAAGCATCTGGACCTCAGGCTGCTCGTCACGCTGGAAACCTTGCTGGTCGAGCAGAACGTCACCCGGGCGGCCGGGCGGCTGCATCTGAGCCAGCCCGCCGTGAGCGCCCAGCTGAGCCGCCTGCGCGACCTGTTCGACGACCCGCTGCTGATCCCCGGGCGGCGCGGCATGACGCCCACGGCCAAGGCGCTCGAGCTGCTGGAGCCCTTGCGCGGCGCACTGGACCACCTGCGCGCGACGGTGGCCACGCACGGCTCGTTCGACCCCACCACGGCGCGGCTGAGCGTGACCATCGCCTGCACCGACTACCTGCAGGCAGCCGTGGCGATGCCGCTGTTGCGGCAGCTGCGCAGCCAGGCCCCGGGCCTGCGTCTGGCGCTGCGCAACCTCGACGTCTCGCAGCTCGACGCGCAGATGGCGCGCGGCGAGGTGGACCTGGCGCTGATGACGCCGCAGGCTGCGCCCCCGGGGCTGCGCACGCGGCATCTGTTCGACGAGCAGTACGTGCTGATCGGCCGGCGCGGGCATCCGCGGCTGCGCAAGGGACTCACGGTCGCGCAGTTCGCGGGCCTGGAACACGTCATCGTCTCCTTGCGCGGTGGCGACTTCGTGACGCCGGTCGACGAGGTGCTGGCCGCGCTCGGCCACCCGCGCAACGTGGTGCTGTCGGCGGCATCGTTCCTGTTCGTTCCGGAACTGGTGGCGCAGTCCGACTTCGTCGCGCTCGTGCCGCAGCGCCTGGTGCGCGACCACGCGGACCGGCTGCGGGTCTTGCCGTGCCCGTTTCCGGTCGAGGGCTTCGAGGTCGGCATGGTCTGGCACGAGCGCAATCACGGCCACGGCGGCCAGCGCTGGGTGCGCGAGGCGGTGCGGGCCGTGGCTGGCGCGCAGCGACCGCGGACCCGGGCTGCGGCTGCGCCTGCGCGAGGCGGCCGCGCGCCCCGGCCTTGACGATCGGAGTCCTGTAGCGACATGCACCCCACCCAGTCAGCGCCGAGGGCTCAGCCGGACGAGACGGCGCCGGTCGACCTGCAGGGCCCGCTGGTGGTGGCCCTGGTGCACGACCGGCTGTGCACCTTCGAGTTCGCCATCGTGGCGGAGGTGTTCGGCATCGCGCGGCCGGAGATGGGCGCGGGCTGGTACCGCTACGCCAGCGCCGCGATCGAAGCCGGCCCGCTGCGCGCGCATGGCGGCCTCGTGGTCGCGCCTGCCGCCGGCATCGAACTGCTCGACGAGGCGGACCTCATCGTCGCCGCAGGCTGGAAGGGCGCCGAGGTGCCCGTGCCCGGCGAGCTGACCGAGCGCCTGCGCGCGGCCTGGCACCGGGGCGCACGCCTGGCGTCCATCTGTTCGGGCGCCTTCGTCCTCGCCGCCACGGGTCTGCTCGCCGGCAAGCGGGCGGCCACGCACTGGCGCTATGCCGAGCGGCTCCAGCGCCGGCATCCGGAGATCACCGTCGACGCGGACGTGCTGTACGCCGAGGAGGACCGGATCTACACGTCGGCGGGCAGCGCTGCGGGCATCGACCTCATGCTCCACATCGTGCGCCAGGACTTCGGCACCCAGGCCGCGAACAGTGTCGCGCGGCGCCTCGTGATGCCACCGCATCGGGCCGGCGGCCAGGCCCAGTTCATCGAGCGGCCGGTCCCGACGGACCACACCCACCGGGTGGCGGGCGTGCTCGAGGCCGTTCGGGCGGATCTGGCGGCGCCCTGGACGGTCGAGCGCATGGCGCAGGTGGCCGTCATGAGCCCGCGGACCTTTCTTCGGCGCTTCACCGAAGCCACGGCGCTGGCACCGGGGCAATGGCTGATCGCCGAGCGCGTGGCCCAGGCGCAGAGGCTGCTCGAGTCGAGCCGCCTGTCCGTCGAGCGCATCGCGGTCGAGGTGGGCTTCGGCAGCGTCCAGGCGATGCGCCATCACTTCCAGGCCCGTCTGGCGGTGGCCCCGCGGGACTACCGCCGCAGCTTCTCGCAGCCGGGAGGGCCGGACCCGGAGACCCTGCGACGCGGACCTTGATGCCGCCCAGACTCCTAGCCTCAGAACACCGCGTGGTCGCCGCGCTCCAGCACGGCCTCGCCGCGCAGCAGCCGCGCGTGGAAGTCGCTCAGCGTCTGGTGGCCGGTGGAGGGTGTCGCCGCCGCGTCGTAGCGCCCGGCGGCTGCGTCCCAGACCAGCATCGACTCGGTGGCGTAGTAGCGGCCGATGCGGGCCAGCTCGGCCTTGTCCGCCAGTGCGGGCAGCACGCGCCCCAGGGTGCCCAGCACGGCGACGATCGCATCCAGCAGCGCCACCGGCACCTGCCGGAAGCGCGGCGGACGCCCGAGCAGGGCGAACAGCTGCTCGCCCTGCTGGCGCGGCGTCAGCGCCGCGCCGGGGCCGCCGATCGGCAGCACGCGGTTGTGGCGCGCCGGGTCGTCCAGGCAGCCGGCCAGGTACTCGCCGAGGTCGTCGTCGCCGATCGGCCTGCACGCGGTCAGCGTGCCGTCGCCGAACAGCAGGAAAGGCTTGCCGGCCTGCACGCGCGCCACCTGGCCCGACAGCGACTTGAAGTAGGCCGTCGGGCGCACGATCGAATAGGTCAGCCCCGACCCGGCCAGCACCTGCTCGAACGCCAGCTTGGCGTGCTGGAACGCCAGCCGCGGCTTCTGCACGCAGATGGCCGACAGCAGCACCATGTGCCGGACCCCCGCGGCCCTGGCCGCCTCCAGGGCCAGCAGCTGCGCGTGGTGGTCGATGGCCCAGGCGTCGCGCGGCGCGCCGGTGCGCGAAGCCAGGCACGACACCAGCACGTCGAAGCGTTCGCCGCGCAATGCGTCGCGCGCCAGCGAGGCCGCGTCGCAGACGTCGCCCACGCGCACGGTGGCGCCGGGCAGGCGCTGCGCCCAGTCGGCGGGCGCCAGCCGGCCGCCGACGCCGGCCTTGGGGCGCACGACACACACCACCTCGTGCCCGCGCCGCAGCAGCGCGCGCACCGTGGCCTGGCCGATGGTGCCGGTGGCGCCGATGACCAGCACGCGGCGCGGCACCGGCGGGGTGGATTCGGGCGTGGCGTCTGCGGGCATGGCGGGCCTGCACCGTAGCAGACATCCCGGGTGGGCGCGGTGGCGGCCACGGCGCCGCGCTACAGCTGGCGCGGCAGGTCGAACCAGGGCAGCACGCCGCTCTCGAACCGGGTGAGCGCGCAGATGCGATCGCCCCGCAGCCCGAGCACGAAGAGGCCCGCGCCGCGCCATGCGCCCAGCGCGTCGCGCACGTAGGCGCCGTACGCCGGCTGTCCGTTCGCCCGCGTGGGCACGAGCCGGAAGCGCCGGCCCGCGGCGAAGATCGCGGCGAACAGGCCGCGGGCCGCGGTCGCGCCCTCGTATTCCAGCGGCAACGGGGGCATCGAGACGAACACGTCGTCGGTCAGCAGCGACACCAGGGCGTCGACGTCGGCGGCCTCGTAGGCGTCGACGAACCTCGCCGCCAGCGCCTGTTCGCCCGGCGAGCCGGGCGCGGGCGGGCCTTCGCCGGGCGCTCCGTCGACAGCCCCGGCGCGCGCCTGCAGGCCGGCCCGGGCGCGCTTGAGCGCGCTGTTGATGGCGTCCACCGAGCAGTCCAGCATGCGCGCGGCTTCCCGGGACTGGAACTCCAGCACGTCGCACAGCAGCAGCGCCGCCAGCTGGCGCGGCGGCAGGCGCTGCAGCGCCGTGACGAAGGCCAGCGACAGGGTCTGCGCCCTTTCGTGGCGGGCCTGCGGGCCCGGCCCGGGGTCGATCAACACATCCAGCAGCGCGTCGGGATAGGGCTCGAGCCAGAGCACCTCGCCCCGTCGCGTGGGCTCGGGCGGGTCGACGCCGGGTATGTCCCATTCGCGCGCGGGCCGGCGGCTGGCGCTACGGCGCAGGTTCAGGCAGCGGTGGGTGGCGATCTGGTACAGCCAGGTGCGCAGTGACGCGCGACCCTCGAAGCCCGCCAGGGCCTGCCACGCGGCCAGCAGGGTGTCCTGCAGGGCGTCCTCGGCGTCCTGGAACGAGCCGAGCATGCGGTAGCAGTGCAGCTGCAGCTCGCGCCGGTGCGGCGCGATGGCGGCGCGGAAGGCTTCGCCGTCGCCGGCCTGCGCCTGCCGGATGAGGGGTGGGATCACGGGTCGAGTGTCGTCCATCCGGCTTAGACACCGCGCCGCGCCGCAACTGGGCGGCGGCCGGCGCGCGCCCGGTTTCGAGCGGTCGGGGTGTCTACAACGTCGGCAGGTCATGGGACCGGCCGCCCAACGAAAGGAACTCGAGATGATGCTGAAGGACAAGGTCGCCGTGGTCTACGGCGCCGCAGGTCATATCGGCGCCGCGGTCGCGCGCGCCTTCGCCGCCGAAGGCGCCCAGGTCCACCTCACCGGGCGCCAGCTGGCGGCCCTGGAACCCGTCGCCGCCGCCGTGCGCAGCGCCGGCGGGCGGGCGGAAGTGGCACAGGTGGACGCGCTCGACGAGCGGGCGATCGATGCCCACCTGCAACGCGTGACCGAGCAGACCGGCCGGATCGACATCTCGCTCAACGCGGCCGGCTTCTCGAACGCCAGCGCGCTGGGCGTGCCGCTGGTGGAGCTGGACCTGGAGCGCTTCCGCTCGCCGGTGTCGGACTACGCGACGTCGTACTTCCTCACGGCGCGCCTGGCCGCGCGCCGCATGCTGCCGCGCAAGTCCGGGGTCATCATGACCGTCACGGCGTTGCCGGGGCGCGTCGGCACCGCCCTCAACGGCGGCTACGGTGCCGCGCAGGCGGCCAAGGACGCCCTGACGCGCGACCTCTCCACCGAACTGGCGCCGCACGGCATCCGCGTGGTCGCCGTGCGCCCGCACGGCCTGCCCGAGACGCGCACGATGAGGGAGGCCTTCGAGCTGAAGGCGTCGCGCGCGGGCATGAGCTGGGAGCAGTTCACCACCTTCCTGGCCAACTGGAGCCACGCGCGGCGCGTGATGTCGATCCAGGAACTGGCGGACGCGGCGGTGTTCGTGGCATCCGACCGGGCCCGCGGCATGACCGGCACCACGATGAACCTGACCCTGGGCGGCGCGCCCGACTGACGCGCGCGCCAGGCGCGGCGGGTCTTGGTAGCCTCGCACCATGCTCGCCCGCGTCGAAGCCTGCATCGTCTACCCCGTCAAGGCCTGTGCCGGCCTGGTGGTGGACGAGCTGCGTGTCGACGCCTCGGGCGACGTGCGGGGCGACCGCGAGTGGGTGGTGGTGGACGCGAGCGGCACCGTCACCTGGCTCGGCGCGCTGCCGCGCCTGGTGCTGCTGCAGCCGGCCTTGCGCAACGGCCGCACGGGGCTGGCGCATGGCGGCGCCTTCGTGCCGCTGCCCGGGCCCGGCGAGGGGCGCCCCTGCGAGCTTGCGGCATGGGACGGCGCGGCCGCGCGCCACGTGACGATGGGGGCCGAGGACGCCGGCGATGCGGTGGCGCGGTTCGCTTCGGAGGTCGCCGGCGCGCCGGTGCGCGTCGCGCGCCCGCGGGTGCCCGACCACCGCGTCAACCCGCTGCACCTGGCCAGCGTGCGCTCGGTGCGCGAGGCTCTGGCGCTGGCCTCGGACGACGAGGCCCGCGCGGCGCTGCCGCGTTTTCGCGCCAACCTCGTGCTGGGGCCGGTGGCGGATGACATGCCGCCCTTCATCGAGGACCACGCCCGCGCCGTCGTGTTCGACGCCGACCCCGGGGCGCCGCGGCTGGAGGTGTACGCCCCGTGCGAGCGCTGCGTCTGCGTCGACGTGGACCCCGCCACGGCCGCCACCGGCCGCGAGACGCTGGCGGCGGTGGCGCGCGAGAGCCAGCGGCGCGCGCCGCGGGCGCCGGTGCAGTTCGGCGTCTATGCCCGCGCCGCGGGTGCAGGGGTCGTCCGACGCGGCACACTCTGCCGCCTGGAACTCGACTTCTAGCTGCCATGAACCCACAAGGTCCGCTGAAGGATCTGCGCGTGATCGAACTCGCCGCCATCGGCCCGGTGCCGCTGGCCGGCATGCTGCTGTCGGACCTGGGTGCCGACGTGGTGCGCATCGACCGCCTGGAGCCCAGCGGCCTGGGCCTGGCGATGGACCCGGCCCACGACGTCAACGCACGCGGGCGGCGCTCGGTGGCGCTGGACCTGAAGTCGCCGGCCGGCGTGGACGCGGCGCTGCGCCTGGTCGACCGTGCCGACGTGCTGCTCGAGGGCCTGCGCCCCGGCGTCACCGAGAAGCTCGGCCTCGGCCCCGCGGCGTGCCAGGCGCGCAACCCGGGCCTGGTCTACGGCCGCATGACCGGCTTCGGCCAGGCCGGCCCGCTGGCGCAGGCCGCCGGCCACGACCTCAACTACATCGCGCTCAGCGGCGTCCTGCACGCCATCGGCCCGGCCGGCGGCAGGCCGGTGCCGCCGCTGAACCTGGTGGGCGACTACGGCGGTGGCGCGCTCTACCTCGCGTTCGGCGTGATGGCCGCGCTGTTCGAGCGCCAGCGCTCGGGCCGCGGGCAGGTGGTGGACGCGGCGATGGTGGACGGCGCGGCGTCGCTGGCGTCGATCTTCTGGGGCCTGCAGGCCGCCGGCAGCTGGAGCGGCCCGCGCGGCGAGAACCTGCTGGACGGCGGCGCGCCGTTCTACGACACCTACGAGACCGCCGACGGCCGCCACATCAGCCTGGCGCCGCTGGAGCCCAAGTTCTTCGCGACGCTGGCGGCCGCGCTGGAGCTCGACCCCAAGTTCGCGCCGCGCCAGTACGACCGCCGCCTGTGGCCCGAGATGCGCGCGGCCATCGCCGCCAGGGTGAAGCAGCACCCGCGCGACGAGTGGTGCCGGCGCCTCGAAGGCAGCGACGCCTGCTTCGCGCCGGTGCTCTCGTTCGACGAGGCGGCCGCGCACCCGCACGCCCGTGCGCGCGAGGCCTTCGTGACGGTGGACGGCGTCACGCAGCCGGGCCCGGCGCCGCGCTTCGACCGCACCCCCGCGGCCATGCCGCGCCGCGCGCCGCGCACCGGCGAGCACACCGACGAGGTGCTGCGCGAGGCCGGCTTCGGCGCCGCCGAGATCGCCGCGCTGCGCGGCGCCGGGGTGGCGAAGTGAGCGGCACGCCCGGGCTCTACGTGCCGGCGGCCGACGCGCGTGCGGCGGCCTCGCTGCTGCTGCTGCGCGACGGCGCGAACGGGCTGGAGGTGCTGATGCTGCGCCGCGCCGAACGCGACGGCGACCGGCGCAGCGGCGCCACCGTGTTCCCGGGCGGCGTGCTCGACGCGCGCGACCGCGCCGCGCACGCCCACTGCGTGGGCCCCGACGATGCCGCGTTCAGCCGCCGCCTCGGAGTGGCCGAAGGCGGACTGGACTACGCCATCGCCGCGCTGCGCGAGACCTTCGAGGAAGTGGGCCTGCTGCTGGCCGAGGGCGCGTTCGATCTCGCGCCGCTGCAGGGCTGGCGCGAGCGCCTGCAGCAGGGCACCGCCGGCGCCGCCGAGTTCTGCGCAGCCAGCGGCCTGAAGTTCGATCTGCGCCAGCTGGCCTACTTCGCGCACTGGCTCACGCCGCCGGGCGCCGCCAAGCGCTTCGACACGCGCTTCTTCGCCGCCCCGGCGCCGGCCGGGCAGGTGGCCGTGGCCGACGGCGGCGAGACCGTGGAGCTGATGTGGCTGACGCCGCGCGACGCGCTGGATCCCGAGCGCAGGCTCAAGCTGCTGCCGGTGACCCGGCGCCTGCTGCAGCAGATGGCCGGTTATGCCGACGTGGCGATCGCGATGGACACGCTGCGCCGCCTGGCCGAGGTGCCGCTGGTGATGCCGCGGCGCGGCCTCGGGCCGCGCGGCAACGAGGTGGTGGTGCTGCCGCACGAGCTGCCCTATGCCGAGATCGGCCGGCTGGACCCGGGCGGCCGGGGCGACGTGCACGCGGACCTGCTGCCCGGCCGCGCCGTGCGGCTGTCGCCGCGCATCGTGCGCGTGACCGCGCCCAACCCCGGCCCGATGACCGGCCCGGGCACCAACAGCTACCTGGTCGGCGACGGCCGGCGCTGCACGGTGATCGACCCCGGCCCGGTGAGCGACGAGCACCTGCAGGCGCTGCTGGCTGCGGCGCCGGGGCGCATCGAGCGCATCCTCGTCACGCACACGCACCGCGACCATTCGCCCGGTGCCGCCGCGCTGGCCGCCGCCACCGGCGCGCCGGTGTGGGGCCGGCTGGCCGCGCACCCGATGTGGCAGGACGAGAGCTTCGCGCCCGACCACCAGCCGGCGCACGGCGACCGGATAGCTGCGGGCGACGGCGCCACGCTGCGCGTGATCCACACACCCGGCCACGCCAGCAACCACCTGTGCTTCCTGCTCGAGGAAGAGCAGCTGCTCTTCACCGGCGACCACGTGATGCAGGGTTCCACCGTCGTGATCAACCCGCCCGACGGCGACATGGCGGTCTACCTGCGCAGCCTGAACGCGCTGCTCGACGAGCCGCTGCAGTGGTTCGCACCCGGCCACGGCTTCCTGGTGGCCGATCCGCACGGCGTGCTGCGTGCGTTGGTCGCGCACCGGCTGCGCCGCGAGGCCAGGGTGCTGGCCGCCGTGCGCAGCGCCGGGCCGGCGGACGTGACCACGCTGGTGCCGGTGGCCTACGAAGAGGTGTCGGCTGCGCTGCACGGCGTGGCCGCGCGTTCGCTGCTGGCCCACCTGCTGAAGCTGGAAGCCGAGGGCGCGGTGCGCCGCGCCGGAGAGACCTGGTCAGCCGCCTGAGGCGGAGGCTTCGGGCGCGGCGTCCTGCCAGCGCCCGTCCACCAGCAGCTGGTGCGGCCGGAACTGCGCCTTGTAGGCCATCTTCGGGCTCTGCTGGATCCAGTAGCCGAGATACACGTGCGGCAGCTTCAGCAGCCTGGTCTGCTCGATCTGCCACAGCACGCTGTAGGTGCCGTAGCTGGTGTCGGGCTCGGGTTCGTAGAAGGTGTAGACGGCCGAGATGCCGTCGGACAGCACGTCCAGGATGGACACCATCTTGAGGGCACCGGTCTCGCCTTCGGGCGCCGGCGCACGGAACTCCACCAGGCGCGAGTTCACGCGGCTCTGCAGCAGGAACTGCGTGTACTGGTCGACGCTGTCGTGGTCCATGCCGCCGCCGCTGTGGCGGCCGCTCTGGTAGCGCAGGTAGAGCTGGTAGTGCTCGGGCACGAAGCCCAGGCGCAGCACGCGCGCCTTCAGGTCGGCGTGGGCCTTGTGCGCGCGGCGCTGGCTGCGCGACGGCTTGAAGCCCGCCACCGGAATGCGCAGCGGCACGCAGGCGCGGCAGCCGTCGCAATAGGGCCGGTAGGTGAACATGCCGCTGCGGCGGAAGCCGCTGGCGACCAGGCCCGAGTAGGTGTCGGCGTGGATCAGATGGCTGGGCGTGGCCACCTGCGAGCGCGCCTGCCGGCCGGGCAGGTAGCTGCACGGATAGGGCGCCGTTGCATAGAACTGCAACGAGCGCAGCGGCAATTCTTTCGGGTGCGTCACGCGGCGGGTTCGGCAGGCTCTGCGGTCAGCCCGGGCGCCAGCTGCGCCCAGGCCGCTTCATCATAGGTCCATTGTGCGGGCTCGGCAGCCCGTGTGGCCTCGTCGACATGCCGGAGAAAGTCGCGCCGGGCGATCTCGCGCGCGCCGAAGCTGGCCAGGTGGCCGGTGTTCTGCTGGCAGTCGATCATCGCCACCCCGCGCGCCCGGGCGGCGGCCACGAACGCGGCCAGCGCGATCTTGGACGCGTCGGTGCGGTGCGCGAACATCGATTCGCCGAAGCACATGCGGCCGATGGCCACGAAGTACAGCCCGCCGGCCAGCTCGCCGTCGACCCAGGTCTCCACGCTGTGCACGCGGCCGGCGCGGTGCCAGGCGGCGTAGGCGCGCTGCATCGCCGGCACGATCCAGGTGCCGTCCTGCCCCTCGCGCGGCGTGCTGGCGCAGGCCTGGATGACGCGCTCGAAGGCATGGTCGAAGCGGATCTCGCAGCCGGGCGCGCGCAGGAAGCGGCGCAGCGTCTTCCTCAGCGTGTGCGAGAGGTGGAACTCGGCGGTGTGCAGCACCATGCGCGGGTCGGGGCTCCACCACAGCACCGGCTGGCCTTCGCTGTACCAGGGGAAGATGCCGTGGCGGTAGGCCTCGTCGAGCCGCGGCACCGTGACGCGGCCACCGGCGGCCACCAGCCCGGGCAGCTCGGTGTCGGCGCCCAAGGCCGCGTCGGCCGAGGGCAGGGGCGTGCCGTCGTCGATCCAGTGCAGCACGCGGCCCCCGCGGGCTCTACTTCCCGCCCAGCTGCTGCCAGAGGAAGGTGTACTCGAGCGCCATCATCTGCGCCTTCTGGCCGTTGTCGGCCGCGCCGCCGTGGCCGCCCTCGATGTTCTCCCAGTACAGCAGCGGGTGGCCCTGTTCCATCATGCGCGCCGCCATCTTGCGCGCGTGGCCGGGATGCACGCGGTCGTCGCGGGTGCTGGTGGTGAACAGCACTCTGGGCATCTTCACGCCCTTCTTCACGTTCTGGTAGGGGCTGTACTTCGAGATCCAGGCCCACTCCTCGGGCTTGTCGGGGTCGCCGTACTCGGCCATCCAGGAAGCCCCGGCCAGCAGCTTGTGGTAACGCTGCATGTCCAAGAGCGGCACCTGGCAGACCACCGCGTTGAAGAGCTCGGGCCGCTGCACCATCACCGCGCCCACCAGCAGGCCGCCGTTGCTGCCGCCCTGGATGCCCAGGTGCTTCGGGCTCGTCACCTTCTTCGCGATCAGGTCCTCGGCCACCGCGGCGAAGTCGTCGTAGCTCTTCTGCTTGTTGGCCTTGATGGCCGCCTGGTGCCAGGCCGGGCCGAATTCGCCGCCGCCGCGCAGGTTGGTGTAGACGAAGACACCGCCACGCGAGGTCCAGGCGCGGCCCACGCCGCCGGAATAGAACGGCGTCATCGACACCTCGAAGCCGCCGTAGCCGTACAGCAGCGTCGGGTTGCTGCCGTCCTCCTTAGCGCCCTTGGGCCAGAGGATGAAGTACGGGATCTTCGCGCCGTCCTTGCTGGTGGCGAAGCGCTGCTCGGCGCGCATGCCGCTGGCGTCGTAGAAGCTGGGGCGCGACTTCAGCACCTCCAGCCCGTCCTTGCCGGCGGTGCCCAGCTGCAGCGTGTCGGGCTTGAGGAAGTCGCTGGCGTTGAGCCAGTAGGCCTCGGCCAGAGCGTCGTCCTTCAGCTGCGGGTCGTGCAGGCCGGTCACGGCCAGGCTGCCGGGGTAGGGCGCCTGCACGTCGCGGCGCGTCCAGCGGCCGCCGGCCTCGTTCCATTCCTCGAGCCGGCTGGCCACGTTGTCCAGCACGTTGACGAGCACGCGCGTCTTCGTGGTGGTGAAGCCAGCCAGCGAGCGCGTGGCGGTGGGCGTGAACAGCGCGGTCAGCCGGCGGTCGCCCTTCAGGTAGGCCGCCGCGTCGGCCACCAGCAGCGAGCCGCGCGGGAAGCGCTGGCCGCCGACGGCCCAGTCGCTGCGCAGCTCCACGAAGAGGTGCGGGCCCGAGAAGGCGAAGCTGGCGTCCAGCGGCTTGTCCACCGGCACCAGGCGCTCGCCCTGCAGCAGCGCCATCTCGCTGGAATAGAAGTCGGGCGAACGGCCGAACAGCACGCGCTCGTGTCCCGGCGTGTGGTCCACCACCACCCAGGCGTACATGTCTTCCTTGCGGCCTTCGTAGACCGTCCTGGCCTGCGCCAGCGGCGTGCCGCGCTTCCACTCCTTCACGACTCGCGGGTAGCCGGAGTCGGTGAGCGTGCCGGGGCCGAAGTCGGTGGCGACGTAGATGCGGTTCTCATCGGCCCATTCGAGCGCCATCGTCTTGGCCTCGGGCAGCGTGAAGCCGCCGTCGACGAAGCGCCTGGTGACGGTGTCGAACTCGCGCACCACGTTGGCGTCGGCGCCGCCGCGCGACAGCTGCACCAGGCAGCGCCGGTACTCGGGCCCGAAGCAGGTGGCGCCGGCCCAGACCCAGTTCTCACCCTCGGCCTTGCCCAGGGCGTCGATGTCGAGCACGGTCTCCCACGCGGGCTGCGGCTTGCGGTACTCGGCCAGCGTGGTGCGCCGCCACAGGCCGCGCGGGTTGCTGGCGTCCTTCCACAGGTTGTAGAGCTGGTTGCCCAGGCGCTTGACGTAGGGGATCTGCTCGCGGCTGTCCAGCACCTCGCGCAGGCTGGCCTTCAGCTGCGCGAAGCCGGGCGCGGCCTGCAGCGTGCCTTCGCTCTCGGCGTTGCGCGCGCGCACCCAGGCGAGCGAGCGTTCGCCGGTGACGTCCTCGAGCCACTGGTAGGGGTCGGCAGGTGTTTGTGACATGGCGGCGGTAGGCAGGTTCAGGGTGGCCGCTGCGCACAACGCGAGGGCCAGGCTGCGGGTGAGGCGGTTCATCCGGGTGGGCATGGTCGTCAGGGCCTGGCCGGCGCCACGCCGAGCGCCTGCCACAGGAACGCGTACTCCAGCGCGCTCTTGCGCGCGCGCTGGCTGCTGTCGGCGGCACCGGCGTGGCCGCCCTCGATGTTCTCCCAGTACAGCACGCGGTGGCCCTGCTCGATCATGCGGGCGGCCATCTTGCGCGCGTGGCCGGGGTGCACGCGGTCGTCGCGCGTGCTGGTGGTGAAGAGGACCTGCGGCATGCGGGCGTCCTTCTTCACGTTCTGGTAGGGGCTGTACTTCGAGATCCAGGCCCACTCCTCGGGCTTGTCCGGGTCGCCGTACTCGGCCATCCACGATGCGCCGGCCAGCAGCTTGTGATAACGCTGCATGTCCAGCAGCGGCACCTGGCAGACCACGGCGCCGAAGAGGTCGGGGCGCTGCACCATCACCGCGCCCACCAGCAGGCCGCCGTTGCTGCCGCCCTGGATGCCCAGGCGCTTCGGGCTGGTGACTTTCCTCGCGATCAGGTCCTCGGCCACCGCGATGAAGTCGTCGTAGCTTTTCTGCTTGTTGGCCTTCATCGCCGCCTGGTGCCAGGCCGGGCCGAACTCGCCGCCGCCGCGGATGTTGGCGACGACGAAGACGCCGCCGCGCGTCAGCCAGCCCAGGCCGCGCTCGGGCGAGTAGGCCGGCCGGCTGGACAGCTGGAAGCCGCCGTAGCCGTTGAGCAGCGTCGGGTTGTTGCCGTCGGCCTTCGCGCCGGCGGGCCAGACCACGAAGTAGGGCACCGCGGTGCCGTCGGCCGAGCGCGCGAAGAACTGCTCCACGCGCATGCCGGCGGCGTCGTAGAAGCCGGGCCGCGACTTGAGCAGCTCGCGCTGGTCGCTGCCCACGCGGGCCAGCTCCAGGCGGTCGGGCTGCAGGAAGTTGGCGATGTTGAGCAGGTAGCTGTCGGCCAGCGCATCACCCTTTTGCGTCGGGTCGTGCAGCGTGCTGGCGCTCAGCGTGCCGGGGAAGGGCGCGTCGACCTCGCGCCGCTGCCAGCGGCCGTCGGCCTGGCGCCATTCCTCCAGGCGGCTGGCGACGTTGTCCGACACCGTCAGCAGCACCGCGCCGGCGGTGGTGGTGAAGCTCGTCAGCGAACGCGTGGCGCTGGGGGTGAACAGCGCGGTAAAGCTGCGCTCGCCGCGCAGCACCGCCGCGGCATCGCCCACCAGCAGCGAGCCGCGCGGCCAGGTGCGGCCGCCGACGCTCCAGTCGCCGCGCAGGCGCAGCAGCAGGCGTGGGCCGGCGAACTCGGCGATGGCATCGTCGGGCAGGTCCAGCGCCACCGGCTGATCGCCCTGCAGCACCGCGTAGCGCCGCGTGAAGAAACCGACCTGGCGCCCGAACAGCGTGTGTTCGAAGCCCGGCGTGCGGTCCACCTCCACGCCCACGCCCACGTCGGAGGCCTGGCCCTCGAACACGGTGACCGCGGCGGCCAGCGGCGTGCCGCGCGTCCAGCGCTTGATCTGGCGCGCGTAGCCCGAGCTGGTGAGCGTGCCCGGGCCGAAATCGGTGCCGACCCAGATGTGGTCGGCGTCGATCCACTCGACGAAGCTCTTGGCCTCGGGCAGCGCGAAGCCGCCGTCGACGAAGCGCTTGCTGGCGGCGTCGAACTCGCGCGTCACCACCGCGTCGGAACCGCCGCGCGACAGCCGCACCAGGCAGCGCCGGTACTCGGGTGCCAGGCAGTGCCACGACGACCACACCCAGTTCACGCCCTCGGCCTTGCCCAAGGCGTCGATGTCCAGCACCGTTTCCCAGGCCGGCTGCGGCTTGCGGTATTCCGCCAGCGTGGTGCGGCGCCACAGGCCGCGCGGGTTGGCGGCGTCCTTCCAGTGGTTGTAGAGGAACTCGCCCTGGCGCTTCACGTAGGGAATCTGCGCGCCCGAATCCAGCACCGCCTGCATGCGGCCGCGCAGCGCGTCGAAGCCGGGCGTGGCGGCGAGCTGCTTCTCGCTGTCGGCATTGCGTTCGCGCACCCAGGCCAGCGCGCGTTCGCCGGTCACGTCTTCCAGCCACAGGTAGGGGTCGGTCTGGGCCTGGGCCAGGCTGGCCAGGGCCAGCAGCGCGGCGGGGAACAGCTTGCGGATCATGCGGCGGGTGCTTTCAACGCGATGGGATGGATCTCGATGCTGCGGCTGGCGTCGCCGACCCAGATCTGGCCGTCCTGCACGGTGATCTGCAGCTGCATCGACCGTTGCGCCAGGCTCGCCAGCTCCTGGCTCTGGGCGGCCGGAATCTGCCAGACCGCGAGGTTCGACACCCGCGCCAGCTTGCCTTCGATGCCGGCCCACCAGATGGGCGTGGACGAGGCGTAGGCGTAGATCGAGACACGGCCGGCGCGGCCGCAGGCGCGGATCAGCCGGCGGTCGTCGGGCTGCCCCACCTCGATCCAGTGGCGCAGCTCGCCCGACAGGCTCGATTGCCAGAGGTCGGGCTCGTCGCTGTCCGACAGGCCGCGCGCAAAGACGAGCGCGCCGTCGTGGTCGTCCTCGGGCACCTGCAGCGCGAAGGCCAGCAGCCGCACCATCAGGCGCTCGTCGGTCTCGGACGGGTGGCGCGCCAGGGTCAGCGCATGCGTGGCGTACAGCGAGCGGTCCATGTCGGCGATCTGGACCGTCGCCTTGTAGACCGTGGATTTGAGGGCCATCGGCGGCAGGGCCCGCGCGAAGCTGCGCGGTGGGGCAAAGCCCGGCACTGTGCCACAGCGCCGGGGCGCGCGGCCTCAGGTCTTTTCCGCCAGCGCCTTCAGGTTCGCGAGGCCGGCGTCGAAGTCCTTGCCGACCATGCCGTCCATCATCAGGGCCATCCAGCGCATCAGCGGGTTGCGGCCCATGTCGCCGTTCATCGTCCAGGTGACGCGCGTGCCACTGCCTTCGGGCGCCAGCAGCAGCTCGCCCGTGGAGGTGGTGCCGAAGTCGGGGAAGAAGAGCTCGAAGGCGGCGCGTCGGCCGGGCTCGGCGGCCGTGAAGGTCATGCGGCCGTCGCCCTGGCTCTTGCTCTTCCACTCCCACACCGCGCCCGCGCCGCTGGCCGGGCCCGAGTAGGTGATGGACATCGCCGGGTCGCGCTGGTTCCACACCGACCAGTCCTTCCAGCGCCGCGGCTCGGACACCAGCGGATAGATGCGCTCGGCCGGTGCCGCCACCAGCGCGCTGCGGCTGACCTTGAAGGTGCCCGGCAGCAGCATGCCGCCCACCGCCAGCAGCGCCACCAGGCCCAGCACGCCACCCACGGCCCACTTGAGAAACTTCATCGCAAGACCCCTCCGGCTGCTACGGGAAAGCCGGCAGTGTGGCGTGCCCGGAAGGGTGGGGCAAGGGTGGCATCATCGGTGTTTTGCCGGCTGGGCCGGCCGACTCCTTTCCGAGGTTCGACGATGAAGGTCCGACAAGTCCTGCTGGCCAGCCTGATGGCGGCCCTGGCCGCCTCCGGCGCGCTGGCGCAGACCACCACGCCGGCGAAGCCGGCCGCCAAGCCCACGGCCAAGCCCGCCGCCCCGGCTGCCACCCCCGCCGCGAAGCCGGCCGCCAAGCCCGCCGGCAACGACGGCAAGACGCTGTCGCTGCAGGGCGGCGAAGGCAGCGCCGCGTCGGCCACCAAGCCCATCCTCACGCGCGACGAGCTGCGTGAATGCCTCAAGCGCGAGGAATCGGTGCGCACGCGTTTCGCCGAGGTCGACGCCAAGCGCAAGCCGCTGGACGACGAGAAGGCGCTGATCGCCGAGGACAAGACCAAGCTGCAGGCCGAGCGCGCGCCGCTGGAGGAGATCAAGAAGCAGGCCGACGCCTTCAGCCAGCGCATGAAGGACTACGGCGACCGCGTCGAGGCCTGGAACAAGAAGGCCGCCGACCTGGCCGCCAGCAAGCGCAACGACGCCGGCATGGAGCGCCAGAAGAGCCTCGTCAACAAGGAGCGCGAGGACCTCGAGAAGGAGCAGAAGGAGATCGAGGCCGAGCGCGTGCGCATCAACGCCGCCAACGAGGCTGCGATCGCCACCTACAACGCCAAGGTCGGGGCCTTCGACGGTCGCGTCAGCGACTGGAACCAGCGCAACGCCGCCGTCAACGACGCCGCCAAGGCGCTGGAGCAGGAGCGGCTGAAGTGGATGTCGGACTGCGGTGACCGCCGCTACCGCGAGGACGACGAACTCGCCATCAAGCGCGGCAAGTGAGCGCCGCCGCCAACCCGCTGCTGCAGGCCTGGGACACGCCGCACGGCCTGCCGCCGTACGCGCGCCTGCAGGCGCCGCAGTTCGAGCCCGCGCTGCGCGAGGCCATGGTGCAGCACCGGGCCGAACTGGCCGCCATCGCGGCCGACCCGGCACCGCCCACGTTCGAGAACACGCTGGCCGCGTTCGACCGCGCCGGCCGCCTGCTCGACCGCGTGGCCACCGCGTTCTACAGCCTCACCGCGTCGGCCACCAGCCCCGAGCTGCAGGCGGTGCAGCGCCAGATGGCCGCGCCGATGGCGGCGCACCACAGCGCCGTGTACACCGACGCGGCCCTGTTCGGGCGCGTGGAGGCGCTGCATGCGCAGCGCGAGACGCTCGGCCTGGGCGCGGAGCAGCGCCGGCTGCTGGATCGTGTGCACCTCGACTTCGTGCGCGCCGGGGCGCGCCTGGAGCCGGCGGCACGTGCGCGTTACGCCCAGCTGATGCAGGAGCTGGCGCAGCTGACCACGCGCTTCGCGCAGAACGTGCTGCACGACGAGAGCAGCTGGCAGCTGCCGCTGGCGGGCGAGGCCGATCTGGTGGGCCTGCCGCCTTTCGTGCGCAGCGCGGCGCGCCAGGCGGCGGCCGAGCGCGGGCTGGAAGGCCACGCGATCACGCTGGCGCGCTCGCTGATCGTGCCCTTCCTCACCTTCTCCGAGCGGCGCGACCTGCGCGAGACCGCCTGGCGCGCGTGGACCGCGCGCGGCGAACACGCCGGCGAGCACGACAACCGCGAGCTGGTCCGCGACATCCTGCGCCTGCGCCAGGAGCAGGCGCGGCTGCACGGCCACGCGAGCTACGCCGACTTCGCGCTCACCGACACCATGGCCGGCACCCGCCAGGCCGTGCAACGCCTGCTCGACGAGGTATGGCCGCGCGCGCTGGACAGCGCCGAGCGCGAACGCCAGGCCCTGCTGCGCGCGATGCAGGAGGCCGGCGCCGGCTCGTCGGTGCTGGAGGCCTGGGACTGGCGCTACTGGGCCGAGAAGGTCCGGCGCAGCCGCTATGCGCTGGACGACGCCGAGATCAAGCCCTACTTCGAGCTCGGCCGGGTGGTGCAGGCCGCGTTCGACTGCGCGCAGCGCCTGTTCGGCCTGTCCTTCACGCGGCGCGACGACATCCCGGTCTACCACCCCGACGTGGTGGCCTACGAGGTGCACGACGCGGCCGGCGCGCTGCGCGGCATCTTCCTGCAGGACAACTTCGCGCGGCCCACCAAGCGCAGCGGCGCGTGGATGAGCGCGTTGCGCTGGCAGCATGCCAACGGCGGGCCGCAGATCCCGGTCATCCTGAACAACAACAACTTCGCGAAAGGCGGCAACGGCGAGCCGACGCTGCTGTCGCTGGACGACGCGCGCACGCTGTTCCACGAGTTCGGGCACGGCCTGCACGGGCTGCTGTCGCAGGTGACCTACGAGCGGCTGTCGGGCACGCAGGTGCTGCGCGACTTCGTCGAGCTGCCGTCGCAGATCTTCGAGCACTGGATCGGCGAGCCCGAGGTGCTGCGCCGCCATGCGCGCCACTTCCAGACCGGCGAGCCCATCCCCGACGACCTGGTGCGGCGGCTGAAGGCGGCGCAGCGTTTCGGCCAGGGCTACGACACCGTGCGCTACTGCGCCAGCGCGATCACCGACCTTGCGATCCACTCGCTGGAGGACACCGAGCCGCCGGCCGACGTCTGCGCCTTCGAGGCCCAGGTGCTGGAGCGCCAGGGCCTCTCGGGCCCGCTGGCCGCCACCGGCGCGATGCACCGCTTCGTGCACTTCCAGCACCTGTTCGCGAGCAGCGCCTACGCCTCGGGCTACTACGTGTACCTGTGGGCCGAGGTGCTGGACGCCGACGGCTACGAGGCCTTCACCGAGGCCGGCAGCCCGTTCGACGCCGCGGTGGCCGGGCGGCTGCTGAAGCACGTCTACGCCGCCGGCAACAGTGTCGAGCCCGGGGCCACCTACGTGGCCTTCCGGGGGCGGCCGCCGCAGGTGCAGCCGCTGCTGCGCAAGAAAGGCTTGCTGGAACCGGCCTGAACGGGCCGGCTACATCGGCTTGAAGCGCCAGGCCCAGGCCTGGCTCACCGCCAGCGTCTCGCGGTGGTTCTTCAGGCTCAGCGTGAAGCGGCCCAGCTCGTCGCGCTGCGCGCGTGCGATCGCGCTGGCGCGCACGATCACGCCGCGGTGCACCTGCCAGAACTCATCGGGGTCCAGCCCGTCGGCGATCTCGCGCAGTGCCTTGCGCACGTGCGCCTCGTCGGCGGCCGTGACGACGCGGGTGTATTTCTCGTCGCTCTGGAAGAAGATGACCTCGTCGATGCCGAACATCTTGATGGTGTCGCCCACGCTCGCGCTCAGCCAGCGCAGGCGCCCCGGCGCACCCGGGCTGCCGCCGCGCTGCTGCAGCTGGTGCGCCAGGCGCTCCACCAGCCCGTCGAGCGCCGGCGCCGCGGTGCGCGCGGCCAGCCGTTCGCGCAGGCGCTGCACGGCCTGCGCCAGGCGCTCCGCGGCGATGGGCTTGAGCAGGTAGTCCACCGCGCCGGCTTCGAAGGCGGCCACCGCGTGGCTGTCGTAGGCGGTGGTGAACACGGTGTGGCAGCGGCCGCTGGCGGCGCGCGCCACGTCCAGGCCCGACAGGCCCGGCATGCGGATGTCGAGGAACGCGATGTCCGGGCCGTGCTGGTCGATGGCTTCCACGGCGGCCGGGCCGTGTTCGCATTCGGCCACCACCTGCAGCTCGGGCCAGGCCGCCGACAGCATGCGGCGCAGCTCGGCGCGCGGCAGGTCTTCGTCGTCGGCGATCACCGCGGTGGGCGTCATGCCGGGTCCACCGGAATGGTCAGCGTCGCGGCCACGCCGCCTTCGGCGCGCGCGCGCAGCGCCAGCGCCGCGCGGCCCTGGTACATCTGCTGCAGCCGCTCGCGCACGTTGGTCAGGCCGAGCCCGCTGCCGGCGGCCGCGCCGGCGCCGAAGCCGGCGCCGTCGTCGGCCACCGACACCTCGATGGCGCCGGCCTCGTTGCGGCGCGCCTCGACCTCGATGCGCGCCGGCCCGATCTTGGGCTCCACGCCGTGTTTCACCGCGTTCTCGGCCAGCGAGATCAGCATCAGCGGCGGAAACGGCAGCGACAGCAATTCCGGTGCGGCGCGCACCTCCCATTGCAGCCGCGGCATGCGCGCGGCCATCAGGCCGAGGTAGGCGCGCACGATCTCCAGCTGGCCGCCGAGCGTGGCGTCGCTGCCCACCTGCGAACGCAGCCGCGGGATGCTGGCGCGCAGGTAGTCCACGAGGTGGTCGATCATGTCGCTGGCGCGCCCCGGGTCGGTGGCGATGGCGCTGCGCACGCCGGCCAGCGTGTTGAACAGGAAGTGCGGCTCCACCTGGGCCGCCAGCACCGACAGCTGCAGCTCGGCCTCGCGGCGCTGGGTCTGCGCGCGCGCCAGCTCGCGTTCGCGCGCCAGGTTCGCAAGGCCCTGTCGTTCGCGCCGGCGCGCCCAGAGCCCGGCGCCGCCACCCAGCCAGAAGGTGGACAGCGCGCTGGACAGCGCATTGGTCACGCGCGCGGTGTTCGACAGCTCCGGTGCCGCGCCCGGTCGCGCCGGCACCGCGGCGGAGGCTGCCTCCTCGGGCGTGGTCACCACCAGACCCACCGCCATCACCATGCGCTTGCGCCTGCCTTGTTCGTCCACCTGCCCGGTGGCCTCGGCGACCCACTGCTTCAGGTATTCGGCGCCCACCGCGTGGAAGGCCAGCAGCGCCAGCACCAGCGCCAGCAGCACGGCCGCCAGCGCGGCGGTCTCCTGGGCCGGCTCCAGGCCCTGGCGCCGCACCCACACGCACAGCCAGGGGCCGGCGACGAAGGGCACCGCCACCTGCACCGCCAGCTGCAGCAGCCCGCCGTAGGGCACGTCCTGCCAGCGCATCGCGAAGAAGGGAATCGCCAGCAGCGCCAGCACGAACAGGCTCAGCACGGCGAAAGCCCGCACCCGGCCCCGCGCCCAGGCCGGGCTGTACACCGGCCAGCGCCGGTAGCGCGAGAACCAGCCGTGGCCGCTACCGGCCAGCTCGGGCGGCAGCGGTTCGTCCAGCGCGGTGTCCAGCCGCTGGTCGGCCCTTCGCGCCAGCTGCGGGCTGTCCAGGGGAAGGGGTGAGACCGCCGACATGAAGGCAAGCCTAACCCGGCCGGCGCGCAAACCCGCGCCACGCGCGACCAAGACCGTGCGCGGCGCGACAGAATGGGCCATGCACCACCCGATCCCGCGCCGGCATCTGCTCGCCCTGGGCGCGCTGCTGCCGCTGCCGGTGCACCCCGAGCCGGCGCTGACGACGGGTGACTGGCGCGACGGCGCGCGCCAGCGCACGGTGCCCTGGCTGCTGCGCCAGCCGGCCGGCGCCGGCCCGTGGCCCTGGGTGGTCTACAGCCACGGCCTGGGCGGCTCGCGCGAAGGCGGCTGGCGCTGGGGCGAGGCCTGGGCCGCGGCGGGCGTGGCGGTGCTGCACCTTCAGCATGCGGGCAGCGACAGCGGCATCCTGCGCGCGGGGCTGGACGCGGTGCGCAGCGCCGCCAGCGTCGAGCAGCTGATCGCCCGCGTCGGCGACGTGCAGTTCGCCCTGGAGGAGGCGGCGCGGCGCGCCGTTGCCGGCGAGCCCCCTTGGACGCGCCTGCGCCGCGACGCCATCGGCATGGCCGGCCACTCGTTCGGCGCGGTCACCACGCAGGCGCTGGCCGGCGAACGCTTTGCCGGCGGCCGCGCGCTGGACGAGCCGCGGCTGCGCGCCTTCATCGCCTTCAGCCCCTCGGTGCGGCGCGACGGCCGCCCCGTGCGCGAGGCCTTCGGCGGCATCACGCGCCCGTTCCTGGGCGTGACCGGCTCGGCCGACGGCGACCCGCTCGCCGGCACGCACGACGGCGCGCCGCGGGCAGCGGTCTACGAAGGCCTGCCGCCCGGGCGGCGCGCGCTGCTGTGGCTGGACGGCGCCGACCACGCCACCTGCGGCGGCGGCCGCCCGCCGGGCCTGCCGGCGCGCGCGCTGCAGGCACGCAGCGCGGTGGCCCGGCAGCGCGAGCCTGCTCACCAGGCGCTGGCGGCGCGGCTCGGCACCCTGTGGTGGCAGGCCTACCTGGCCGGCGACGAGGCGGCGCGTGCCGCACTGCGCACCGTCGACGACCTCGGGCCCGGCGACCGCTGGCGCATCGACTAAGCTCGCGCCCGCTGTACAGGAGACCAGCCGCCATGTTCGACACCGCCATCGCGGGCAGCCTGCCCAAGCCTTCGTGGCTCGCCGAGACCGAGAAGCTGTGGCCGAAGTGGAAGGCCGAGGGGGCCGAGCTGGCGCAGGCCAAGCTGGACGCCACGCTGCTGTGGATCAAGGCGCAGGAAGACGCGGGCCTGAGCACCATCGGCGACGGCGAGCAGAGCCGCCAGCACTTCGTGCACGGCTTCCTCGAGCAGGTGGAAGGCATCGACTTCGAGCACAAGGTCGAGATGGGCATCCGCGCCGACCGCTACAAGGCGATGGTGCCGCAGGTCGTCGCGCCGCTGCGCCTCAAGGGCCGCGTGCATGCCGCCGAGGCGCGTTTCCTGCGCGCGCACACCAAGCGCAAAGTCAAGTTCACGCTGCCCGGCCCGATGACGATCGTCGACACCGTGGCCGACCGCTTCTACGGCGACCGGGTCAGGCTGGCGATGGCCTTCGCCGAGCTGCTGAACCAGGAAGCGCTTGCGCTGCAGGCCGACGGCGTGGACATCGTGCAGTTCGACGAGCCGGCCTTCAACGTCTACATGGCCGACGCCGCCGACTGGGGCGTGCAGGCGCTCGAACGTGCGGCGCAGGGCCTTGTGTGCACCACCGCCGTCCACATCTGCTACGGCTACGGCATCCAGGCCAACGTCGACTGGAAGAACGCGCTCGGCCAGGAGTGGCGCCAGTACGAGCAGGTGTTCCCGGCGCTCGCGAAGAGCTCCATCGACCAGGTCAGCCTGGAGTGCATCCATTCGCACGTGCCGCCCGACCTGATGGGCCTGCTCAAGGGCAAGGACGTGATGGTGGGCGTGATCGACGTCGCCAGCGACACGATCGAGACACCCGAGGAGGTGGCCGACACCATCGGCCGTGCGCTGCAGTTCGTGCCGAAGGACCGCCTGATCGCCTGCACCAACTGCGGCCTGGCGCCGATGAAGCGCGCGGTGGCCGAGGCCAAGCTGCGCGCGCTGGCCGCCGGCGCGGCGCTGGCCCGGGCCAACCTGGGCTAGCTAGGAATTGAGCGCGGCCACCACCTCGGAGTGGAACTCGCGCCGGTACAGGATGAAGATCACGAACGCGGTGGCCGCCATGTACGCCCAGGGCGAGAAGAACCAGGCCGTGACCGCGAAGCTCATGTAGTAGGCGCGCAGGCCGTCGTTGAAGGTCTCGGCGGCCAGGCCCATCACGCGGCCGGCGCGGGCCGCGAAGGCATCGCGCTCGGCGTCGGTGGTGAAGCGCTCGGCAGCCGGTGCCGCGGCCACCACCAGCGCGCCGAAGGTGTACTGGCGCAGGCTCCAGGTGAAGCGGAAGAACGCATAGACGAAGATCGCCGTCAGCACCACCACCTTGAGGTCGAACACCAGCAGCGAGGTGCGCGCGGCGAACGGGATCTCGCGCACGATCTCGCTGGCCCGGTCGGTGGTGGACAGCACCGCCAGCAGGCCACCGATGATGAGGATGGTGGTGCTGGCGAAGAACGAGGGGCTCGCCGAGAGGTTCTGCACCACCGCGCTGTCGACGATGCGGTTCTCGCGCCAGGTGGCCTGCAGCATCCAGCGCGTGCGCTCGCGGTTCGTCAACGCCAGCACCGAAGGCTGCACCGCGGCGCGCCGGTGCGCGAAGCGCGCATAGCCCACCCAGGCGCCGAAGAACAGCAGCAGGGCGGCCCAGTCGGCGCCGGGCAGCACCTGCAGCAGGGTCAGCAAGGTGTTCATGCGGGCGCACTGTAGCGCCCGCGTCGGCGTGTCACGCGAACTTCGCGAGCGCCGCCTTCACGCGCTGGCCGAAGGCCTTCGCGGTGGCCAGGTCGCCCGGCACCATCTCCTCGGCCGAGGCGTCGGACGGCGTGGCGGTGATGAGACCGGTGTAGCCGCCCAGGTGGTTGATGTCGTCGCGGCCGTGCTTCTTCGCGTTCGGCGCCTGCATCCCGGAGCCCACCCAGAACATGCTGTGCTGCTGCGACAGCGTCACCAGGTAGGTCACGGTGTTGAACTTGTCGCCGTTGAGCGTGGCGCTGTTGGTGAAGCCGGCGGCCAGCTTGTCCTTCCAGACCTGGCTGTACCAGGGCTTGCTGGACGCGTCGGCGAACTTCTTGAACTGCCAGCTCGGGCCGCCCATGTAGGTGGGCGTGCCGAACACGATGGCGCCGGCCGCGGCCAGCTGGTCCCAGCCGCCTTCCGGGAGATTGCCTTCGGCGTCGATGGCCAGCAGCGTGCCGCCGCTGCCTTCGGCCACCGCTTCGGCGACCTTCTTCGTGTGGCCGTAGCCGCTGTGGAAGACGATGACGATGTTCTTGCTCATGTTGAGAAGCTCCCGTGGGGGCTGTGGTGGGGTGAAGGGACGGGGTGGATCAGGCGCGTGCCAGCGCCGGGCGGCGCGCGGCGATGCGCGCGTCGATGCTGGCCGGGCCGGCGCCGAAGGCCACCACCATCAGCAGGCCGCCGGCGACCGCGAGGTTCTTCATGAACATCAGCTGCTGCACGTAGGCCTGGTCGGCGGGCATGGCCCAGAAGTTGTGGAACAGGATGGACGCGGCCAGCGTGAACAGCGCCAGCGCGCCGGCGGCCCAGCGCGCCTGCAGGCCGAACGCGAGCGCCAGGCCGCCCACCACTTCCAGGGTGGCGGTGGCGAAGGCCAGCAGGCCCGGCAGCGGCAGGCCCTTGCTGGCGATGTAGCCGGCGGTGCCCTCGAGCCCGGCGAACTTCGAGAAGCCCGCCAGCACGAACATCAGCGCCAGCAGCACGCGGGCGGCAATCACGACGGGGGCGGAGGTGGGGGTGTGGTTCACGATGGTTCCTTCGAAAATGAGTGAATCGGGAAATGGAGGGTCCGTCAGGGCGCCAGGTCGAACACCAGCACCTCGGCGTCTTCGCCGCCTTCGAGCACCAGCTGCGTCTCCTGGTCGAGGCGCAGGGCGTCGCCGGCCTTCAGCTCGCGGTCGTTCACGCGCAGCGTGCCGCGCACCAGGTGCACGTAGGCGATGCGCGCCGGATCGAGCGCCAGCTCGGCGCGTTCGCCGCCGGTGAAGAGCCCGGCGCGCAGCCGCGCATCCGCATGGATCGTCACCGAGCCGTCGTGTCCGTCGGGCGAGGCCACGGTCACGAGCTTGCCGCGCTTGTCGGCCGCGGCGAAGTGCTTCTGCTCGTAGCCGGGCGCGATGCCGGCGCGGTCGGGCAGGATCCAGATCTGCAGGAAGTGCGTCGTCGCGTCGGGCGCATGGTTGAACTCGCTGTGGCGCACGCCGGTGCCGGCGCTCATGCGCTGCACGTCGCCGGGGCGGATCACGCCGTCGGTGCCGATGCTGTCCTTGTGCGCCAGCGCGCCGTCGAGCACGTAGCTCACGATCTCCATGTCGCGGTGGCCGTGCATGCCGAAGCCGGTGCCGGGCGCGATGCGGTCCTCGTTGATCACGCGCAGGTTGCCCACGCCCATGTGGCGGGGGTCGTAGTAGTCGGCGAACGAGAAGCTGTGGAAGCTCTTGAGCCACCCGTGGTCGGCATAGCCGCGGTCGGCTGATTTGCGTAGCGTCTGCATGGTTGGCATCTCCTTGGCAGCCAATGTAGGCGCCCGGTGCGCGGCGGGGGCTGACGCGCCTTGACGAGCCCGTTCAAATAAGATGAAGGCATGCCCGACGCCGCCGAACGCCCGACCGAACGCCCCACGGCCGACCGCAGCGCCACCGAGCGCTTCCACGCGCTGACGCCCGAGGCGCTGGCGATGATGGACACCATCGCCCGCACCGGCAGCTTCGCCGCGGCGGCGCGCGAGCTGGGCAAGGTGCCTTCGGCGCTGACCTACAGCGTGCGCCAGCTGGAAGAGGCGCTGGACGTGCTGCTGTTCGACCGCAGCTCGCGGCAGGCCCAGCTCACCGCCGCCGGCAGCGAGCTGCTGCACGAGGGCCGCCGGCTGCTGTGCGAGATGGACGCCGTGGCCAACCGCGTGCGCCGCGTGGCCAGCGGCTGGGAGCCGCAGCTGTCGATCAGCGTCGAGGACATCCTGTCGGTGCCGACCATGTTCGAGCTGGTGCAGGCCTTCTACGAGCTGCGCGGCACGGCCGACACGGCCGACGGCCCTGCCACGCGCCTGCGCCTGCGCACCGACGTGCTGGCCGGCACCTGGGAGGCGCTGATCAGCGGCCAGGTGGATCTCGCCATCGGCGTCAGCGCGCTGCACGAGAACCCGGGCGGCGTGGAACTGCGCCCGCTGGGGGCGATGGCCTTCGTGTTCTGCGTCGCCCCGCACCACCCGCTGGCCGGCGCCACCGAGCCGCTCACCGACGTGCAGCTGGTGCGCCACCGCGCGGTGGCGGTGGCCGATTCGGCGCAGCGCATGACGCCGCTCACCGTCAACCTGCTGCCCGGCCAGGACGTGCTGACCGTGCCCAACATGCGCGTGAAGCTGGAGGCACTGCTGCGCTGCCTGGGCTGCGGCTTCCTGCCCGAACCGCTGGTGCGCCCGCACCTGGAGGCCGGCACGCTGGTGCAGAAGAGCACCGCGCGCGCCGCGCTGCAGGCCGAGCTGCACTACGCCTGGCGCGCCGACCGCGCCGGCCCGCTGGGCCTGGGCCGCGGCCTGCAGTGGTGGCTGAAGCAGCTGGAGAGCCCGACCACGCGGCGCGCGCTGCTGGAGCGCCACGCCGGCCCGCTCGGCTGACACGCGCGTGCAGCCGGCCTACCGCGGCCGCTTCGCGCCGTCGCCCACCGGCGCGCTGCACGCCGGCTCGCTGGTGGCGGCGCTGGCCAGCTGGCTCGACGCGCGCGCCCACGGCGGCGCGTGGCTGGTGCGCATCGAGGACGTAGACACGCCCCGCTGCGTGCCTGGCGCCGACGCCGAGATCCTGCGCCAGCTCGCCGCCTGCGGGCTGCTGCCCGACGAGCCGGTGCTGTGGCAGTCCACGCGCGGCGCGGCCTACGCGCAAGCGCTGCAAGGGCTGGTGGATGCCGGGCTGGCCTACCCCTGCAGCTGCAGCCGCAGGGACATCGCGGCCTGGTGGCAGGCGCGCGGCGTGACGCAGGAATCCGAGGCCGAGCTGGTCTACCCGGGCACCTGCCGCGACGGTCTGCACGGCAGGCCGGCGCGGGCCTGGCGCCTGCGCGCCGAGGGCGCGGTGCGCTGGCACGACCGGCGACTGGGCGCCCAGGCGCAGGACGTCGGGGCGGCAGTCGGCGACTTCGTGCTGCGCCGGGCCGACGGCCTGTGGGCCTACCAGCTGGCGGTGGTGGTGGACGACGCGGCGCAGGGCATCACCGACGTCGTGCGCGGCGAGGACCTGGCCGACAACACGGCCCGACAGATCCTGCTGCAGCGAGCGCTCGGACTGCCCACCCCGCGCTACCTGCACAGCCCGCTGGTGCTCGCCGGCGACGGCCGCAAGCTCAGCAAGCAGAACGGCGCGGTGCCGCTGGACCTGTCCGACCCGCTGCACGCCCTGGGCCGGGCCGGCGCGGTGCTCGGGCTGCCGCCGCTGGCGGCGCCCTCGGCCGCGGACTGGCTCCACGCGGCGGTGCAGGCCTGGGCTGGCATCATCGCGGGCTTCACAACCAGGAGCGAATCCCCATGAGCACCACCCCGTCCGGCCTGCAGATCGAAGACCTCGTCGAGGGCAGCGGCGACACCGCCCAGGCCGGCCAGCGCGTGCGCGTGCACTACACCGGTTGGCTGTACGACCCCGCGGCCGACCGGAACCGCGGCCGCAAGTTCGACAGCAGCAAGGACCGCGGCCAGCCCTTCATGTTCGGCCTGGGCCAGGGCCAGGTGATCCGCGGCTGGGACGAAGGCGTGCAGGGCATGAAGGTCGGCGGCACGCGCGTGCTGACGATCCCGGCCGACCTGGGCTACGGCGCGCGCGGCGCCGGCGGCGTGATCCCGCCGAACGCGACGCTCGTGTTCGAGGTGGAACTGCTGGGCGTCTGAGCGCCTGACCCTGCCAGCCTAGGGGTGGCGGGGCGCGCGCGGGACGCTACCCTTCGGCGTTTGCCCCCAACGCCACTCCCGACGATGGCCGAGATGACCGACCTGCTGCACGGCGTGCAGTCGGGCGATGCAGGTGCCGCCAGCCGGCTCTTCGAGCTGGTGTATGCCGACCTGAAGCGCATCGCGCACGCGCGCCTGTTCCGCAGCGGCGGCGTGGCGGAGCTGCACACCACCGCGCTGGTCCACGAGAGTTTCCTGCGCCTGGTGGACCGGGGGCTGCTGCAGGTGCACGACCGTAACGCCTTCTTCGGCTACGTCGGCCGCGTGATGCGCAGCGTGGTGGTGGACCACCTGCGCGAGCGCCTGGCCGAGAAGCGCGGCGGCGGCCAGGCGCTGGTGACGCTGACCACCGGCATCGAAGGCATCGCGGTGGGCGACGAACAGATCCTCGCCATCCACGACGCGCTGCAGGCGCTGGAGCGCATCGCGCCGGCCTACCACCAGCTGATCGACATGCGCTACTTCGCCGGGCTGTCGGTGCGCGAGGTGGCCGAGCTGCGTGGCGTGTCCACGCGCAGCATCGAGCGCGAATGGGAGAAGGCCCGCGCCTTCCTCGTGCGCCTGATGGACGAAGCGGCCTGATCGCCCATGCCGGCCGCGCTGCACGCCCCACGCCTGCGCGACCTCAGCCCCGAGCAGGCGGCGCGCGCCGCCGAACTGCTCGACGAGGGCCTGGACCTTGCCCCGGGCGAGCGCGCGCACTGGCTGGACGTGCTCACCACGCTCGAGCCCGTGCTGGCGCCGGTGGTGGCGGCGCTGCTGAACAGCGCGGCCGATGCCGAACCGCCCGAGACCGCGCAGCTGCTGGCGCGCCGCGTCGCGCAGCGCGCGGCCGAGGCGGTGGCCGGCGACACGGCGGAGGAACCCCCGCCTTCGCTGGAAGGCCGCCGCTTCGGGCCCTGGCGCGTGCTGCGCCTGCTGGGGCAGGGCGGCATGGGCGCGGTGTGGCTGGCCCGGCGCGACGACGGCCTGTTCGAACGCGAGGTGGCGCTCAAGCTCGTGCATGCCAGCTGGTACGGGCCGATGCTGCAGCAGCGCTTCGCGCAGGAGCGCCGCATCCTGGGTTCGCTGGAGCACCCGCACATCGCGCAGCTGCTCGACGCCGGCGTCAGCGCCGACGGCCAGCCCTACCTGGCGCTGGAATACGTGGCGGGCGAGCCGCTGGACGTGTTCTGCGACAACCGCCGCGCCAGCGTGGCGCAGCGGCTGCAGCTGGTGCTGCAGGTGCTGGGCGCGGTGCAGCACGCGCACCAGAACCTGGTGATCCACCGCGACCTCAAGCCGGCGAACATCCTGGTGACGGCCGACGGCCAGGTGCGGCTGCTCGACTTCGGCATCGCCAAGCTGCTGGCCGAGGACGGCGGCGAGGAAACCGAGATGACGCGCCACGCCGGCCGCCCGCTGACGCCGCACTACGCCGCGCCCGAGCAGCGCGACGGCCGGCCGGTGGGCACCGCCAGCGACGTCTACGCTCTAGGCGTGGTGCTGTTCGAGCTGCTGTCGGGCCACCGCCTCGAGATGGTCGGCCCGCTGGCGCCGCGCATGAGCCGGCAGCGGCCGACGGCCGAGGCGGCGGCGGCACGCGCCACCACGCCGGCGGCGCTGGTGCGCACGCTGGCGGGTGACCTCGACACCATCGTGCAGAAGGCCCTGAAGGCCGATCCGCAGGAGCGCTATCCCACCGCCGACGCGCTGCGCCAGGACCTGCTGCGCCACCTGCACGGCCTGCCGGTGCAGGCGCGGCCGGCCAGCGCCGGCTACCGGCTGCGCAAGTTCATCGGCCGCCACCGCTGGCGCGTGGCCGCGGCCGCGGGCATGGTGCTGCTGCTGGTGGGTGCGGCCGGCGTCTCGCTGTGGCAGGCGCGCCAGGCGCGCGAGGCGCTGCAGCTGGCGCAGGCCGAGTCGCAGCGCGCGCAGGCGGTGCAGGGCTTCCTGCTCGACCTGTTCAACGCCAACTCGCTGCGCCAGCCCGATCCGCGCAAGGCGCGCCAGACCACCGCGCGCGAGCTGCTCGATGCCGGCGCCGCGCGCGCGGGCACGGCGCTGAAGGACACGCCGGTGGCGCAGGAGGCGGTGCTGGACGCGCTGGCCAACCTGTACTTCCAGCTCGAGCTGCAGGGCGAGGCGGCGCGCCTGCGCAGCCAGCGCATCGTGGCGCTGGAACGCATCCACGGCGCCAACGCGCCGCGCGTGGCCGATGCGCTGCTGGACCTGGCGCACGACGTCGCCTCGTCGACCGGCGAGCGCGAGATCGGCGTCACGGCGCTCGCCAAGGCGCGTGCCATCGCCGACGCGGCGCCCGGCGCGTCCGAGGAACTGCACGGCTGGATCGACATCGAGACCGCGCGGGTCGCGCAGTACCTGTCCGTGCAGGCGATGCGCGGCGACGCCGACCGCGCGCTGTCGCGCTTCCGCGCGAACATGGTGCGCTGGACCAACCTGTTCCATGCCACGCAGATGGCGGCACGTGCCCGCTACCTGGCGGGCGACCAGGCCGGCGCGCAGGCCCTGAACCGCGAAGGGCTGGCGCTGGCGGAGCGGTACGAGCCGCAGACCGCCGCCTGGCGCAAGACACCCTGGGTGCACCTGGCCGAGTCGCAGATCGAGGCGCTGCAGTTCGCCGACGCCGAAGCCAACCTGCGCCGCGCCTGGGAGCTGGCGCTGCAGCAGGACGGGCCCGCCGGCAGCGTCACCTTGCAGACCCAGGCCAAGCTGGGCGGCCTGCTGCATGCCACCGGCCGCCGCGAGGAAGGCTGGCGGCTGCTGCAGGCGGCCATCGCCGCGCTCGACAACCCGCAGCTGCGGCTGCGGCCCGACGCCGAGGCCGCGATCCGGCGCTTCGGCGGCATGGCGGCCAATGCGCGCGGCGAGTTCGCGCGCGGCCTCGAGCTGCTGAACGGCGAGATCGAGGACCTGCGCACGCACTACCCGCGGCCGATCTCGCTGTCGCGCGCGCTGCTGCAGCAGTCGGTCTCGCTGACCGGCCTGCGGCGCCACGCCGAGGCGCGCGCCGCGCTCGACGAGGCGCTGACGCTGTGGCTGGGCGCTGCGGCCGACGGCGGTGCCGCGCCCTTCATGGCCAACCGCTTCCACCTGCAGCTGGCGCGCGCGGCGCTGGCGAGCGGGGACGACGCGCAGGTGCTGCCGCAACTGCAGGCGCTGGCGCTGCCGGAGGCCGCGGCCCCCATGCTCGTGCTCGACGAGGTGCAGGCGCGCACGCTGCGGGCCGAGCTGGCGCTGAAGCAGGGCCAGCCCGGCGTGGCCGAGGCGCTGGCCACCGGCGCGCTGGCCCGCCTGCACGACAGCCAGCTGGCCGCGCACGCGCCCGACCTGGAGGCCGAGGCGCAGCGCCTGCTTGAGCGAGCGCGGGCGCCGCGTTCGGCGCGCGCCGGCCAGGAGTCTGGGCGGCAGAAATCGGCACCCGCGTTGGGCCGGGGCGCCCAGGGCCGCCGGCGGGTGTTGCGCCGCTTGCGCGGGCATGCAGCCCGCGCTGCGCGACCCGCCTACGCCAACAGCCCTGGGCGCCCCGGCGCGGGTGCCGATTTCTGCCGCCCAGACTCCTAGACCGGCTCGAACAGTGCCTCGGGCTGCGCCACCGGCGCGGCCATGCCACCCTGCCAGTCGGCGTTCATGCGGTCCTGCAGCTCGTCCAGCACCGGCCGCAGCGGCGCCACGGCCTTGGCCAGCTCGTCGCTGCCCAGCAGCGCGGACAGCCGCGGCGCATGGTCCAGCACGTAGTGCCGCACCAGGGTCTCGGTGACCGAGCTGGCGACGATGCCGGAGCGGTCGCCGCGTTCGAGCGTGAAGCGCAGGTGCATGCCGCCGGTGAAGCAGAAGGCCTCTTCCACGAGCCGGCCCGCGGCCGCCACAGCGGGCTCGGGCGCGCCCAGCAGGTGCAGCAGCGGCTGCAGCGCCTGCTCGAGCCGGCCGCGCCAGGCATCGAAGCGGCGCAGGTCGAGCAGCGACCAGGGGTCCTTCTGCAGGAAGGCGTCGGCCATCGCGTCGCCGTGGCGCTGGCGCAGGCGTTCGACCAGCGTGAACAGCATGTGCAGCACTTCGTGTACCGCGTGCTGCTGGGCGACCGTCGGCGCCAGGCCGGCGAAGGCGGGCGCGTGCAGCGTGATGCTGCTGAACAGCGCATCGGCGTGGCGCCCCGCCACGGTGGCGGGGGATGCCGGCCGTGCGTCGATCCACAGCCGCACGCGGTGCTCGAAGGGCAGCGATGCGCCGTCGCGCCCACGCAGCTGCATCGCGATGCGCGCGGCCGGCGCCTGCCGGGCCACGTGGCCCGCGCCGTCGATCAGGCCGTGGCCCTTCGGGAAGAAGTGCGTGCGCAGCAGCGAGATCGCGAAGCGCAGCAGCTCCGGCACGCCGCTGCGCGGCCGGCGCCGCAGCCAGGCCTCGGCGAGGCGCAGGCCCTGGTGGATGCGCGCCGCCGCATCGGCGGCGCTGCCGGCGCGAGGGGTTTCGTCCTCCGCTTCGGGCGGCTCGGCCTCGAAGTCGCCATCGGCCTCGGGCTCGTCGAACGACTCCCACTCGCGCGCCGCCGCCGGGGCCGGGGCGTCGAACACCAGCCGGCCCTGCGTGACGCGCACCACCGTGCGGCCTGCGTCCTGGTTGATCCACCGGCACAGCTCGGCCAGCGCCCGGGCGGTGAGTGCGCTGGCGCTGTTGTTGACCACGCTCCCGTCGGCTTCGCGGCCACCGGGGCCGTGATGCACCGCCAGCAACTGCCAGACGCCGTCCTTCTGCTGCATCACCGGCGCGCCGCTCTGGCCGCTGAAGGTGTCGGCCATGTGGTGCACGGTGGCGCTCAGCTTCAGCACCGTGGCAGGCCCCAAGGCCTCCCACGCACGCGACGCCCACTGCCGCGGCTCGTCGCGCTGCGCCTTCGTCACCGCGTGCTGCAGGTCGGCCTCGCTGGCCTTGCCGGCGGCACGTTGCTTGCGCAGCAGGATGGTCTTGCCGCAGGTGTCGCCCGGGTAGCCGGCGACGGTGACGTCGCCGCTGGGCGCCTGGTCGAGGTCGAGCGCGCGCACTTCGGCCACGGCCGGGTCCTCGCCCCAGTAGCCCAGGCGCTTGAAGCGGGCGTGCGGCTTGGCCGCGAGGTCGCGGTCCAGCACCAGCAGCGCGTAGTCGGGGCTGACCTTGAAGCGGCGCGCGGCCTTGCCCACCTGCGGCACCTCCACCGTGAAGCTGGCGGCCGGCAGCATCTTCTTCGCCCAGGCATCGGCCACCGGCGCCTTGCGGTTGTCGCCGCAACGCGCCGGCGTCACGCGGATCTTCGTCACCGGCAAGCGGTAGGCGTCGCCGTCCACCCTGACCGGGCTCGGCTCGATCACATGGCGCGCGGTGAGCACGTGGCGCGGGCCGATCAGCAGGCCGGTGGCGCGCGTGTGGTCGTGGATCTGCGTGCCGCGTGGCAGCTCCGTGGTGTCGAAGAAGACGTCGAGGGCGCAGATCCAGCGGTGCGGCACCGCCAGCGTGTCGGCCACCAGCGTGCGCTGGTCGGTGCCGAGGATCTCGTCTTCCGTCTCGGGCCCGGCCGGCTCTTCGTGGTCGTCGAAGGCATGGCCGGCTTCGGTGTCGGCGGACCCGGGTTCGCCTTCGCCTTCGCCTTCGGGCTGTGGCTCTTCCTGCCATTCGACGAGCTCCAGCGTCGGCTCGGCTTCGCCGTCCAGTGCCTCGTGCACCAGCTCGAACCCGCCCGGCTCCGCCGTCTCTTCGGCGGCTTCGAGTTCGTCCAGCACCTCGCGCACCAGGCCCATCGGGCGGCTGTCGCGCGGGTAGCTGTCGGGGCGGTCGGTGTACCCGAGCCCGGGGTCGTTCAGCGTCATCCAGCCCCCTTCGGCGCGGGTGGCATGGTTGAAGGCCCAGCCGTCGAGCTGGCCGCTGCCGGCGGCGACGAAGTGCACCTGCTTGACGAGCGCGGTGTCGCCCAGCACGCGGCCTGCGGGCTGCGTGCGCGTGGGCACCACGTCCACCAGTGCCACCGAGGTGGGGAAAACGAAGTTGCGGAGCTCCGGCTTCGGTGCCTTGCGCGTGGCCTGCCCGGGCACCGCCAGTGGCGTGGGGCCTTCCAGGCCGCCCAGCGTCATGCGCACGCCACGCTGCGTGTCCACGCCGCGCGAGGAGGTGAGCATGTGCAGCCAGCCGCGGTAGGCGCTGGCGAGGTTGCCCTGCTTCTCGGTGGACACCACCTTGCACAGGCCGGAGGAGATCAGCTGCACCAGGCGCGGGCCCTGCTTCGAGTCGGGCAGCTGGCCGTCGAGGTTGCAGGAGAAGTGGATGTCGCCGGAGACGATGGCCAGCGTGCGCAGCGATGAGCCGGCGCGCTGCAGCCGCTGCAGCAGGTCGCGGAACTGCGCCCACACCAGGTTGCTGACCGGGTGCTCGATGTCGGACTTGCGGCGGAACTCGTCGGTGGAGTCGGCCCCCGTCGCGAGCGCACCCACCCAGGGGTGCTGCATCGCGAACACCAGCGGCGCCGGCATCAGCAGCGGCACCGGCAGCACGATGAAGGCGCTGCGCGTGCGCGCGGCGCGCAGCGCGGTCTCCAGCCAGTCGAGCCGGGCCTTGCTCATGCCGCCGCTGCCGTGCACGTCGCGGTCGGTGCGCAGGTCCAGCACGAGGAAGGGCGTGCCCGGCGTGGGCACGCGGAAGTGCCAGGCCAGCTGCGCGCCGCGCTGCGCCGGCGTGGCCTGCTTCGCGGTGGGCGCCACCGCGCGGTCGTGGATCAGCCGGCGCAGCTCGGGCAGCGCGTCATGGCCCTGGTGGCGGGCACGTTCGAGGATCTGCACGCGCGGGTCGGCCGCGGCCACCGCGGGCGCCAGGTTGCCCCAGCCCTGGTACAGCCAGTAGGCGGCCAGCGCGTCGGTCATCGTGTGCGGCCACATGCGCAGCGGGTCGCGCTTGCTGTGCACGCAGGCCAGCCAGCCGGCATCGGCGTTCCAGTCGTCGGTGACCTCGTGGTCGTCGAAGATCATGTAGTTGGGCAGGTGCGCCAGCCCGCGGCGCGCGCCGTGCACGGCCCAGGCCTGCTCGTAGGCGGCGGCGTACTCGGCGTAGTCGGCCAGGTGCACGCCGCCGATGTCGCCGGCCGCCGGGTGCGGCAGGCGCACCTCGTGCGGCTGCGGCTTCTGCACGCGGAAGGTGGGCGCCTGCAGCAGGCCGCGGCGGGGGTCGACCTGCGGCACGTCGTCGGCGTTGATGGGCGGCTGCCACAGCAGCTGGTTCAGCACCTGCAGCTTCTGCGCGGCGGGCGCCGTGGCGCCGGCGAACACCGCGGCCTGCGCCAACGCCGAACGCGCGTGCTGCACCAGCTTCTGAACGCGCGCCGGGTTCTGTGCGGTGTTGCGGCTGCGGTCGATCTCGTCGACGTCGCTCTGCGCGGTGGTCGACGGCTGCGGCAGCTTGCGCGGGACGATGCGCGACGCGAAGCGCCCGCCCCAGGCGCCGCGGAGCAGCACGTCGCCCTGCCGCGGCCCTGGCTCGGTGGCGCTGAAGCGCTGGCGCACCAGCTGACGGCCCAGGCGCACGCCGATGTCGTCGGCGTAGATCTGGTCGCCGGTGTGCATGAAGAACTGCGGCCAGGCCGAGAGCTCCTGCGTCGCCAGGAAGTCGCTGCCGAAGCGCGCCAGCATGTCGGCGCCCTGCACCTGCTGGTGCTCGTCGGTGTCGCCCGGGTGCACGCGGCAGGAGCCGTGCGCGAAGCGCAGGCCCTCGCTGCTGGAAGGCAGCGTGCGCAGGTAGAGCCAGTGGCGGCCGGCCAGCGAGATCTGCGCCAGCGCCGAACGCTGCGCGGCGAGCGCCGGCGCCGGCAACTGGCGCGGGAATCGGGCTTCGGTGAAGTCGCCCTCGGTGCCCGGCAGCGGGCCGGTGGGCGGCTGCGGCGCGAGCTCCAGCGTGTACATCACCACGGCATCGGCCGGCAGTTCGTCCAGCGTCAGCATCGCGTAGTGGCGGCCGCCCACGCGCACGCTGCAGGTGTGGCGCGTGCGCAGGCTCGCCGGCTCGCTGCCGCTGGCGGGCTTCTTCCTGGCGTCGGGCGCGGGGCCGTACTGCACGCGCACCAGGCCCGGCGCGTTCAGCTCCAGCCAGATGCGGGCCTGACGGTCGTCGGTGTAGCGCACGACCGGGCCCAGGCGGATGGCCAGCGGCTGGGCCTGGAACACCACGAGGTTCGTGCCCTTGAGCCAGCGCACCGGGCGCCGCATCACGTGGTCGTGCTGGATGAACCGGAAGACGTGCGGGGCCTCGTCCTGCTGGCGCCGCGCCGCGTAGTCCTTCCAGAAGGCGCTGCGCGGGCCGGCGTCGGCGCTGTCGGCGGCGCGCCAGTCGAACAGGCTGCCGCCGTATTCCACGCCCGCCTCGTCCACCAGCAGCGCGGCGCCGCTGACGATGCTGCAGACGTGTCCCTCGACGTGGAAGCGGAAGGGCTTGCTGCGGTCGAAGGACTTCGCGCCCTGCACCAGCACGTCGGCCTCGCCGGCGTCCAGCGTGCCGCGCAGCACCAGCGAGCCCTGGTGCAGCGACCAGGCCACGCCCGAGAGCGGATCGCCCTTGGCGTCGACCACCCGCACGCCGGATGCGGCGGTGGGCGGCATCGGCTGGGCCCTGGGCTCGGCCATCACCTGCTCGAAGGGCGAGGCCGCGGGCGGCGGCGCGCCGAGCAGCTCGCCGTCGATGAAGGGCGAATGCAGACCGGTTGTCTTCACGGCGGCTCCTGCGGCGTTCAGGCGGTGGCGGTGACCTTGCGCGACTTGACGTCGACGCCGCGGATGGCGGTCCAGTTCAGGATGATCCGGCGCATCGCCGACTCCGGGCTCTCGCTCGCCGTGTTCTCGGGCGTGTACAGCGCCGGCACGGCCTGCACCTCGTTGAAGTCGCCCATCTCGATCTGCGTCAGGATGCGCGACAGCGGATCGGCGATCTCGAAGAAGTGCTTGGACAGCCCGTGCGCGGGCAGCCCCACGCGTTCGGCCACCTTGAACAGGCGCTGCTCGGTGCCGGTGGCGTCGGCCCGCAGCGACAGCAGGATCGGCGAGTTGAACTCCAGCGTGAAGTGGAACCAGGACATCGCGCTCACGTGGGCCAGCTCTTCGCGCGAGAGGTTGCCGTTCTGGCGCCGCGAGCGGAACATGTCGTGCAGCCGCTCGGCCAGCAGCGCGATCTTGGCGTCGTCGGTCGGGTTGGCGCTGGTGGTGGCCTCGACGTAGGTCATGCCGATCCACACCTCGCGCAGGAACTCCTCGAAGGTGGCGACGAAGTCGTTGTTGGCCGCGTCGGCGCGCATGTAGGGGTAGGGCTTGCCGTCGTCGCCGCCGTGGTTGAGCTCCATGCCGAACATGCGCTGGTAGGCGTTGCGGCGGTTGGCGCGCTGGTCGGCGCGCAGGTGGCTGGTGATGGAGGTCGCCAGGAAGGGCGCGCCGTCCTTGAAGAACAGCTCCTCGGTGTTGCGCAGCCAGCGCTGCGCCGCCGGCAGCGGCGTGCCCAGCTTCTCGCCGTGGATGAACTCGGCGATGACGCGGCGGAAGACCTCGAACAGGCGGGTGTTCTCGATCATGTAGGCATAGATCAGATGGTCCCAGCGCGGTACGTACACCCGTTCGCCCGTGACGCGCGTGAGCGGGTTGGGGTCCGGCGCGGGCAGCGGCAGCGGGCCGGCGTCCTCGACGCCGCGCGGCGGGTTCACGTTGCTGCGGTTGTTCGGGTGGCCCAGGTCGTCGTCGCTGAGCGAGCGGCGCAGCCAGGCCTGGTCGAGCATCGAGGCCAGCTCCATCGGGTGCAGGTCGAACAGCTCGGTGGGGTTGAACATGCGGGCGGCAATCTGGCGGAACATCGCGGTTCTCCTGGAGGGTGCCGGTCAGGCGCGCAGCGCGCCGCCGAAGGTGGTGCCGGCGTTGATGCTGTTTTCGGGCAGCACGAAGAGGTCGGCGGCAATCGCGCGGTAGTTGCCGATGGCGGCCACGGCCTTCGGATCGAGCGGTCGCGCCTGCTGGGCTTCCCGGTTGAGGTTGCGCAGCACCTCGAGCAGCACGCTGCTCAGTTCGCTCGGGCTGCCGGGAGCGGGGTTGGTGGCCACGGCGGTGTTCTTGCGGGTCGTCATCGGAAGGTCTCCAGGGTTTGCGGGTTCAGGAGGTCTGCAGGGCTCCGCCCAGGCGCAGCATCGATTGCTGCTGCAGCTCGAGCAGGGGTTGGAACTCGCGCGGCGTCTCCGCCAGGCGCAGGCCGGTGAGGCCCAGGATGCGCAGCGGCTCGCTCCACAGCCAGTGCGCCGAGGTGAACAGCGCCGGCCCGAGCTGGTCGGCCATCTCGTGCAGCGCCTTCGGGCTCACGCGCGCCGGCGGCACCAGCGAGGCCAGCGAGCGCTGGTTGAAAGCGCGCATCGGCTGGTCCAGCACCGTCTGCGCCAGCAGCGGCAGCAGCGGCACCGAGGCCTGCACGATGGCGCGCACCTCGGGCGTGGCGCGGGTGTCGGGGTTGATGGCCAGCCAGGCCTGCTCCAGCGCGTCCCACGCGGTGTTGCCCAGGCCGGCGTCACCGCCGGCGTTGCCGCCCGCGGCGCCGAAGGCGTGGCGGCACAGCGCCACGCCCAGCAGCACGCGCAGGTGGCTGATCGGGTGCGGGTCGCCCGGCACGAAGCGGTAGGCCAGCGCGGGGCCTGCGGCCAGCACGTCGTGCAGCGCGGCGATGCTCGCGAAGCCGGTATGCGCGAAGGCGAACGCATCGGCGGCGATCTCGGAGGCCCAGGCGCTCCACACCTGCGCCAGCTCGGTGCTCGCGCCGTGCTGCAGCAGCGCCTGCGACAGCGTGGTGGCCAGCTCGTCGTTCCAGCCGGCGATGTGCGCCACCTGGTGGCCGGCCTCGTGGATCAGCGCGGTGGGGCGCAGCAGGTTGTGGCGCGTGATCTTGATCACCGCCACCGGGCACACCGCGCCGCCGTCCCACAGGCGCAGGCCGGCCTTCAGGATCGACGCGCCGCGGCCCTTGTCCAGGTAGGTCAGCGCCACCGGGGTGGGCTTGCCGATCGCGTCCAGCAGCTGCGACATGCTGCGGTGCGCCAGCGTGTCGCAGGCGCGCAGCAGCGCCGCCACCTGCGGGTTGGTGCGCACGTTGATGGCGTCGGCGAAGAAGTCGAGCGTGGTCTCGGTGCGCAGGTACTGCTGCTGGAACGCCAGCAGCCGGCGCTGCAGCGCAGCCAGGCTGGCCGGGCTGTCGACGGCCGCCTGCAGCGCGGCGAGCGCCTGCGCCTCGTTCTGCAGGCGCTCGATCACGCCCTGCAGGTGCTTGCGCAGCGACAGGCCGAGGTAGCGCTCCAGGTGGCCCCAGGCCTCGGCCGATGCCAGGTCGTCGAGCACCAGGCGTGCGGCGGCCTGCACCCAGTGAGCGACCTGCCGCCGCGTCTGCGCGGCGATGGCATCCGCCAGCTCAGGCACAGCCGTGCCCCGGCGCGACGCTGACCTTCACCGCCGGCGCAGCCCCCGCGGGCGTCGCGGCCACCGCCGGCTTGCCGGCGAGCGCATCGGCCAGGACCTGCAGCCCCGGCGGCTGCGCGATCACGAAGCTCAGCGTGATGCCGTCGGCCGGGTTCTCGGTGGCGGCCTGGATCGCCGCCGCCTGCGTGCGCACCGCCTCGGCGAAGCCCTGCACCAGCCAGGCCTGCAGCGCGCGCGCGAAGGGCAGGGCGGTGGCCTGCGGCAGGCGCTGCGTGCGCGCCGCCGCGGGCTGCCCGGGCGGCAGCGCCGCATGCACGATGCGCAGCCGGTGCCGCGCCTGGCCGAAGAAGAGATGCCACAGCCGGCGCTGCAGCCAGCGCTGGAAGCGCCCGGCCAGTGCGGCGGCGCCCGCGGGCTGGCGCAGCTGCACGGCGATCTTCTGCGCCTTCACCTCGCTGATGAAGACGCAGGCACGCACCTCGTCCTTCACCATGTCCAGCACCAGGCGCAGGTGCAGCGGCCGCCGCCGCTGCAGCGGACGGCGCGTGCCGGTGGGCAGCAGCGCATAGAAGCGCTGGCCGCCGGCGAGCGCGCGGTGGCGCGAGCGCGCCCACCAGGCGCGGCCCAGGCCGGGCCGATGCAGCAGCGCCGCGGCGGCCTGCGGCGTGAGCGGATGCAGCTGCTCCACCAGCACCTCGTCGGCGAGGCCCGCGCCCAGCGTCTCGCGTTCGCCGCGCGCGATGTCGGCCAGCGTGGTGCCTGGCAGCGCTTCGTAGAGCACGACTTCGGCCTGCAGCTCCTCGTGGTCCGGCAGGCCGAGCTGGTCCTGCACGAAGTCGGCCAGCGGGGCGCCTTCGAAGGTCTCCAGTTCGGCGGCCAGGTGCGGACTCAGCGGCACCGTGAAGACCTGCGTGCAGCGCTTGTAGCGGCGCGGGCCGCCGGTGGCCGGCAGCATCGGCCAGGCGGCGTCGATGCCGGCCTCCAGCAGCTCGGGACGCTGCTCGTAGGTGGCCTCGGACAGCACCGCGGGCAGGTTGGCGGCGGCCGCGGCTTCGAAGGCTTCGAGCGTGAAGGCTTCGAGGAGCTCGCGGTCGGCGTGCACCTCGGGCGGCAGCGCGGCCACGCGCGCCATCGTCTCTTCCACCGTCGCGGCCACGGCGGGCGCGGCCAGGCGCTCGGGCTCGACCTCCTCGCTGGTTTCCATGTTGAGCAGCTTCAGGCCCGCGCTGGCCAGCGCCTTGGCCAGCGCCGGCGCCTGCGCGGGGCCGATCAGGCGGCCCACCAGCGGCGACAGCGCTCCTGCCACGAAGCCCGCCAGCCGGTCGTGCCCGATGGCCTTGGAGGCCATGCTCAGCACCGGCATCAGCGCGGGCAGGAAGTTCTGCATCGCCGGCTCGGGGCTCTCGCCTTCGCGCAGCGCCTGCAGCTCCTGGATGAAGCGTTCGCGCGCGTCGTCGAGCTCGGCGTACACCGGCAGGGCGACGGGAGCGGCGGCCGCGGCGGCGGCGAGTTCGGCCTCCAGCGCCACCTCGTCGCTGGCCAGCAGCGTGCCGGCGAGCTGGGCGTCCAGCTCCTCCTGCGCACCGCCGGTGTCGGCCACGGGCGCGGCGGTGTCGGCGGCCTGCGCGGGGTCCAGCGTGGGCGGCGTGTCGGGTGCGGGTTCGGCCGGCGCCGCGGGCGCCACCACCGGCGCGGGCTGCTGCGGGGCCTTCACGTTGAAGCCCAGCTTGCGCGCCAGCTGCTGCGCCGCCGGCTGCAGCGGCGCCGGGATGCGCCCGATCACGCGCTGCACGGCGCCCTTCAGGAAGCCCATCACGTGCGACTTCAGCGCCCGCAGCAGCGGCGCCAGCGCCACCGCCTTGATGCCCTGCCAGGCCTTGCCGACCGCGGCCTTGGCCACCTTGCCGACCTTCTTCAGCAGCTTGCCGAAGAAGTTCTCGAACTCGGGCGCCAGCGCCTCGCTGGGGGTGTAGCCGTCGACGAAGGCCTCGAGCTCGTGCTCGACGATGCCGGCGCCTTCCTGCGCGGCGTAGCGCTCGCTCAGCGCGTCGATGGCACCGGCGGTCTCGCGCAGCAGCGGTTCGAAGTGCTGCACCAGCAGCCGGTCGGCCTGCGCGCGCGGCATGCCGGCGGCCAGCTGGGCGTCGTGAAAGGCGCGGCCGCGGCCCTGCACGGCGGCCATCGCGGCTTCGAACTCGTCGTCGTGCAACTGGTCGACGAGGCTGGCGAAGGCCTCGCGCGGCACGCTCGAATCAGCGGCGCCGTCTTCGGCTTCGTAGAGGGCGAGGAAGGGCGAGCGCGATGGCGCGGACGAGCGCGCCGGCTCCGGCGGTGCTTCGCGCTCGGGCGCGGCGAAGCTGTCGAAGCTCAGGAAGGCAAGGCCCGGCTGGCGGGCGGTGGCGACTGACACGGCGGTTCCTCCGGCGGTTCGGCAGACGACCCTGGAAACCAGGGCCTTGTCTGCGAGAACGCGAACCGCCGGGGAAGCCCGTCAGCCGTGGAACTCGCGAGTTAGGGGGTGCTGCGCGAGCGCGGCGCGCCCTTGTTGCCGAAACGCTTGCCCGCGGGCTTGAAGCCGGGGCGGCCGTTCGGGCGCGGGCCGAAGCCCTTGCCGGCGGGGCGCGGCGCGAACGAGGGTTCGGCGCGCTTGGGTTCCAGGCCCGCGATGGTGGCGGCCGGGATGCGCTGCGTGGTGAAGCGCTGAATGCGGTGGATCATGCCGCTGTCGCGGCGCTCGGCCAGCGTCACCGCCAGGCCGGTGCGGCCCGCGCGGCCGGTGCGGCCGATGCGGTGCACGTAGTCCTCTTCCTTCATCGGCAGGCCGTAGTTGATGACGTGGCTGATGCTCGGCACGTCGATGCCGCGCGCGGCCACGTCGGTGGCCACCAGCACGCGCAGGTCGCGGCTGCGCAGGCCCTGCAGCACGCGGTTGCGGCGGCCCTGCGGCATGCCGCCGTGCAGGCTGGCCACGCGGTGGCCCATCTCGTGCAGGCGGTCGGCAAGCCAGTCGGCGTCGCGCTGGGTGCTGGTGAAGACGACGGCCTGGTCGAGGTCGCGCTCGGTCAGGATGTGGTCCAGCAGCGCGTTCTTGTGCTCGAGGTCGTCGGCCCAGTGCAGGCGCTGCTCGATGTCGGCGTGGCTCTCGGTCTGCGAACTGGCCTCGATGCGCTGCGGCTCGCGCAGCAGGTCCAGCGCCAGGCGGCCGACGTGGCCGCTGAAGGTGGCGCTGTACATCACGGTCTGGCGCGACTGCGGCGTGGCCGAGGCGATGTGCTGGATGTCCTCGATGAAGCCCATGTCGAGCATGCGATCGGCTTCGTCGAGCACCAGCATCTGCACGTTGCCGAGCTGCGCCTTGCCGGCGCCGAGGTGGTCGATCAGGCGGCCCGGGGTGGCGATCAGGATGTCGAGCGGGCCGCGCAGCGCGGCGAGCTGCGCGCCGTAGGGCACGCCGCCCACCACGGTGGCCACGCGCAGGCCCTTCACGTAGCGGCCGTAGTCGCCGGCGGCCTTGGCCACCTGCAGCGCGAGTTCGCGCGTGGGGGCCAGCACCAGCACGGCCGGGCCGCGGCCGCGCTCGGCGACCGGCAGGGCACGGCGGGCGATGATCTTCATCAGGGCCGGCAGCATGAAGCTGGCGGTCTTGCCGCTGCCGGTGCGGCTGGAGACCATCAGGTCGCGGCCTTCGATGGCCGGCGGGATGGCCGACGCCTGCACGTCGGTGGGCTCGGCGTAGCCGGCGGCTTGCAGCGCGCGCAGCAGGTCGGCGTGCAGGTTCAGGGATTCGAAACTCATCAACACTCTCTCGGGCTCAGGCGCAAAACGTCGCCTGCGCGCAAGGCCGCAGGCGTTGCGCGTGGGTGGGGTCGCAGGGGTTTAGGTCAGCGACGGCATCGCCGCCGACCTTGGGAACGACGCGCGCCTGGAAGGAATCCGGGCGGCCTGGAGGTCGAGGGGGATGTACGGGAAGACCTCCCGGGGGAGGCCAGCCCACGAGTATACCCCGAGTTGGGGCTTTCCCTGACTTTCGGCCCGAGCGCCCGGGCCCGGCGCGTCTCCGCCGATGGACGGATGAGCCGCCTTGCGGCCCCCGCGGCCGCGGCCTATGAACTGAGGGCGCCACACCGCTGCACCCCGGCACCGGCAGGCGAACCAGGAGAGGCCCATGGCCAAGAAGCCGATCGAGCGCCGCGGCGCGAAGGTGAGCAGGAAGCGGCAGAGTTCCACGGGAGCGCCGAGCATCCCCAAGCGCTTGTTCGCGCAGGTGTCGCCTCACTCGATGGGCGGCATGTCGATGTTCGACATCGAGGGCCCCGTGGGGGCCGACATCGTCTCCAACTTCATGTCGGACGCCGACATGATGACGCGCACCGCGCACGCGCTGCAGGACGCGGGCTTCGAGGTGCTGCAGGTGTCGCCCTACACGATCAACGTCGCGGCGCCCATCGCCACCTTCGAGCGGGCGTTCAAGACGAAGATCACCGCCCACGAGCTGCCCACCATCAAGAGCGGGGGCCTGCAGGACACGGCCACCTACTTCTCGTGCGAGGACACGCCGCGCTTCGGCCTGATCCAGACCCAGGGCACGGCCTTCGAGAACCTGATCGAGGGCGTGGCGATCGAGACGCCGCGCTACTTCTTCGCGGCGCAGCCGATGCCGCCGAAGAAGGCCTACTGGCACCTGGACGTGCCGCACGACGTGTCGCTGGGCTGCAATGCCGACAAGGCGCATCGTTCGGGCGTGACGGGGCGGGGCATCCGGGTGTCGATGGTCGACTCGGGTCACTTCGCGCACCCGTTCTTCGCGGCGCGCGGCTACCGCGTGCTGCCGGTGGCCCTGGGGCCGGGTGCCGTCAACGCCGCGGCCGACGAGAACGGGCATGGCACGGCCGAGTCGGCGAACATCTTCGCGGTCGCTCCCGACGTCGAGCTCCTGCCGGTGAAGATCAACTTCGCCAACTCGACCGGTGCCTTCAACGTCGCCGTCGGGATGTCGCCGCACATCATCACCTGCAGCTGGGGATCGGACGTGCGCAGCGCGCCGCTGTCGGCCGCCGACCAGGCCCTGGCGGTCGCCATTGCCGACGCAGTCGCTCGCGGCATCATCGTCGTGTTCTCGGCCGGCAACGGCCACTTCGGCTTCCCCGGGCAGCATCCGGACGTGATCTCGGCCGGCGGCGTCTACCGCGACGCGATGGGCAACCTGCGCGCCAGCGACTACGCCAGCGGCTTCGCCAGCCCGATCTACCGCGGCCGCAACGCCCCGGACCTGTGCGGCCTGGTGGGCATGAAGCCCCGTGCCGCCTACATCATGCTGCCGCTGCAACCGGGCTGCAGCATCGACACCAGCCTGGCCGCCGGCGGCCCCCATCCGGCATCCGACGAGACCACCGGCAACGACGGCTGGGCCGCCATCAGCGGCACCTCGGCCGCGGCGCCCCAGCTGGCAGGGGCCGCGGCGCTGATCAAGCAGGCCTGCTCGTCGCTGACGCCGGCCGACGTGCGCGACATCATGGTGCGCACCGCGATCGACGTGACGACGGGCAACTGCAACACCTCGTCGAGCGGCGCTGCCGCCGGGCCCGGCCGCGACCTGGCGACCGGTGCCGGTCTCGTCGACGCGAACGCCGCGGTGCTGGTGGCCAAGGTGCGCTGCCTGGGGCCCGTGCGTCCGATCAGCGTGACACCGGTGGTGCCGATCAACCCGGTGACGCCCGTGGTGCCGGTGACGCCGGTGGTACCCATCACCCCGGTGGTGCCGGTGCGCCCCGTGTCGCCCATCACCCCCGTGGTGCCGGTGACGCCGGTGGTGCCGATCCGGCCGGTGACGCCGGTGGTGCCCGTTCGTCCGGTGGTGCCGGTGCGCCCGGTGGGCCCGATCCGCCCGCAGTCCGGCGTCACCGCCGATGAGCCCGAGGCCGCGGCCGGCACGCCGGTCGACGGGCCGCTGTCGAGCGAGGACGTGCGCGCGCTCGAGGACCTGGTGGTCGCGCGCAAGCTCGACCCGATGGCCTGAAGCAGCCAGCCGCGCGATGCGCATCGCACTGGTCCACATGCCATGGGGGGCGCTGGAACGCCCTGCACTCGGCGTCAGCCTGCTGAAGGCGGCCGCGCAGGGGCAGGGCGTTTCGTGCGAGCTGCGCTACTGCAACATGCGCTTCGCCGAGCGCATCGGCGCCGAGCCCTACCGCCGCATCACCCACGATCTGCCGCACGTCGCCTTCGCCGGCGAATGGGTCTTCACGGAGGCACTGTTCGGGTCCGACGCCCGGCGCGACGCCGGTTATGTCGACGAGGTGCTGCGCGGCGAGTGGCAACTGTCCGAGCCGCAGATCGGGGAACTGTTCGCGGCCCGCGCACAGGTCGAGGCCTACCTGGACGAACTGCTCGAGGACCCGTCTTGGCAGGACTTCGACCTCGTCGGCTTCACCTCGACCTTCGAGCAGAACATCGCCTCGCTGGCCCTGGCCCGCCGCATCCGGCTGCGTTGGCCGCATGTCCCGATCGCGTTCGGCGGCGCGAACTGGGAAGGGCCGATGGGCCAGGAGCTGCACCGGGCCTTCGACTGCGTCGACTTCGCCTTCTCCGGGGAAGCCGACATCGGCTTCCCCCGTCTGCTGCAGGCTCTGCAGCTCCCGCAGCCGGCCCGCCTGCAGCAGCTGCAGGCGATTCCCGGCCTGGTGTGGCGCCGTGACGGCGCCACCGTGTCCAACGGCCCGGCCGAGCCGGTGGAGGCGATGGACAGCCTGCCCACGCCCGACCTGTCCGACTACTTCGACGCGCGCGCGCGCAGCGCCGCGGCATCGCAGGTCTCGCCGGTGCTGCTGTTCGAGACGTCCCGCGGCTGCTGGTGGGGCGCCAAGTCGCACTGCACCTTCTGCGGCCTGAACGGGCACAGCATGGGCTACCGCAGCAAGTCGCCCGCGCGCGTGCTGGCCGAGCTGGGCGAGATGATCCGGCGCTGGCCCTGCCCCACGCTGGAGGCCGTCGACAACATCCTGGACATGAAGTACTTCGACAGCGTGCTGCCGGCGCTGGAGCAGATGGACCTGCCGGGCCCGGTGTTCTACGAGGTCAAGGCCAACATGAAGCGCCACCACGTGGCGGCGCTGCGGCGCGCGCGCATCACGCGCATCCAGCCCGGCATCGAGAGTCTGAGCGACCACGTGCTGCAGCTGATGGCCAAGGGCACGACTGCGCTGCGCAACGTGCAGCTGCTGAAGTGGTGCCGCGAGTACGACGTGGCGGTGGACTGGAACCTGCTCTACGGCTTTCCCGGCGAGACCGATGCCGACTACCAGCAGATCGAGGACGTGCTGCGACGCATCGGGCATCTGCAGCTGCCGGGTGCCTGCGGCCCGATCCGGCTCGACCGCTTCAGCCCCTACTTCGAACGGCCCGCGGCCTATGGCCTGTTCAACGTCCGCCCTCTGCCGGTGTACCGTTGGATCTACCCGGTTCCCGGCCTGGACCACGCCCGTGTCGCCTACTACTTCCGCTTCGACCATCAAGCCGACCGGGCCCCGAGCCCGCGCGCCTTGCAGGCGGCCGCATTGGCGGAGTCCATGCGTGCCGCGCCGAACCCGGGCAGTCTCCAGGCGCTGCCGCACCGGGACGGCGGCCTGCACCTGGCCGACACGCGCCGCGGCGCCCGGACGTCGGCGCTGCGCCTGTCGCCGTTCGAGCGCTGCATCGTGATGGCCATCGACGAAACCGCCTCGCTGGACCAGGTGGTGCGCGCCTTGCAGCGGGCGTGGCCCGAGCACCGCTTCGACCCCGCTCAGGTGCGCGGCTTCCTGGACGAACTGGTGGCGCTGGACCTGGCCCTCAGCGACGGCCGCGGTCACTGGCTGGGCCTGGCATTGATGCCTGCGTCCCTGCGCGACGATCTGGAACGGCGCAGCCGGCGGAGCGAGCCGCGGCCGGTGGCCTTGCCGATCCAGGCGCAGGCCGTCGCGCCGTCGGGCCGCGACAGGGTCGGAGCGGCGCATGCCTGAAGCGCGCTACGCGGCCCAGGTGGTGCTCGCGGCAGGCCCGGGGGAACTCGGCGGCGATGCCGTGGAGCGGGCGCGCCGCGGCTTCGAGGCCCTGGGCTTCCGCACCGGCGAGTGCGTGGGTGACAGCTTCAGCATCGAAGCCGGCGGCGAGCCCTTCCGGCACGCCTTCGGCGTGGCGCTGGCCCAGCGCGCCGACGGCGCGATGCACGTGCGCGGAGCGCCCGACCAACTGCTGCAGGCCTTGCCCCTGCAGGCGCTGCCGGCGAGCCTGCGCCAGCAGTTGCGCCACGTCGTGTTCTCGGCCCCGCCGGCCTTCGGGCCCGGTTCGTTCTCGTGAGCTGCTGCCCGCGCTGCGAACTCGAGCGCGAGCTGGCACGGCTGCGGCGCTCGGCGCTGCTGCGGGGCGGGGGCTACGGCATCTGCCGCGGCCTGATCGAACCCGCCTGGATCGAGGCGATGCGTCTGGAGGCCCTGAGGGGCGCCCGGCGGCATGACGAACTCGGCGCGGGCAACGACATCGAAGCGGTGCGGGGCGGCACCCCGGCACGCAGCCTGATCAGCGTCGAGGGCGGTCCGGTCCAGGACACGCTGGTCGCCCATCCCGCGCTGATGGCCTACGTGTCCGGACTCGTCGGCCTGCCGGTGCGCCCGTGCGGGCAGCGGGCAAGCTACTCGATCTATGCCGGGCCGCAGGCGCACCTGGACATCCACCGCGACATCGTCGGCTGCGATCTGGCCCTGATCACCTGCCTGCAGGACGACCGGCCCGATGCCGCCGGCGGGGCGCTCGATGTCTGGCTGGACGACCTGGCGACGCCGTTGTCGGACCTGCGCGCCGCCCCGGAACGCGGCCGCCGGCGCTTGGCCCTGGCGCCGGGCGAGACGCTGCTGCTGCACGGCGGCCTGGTGCCGCACCGCGTGCCGCCGGCCGGGCAGGAGCGTCTGCGCGTGGTTTCGCTGGCGTGCCTGGAGGTGCTGGCCTGAACGACGCGCTCAGGCGCGCACCAGGCGCGCTTCCAGCGCCTCCCACACCGGCGTCAGCCGCCCCGGCAGGTCGGGCAGGCTGCCGAGCTCGGTGCGGCTTTCGCCCGGCGCGTGGAAGTCGCTGCCGCGGCTGGCCAGCAGGCCGAACTCGAGCGCCGTGTCGGCGTACCTGATGTGTTCGGCCGCGCTGTGGCTGCCCGTCATCACCTCCACGCCGCGGCCGCCGTGGGCGATGAACTCGGTGAAGAGCGCGTACTCCTCGGTGGGCGTGAACTTGTAGCGGCCCGGGTGCGCGATGACGGCGATGCCGCCGGCCTGCGTGATCCAGCGTACCGCTTCGCCGAGCCCGGCCCAGCGCGTGGGCACGTAGCCCGGGTGGCCTTCGGTGAGGTAGCGGCGGAAGACGCTGTGGGTGTCCGGGCAGACGCCGGTCTCGACCAGGAAGCGCGCGAAATGCGTGCGCGACACCAGCTCCGGGTTGCCCACGTATTTCAGCGCACCCTCGAGCGCGCCGGCGATGCCCACGGCGGCCAGGCCTTCGGCCATCTGCTGGGCACGCGCGCGGCGGCCGGCGCGGGTCTTGGCGAGGCCCTCGGCCAGCGTGGCGTTCTCGGTGTCGAAGCCGAGGCCCACGATGTGCACGGTCTGGCCCGCGAAGGTGACCGAGATCTCGGTGCCGCTGAGATAGTCGATGCCGAGCGCCAGGGCCGCGTCGCGTGCGCGCGGCTGGCCCGCGATCTCGTCGTGGTCGGTCAGCGACCAGAGTTCGACGCCGCCGGCATGGGCGCGCTCGGCGAGCTGCTCGGGGGACAGGGTGCCGTCGGAGACGTTGCTGTGGCTGTGGAGATCGGCGTTGAGCAGATGCACCCGCGGATTCTAGGAACTTGCGCTGTCCAGCGTGAGCGTGCGGGAACAGCGCGCGGCCAGCGCCTGGTCATGCGTCACGACCACGAAGGCCGTGCCGCGCTCGCGCGCCAGTTCGAGCATCAGCGCGAACACGGCGGTGGCGGTGTGGCGGTCCAGGTTGCCGGTGGGTTCGTCGGCCAGCACGCAGGCGGGCTCGGTGACCAGCGCCCGCGCGATCGCCACCCGCTGCCGCTCGCCGCCGGAGAGCTGCGCCGGGTGGTGCGCGACGCGCGCCGCCAGGCCCACGCGCTCGAGCATCGCGCGGGCGGCCTGGCGCGCCGGGGCCACGTCCATGCGCCGGATGCGCAGCGGCATCGCCACGTTGTCCAGCGCGCTGAACTCCGGCAGCAGGTGATGGAACTGGTAGACGAAGCCCAGGTGCTGGTTGCGCCAGCTGCCCTGCGCAGCCGGGTTGAGCGCGGCGAAGTCCTGCCCCATCAGCTCGACGCGGCCGGCGGTCGGCACGTCCAGGCCGCCCAGCAGGTGCAGCAGCGTGCTCTTGCCGGAGCCGGAAGCACCCACCACCGCCAGCGTCTCGCCGCGCGACACCTCCAGGCTGATGCCGCGCAGCACCGTCACGTCGAGCGCCGTCGCGCCGCGGCCCTCCGAGTAGCGCTTCTGCAGCGCGTCCGCCTTCAGGACGACGTCACTCATAACGCAGCGCCTCGGCCGGATTCACGCGGCTCGCGCTCCAGCTCGGGTAGATGGTCGCGGCGAACGACAGCAGCAGCGACACCAGCACCACCGGCACGATGTCGCCCGCCATCGGCTCGCTGGGCATGCGGCTGATGACGTAGATGCTGCTCGGCAGGAAGCTGGTGTTCAGCAGCCGCTCGATGGCCGGGACGATGGTGCCGATGTTGAAGGCCACCAGCAGGCCCAACGCGAGGCCGCTGAAGGTGCCGATCACGCCGGCCGCCGCGCCTTGCACCATGAACACGCCCATGATCGAGCGCGGGCTGGCGCCCAGGGTGCGCAGGATCGCGATGTCGGCGCGTTTGTCGGTCACCGTCATCACCAGCGTGCTCACCAGGTTGAACGCAGCCACCGCGACGATGAGCGTCAGGATGATGCCCATCAGCCGCTTCTCGATCTGCACCGCGTCGAACCAGTTGGCGTTGGTGCGCGTCCAGTCGCGCACGCGCAGGTCGCGGCCCAGCAGGCGCGACAGCTGGTCGTTGGCGGCGCGCGCGGCGTGCACGTCGGACAGCCGCAGCTGCACGCCGGTGGGGCCGCCCACCTGGAACAGCTTGGCCGCGTCGTCGATGTGGATCAGCGCCAGGCCGCTGTCGTATTCGTAGTGGCCGGCCTCGAAGATGCCCACCAGCGTGAACTGCTTCAGGCGCGGGATCACCCCGGCCGCGGTGACCTGCCCGCCGGGCGCCACCACCGTGACCTTGCCGCCGATGTGCGCACCGATCATGCGCGCCAGCTCCACGCCGAGCACGATGTTCCATTCGCCCGGCACGAGCTTGTCGATCAGCACCGACTGGCGCCGTGCCAGGTCCGTCACCTGGCCTTCGTACTTCGGGTCGATGCCGCGCACCAGAGCGCCGCGCAGCTCGTCGCCGCGGCCCACCAGCGCCTGCGCCGCGACGTAGGGCGCGGTGCCGATCACCAGCGGGTTCTGCTTCGTCTGCGCGGCCACCGCCTGCCAGTCGGGCAGCGCGCCGCCTTCGGTGGCGAAGACCTCGACGTGCGGCACCACGCTCAGCATGCGGTCGCGCACCTCCTTCTGGAAGCCGTTCATCACGGAGAGCACGATGATCAGCGCCGCGACGCCGAGCGCGATGCCCAGCACCGAGATCAAGCTGATGAAGGAGATGAAACCGTTGCGCCGGCCGGCACGTCCGGCGCGCGTGTAGCGCCAGCCGATCTGCCACTCGTAGGGTATGTTCATGGATCGGGGGGCGATGCTACCGGACGGGCCGGGATAATCGCGCGATGCACCTGCTCGTCCCTTTTGCGGCCCCGCTTTCCGACGCCGGCCGCGCGGCCGCCGCCACGCTGGCGCTGCCGCACCTGAAGGAGTTGCTGGCGCGCTGGCGCGAGGTGGGCCGCGACGAGGGCGACGAGTTCAGCCTCTCGCCACCGCACGAGCGGGCACGCGCTCTTGCCATCGGGCTGCAAGGCGGCAGCGGGTTGCTGCCCTGGGCGGCCCTGGCGGCGGCCGCCGACGGCGTGGACACCGCGGACCTCGCCTGGGGCCTGCTGACGCCCGCGCACTGGCTGCTGGGCACCGAGCAGGTGAGCCTGCTGGACCCGGCCGGCCTGATGCTCGACGCCGCCGGTTCGCGCGCCTGCTTCGACGCCGTGCAGGACCTCTTCACCAGCGAAGGCTTCGCGCTGCACTGGGGCGCTCCGCTGCGCTGGTACGCCGCGCACGAGAGCCTGGCGACGCTGGCCACCGCTTCGCTGGACCGCGTGATCGGCCGCAACGTCGACGCCTGGCTCGGCACCGACCCGGCCGCGCGGCGCATCCGCCGGCTGCAGAGCGAGGTGCAGATGCAGCTCTACACGCACCCGTTGAACGACGAGCGTGCGGTGCGTGGCTTGCTGCCGGTGAACTCCTTCTGGCTCAGCGGCTGCGGCGTGGCCCAGCAGCCCGCGGGCCCCGAGCCGCTCGTCGACGAGCGCCTGCGCGGTCCCGCGCTGGCCGAGGACTGGGCGGCCTGGGTCAAGGCCTGGGACACGCTGGACGAGGGCCCCCTGCAGCAGTTGCTGTCCGCCGCCGAGAGCGGCACGTCCTGCAGTCTCACGCTGTGCGGCGAACGCAGCGCGCTGCGCCTGGAGCCGGCCCCGCGCGGCCTGCTGCGCCGCTTGCGCGGCCTGTGGTCGGCACCTGCCGTGGCGCCCTTGCTGGAGAGCCTGTGATCCTGTCCCCCCGCGACGTGCCGCCGCGCGTGAGCTTCGCGCTCGAACAGCAGGGCGTTCACCCGCTGCTGGCCCGGTTGCTGGCCGCGCGTGGCGTGCGCGATGCCGCCGATCTCGACGACGGCCTGGCGCGCCTCCTGAGCCCTGAGCTGCTCAAGGGCAGCGCCGAGGCCGGCCGCCTGCTGGCCGACGCCATCCAGCAGCAGCGCCGCCTGTGCGTGGTGGCCGACTACGACTGCGACGGCGCCACCGCCTGCGCCGTGGCGCTGCGCGGCCTGGCCCTGCTCGGCGCGCGCCCGGGCACGCTGGCCTACGTGGTGCCGGACCGTGCTGTGCACGGCTACGGCCTCACGCCGGCCATCGTCGACCTGGCGCTGGCGCCCATGCCGGCGCCTGAGGTGCTGGTGACGGTGGACAACGGCATCGCCAGCCTCGCGGGCGTGGCGCACGCGCGGGCCAGGGGCCTGTCGGTGCTGGTGACCGACCACCACCTGCCGGCGGTGAGCGCCGACGGCGAGGTGACGCTGCCCGATGCCGACGTGATCGTGAACCCGAACCAGCCGGCCTGCGCCTTCGCCAGCAAGTCCATCGCCGGCGTCGGCGTGATGTTCTACGTGCTGCTGGCCACGCGGGCCGAGCTGCGCGCGCGCGGGGTGTTCGACGCCGCGTCGCAGCCGCGGCTCGACACGCTGCTGGACCTGGTCGCCTTGGGCACGGTGGCCGACGTGGTGAAGCTCGACGCCAACAACCGCCGCCTGGTGTCCCAGGGCCTGAAGCGCGTGCGCAGCGGCCGCATGCAGCCCGGCCTGGCCGCCTTGTTCCGAGCCGCAGGGCGCGACCCGGCGCGCGCATCGGCCTTCGACTTCGGCTTCGCGCTCGGCCCGCGCATCAACGCCGCTGGCCGCCTGGCGGACATGACGCTGGGCATCGAGTGCCTGCTGACCGACGACGCGGCGCGTGCGGCCGAACTGGCCAGCCAGCTCGACACCATCAACCGCGAACGGCGCGAGGTGGAAGCCGGCATGCGCGAACTGGCCGAGCGCACGCTGGAAGCGCTGCTGCCGCAGGCCGAGCAGGCGCCGCCGGCCATCGCCCTCTTCGACGAGAGCTTCCACGAGGGGGTGGTCGGCATCGTCGCCGGCCGCGTGAAGGACCGCCTGCACCGGCCGACCTTCGTGTTCGCACGCGGCGCCGACGGCCAGCTGAAGGGCTCGGGCCGGTCGATTCCCGGGTTCCACCTGCGCGACGCGCTGGACCTCGTCGCCAAGCGCGAGCCGGGCCTGCTGCAGCGCTTCGGCGGCCACGCGATGGCGGCGGGCTGCACGCTGGCGGAGCCGGGCGGTGGGGGCGGCGTCGACCGCTTCGATGCCGCGCTGCGCCGGGTGGCCGCCGAGTGGCTGGACGCCGAGACGCTCAAGCGCACCGTGCGCACCGACGGTCCGCTGGCGGTGGAGTGGTTCAACCCCGAGACCGTGGCGCTGCTGGATTCGCAGGTGTGGGGGCAGGGCTTCGAGGCGCCGCTGTTCTGCGACGAGGTGCAGGTGCTGCAGCAGCGTCTGGTGGGCGAGAAGCACCTGAAGCTGCGCCTGCGCCACGCCGGCCACGAGCGCGACGCGATCTGGTTCGGCCATGCCGACTCGCTGCCCGCCACCGCGCGGCTCGCGTACCGGCTGAGCCTGGACGAGTGGAACGGGCGCCAGCGCGTGCAGATGGTGATCGAGGCCGCGGCCTAGCGCCGTGGCGGCATGGGCTCTTCTGGGGATGTCGGCTGGCGGAAAGCGGCCGGATACTGGGCCGACAACCCCGCACGGAGATCGACACCATGGCCACTGCGCTGCGCGAGATGCCCCAGGAGGGCATCGAGCTGATCAAGAGCTTCGAAGGCATCCCGGACGGCGACCCGAGCACGGTCAACCTCGATCCCTACCTCGATCCGCTGGACATCTGGACCATCGGGTGGGGGCACGCGGTGGTGAGCGCCGGCGTGATGCTGCGCGGCGCCGCCAACCGCGCGCAGGCCAAGGCGATGTTCCCCGGCGGCATCACGCTGGAGCAGGCCGAGACGCTGCTGCGCGGCGACCTGGTCTCGCGCACGGCCGACGTGCTGCGGCTCGTGAAGGTGCCGCTGTCCGACAACCAGTTCGGCGCCCTGATGAGCTTCGTCTTCAACTGCGGCGCGGCCAACTTCGGCGCCTCGACGCTGCTCAAGCTGCTGAACGCCGGCAACACCGCCGGCGCGGCCGACCAGTTCCTGGTGTGGAACAAGGGCCGCAAGGACGGGGTGCTGGTCGAGCTGCCGGGCCTGACGCGCCGCCGCCGCGCCGAGCGCGCGCTGTTCCTCGGTCAGGACTGGCGCGCGGTGGCGGCCACGCCGCTGACGCGTTCGCGCGGCGCGGCCGTTCGGGGCGTGCCGGTGCACGAGGTGCCCGAGGCGCCGACGGCCGCGGAGGCTGCAGCGGCGCGCAAGATCGTCGCCGCGCTGGCGAAGCCGGCCGCGGCGAAGAAGAAGGTCGTCAGGCCACGCGCCCGAACCACCACAGCGAAAGCACCGCCGCCGCCGCGGCCAGCAGCGCGCCGAGGCCGGCAAAAAGCGCCGTGATCTCGGTCTCCTTGCGCTCCACCACCATGCGCGAGGACAGCGACTCGTAGACCTTCTTCAGGTCTTCCGCGGTGCCGGCATAGAAGTACTCGCCGTGCGTGAGCACCGAGATGTTCTTCAGCGTCTCCTCGTCGAGCTTGACGCGCATGCTCCAGCCCTCGAAGCCGATCACCTCGCCCTGCGTGGTGCCGATGCCCACGGTGTAGACGCGGATGCCGCGCTCGGCGGCCATCTTCGCGGCGTCCAGCGGATCGGGCCCGGTGGTGCGCTGCCCGTCGGTCAGCATGATGATCGCGGCCGAGTTGTACGAACCCGCCGGCACCGGCTGGAAGGGCTTGGCATCCTTCTTCGCGATCGAGCGGTTGTCGGGGAAGTTCTTCTGGCCGGTGACGTGCTGGATCTCGATGCCGTCGTCCGGGAACAGCGTCGCCAGGCTCAGGATGATGCCGCTGCCGGTGGCCGTGCCGCGCTGCAGCTGGAAGCGGTCGATCGCCTTGATCACGTCGTCGCGGCTTTCGGTGGGGGCCTGCACCACCGCCGCCGTGCCGGCGAAGGACACCACGCCCACCCTCACTTCGCGCGGCAGGTTGTTGACGAAGGCCTTGGCCGCCTCCTGGCTGGCGACGAGCCGGTTGGGCTTCACGTCCTCGGCGCGCATGCTGCCGGAGACGTCCATCGCCAGCATGATGGTGCGCTCGGAGAGCGGCAGCGTGAGGGTCGCGGTGGGCCGCGCCACCGCGAACAGCATGGCCGCCAGGGCCAGCAGCAGCAGCGCCGGCGGCACGTGGCGGCGCCAGCCGGGGCCGGCACCCGCCGCCAGCTTCGCGACGCTGATGCTGGCCAGCCGCACCGTGGTCTTGCGCTTGCGCTTGAGGATCCACAGGTACAGCGCCACCAGCAGCGGCAGCAGCAGCATCAGCCACAGCAGCGACGGCCAGAGGAAGCTCATCGGGCGGTCTCCATCGTCGTCGTGAGCGGGGCGGCGCGCCGCATCGCGGCCGGGAAGCGCAGCGGCACCTTGGCGCGGGCGCGCTGGCGGCGCAGGTCGGCGAAGCGCATCAGCGCATCGAGCAGGTTGTCGTCGGTGGCGAGCTCCACCACGTCGGCACCCGACTCGGCCAGCGCCTGCAGCAGCTGCTGTTCCTGCTCTTCGGCGACGGCCGCGTAGCGCTCGCGGAAACGCGGGTCCGAGCCGTCGACGAAGAGCTGCTCGCCGGTTTCGGCGTCTTCCAGCGTGACGAGGCCCACGTCGGGCAGCGCCATCTCCAGCGGATCCCACAGCCGCACGGCCACCACGTCGTGGCGCCGCGCCAGGCGGCCGAGCGCGTGCTGCCAGCCGGGCTGGCTGATGAAGTCGGAGACCACGAACACCAGCGAGCGGCGCTGGATCATCCCGTCGGCCGCCTTCAGCAGGTCGGCCAGCGCGGTGGCGTCGCCGCCGGCGCTGCGCGGGCGCGGCATGCGCATGCGCTGCAGCAGCTCCAGCACGTGCAGGCGCGAGGCGCGCGCCGGCAGCATGCCGTCCACTTCATCGCCGTACATCAGCGCGCCGACGCGGTTGCCGTGGCGCGTGATCACGCGCGCCAGCGTGGCCACGAAGCCCGCGGACACGGCGAGCTTGGTGACATCGAGGCTGCCGAAGTCCACGCTGCCGGACAGGTCCAGCAGGAACCAGGCGCTCATGTCGCGGTCTTCCAGGAACTGGCGCACGTAGGGCTGCTGCAGCCGTGCGGTGACGTTCCAGTCGATGTGGCGCACGTCGTCGTGGTGCTGGTACTCGCGCAGGTCGGCCAGGTCGACGCCGGCGCCGCGCCACAGCGTGCGGTAGTCGCCCTGCAGCAGGCCGTCCAGGCGGCGGATCACCGTCCACTCCAGCTCGCGCAGGAGTTGTTCGCTGCTGCCGGGCGTGCTGCTCATGCCTGCGCGTGGGCCAGCGGCTTGTCGGGCGCCGGGATCTTCTTCAGCACGCGCTGGATCAGCGCATCGGCGCTCACGTTCTCGGCCAGCGCCTCGTAGCTGAGCACCACGCGGTGGCGCAGCACGTCGGGCACGAGATCCACCATGTCCTCGGGCAGCACGTACTTGCGGCCGCGCAGCATCGCCAGCGCCTTGGCGCCTTCGATCATGCCGATGGTGGCGCGCGGGCTGGCGCCGTAGGTGAGGTACTTGCCGATCTCGCCGAGGCCGTACTTGTCCGGGCGGCGCGTGGCGCCCACGAGCTTCACCGCGTACTGCATCAGCGCCGGGTCGCAGAAGATCGCGCGGCACTCGCGCTGCAGCGCGGCCAGCTGGAAGGTGTCGGCCACCGCGTTCACGTCCACCTGCGGGCCGGTGACGCGCTCGGCGATCACGAATTCCTCTTCCTCGGTGGGGTAGTCGACCAGCACCTTCATCATGAAGCGGTCGACCTGGGCCTCGGGCAGCGGATAGGTGCCCTCGGTCTCGATCGGGTTCTGCGTGGCCATCACCACGAAGGGTTCGGGCACGCGGTGCGTCTCGCCGGCGATGGTCACCTGGCGCTCCTGCATCACTTCGAGCAGCGCACTCTGCACCTTGGCCGGCGCGCGGTTGATCTCGTCGGCCAGCAGCAGGTTCGCGAACACCGGGCCGAGGCTGGTGCCGAACTCGCCGCTCTTCTGGTTGTAGATGCGCGTGCCGACCAGGTCGGCCGGCACCAGGTCGGGCGTGAACTGGATGCGCTTGAAGCTGCCGCGCACGGTGCGCGCGAGCGTCTTCACGGTGAGCGTCTTGGCCAGGCCCGGCACGCCTTCCACCAGCAGGTGGCCCTGGGCCAGCATCGCCACCAGCACGCGCTCCAGGAAGCGGTCCTGCCCGACGACGACGCGCTTGACCTCGTAGAGGACGCGTTCCATCAGCGTGGCGGTGGTTTCGACAGGTTCGCTCATCGGTGCTTTCTCAGAAGGGGGGCATGCCGGCGGCATTGGCGGCGTTCTCGATCGGCACGGCGAAGCCGATGCCGATGAAGGTGCGCTGCTCGGACGGGTTCAGGATCGCGGTGACGACGCCCACCACCTGGCCGTCCATCGTCACCAGCGGGCCGCCGCTGTTGCCGGGGTTGGCGGCGGCGTCGAACTGGATCAGGTTGGTCAGGGTCTTCTGGCCCTCGGGCGAACGGAATTCGCGCTTCAGCCCCGAGACCACGCCATAACTGACAGAAGGGCCGATGCCGAACGGGTGGCCGACCGCGATGACGTGGTCGCCGGGCCGCAGGTCGGCGGTGCTGCGCATCGTGGCCGCTTCCAGGTCGTCGGGCAGGCTCTGGGCCTTCAGCACCGCCAGGTCGTTCTCGGGCTGCGCCCCGACCAGCATGGCCTCGCTCTCGTGGCCGTTGGCGAAGCGCACCTTCACGCGCTTGGCGCCGGACACCACGTGCAGGTTGGTGAGGATGGTGCCGTTGTCGATGATCACGACGCCGGTGCCCAGGCTGCGCTCCATCGCGCGCTGCTCGGGGTTGTCCTCGCCGCTGTCGTTCTCCTCGAACAGGCCGGTCACGCGCACCACCGACGGCAGGATGGCCTCGTAGGCCTTGGCCGCCTGCGACGGCAGCGGCTCCTTCTCGAGCGACTGGCGCACCGCGTTGTCGATGTCCTCCTGCGTGATGGGCTTGCTGCCCAGGTGCAGGCGCTGCGTGCCGACCAGGGCCGCCACGGCCAGCAGGGCGCCCGCCGCGGCCCAGGCCGGGCCGCGCAGCCGGGAAGGGCGCGGTGCCGCCACCGGCGCGGCGGATGCCTCGGGCGCGGCGGCCGCTTCCGCCGGAACAGGCGGCGGGTTGCGGCGTGGTGATCGGCTGTAGAGGGGGGCCTTCTTCATGCGGCGGAACTCCAAAAGCACAGTAACACGTTGCGTGCCACGGTGCATTCGGGGAGGTTCGCAGAAGCTGCGCGATCATCGTCACACGATGTGGACCCCTGCCTGGACCGACACGCACTGCCATCTCGACGCGCCGGAGTTCGACGCCGACCGCCCAGCCGTGGTGCAGCGGGCACAGGCCGCCGGCGTGTCGCGGCTCGTGTTGCCGGCCGTGGCGGTGGAACACTTCGACACGGTGCGCGCGCTGGCGCACGCGCACGGCGCGGCCTATGCGCTGGGCATCCACCCGCTGTACGTCGACCGCGCGGCCGACGGCGACCTCGACCGCCTGCAGGAGGCGCTGGCCCGCCACCGGGACGACCCGCTCCTCGTGGCGGTGGGCGAGATCGGCCTGGACCACTTCGTGCCCGGGCTCGACCACGCGCGCCAGGAGCGCTTCTACGGGGCCCAGCTGAAGCTGGCGCGCGACGCCGGCCTGCCGGTGATCCTGCACGTGCGGCGCTCGGCCGACTCGCTGATGAAGGGCCTGCGCCGCATCGAGGTGCCGGGCGGCATCGCGCATGCCTTCAACGGCAGCCGGGTGCAGGCCGACCAGTTCGTCGAGCGCGGCTTCCGGCTCGGTTTCGGCGGCGCGATGACCTTCGAGCGCGCGCTGCAGATCCGTGCGCTGGCGGCCACGTTGCCCGATACCGCGCTGGTGCTGGAGACGGATGCACCCGACATCCCGCCGCACTGGCTGTACCGCACCGCGGCGGAACGGGCGGCCGGGCTCACGAGCCGCAACGAGCCGGCCGAACTGCCGCGCATCGCCGCGGTGCTGGCCGGACTGCGCGGCTGCAGCCTCGCCGCGCTGGCCGCGCAGACGAACGCCAACGCCGACGCCGCGCTGCCGCGGCTGGCCGCGCTGGCGGGGGCGCGCGCTTGAGCGACGGCGGCCGCCTCGTGGGCCTGCCGCCGGTGGTGACGCCGGACACCCGGCTGCTGGTGCTGGGCAGCTTCCCCGGCGTGGCTTCGCTGCAGGCGCAGCAGTACTACGGCCATCCGCGCAACCACTTCTGGCGCCTGCTGTCGGCGCTGTGGGGCGTGGACCTGGTGGGCGCCGCCTATCCCGAACGGCTGGCCGAGCTGCGGCGCCGCGGGCTCGGCCTGTGGGACATCTATGCCGCCTGCCGTCGCGAGGGCAGCCTGGACCAGGCGATCGAGGACGCCGAGTACAACGACCTCGCGAGCCTGCGCCGGCTGGCGCCCAAGCTGCAGCTGGTGGCCCACAACGGCGGCGAGTCGGCGCGTGCGATGCGCCACGTCGCGTCGCTCGGTTACGCGGTGTTGCGCCTGCCGTCGACCAGCCCGGCCAACGCGAGCTGGTCTTTCGACCGCAAACTCGGGGCCTGGCGCGCGGCCTTCGCACAGGCCGGCATCTGAAAGGCTTCATGAAGCGAGAACCGGTGGACCTGCCCCCCGTCACGCTGTCCGAGGAGGGCGGCGTGCGCTACCTGCACCTGGGGTCCATCTGGATCCAGGGCGGCATGCGCATCAGGAAGCCGCAGGTGGTGGAAATCGACTACGTGCAGCGCATGCTCGCCAGCCTGCTGTGGCTGCCCACCGACCGGCTGGGCGAAGGGCAGGCGGTGCAGCTCGGGCTGGGCGCCGGCGCGATCACGCGCTTCACCGCGCAGCAGCTGCAGATGGACACCACCGTGGTCGAGATCAACCCGCTGGTGGTGAGCGCGAACCAGGTCTGGTTCCACCTGCCGGCGCGTGCCGACGTGGTGATCGGCGACGCCGCCGACTGGCTGGCGCAAGCCGCGCCGCAGAGCGTGCAGCTGCTGCACGTCGACCTCTACGACCACGAGGCGGCCGCGCCGGTGCTGGACCACGTGGACTTCTACCGCGCCTGCCGCTCGGTGCTGGAAGATGGCGGGGTGATGAGCGTCAATTTGTTCGGTCGCCACGCCAGCTTCCGTGACAGCATCGCCCGCATCGCCGCTGCCTTCGGCAGCCGCCAGGTCTGGAGCCTGCGCCCCACGCGCGAAGGCAACACCGTGGTGGTGGCCGGGCGGCAGGTGGTGGTGCCGGGGCGCGACGAACTGACGGCCCGGGCCGAAGCCATCGAGGCACGTTTTGGTGCCCTGGGCCTGCCGGCGCGCAAGTGGTTGCGCATGGTGCGGCCCTACACCCCCGAGAGTTCCGCTGTATGACCCGCTCCGCCACCGCCAAGCCCGCCGCCCACGCTGCGCCGTCCGTTCCGGCCGCGCACAAGGGCCGGCTGGAGTGGCCGCTGCTGCTGGGCTGGCTGCGCGACGACGGGCTGATCGGTGCCGAGGACGCCGACCGCGTGGCCGCGCGCTTTCGCGCCGGCGCGTCGAGCCTGCACGCGCTGGTGCGCCTGGGCGGCGCCGGCCTGCTGCATGCCGGCAAGGGCCATGCGCTGGACACCGAGGCGCTGACCGAATGGCTGGCCACCCGCTGCCGGCTGCCGTACCTGCGCATCGACCCGCTGCGCGTGGACGTCGGCCGCGTGGCCGACGTGATGAGCGTGCAGTACGCCGAGATGCGGCGCGCGCTGCCGGTGAACGTCACGCCGACCGAAGTCACCATCGCCACCGCCGAGCCCTTCGACGTGGCCTGGGTGCCCGAGATCGAAAGCCACACCCGGCGCCAGGTGCGCCTGGTGGTGAGCAACCCCGACGAGGTGCGGCGCTTCACCACCGAGTTCTATGCGCTGGCGCGCAGCGTGCGCGCCGCGCAGAAGAGCGGCGAGGTGGCCACCAGCGCCAGCTTCGAGCAGCTGGTGGAGCTCGGCAAGACCGCCAAGACGCTGGACGCCAACGACCAGGGCGTGGTGCAGGTGGTCGACTGGCTGTGGCAGTACGCCTTCGACCAGCGCGCCAGCGACATCCACCTCGAGCCGCGCCGCGACATGGGCGCCATCCGCTTCCGCATCGACGGCGTGCTGCACACCGTCTACCAGGTGCCGCTGACCGTGATGGCGGCGATGACCGCGCGCATCAAGCTGCTGGGCCGCATGGACGTGGTGGAGAAGCGGCGTCCGCTCGACGGCCGCATCAAGACGCGTCGCCCCGACGGGCCGGACGGTCCCGGCGGCGAGGTGGAGATGCGCCTGTCGACGCTGCCCACCGCCTTCGGCGAGAAGATGGTGATGCGCATCTTCGACCCCGAGACCGCGGTCAAGGGCGTCACCGCCCTGGGCTTCGGCCCGAACGAGGCCAAGGGCTGGCAGGACCTGATCGCGCGCCCGCACGGCATCATCCTCGTCACCGGCCCCACCGGCAGCGGCAAGACGACCACGCTGTATTCCACGCTGAAGGCGCTGGCCACCGAGGACGTGAACGTCTGCACCGTGGAAGACCCGATCGAGATGATCGAGCCGGCCTTCAACCAGACGCAGGTGCAGCCGGCGCTCGACTTCGGCTTCGCGGAAGGGCTGCGCGCGCTGATGCGGCAGGACCCGGACATCATCATGGTCGGCGAGATCCGCGACCTGGCCACCGCCGAGATGGCGATCCAGGCCGCGCTCACCGGCCACCTCGTGTTCAGCACGCTGCACACCAACGACGCGGTCGGCGCCGTCACGCGCCTGGCCGACCTGGGGGTGCCCAGCTACCTGATCGCGGCCACCGTGATCGGCGTGCTGGCGCAGCGGCTGGCACGCACGCTGTGTCCGGCGTGCAAGGTGCGCGACGACGCCGTCACGCGCGAGACCCTGGCCGACGTGGTGCAGCCCTGGCGCCTGTCCGGCGGCGTGCGGCCCTACAAGCCGGTGGGCTGCCTGGAATGCCGTCACACCGGCTACCGGGGCCGGGCCGGGCTGTACGAACTGCTGGTGATGAGCGAGGCCGCGCGGGCCGCGGTGCACCCGGCGCAGGACGCCGCGGCGCTGCGCCGCCAGGCGGTGAAGGAAGGCCTGCGGCCGTTGCGGCTGGCCGGGGTGATGAAGGTCGCCGAAGGCCTGACCACGCTGGAAGAAGTGCTGCGCAGCACCCCGTCGCTCGAGGCCTGACCCGCCGCGGCAGCGCCCGGTGCCTTTACGTGGAAACCACAGCGGGCACCGAAAGGCCCGTCCCTAGAATCGCGCCGCAACCGTTGCCGAATGCCGCACCGGAGGAGACGCGATTGAAGATCAAGAGCGAGAGGGACTTCTGGTCCGGACTCATGTTCATCGTGGTGGGCATCGCCTTCGCCTGGGGCGCCACGAACTACAGCTTCGGCAGCTCCGCGCGGCCCGGGCCCGGCTACTTCCCGTTCGGCCTGGGCATCCTGATGGCCATCCTGGGCGGCATGGTGCTCTTCAAGGCGCTCACCTTCGAGGTGGAAGGCGGCGACAAGATCGGCCCCTGGGCCTGGAAGCCGCTGACGATGATCACCGCCACGGTGGCCATCTTCGGCTGGACGCTGCCGCACATCGGCATGGTGATCGCGCTGCCGATCCTGGTGGTGGTGGCGGCGCTGGCCGGTGACGAGTTCCACTGGAAGGACGCGCTGATCAACTCGGTGATCCTCACCGTCGGCAGCTGGGCCATCTTCATCTACGGACTGAAGCTGACGATCCCGCTCTGGCCGTCGTTCATCCGCTGAAGGGGCCGGAGAGCATGGAACTCCTGAACAACCTGGCGATGGGCTTCGGCGTCGCCTTCACGCTGCAGAACCTGGCCTACGCCTTCGGCGGCGCGCTGCTCGGCACGCTGATCGGCGTGCTGCCGGGCCTGGGCCCCGTGGCGACCATCGCGATGCTGCTGCCCAGCATCTACGCGCTCGACGCGACGCCGGCGCTCATCATGCTGGCCGGCATCTACTATGGCGCGCAATACGGTGGCTCCACCACCGCGATCCTGATCAACGTGCCGGGCGAGAGCAGCTCGGTGGTGACCGCGATCGACGGCTACAAGATGGCACGCAAGGGCCGCGCCGGCGCTGCGCTGGCGGCCGCCGGCCTGGGCTCGTTCTTCGCCGGCTGCGTGGGCACCATCATCATCGCGGCGTTCGCGCCGCCGCTCACCGAGCTGGCCTTCAAGTTCGGCCCCGCCGAGTACTTCAGCCTCATGGTGCTGGGCCTGATCGGCGCCGTGGTGCTGGCCTCGGGCTCGCTGGTGAAGGCGATCGCGATGATCCTGCTGGGCCTGCTGCTCGGCCAGATCAACACCGACGTGATCTCGGGCGTGCCGCGCTACAGCTTCGACATCCCGGAGCTCACCGACGGCATCGGCTTCGTCGCCATCGCGATGGGCGTGTTCGGCTTCGGCGAGATCATCGCCAACCTCGGCCAGCCGGCCGAGCACCGCGAGGTCTTCACGAAGGACGTGAAGGGCCTGTGGCCGACGAAGGAGGACTTCAGGAACGCCTTTCCGGCGGTGCTGCGCGGCACCACGCTGGGCTCGATACTCGGTGTGCTGCCGGGTGGCGGCGCGCTGCTGTCGAGCTTTGCCGCCTACACCGTGGAGAAGAAGGTCCGCATGAAGCCGGGCGAGGTGCCTTTCGGGCAGGGCAACATCCGCGGCATCGCGGGCCCCGAGAGCGCCAATAACGCCGGCGCGCAAACCAGCTTCATCCCGATGCTGACCCTCGGCATCCCGCCCAACGCCGTGATGGCGCTGATGGTGGGTGCGATGACGATCAAGGGCATCCAGCCCGGCCCGCAGGTGATGACCAGCAACCCGCAGCTGTTCTGGGGCCTGATCGCCAGCATGTGGGTCGGCAACGCGATGCTGATCGTGCTGAACCTGCCGCTGATCGGCATCTGGATCAAGCTGCTGACCGTGCCCTACCGCTTCCTGTTCCCGGCCATCATGGTGTTCTGCTCGATCGGCTTGTACACGCTGAACAACTCGCCGTTCGACGTCTACATGGGCGCGATCTTCGCGGTGGTGGGCTACGTCTTCTACAAGCTCGGCTGCGAGCCGGCCCCCTTGCTGCTGGGGTTCATCCTCGGGCCGATGATGGAAGAGAACCTGCGCCGCGCGCTGCTGCTGAGCCGTGGCGACTGGAGCACGTTCCTGACGCGTCCGCTGTCGGCCGGCCTGCTGGTCGCGGCAGCCCTGATGGTCGTGGTGGTGATGCTGCCGTCGATCAAGAACAAGCGCGAAGAGGCCTTCCAGGACGCGGATTGATCCCGCGCGCTATCGTGGGCACATGAGGCTGCCCGCCGCACTCGCCCCGCTCCAAGGCCCCGTGTTCCGGGGCCTTTGGTTTGCCTGGCTGGCGGCCAACCTCACGATGTGGATGAACGACGTGGCAGCCGCCTGGCTGATGACCACGTTGACGACGAGTCCGGTGATGGTGGCGCTGGTGCAGACCGCGTCCACGCTGCCGGTGTTCTTGCTGGGCCTGCCCAGCGGTGCGCTGGCCGACATCCTGGACCGCCGGCGCTACTTCGCGGCCACGCAGCTGTGGGTGTCGATCAACGCGCTGGTGCTGGCCGCGCTGTCGCTGGCCGGGCTGCTGAGCGCGCCGCTGCTGCTGCTGCTGACCTTCACGAACGGCATCGGCCTGGCGATGCGCTGGCCGGTCTTCGCGGCCATCGTGCCGCAGATCGTCGGCAGGACCGAGCTGCCGGCGGCGCTGGCGCTGAACGGCATCGCGATGAACCTGTCGCGCGTGGTGGGCCCGGCGCTGGCCGGCGGCCTGCTGGCGGCGGTGAGCCCGGCCGCGGTCTTCGTGCTGAACACGCTGCTGGCCGGCGTGGCCTTCGTGCTGATCCTGCGCTGGAAGAGCGAGCCGCGCACCAGCGCGCTGCCGGGCGAGCGCTTCGTCGGCGCGATGCGCACCGGCCTCAACTACGCCTGGCAGTCGCCGCGGCTCAAGCTGATCCTGCTGCGCATCTTCCTGTTCTTCCTGCAGGTGACGGCGCTGATGGCGCTGCTGCCGCTGGTGGCGCGCGGGCTGCACGGCGGCGGGGCGGGTACCTTCACGGTGATGCTGTCCTGCGTGGGCGCCGGGGCCATCATCGCGGCGCTCTACTTCCCACGCTGGCGCGAGCGCTTCGACCGCGACCAGTTCGTGCTCTACGGCACCCTGTCGCACGCCGCGCTGAGCTCGCTGATCGTGCTGGTGCCCGAGATCTGGGTGGCGCTGCCGGCGATGGTGCTGCTGGGCATGGCCTGGATCTCGGTGGCCAACTCGCTGACCGTCGCCGCGCAGGTGGCGATGCCGAACTGGGTGCGTGCGCGCGGCATGTCGATCTACCAGATGTGCCTGATGGGCGGTTCGGCCGCCGGCTCCCTGCTGTGGGGCCAGGTGGCCGAGCACGTGGACGTGAAGGGCGCGGTGCTGGCCGCCGCCGCCTTCGGCGTCGTGGTGCTGCTGCTGACGCGCCGCTTCAGCGTGGAGGGCGGCGAGAACATCGACTTCACGCCCGCCGCCGTGCGCAGCGCGCCGGAGCCGGCCTTCGAGATCGCGCCCGATGCCGGGCCGGTGATGGTGACGCTGGAGTACCAGATCGACCCCGCGCGCGCCGACGCCTTCGCCGCGGTGATGCAGCGCACGCGCCGCGCGCGGCTGCGCCAGGGCGCGCTCAGCTGGGGCCTGTTCCGCGACGTGGCGGTGCCCGGCCGCTACGTCGAGTACTTCGTCGACGAGAACTGGGTCGAGCACCAGCGGCGCCTGGAGCGCTTCAGCGCCTTCGACGCCGAACTGCGCACCCAGCGCCTGGCCTTCCACATCGGCAGCGAGCCGCCGGTGCTGCGCCGCTACGTCGGCGACGGCGGCACGCCGGTGCCTTGATTGAGATACTTCGCACTCGCCCCCGCAGCCGGCTTCCGCACCACACCATGACCCACGCCTTCGACTGGAACACCGCCTACCCGAGCCGCCGCTCGCCGGTGTTCGCCCGCAACGTCGTCTCCACCTCGCACCCGCTGGCCGCGCAGGCCGGGCTGTCGATGCTGAAACGCGGCGGCAGCGCGGTGGACGCCGCCATCGCCACCGCCGCGGTGATGATGATCGTGGAGCCCTGCAGCAACGGGCTCGGGTCCGACGCCTTCTGCATCCTGTGGGACGGCCAGCGGCTGCACGGCCTGAACGCCAGCGGCACCGCGCCCGCGGCCTGGACACCGGGCTACTTCCGAAAGAAGTACGGTGCCGATGCCAGCACGCCGCCCAAGCGCGGCTGGGACAGCGTCACCGTGCCCGGCGCCGTGGCCGGCTGGGTGGCGCTGCACGAGCGTTTCGGCAAGCTGCCGTTCGGCGACCTCATCGCACCGGCGATCGAGGCCGCCGAGCGCGGCTATGCGGTGCCGCCGGTGATCCAGCACAAGTGGGAGAACGCGGCGCGGCTGGCCGAGATCAGCCGGCAGCCCGGCTTCGCGCAGGCCTTCCTGCCCGGTGGCCGCGAGCCGCACGTCGCCGAGCGTTTCGTGTTCGCCGAGGCCGCGCGCACGCTGCGCCTCATCGCCGAAACCAAGGGCGAGGCCTTCTACCGCGGCGAGGTCGCGGCCGCGCTGGAGGCGCATGCGAAGGCCCACGGCGGCGCGATGACCGCGGCGGACCTGGCGGCCTACCGCCCGGAATGGGTGGAGCCCATCGGCCAGGACTACCGCGGCCACCGCCTGCACGAGATCCCGCCGAACGGGCAGGGCATCGCGGCGCTGATCGCGCTCGGCATCCTGCAGCACTTCGACGTGGGTGCGCTGAAGGTGGACGGCGTGGCCTCGCAGCACCTGCAGATCGAAGCGATGAAGCTCGCCTTCGCCGACGTCTACCGCTACGTGGCCGACGCGCGCTCGATGAGGCTCACGCCGGCGCAGATGCTCGACCCGGCCTACCTGGCGCAGCGGGCGAAGCTGATCGACCCGAAGCGCGCGCAGGACCATGGCCCGGGCCACGCGCCGCAGGGCGGCACGATCTACCTCACCGCCGCCGACGAGCGCGGCATGATGGTCAGCTTCATCCAGAGCAACTACATGGGCTTCGGCTCGGGCGTGGTGGTGCCCGGCTACGGCGTCAGCCTGCAGAACCGCGGCCACGGCTTCACGCTCGACGAGACGCGCGAGAACGTGGTGGCGCCGGGCAAGCGGCCGTTCCACACCATCATTCCCGCGTTCCTCACGAAGGACGGCGCGCCGGTGATGAGCTTCGGCGTGATGGGCGGCGACATGCAACCGCAGGGCCACCTGCAGACGCTGGTGCGCATGCTCGACTACCGCCAGCAGCCGCAGGCCGCCAGCGATGCGCCGCGCTGGCGCTACGCCGGCGGCACCGTCAACGCCGAGGAGGGCTTCGACCCCGCCACCGCGCAGGGCCTGCGCGACCTGGGCCACCGCGTGGAGCCCTTTGCCGACAGCTACCAGGACTACGGCGCCGGCCAGTTCATCTGGCGGCTGGGCGACCCGGCGGTGGAGGGCTACGCCGCGGCCAGCGACTCGCGCCGCGACGGCCTGGCGGCTGGCTGGTGAGCGACGCGCGCGCCGGCGCGCGGCTGTGGCCGGGCCTGGCGCTGGCCGCGGCCGGCTCCATCGCGTTCTCGGGCAAGGCGATCATCGTGAAGCTCGCGTACCGCCACGGTGTCGACGCGGTGACGCTGATCATGCTGCGCATGCTGTTCGCGCTGCCGCTGTTCGCGGCACTTGCCTGGTGGGCCGGGCGCGGGCAGCCGCGGCTCGGGCGCCGCGACCTGGTCGCCATCGCCGGGCTCGGCTTCAGCGGCTACTACCTGGCGAGCTTCCTCGACTTCGCCGGGCTGCAGTTCATCAGCGCCAGCCTCGAGCGGCTGATCCTGTACCTGAACCCCACGCTGGTGCTGCTGCTGGGCATGGCGCTCGGCGGCCCGCGCGCCACCGGGCGGCAGTGGCTGGCCCTGGGCGTGAGCTACCTCGGCGTGCTGCTGGTGTTCGGCCACGAGGTGAACTTCACCGGCGCCAGCAGCGCGCTCGGCGCGGCGCTGGTGTTCGGCAGTGCGGTGAGCTACGCGGTGTACCTCGTCTACAGCGGACGCGAGGTCAAGCGCATCGGCGCCCTGCGGCTCACCGGCTGGGCCACCTCGGTGGCCTGCGCACTGTGCCTGCTGCAGTTCGTGCTGCTGCGGCCGCTGGACAGCGCGCTGGCCGTGGCCACGCCGGTGCTGTGGCTGTCGGTGCTGAACGCGGTGGCCTGCACCTTCGCGCCGGTGCTGATGGTGATGATGGCCATCGAGAGGCTCGGGCCTACCATCACCGCGCAGACGGGCATGATCGGCCCGATCTCGACCATCGTGATGGGCGTGCTGATCCTGGGCGAGCCGATCAACGCGTGGATCGGCGCCGGCACGGTGCTGGTGCTGGCTGGCGTGTGGATGCTGGCGCGGGCGCGCTGAAGACGAACCAACGAAGGAGCTGAACGCATGGACCTCGGAATCGCAGGCAGGTGGGCGCTGGTGTGCGCCGCGAGCAAGGGGCTCGGCAAGGGCTGCGCGCTGGCGCTGGCGCGCGAGGGCGTGAACGTGGTGATCACCGCCCGCGGCGACGACGCGCTGCAGGCCACCGCGGCCGAGATCCGTGCCGCCGCGCCCGGCGTGCAGGTGAAGGCGGTGGCGGGCGACATCACCACGCCCGAGGGCCGCGCCGCCGCGCTGGCCGCCTGCCCGCAGGTCGACATCCTCGTCAACAACGCCGGCGGCCCGCCGCCGGGCGACTTCCGCGACTGGAACCGCGACGACTGGATCAAGGCGGTGGACGCCAACATGCTGACGCCCATCGAGCTGATCAAGGCCACCGTGGACGCGATGGCGGCGCGCGGCTTCGGCCGCGTGGTGAACATCACCTCGGGCGCGGTGAAGTCGCCGATCGACGTGCTGGGCCTGTCCAATGGCGCCCGCTCGGGCCTCACCGGCTTCGTCGCGGGGCTGGCGCGGCAGAGCAAGCTGGCGGCCAACAACGTCACCATCAACAACCTGCTGCCCGGCGCTTTCGACACCGACCGGCTGCGCGGCGGCTTCGCCAACGCGGTGAAGAAGAGCGGGCAGACGCTGGAGGCGGCGATGGAGGCGCGGCGCCAGATGGCCCCGGCGCGCCGCTTCGGCAACGCCGACGAGTTCGGTGCCACCTGTGCGTTCCTGTGCAGCGTGCACGCCGGCTTCATCACCGGCCAGAACCTGCTGAGCGACGGCGGCGCCTTCCCCGGCACGTTCTAGGAAGTCCGGGCGCCCCGGCCTGGGCCCCGCGTCAAACATTCCCTACGGGCCGGACGCTTCGTCCGCGCGCCGGTCGGCCGAAAGCACTCCCTGAGGCACAGGGAGTGACAGAGATGGTCTTCGGCTACTTCCGGCGCATGGGCATCGTCCAGCGCATCCAATGGGGCGGCGGCTGCGGCATCCTGCTGGTGGTGGCGCTGATCGGGCTGCAGCTGCAGCGCAGCTGGGTCGACCGCGAGATGGCGCATGCCGAGATCGCCGGCATCGCGCCCGCCGCCAGCCTGCTGCAGCTGCTGAAGCTGACGCAGGAACACCGCGGCATGTCCGCCAGCGTGCTGGGCGGCAACGACGCGCTGGCGGCGCGCCGGCAGGCCAAGCAGGCCGAGCTCGACGCCGCCCTCGCGCCTGCCCTGAGCGCGCTGGCCACCTGGCCGACGCGGCGCATGGACGCCGGCCGGGCGGCGCTGGCGCAGGACTGGCCGGTGCTGGCCCGTGCGGTGGACGGGCGCAGCCTGAAGGCTGCCGAGAGCTTCGCCCGCCACAACGCGCTGGTGGAGCGGCAGCTGTCGATGCTGGAGGAACTGGTCGCCGCCAGCCAGCTGGCGCTGGATCCGGAAGCCTCGAGCTACTTCCTCGTGATGTCGACGCTGCAGCAGCAGCCGCAGGTCAGCGAGCTGCTGGGTCGGCTGCGCGCCCGCGGCACGGCGATGCTGGCGCAATCGGAGACGAAGCCGGAAGACCGCCTGGCCCTGATGCAGCTCCTGGAAGGCGCGCGGCGGGCCCAGGAACTGGCCGAGACGAACCTGGAGCGCGCGCGTGCGGCCAACCCCGACGCCATGGCCGGCCTGGATGCCGCGATCGCCGATGCCCACGGCGGCTTCGAGCGCGCCGTGGCCGCGGTGCGCCGCAACCTGCTCGATGGCGACAGCGCCCGCCTGGCGCCGGCCGCGTACTTCGACCTGATGACCGAGTCCATCGACCGCCAGTACGGGCTGGCGCAGGCCAGCTTCGGCACCCTGCGCGCCGCCATCGAGGCGCGCAGCCGCGGTGCCGACCGCGCGGCGCTGGTCTCGATGCTGCTGGGTGCGGTGGTGATCGCCGGCCTGGTGTGGTTCATCCGCATGACGCAGTCGATCCGGCGCAATGCCGCCGCAGCCGTGGGCACCGCCGAGGCGCTGTCGCGCGGCGACTTCTCGGTGCCGGCCGCGAGCAGCAGCGAGGACGAGTTCGGGCGCATCGTCGCCGCGCTGGAGCAGGCCCGGGCGGGCATGGGCCGCGCGGTGGCCGACGTGCGCCACAGCGTGGAGTCGCTGCACACGGCCAGTGCCGAGATCGCGCAGGGCAACGTGGACCTGTCGCGCCGCACCGAGCTGCAGGCCAGCGCGGTGCAGCAGACCGCCGCTTCGACCGAGCAGCTGGCCAGCGCGGTGAGCCACAGCGCGGCCAACGCGCGCCAGGCCAGCAGCCTGGCCAGCGAGGCCGAGGGCGCCGCCGGCCAGGGTGGCGCGGTGGTGTCGCGCGTGGTGACGACGATGGAGGACATCCTCGCCGCCAGCCGGCGCATCGGCGACATCGTCGGCCTGATCGACGGCATCGCCTTCCAGACCAACATCCTGGCGCTCAACGCGGCCGTGGAGGCGGCGCGTGCCGGCGAGCAGGGGCGCGGGTTCGCCGTCGTCGCCAGCGAGGTGCGCTCGCTGGCCCAGCGCAGCGCGGCGGCGGCGCGGGAGATCAAGGCCATGATCGAAAGCTCGTCCAGCCGGGTCGAGGCCGGCAGCCGGCTGGCGCACGAGGCGGGGCAGGCGATGGACGGCCTGGTCGGCCGCGTGCAGCGCGTGTCGACGCTCATCGACGAGGTGACGAGCGCGACCGAGCAGCAGAGCTCGGGCCTCGGCCAGGTCAACGTCGCCATCGCGCAGCTGGACCAGACCACGCAGCAGAACGCCGCGCTGGTGGAGCAGAGCGCGGCGGCCGCCGAGAGCCTGCGTCAGCAGGCCGATCGGCTGGCCCAGGCCGTGGGGGTGTTCAGGCTGGCGCCCGCCTGAGGGCGGTCGACGAGACGGCGATGCCGCCGACGATCAGCGCGAACGCCACCGCGTGGTAGGGCTGCGGCGTCTCGCCCAGCAGCAGCGCCGACAGCACGGCCGCGAACAGCGGCGTCAGGTTGTTGAAGAACGAGGCCAGCGTCGGCCCGCCCTCGGCCACCCCCAGGCCCCAGCAGCGGTAGGCCACGATCGAGGCACCGAGCGAGACGTACAGCAGCGCGCCGAACACCGCCGGCCCCCAGCGGATGGGCGCCGCGCCCGCGAGCTGTTCGCCGACCGTGAACACGCCCGAGGCCACCAGCCCGAACAGCGCCTGCACCAGCAGCAGCGCGGCCCAGTCCCAGTCGGGCCGCGCGCTGCCGCGCATGTGCGCCGGCGGCCGTGCCAGCAGCCAGCTGTAGAAGGCCCAGCCGATGATCGCGACCAGGATGTAGAAGTCGCCGGCGACGAAGTGAACGTTGAGCAGCGTGTGCAGCGAGCCGCGCCCCAGCACCACGCAGACGCCGGCGAAGCCCAGCGCGGCGCCGGCCAGCTGGCGGCGGGTGGGGTGCTCGCCGAAGAACAGCGCGCCCACCGCGAGCATCCACACCGGCATGCTGGAAGCCACCAGCGTGACGTTCAGCGGCGAGCTGCTCAGCACCGCCAGGTACTGCAGCGAGTTGAAGAGCCCGACGCCCAGCAGCCCGATCGTCGCCAGGTAGCCCCAGCGCTCGCGGATGCGCGAGACGGGGGTGAGCGCGCGCCAGGCCAGCGGCAGCAGGAACAGCACCGCCAGCAGCCAGCGCAGGAAGTTCAGCGTCAGCGGCGGCACCTGGCCGGCCATCAGCCGGCCCAGCACCGCGTTGCCGGCCCACAGCAGCGGCGGCAGCGTCATCAGCAGCGCCAGGCGCGGGCTCAGCCTCATGCGGATGCCAGGCGGTCGGCGCCGCAGTTCCAGCACTGTTCGAAGGGGCCGTCGATGCTCTCGCCGCAGCCCCGGCACAGCCAGTGGTGATGCGGGCTGGCGCGCAGCTCGTCCATCAGACGCCCGGCCCGGCCGTGCTGCTCGTCGTCGAGCACCCAGACCTCGGGCAGCGCCTGGTCGGGCGGGATCTCGCCCGCGATGCCGCTGGCATAGGCGCGCTGCACGCTGGCGGCGATGCCGGCGCCGGTGAGCACGTCGGCCCACAGCGTGGCCAGGGCGAGGTTCGGGGCTTGCAGCAGGCGCTTCATCGGGTTCGCCCGATGGTGCCAGAAGGCGCGGCCCGGCAAGGCCGCACGGCTTGGCGTAACCTTCGCGCCCGCCGCAACCACCGACGAGACGAACCCATGCCGCGCGTCATCCAGATCACCGCCCATGGCGGACCCGAACAACTGAAGCTGGTCGAGCTGCCGGTGGGCGAGCCCGGCCCGGGCGAGATCCGCATCCGCCAGGCCGCCAGCGGTCTCAACTTCATCGACGTCTACAACCGCACGGGCCTGTACCAGAACCCGCTGCCGCTGGTGCTGGGCGGCGAAGGCGCGGGCACGGTGGAAGCGGTGGGCGAGGGCGTCACGCACCTGAAGCCGGGCGACCGCGCGGCCTACGCCAGCAACGTGCCCGGCAGCTACGCCGAAGCGCGCGTGATGCCCGCGAGGCACGTGGTGAAACTGCCCGACGCCATCGCCTTCGACACCGCCGCCGCGATGATGCTGAAGGGCCTGACCACGCAGTACCTGCTGAAGCGGGTTCGGCCGGTGGACGGCCTGGAGCCGGGCGACTTCGTGCTGTTCCACGCCGCGGCCGGCGGCGTGGGCCTGATCGCCTGCCAGTGGGCCAAGGCGCTCGGCCTGCAGTTGATCGGCACCGCCGGCAGCGCCGCCAAGTGCGAGCTCGCGAAGTCGCTCGGCGCGGCGCACGTGATCGACTACTCGAAGGAAGACTTCGTCGCTCGCGTCAAGGACATCACTGGCGGCAAGGGCGTGAAGGTGGTCTACGACTCGGTGGGCAAGGACACCTGGGACGGCAGCCTGAACTGCCTGCGCCCGTTCGGCCTGATGTGCAGCTTCGGCAACGCCTCGGGCCCGGTGCCGCCGTTCGCGCCGGGCATCCTCGGCCCCAAGGGTTCGATCTACGTGACGCGGCAGACGCTGTTCACGCACATCGCCACCCGCGAGACCACGCAGGCGATGGCCGAGGAGCTGTTCGCGGTGGTCGCCAAGGGCGACGTGAAGATCCGCATCGACCAGCGCTACGCGCTCGCCGACGTGGCCCAGGCGCACAGGGACCTGGAAGCCCGCAAGACCACCGGCAGCACGGTACTGCTGATGTCCTGACCCAGCCGAAGCGGAGCCCGGGCTCGCCCCGGGCTCACGCGAACACCCCCTCGGGGGGCGCGAGCGAATGCGAGCTGGGGGCCCTTATTTTCCGGGGAACTTGTAGTCGGTCTTGGCTTTCGAGCGCAGCTCTTCCTGGTAGGCCTGCAGCTTGATCTGCTCCAGCCGCTGCTTGATCTGGCCCTTGACTTCCTCGAAGCCCGGGAACTGCGCGTCGCGCGTGTCTTCCAGCTTGATGATGTGCCAGCCGAACTGGCTCTTCACCGGGGCGTCGGTCATCTCGCCCTTCTTCAGCTTCACCAGCGCCCCGCTGAACTCGGGCACGTAGTTCTCGGGCTTGGCGAAGTCGAGGTCGCCGCCGTTCTCGGCCGAGCCGGTGTCCTTGCTGTTCTTCTTGGCCAGGTCCTCGAACTTGGCGCCGCCCTTGATCTGCGTGATCAGCGCCTTCGCGTCCTCTTCCTTCTCGACCAGGATGTGGCGCGCGCGGTATTCGGTGCCGGTGGCCTGGGCCTTGAACTTGTCGTATTCGACCTGCGCCTCGGCGTCGGTGACCGGGTTCTTCTTGCGGTAGTCGTCGAACAGCTCGCGGATCAGGATGCTCTCGCGGGCCAGCGCCATCTGCGCCTGGAAGTCGGGCTTCGCGGCGATGCCCAGGCGGGTGGCTTCCTGCGAGAAGATCTCGCGCAGCACGACCTGGTCGCGGGCCTGGTTCTGCATCTCGGGCGACACCTGCTGGCCCGCGCGCGTGGCCTGCGCGATCAGGGTGTCGACGCGCGACTTCGGCACCGGCTTGCCGTTGACCGTGGTGATGTTCTGGGCGCCGGCCAGCAGCGGCGCGACGAGGGCGGCCAGGGCCAGGGCGTGCGCCGCGCGCGCGGCAGGAGACTTGCGATTCATGGGCAGGGGGCTTTCAGCGGGGGGAGTGAGCCGCCTGCTCAGGCAGCCCGGTCTAGGGTTCACCCGGAGCCTTGGCGATGATGGCCAAGGCATGCACGCCCTGGGCGTCCAGCGAACCCAGGGCATCATACACAAGGCGATGCCGCGCCAGCCGCGCCAGCCCGGCGAAGCGGGCGCTGGTGACGCGCACGGTGAAGTGACCGCCCGAGCGCGCCCCGGCGTGGCCGGCGTGCAGGTGGCTGTCGTCCTGCACGACCAGGACTTCGGGCTGCAAGGCGGCGCGCAGCCGCTCCTCGATCTGCGCGCCGCCAAGCCGGCCGGGGATGGCGGTCAAGGCTTCTTCGGCTCGAAGTCGATCGCCGCCGAGTTGATGCAGAAGCGCTCGCCGGTGGGCTCCGGCCCGTCCGGGAACACGTGGCCCAGGTGGCTGCCGCACTTGTTGCAGCGCACCTCCACCCGCACCATGCCGTGGCTCACGTCGCGCACCCGTTCCACCACCTCGCTGTTCACCGCCTCGTAGTAGCTCGGCCAGCCGCAACCGGCGTCGAACTTGGTGCCGCTCTCGAACAGCGGCGTGCCGCAGCCGACGCAGTTGTAGCGGCCTTCCTTGAAGTGGTCCCAGTACTTGCCGGTGAAGGCACGCTCGGTGGCGGCGTGGCGCGCCACCTGGTACTGCATCGGGTCGAGCTGCTCGCGCCATTCGGCGTCGCTCTTGTGGACCGTGTAGCGGGGGTCGTCGTGGCGGTGTGTCATGAGCTGCAGGAAACCTCCAGTTGATGCGCCCAGTCGGGCGGGAAGGCGGCATCGGCCGCGGTGGCCGGCCCCCCGGCCTGTTCGTCGAACGGGCGCTGCAGAACTTTCAGCAGCCGCTCCACCTCGGCGAAGTCGCCCGCCTGCGCCTGCCGGATCGCGGTTTCGGCCAGGTGGTTGCGAAGCACGTACTTGGGGTTCACCCGGTTCATCCGCAAGGCCCGCTCGGTGTCGTCGCTGTGCTCGGCGCGCAGCCGTGCGGCGTAGCGTTCGCCCCAGGCGTCGAAGGCCTCGCGGTCGATGAAGAGGTCGCGCACCGCCGCACGATCGCCACCGTCGGCGCTGGCGAAGGCGGCCAGGCGGCGGAAGGTGATCGTGAAGTCGCTGCGGCCGGCGGCCATCAGGCGCAGCAGGTCGTCGACCAGCGCCTGGTCCTCCGGCCGCTCGTCCACCAGGCCGAGCTTGGCGCGCAGCGCCGAGAGCAGCGCCTGCGGGAACACGGTCTTGTACGGTTCCAGCGCGGCGAGCGCGGTGTCGCTGTCCGGCAGCAGCGGCAGCAGCGCCTGGGCCAGCGCATGCAGGTTCCAGAACGCGACGTTGGGCTGTCGGGCGTAGGCGTAGCGGCCCTGGTGGTCGCTGTGGTTGCAGACGTGGCCGGGGTCGAAACCGTCGAGGAAGCCGAACGGGCCGTAGTCGATCGTCAGGCCCAGCAGCGACATGTTGTCGGTGTTCATCACGCCGTGGCAGAAGCCCACCGCCTGCCACTGCGCGAGCAGCGTGGCCGTGCGGCGCGTCACCGTCTCGAGCAGGCCGGCGTAGGGCGACGCGCGGCCGCTCAGTTCGGGAAAGTAGCGTTCGATCGCGGCGTCGGCCAGGCGGCGCAGCGCGGCCTCGTCCTGGGCGGTGTGGGCGAAGTGCTCGAAGTGGCCGAAGCGCAGGAAGCTGGGTGCCACGCGGGTCACGACCGCGGCGGTCTCGGTCTCCTCGCGCCGCACCGGCAGCGGCGAGCCCACCAGCGCCAGCGCGCGCGTGGTGGGGATGCCGAGCGCGTGCATCGCCTCGGAGCACAGGTACTCGCGGATCGACGAGCGCAGCACGGCGCGCCCGTCGCCCATGCGCGAGTAGGGCGTGAGTCCGCTGCCCTTGAGCTGCAGCTCCATCGGGCCCTGCGGCGTGTCCACCTCGCCCAGCAGCAGCGCACGGCCGTCGCCGAGCTGCCCGGCCCAGACGCCGAACTGGTGCCCCGAGTAGACGCTGGCGCGCGTGCCGGGCGGCGGCTCGGCGTTGCCGGACAGCACCGCGAGCGCCTGGTCGCTCGCCAGCCAGGCATCGAGGCCCAGTGTCTCGGCCAGGGCCACGTTGCGCGCGATCCAGTGCGCCTGCGGCAGCGGCTGCGGCGCCTGCGGCACCACGAAGGGGCTGCCCAGCCCATGCAGGAAACCGTCCAGGCGCCAGGGGTTGGAGCCGTCTCTCGCGTTCATGCGCGCATTGTCCGCGCTGGCGCTGTGGCGGGCGCCCGGCAGGGCCTTGTCCCGGGTGCGACAGCCCTTCGGGGTAGTCCCTGAGCGCCAGGAGCATGCAGTTCCGCTACCTTCTGCCGGTTCACAAGAACCCCCGGAGACAGACGATGGTTTTCAGCCCCCGACTGCGTGCACTTTCGATGGCCGCCGCCACACTGGCCATGGGCAGCTCCGCGCTGGCCCAGTCCGGCGAGACGGTGAAGATCGGCTTCATCGATCCGCTGTCGGGCGCCTTCGCCAACGTCGGCCAGAACCAGCTCAAGAGCTGGCAGTTCAGCGCCGAGCAGTTCAACAAGAAGAACGCCGCCGGCGTGAAGTTCGAGTTCGTGCCCTTCGACAACAAGGCCTCGCCGCAGGAGAGCCTCAACGTGCTGAAGGCGGCCATCGACCAGGGCATCCGCTATGTCGTGCAGGGCAACGGCTCCGGCGCCGCCGCGGCGATCCAGGACGCGGTGAACAAGCACAACGAGCGCAACCCGGGCAAGGAGGTCGTCTACATCAACTACGCGGCCGTCGACCCGGACCTCACCGGCATCAAGTGCTCGTACTGGCACTTCCGCCTCGACGCCGACACCTCGATGAAGATGGAGGCGCTGACCAGCTTCATGAAGGACCAGCCTTCGGTGAAGAAGGTCTACCTGATCAACCAGAACTACGCCCACGGCCAGCAGGTCTCGCGCTTCTTCAAGGAGACGATGGCGCGCAAGAAGCCCGACGTGCAGGTGGTCGGCGACGACCTGCACCCGCTGGGCCAGGTGAAGGACTTCGCGCCCTACGTCGCCAAGATCAAGGCCAGCGGTGCCGACAGCGTCGTCACCGGCAACTGGGGCCAGGACCTCACGCTGCTGGTCAAGGCCGCCAAGGATGCCGGCCTCAACGCCGACTTCTATACCTACTACGCCGTCACCAGCGGCGTGCCCACCGCGATGGCCGCGGGCGTGGGCGGCAAGGTGCGCGTGGTGGGCATCGGCCACACCAGCCTGCCGGGCGTGCAGAAGTGGATGAACGAGTACAAGGCCAAGTTCAACGACGACTGGTACACCTACCAGACCTACCACGGCCTGGCACTGCTGTCCGAGGGCATGGCCAAGGCCAAGAGCACTGATCCGGTGAAGGTGGCCGCCGCGATGAGCGGGCTGCAGTTCAAGAGCGTCAACGGCGACGTCGAGATGCGCAAGACCGACCACCAGCTGCAGCAGAACATGTTCATCAGCGAGTGGAAGAAGGCCGACGCGAAGAACCCGTACAGCGTGGAGAACACGGGCTTCAACTTCCAGGAGGTGAAGTCGATTCCGGCCTACGTGGCCAGCACGCCCACCTCGTGCCAGATGAAGAAGCCGTAGCAGGCCCACCCCCGAAGCGCCTGCGGCGCTCCCCCTCGAGGGGGCAACGCGAGCGGCCCGTCGAAGCCGGTTCCGCCGCGTTCGCTTGATGGGGGAAGATCGCCTCCTTCGTGGACACCGCCTACTTCCTGATCTCGCTGCTGAACGGCCTCTCGGTGGGCCTGCTGCTGTTCATGCTGGCCTCGGGGCTGACGCTGATCTTCAGCATGATGGGCGTGCTGAACTTCGCGCACGCCAGCTTCTACATGCTGGGCGCCTACGTCGCCTTCAGCATCACGCAGGTGATCGGCTTCTGGTGGGCGCTGCTGCTGGCGCCGCCGGTGGTGGGCGCGGCGGGCGCGGCCTTCGAGCGCTACGCGCTGCGCCGCGTGCACAAGTTCGGGCACGTGCCCGAGCTGCTGATCACCTTCGGGCTCAGCTACCTGATCTTCGAACTGGTGAACCTGGTGTGGGGGCGGCAGGCGCTGAACTTC
>JBGAHJ010000014.1:0-151929 GCA_044226255.1 Rubrivivax sp.
GGCGGGGGTGCGCGGCGGCGGGCGCCTCAGGACGGCGCCTGCTCCTGGAAGCGGTAGTCGGCCGTGTAGGGCACGCGCGCGGTCTGGCCCAGCGTCTCGCGCCGGCAGCCTGCGGCCGGCGCCACGCCGTCGCGCGTGTTCAGGCGCTGAACGTGGCTGATGCGCCCGAACAGGCCGCGCCCGTCGCCGCCCTGGGCCCGCAGCAGCAGCCAGGGGATGGCGCCGGCCACCGGCGCGTCCTGGCGCGACAGCACCTGGCCTTCGATGCGGCTGCCGTCCGCGGCCCGCCAGTGCGGCCCGGCACCGTGCGTGCCGGCGGGGCGGCCGGCCGCGTCGAACAGCTCGGCCTCGGGTGCGACGAAGGCCCACTCGAAGCCTTCGCCCTTGGCGCGGCACTCGTAGATCTGCACGCCGCGCGCGGCCAGCGTGAAGCTGCCGTTGACCGCGCCCTCGGGGTCGGGCGGCGCGGCCAGGGCCCAGGCCCCGGCCAGCAGGGCCACCGGCGGCAGCAGCGCCACCAGCCAGGTGCGCGCCATCGTGATGAATGTGTGCTTCATGCCTTGGTCACCACCACTTCCAGGTACTCGCCGGGCACCACCAGCGCGCGGCTGCCGGCAACGTTCAGCTCCTCCATCAGCGCGGTGATCTGCTGTTCCAGCTTCTGCTGGCCGGCGGCGTCCAGCGCGCCGAAGGCCTTGTGCGTGGGGCCGTAGAAGTCGCGGAAGATCTGCACGAAGTGCGCCGCCGAGCGGTAGCGGAAGTTGAAGAGGCGGCGCTCGATGTGGATGCGGCTGGCCTGGGCGCCGAACAGCGACTGCAGGTGCGCCTCGGTGCCCCACAGGGCCGGCGACTGCAGCCCGGCCGGCGGCGGCACCAGCGCGCCGATCACCTTGAACAGGCGGCCGATCACGCCGGCCGGCGTCCAGTTGGCCATGCCGATGCGGCCGCCCGGGCGCACCACGCGCAGCAGTTCCGAGGCGGTCTTGCCGTGGTCGGGCGCGAACATCACGCCGAAGGTCGACAGCGCGACGTCGAAACTCGCGTCGGCGAACGGCAGCGCCTCGGCGTCGGCGACCTGGAAGGTCACCGGCAGCACCTCGGCGCGGGCGCGCTCGCGGCCCTTCTCGAGCAGCGCGGGCACGTAGTCGGTGGACGTGACGTGGGCGAAGCGGCGCGCGGCGGCCAGCGTGGCGTTGCCGTTGCCGGCGGCCACGTCGAGCACGCGCTCGTCGGCGCAGACGTCGGCCGCTTCGGCCAGCATCTCGCCGACGATCTGCAGCGTGGTGCCGACGACGGCGAAGTCGCCGCTGGCCCAGGTGGCCTGCTGGCGTTGCTTGATGGCGGCCAGGTCGGGGGCCGCGCTGGCAAGGGTGGCGGTGTTCATGGTCGGACTCCGTTGTTGAGGGGGTTGGATGACGGAGCGCACTGTGCGTGGGGCTGCGTTTCACCAGCGTTGCACCCGCTGCCATACTCGATCGCTGCCGCATGCCTGAAGCCCCCGTTCCCGTCCGTCTCGTGCTCTTCGGCCCGCCCGCGCTGGCGCTGCCGGGTGGCGTGCTGCGGCCGCTGGCGCTGGAAAGGCGCTGCCAGCTGCTGGCCTACCTGGCGCTGCGGCGCGAGCCGGTGCCGCGCGCGGAGCTGGGCACGCTGCTGTGGCCCGAGCAGGGCCGTGCCCAGGCTTTGGGCAACCTGCGCACGGCGCTGTTCCGGGCGCAGACGCTGGACTGGGCGGCGGCGCTCGAGCCCGGCCCTGCCGCGCTGCGCTTCACGGCCGCCACCGACGTGCAGGACTTCGAGAACGCGCTGCACGAGGGGCGCGGGGCCGACGCCCTGGAGCTGATGCGCGGCGAACTGATGGCCGGCTTCGACGACGGCGCCAGCGAGCCCTGGACACGCTGGCTCGCGTTCGAGCGCGACCGCCTGCGCGCCGGCTGGCGCAGCGCGGCGCTGGCGCAGCTGGCCGGCGAGAGCGACGTCGGCCGCGCGCTGGCGCTGAGCGCGCGGCTGCTGGAGCAGGACCCGCTGGACGAAGCCGCGCTGCGTGCGCAGCTGCAGGCGCTGGCGCGCGACGGCCAGGCCGGCGCGGCGCATGCCGCCTACCGCGGCTTCGCCGAGCGGCTGGCCGACGAGCTCGGCCTCGAACCCGGCGCCGAGCTGCGTGCGTTGCGCGACAGCCTGCTCGACCAGGCCGGCCGCGGCGCGCGCGCCGCCGTGGTCGGCGCGACGGCGGCGCCGGCGGACACCGGCTTCGTCGGCCGCGTGGTGGAGCTGCAGCGCATCGCCACGCTGCTCGGCCGCGACGACTGCCGGCTGCTGTGCCTGATCGGCCCCGGCGGCGTCGGCAAGACGCGGCTGGCGCGCCAGACGCTGCGCGAGCTGGCGCCGCGCTTCGCCGACGGCGCGCTGTTCGTGCCGCTGGAGGACATCGAGGCGCCCGGCCCGTTCGGGCACCGCGTGCTGCAACAGCTGGCGCAGCAGATGGGCGTGAGCACGGGCGCCGCACGCGGCGACGCGCTGAAGGCGGTGATCGACGCGCTCAGGCCGTGCCAGGTGCTGCTGGTGCTGGACAACTTCGAGCAGCTGGCCGCGCACACCGCGCTGCTCGACCGGCTGCTCTCGGCCTGCCCACGCCTGAAGCTGCTGGTGACCTCGCGGCTGCGCCTGCCGGTGGCGGGCGAATGGTCGATGCCGCTCGAAGGCCTGCCCATCCCCGACCCCGAGGACGAGGCCGACGCCGGCAACTTCGACGCCGTGCGCCTGTTCGTGCAGGCCGCGCAGCGCGTGCAGCCGGCGCTGGCGGTGGCCGACGAGGCCAACGCCATCGTCGAGATCTGCCGCCGCGTCGACGGGCTGCCGCTGGCCATCGAGCTGGCCGCGGCCTGGGTGCGCGTGATGCCCTGCGCGGCCATCGTCGAGGAACTCAAGAGCGGCAGCGAGCTGCTGCGCGCGATCGACGGCGACGCCCAGGCCGGGCGCCACGCCAGCATCGAGCAGGTGTTCGAGCAGAGCTGGCGCCAGCTGGCGCCCGCCGAGCGCGAGGCGCTGGCGCGCCTGGCGGTGTTCCGCGGCGGCTTCACGCCCGAGGCGGCGCGCGCGGTGGCCGGCGCCTCGCTGCCGGTGCTGGCGGCGCTGTCCGACAAGTCGATGCTGCACCGCCAGGGCCAGCGGCTGCAGCTGCACCCGCTGGTGCAGCAGCTGGCGCTGGCGCGCCTGACGGACGCGGCGCTGCGCGGCCGCACGCTGGACGCGCATGCGGCCCACTTCATGAACCAGCTGCTGCAGCAGCGGCGCGGCATCACCAGCGGCGACGGCCGCGCGCTGGACCAGATCGACCGCGAGTTCGAGAACCTGCAGCTGGCCTGGCGGCACGCCGCCGCCGCGGGCCAGGCGGAGGCGCTGGCCCAGGCGCTGGCCACGCTGACGGCCTACTGCGAGCACCGCGCGCGCTTCGAGGACGGCGTGGCCCTGTTCCAGGCGTTGCTGGACGCGCCCGCGCTCGGCCCCGAACGCGCGCTGCTCGCCACCGCGCGGGGCCACATGGCCATGCTGGTCTACCGCCAGGCCCGTTTCGCCGACGCCGTGGCACTGGCCGACGAGGCGCTGGCGCAGGCCCGGCGGGTGCGCGATCCCGGCGCGCGCGCCGTGGCGCTGCGCGCGCTGGCCGCCAGCGCGATGGCCAGCGGGCACCTGGCCGAATCGCAGCGCCTGTGGAACGAGGTGCTGGCGCTGGCGCGTTCGCTGGCCCAGCCCACGGCGCCCGTGCTGGACAACCTCTCCGTTGTGGCCAAGCACCTGGGCGACTACGAACAGGCGATGGCGCTGTCGGCCGAGGCGCTCACGCAGTACCGCAGCAGCGGCAACCACGCCGCACTGGCGCTGGGGCTGAGCAACCGCGCGTCGATGTGCCTGTTTATGGACGACCACGAGCAGGCCGCCGCGCACCTGCGCGAGGCGGCGCAGCTGGCCGAGCGCGAGGGCCTGACCAGCACGCGCGCCTACGTGCTGGCCAACCTGTCCGAGCTGGCCCTGAAGACGCAGGACTGGGCTGCCGCGCGCGGCCATGCCGAACGTGCGCTGGAACTGGCCCGCGGCGCCGCGCTGCATGCGCTGGACGGCTGGCTGCGCGTGCAGCTGGCGCGCCTGGCACTGCGTGACGGCGACAGCGCCGGCGCGCGCCGCGGCCTGACCGAGGCGGCCGGCCTGGCGCTGACGCTGGAAACGCCGTCGCTGAAGGCGGCGGTGGTGCTGGCGCTGGCGGAGCTGCTCGAGCACCAGGGCAGCGCGGGCGCTGCGCGTCGCGTGCTGGCCTTCGCGGCCGGCGACGCGGGGATCAGTGCCGCCAACCGCGACGAGCTGCGTGCCGAGTGGCTGCGCCGCGCCGGTGCCCAGGCCGCCGCCGATCCGCCCTGGCCCGGCCCGACGCTGCGCGAGCTGCTGGAGCGCGTGCACCGCGAGGCGGCGAGCGGGCTCGCCGGGCTGCTGCGGCTGCTGGGCGAGGGCTGAGCGGCGCTGCGGCGCTTGCGGCGCGGCTTCAGCCGGTCTCGACCGGCCCCGCCTTCAGGCTCTCGCGCACCGACGCGATGTGCCCGCGCAGCCCGTAGAACAGGTCGCCGTAGGCCGCCGGCACGTCGATGCGCTGCACCGCGCGCTCGATCTGGTCGAGGTGGCGCATCAGGTCCTCGCGCCGCTGGGCGTCGGCATGCGGCATCAGCGCGTCGCGCTCCAGCTTCTGCAGCGCGCCGTACCAGCGGTAGATGCGCGAGGTCATGCGCCAGCGGTACAGCGCGGGCACCACGCGCACGGCGGGGATCAGCAGCACCAGCAGCGGCACCAGCACCGCCACCACGCGCGTGATCAGGCTCGCCACCCAGAACGGGAAGGTGCGGTACAGGAAGCTCTTGCCCTGCGCGTAGTAGCGCTGGGCGTCGGGGCTGATGCGGAACTCGTGTTCCAGCGGCGCCGGGAACTCGCCGCGCTTGCGGTACAGGCCCGGCCGGCCATGCACCTCGCGCGCCGCTTCCAGCAGCAGGTCCGACAGCGCCGGGTGCAGCGTGTCGCGCGCCACCAGCTCGACCGTGGGGCCCACCAGCTGCACGTCCTCGGCCGGGATGTTCTCGCCGAAGTCGAGCGCGCCGCGCGGCAGCACGAGCTTGCTGAGGTAGGGGATGCGGCGCACGTAGCCATCGGCCTGCACGACGTGGAACAGGTGCACGTCGGGCGAACGCAGCAGCTGGCGGATCAGCGTGTTGGGCGTGGACTCGCTCATCGCGAAGAAGGCGTCGATCCGGCCATCGACCAGCGCCTTCGCGGTGTCGTCGGCCGCGGTGTCCACGTAGACCGTGCCGTCGCCGTCCTTGATGCCGTTGGCCGCCAGCAGCGCCTTCGCCAGCCGGTGCGAACCGCTGCCCTCGGCGCCGATGTCCAGCCGCCGCCCCTTGAAGGCCGACAGCAGCGCGCGCGGCTCGCCGCGGTAGAAGATCATCAGCGGCTGCTGCGCCACGCTGCCCAGCGACACCAGCTGCTCGGCGGCCGCCGGGTCGGCCTCGCCCCCCAGCACGAAGCCCACCTCGGCACGCGACCTGGCGTCCAGCAGCCGCGCCAGGTTGGCGCGCGAGCCTTCGGAGGGCTCGATGTGCAGCGTGACGCCCGAGCGCGCCAGGATCTTCCTGTACTGCTCCGCCGTGCGCTGGAAGTTGCTGCCGGCCGGGCCGGTGGTGATGGTGAGCGAGCTCGGTGCGGCCGAGTCGAAGAAGCCGAAGGCGAACAGCGCCACCACCAGCCCCGCCAGCGCCAGCCAGCCGAAGGCCCGCACGAGGCCGCGGCCGAACAGCGCGTCCAGCCGCGAGAGCAGCCGGTAGAGGGGAGTGGTCAGGCGGTCGAGCACCGCGCCAGTTTACGGGCCGCCCCGCCGGGGAGCGGGAGGTCGCGAATGTCCTAGAACCGCACGCGCGAGCGCGCCAGACTCGGTACCCCGCCCGCACGGAGCCCGTCCGACATGACCCTTCCTTCAGCCTGGCACCGGCTCGGTGTCCCTCTGCTGGCCCTGGCCTTGGCCGGCTGCGGCAGGATCGCCGCCGACGCGCAGGCCCAGCCTGCGGACGCGGCGGCGTCGCGCTCCGATGCCGCCTGGCTGCGCTGCAAGCCGCAGACCGTGCATCGCCTCTACTTCGGCGCGCAGATGCCCGACGGCGAGGTCGACGACAAGGCCTGGCAGCACTTCGTTGCCGACACCGTGGCCCGGCACTTCGGCGACGGCTTCACGGTCCTGGACGCCCGCGGCCAGTGGCGCGGCTCCGACGGCGTGGTGGTCAGCGAGCGCTCGCGCGTGCTGGAAGTGGTGGCCGCGGACGATGCCGGCGTCCGCCAGGCCCTGATCGAGCTGGTGGCCGTCTACAAGCAGCGCTTCCACCAGCAGGCGGTGCTGGTGACGCAGGTGCCGGTGCGGGCCTGCGTCTGACTGACCCGCGCCGGCCGAGCTCCTTGTCAATTTCGCATATCTGATTTTGCCGTTTTTGCCGTTAATGTGATATTTGCGCTCGATCGCGGGCTCGCCGTGGGCTGACGGCCTGGTTTGTTTCATTTTGATGCGACATGATATCGATAGAAACAACACTTCTGGAAGTCAACGGAGAACCCGGACGGCGCCTGGCGCCCAGCCGGCCGCGCTCCGCCGCCGCCTCCTGCCATGCGCCTGTGGTCCCGCATCAAAGCCCAAGCCCGGTCCGCCCCCGCGGGCACGGGACTCTGGCTCGTCGCGCTGCTGGCGGCGGCGCTGCCGCTTTCCGGCGGGGTGGACGGCACACGGCTGGCGACACCTCTGCTGGTCGGGCTTGCCGCGTGGCTGGCGCTGCGCGCCGGGCGCGCAGAGCGGCCCGCCGCCCCCGTCGAACCTGAAGTCGGTGCCGACCAACCCCTGAGCCGCCTGCTGGTGGCGTTGCTGCCGGTCTGGCGGCAGCATGTCGACACCGTGCGTCGCCAGACGGACGACGCGGTGGGTTCGCTGCTGGGCAGCCTGGCGGTGGTCAACGACCGGTTCGAGCGCGGCGGTTTCGGCGGTGACGCCGAGGCAGGGATCTCGACCCAGGCGCAGCTGGCGGCCTGTCGCGAGAAGCTGCAGCCGGTGCTGGCCGCGATGACCGGCATCGCCCAGGGCAAGGACACGCTGGCCAGCAGCGTGCGCGAGATGGCGGCCACTTCCGGTGAACTGCAGGGCATGGCCGACGAGGTCGCGCGCATCGCCCAGCAGACCAACCTGCTGGCCATCAACGCCGCCATCGAGGCCGCGCGCGCGGGCGACGCCGGGCGCGGCTTCGCGGTGGTGGCCGCCGAGGTGCGGCGCCTGTCGCAGGACTCCGCGGAGTCGGCACGCCGCATCACGCAGCGCATCCAGCAGATCGGCGCACTGACGGCGCGGACGCTGGACGCGGCGCTCCGCCTGGCCGCGGCCGACAGCGAGTCGATCGACCGCTCCAGCGGTCTCGTGCACGCGGTGCTGGGCCACATCGGCGAACTGGGGCAGAGCGCCGAGGGCCTGCGCGAGCAGGGCCGCGCCATCCGCTCCAGCATCGAGCAGCTGATCGTGAGTCTGCAGTTCCAGGACCGGGTCAACCAGGTGATCGGCGTGGTCGACGGCGACCTGGGGCGCCTGCACGACACCGTGACCGAAGGCCGCGCGCCGCCGCCGGCCGCGCAGTGGCTCGACGCGCTGCAACGCCACTACACGATGCCCGAACAGCGCCAGCCCGGCACCGTCGCCGCGGCCACGCCGGCCTCGTCCCAGGCCGTCTTCTTCTGAGGTGACCCATGGCCAAGACCGTTCTCGTCGTCGACGACTCCAGCTCGCTCAGGACGCTGGTGAAGATGTCGCTCAACCGCGCCGGCTATGACGTGCTGGAGGCACCGGACGGCAAGGCCGCCCTCGGCGCGCTTGACCAGGCGGGCCGCGTCCACCTGGTGGTGAGCGACGTGAACATGCCGGTGATGGACAGCATCACCTTCGTCGGCGAAATGAAGAAGGACGCACGCCACAAGTTCACCCCCGTGATCATGCTCACCACCGAGAACCAGCAGGCGCGGATGCAGCAGGCCAAGGCCGCCGGCGCCAAGGCCTGGCTGGTCAAGCCCTTCGACCCGCCCTCGCTGCTGGACGCGGTGGCGCGCCTGGTCACGCCGTGACGGGAGTGCCGCGATGAACACCGTCCCCGTGCTCCCCGCCGAACTCACGATCCACGCCGTGGCCGATACCGCGCGCGCCTGGCTGTCCTGGCTGGACGATGCGGCCGATGGCGCGCCGCTGGCCATCGACGCGTCGACCACCGCCGACGTGGACGGCGCCGGCGTGCAGTTGCTGGTTGCGCTGGCCAACGCGCTGCGCCAGCGTGGCCGCGCCCTGGAACTGCAGGCGCCTTCGGCGGTGCTGGCCGATGCCTGCCTGCGCCTTGGCGCGGACTTCCTGCTGGCGGCGACGCCCGCGAAGGAGCCGGTGCGATGAGCGCCCCCCACCACGACGACGACTTCGTCGCCGAGCTGCTGCCCGCCTTCGTGCAGGAGGCCAACGAGCAGGTGGCGGTCTTCGAGCAGTTGCTGCTGCAGCTGGAGGACGCGCCGCAGGACCGCGAACTGCTGGGCGCGCTGTTCCGCTGCGCGCACACCGTGAAGGGCTCGGCCGGCTTGTTCGGCCTGGACCTGGTGGTGGGCTTCACGCACCACGTCGAGACGGTGCTCGACCTGCTGCGCGACGGTGCGCTCGCGCTCGACCCGACGCTGAGCACGCTGCTGCTGACCTGCAACGACACGATCCGCACGCTGGTGGCCCAGGCGCCCGCCGGCGGTGTCGAGGACGCCGCGCGGGCGCGCGACGCCCTGGTGGCCCGGTTGCAGGCGCTGTCCGACCGTGGGGGCGCAGGGACGCCGGCCGCCGCTGCAGCGCCGCGCCCGGCGGCCGAGGCCGAACGCCGGTGCGAAGTGGCCGTGCGCTTCGGCCCCGACGCCTTTCGCGACGGCATGGATCCGGTGACGATCCTGGCCTACCTGGACCGCGTGGGCTACAGCGACGAGCTGCGGTGCGACCGCGACGCCGTGCCGCCGCTCGACCTCGTCGACCCCGAGACCTGCCACCTCGCCGTGCGCTTTGCGCTGCACACGACGCAGCCGCGCCATGCGATCGAGGACGCCTTCCGCTTCGTGCGCGACGGGCTGGACCTCTCGATCGACGATGCAGCGGCGCCGGCGCTGCCGCCCACCGCGGACGCCGCAGACGCCGCTGCGCCGGCGCCGGCGGTGTCCACGGCGGCCCCTGCACGCAGCGCGCGCACGGCCGGCACCGCCTCCGATGGGAGCTTCATCCGCGTGCATGCCGAGCGGCTCGACGAGGTGATCAACCTGCTCGGCGAACTGGTAGTTGCCGGCGCCGGCGCCTCATTGCTGGCCCGCCAGACGCGCCAGCGCGCGCTGGTGGAAGCCAACCAGCAGATCACGCGGCTGATCGAAGGCATCCGCAACAGCACGCTCAAGCTGCGCATGGTGCCCATCGGCGACACCTTCGCGCGCTTCCGCCGCGTGGTGCGCGACACCGCCGCCGAACTGGGCAAGGACGTGGCGCTGCAGATCGAGGGCGGCGACACCGAGCTGGACAAGGCGGTGGTGGAACGCATCGCCGACCCGCTGATGCACCTGGTGCGCAATGCGCTGGACCACGGCCTCGAGACGCCCGGGCAACGCACCCAGGCCGGCAAGCCGCCGCAGGGTCGGCTCACGCTGTCGGCCTGCCACGAGTCGGGCAGCATCCTGATCCGCATCACGGACGACGGCCGCGGCATCCAGCGCGACAAGGTGCTGCAGCGCGCCTGGCAGCGCGGCCTGCTGGCGCCCGGCGTGGTGCCGGACGACGAAGGCATCCTGAAGCTGCTGTTCGAGCCCGGCTTCTCCACCGCGGAGACCATCACCAACCTCAGCGGCCGCGGTGTCGGCATGGACGTGGTCCGCCGCAACATCGAGGCGCTGCGCGGCTCCATCGCCATCGACAGCACCGAGGGCAGCGGCAGCTGCATGGAGATCCGCCTGCCGCTGACGCTGGCCATCATCGATGGCTTCCTGGTCGGCGTGGGGTCTTCGCGCTTCATCTTCCCGCTCGAGTCGGTGGTGGAGGTCATCGACAGCCGCGGCACCAACGTCCCGGCCGATGAGCAGGGGCGCGCCTGCGTGGACCTGCGCGGCCGGCTGCTGCCGGTGGTCGACCTGCGCCGCCGCTACGCGCTGGACTCCGCGCCGCCCGCCCGCGGCAGCGTGGTGGTGCTGCGCGTGGGCACGCGCCGCTACGGCGTGCAGGTCGACACCCTGCTCGGCCAGCACCAGACCGTGATCAAGCCGCTGGGCCGCCTGCTGCAGGGCATGCGCGGCATCTCCGGCTCGTCGATCCTGGGCACCGGCGAGGTGGCCTTGATCGTCGACGTCGATGCGCTGGGCCAGATGGCCGCGGCAACACCCGCAGGCGGCGCGCGCGCCGCGCCGCGTCCCTCGCCAACCCCTTCTTCCGAAACCCTTCCCGAGGCGCTCGGCGCCACAACGGCCTACCAAGGAGCCTGACGATGTCCACCCACCCGATCGCCGACGAGCCCACCCGCCTCAACCCGGGCCCTCTCGCCCGCCTGTTCGCAGGCCCCGAACTGGAGCGCCTGAACCGCGAGACCGAGCGGCTGCACCGCGAGGCGGCGCAGCGGCAGCAGGACGCCGAGCGCCTGGCCGGCGAGGTCGAGCGCCTGGGCCGCGCGCTGGCCGACCAGGAGGCCGCGCACGCCGCGGCGCTGGCGGCCACCGAGCTGGAGCGCCGCAACGCAGCGGCCGTGGCGACCGGCCTGCTCGCCGCCGTCCACTCGGGCTACGCCTACATCGAATTCGATCCCGCGGGGCACGTGCTCAAGGCAAGCCCCAACTTCTGCCGCCTGATGGGCTACGAGGAGGCAGAGCTGATGGGCCGCCACCACAGCCTGTTCGTCGAACCCGCGTTCGCGCAAGGGGCCGCCTACCGCGACTTCTGGGCCGCGCTCAACGCCGGGCACGCGCAGACCGACGTGTTCAAGCGCATCGCCAAGGGCGGCCGCGAGGTATGGATCCAGGGCAGCTACGCCCCGGTGAAGGACAGCACCGGGCGCATCGAGAAGGTGGTCAAGATTGCCGCCGACGTGACGGCCACCAAGCTCGAGGCCGCCGAATGGAGCGGCCAGGTGCAGGCCATCGGCAAGTCGCAGGCGGTCATCGAGTTCTCGCTCGACGGGCGCGTGCTGCACGCCAACGACAACTTCCTCGATGCGCTGGGCTACACGCTGGCCGAGGTGAAGGGCCAGCACCACGGCATGTTTGTCGACCCGGTCGACCGCGCCGGCGCCGCGTACCGGTTGTTCTGGGACAAGCTCGGCCGCGGCGAGTTCGACGCCGGCCAGTACAAGCGCATCGCCAAGGGCGGCCGCGAGGTCTGGATCCAGGCCTCCTACAACCCGATCCTCGACCTCGCCGGCAAGCCGATGAAGGTGGTCAAGTACGCCACCGACATCACCGCCTCCCGGCTGCAGGCGGCCGACTTCAGCGGCCAGCTGACGGCCATCGGCAAGGCGCAGGCGGTCATCGAGTTCTCGCTCGACGGCAAGGTGCTGACCGCCAACGACAACTTCCTCACCACGCTCGGCTACACGCTGGCCGAGGTGCAGGGCCAGCACCACAGCCTCTTCGTCGACCCGGCCGAGCGCGCGAGCCCCGCCTACCGCCAGTTCTGGGAACGGCTCGCCCGCGGCGAGTACGACGCAGGGCGCTACCGCCGCCTCGCCAAGGGGGCCAGGGAGGTGTGGATCCAGGCCTCGTACAACCCCATCCTCGACCTCAACGGCAAGCCGTTCAAGGTGGTGAAGTACGCCACCGACATCACCGAGCAGGTGCGCGCCGCCGACATGCTGGCCGAGGCCGTGCGCCAGGCGCAGGGCGTGGCCGATGCCGCGAAGGCCGGCGATCTGGAGCAGCGCATCCCGCTGGAAGGCAAGAGCGGCGCGCCGCGCGAGCTGTGCGAGGGCATCAACTCGCTGCTGGAGACCACGCAGGTGATCTTCGGCGACGTGGGCCGCGTGCTGGGCGCGCTGTCCGCCGGCGACCTGAGCCAGCGCATCGAGCGTGACTACGAAGGCGTGTTTCTCCGCGTGAAGGAGGATGCCAACGCCACCGGCGAGAAGCTGTCGTCGATCATCGACGAGGTGCGCGCCGCCAGCGAGGCGCTGACCGGCGCCGCCGGCCAGGTGAGCGCCACCGCGCAGAGCCTCTCGCAGGCGGCCAGCGAGCAGGCCAGCTCGGTGGAGGAGACCACCTCGTCGGTGGAGCTGATGTCCGCGTCCATCACGCAGAACAGCGACAACGCGAAGGTCACCGACGGCATGGCGATGCGCGCCGCCAAGGAGGCCGGCGAAGGCGGCCAGGCGGTGCTGCAGACCGTGGCGGCGATGAAGCAGATCGCGCAGAAGATCAGCATCGTCGACGACATCGCCTACCAGACCAACCTGCTGGCGCTCAATGCCGCCATCGAGGCCGCGCGGGCCGGCGAACATGGCCGCGGCTTCGCGGTGGTGGCCGACGAGGTGCGCAAGCTCGCCGAGCGCAGCCAGGAGGCGGCCAAGGAGATCGGCGACCTGGCCGGCAGCAGCGTGTCCACCGCCGAGCACGCGGGCAAGCTGCTGGACCAGATCGTGCCGAGCATCCAGAAGACCAGCGAGCTGGTGCAGGAAATCGCGGCCGCCTCGCAGGAGCAGAGCCAGTCGGTGACGCAGATCGGCGGCGCGATGGGGCAGCTCAGCAAGGCCACGCAGCAGAACGCCTCGGCCTCCGAGGAGCTGGCGGCCACCGCCGAGGAGCTGAGCGGCCAGGCCGAGCAGCTGCAGCACACGATGGCCTTCTTCACCGCGGCGAACGCCGCCGAGGCCCAGGTGGAGCGGCGCGCGCCGAATTCGCCGATGCGTCCCGGCCTACGCAGCGCCAAGGCGGCGCCCGGCGCGGCGCGCGGCGCAACGGCCGGGCCCCTGCTGGTGGCCAACGGCCGCGCCAATTTCAAGCCCTACTGAGCAGCGGAGCGTCCGATGGACCCACATGCCAAGACCGCGACGCCCGGACACACGGCGCAGGTGCTGACATTCTGGCTGGGCACCGAAGTGTTCGGCATGGACATCCGCACCGTGCGCGAGATCATCCAGTGCGGGCCCATGACCACCTTGCCGCTGATGCCCGCCTTCGTGCGCGGCGTGATCAACCTGCGCGGCGCCGTGGTGCCCGTGGTGGACCTGAACGCGCGCTTCGGGCGTACGGCCACCACGGTGGGCAAGAAGAGCTGCATCGTGATCTTCGACGCGGTGCGCGGCGGCGAACGCGTGGAGCTCGGCCTGCTGGTGGACGCGGTGAGCGAGGTCATCCGGCTGGCCGAGGGCGACGTGGAACCGGCGCCCGAGTTCGGCAGCGCGATCCGGCGCGAGTTCATCCGCGGCATCGGGAAGGTGGGGCAGCGCTTCGTGATCCTGCTGGAGCCCGACCGCGCGCTCGACGTGCAGGAGATGGCCCAGCTGTGCGATCGCGCCGCGGAAGCCGAGGCCGCCTGATGGACGTGCTGGCCGACGAGACCTTCCACGAGATCGCTGCGCTGATGCACGGCTCGGTGGGGCTGATGCTGGCGCCGCCGAAGAAGGCCCTGGTGGCCTCGCGCCTGGCGCCGCGCATCCAGCGCCTCGGCCTGGGCGGCTATGCCGACTACATGGAGCTGATCCGCGACGGCAGCGACGCCGGCGAGTTCCAGATCGCGGTGGACCTGCTCACCACGCACGAGACCTACTTCTTCCGCGAACGCCAGCACTTCGACCTGCTGGAGCAGCACCTGATGGCGGGTCCGCCGCGCCCGGTGGCCGCGTGGAGCGCCGCCTGCTCGTACGGCGACGAGGCCTACAGCACCGCGATGCTGCTGGCCGACCTGGAAGCGCGGCGCCGCGTGCAACCCGGCTGGCGCGTGCTGGCCACCGACGTGAGCGACCAGGTGCTGCGCATGGCCCGCGAGGCGGTCTTTCCCGAAGAACGGCTGCGCCACGTGTCGCCGGAACAGCTCAAGCGCCACTGCCTGCGTGGCGATGGCGATGCCGAAGGCCTGGTGGCGCTGCGCGAGGGACTGGCCAGGCGCGTCGCCTTCGGCCAGCTCAACCTGTGCGAGCCGATCGACGTGCCGGGACCCTTCGACGTGATCTTCCTGCGCAACGTGCTGATCTACTTCGACGCCGCCACCAAGGCCGCGGTGGTGGACGCCGTGCTGCGCCAGCTGCGACCCGGCGGGCTCTTCTTCGTCGGCACCGCGGAAGGGCGGGTGGCCACGCAGGTGCCGCTGCAGGCGCTGGCGCCGGGCGCCTACCGCCGCGCCGGCTAGGAGTCTGCGCGGAATTCGGCACCCGCGCCGGGGCGCCCTTCGGCACGCTACACCACGTCGTCCCACGGCCGCGACAGCCGCATCGCGCCGTTGACCACGCCCACCATCGAGTAGGTCTGCGGGAAGTTGCCCCACAGCTCGCCGCTGGCCGGGGCCACGTCTTCGGACAGCAGGCCCAGCGCGGTGCGGCAGGCCAGCATGGCCTCGAAGATCTCGCGCGCCTCGGCGGAGCGGCCGGTGCGGGCCAGCGCGTCGATGCGCCAGAACGCGCAGATGTTGAACGAGGTCTCGGGCAGGCCGAAGTCGTCGGCTTCCTCGTAGCGGCGCATGTACGGGCCGTCGCAGAGATGCTCCTCCAGCGCCGCCAGCGTGCTGACGAAGCGCGGGTCGCGCGGATCGATGAAACCCACCTCGGCCATCAACAGCACGCTGGCGTCGAGCGACTTGCCGCCGAAGCTCTCGACGAAGGCCTGGCGCTGCTCGTTCCAGGCACCCTCGAGGATGCGCGCGCGGATGGTGCGCGCGCGCCCGGCCCACCAGTCGGCGCGGTCGGGCAGGGCCAGCGCGTTCGCGGCCTTCGCCAGCCGGTCGCAGGCGGCCCAGCACATCAGCGACGACGAGGTGTGCACGCGCGCCCGCGTGCGCAGTTCCCAGAGCCCGGCGTCCGGCTGGTCGTGCAGGTCCCAGGCGCGGTTGCCGACGATCTCCAGCGCATGGAAGTCGTCGGCGCCGGCGCGCCGGAACAGGCGCCTGTCGTGGAAGGCCTGCGCGGCGCCCAGCACGATGTTGCCGTAGACGTCGTGCTGGTGGTGTTCGTAGGCCTGGTTGCCCACGCGCACCGGGCCCATGCCGCGGTAGCCGGCCACCGCCGGCTCGATGCGCTCGGTGAGCGTGCGCTCCAGGCCGATGCCGTACAGCGGCTGCACGTGGCCGCCGGCGCTGTCGCGCGCCACGTCGTGCAGCCAGCGCAGGTAGTCCTCCATCGTGCCCACCTCGGACAGGCTGTTGAGCGCCCGCACCACGAAGAAGGCGTCGCGCAGCCAGCAGTAGCGGTAGTCCCAGTTGCGGCCGCTGCCGGGTGCCTCGGGGATGCTGGTGGTCATCGCGGCGACGATCGCGCCGGTTTCCTCGTACTGGCACAGCTTGAGCGTGATCGCGGCGCGGATCACCGCGTCCTGCCACTCGTAGGGCAGCGCCAGGCGGCGCGTCCACTCGTGCCAGTGGCGCAGCGTGCTCTCCTCCATCCAGCGTGCGGTGAGGTCGACACCGCCGTCCAGCGTCTCGTCGGGCCCGAGCAGCAGGTTGACCGGCGTGTGCAGCGAGAACCAGGTCTGGTCGACCACGTAGGTGAGCGGGGCGTCGGTGGTCAGGCGCAGCGTCTGCTGAGGTAACAGGAATCGCAGATGGTTGCTCCCGCGCGTGCGCGGCACGGACTCCTGCGACCAGCCCGCCACCGGTTCGACCACGATGCGCACGCGGGCATGGCCGGCCAGCGGCCTGACGCGCCGCACCAGTTGCGCAGGACGAAACATGCGCTCGTGATGCGCGAAGCGGGGCGCGAAGTCCGTGATCTCGATGCCCTGCCCCGCGGCATCGAACAGGCGCGTGCGCAGCACCGCGGTGCCAGGGTCGTAGGCCTGCTCGCTGCGCGCCAGCCCCTCGAGCTCGACGCGGAACTGCCCTGCGCGGTCGGCATAGGCATCGGCCTCCAGCAGGCCGCGGAACACCGGCGGGCTGTCGAAGCGCGGCAGGCAGCACCACAGCATCCGGGCCTGCGAATCGACCAGGGCGCTGACCGCGCAGTTGCCGATCAAGCCCAGGTCGAGGCTGGGGCCTGCGCCCGGCAGGGTCTTGCTTGCGGATGTTTGCATTTGCACGAATATAGTGGGGGGTATTGCGGCCGACAACCGCCTAGCCATGATCACGTTCAGGACTCTACGACTGCAGCTGCGCTTCCTGCTGCCGCTGGCCATCACGCTGGCGGTGGCGGCCTACCTGGCCGTTCCGCTGATGGACCGCGTGACGCTGCGCTGGTTCAGCCGCGACCTGAACAGCCGCGGCGCGCTGATGGCCAATGCGCTGTCGGACTCCATCGTCGCCGCGCTGCGCACCGGCCAGATCGCCCGCCTGCGGCCGCTGTTCGAGCGCGCCGGACAGGACGAGCGCCTGTTCGCCCTCGGCCTGTGCAGCCTGGACGGCCAGCTGCTGCAGGCCACCGAGCGCTTCCCGGACACGGTGACCTGCGCGCGCGCGGTGGAACGCGCCGCCTCGGGCGAGCCGCGGCTGGGCCTGGCAGGCGGTGCCGTGCACGTCGGGGTGCAGTCCATCATGGACGACCGCGGCTCGACGGCAAACGACGTGCCCATCACCGAGCCGGCGGCGGCGCGCCGCGCCGCGATCGCCGGCCCGCCGCCCGGGCTGGCGCAGCCGCACGCGCCCGAGGCGGTGGCCCGGCTCGTGCTGCTGCACGACCTGAGCTTCATCGAGCGGCGCAGCCAGGACACGCGGCGCTACCTGGTGGGCCTGATCGCCGCCCTGGGCCTGGTGATCGCGCTGATCACGATGGTGGTGGCGCAGCTGAGCTGGCGCGGCTGGGTCAAGGGCGTGCGCGCGATCATGCGCGGCGAAGGCCTGCTCAGCCCCATCGTGCCGGCGCCGCCCGAGCTGGCGCCGTTCGCCGCCGACCTGCGCGCGCGCCTGCGCGACCTGGAGGACGAGTACCGCCGCGGCGCCGGCACCGAGTCGCCCTGGACCGCCGAGCGCCTGCGCCACCTGCTGCGCACCCAGCTCGCCGGCGACCAGGTGATCGTGGTCTCCAACCGCGAGCCCTACATCCACGAACGCGGCCCCGACGGCATCGTCGTCAAGCGCCCGGCCAGCGGGCTGGTCACCGCGGTGGAGCCGGTGATGCGCGCCTGTTCCGGCACCTGGGTGGCGCACGGCGGCGGCAGCGCCGACCGCGAGGTGGTGGACGCCCACGACCGCGTGCGCGTGCCGCCGGGCCACGACGACTACTGGCTGCGCCGCATCTGGCTCACCCCCGAAGAGGAGGAGGGCTACTACTACGGCTTCGCGAACGAGGGCCTGTGGCCGCTGTGCCACGTGGCGCACGTGCGCCCGGTGTTCCGAGAGAGCGACTGGGAGGCCTACCGCAAGATCAACCAGCGCTTCGCCGACGCGGTGGTGGCCGAGGCGCGCAGCGACGACCCGGTGGTGCTGGTGCAGGACTACCACTTCGCGCTGCTGCCCGCGATGATCCGCGAGAAGCTGCCCGACGCCACGGTGCTGACCTTCTGGCACATCCCCTGGCCCAACCCCGAGTCCTTCGGCATCTGCCCGTGGCGGCGCGAGATCCTGCGCGGCATGCTCGGCAGCACCATCCTCGGCTTCCACACGCGGTTCCACTGCAAGAACTTCATCGAGACGGTGGACCGCTACCTCGAGGCGCGCATCGAGCACGAGCACTCGACGATCAACTTCGAGGGCAAGGAGACGCTGGTGGAGAGCTACCCGATCTCCATCGCCTGGCCCGGCCCCGAGCTCACCACCACCTGGCCCGCGGTGGCCGAGTGCCGGCGCCGCGTGACCGAGCGGCTGCAGTTGCCCGCCGAAGCCTGCATCGCGGTGGGCGTGGATCGCTTCGACTACACCAAGGGCATCCTCGAACGGCTCAACGCGGTGGAGCGGCTGCTCGAGAAGTGGCCGCAGTGGATCGGGCGCTTCGTCTTCATCCAGGTGGCGGCGCCGACGCGCAGCGCGCTGGACGAATACCGCAGCTTCCAGGAACGGGTGCAGCGCGTCGGCGACCGCATCAACCAGCGCTTCGGCAGGCCCGGCTACCAGCCGGTGCACCTGCTGCCCCAGCACCACGAGCACGACGCGGTGAACGAGCTCTTCCGCGCCGCCGACATCTGCCTGGTGACGAGCCTGCACGACGGCATGAACCTGGTGTGCAAGGAGTTCGTCGCCGCGCGCGACGACCTGCAGGGCGTGCTGCTGCTGAGCCGTTTCGCGGGGGCGGCACGCGAACTGCCCGAGGCGCTGATCGTGAACCCGTACCACGTGGAAGAGACCGCCGACGCGCTGAACCGCGCGGCCACGATGCCGGCTGCCGAGCAGCGCGAGCGCATGGCCAGCCTGCGCAGCACGGTGCGCGAGTACAACGTCTTCCGCTGGGCCGGGCGCATGCTGTCGGACGCCGGGCGCTGGCGCCTGCGCTCGCGCATCGAGGCCCGTGTCCGCAGCCACCAATCGCCGGAGGTCTTGCAATCCTGACGACGATGCACCACCTGTTCAGCAGCGACGGCGAGGCCGCGCTGGCCGCCACGCTGCGCCTGCAACCGCTGCTGGCCTTCGATTTCGACGGCACGCTCGCGCCCATCGTGCCGCGGCCGCAGGACGCACGCCCTTCGCGCGCCGTGTCGGCCCGGCTGGCGGCGCTCAGCGCCCAGCTGCCCCTGGCCGTGGTGACCGGGCGCACGGTCGACGACGTACGCCCCCGCCTCGGCTTCGAGCCGCGGTTCATCGTCGGCAACCACGGCGCCGAGGCCGACGGCGTGGTGCCTGACCCGGCCGGCGTGCAGGCGCTGGCCGCGCTGCGCGCGCGCATCACCGCCCAGTCCGACGCGCTGCAGGAGGCCGGCGTGCTGCTCGAGGACAAGGGCGCATCGTTCGCCCTGCACTACCGGCTGTCGCGCACGCGCGAGCGGGCGCTGGAACTCATCGGCCAACTGCTGTCGCCCATCGACCCCGCGCTGTGCGTCTTCGGCGGCAAGCTGGTGGTGAACGTGGCGACCCGGCACGCGCCCGACAAGGCGCAGGCGGTGCGCCTGCTGATGCAGCGCGCCGGCACCGCGGCGCTGATCTTCGCCGGCGACGACGTCAACGACGAGCCGGTGTTCAAGGCCGCCGAGCCGGGCTGGCTGACGATACGGGTCGGCCGCGACGACCCGCGGTCGCACGCGATGTTCTGCCTGGACAGCCCCGGCCAGATGCCGCTGCTGCTGGACCGCATGCTGGCGCTGCTGGCGCCGCCGCCCGGTTCTACATCTGGCTGAGCGGCGTGCGGGCGGCGCGCTCGTCGGCGCCCAGCACGGCGATCAGCGCCGCCAGGTCGCGCTCCAGCCGCTGCAGCGTGCGCGGGTCGAGCGCGCGCAGCGCCTCGGGCAGCACGCCGGCGAACGGCCCGGGCGCCTTGCGCAGCACCGCGCGTCCGGCCGGCGTCAGGCGCAGGCACACCGCGCGCCGGTCCTTCTCGTCGCGCTGTGCCTCGACCAGCGCCTGCTCCACCAGCGCGCGCACCAGGTTGCTCGCGGTGGGTTGCTTGACATCGAGCGCGCGCGCCAGATCGTTGACGCCGAGGTCGGGGCGTTCGCGGATCACGCTCAGCGCCCACACCTGGGCGCCGCCCAGGCCAGCGCGGCGCTCGGTCTGCTGGAAGTGCGTCTTCACGCTGTTGAAGACCACCCGGAACTGGCGCAGCACGCGCTGCGCCGCGTCGGCTTCCTCGTCGGCGCGGGCCGCGCCCGGCGTGCGGCGGCTGGGCATCGACGGCCTTCAGCGCGCCGGGTAGTTCAGGTCGGCGCGGCGGTTCTGCGACCACGCGCCCTCGTCGTGGCCGGCGGCGCGCGGCTTCTCCTCGCCCCAGCTCACCGCCTCCATCTGCGAATCGCGCGCGCCCATCAGCTTGAGCGACGACAGCACGGCCTGCGCGCGCTTCTGGCCCAGCGCCAGGTTGTATTCGGGGCTGCCGCGCTCGTCGGTGTTGCCCTCGATGCGGATCGAGATGCCCGGATGGCTCGCCAGGTAGCGGCCGTGGCGCTCGAGCAGCACGTTGTAGTCGGCCTTGATCGCGGTGTCGTCGAAGTCGAAGAACACGCTGCGCTCGCGCGACAGCGGGTTCTTCGGGTCGAGGTAGTCGGGCAGGGTGACGCTGGCCACGTGCGAATCGGGCGTGGCGCGGGCCGTGGGCGCGGGCGCCGGTGCGGGTGCCGGCGCTGCCGCCACCGGCGCGGCCGCGGGCGCAGGCGCGGCCGGCGGCGCGACCGGCGGGCTGCTGCAGGCGGCCAGCAGCAGCATCAGGGAAGCGGGAATCAGCGTGGCGGCGTTCTTCTTCATCGCAGGTCTCCGGGGGTGGTCGGGAAATACATTCCCCTCAATATACATGCGCGGGCCGGCGCCGGGCGGCCGCGGCCGGCGCCTGCCGGTACCATTGTGCAAATGTTCCCTGCGCGCGACGCCACCAGACCCCCGCGCCTCTGGCGCCTGGCCCGTGTGCAGGTGGCGCTTGCGCTGCGCCGTGTGCGCCGCGCCGAGCCCGAGCTGTGGCACAACCTGGGGGCCGAGCTCTCGGCCGGCCGGCTCTGGATCGACCGCGCGGTGGTGCTGGCCTTCGCTGCCGCCACCGGCCTGCTGGTGGTGGGCTTCACGCTGCTGGCCGAGGCCGCGCACCACGCCTTCCTGTGGCTGCAGGGCGAGGCCGCCGGCGGGCGCTGGGTCGTGCTGCTGTGGACGCCGCTGGGCGCCGCGCTGCTGCTGGCCTGGACACGCCGCTACGCGCCGGGCGCGGGCGGCTCGGGCATCCCGCAGGTGGTGCGTGCGCTGGAGGACGACCTGGCACCGGCCGAGCAGGGTCGGCTGGTGTCGCTGCGGCTGTCGCTGCACAAGGTGCTGCTGGTGTCCGGCGGGCTGCTCGCGGGGCTGTCGATCGGCCGCGAGGGCCCCACGGTGCAGGTGGGCGCCGGCGTGATGCTGCATGCACGGCGCTGGCTCTCGGCGCGCGCCGCCGTCGACGGGCACGACCTGATGGTCGCGGGCGCGGCCGCCGGCATCGCCGCCGCCTTCAACACGCCGCTGGGCGGCATCGTCTTCGCGCTGGAGCAGCTGAGTCGCCGCCGCGGCATGGCGCACAGCTCGCTGGTGATCGCGAGCATCGTGCTGGCGGGCCTGGTGGCCGTCTCGGTGTTCGGCAACCAGACCTACTTCGGCCGCCTCCCGGTGCAGGACGTCGGCGTCTCGCTGCTGCTGCCCGGCCTGGCGGTGGCGCTGGCCGGCGGGCTGGCGGGCGGGCTGTTCGCGCGCCTGATGGTGCTGTCGGCGCAGGCGCTGCCGGGTCGCATCGGCCACTGGCGGCGCACGCATCCCCTGCGCGTCGCCTTCGCCTGCGGGCTGGTCGTGGCCTGCATCGGGCTGGCCACCGGACAGGCCACCGCCGGCGCCGGCTACGCCCCCACGCGCGCGCTGCTCGAGGGCCAGGCCGAACTGCCGGGCGTCTACACGCTGCTGAAGTTCTGCGCCACCTGGCTGTCGGCCTTCAGCGGGGTGCCGGCGGGCGTGTTCGCGCCGTCGCTGGCCATCGGCGCCGGCATCGGCCACGACGTGGCGCTGCTCGCCGGCCTGGCCGGCCAGGCGGCGATCCCGCTCATCGCGCTGGGCATGGTGGCCTTCCTCGCCGCCACCACGCAGGGGCCCATCACCGCCTTCATCATCGTGATGGAGATGGTCTCGGGCCAGGCGATGGTGCTGAGCCTGATGGCCACCGCGCTGCTGGCCGGCGCACTGGGGCGCGCCGTCTCGCGGCCGATGTACACCGAGATCGCCGCGCTGCAGCCGGTGCAGCCGCGGGCCTGAGCCTTCAGCGCGGCGGCTGGTGCGCCAGGCGGTGCGCCAGCTCGGCCAGCTGCGCGTCGGACAGGCCGCGCAGCGTGCTGGCGATGATGAAAAGGCGGGTCGCCGCCCGCGATCCCCTAGAACGCGACCCCACCCGCGAGGTGGTTTGCCGCCTTCAGCCCTGCCACCAGTCGCCGCGGAAGCGCCCGGCCAGGTCGTCCACGAAGCCACTCACTTTCGAAGGCAGCAGCCGGGGCGACGGGAACACCGCGTGGATCTCCTGCGCCGGCAGGCTCCATGCCGGCAGCAGCGGCATCAGCGCGCCCTGCCGCACCGGCTCGTGCGCCACGTACCAGGGCAGCGCCGCCAGCCCCATGCCCGCGCGGGTGGCCGCCAGCAGCGCCGACAGGTTGTTGCTGCGCAGCGGGCCCTTCAGCGGCACCGATCGCGTGGCGCCGTCGGCGCCGGTGAAGTGCCAGCGGTCGTCGCCCTGCACGGTGCTGTAGATCAACGCGTCGTGCGTGGCCAGTTCGTCGGGCGCGGCCGGCATGCCACGCGCCTCCAGGTAGGCGGGCGCCCCCACCAGCACCCAGGGGTTGAGGCCCAGGAAGCGCGCGCCCAGCGTCGAATCGGCCAGCCGGCCCATGCGGATGGCGACGTCGATGCCCTGCTCCACCAGGTTCACGTAGCGGTCGTCGAAGCTCAGGTCGACCTGCAGCTCCGGGTGCTGCTGCATGAAGCGCAGCACCAGCGGCGTCAGCACGCGGCGGCCGAAGGCCACCGAGCTGCTGATGCGCAGGGTGCCGCGCACGCGGCTCTGCATCAGCGCGGCCAGGTTGTCGGCGTCGTCGAGCTCGCGCGCGATCGCCTTGCACTTGTCGTAGTAGGCCGCGCCCACCTCGGTGGGCGTGACGCCGCGCGTGCTGCGGTGGAGCAGCCGCGCGCCCAGGCGCTTCTCCAGCGCGGCCACGTGCTTGGTGGCCGTGGGCTGGGTGATGCCGAGGTCGGCGCTGGCCCTGCTGAAGCTGCCGGTCTCGACGACGCGGATGAAGAGGCGCAGGCCGGCGACGGTGTCCACGGCGCGCACTGTAGCGGGCCGCCGGGCGCACCCCCTTCGGAGCGATAGGCCCGCGCGGCGCCACGGTGCTAGAAGGTCGGCCATCGCCTTGCCGGCCGTGCCGGCGCACAGGAGGTGATCGAATGCAGAAGCTGCATGTCGCGCTGGCCTCGATGGCCGTCTGGCTCGCTGGCTGCGGGTCGGGTGGGGACGGGTCGGAGATCCCTTCGTTCGACATCGCCGAGCCGCAGCCGCTCGCGCTGCCGCCGGCGCTGGCCGCGGCCACCGCGGGTCAGGCGCACATGTGCGCGCTGGACGCCGCCGGACAGGCCTGGTGCTGGGGCAGCGACGAAGACGGTCGCCTCGGCGCGGCCGCCAGCCAGCGCTGCGTGAGCGGCACCATTCCCTGCTCGCCCGTGCCGTTGCGCGCCGCCGGCGCCATGCGCTTCGGCGCACTCGCCGCCAGCGCGCGCGGCAGCTGCGCGCTGGCCGCCGACGGTGCGGCCTGGTGCTGGGGCCTGGGCGAAGGCGGGCAGCTCGGCGATGGCCTGCGCACCAGCAGCACGGCTGCGGTGGCAGCCGCGGGCGGGCATCGCTTCACGGCCCTGTACGCCAGCAACGCCGCCGGGCTGGTGTGCGGGCTGAAGGCCGATCGCGGCCTGTGGTGCTGGGGCCCGGGTTTCAGCTTCGGCACCCAGGGGCCGGCCGCATCGGTGGTGCCGCAGCGCTGGGATGCTGCGAGCGGCCAGGTCGCCTGGTCGCGGCTGGCCATCGGCCAGGGCCACGCCTGCGGCCTGGACGACGCCGGCGGGCTGTGGTGCATGGGCAGCGCCGCATTCGGGCTGCTGGGCGACGGTTCCGCGGTGGCCTCGGCCACGCCGGTCGCCGTGGGCGCGGGGCGCCGTTACATCGACGTGGCCGTCGGCCTGATGCACGGCTGCGCGCTGGCCGACGACGGCCAGGCCTGGTGCTGGGGCCTGGGCGCGGCCGTCGGGGCGGATGCCGCCATCGGTCATCTGCAGACAACGCCTGTGGCGGTGCCCGGTGGCACGCGCTTCGTGAGCATCGCCGCGGCCGGTGCACGCAGCTGCGGCCTCACCGCCGCCGGCAGCGCCTGGTGCTGGGGCGAAGGTTACGGCGGCCTGCTGGGCAACGGCGCCAGCGAAAGGCATGTCAGCCCGGTGCCGGTGATGGGCGGGCATCGCTTCCGCAGCCTGGCGCTGGGGCTGATGGCCAGCTGCGGCATCGACGACGCCGGCAGCGCCTGGTGCTGGGGCAACAACGAGGCCGGTGCCGTTGGCGTGGGCGGGCCCTGATCAGTCGTCGCTGCCGCCGCGGAAGCGCGCCACGTCGAAGGCGCTCACCGGCGCCGCCTGCGCGCCCCAGCTGCTGCGCAGGTAGGTGGCCACGGCGGCGATCTGCTCGTCGTTCAGCACCTGCGCAAAAGGCGGCATGCCATAGGGGCGCGGGTTCGCCACCGTGGCTGCGCCGAAGCCACCCAGTGCGATGGCGCGCACGAGGTTGGCGGGTGGCTCCATCGTGACGATGCGGTTGCCGGCGAGCGCCGGCACCACCAGCGGGCCGTTCGCCGGCGCACCGCCCTCGCCGGTGTCGCCGTGGCAGCCGGCGCAGTGGTCTCCGTACAGTCTGGCGCCCAGCTCGCGCACGCCGGGCGGTGCGGCTGCCGCCGGCCCCGGCGCGGCGGCTTCCACCGGCAGCGACTTCAGGTACACGGCCATCGCGCGCAGATCGGCCGCGGGCAGGTGCTGCGTGCTGCGCACCACCACCTCGGCCATCGGGCCGATGGCGCGGCCGCGCGCCGACTGGCCGTCGCGCAGCAGCGCGACGATCTCGTCCAGCGGCCAGTCGGCCACGCTGGCCTCGCCGGCGCGCGTGAAGGCCGGCGCGTACCAGTTGCGGGTGGGGATCAGCCCGCCGCCGAAGCCGGCGTCGGCGGTGCCGCCCAGCGCGTTGCGGCCGCCGTGGCAGGCCACGCAATGGCCCGCTCCGTTCACGAGGTAGGCGCCGCGGTTCCACTCGGCGCCGCGGCCGGGCTCGTCGCGCCAGCTGCCGGCCTTGAAGAAGGCCAGGCGCCAGGCGGCCAGCGCGGCCTGCGTGCCGTAGGGCCAGCGCAGCTCGTGCGCGCGATTCGGCTGCGCCACGGGGCGCAGCGTGCGCAGCCAGGCGTAGAGCGCGTCGCTGTCGGCGCGCGTGAGCCGCGTGAACTCGGTGTACGGGAAGGCCGGCGCCAGGCGGCGGCCGTCGAAGCCGCGGCCCTCGTGCAGCGCGCGCCAGAAGTGCTCCGGCGACCAGCGGCCGATGCCGTGCGCCGGGTCGGGTGTCAGGTTGCCGGCGTAGACGGCGCCGAAGGGCGTGCCGATGGCGCGGCCGCCTGCATAGGGCTCGCCACCGCGCGCCGTGTGGCAGCTGGCGCAGTTGCCGGCCAGCGCGAGCACGCGGCCGCGCTCGATCTGCTCGGGCGTGCCGTCGACCGGCCGGGCCGCGTCGGGCACGGGGCCCGCGCGGTCCAGCGCGATCGGCGCACCGGCCGCCAGCGCGGCCAGCATCCCCAGCACCAGCAGCACGCGGCGCCACGTCATGGCAGCGCCCCCATGCTGCCGCAGCGCAGCGGCGCGGCTTGCGCCAGCGCGGTGGCCGGCTTCGCGGGCTGCGGCACCGGCTGGCCGGCCAGCCAGGCGCTCACCGCGACGAGGTCGCCGCCGTCGAGCTTCCTGGCCACGTCGGCCATGCAGTCGGGCGCGCGCGCTCGCCGCTCGCCGTGCAGCCAGGCGCCAAGCTGGCCGGCGAGGTAGTCGCGCGGCAGCCCGAGCAGGCCCGGCACCGCGGGCAGCACGCCGGTGAGCGCCGTGCCGTGGCAGGCAGCGCATGCGGGCAGGCCCTTGGCGGCATCGCCCTGCAGCGCGAGCGTGCGCCCGCGCGCCAGCACCGCGGCCGGCTCCGCCGGCGGCAGCGGCGCCGGGTACGGCAGCTCCAGGCCGGCGAAGTGCCCGGCGATCTCGCGCAGGTAAGCATCGGGCAGCGGGTCCACCAGCGCCACCATCGGGCCGTAGCGGCGTCGCCCGTCACGGAAGTTCTGCAGCTGGTTGAAGAGATAACCCGCCGGCTTGCCGGCGATGCGCGGGTGGTAGCCGTCGGGCGCCGCGCGCCCCTCCTTGCCGTGGCAGGTGGTGCAGGCGGCCAGGCGCTGGGCCAGGCTGTCTTCGACGAGCGCCGGCGCGGCGGCGGCGCTGCGGCCGAGCACCAGCACGGCCAGGAGGGCGAGGCGGATCACCCTGTCATTCCAACACGGAATAGCTCATATCCCCGCGCTGCGCTTGCCGGGCCACGGGGCGGCTCGCGAACATCGCTGCCAGTCCAACAGGAGACGACGATGGCGAAGATGAAGGCCGCGATGGCCGCCGTGCTGGTGATGGAGAAGGAAGGCGTGACGCAGGCCTTCGGCGTGCCCGGCGCGGCCATCAACCCGCTGTACGCGGCGCTGCGCGAGCGCCAGGCCATCGCGCACATCCTGGCGCGCCACGTCGAGGCCGCGAGCCACATGGCCGAGGGCTACACGCGGGCCCGCGCGGGCAACATCGGCGTGTGCATCGGCACCAGCGGCCCGGCCGGCACCGACATGATCACGGGCCTCTACTCGGCCAGCGCCGACAGCATCCCCATCCTCTGCATCACCGGGCAGGCGCCGCGCGCGCGGCTCTACAAGGAGGACTTCCAGGCCGTCGACATCGAATCGATCAGCAAGCCGGTGACGAAGTGGAGCGTCACCGTGCGCGAGCCGGCGCAGGTGCCGCGCGCCTTCCAGCAGGCCTTCCACCTGATGCGCAGCGGCCGCCCGGGCCCGGTGCTGATCGATCTGCCGTTCGACGTGCAGATGGCCGAGATCGAGTTCGACATCGACACCTACGAACCGCTGCCGGTCTACAAGCCGGCCGCCACGCGCGCGCAGGTGGAGAAGGCGCTGGACATGCTGCAGGCGGCCAGCAAGCCGCTGATCGTGGCCGGCGGCGGCATCATCAACGCCGACGCCGCCGCGCTGCTGGTGGAGTTCGCCGAGCTCACCGGCGTGCCGGTGATTCCCACGCTGATGGGCTGGGGCAGCATCCCCGACGACCACCCGCTGATGGCCGGCATGTGCGGCCTGCAGACCAGCCACCGCTACGGCAACGCCACGATGCTGGCGAGCGACTTCGTGCTGGGCATCGGCAACCGCTGGGCCAACCGCCACACCGGCAGCACCGAGGTCTACACCAAGGGCCGCACCTTCGTTCACGTGGACATCGAGCCCACGCAGATCGGCCGCGTCTTCATGCCGGACTACGGCATCGTCAGCGACGCCAAGGCCGCGCTCGAGCTCTTCGTGCAGGTGGCGCGCGAACGCAGGGCCGCGGGCCGGCTGCCCGACCGCAGCGACTGGGCCCACCGCTGCGCCGAGCGCAAGCGGCTGATGCACCGCAAGACGCACTACACCGAAACGCCGATCAAGCCGATGCGCGTCTACGAGGAGATGAATGCCGCCTTCGGCCGCGACACGGTGTACGTGACGACCATCGGCCTGAGCCAGATCGCCGGCGCGCAGTTCCTGCACGTCTACGGGCCGCGCCAGTGGATCAACTGCGGCCAGGCCGGGCCACTGGGCTGGACGCTGCCGGCGGCTTTGGGCGTGGTGGCGTCGGACCCGACGAAGACCGTGGTGGGCCTGTGCGGCGACTACGACTTCCAGTTCCTCATCGAGGAGCTGGCGGTGGGCGCGCAGTTCAATCTGCCGATGGTGGTGGTGCTGGTGAACAACAGCTACCTGGGACTCATCCGCCAGAGCCAGCGCGGCTTCGAGATGGACTACTGCGTGCAACTGGCCTACGACAACATCAACGTGCAGGACCCGGCGGTGAAGCACTACGGCATGGATCACGCGAAGGTGGTAGAGGGCATGGGCTGCAAGGCACTGCGTGTCACCGACCCCGAAACGCTGCAGCCGGCACTCCGCCGAGCGCAGACCATGGCCCGCGAGCACCGCGTGCCGGTGGTCGTGGAGGTGATCCTGGAGAAGGTGACCAACATCGCGATGGGCACCGAGATCGACAAGATCAACGAGTTCGAGGCCATCGACTGCCGCCATCCCGACGGCAAGCAGGGCCTGGAACTCGCCGGCCTTCTGGAGTGAGGCTCAGTCCGGCGAACCTGGAATCTGCGCGGGATTCAGCTTCACCTTGCGGCCCTTGCGCTTGCGCATGTGGATGTTGAGCATCTCCACGCCCAGGCTGAAGGCCATCGCGAAGTAGACGTAGCCCTTGGGCACGTGGTGATCGAAGCCTTCGGCCACCAGCACCACGCCCACCACCACCAGGAATGACAGCGCCAGCATCTTGATCGTCGGATGGTCCGAGACGAAGTGGCCGATGGGTGCGGCGAACAGCATCATCAGCGCCACCGACGCGATGACCGCCGCGATCATCACGCGCACGTCGTCCACCATGCCCACCGCGGTGATGATGCTGTCCAGCGAGAACACCAGGTCCACCACCATGATCTGCGCGATCACGCCCATCAAGGTGGCGGCCACCTTGCCACCGGCATGCTCCTCCTCGCCTTCCAGCGACTGGTGGATCTCGCCGGTGCTCTTCCAGATGAGGAACAGGCCGCCGAGGATGAGGATGAGGTCGCGGCCCGAGATCTCCTGCCCCAGCACCGTGAACAGCGGCTTCACCAGGCCCACGATCCAGGCCAGCACCAGCAGCAGCCCGATGCGCATGAACATCGCCATGAACAGGCCCAGGCGGCGCGCGAACTCCTGCTTGTCCTTGGGCAGCTTGTCGACCAGGATCGAGATGAAGATGATGTTGTCGATGCCCAGCACCAGCTCCAGGGCGGTCAGGGTCGCGAAGGCGATCCACGCCTCGGGACTGGTGAGCAGCTCGATCATGAAAGAGAACCCTCGGGAGCGCCTCGACGCGGCGCGTTTTGTACGTGGAAGGCGCGAATCTTAGGGTTCGGCCCCTCGCCCCCAACCCAGCCGGGGCCAATGAACGACCGTGACTGAAGGAGACCCCAGGACATGCCCCGCTTCGCCGCCAACCTCTCGATGCTGTTCACCGAAGTGCCGCTGCTGCAGCGCTTCGAGCGGGCCGCGCGCGCCGGCTTCAGCGCCGTGGAACTGCAGTTCCCCTACGAGGCGCCGGCCGCCGCGCTGCGCGAACAGCTCGACGCGCACGGCCTGCAGATGGTGCTGCACAACCTGCCCGGCGGCAACTGGGCCGCGGGCGACCGCGGCATCGCCTGCAACCCGGCGCGCGTGGACGAGTTCCGCGCCGGCGTGGCCACCGCCATCGCCTATGCCACCACGCTCGGCGTGCCGCGGCTCAACTGCCTGGCCGGCAAGGCGCCCGCGGGCGTGGACGAGGCCACGCTGCGCGCCACCTTCGTGGCCAACCTGCGCTTCGCCGCGGCGGCGCTGAAGGAGGCGGGGCTGGTGCTGCTCATCGAGCCGATCAACAACTTCGACGTGCCCGGCTTCTGGCTCAACCACACCGCGAAGGCGCTGTCGGTGCTGGACGAGGCGGGCGCCGACAACGCCTTCGTGCAGTACGACATCTACCACGCGCAGCGCTACGAAGGCGAGCTCGCCGCGACGATGGAGAAGCACCTGGCGCGCATCGGCCACATCCAGCTCGCCGACAACCCGGGGCGCAACGAACCCGGCACCGGCGAGATCAACTACCCCTTCCTGTTCCACCATCTGGACCGGATCGGCTACAGCGGCTGGATCGGTGCCGAATACAAGCCGCTGACGAGCACCGAGGCCGGCCTACACTGGTTTGAGCCATTCAAGAGGGGACAGGCATGAAACTCGGATTCATCGGCCTCGGCATCATGGGCACGCCCATGGCCGGCCACCTGCGCGCCGCCGGGCACGATCTCTTCGTCGCCACACGCAGCCAGGTGCCGCAGGCGCTGCTGGACGCCGGCGCGGTGCGCTGCGCGAACGCAGCCGAGGTGGCCAAGGCCGCCGAGATCGTCTTCACGATGGTGCCGGACACGCCCGACGTCGAGACCGTGCTGTTCGGCGCGAACGGCGTGGCATCGGGCCTCACGAAAGGCAAGACCGTCGTCGACATGAGCAGCATCTCGCCGATGGCCACCAAGGCCTTCGCGCAGAAGATCGAGGCCCTGGGCTGCGACTACCTCGACGCGCCGGTGAGCGGCGGCGAGGTGGGCGCCAAGGCCGCCAGCCTCACCATCATGGTCGGCGGCAGCGAGGCCGCGTTCGCGCGCGTGCAACCCCTCTTCGCGCTGATGGGCAAGAACATCACGCACGTGGGCGGCGTGGGCGACGGGCAGACCACCAAGGTGGCCAACCAGATCATCGTGGCGCTCAACATCGCCGCCGTCGGCGAGGCGCTGGTGTTCGCGAAGAAGGCCGGCGCCGACCCGGCCAAGGTGCGCCAGGCGCTGATGGGCGGCTTCGCGGCCAGCCGCATCCTGGAGGTGCATGGCGAACGCATGATCAAGCGCACCTTCAACCCGGGCTTCCGCATCGCGCTGCACCAGAAGGACCTGAACCTGGCACTGCAGGGCGCGAAGACGCTGGGCGTGGCGCTGCCGCAGACCGCCGGCGCGGCGCAGCTGATGCAGGCCTGCGCCGCGCAGGGCTGGGACCAGCTGGACCATTCGGCCCTGGTGCGTGCGCTGGAGCTGATGGCCGCCAGCGAGGTGGCTAAGGCAGGCTGACGGTGTAGCCGTCGTCGAGTGTGAGCAGGAAGGCCAGCAGGTCGTCGATCTCGGCCTCGCTCAACGCCGGCGCACCGCCCGCCACGCGACCGGCATACGGCGGCGAGTGCGTGTTGACGCTGCCGCGCAGGTGCGGCGGCAGGTCGTCGAACTTCAGCAGCGCGCCCGTCCCGTCGCGCGGGTACCAGCGCTCGGGCGCGGTGTCGCGCGTGGCATAGAAGCCGAGCACCTCGCGCAGCGAGCCGAAGCGCCCGTTGTGGAAGAAGCTGCCGCGCCGCGCCACGTTGCGCAGCGTGGGCACCTTGAAGAAGCCGCACAGCTCGGTGCGCAGCTGCAGTTCGCCGCGGCCGCAGAGGCCGAGGTCGAAGTACAGGGCGTCCTCGTTGCGCAGCAGCGCCGGGTTGCGCGGCACGCCCAGGTTCTCGTAGCCGAAGTTCGTGAACAGCGGCGGGCCGCCGTCGGGCCGCGGTGCGGCCGGGTGGCAGGCCGCGCAGTTGCCCTTCGCGGGGTCGGTGAACAGCGCCAGGCCGCGCTGTTCGGCCGCGTTCAGCGTCGCGGCGCCACGCAGCACCGCGTCGTAGCGGCTCGAGAACGGCCGGAACGCCGCACCCTGCTGGAACTGCTGCAGCGCCAGCGTCGCGCGCTCGAAGGCATCGTCGACGCGGGCGAATATCTCGGCGCCGAACAGCGCCCTGAACTCGTCGGCGTAGGCCGCACGCGCCAGCCGCGCCACCACCTCGGCGCGCGTGTTGTTGGCCATCTCCAGCGGGCTCAGCAGCGGCGACGCGGCCTGCTCCTGCAGCGTGGCGGCGCGGCCGTCCCAGAACAGCCCGCCCAGCGGCCGGCCGCTGGCGTCGAAGCGGAAGGCGCCGGCGAACGCGGCGTAGTCGATGGACGGCGCGGCGCGGGCGCCCTGCTGGTCCATCGCGGCGCCGCCCGGCTGCGTGGGCAGCGCGTTCGGCGGGCCGTGGGCGTGCGCGGCGTCGTGGCAGCTGGCGCAGGACTGGCGGCCCGACGCCGACAGCGACACGTCCTCGAAGATGCGCGCACCCAGCGCCGCCACGCGCTCGGGTGCCGGCCCGCCGTCGGCGCCCGAGCCGCCGCAGCCGGCCAGCAGGAGGGCCAGGGCGAGGCAGGCGACACGCACAGCAACGGGCTTCACGCCGCAAGCCTAACGCCTGGCGCCACGGCGCCCCGTCCGTCTCATGCAACCTCGTGGTTGCCTTTTTCGCACAGCTCGATCATCATGCAACCACTTCGTTGCCTGATGAACATGCCCGACACGCTGGATCTCCTGCTTCGCGCCCTGGCCGACGGCACGCGCCGCACGCTGCTCGACCGCCTGCGCGACCGGCCCGGCCTCACGCTGTCGGCCCTGCTCGACGGCCTGCCGCAGAGCCGTCAGGCCCTGTCCAAGCACCTGGCGGTGCTCGAGGATGCCGAACTCGTGGTGCCGGTGTGGCGCGGGCGCGAGAAGCTGCACTACCTGAACCCGGCGCCCTTGCAGGCGCTGCCGGCACGCTGGGTGACGGCCTCGGCGCGCGAAGAACAGGCCGCGGCCCAGGCGCTGCGCCACGCGGTGGTGACGGTGCCCGACGGCGGCGGGCACGCCCCGTCCGGCAAGGGCGCGCCGTCGCCGGCGGGCGACCGCATCGCGGCGCTGCTGCTGGCGCCGCCTGCCACGATGCTGCAGGGGCAACCGGTGCTCAACGGCGCCGCGCTGGCCGCCGCCTGCGAGTACCTCGCCGGCACCGCCGCCGCCGTGCAGGCCCTGCTGGCCGCGCTGCCCGCCGATGCCGGCTACGACGTCCCCGAGGGAGGCGGCTTCTCGCTCGTCGAGCACCTCTGGCACCTGTCGGACATCGAGACGCTCGGTTGGCGGCCGCGCTTCGCCCGCATGCTCGACGAGACGCGGCCCACCCTGCCCGGCATCGACGGCGACCGCCTCGCGCTCCAGAAGCAGTACCGCACGCGCCCCTGGCGTGCCGCCGCCCGCCACTTCGTCGGCGAGCGCCGCCGCACACTGGCGCTGCTGGCGCGCTACGACGCCGCCGCGCTGCGGCGCCCGGCCGTCTTCGCGGGTTCGCGCGCGCGCGCCGGCGGCGTGCTGGCGGCCGCGGTGGCGCACGACCTCGACCACCGGCCCGCGATGGCCGAACGCTGGGCCGCGTGGCAGGCCGCGAAGGAGACGGACTGATGCAAGCCGAACCGGCCCTGGCCGACCTCGTGAGAACGGGTTGGGAGCGCCACGCCGAGGAAGCCGCCGACGTCGCGCGTGTGCTGATGGCCCGCGCCGCCACGCTGCCCGCCGACGCCGACGGCGCCGGCGCGATCGGCCTGGCCGAACACGTGTGGCTCTCGCACCTGCAGGACCCCGCCGGCCTGCGCGCCTTCCTGGACGCCCTGCCGGCGGCCGTCGCGCAGGCGGAAGGCAGCGGCGCGATGGACCGGCGCGCCCGCTGGGTGCTGGCGATGCTGGCCGGCGAGGCTGCCGAGCCGATTGCCGACGCGGCGCGCTGGCGCGCGCTGCAGAACCTGTGGAGCGTGTGGGTCCGGCGCGGTCGCGCCGCCGACGCGCTGGCGATGCTGCAGGCCGAGCGGCCGCTGGCGCTGGCCCACCCCGAGGCACCGGCCCGCCGCGCGCTGGCCGCCACCACGCACGGCGTCGCGGTGGAATTGCGCGAGGGGCCGCGCGGCGACGCGGCTCGCGACGCCCTGATGATCGCGGCGGCCGACGCGTCACGCGAACTCTGGGTCACGGCCGGTACCTGGGTCCACAGCGAACGGGGCGACTACGAACTGGCGCGCTGCCACGCGGTGATCGGCGACGGCGCGGCGGCGCTGCGCCATGCGCGCGCCTGCCTGGCGCAGATCGAAGCCCACGCCGGCGAGCCGGAAGCCGACGCCTTCGAGACCTTCTTCGCCCACGAGGCACTGGCCTGGGCGCAGCGCGCCGCCGGCGACCGCGCCGGCCAGGCGGCCGAGCGCGTCCGCATGCAGCAGCTGCTGGCCGCCGTGGGCGATGCCGCGCTGCGGCCGTGGTGCGAGCGCGCGCTGGCCGACCTCGACCGCGCCGGCTGAAGGGGAAACGCAGCGCCCCTCTCGGGCATCATCGCGGCCGATGCCGCCCACCGCCGCCGCCAGCAGCAGCACCTCGATCCGCGCCACGCTGCGCCACGGCGCCTTCCGCGCGCTGCTGTCCGGCGGCAGCTTCTACTTCTTCGGCAATGCGATGCAGGCCATGGCCGCCGCCTGGCTGATGGTCGAAGTGAGTGGCTCATCGTTCCTGGCCGCGCTGGTGCAGACCGCGGTGTTCCTGCCGATGTTCCTGCTGGCGCTGCCGGCCGGCGTGCTGGCCGACACCACCGACCGGCGCCGGCTGATGCTGGGTGCGCTGCTGGCGCAGGCGCTGCTGGTGGCGCTGATGGCGGCGCTGTTCCTGCTGGGCCGCGCCGGCGCCGCCACGCTGCTGGTGCTGACCTTCGCGGCCGGCTGCTGCACGGCGGTGCTGAGCCCGCCGTGGAACTCCGCCATCGTCGACGCCGTGCCGCGCGACGAACTGCCGCAGGCCATCACCGCGATCGGCATCTCCTACAACTGCGCGCGCGCGCTGGGCCCGGCGCTGGCGGGCTACGTCTATGCGGTCGGCGGCGCCGGCTGGGTCTTCGTGATGACGGTGCTGGGCGTGGTGGCGCTGTTCGAGAGCGTGCGCCGGCATCCGCCGCGGCCGCACCCGCCGTCGCGCCTGCCGGCCGAGCGGCTGTGGGGCGGCATGCTGAGCGCCATCCGCTTCGCGCGCCACTCCGAGACGGTGCTGGCGCAGCTGGTGCGCGTGGTGGCCTACAGCGCAGCGGGTTCGGCGCTGTGGGCGCTGCTGCCGGTGATCGCGCTGCACCAGTTGGGCCTGGGTTCCGAGGGTTTCGGCCTGCTGATGGGCTGCCTGGGCACCGGCGCGGTGGCGGCGGGCCTGGCCATCGGGCGCATCCGGGCCCGGCTCGGGCTCGAGCGTCTGGTGCTGATCGGCGGCGTGCTGTTCGCGGCGGCCATGGCGGTGGCGGCGCTGTCGCACCTGCGGCCGCTCACCTACGCCGTGCTCGCCGTCGCCGGCGCGTCCTGGATGAGCGTGATGTCCACCTACAACACCGCCACGCAGACCAGCGTGCCGCCCTGGGTGCGTGCCCGCGCCACCTCGATGCACACGCTGTGTGCCCTGGGCTCATTCGCGATGGGCTCGGCCTTCTGGGGCGCGCTGTCCGACATCGCCGGCCTCACGCCGGCGCTGCTGATCGCCGCGGCGCTGATGGCCGCCGGCCTGCTGCTGGCCAAGCCCTTCCCGCTGCGCATGGGCGGGCTCACCGAGGTGACGCAGGCCACGATCTCGGAGGACCTCTTCGTCGCGCACGAGCCCGACCCCGAGGCGGGCCCGGTGGCGGTGGAGATCGCCTACCGCGTGCGCGCCGCCGCGGTGCCCGCGTTCCTGGACGCCGTGAGCCAGCTGCGCGGCCCGCGCAAGCGCGACGGCGCCACCTTCTGGCGCGTCTACCGCGACCTGGCCGACCCGTCGCGCTACGTCGAGCGCTTCATCGTCACCAGCTGGGCCGACTACCTGCACCAGCGCGCCCGCGCCACGCTGGCCGACCAGGAACTGGAGGCCGCGCTGCGCGCGCACCTGCTGCCCGGCGAGGTGCCGGCCATGCAGCACTACATCGCCGAACGGTAGGCCGGCGCTTCATGCGGTGGCCTGCGACAGCCAGGCCGCCCAGTGCTCGACGCAGGCGCGCAGCTTCGGCAGCCGGTGCCGCTCCTGCAGCATCACGGCGTAGACCGGCACCTCGGCATCGGGTGCCACCCCGGGCAGCACCGGCACCAGCGCGCCCGCGGCCACCAGCGGCTCGGCCACGAAGGTGACGATGCGCGCGATGCCCACGCCGTGCCGGGCCAGCGCCAGCACCACCGCGGTGTTGTCGGTGCGCGTGTGGGCCTGCACCGCGTAGTCCACCGCCTCGGCGCCCGCACCCAGGCGCCAGCGGTTGAGCACGGGGCTCGCGCTGTTGCCCACCAGGCGGTGCTGGGCCAGCTGGGCCACGGTGGCCGGCAGGCCGTGGCGCGACACGTAGGCCGGTGCGGCATAGAGGCCGCGGCGCAGGCTGCCGATGCGCCGCGCCACCAGCGCATCGCTGGCCGGCGTGCCGGTGCGGATGGCGATGTCGAAACCCTCGCGCGCCATGTCGACCACGCGGTCGTCGGCCGCGATGTCCAGGTGCAGCTGCGGATGACGCTCGTACAGCGTGGGCAGGCTCGGCACGACCAGCGTCTCGGCGATGATGGGGCTCACGCTCAGGCGCACCCAGCCGCTGGGCTCGGCACGCTTGCCGGCGAGTTCACCGGCCAGCTCGTCGGCGATCTCCAGCAGCCGCCGCGCCTGCGCCAGGAAGATGTCGCCCTCGTCGGTGAGGCTCAGGCCGTGCGTCGAGCGGTGCAGCAGCCGCACGCCGCAGCGCCCTTCCAGGCGCGCCAGCGCCCGCGTCACCTGGCTCACCGGCACGTCGCGCTCGCGCGCGGCGGCCGACAGCGTGCCGAGCTCGACGATGCGAACGAAGAGTGCGGCGTCGTCCAGGTCCATGGGCCGATGGTATTGCGCCAACTGCAACACCGCTGCGCAAGGGCTGCCGTTTCCGATTGAGGCGCCGCTGCCTAGAGTGGCCGCATCGAACCAGGAGCATGCGATGCAAGACCCTCTGCTGACCCAGCCCGCGCTGCTGAACCGCCTGCACGACGCCGCGCGTGCCGACGCCGAACGCCTGCGCCGCGAGGCCATCGACGACTTCTGGCGCGGCGCCGACGCCGTGCTGGCCACCGCGGCAACGGGCGCGCGACGCGCCGCCGAGCGGCTGGCCTACCGGCTGCAGCGCCGCTTCAGGTCACCGGCGCGGGGTTGAACAGCACCAGCGCGTTCTCGAGCTTCCAGCGCTCGGCCCAGGTGAGCTGGCGGCCGCTGGCCACCTCCAGCAGCAGGCGGAACAGGCGCCAGCCCATCTCTTCCACCGTGCACTCGCCGTCGGCCACCGCGCCGGCGTTCAGGTCCATCAGGTCGTGCCAGCGCCGGTGCAGCTCGGTGCGCGTGGCCACCTTCACCACCGGGCAGGCCGGCAGGCCGTAGGGCGTGCCGCGGCCGGTGGTGAACACGTGCAGGTTCATCCCCGCGGCCAGCTGCAGCGTGCCGCAGATGAAGTCGGAAGCCGGCGTGGCGGCGTAGTGCAGGCCACGCGCTTTCAGCTTCTCGCCCGGCGCGAGCACGCCGCTGATCGGCGAGCGCCCGCTCTTGACGATGCTGCCCATCGCCTTCTCGACGATGTTCGACAGGCCGCCGGCCTTGTTGCCCGGCGTGGTGTTCGCGCCGCGGTCCACGCCGCCGCGCTGCAGGTAGGCGTCGTACCAGGCCATCTCGTCGACGATGCGCTGCGCCACCTCGGGCGTGGCGGCGCGCGCGGTGAGCTGCTCCACCGCGTCGCGCACCTCGGTGGTCTCGCTGAACATCACGGTGGCGCCCGCGCGCACCAGCAGGTCCGTGCAGAAGCCCACGGCCGGGTTCGCGGTGACGCCGCTGAATGCGTCGCTGCCGCCGCACTGCACGCCCACCACCAGCTCGCTGGCCGGCACGGTCTCGCGGCGGCGCGCGTCCAGGCGCTTCAGGTGCTGTTCCGCCGTGGCGAGGATGTGGTCGGTCATCGAGAGGAAACCGACGTGCTGCTCGTCCTGCAGGCGCACGCCGCTGGCGGCCATCGGGATGCTCCCGGGCGGCAGCAGCCGCTCGGGCTGCAGCTTCTCGCAGCCCAGGCTCAGCAGCATCACCTCGCCGCCGAAGTTCGGGTTCAGTGCCAGGTGGCGCAGCGTGCGGATGGGGATCTCGGCACCCGGCGCCTCGATGGCCACGCCGCAGCCGTAGGCATGCTCGAGCCCCACCACGTCGTCGACGTTCGGATACTTCGGCAGCAGCTCGGCCTTGATGCGCTTCACCGCGAAGTCCAGCACGCCGGCCACGCACTGCACCGTGGTGCTGATGGCCAGCACGTTGCGCGTGCCGACACTGCCGTCGGCGTTGCGGTAGCCCTCGAAGGTGTAGCCCGCGAGCGGCTCGGCGGGTGCGGGCTTCACGGTGGCCATCGGCAGGCCTTGCAGGTCGCGCGCCGGCGGCATCTGCAGCAGGCGCTCGTGCACCCAGCTGCCGGCCGGCACGTCGCGCTGCGTGGTGCCGATGGTCACGCCGTAGCGCAGCACCGCGGTGCCGGCGGGCAGGTCGACCAGCGCCACCTTGTGCGCCTGCGGCACCTTCTCGCGCAGCACCACGCCGCCCGGAAGCTCGGTGCCGGCGGGCAGGCCGCCTTCGTTGCCGACGATCGCGACGTTGTCGCGCGCGTCCATCGTCACGAGGACCGGCTTCATACCGCGCCGCGGGTGTTCACGTACAGCGCGTAGAGCGAATGGCTGGCGGCCATGAAGAGGCGGTTGTGGTTGGGGCCGCCGAAGCACAGGTTCGCGCAGCGCTCCGGCAGCGCGACATGGGCCAGCGGGCGGCCTTCGCGGTCGTAGACGCGCACGCCGTCGAGCTCGTCGAGGTCTGCGTCGGCCGCGCCGTTGCTGCCGAAGCCGCACCAGACGTTGCCCGCGGTGTCGACCTTGATGCCGTCGTACGCGCCCGGCCCGGCGGCATCGACGAAGAGGCGCTTGTTGAAGAGCCTGGCGCCCACCACGTCGTAGGCCCAGATCTTCCGGTGCGGCGTGGCGCGGCTCTCGACGACGTAGAGGACCTTCTCGTCGGGGCTGAATGCGAGGCCGTTGCTGCCCTGCAGGTCGTCCAGCACCATCTGCAGCGCGCCACTCTCGGGGTCGATGCGGTAGACGCCATGCGGCAGCTCCGGGGTGGCCGGCTCGCCTTCCCACCAGCCGAGGATGCCGAAGGGCGGGTCGGTGAACCAGACGGCGCCGTTGCTCTGGCAGACGATGTCGTTCGGCGAGTTCAGCCGCTTGCCGTCGAAGTGGCTTGCCAGCACGGTGACGCGGCCGTCGTATTCGGTGCGCGTCACGCGGCGCGTGAGGTGCTCGCAGGCGAGCAGCCGGCCCTGGCGGTCGCGCACCAGGCCGTTGGCGTTGTTCGACGGGTTGCGGAAGTCGCTGAGCTGCCCGTTGGTCGCGTCCCAGCGCAGGATGCGGTTGTTCGGGATGTCCGAGAACAGCAGGTAGCGCCCGTCGCCGAACCACACCGGTCCTTCGGCCCAGTAGAAGCCGGTGGCCAGCCGCTCCACCGTGCCCGAGAGCAGGCGCAAGGACAGGAAGCGCTCGTCGAGCACCCGGATGCGCGGGTCGGGCAGTCGGGTGCTGGGGGTGAAGTCCGGTGGCATCGTCACAGTCCCATCGCCCGCGGCAGCCACAGGCTCAGCCAGGGAATGTAGGTCACCATCATCAGCACGACGAACAGGGCCACGAAGAAAGGCACCATCGCGCGCGTGATCACGCCCATCTTGAGCTTGCTGATCGCCGAGCCCACGAACAGCAGCGTGCCCACGGGCGGCGTGATCAGGCCGATGCCCAGGTTGATCATCATGATCATGCCGAAGTGCACCGGGTCCACGCCCAGGCCCTTCACCACCGGCAGCAGGATCGGCGTGAGGATCAGGATCAGCGGCGCCATGTCCATCAGGCAGCCCAGCAGCAGCAGCATCACGTTGATCAGCAGCAGCACCACGAAGCGCTCCTGCGAGATCGAGGTGATGAAGGCGGTCACCTGGCTCGGGATCTGCATCAGCGCCATCAGGTAGCCGAAGCAGGCCGCGAAGCCGATCAGGATCATCACGATCGTCACCGTCTTCACGGTGCGGTGCACCAGCCGGGGCAGGTCGCGCCACTTGTAGTCGCGGTAGATGAACATCGTGACGAAGAAGGCCCACAGCACCGCGATCGACGCGCTCTCGTTGGCGGTGAACACGCCGGTGAGGATGCCGCCGAGGATGATCACCATGGTCATCAGGCCCCACAGCGCCTCGCCGCAGATCTTCAGCGCCTGCTTCAGCGGGATCACCTCGCCCTTGGGGTAGTTCTCCTTCTTCGCGATGATCAGGCACAGCGCGGCCAGCGTCAGCCCGAGCAGCAGGCCGGGCAGCACGCCGGCGATGAACAGCGCCGCGATGCTCACCGTGCCGCCCGCGGCCAGCGAGTAGATCACCGCGTTGTGGCTGGGCGGGATCAGGATGGCCTGCACCGAGCCGCTGATCGTCACCGCGGTGGCGAACGAGCGCGGGTAGCCGTTCTTCTCCATCTCGGGGATCAGCACCGAGCCGATCGATGCCGTGTCGGCCACCGACGAGCCCGAGATCGCGCCGAAGAAGGTGCTGGCCATGATGTTGACCAGCGAGAGCCCGCCGCGGATGAAGCCGACCAGCACGCCGGCCAGCGCCACCAGCCGCCGCGCCATGCCGCCTTCGGCCATGATGGCCCCGGCGAGCACGAAGAAGGGGATGGCCAGCAGGCTGAACTTGTTGACGCCGGCGGCGAGCTGGATCATCACCGCGTCCAGCGGGATGTCGACCCACAGCGCGCCGACCAGCGCGGCCAGGCCGAGCGCGTACGCCACCGGCACGCCGATCATCATCAGCACGAAGAAGCTGCCGAGCAGCACCAGCGCGTCCATCAATGCTCCCCGAAGGCGACGACGGGCCGTGCGGTCTGCGGGCCCCAGGCCATGCGCTCCAGCACGAACAGCAGCGTGGCCAGCGCGCCGAGCGGGATCGCCGCGTAGGTCACGCCCACCGGCATCCAGGGCAGCTCGGCGATCGACTGGCGCATGGTCTCGGCACACAGCCGCGTGCCATACCAGACGACGAAGCCGCACACCAGCAGCATCAGCGCGTCCACCAGCCAGGCGACCAGCTTCTGCGGCAGCGCCGGCAGCCGCTCGACGAGCATGCCCACGGCGATGTGGCCGCCGGCGCGGTAGGCCGCGGCGGCACCGATGAAGGTGAACACCACCATCAGCAGGATCGCGATCGGCTCGGGCCACTGGGCGCCGACGCCGAACACGTAGCGCATCACCACGCCGATCGGGATGATCACCGACATCACCGCCAGGGCGATGCCGGCAATCCAGATGCAGGCCCGGTACAGGCCGTCGAACACCCCGGCCAGCGGGTGCCCCTGCACGCCGGCGCCGCTCACTTGACGTCGGCGATGCGCTTCATCAGGTCGGCGTAGGCGGCGCCGTACTTCGCGCGCACCGGGACGGTGGCGTCGTAGAAGGGCTTGTTGTCCATCTCGATGAACTCGACGCCTTCGGCCTTCAGCTTGGCGGTGTAGTCGGCCACGGCCGCGTCCCACAGCGTGCGCTGTTCCATCTGCGCCTCGCGCGCCGACTTCTTCACCAGCGCCTGGTCGGCCGGGCTCAGCTTGTCCCAGGTGACCTTCGACATCACCAGGATCTCGGGAATGATCAGGTGGTTGGTCTGGGTGTAGTACTTCGCGCCGGCCTTGAAGTGGTTGGCGGTGAAGAGCGAGGGCGGGTTGTTCTCGGCGCCGTCGATGACGCCGGTCTGGATGGCGGTGAAGACCTCGCCGTAGCCCATCGCGATGCCGTTGCCGCCCATCGCGTTCATCGTGTCGACGAACAGCGGGTTGCCCATCATGCGGATCTTCTGGCCCTTCAGGTCGTCGGGCTTGCGCACCGGCTTCTTGGTGTAGAGGCTGCGCGAGCCGCCGTCCATCCAGGCCAGCGCCACCAGCCGGGCCGAGCTGCCGCTGATCTTGTCGAGCAGTTCCTGGCCGATCGGGCCGTCGATCACCGCGCGCATGTGGGCGATGTTGCGGAACACGAAGGGCATGTTGAAGACGTTGACCTCGGGCACCACCGGCCCCATCGGCCCGAGCGAGATGCGCGCCAGCTGGATGGCGCCGACCTGCGTCTGCTCGATCATCGACTTCTCGTCGCCCAGCACGCTGCCCGGGAACATCTGGAACTTGATGCGGCCCTGCGTGGCGGCATCGAGCCGCTTGCCCATGTTCTCCACCGCCACCACGGTGGGGTAGCCGGCCGGATGCACGTCGGCGGCCTTCATCACGACGGTCTGCGCCAGCGCGGCGCCGGCGACGGTGCAGCCGAAGGCGGCCGCGAGCAGGGTCCTGCAAAGCTTCTTCATGAAGTCTCCGTGAGTATCGAGATCCGCGGATCTCAGTGAGGTTCGTCGAAAGGCCCGATGCCCATGAAGCTGCCGCCCTGGTAGCGGGCCATCGGCGAATCGGGCGGGAACACCTTGTGCTGCACCTGCTCGGCGAAGACCTCGGCCGAGTCCTGCGGCGCGTAGCCGATGCGGGCCCAGGCCTCGTCACTGCGGTACCAGGCACGCGGATTCTTCGAGATGCCGTAGGCCACGACGAAGCCGACGCCGGGCTTCGTGAGCGAGGCGATGACGAGCCGCGCCAGGTCGGCATGGCTCAGCCACGTGGCGAGCGCGCGGCGATCCGGCGGGCGGTCGTCGGCGGTGGCGGTGCCGATGCGCAGGCACACGGTCTCGATGCCAAAGCGGTCCCAGTAGAGGCTCGCGATGCCTTCGCCGAAGAGCTTGCTGAGGCCGTAGTTGCCATCGGGCCGCGGCGGCTCGTCGGGCCGCGTGGGCCGGCCCTGTTCGTAGCAGCCGGTGACGTGGTTCGAACTCGCGAACACGATGCGCTTCGTGCCCTGGCGCCGCGCCGCTTCGTAGAGGTTGTGCAGGCCGCGGATGTTGGCCTGCAGGATGGGTTCGAAGGGCCCTTCCACCGCCACGCCGCCCAGATGGACCACGGCGTCGATGCCCTGCAGCAGCGCATGCACGCCGGCGGCATCGGCCAGGTCGCAGGGCACCGCGCGGTGGGCGGGCGGCGGGTTCAGCTGGGCCAGCGCGGGGGCCAGGTCGGACAGCGTCAGGCGATCACACACCTCGGCGAGCGGCTGCGTGAGCACGCGGCCGAGCATGCCGGCGGCACCGGTCAGGAGCAGGTTCTGGATGGGCTTTGTGGCGGTCATGGATGGCGTCCAAGGGTCGGCACGGAGGTCCGGACGGGACGGCGTAAATAGAATATCGAAACGTCGTTCCGAAAGTGATAGGGGAATCCATGGTCGGCCCGTTGCGGGTGGTTGCGTTCGGCGAATGCATGCTCGAACTGCAGGGGCAGGCCTTCGGCACGATGCGCCAGACCTTCGGCGGCGACACGCTCAACACCGCGGTCTATCTGGCGCGTTGCGGACGCGCCGCGGGGCTGCAGGTGGACTACGCCACCGCGCTCGGCGACGACGGCCTGAGCCAGGGCATGGTCGAGCGCTGGCAGGCCGAAGGTGTCCACACCGGGCTGGTGCGGCGCATCCCGGGCAAGCTGCCGGGGCTGTATCTCATCGAGGTGGACGAGCGCGGCGAGCGCCGCTTCAGCTACTGGCGCGACCAGGCCGCGGCACGTGCCTACTTCGAGACACCCGATGGCGACACGCCGCTGGAGCAGCAGGCCGCGCGGATCGACGCGCTGTACTTCAGCGGCATCAGCCTGGCGATCCTGCCGCCAGCCGGGCGCGATCGGCTGGCGCGGCTGGCCGAGGCCCTGCGAGAACGCGGCGCCACCGTGGCCTTCGACAACAACTACCGCCCGCGCCTGTGGCCCGACGCCGCCACCGCGCGCGCCGAGTTCGCGCGCTTCACCGCGCTGGCCAGCATCGCGCTGATGACGCTGGACGACGAGATGGCGCTGGCCGGCGAAAGCGACGCCACGGCGCAGCTGGTGCGCACGCTGGCGCTGCCCTGCCCCGAGGTGGTGGTCAAGCGCGGCGCGTTGCCGACGCTGTTGCGCCTGGCCGGTGCCGCCTGCGCCGAGGTGCCGACCGTGGCCGTGCCGCAGGTGGTGGACACCACCGCCGCCGGCGACTCCTTCGCCGGCGCCTACCTGGCGTCCAGACTGAGTGGCATGCCCGCCGCCGAGGCCGCGGCCGCCGGCAACCGCCTGGCCGCGCGCGTGGTGCAGCATCGCGGCGCGGTGATACCGGCCGAGTCGATGGCCGACCTGCTGACCTGAGCCTTCCAACCACAACGAGGAGACCCGCCCCATGCGCCGCATCCAACGCCGCACCCTGCTCGCCGCTGCCGCCGCGGGCACCCTGCCCGCCACGCTGTTCGCGCAGAGCGGCTACCCGAACCGCCCGATCGAGCTGATCGTGCCGGCCGGTGCCGGCGGCGGCACCGACGTGCTGGCGCGCGCCTTCGCCGAAGCGGCCAAGAAGCACCTGCCGCAACCGATCACCGTGAACAACCGCCCCGGCGCGTCCGGGATGATCGGCCACGGCGAGATGATCAACGCCAGGCCCGACGGCTACAAGCTCGCGGTGGTGTTCGCCGAGATCGTGATCGTGCCGCACCTGGGCCTCACGAAGCTCTCGTACGAGGACTTCATCCCCATCGCGCGCCTGAACGCCGACCCGGCCGCCATCACCGTGAAGGCCGACGCGCCCTGGAACACGATCGAGGAGTTCATCGCCGCCAGCAAAGCGAAGCCGGGCGAGCTGAAGATGGGCAACTCGGGCAACGGCAGCATCTGGCACCTGGCGCACGCTGCGCTGGAGGACAAGGTGGGCGTGAAGTACAACCCCATCCCCTTCGGCGGCGCCGCGCCTGCGGTGCTGGCGCTGATGGGCGGCCACGTCGACGCGGTGGCGGTGAGCCCGGGCGAGGTCGCCACGCACGTGCAGAACGGCAAGCTCAAGACGCTGGCGGTGATGGCCGACCAGCGGCTCAAGGGCTTCGAGAAGGTGCCCACGCTGAAGGAGCGCGGCATCGATCTCTCCATCGGCACCTGGCGCGGCCTGGCCGCTCCGAAGGGCACGCCGCCCGACGTGCTGGCCGTGCTCACCGAGGCCACCAGGAAGAGCGCCGACGAGCCCGTGCTGCGCGACGCGCTGGACAAGCTCAGCATGGGCTTCTCCTACGGCGACGCCGAGACCTTCCGCGCCAACATGAAGCGCGACAACGAGCTCTTCAAGGCGCTCGTCACCAAGCTCGGCATCAAGGCCTGAGATCGCGGCCCGCCGCCGCCAGGCGGCGGATCGTCCACAGGTTGGAAGCCGCGAGGCAGGCCTCCAGCAGGCTGCCGCCCACCGAACCCACCAGCAGGTTGTTCGCGAGCCACAGCAAGGTGCCGCAGAGCATCAGCACGCGCATGCGCAGGCCCTGCAGGAAGAAGAGCGCCGTGGTGCCGATGCACGACGCGGCGATCGGCAGCAACGAGGTCCAGCCGTCGTGCAGCCACGCGCCGCAGGCCAGGCTCAGGGTGACGAAGAACAGGCCGACCTCCGGCGTGCGCCACTTCAGCGACGCGATGGAGCGGCCCAGCGACACCGCGGTGCTCGCCACCGCGGTGGCCTGGCCCAGCAGCGCGAAGTGCGCGATGTAGGCCGCGCACTCCAGCGCCATGAAGATCCTGAAGCGGCGGTCGTCGGTCTGCGCGAAGCAGGCCATGCCGAAGGCGAAGGCGGCGTAGCCCATCAGCTGGGCCGGCGTGAAGAGCCAGGCGATGTCGCTCACTTCGGGGGTTCGGCTCGAAAGAGAAACATCGGTTCAATAATTGAAAACCAGAATTTCATGCATTGTGCCGCCTTGCTAAGCTGGCCTCCATGAACACGTTCCGACTCTCCGCCGTCGCGCTGTGCGCCGCCGCCCTGTTCGCGTCGCTGCCGGCCGCCTCCGCCGGTGCCGACAGCGTCGACCCGCACACCATCGACGCCCGCGGCTGGGCCGCCGGCACCCGGGGCGGCGAAGGCGGCCGGATCATCCGCGTGACCACGCTGGCCGCCAGCGGCCCGGGCTCGCTGCGCGAGGCGATCGAAGCGGAAGGCCCGCGCATCGTGGTGTTCGAGGTCGGCGGCACCATCGACATGGCCGGCGGCACGCTGACGATCAAGAACCCCTTCATCACGATCGCCGGCCAGACCGCGCCCAGCCCCGGCATCACGGTGATCAAGGCCGAGACGCAGGTGCGCGGCTCGCAGGTGATCGTGCAGCACCTGCGCTTCCGGCCCGGCGAGTTCGGCCGTCCGAAGAAGGGCGGCGGCGACCAGGACGGCCTGTCGACCGTCGGCGCGGTAGACCACGTGATCGTCGACCACTGCAGCTTCAGCTGGGGCACCGACGAGAACCTGTCGGCCTCGGGCCCGCGCTTCACCGGCGAGACACTGGAGCAGTGGCGTGCGGGCACCTCGCACCAGATCACCTACAGCCACAACCTGCTCTACGAGGGCCTCGGCAATTCGGTGCACGAGAAGGGCGAGCACAGCAAGGGCTCGCTGATCCACGACAACACGCGCGGGATTCTGCTGTACCGCAACGTCTACGCGAACAACCGCGAGCGCAATGCGCTGTTCAAGGGCGGCACGCAGGGGGCGATGGTCAACAACCTGATCTTCAACCCCGGTACGCGCGCCGTTCACTACAACCTCTGGAAGGGCGAGTGGGGCGCGAACGCGCCGGTGATCGGCCACGTGGCGCTGGTGGGCAACGTGTACCGCATGGGGCCGGACACCGCGCCCGGCACGCCGCTCTTCAGCCTGCGCGGCGACGCCGACGTCGAGCTCTTCCTGCACGACAACATCGCCGTCGACCGCAAGGGCGAAGCGGTGCCGCCCACCGGCGTGTACCCGAACGCGAGCAGCAGGATCCAGATCCGCACCGTCACCGCCTCGGGCCTGCCGGCCGACGTGGTGGCGATGCCGGCGGCGAAGCTGGAAGGCGCGCTGTCAGGCGCCGTCGGCGCCCGGCCCTGGGACCGCGACGCGCTCGACGCGCAGCTGCTGCGCGACACCGCCGCGGGCCGCGGCAGGCTGATGCATTCGGAGACCGAGAACGCGCTCGGCGGCTACCTGAAGCCGGCGCCGACGCGCCGGGCTTTCGTCGAAAGTGAGTGGAACCTGCAGGACATGAGCCCGCGCGCCGGCTGGGGTGCGATCGGCCGCCTGACGCAGGCGGCGGCTACGGCGCCCTGAACCAGGGCCGCAGCGCGGGCACCTGCGCGCGCAGGGCCTGCGCGGCCAGCGCTGCGGTGGCGCGCGCGCCGGCCTCGACGTAGTGCGTGTCGTCGACCCGGCCCTGCGGCAGCGCGTCGTAGCGGCCCGGGGCGATGTGCATGAACATCGCCTTGCTCGCCTCGGGGCCCAGCGCCTGGATCTGCTCGGCGGTGAGCACGTTCATGTCGATCAGCGGCACGCCGGTCTCGGCCGCCACGTCGCGCAGCGCCTGCGGGTAGTCGGCCAGCGTCTGCACCACGCGGCCATCCTTGCCGAACCTGCGCCGCGCCACCGAGGTGGCGAGGATGGGCGTCGCCCCCTTCGCCTTCACGTCGGCGATGAAGCTGCGCAGGTAGGCCTTGAAGTCGGTCTGCGCAGGTGCGTAGCGCTTCGGGTCGTCGTCCTTCTGGTCGTTGTGGCCGAACTGGATCAGCACGAAGTCGCCGGCCGACAGCTGCGCGAGCAGGTGCGCCCAGCGCCCTTCGTCGACGAAGCGGCGCGTGCTGCGGCCGTTGGCCGCGTGGTTGACGAGCCGCGCCGGCTCGACCATGAACTCGCGCAGCAGCTGGCCCCAGCCGCGTTCCGGGAAGACCGGCAGCGGCGGCTTGTCGGCCATCGTGCTGTCGCCCACCAAGTGCAGCGCCGGATGCATCGTGGCCACCGGGAACGGCCAGGCCCGTTCGGGTGCCGAAGCCGGCGCGGCCACCGCGGTGGCCGCGCTCGAAGCCGGGCCGGCTGCCGTGCCGCAGCCGGCCAGCGCCGCCCCCATCAACACCAGTGTCAGGGGCTGGCGCCGCGGGCCCATCAGAACTTGTACTCGGCGGTCAGCCGGTACGCGCGGCCCAGCACATCCACGCTGCTCGTGAGGTAGCCGTTGTAGCCGTTGTGGTTGGTCTGCGGCGGTGCGGCGTCGAACAGGTTGTTCACGCCGGCGCTCAGCTTCAGGCCCTTCACGCCGGACCAGCTGGCGACCAGGTTGTACTGCGCGTACGAGGCCACGTCGCGCGGGCCCGACGTGCCGGCGCCAGTGCGTGCCGGCAGGTTCTGGTCACGCACCTTGCTCTGGTAGCGCTGCGACAGCTGCAGGTTCCAGTCGCCGAAGCCCCAGCTCACCTGCGCGGTGTGGCGCCAGCGGTTGTTCAGCCCGCGCGTCGCGTTGCTCAGGCCGGCGTTCGGGTTGACGGGCACCACGTCGTTGTACTGCGCCAGCGCCGACTGGTACGTGCCGCCGGCCACTTCGGGCGTCGCGGCCTCCCACTTGGTGAGGTAGGCGATGTCGATGCCGAAGGCCAGCCGGCCCAGCGGCAGCGCCGGCGCCACGTAGTTCAGCGACACGTCGATGCCTGCGCCGCGGATCTTGCCCAGGTTCGACGGCGGGTTGAACACCGCGTCGGTGGCCAGCGTGCCGTCGGGGTTGCGGCGGAACAGGTCGGTGTAGAGCGTGGGGTTCGCCAGGATGAAGGTGATCGCGCGGTTGCCGATCACTTCCGTGATCTCGGTCTCCCAGTAGTCCACCGAGGCCGACAGGCCCTTCAGCGGCTCGACCGCGAAGCCCGCCGTCCAGCTCTTGCTCTCTTCGGGCTTGATGCCGCTGTTGCCCGGGACCTTGGTGACCTGGTTGCGGCCCGTGAGGCTGCAGACCTGCTCGACGGTGTAGCCGGCCGCCGGCGTGGCGACGCCGTTGACGGTCGGGCACAGGATCGGGTCGTTGAAGGTGGCGATCGCCGTGCGCTCGGTCTCCTTGCTGTAGATCTCGGGCAGAGCCGGCGCGCGGAAGCCGGTGTTGGCCGACGCCCGCACCATCAGCATCTTGTTCGGCTGCCAGCGTGCGGCCACCTTCGGGTTCAGCGTGGTCTTGTCGAGGTCTTCGTACTTGTCGCTGCGCGCCGCCAGGTTGAAGGCCAGCGTCTGCGTCACCGGCAGTTCCACTTCGGCGAACACCGAGGTGATGTTGCGCGAGATCTCGTTCGTCGTGGTGGTGTTGGCACCCTGCGCCTGGGAGTCGCCGCCGAGCAGGTCGATCTGGTTGTTGAGCGTGGGCTTGGGATCGTTGGTGGACAGGCCGATCGCACGCCAGGTGTCCTTGCGGAACTCGGCACCGGCAGCCAGCGTCGAGATCCCGCCGGGCAGCTTGAACAGGTCGCCGGAGACCGTGAAGTCGAGGCTCTGGTTCTGGCTGCGGTGGATGCGCAGCGACTGGCCGTCGATCGTCGCGCTCTTCAGCAGCGCCAGGCCGGCGGCGTTCTGCAGGCCGAAGGGGTTCAGGCGCGGATCCAGGAACAGCGTGGTGGCCGTGCCCTGCACCGTCGCCAGGCCGCTCACGCGCGCCCAGCCGCTCTCGGCGCGCGTGTCGCGCTTGGCCCAGCCGACGTTGTAGCCGGTCCGGTAGTCCCAGCCCCACAGGGTCCCTTCCAGGCCGAGCACGACGCGCGAGTTCGAATGGTGATCGCCACGATCGCGCGGGCCCAGGTCTGCCACCGACCACAGCGCGTCGATCGGCCGCCCGCCCAGGTTCAGGCCGGGCACCGCGGGCACGATGCCGTTGCCCGGGTAGTACGGGTGCGTGCTGGTCAGGCGCACGGTCACGGGGATGGCCGCGTTGCGCTGCAGGACCAGGAAGTTCGCGTTGTTGTATTCCAGGCTCAGCTGGTGGCCGCCCCCGAGGGCCAGCGTGCCCTTCGTGTACAGCGTGTTGATGTCGTTGCCGTTGCCCCAGGCCGTGTAGGTGTCGTTGGCGTCCAGGAAGCAGGTCTGGCGGCCGCCCGAGGTGCTGGGCTCCGAGTACGGAGGCAGGCAGCCGGTCGAGAAGTACGGGTTGTAGCGGATGGTGCGCTGCGACGCGGTCGGGTTCGTGGGATCGGTGAAGTTCGCCGGCGTCGCGTTGGCGCCGAGGCCCGGCGCCGTGCTGATGCCCAGGGCGTTGAGCTGGTCGCCGCTGATCAGCTCGGGCCGCGACTCGCGCGGCAGGATCTTGCGGCGCTGCATCTCGCCGGCCACGTAGAAGTTCCAGCCGTCCTGTTCCAGGTTGCCGATGCCGCCCAGCAGGCCCAGGCTCCAGTAGTCGCCGCCGCCGCTGCGCGACGGCTGCAGCACCTCGGCCTTGATCTGTGCGCCGGTGAACCTGCTGTGGGTGTAGAAGGCCTGCACGCCGGCGATGGCGTCGGAGCCGTAGGCCGAGCTGGCGCCGTCGCGCAGGATGTCGGTGCGCGACAGCGCCATGCGCGGCATCACCGAGACGCTGGTGTACTGGTTCGTCAGCGGCTCCTTCGCCAGGCGACGCCCGTTGAGCAGCGTGAGCGTGCGCATCGGGCCGAAGCCGCGCAGGCTCGTCATCGGGCCGGCGGTGCCGGCGAAGCTGCCCAGCGAACTGGCCTGCGGCAGTTCGAGCATGAAGTCCTTCAGCTCGGTATGGCCGCGTGCCTGCAGCTCTTCCGCGCGGATGCTGGTGACGGGCAGCGCGCCCTCGTCGGTGGCGGAGGTCCGCTTGATCAGCGAGCCGGTGATCTCGATGCGGGTGGCTTCCTGCGCATACGCGGTGCCGGCGGCCAGCGTGGCCACGGCCAGGCCGATGGTGCTGAGCGTGCAGCCGCGCCGCCGCTTGTCGAAACGGTTCTTCATGGGAATTTGTCTCCGGGGTTCTTGTGCGGCTCGGAGCTCTCCTCGCTCCGGCCTCGAGGCTGCGCTCGCAGGGCGCTCGCCTTGGGTGCGGACGGCGGCGGCAGTGCCGCGGCCCGCGGGCGGATGAAATCAGTCAGGGGCCGAGGTAGTCCTCGCGCCGGGGTGAGAACTGGTCCAGCAGCGTGGAGTCCTGCTCCAGCGCCACCACGCCATGCAGCTGTCCGTGTTCGGCCAGGAACGCCTCACCGGCGCGGATGAGCTTCTTGACGCCGGCCACCTCGCACTCGAACGAGCCGCTGATGCAGAAGGCGATCTGGTCGTGCACCTCGTGCGCGTGCGGGGTGCCCACGGCGCCCTTGTCGAACTGCACCAGCACGCTCATCAGCTGCGGCGTGTGCGCGACGATGCGTCGGCGGATGCCGTCGCCCAGGTCGGTCCAGGGCGTTTCGTCGGGGTGGAAGTACGGGTTCATGCAGGCTGCTCCGGCACGGCGATTCGAACAGACTGTAGCAACCCGACAAGAAAAAAGAAACGCCGGTTCACTAATTAGAAACCATGATTTTGAACCAGCGTTCCATTGCGGTACGCTTGCGGCCCGCGGCATTCCCATGCCCCCACTGCCGCCGCCAGAGGACACCCCATGCAGATCCGCCAACCCATCCACAGCGAACACGCGAAGACGCTGGACACCGCCGGCCTGCGCCGCCACTTCCTGGTGGAAGACCTGTTCCAGCCCGAGCAGGCGACGCTCACCTACAGCCAGATCGACCGCATCATCGTCGGCGGCATCCACCCGGTGAAGCAGCCCGTGCGCTTCGCGCCCGAGCTCGGCAAGCACACCGGCACCGACTTCTTCCTGCAGCGCCGCGAGCTCGGCCTCATCAACATCGGCGGCGCCGCGGTGGTGGAAGCCGACGGCAAGCGCTACGAGGTGGGCCCGCGCGAGGCGCTGTACATCGGCCAGGGCGCGAAGGAGCTGGTGTTCACCAGCGTCAACCCCGACGCCCCCGCCAAGCTCTACTTCAACAGCGCGCCGGCGCACTGCCACTACCCGAACAAGAAGGTCACGCTGTCCGAGGCCAGCCCCGAGACGCTGGGCGACCCGAAGACCAGCAACCGCCGCACGATCTACAAGTTCCTGGTGCCCGACGTGCTGCCCACCTGCCAGCTGCTGATGGGCATGACGCAGCTCGAACCCGGCAGCCTGTGGAACACCATGCCCTGCCACACGCACGACCGGCGCATGGAGGTCTACTTCTACTTCGACATGCCCGAGACCGGCGCCGTGTTCCACATGCTCGGCGAACCCACCGAGACGCGGCACCTGGTGGTGCGCAACGAGCAGGCGGTGATCTCGCCGAGCTGGAGCATCCACAGCGGCGTCGGCACGCAGGCCTACACCTTCATCTGGGGCATGGTGGGCGAGAACCAGGTGTTCAAGGACATGGACCACGTGCCCATGACCACGCTGCGCTGACACGATGATCCTCGACCACTTCCAGCTCGGCGGCAAGGTCGCCATCGTCACCGGCTGCGACACCGGCCTCGGCCAGGGCATGGCGCGCGCACTGGCGCAGGCCGGCGCCGACGTGGTGGGCGTGAACGTGAGCGAGCCGCGCGAGACGCAGGCGCAGGTGGAGGCGCTGGGCCGCCGCTTCATGGACCTGCGCGCCAACCTCTCGGACATCGGCGTCATCGAGGGCCTGGTCGCGAAGGCCAGGACGCTCACCGGCCGCGTCGACATCCTGGTGAACAACGCCGGCATCATCCGGCGCGAGGACGCCATCAAGTTCAGCGAGAAGGACTGGGACGACGTCGTCGACCTGAACCTGAAGTCGGTCTTCTTCTTCGCCCAGGCGGCAGCGCGCCAGTTCATGGCGCAGGGCAGCGGCGGCAAGATCATCAACGTGGCCTCGATGCTGTCGTTCCAGGGCGGCGTGCGCGTGCCCAGCTACACCGCGAGCAAGAGCGGGGTGATGGGCATCACGCGGCTGCTCGCCAACGAGTGGGCCAGCCACAAGATCAACGTCAACGCGATCGCACCGGGCTACATGGCCACCAACAACACGGCGCAGCTGCGGGCGGATGCGAACCGCAACCAGGCCATCCTGGAGCGCATCCCGGCCGGACGCTGGGGCGTGCCGGACGACCTGGCGGGCCCGGTCGTGTTCCTGGCGTCTGCCGCGAGCGACTACGTGAACGGCTACACCGTGGCCGTCGATGGAGGCTGGCTGGCGCGGTAGATCTCCGCGCCGGCCATCACCGACGGAGACACGGTGATGTATGAGAACAAGAAGCTCGGCTTCCTCTTCGTGCTGCCCTTCGTGCTGGGCGTGCTGCTGTTCAAGCTGTTCCCCTTCGTGGCCAGCTTCGCGCTCAGCTTCACGCAGTACGACCTGATCGACCCGCCCGAGTGGGTGGGCCTGCAGAACTACCGCGAGCTGTTCGGCGACGACCCGCTGTTCCGCAAGAGCCTGGGCGTGACGCTGTGGTTCGCGGTGCTGGCGGTGCCGCTGCGCGTGGGCTTCGCGCTCTTCGTCGCGCACGTGCTGAACTTCCGCCTGCGCGGCATCAACTTCTTCCGCTCGGCCTTCTACCTGCCGTCCATCCTGGGCGGCAGCATCGCCACCGCGGTGCTGTGGCGCTTCCTGTTCGCGAAGTACGGCCTCGTGAACCTGCTGCTGGTGAAGCTGGGGCTGGAACCCATCGCCTGGCTCGCCGACGAGCACTACTCGATGTGGACCGTCGTCCTGCTGTTCACCTGGCAGTTCGGCTCGGCGATGGTGATCTTCCTGGCCGCGCTGCAGAACGTGCCGCAGAGCCTCTACGAAGCGGCCGAGATCGACGGCGCCTCGCGGCTGCAGCAGTTCTTCCGCATCACGGTGCCGCTGATCACGCCGGTGATCTTCTTCAACCTGATCATGCAGATGGTGCATGCGTTCCAGGAGTTCAACGGCCCGTACATGATCACCGAAGGCGGCCCGCTGAGCTCCACCTACGTGCTGGCGCTGTACATCTACGACCAGAGCTTCCGCTTCTTCAACCTGGGCTACGGCTCGGCGCTGTCGTGGGTGCTGTTCGCGATCGTCGCGGGCCTGGCGGCCTTCAGCTTCTGGAGCAGCCGCTTCTGGGTGTTCTACGCCGGCGAGAAGGACCAGGGCCGCAAATGAGTGCCTCCACGCTGGCCGAGCCCTCGCGCGGCGCCACCCTGATCCGCACCACCGCGCTGATGTGCGTGGCGGTGGTGATGCTGTACCCGCTGGTGTGGCTGGTGGGCGCCAGCTTCAAGAGCAACGCGCAGATCTTCACCGAGGCCGGGTTCTGGCCCGACCGCTTCGACTTCGGTGCCTACGCCAAGGGCTGGAAGACCAGCACCGAGTACACCTTCGCCACCTACTTCCTGAACTCGTTCGCGATCGTCGTGCCGCGCATCGTCGTCACGGTGATCTCCTGCGTGCTGGTGGCCTACGCCTTCGCGCGCTTCGAGTTCTTCGGCAAGAAGCTGCTGTTCAGCATCATGGTGGGCACGATGATGCTGCCGCTCATCGTGCTGCGGCTGCCGCAGTACCTGATGTTCCGCGAGCTCGGCTGGCTGGACACCTACCTGCCGCTGATCCTGCCCAGCGCCTTCGCCACCGACACCTTCTTCGTCTTCATGCTGGTGCAGTTCCTGCGCGGCATCCCGCGCGACATGGAAGAGGCCGCGATGATCGACGGCTGCAACGCGCTGCAGCTGCTGTGGCACATCATCGTGCCGCTGCTCAAGCCCGCGATCATCTCGGTGGTGGTGTTCCAGTTCATCTGGACGATGAACGACTTCATGGGCCCGCTGATCTACCTGGCCAGCGTCGAGAAGTACCCGGTCTCGCTGGCGCTGAAGATGAGCATCGGCGCCACCGAGGAAGTGGAGTGGGCCAACGTGATCGCGATCTCGGTCGTGGCCCTGATCCCCAGCGTCGCGGTGTTCTTCGCCGCGCAGAAGCATTTCATCGAGGGTGCCAGCAGCAGCGGCATCAAGGGCTGAACCGATGGCACGCCTGAGCCTGAAGAAGATCGAGAAGACCTACCCCAACGGCTTCAAGGCCGTGCACGGCGTGGACCTGGAGGTGCGCGACGGCGAGTTCATGGTCTTCGTCGGCCCGAGCGGCTGCGCCAAGAGCACGCTGCTGCGCATGATCGCGGGGCTGGAGAGCATCAGCGGCGGCGAGCTGCGCATCGGCGAGCAGGTAGTGAACGCGCTGGCGCCCAAGCAGCGTGGCATCGCGATGGTGTTCCAGAACTACGCGCTGTACCCGCACATGAAGGTCTACGAGAACCTGGCGTTCGGGCTCAAGCTGGCCGGCACGCCGAAGGCCGAGGTCGACCATCGCGTGCGCCACGCCGCGCAGCTGCTGGAGATGGAGCACCTGCTCGACCGCTACCCCAAGCAGCTCTCCGGCGGCCAGGCGCAGCGCGTGGCGGTGGGCCGCGCCATCGTGAAGAAGCCCGAGGTGTTCCTGTTCGACGAGCCGCTGTCGAACCTGGACGCCAAGCTGCGCGCCAGCATGCGCGTGCGCCTGACCGACCTGCACCGCACGCTGCGCGAAAGCGGCCAGCCGGCCACCGTGGTCTACGTGACGCACGACCAGGTGGAAGCGATGACGATGGGCGAGCGCATCTGCGTGCTGAAGGAGGGCGTGATCCAGCAGGTGGACACGCCCACCGCGCTCTACGACCGGCCCGCGAACGCCTTCGTCGCGGGCTTCATCGGCTCGCCCGAGATGAACATCGTCGACGCGGCGCTGGAGGCCGTGGGCGCCGGCACCGGCGTGCACCTGGGCGGCACCGCGCTGCCGCTGCCCGATGCCGTGGCGGCGCCGCTGAACGGCCGCCGCGGCGCGGTGAAGTTCGGCCTTCGGCCCGAGCACATCGGCGCCGCACCGCGGCCCGAAGGCGACAGCATCGCGCTGCCCGGCACGCTGCGCTCGCTGGAGCACATGGGCAACGAGGTCTTCGTGCATTTCGCCGCCGGCGAGCTGCCGCTCACGGCGCGCGTGCCGGCCGACCAGCTGAACGGCCTGCAGAACCTTCCGCGCGGCGGCTCGCACCGGTTCCACCTGCAGATGCAGCGCGCCCACTTCTTCGACGCCGCCAGCGGCGTGCGCCTGTGCTGAAGCGGCGCGCGCTGCTCACCGCCGCGCTGGCTGCGCCGGCGGTGCTGCGCGCCGCCGAGCCGCGCGTGCTGCGCTTCTCATGGTGGGGCGGCGCGGGCCGGCACGAGGCCACGCTGAAGGCGATCGCCGCGTTCGAGAAGCGCGAGCCCGGCCTGAAGGTGAAGGCCGAGTACATGGGCTTCAACGGCTACCTGGAGCGGCTGACCACGCAGATCGCCGGCCGGGCCGAGCCCGACGTGATGCAGATCAACTGGGCCTGGCTGGCGATGTTCAGCAAGCGCGGCAATGGCTTCACCGACCTGAACGCCTACAGGCCGCTGCTGGCGCTGGACCAGTTCACGCCCGAGGACATCCGCATGGGCGAGGTGGCCGGCAAGCTCAATGCGCTGCCCACCTCGTACACCGCGCGCATCATGCTGTGGAACCAGGCAGCCTGGCAGCGCGCCGGGCTGGCGCTGCCGAAGACCTGGGACGAACTCTTCGCCGCCGGCCCGGTGTTCAAGGGGAAGCTCGGCGACCGCGCGTATGCGATCGACGGCGAGCTCTACGACATGATCCTGCTGTCGCAGGCCTGGGTGCAGCAGAAGCACGGCACGCCGTACGTCGACCCGGCGGCACCGCGGGTGGCGATGAGCGCGGAAGCCGCGCACGACTGGGTGCGCATCTACGAGCGGCTCGTGAACGAGCACGTCGCCACCCCGCTGCCCTTGCGCGCGAGCCTGGGCGGCGCCGAGAAGCCGACCGAGCAGCAGCAGGACTGGGTGGTGGGCAACTGGGCCGGCAACTACACCTGGGACTCGGTGATCGGCCTGCGCGCCAGCACGCTGAACAAGCAGCAGAAGCTCGCGCTGGGCGACTTCCCGACACTGCCCGGCGCGCGCGACAGCGGGATGTTCGGCCGCCCGTCGCTGATGTACGCGGTGGGCCGCAACAGCAAGCAGCCCGAGCTGGCCGCCAGGCTCGTCAACTTCCTGCTCACCGACCCCGAGGCCGCCGCGCTGCTGGGCCGCACGCGCGGCGCGCCGGCCGCGCGCGGGCCCTTCGAGACGCTGGTGGAAGCCGGCCGGCTGCCGCCGCTGGAGCTGCAGGCCTTCGAGCAGATCCAGGCCCAGCGCAGGGCCGGCCGCATCGTGACGCCGGCACCGCTGTTCGAGCACGCGCGGCTCAACAAGTTCATGCGCGAGGTCTTCGAGACCGTCGCCTACGGCAAGACCGACGCGGCCAGCGCGGCGCGCCGCCTGGTGACCGAAGGCAACGCGCTCCTGCACCGCATCAAGTAGAGAGACCCATCATGAGCAAGGGCACGCAGCGCCAGCTGAAGTTCGTCACGAAGGCCGACCCCGACACCGGCGCCGCGGTCACGCGCCTGACGCCGCGCGACGTCACCTGCCATCGCAACTACTTCTACCAGAAGTGCTTCACGAACGATGGCTCGAAGCTGATCTTCGGCGCCGAGTTCGGCCCCGCGCCCAGCCCGAACTGGAACTACCACCTGCTGGACCTGAAGACCCAGGTCGCGGTGCAGCTGAGCGACGGACTGGGCGAGAACACCTTCGGCGGCTTCATGAGCCCCGACGACAAATACATCTACTTTGTGCGCGCGGAACGCCAGCTGATCCGGCTGAACCTCACGGACCTGACGGAGGACGTGGCCTACACGGTGCCCGAAGGCTGGGTGGGCTACGGCACCTGGGTCTCCAACAGCGCCTGCACGAAGATGGTGGGCATCGAGATCGCCGCCGAGGACTGGTTCCCGCTCACCGACTGGAAGAAGTTCGACGAGATGTTCCACAAGCGGCCGCGTTGCCGTCTGTTCAGCGTCGACCTGGCCACGGGCCAGCGCCGCGTGATCCTCGAACAGAAGGGCTGGCTCGGCCACCCGCAGTACCGGCCCTTCGACGACCACACCGTGGCCTACTGCCACGAGGGCCCGCACGACCTGATCGATGCGCGCATGTGGTTCATCGACGAGGACGGCAGCAACCGCCGCTGCGGCAAGGAACACAAGGACGGCGAGAGCTGCACGCACGAGTTCTGGGTGCCCGACGGCTCCGCGATGATCTACGTCAGCTACGGCAAGGGCGAGAGCGAGCGCTGGATCCGCTCGCTCGACCCGGTGACGCTGGCCGACAGGCCACTGACGAAGATGCCGCCGTGCTCACACCTGATGAGCAACCAGGACGGCACCCTGATCGTCGGCGACGGCTGCGGCACCGCGGCCGACAAGGCCACGGGCGCCAGCAATGCGATGAACCAGGGCGACCCTTTCCTGCACCTGTTCGACCTGAAGGCGGGCACGACGCGGCGCATCGCGCACCACGACAGCAGCTGGGGCGTCTACAAGGGCAACCGGCAGGTGACGCACCCGCATCCGTCGTTCACGCCGGACGAACGCCAGGTGCTGTTCAGCGCCGACGGCGACGGCGAGCCGGGCCTGTACCTCGCCGAGGTGCCGGCCGCATGAGGCAGGGCGGGCTGCTGGCGTTGGTGGTGCTGGCCGCCTGCGCGACCAGGCCGCCGTCGCAGCCCGAGGTCGGCCGCTACCTCGGCGCATGGACGCCCGCGCAAGCCGCGGCCATCGACGCGGCGAGCGCCGACTTGATCGTCGACGCCGAAGGCCGCGGCACCCATCGCACGGTGCAGGCGGCGGTGGACGCCGTGCCTGCCGCGTCCGCCGCGACGACGAAGCGCTGGGTCATCGCCATCAGGCCCGGCACCTACCGCGAGCCGCTGTGCGTGAAGGACAAGGCGCCGCTGCTGCTGCGCGGCGAGATCGCGCGGCCGGTGGCCGTGCGCATCGTCGAAGGCCGCTACAACGGCCTGCCGAAGGCGAGCGATGCGCCCGCGCACCCTTGTGTGGCCGCCGCGGGCGCCACGACACATGGCACCAGCGGCAGCACCAGCGTCGCGATCTTCAGCGACGACGTGCAGCTGGCGCACCTGACGATCGCCAACGACGCCACCGAAGGGCCGGCTGCGGTCGCCGCCGTGGCGAAGAGCGGCGGCGCGCAAGCCGTCGCGCTGACCACCGCCGGCGACCGCATCCAGCTCCACGACGTGCGCCTGTGGAGCCACCAGGACACCTTCTACGTGCGCCGGCGCGAAGCCGCCTCTGTGCCTGCATCGGCGGCGCGCGTGTTCGTGCGCGACAGCCTCATCGCCGGTGACGTCGACTTCGTGTTCGGCAACGGCACCCTGGTGATCGACCGCAGCACGCTGCTCAGCCGTGCCGGCCGCCGCAGCGGCGAAGCGGCCGGCGGCGGCATCGTGCTGGCGCCGAGCACGCTGCCCGACCAGGCCTTCGGCTTCCTCGTCACGAACAGCCGCTTCGTCGCCGAAGCCGGTGTCGCGCCGCGCAGCGTCGCACTCGGCCGCGCCTGGGACCAGGGCGTGCCGGCCGGCAGCTGGAAGCCCGGCGTGTCGCCGAACGGGCAGGCGCTGGTGCGCGACAGTTCCTTCGGCCCGCACATCGCACCCTGGACCGCCTCCACCTCGCGCCGGCCGTTCACGACGCAGGGCGAACAGGCGAGCCGCCTCGTCGAGACCGACAACCGCCCGCTGCCCGCCGACCCGGCGCGCGAGACGCTGCGCGCCGACGACGGCTGGGGCGCCGCGGAGGGCGGCGTGCACGGCGGCGCCGGCGCAGCGCCGGCCGACGTCTTCGAGGTGCGCAACCGCAGGGAGCTGGCCGCGGCGCTCGCAGGCCCGGCGCGCCCGCGCATCGTGAAGCTGCGCGGGCGCATCGACCTGAGCGTGGACGACGCGGGCCAGCCGCTCTCCGCCGACGACTACCGCGACCCCGGGTTCCACTGGGACGCCTTCGCAAAGGCCTACGACCCTGCCACCTGGGGCAGGCGCGACCCCGAAGGTGCGCTCGAGGACGCGCGCCGCCGCTCGGCGAAGCGCCAGGCCGAGCGCATCGTGCTGCGCGTGCCGTCCGACACCACGCTGGTCGGCCTCGGCCGCGACGCCGCGGTGGTCAACGGCATGCTGCTGCTGGAGCGCGTCGACAACGTGATCGTGCGCAACCTGCACCTCAGCGACGCCTACGACCACTTCCCCGCCTGGGATCCGAACGACAACGCGAACGGCGAGTGGAACTCGGAGTACGACAACCTCTCGCTGCGCGACGCCACGCACGTCTGGATCGACCACTGCAGCTTCGACGACGGCGCCCGGCCCGACAGCGCCGAGCCCGTGCTGCTGGGCCGCCGCATGCAGCGCCACGACGGGCTGCTGGACATCACGCGCCAGTCGAACTTCGTCACCGTCTCGTGGAACCACCTGCGGCGCCACGACAAGACCACGCTGGTCGGCAGCAGCGACAAGGCCGTGGCCGACGAGGGGCGCCTGAAGGTGAGCTTCCACCACAACCTGTGGGAGGACGTGAAGGAGCGCGCGCCGCGCGTGCGCTATGGCCAGGTGCACCTGTTCAACAACCTGCACGTGGTCAGCGCCGATGGGGCCGCGAACTTCGGCTACTCGGTCGGCGTGGGGCACCAGTCGCGCATCTTCAGCGAACAGAACGCCTGGGAGACACCTGCCGGCGTGCCGGCGAGCAGGCTGCTGCGCGTGCTCAAGGGCCAGACCTTCGTCGACCGCGGCTCGCTGCACAACGGCCTGCCGGCGAACCTGGGCGCCGCGCTGAGCCCCGAAGTCGGCTGGCGCCCGGCGCTGCACGGCGCCGTCGACCCGGCCGCCGACGTGCCCGCCCGTGTGCGCGCCGGCGCGGGCGCCGGCAAGGCTCGGGACCTTGCCGATTGAGTGCCCGTCCCGCAGCGTTCACAATGCGATCTGAAACGCCCGCCCGATTGAATCAAAACATGGATGACGACAGCTACGACGCCCGGCAGCCCGAATCGGTGGCTGCCGTCCTCAAGGTCTTCGCCATCCTGCAGGCGCTCAGCGAGCGCAACGAGACCGGCATCAGCGAACTCTCGGTGCGCCTGGCGATGCCCAAGGCCACGGTCTACCGCTTCCTGCAGACGATGAAGACCCTGGGCTACGTGCGCCAGGAGGTCGACAGCGAACGCTACGGCCTGGCGATGAAGGTCTTCGAGCTCGGCGCCAAGGCGCTGCAGTACCCGGACCTGGTGGAGATCGCCAAGCCGCACATGCAGCAGCTGTCGGACGTGACCGGCGAGACCGTGCACCTGGGCACGCTGATCGACAGCGAGATCATGTACGTGCACAAGGTCGACAGCCGCCACATGCTGGCGATGTACTCGCGCGTGGGCCGCCGCGCCCCGCTGCACTGCACCGCCATCGGCAAGGTGCTGATGGCCTGGGAGACGCCGGCGCGGCGCGAGACCATCATGAAGGGCTGCGACTTCAAGCGCTTCCGCGAGAAGACGATCACCAGCCGCGCCGAGTACGACAAGGAACTGGAGCGCACGCTGGCCCAGGGCTTCGGCCAGGACCGCGAGGAGTTCAACGAGCACATCCGCTGCGCCGCGATTCCGATCTTCGACCGCCTGAACCAGGTGGTGGCCGGCCTCTCGGTGAGCTTCCCCACCTTCCGCTACGACGTCGAGCGCGAGCCCGAGCTGGTGGCCACGCTGCGCGACGCCAGCCGCGATATCTCCCGCCAGTTGGGCTGCACCGCCTTCCCGCTGGACACGCCGGAGCCCGCGCTGCGCCGCTGAACGGGGTGCGGCGCTATCGTCGGACACCTTTCGCCGAACCAGGAGCCGCTTGTGAGAGAGAACCGCCTGCGCACGCTATGGGCCGAGGACAAGGCGGCCGTCAACGGCTGGCTGGCCATCCCGAACAGCTTCTCGGCCGAGGTGATGGCCCACCAGGGCTGGGACACGCTGACCATCGACATGCAGCACGGCCTGATCGGCGAGGACGCGCTCATTCCCATGCTGCAGGCCATCAGCACCACGCCCACGGTGCCCATCGTGCGCGTGCCCTGGCTCGAGCCCGGCGTGCTGATGAAGGCGCTGGACGCCGGCGCCTACGCGGTGATCTGCCCGATGGTGAACACGCGCGAGGACGCGCAGAAGCTCGTCGCCTGGACCAGCTACGCGCCGACGGGCACGCGCAGCTTCGGCCCGGTGCGCGCGCTGCTCTACGGCGGTGCCGACTATCCGGTGCACGCCAACAAGACGATCGTGCGCTTCGCGATGATCGAGACCGCGCAGGCGCTGGACAACCTGGACGCGATCCTGTCGGTCGAAGGCCTGGACGCGATCTACATCGGCCCGTCCGACCTCTCGCTGAGCCTGGGCTGCAAGCCGGTGTTCGACGACGTCGACCCGAAGGCGCAGCAGGCCATCGAGCACATCCTGGCGCGTGCGAAGGCGCACGGCGTGGTGGCCGGCATCCACAACGGCGTGCCGCGCGTGGCCAAGGCGCGCGTGCAGATGGGCTTCCGCTTCGTCACGCTCAGCAGCGACGCGCGGCTGATGATCGCCGGCTCGCAGGACCTGCTCTCCGCGATGCGCGGCTGATGCCCACCACGGAACTGCCGCTGCGCGGCGAGTTCATCACGCTGGACGCGCTGCTCAAGGCCACCGGCCTGGCCGGCAGCGGCGGCGAAGCCAAGGCCCTGATCGCCGGCGGCTCGGTGCGCGTCAACGGCGAAGCCGAGACACGGCGCGGCCGCAAGCTGCGCGCGGGTGATACCGTGGCGCTGCACGACGCCCAGGTGCTGGTGCGTGCGCCCTGAGGAAGCCCGTGGACTACCCCCGCTACGACCCCCGATCGCCGGTGACGCCGCTGGCGCCGGCCGAACTCGAGACACTGGACCGCCTGCTGCAGGCGCTGCCGGCCGACGGCGCGATGTCGCTCGACGCCGTCGACGGGTTCCTCACCGCCCTGCTCGTCGGCCCGCCGGCGCCGCTGGCCGACTGGCCCACCGCCGACTGGCTGCCCTGGGTGTGGGGCGGCGACGGCCCACTCGGCCATGCCGAGGCCACGCCTTTCGCCAGCAAGCGCCAGCGCAAGGACAGCGTGGTGCTGCTGCTGCGCCACCTGCGCCACCTCGCCGAGCAGTTGCAGGGTGAGGCCGCCGACTGGGAGCCGGTGTTCGACATCGCCGAGCAGGGCCCCGACGAGTGGACCGACGCGCGCGGCTGGTGCGCCGGTTTCCTGCAGGCGGTGGACCTGCAGCCCGACGCCTGGAGCGCCGCGTTCGCGGCGGTCGACGCCGGCCCGCTGCTGGCACTCGGTGGCGGGCTCGAAGGGGTGGAATGCAGCGTCACGGTCGACGACACCGACCTCGCGGCCATCGACGGCTTCAGCCGCTCGGTGCCCGACGTGGTGCTGGCGCTGCGCGCTTCGCTGCACCCTTGAGCGTCGGCGCGCGATGCCGGCGGGGGCATCGCGCGATACCGCAGGCGGCGGCCGCAGGCCCGCACGGGGCCGCTGCTAGAGTGGTTCGATCGAATGCACAGGGCCTGGGAGGGCTTGCAACGTGCCAGTGATCGCCATCGTGGTGGGCGCCTTCGCCGGCGGCGCGCTCGGGAACGGCTTCTTCGGCGCCATCGTCGGCGCGCTGCTGGGCTGGCTGCTGTGGCGCAGCCTGGCGCAGCAGCGCGAGCTGAAGCTGCTGCAGGAGGCGATGCTGAAGTGGCGCGAGGCCGCGCTGGCAGCCGACGCGCCGCGTGCGCAGCCGGCCGCCGGGCCGGCGCCAGCCCCGGCGCCGCTGCCGACCGCAGCACCCGTCGTCGCTGCCGCGCCGCCGGCGGTGCCGGAACCCGAAGTGCCGGTCACGGTGCCGGCCCCGCTGCGGCCGGCGCCCGCGATGCAGCCGGCCCCGTCGCGTCCGCGGCCCGAACCGGCTGCCGCCGCCGAGCCCGACGCCTTCGACCGCCTGCGCGCCTGGCTGGTCGGCGGCAACACGATCGCGAAGGCCGGCGTCGGCATCCTCTTCGTCGGCCTGGCCTTCCTGGCCAAATACGCCAGCGACCACGCGCTGCTGCCGGTGGAACTGCGCCTGGCCGGCATCGCCGCGGTGGCGCTGGTGCTGCTGGGCCTGGGCTGGCGGCTGCGCGCGGCGCGGCCCGCCTATGCGCAGGCGCTGCAGGGCGGCGCGGTGGCGGTGCTGTACCTGACGCTCTTCGCCGCGTTCCGCTTCTACGGCGTGCTGGCGGCCGGGCCGGTGTTCACGCTGATGGTCGCGGTGGCCGCGCTGGCGGCGGCGCTGGCGGTGCTGCAGGACGCACGCGGGCTGGCGCTGATCGGCGCGCTGGGCGGCTTCGCGACGCCGCTGCTCGTCTCCACCGGCAGCGGCAACCACGTGGCGCTGTTCAGCTACTACCTGGTGCTGGACCTCGGCATCGCCGCGGTGGCCTGGTTCCGCAACTGGCGCTTGCTGAACGCCGTGGGCTTCACCTTCACCTTCGGCGTCGCCACGCTGTGGGGCGTGCTGCGCTACGAGCCGGCGCAGTACGCGGTGGCCCAGGGTTTCCTGCTCGCTTACTTCCTGCTCTTCAACGCGGTGCTGCTGATGCCGGTGCGGCGCCTCTCCGAAACGCCTTCGCGCAGCGACGGCTGGGTCAACGGCGGCCTGCTGTTCGGCGTGCCGACCTTCTCGTTCGTGCTGCAGCACGGCCTGGTGCGCGACTGGCCCTACGCCACCGCGCTCTCGGCGCTGGTGCTCGCCGGCTTCTACGTCGCCATGGCGGTGCGCCTGCGCCGCGTGCCGGGCCTGGCGGTGCTGTTCGACGCCGCGCTGGCGATCGCCACCGTCTTCATCAGCCTCGTGATCCCGTTCGCGCTGGACGCGCGCAGCACCGCCGGCGCCTGGGCGCTGGAAGGCGCGGGGCTGCTGTGGCTGGGCTTCCGCCAGCAGCGGCGCATGCCGCGCGGCTTCGGCTACGCGCTGCTGCTGCTGTCGGGCGTGACGCTGGCGCTGGCGCACCAGTGGCACGGCGCGCCGACGGCGGTGTTCAACGCCTGGTTCCTGAACGCCCTGCTGGTGGCGGCCGGCGCGCTGGCCGGCGCGTACTTCGTGCACCGCGGGCCGGCGCACATCGCGGAAGCGATGGCCGAAGGCCTGCTGATCGGCTGGTGCCTGCTGTGGGCGCTGGCCGGCGCGGCGCTGGAGATCGAGCTCTTCGCCACCGCCACGCAGAGCGTCAGCGCGTGGCTGCTGGCGCTGGCCCTCATCGCCGCGGTGTTCATGGCGCTGTCGCTGCGCTTGTCCTGGACCGGCGTCGCCTTGCCGCTGATGGCGCTGGCGCCGGCGCTGCTGGTCGCTGCACTGGTGGGGCTGGCGCTGCTGGACCACCCGTTGCAGGCCGGCGGCTGGTGGGCCTGGCCGCTGGCGCTGGCCACGCTGCTGCTGGTGCTGCACCGGCTGGCAGCGCAATGGCCCGCCACCGCGCGCCACGCCGGCCATGCCATCGTGCCGGTGCTGCTGGCCACGCTGGGCGCGCACGGCGGCGGCGAAGTCACACGCGCCTGGGGCGACGTCGCCACCGCGTGGCCCTGGCTGGGCACGCTCGCGGTGCCGGCGCTGCTGCTCGTGCTGCTGCCGAGTGCCTGGGCCTCGCGCCGCTGGCCGGTGCGCGCCGAACCGGTGGCCTACCCGGTGACCGCCGGCGCGGTGCTGGCGGTGGGGCTGCTGCTGTGGACGCTGCTGGCCAACTGGTGGTCCACCGGCCGCGCGAGCCCGCTGCCGCACGTGCCGCTCCTGAACCCGCTGGACCTGGGCGTCGCCGCCGCGCTGTTCGCGGTGGCGAACTGGCTGCGCCACGACGGCGTGCGTGCGCGCCTGCCCTCGCCCGCGCCGCTGGCGGTGCTGGCCGCGGTGGCCTTCTTCTGGATCAACGCGATGCTGCTGCGCGCCTTCCACCACTACGGCGACGTGCCGTATGCGCTGGAAGCCTGGATGGACTCGCTCGCGGTGCAGACCGGCGTCACGCTGCTGTGGTCGGCCACGGCGCTGGCGCTGATGTGGCTGTCGGCGCGCCGCGCGCAGCGCGTCGGCTGGATGGTCGGCGCCGCGCTGCTGGCCGCGGTGGTGGCCAAGCTGCTGCTGGTGGACCTGTCCGGCAGCGGCACCGTCACGCGCATCGTCTCGTTCATCGGCGTGGGCCTGCTGATGCTGGTGATCGCCTATGTCGCCCCCTTGCCTTCGTCCCGGGAGGATGTCCGTGAAGCGTCTTGACACCGCGCTGGCGCTGCTGCTGTGCACCACCGCGTGGGCGGCCGAGCCCGCGCTGCGCTGGCAGGCCCCGGTGCAGGTGCAGCAGCCGGCCAGCTTCGTCGTGCTGCCGCTGCCGGCCAGTGCCTACGGCCACAGCCAGTCGCCGGGCCTGGCGGACCTGCGGCTGGTGGACGCCACCGGCCAGCGCGTGCCCTTCGCCTGGCTGCCGCAGCCGCCGGCCGAGGCGCGCGAGTCGCTGCGCGCCACCACCGCGTACCCGCTGCCACGTCGCGCCGCGCCCGGCGCCACGCTCGCCTCGCCGGTGGAGGTGCTGGTGCAGGCCGACCAGAGCATCCGCGTGCGCCGCCTGGGCGGCCCCGCGGCGAAGGCCGACGCGCAGTCGCCCGGCTGGCTGTTCGACCTGGGCGAGCGCAAGACCGACGAGCCTGCGCCCACCAGCCTGAGGCTGGCCTGGTCGGGCCCGGCCGAATTCGGCGCCGGCTTCGACATCGACACCAGCGCCACCTTGCGCGAGTGGCGCAGCGCCGGCAGCGGGCAGGTGATGGCGCTCGCGGGCCCCGGCGGCACGCCGCTGGTGCAGCGCGAGGTGCCGCTGCCGGCCGGCGTGCCGCGCTTCGTGCGCCTGGTGTGGCGCGACGCGGCCGGCGCGCCGCAGCTCACCGGCGCCGAGGCCGTGGCCAGCCAGCGAACGCCCGAAGTGCAGGACACGCCCGAGACCCTGACGGTCAAGCCCGGCGCCGAGCCGGCGGGAAAGCAGGCGCCGCCGCCGAACGCACTGCACTTCGATCTCGGCGGCAGCCTGGCGCTGAGCGGCGTCGAGCTGCAGCTGCCGCCGGGCACGCGCGTGGCGCCGGTGCGCCTGCAGGAGCGCCAGCGCAGCGACGAGCCCTGGCGCGAACTCGGCAGCTGGGTCTTCTACCGCATCGAGCGCGACGGCGTGGCCAGCAGCCCGCCGCCCCTTCCGCTGCACGGCACGCTGCGCTACCTGCGCGTGCTGCCCGACGAGCGTGCCGGCGCGCTGGACCCGGCGCAGACGCAGCTGGTCGTGAAGGCGCAGCTCGCGAAGCTCGTGTTCGCCAGCCAGGGCCAGCCGCCGTGGCGCCTGCTGGCGGGCGCCACGGGCGCCGACCACGGTGCGCTGCCGGTGGGCACGCTGGTGCCGCAGCTGGAGGCCGAGCGCCCGCGGCTCGGCCGCGCGCAGCTGGGCGCCTGGACCGAAGTGGCCGCGGTGGCGCAGCAGGCGGCCGCCGCGGAACGTCAGGCCGCGCTGCGCCCCTGGCTGCTGTGGGCCGTGCTGCTGGGCGGCGTGGCGCTGCTGGGCGCGATGGTGTGGAAGCTGGCGCGCGGCCGGGCGCCGGCTACGGCCACAGCACCACCAGCCACGTGACGCCGGTGAACACCAGCACCAGCATCACCGCGGCGCTGCCGATGTCCTTGGCGCGGCCGATCAGCGGATGGCGCTCGGTGCTGATGGTGTCGGCCAGTGCCTCCACCGCCGAGTTCAGCAGCTCGGTCACCCACACCGCCACCACCGTGCCGGCCAGCAGCAGCGCCTGCCAGCGGCCTGGCGCGATGAAGGGAACGGCAACCAGCATCGGGATGCCGAGCGCCAGCTCCTGCCGAAACGCCGCCTCGTGGCGCACGGCGGCACGCAGGCCCTGGATCGAGTAGCGCATCGCGTTCCACACGCGGCGCAGGCCGCCGCGGCTCTTCAGGGCGCTGGCGTCGTTGTCGGTCATCGGCGGGGTTCTTTCGGGCACGGGTGGCCGCGATTGTGGTGGAGCTGCGAAGCGCACCCGGTGCGGGTTTGTGCTTCAGCGAGCGCTAAGCCGGATAGGGTCCAATCGCGGGGATGCCGTCCGCCCTGTCCATGCCTTCTTCGCCGGTCCGCGGCCCCTGGGCGCTGTCCGTCGAGCAGCTGGTGCTCGCGGCCAGCGTGTTCTGGGCGCTGTCGGCCAACCGCCTGTTCCTGGAAGCCGCCCTGCAGGGCCGCGAGCCGGCGCAGCCCGCCACCTGGGGCTTCGCAGCCGCGCTGCTGGTGATGCTGGCCGCGCTGCATTTCCTGATGCTCGCGCTCGTCAGCACGCGCTGGACGGTCAAGCCGCTGCTCGCGCTGCTGATCGTCGGCACCGCCTTCGCCACGCACTTCATGCAGTCGTACAAGGTCTACCTGGACCCTTCGATGCTGCGCAACGTGATGCGCACCGACGTGGCCGAGGCGCGCGAGCTGTTCGCCTGGCGCATGGTGCCGCACCTGCTGCTGTTCGCGGTGCTGCCGCTGGTGCTGCTGTGGAAGGTGCGCCTGGTGCCGCGGCCGCCGCTGCGCGCGTTCGGGGTGCGCATCGGCAGCCTGCTCGCGGCCGTGGCCTTGCTGGTGGGCGCGCTGATGCTGGTCTTCCAGCCCTTCGCGTCGCTGATGCGCAACCACAAGGAGGTGCGCTACCTCGCCACGCCGGCCAACTACCTGTACAGCCTGGGCGCGGTGGCCGCCGCGCAGGCCAAGGGCGCCGCGAAGCCGCGCCAGCCGATCGGGCTCGACGCGAAGCCCGGCCCCGCGTTCGCCGCGCGCACGAAGCCGCTGCTGGTGGTGATGGTGGTGGGCGAGACCGCGCGCGCCGCCAACTGGGGACTCAACGGCTATGCGCGCCAGACCACGCCGGAGCTCGCCGCGCTGGCCGCGGCCGGCGCGCCGCTGGTCAGCTACGCGGAGGTGGCCAGCTGCGGCACCAACACCGAGGTCTCGCTGCCCTGCATGTTCGCGCCGGTGGGCCGGCGCGACTACGACGAGGCCGTCATCCGCGGCAGCGAGAGCCTGCTGCACGTGCTGGCGCGTGCCGGCGTGGGCGTGATGTGGCGCGACAACCAGTCGGGCTGCAAGGGCGTCTGCGAAGGCCTGCCGCAGGAGAACGTGCCCGACCTGAAACCCGCCGGCCTGTGCAGCGACGGCCGCTGCCTGGACGAGGCGCTGCTGGCAGGCCTGCCCGAACGGCTGCAGGCGCTGGCCGCCACGAAGCCCGCCGCCACGCAGCTCCTGGTGCTGCACATGCTGGGCAACCACGGCCCGTCCTACTTCCGCCGCTACCCGCCGGCCTTCAGGCGCTTCCTGCCGCCGTGCGAGTTCGACGACCTGCAGAAGTGCAGCCGCGAGCAGATCGTCAACGCCTACGACAACGCACTGCTGTACACCGACCACGTGCTGACGAGCGCGGTGAAGCAGCTGCAGGCCGCGGCCGGCACGGTGGACTCGGTGCTGCTGTACGTGTCCGACCACGGCGAGTCGCTGGGCGAGAACAACCTGTACCTGCACGGCCTGCCCTACGCCATCGCACCCGACCTGCAGAAGCGCGTGCCGATGGCGCTGTGGTTCTCGGACGGCACCCCGCGCGCGCTGGGCCTGGACCTCGGCTGCCTGCAGCGCCGCGCCAAGGCGCCGGCCGCGCACGACCACCTGTTCCACACGCTGCTGGCGCTGGCCGACGTGAAGACCGCCCTCTACGACCCGGCCTGGGACCTGGCGCAGGGCTGCCGCACACCGCCCGCCGCGCCATGAACCCATCGGCTTCCAGGCACACCCTGCGGCGCGACCTGGCCATCACCGCCGCCGGCCTGCTGCTGCTGCTGGCCTGGGACTTCAGCGGGCTGGACGTGGCCGCTGCGCGGCTCTTCGGCAACGCCAGCGGCTTTGCCGCGCGCGACACCTTCTGGGCCAGCCGCGTGCTGCACGACGGCGGCCGCCTGCTGGCCTGGGCGCTGCTGGCGCTGCTGGTGGTGGCGGCGCTGCGCACGCCAGCGCAAGGTGTGCCGGGCCGGCCCAGCCGCGCCGAACGCTGGCGCTGGATCGCGGTGATGCTGCTGGCCATCGTCGTGGTGCCGGCCATCAAGCGCTTCAGCCTGACCAGCTGCCCCTGGGACCTGTCGATCTTCGGCGGCACGGCGCAGTACGTCTCGCACTGGCGCTTCGGCGTGGCCGACGGCGGCGGCGGACGCTGCTTCCCTTCAGGCCACGCGGTTGCGGCCTTCGGCTTCCTGGGCCTGTACTTCCTGTGGCGCCCGCACGATGCCAAGGTGGCGCGCACCTGGCTGGCCGCAGTGCTGCTGGTGGGCCTGCTGTTCGGCACAGCGCAGCTGGCGCGCGGCGCGCACTACCCGAGCCACACGCTGTGGTCGGCCTGGCTGTGCTGGGTGATCTGCGTGGCCGCCGCACAATGGTGGTCCCGCAGCACCGGCAGCACGGCCCCCGCATGAGCGACAAGCAAACCGCCCCCCGCTGGAAACATGATGGCGTGCGCGTCGTGCCTGGCGACCAGCTCGACGCCAGCACCGCGCAGACACCTGGCATGGACCGCAAGGCCGCGATCACCTTCGCGCGCACCGGCGCGCAGAAGCTGTGGGCCGGCACCGTGCACATCCACCCCGATGCGAAGACCGGCGCCCACCACCACGGCCCGCTGGAGAGCGTGATCTACGTGGTGAAGGGCCGCGCGCGCATGCGCTGGGGCGAGAAGCTCGAGTTCACCGCCGAGGCCGGGCCGGGCGACTTCATCTACGTGCCGCCCTACGTGCCGCACCAGGAGATCAACGCCAGCCGCACCGAGGTGCTGGAGTGCGTGCTGTGCCGCAGCGACGGCCAGGCGGTGGCGGTGAACCTGGACATCGAGCCGGTGGAGAAGCCCGAGAACGTGCCCTGGGTCGACCCCACGCACCCGGCGCCCAAGGCCTGACGCGCATGGCCCGCATCGACGATCCGCGCGCCTTCCTGCGCCATCTCTACGACGCCGCGGTGCAGCGGGCGCTGCCGGCGCACAACACGGCGGCCTTCCTGCCCGAACCCCCGGCACGCGGCCGTACCCTGGTGCTGGGCGCCGGCAAGGCCGGCGGCGCGATGGCCGCCGCGGTCGACGCGCTGTGGCCCGCGAACGCGCGCCTGTCGGGCCTGGTGGTGACGCGCTACGACCACGTGCCGCCGGCCTACAAGGCACGGCCCGGGCGCATCGAGGTGGTGGAGGCTTCGCACCCGGTGCCCGACGAAGCCGGCCGCAAGGCGGCCGCGCGCATCGTCGAGTTGACGCGCGGCCTGGGACCCGACGACCTGGTGCTGTGCCTGATCTCGGGCGGCGGCTCGGCACTGCTGTCGCTGCCCGCGGCCGGGCTGACGCTGGAGGACAAGCAGGCCATCAACAAGGCGCTGCTGAAGAGCGGCGCGGCCATCGACGAGATGAACTGCGTGCGCAAGCACCTCTCGGCCATCAAGGGCGGCCGCCTGGCGACGCTGTGCGCGCCGGCGCGCGTGGTGACGCTGCTGATCAGCGACGTGCCGGGCGACGCGCCCGAGGTCATCGCCAGCGGCCCCACGGTGCCCGACGCCACCACCTGCGCCGACGCGCTGGCGATCTGCAGGCGCTACGGCATCGAGCTGCCGCAGGCGGCGCGCGAAGGCCTGGAGAGCGGCGCCTTCGAGACACCCAAACCCGGCGACCGGCGCTTCGCCGGTCACCAGGTGCACCTGATCGCGACACCGCAGCAGAGCCTGGAAGCGGCCGCCGCGGCGGCGCGCGCGGCCGGCATCGAGGCCCACATCCTCAGCGACGAGATCGAAGGCGAAAGCCGCGAGGTGGGCAAGGTGCACGCCGCGCTGGCGCGCGCGGTGGCACGGCGCGGCGCGCCCTTCGCCAGGCCCTGCGTGATCCTCTCGGGCGGCGAGACCACCGTCACCGTGAAGAGCAAGGGTGGCCGCGGAGGCCGCGCCACCGAGTTCCTGCTCGGCTGCGCGATCGCGCTGCAGGGCGAGCCGAACGTGCACGTGCTGGCCGCCGACACCGACGGCATCGACGGCATCGAGGACAACGCCGGCGCGCTCGTCACGCCCACCACGCTGCAGCGCGCTGGCGCCCTGGGCCTGAAGGCCGCGGACTATCTGGACCGCAACGACGCCTGGTCGTTCTTCAGCCAGCTCGGCGACCTGGTGACGCCCGGGCCGACGTTCACCAACGTCAACGACTTCCGGGCGCTGCTGGTGCTCTGAACGCGCAGCGGCTCAGTTGTCGAGCCGCCAGACGTAGTCGACCTCGAAGGTGCCGCCGATCGCGCGGCCGCTGTCGTCGATGCCGGCGCCGAAGCTGCAGCCGGCCAGCTTCGTCTGCGTGATGCGGTCCAGCTGCTTGTGCTCGCGCGTCGGCCCGGCCGAGCGCACGACCTCCGAGCCCACCAGCGCACCGGCCGCGCTGACGGTGAAGCGCAGGCGCGTGGTGCCGGCGGCCTCGGCACGGCGGGCGCTCACGGGGTAGTCCTCCGCCGTCGGCGCGCAGGCCTGCACGTTGGAGATCACGGGCCGCGATGCCGCGCGCGGCGCAGGCTGCGGCAGCGGGGCCGGCTGCGCGGTGCCGGCGGTGTCGCCACCCGACGGGCCCGTGCCGGCGGCCGGCTCGCGCGGGTTGGTGATGGTCGTCGCAGGATCCTGCTTCAGCACGACGGGGTCATCGGGCAGCGGCACCGGCGTGGGCGTGAACACGGTGCGCGCCGTCGGCTGCAGCGGCGGCGGTTCCGGCGGCGGCAGGGGCTCGGTGGGATCGACCGGCCTGGCCAGCACGATGGGCGGTGGCGGTGGTTCCATCAGCGTGCGCGCCAGTCCGTGCAGCAGCGCCAGCCCGATCGCCACATGCAGCCCCACCACCACGAGGAAACCGGCCCGATGCGCCTGAGCCGATGCGCGCGGAACGAATGCAGTGCCCATCTCGCCTCCCGTTGGCCTGCCCCACCGGATGCCCCTTGCACCCGTGTCCCAGGGCCTGGCGAGACGATCCTAGGGCGCGACCTTGCCGCTGCCAAGCGAAGGTAGCGGTCCCAATGACGGTTGGCGATCAGCGGGAATTTTTCCCGCGATGATCATCCCGAGCACCTCGTCCTCGTTCACGTCGGCGGTGGCGTAGGTGCCCACCGCGCGGCCGTTCTTCATCACGCAGAGGCGGTCGGACAGCGCGAACACGTCGGGCATGTCGTGGCTGATCAGGAAGATCGCCACGCCCTCGGCCTTCAGCTGGCGGATGAGGTTGGCCACCATCGCCGATTCCTCGGGGCCGAGCGCGGCGGTGGGCTCGTCCATGATGAGGATGCGCGCGTCGAACTGCAGCGCGCGCGAGATCGCCACCACCTGGCGCTGGCCGCCCGAGAGGCGGCGCACGGGCACATGGATGTTGGTGAAGCGCGAGTTCAGGCGCGCGAACACCTCGCGGGCGCGCGCGTCCATGCGCACGTCGTCCAGCGTGCGCCAGGGCGTGAGCCACTCGCGCCCCAGGAAAAGGTTTGCTACCGCGTCGAGGTTGTCCGCCAGCGCCAGCGTCTGGTGGATGGTCTCGATGCCGAGAGCCTGCGCGTCGCCCGGCGAGCGGATCTGCACGGCCTGGCCGTGCACGCGGATCTCGCCGCTGTCGATGGGGTAGACACCCGCCAGCATCTTCATCAGCGTGGACTTGCCCGCACCGTTGTGGCCCAGCACGGCCACCACCTCGCCGGGGTAGAGGTCCAGGCTCACGTCCTGCACCGCATGCACGCCGCCGAAGGCCTTGTGGATGGCGCGCAGCGACACGGCTGCCGTGGCCGTCATGTGCGTTCCCCGGTGGCGCGCCGGTACAGCGCGTCGAACACCACGGCCGCGATCAGCACCTGGCCGATCAGCACCATGCGCATGCCGATCGACACGTCCAGCAGCAGCAGGCCGCTGTCGAGCGACTGCATGATCAGCGCGCCCAGCACCGAGCCGAGGATGGTGCCGCTGCCGCCGGCCAGCGCGGTGCCGCCGATCACCGCGGCGGCGATCACGTAGAGCTCCAGGCCCGTGCCCAGCGAATTGGTGCCGGCATTCAGCCGCGCGATCGACACCACCGCCGCCACGCACACCAGCGCACCCAGCAGCGCGTAGAGCTGCAGCGTCACGCCCCGCACCGGGATGCCGACCAGCTCGGCCGCTTCCGGGTTGCCGCCCAGCGCGAACACATAACGCCCGAAGCGCGTGCGCTTGACGATGAAGGCGAGTGCCGCGGCCACCGCGGCCCAGATCAGCACCGGGATCGGCACGCCCTGCGCCGTGTCCTTGCCGGGGATCTGGTAGGCGTTCATCGTCGCGACGAAGCCCAGCACCAGCAGGCAGGGCAGGCCCACGCGCAGGGCGTCGGCCACCAGCGGCTGCGGCGGCGCGCCGAAGCGCGCGCGGTAGCGGCGCTGCCACGCGAGCGCGGCCACCAGCGCCACGCACACCGCCGCGCCCAGCAGCCAGCTCACCAGCGGCCCGACCGCGCCGCCGTAGCCGCCGCCGAGCGCCAGGAACACCGGGTCGGCGATCGGCTGCGTCTTGCCGTCGGCAACGAGGAAGGCCGCGCCACGGAAGCTCATCAGGCCCCCGAGCGTGACCACGAACGAGGGCACGCCGAGCCAGGCCGACAGCGCGCCCTGGTACACCGCGATCGCCAGCGCCAGGCCCAGGCCCGCGGCCACGGCCATCGGCCACGACCACTGCTTCGTGTAGATCAGGAACGCGATCAGCACGCCGACGAAGCCGACCGCCGAGCCCACCGAGAGATCGATGTGGCGCGCCACGATCACCAGCACGAACACCGTGGCCATGATGCCGACCACGGCGGTCTGCTGGAACAGGTTGTACAGGTTCTCCGGCGTGAGGAAGAGGCCGCCGGTGAGCGCGTGGAACGCGCCCCACAGCACCAGCAGCACCGCGCCCATCAGCGCGGTGCGTGCATCCAGCGCCTCGCGCCAGGCCGCGGGCCTGCTCGCCGGGTTACTTGCAGGCGGCAGGGCCATCGGCTGCGACGCCCTGGCACAGCGCGGCCTTCTTGATCCAGCCGGCGGACAGCACCGTGTCCAGGTTGTCGCGGGTCACCGGCACCGGCTTCAGGAACAGCGAGTCGAGCGCGATCTTCTTCTCGCCGCCGTTCCACTTCGCGGCGCCCGGCACCGGCTTGCCGGCGGCCAGCGCGTCGGCCACCACCGCGGCCTGCTGGCCCAGCGAACGCGCGTCCTTCCACACCGACACCGTCTGCAGCCCGCGCGCCACGCGGTTCAGCGCGGCGTGATCGCCGTCCTGGCCCGAGATCGGCACGCCCTTGACGCCACGCGCCGTGAGCGCCGCCACCACGCCGCCGGCGGTGCCGTCGTTGCTGGCCACCACGGCATCCACCTTGCCGCCGGTCTTGGTGAGGATCTGCTCCATGTTCTTCTGCGCCACCTCGGGCTTCCAGCCTTCGGTGTATTCCTCGCCGACGATCTTGATGTCGCCCTTCTTGATCGCCGCGTCCAGCACCTCCTGCTGCCCGGCGCGCAGGAAGTCGGCGTTCGGGTCGGTGGGCGAGCCCTTGATCATCACGTAGTTGCCCTTCGGCTTCGCGGCGAACACGGCGCGCGCCTGCATGCGGCCCACTTCCTTGTTGTCGAAGGTGATGTAGAAGACGCCGGGCGCTTCGATCAGGCGGTCGTACGCGATCACCGGGATCTTGCGCTGCGTGGCCTTGTTCACCGCGGGCAGGATGGCGTCCTTGTCCATCGCCAGGATCACCAGCACCTGCGCGCCCTTGGCGATGAGCCCGTCGACGTCGGTGATCTGCTTCTCGGGCGAGCCGGCCGCGTCGGCGCTGATGTAGGTGTGGCCGCTCTTGGCGAGCTGGGCCTTCAGCGCGGCCTCGTCGGTCTTCCAGCGCTCTTCCTGGAAGTTGGACCAGCTGACGCCGACGGTGGCGGCCTGCGCGGCGGTGGTGGCGGCCGCAAGCAGCGCCAGCGAATAACGAAGCTTCATCATGGGGTCTCCTGTTGTGCGGGAGGTCGTTCGCCTCCCGGTCTGGCCGGGCGCGATGGTAGCGAAACCATCAGCCTCCGCGCGTCACCATTTGCACCCCCCCTCCTTGCGGGCCGCGTCCGCCGCCAGCGGCACCACGGCCAGCAGCCCGGCGTTGGCGTGCGCGGTGCGGCAGTCGCCCTTGGCGGACTTCTCGATGTCGCGCGCCAGCTTGTCGGACAACTCGGGCGGGCGCGGCAGCAGCGGCAGCACGCCGCGGCTGCCGCCGCGCGAGAGCTCGCCGCCGCGCGGACGCGCCAGGTCCAGGTTCAGGCGCGGCGGCGCACTGGCGGCGGCCGAAGGCGGCGTGGCGACGTCGGCGCCGACGCGGCTGCCGGCGTCCGGTGCGCCCGGCAGCGCCGCGGCAGGTGCGGTGAGGCTGGGCTGCAGGGCCGGCGCCAGGGCGGGCGCGGTTGCGGCGGGCAGGGCCTGCGGCGCCGGTGTCGATGCGGTCGGCGCGAGCGGGGTGATGGGTGCGACCGGCGCCGCGGCGGCGGGCACCGGCAGCGCCTCGATGCGCCGCACCGGCGCCTCGGGCGGTGGTGTCTCCACCGCCGGCGCCAGGGTCGGCAACTGCGGAGCGAGCAGGCGCGGCGCGGTGGGCGGCGGCACCGCGCTCTCCAATGGCGCCACCGGGCGCAGCGGCGCGGCGTCGCGCGGCACCGCGGTCGTGAGGTTGCGCTCCACCGGGGGTGGCGGCGGCGTTTCCACCGGCGGGCGCAGCGCGGGCAGCGCGGGCGCGGCCGGCAGCGGCACCGCCAGCGGCGTGGGCGCCGTCAGCGGCGGCGTGGCGGGCGGGGCCTGCGGCAGCAGGCGTTCCTCCAGCACGCGTCCGGGTGGCGTGGGCAGCGGCGGCGCGGGGGCCGCGGGCAGCGGCGCCAGGGGCGGCAAGGGCGTCAGCGCCGCCTCGCCCGCCGGCGCGGCCGGCAGCGCCGGGCGCACCGCCCATTCGCCCAGCTGCGCGGCACCGGGGTCGGGCGGCGCCGGCGTGGCCGCCTCGCGCACCGCGCCGCCGAAGCGCGGCAACGCGGCGCTGCCGGGCGGGCCGTCGCGCCGTTCCTCGGTGGCCGGTGGCGGCTCGGCCGCGCCGCGGGTCTCGGGGCCGCGCAGCGTGACGTTGATCGAGCCCCACACCCCTTCGCCCTGGCGCGCCGTGCCGCCGGGCGCGCTGCCCAGCAGCAGCACCAGCCACACGTGCAGCAGCAGCGCCAGCAGCAGGCAGCGCGCCAGCATCGACGGCGAGGCAGCCGGCGTGGGCAGCGGGTCGGCGGCGGCGGGAAAGGGTAGGGGCAGCGCGTGCATCGGCTCGACGGCGCACCATGGCAGGCACCCCGGGCGCTGTCAACGCCGGGGCGTCAGCGCCGTGCTGCCGGCCTGAAACCGCGTTGAAACCCGCACGCCGTGGCTCGGGTTCTAATCGCGCCATGAACCAGCTCGAGCAGCTCAAGCAGCACACCACCGTCGTCGCCGACACCGGCAACTTCCACCAGCTGGCGGCGTTTGCGCCGCAGGACGCCACCACCAACCCGACGCTGATCCTGAAGGCCGTGCAGCAGCCCGAGTACGCGCCGCTGCTGGCCGAGGCGGTGGCGGCGAACCAGGGCGCCGCGCTGCCCGCGATCGTCGACGCGGTGCTGGTGCGCTTCGGCCTGGAGATCCTGAAGGTGGTGCCGGGCCGCGTGAGCACCGAGGTCGACGCCCGGCTGTCGTTCGACACGCCCGCCACCGTGGCGCGCGCGCGGCGCCTGATCGCGCTGTACGAAGCCGCCGGCATCGCCCGCGAGCGGGTGCTGATCAAGATCGCCGCCACCTGGGAAGGCATACGCGCCGCCGAGCAGCTGGAGCGCGACGGCATCCGCTGCAACCTGACGCTGCTGTTCGCGTTCTGCCAGGCGGTGGCCTGCGGCGACGCCGGCGTGCGGCTCATCAGCCCCTTCGTCGGCCGCATCTACGACTGGTACAAGAAGCAGGCCGGCAGCGCCTGGGACGAGGCCGCCAACGCCGGCGCCAACGACCCCGGCGTGAAGTCGGTGACGGCGATCTTCAACCACTACAAGCGCCACGGCATCGCCACGCAGGTGATGGGTGCCAGCTTCCGCAACACCGGCCAGGTGCTGGCGCTCGCCGGCTGCGACCTGCTGACCATCAGCCCCGAACTGCTGGCCGCGCTGCAGGCGGCCGATGCGCCGGTGCCGCGCGCGCTGGACGCCGCCGCGGCGCAGAAGCTGGCCCTGCCCGCCGTGCACCACGACGAAGCGGGTTTTCGCTGGGCGCTGAACCAGGACGCGATGGCCAGCGACAAGCTGGCCGAGGGCATCCGCGCCTTCGCGGCCGATGCGGCCCGGCTCGACCAGCTGATCGAGAAGGCGCGCCAGTGAACGCGCCGCGCTGCGACGCCACCGAGGCCTGGCTGGCCCTGCGCGGCCACTGGGAAGCGCATGGCCGCGACTTCGACCTGCGCGAGGCCTTCGCGCGCGACCCCGGCCGCTTCGCGAGCTTCGCCTTCGAGGCACCCGAGGTCTTCGCCGACCTCAGCAAGAACCGCATCGACCTCGCGGCGCTGCGTTTCCTGCTCGACCTGGCGCGCGAATGCCAGCTGCCGGCGCGGCGCGACGCGCTGCTGCGCGGCGAGGTGGCCAACCTCACCGAAGGCCGCGCGGTGCTGCACACCGCGCTGCGCGCGCCCAAGGGCGCAGGCCCGTTCAGCGCCGAGGTGCATGGTGTGCTCGACGCGATGCTGGCGTATGCGGAACGCGTGCGCGCCGACCCGCTGATCAGCGACATCGTCAACATCGGCATCGGCGGCAGCGACCTCGGGCCGCAGATGGTGGTGCCGGCGCTGCAGCCGTTCACGCAGCCGCAGCGCCGGCTGCACTTCGTGAGCAACGTCGACGGCCACGACATCGCGCGCCTGCTGCCGCAGCTGGACGCGAAGCGCACGCTGTTCATCGTCGCCAGCAAGACCTTCACGACGCAGGAGACGATGGCCAATGCGGACAGCGCGCGCGCCTGGTTCCTGCAGCAGGGCGGCACCGACATCGCCCACCACTTCGCCGCCACCACCACCAACGTGAAGGCGGCGGCCGAGTTCGGCATAGCCACCACCTTCGGCTTCTGGGACTGGGTGGGCGGCCGCTACTCGCTGTGGAGCGCGATCGGGCTGCCGATCGCCATCGCCGTCGGCGAGGCGAACTTCCGCGCGCTGCTGGCCGGCGCGCACGCGATGGACCGACACTTCGCGGAAAGCCCGCTCGAGCGCAACCTGCCGGTGCTGCTGGGGCTGCTGGATGTCTGGTACCGCAATTTCTACGGCTTCTCGAGCCGCAGCGTGGCGCCCTACCACCAGGGCCTGGCGCGACTGCCCGCCTACCTGCAGCAGCTGGAGATGGAAAGCAACGGCAAGTGCGTGGACGTGGCCGGTGCCGCCCTGCCCTTCGGCACCAGCCCGGTGGTGTGGGGCGAGCCCGGCACCAACGGCCAGCACGCCTACTTCCAGATGCTGCACCAGGGCACCGACGTGATCCCGGTGGAGTTCATCGCGGTGAAGACGCCGGCGCACGCGCTGGCCGACCAGCACACCAAGCTGCTGGCGAACTGCCTCGCGCAGAGCCAGGCGCTGATGCTGGGCAAGACCGCCGACGAGGCACTGGCCGAGAAGGCGCCCACCGCGGCGGCGGACATCGACCGCGCCGTGCTGGCCCGCCACCGCAGCTTCCCCGGCAACCGGCCCAGCACCACGCTCGTGCTGGACACGCTGACGCCGCGCTCGCTGGGCGCGCTGATCGCGCTCTACGAGCACCGCGTGTTCACCAGCGGCGCCCTGTGGGGCATCAACAGCTTCGACCAGTGGGGCGTGGAATTGGGCAAGGCGCTGTGCAACCAGCTGCTGCCGCGCTTCGCCTCCGGCGACATCAACGGGCTCGATGCGTCCACGGCGGGGCTGCTGCAGCGGCTGGTGGCGCGATGACCGCCGTTGTCTTTGATTTCGGCGGCGTGCTGTTCCGCTGGGAGCCCGAGCGGCTGCTCGCCGAACTGCTGGGCGCGCGGATCACGCCAGAGACACCCGCCCGCCACTGGATGCAGCAGATCTTCCAGAGCTACGGCGGCGACTGGGGCGACTTCGACCGTGGCACCGTCGAACCCGCCGCGCTGGTGCCGCGCATCGCGCGCCGCACCGGCCTTTCCGAAGCCGAGGTGCAGCGCGTGGTGGACGCGGTGCCGCACGAACTGCAGCCGCAGCCGGCCACCGTGGCGCTGCTGCGCCGGCTGCACGCGGCGGGCCACCCGCTGTTCTACCTGTCGAACATGCCGGCACCGTACGCCACGCACCTGGAGCGCACGCACGACTTCATGGCGCTGTTCGGCGACGGCGTGTTCTCGGCCCGCGTGCACCACAACAAGCCCGAGCCCGCGATCTTCGAGGTGGCGGCCGCGCGCTTCGGCCGCCCGCCGCACGAGCTGCTGTTCATCGACGACCACGCGCCGAACATCGAGGCGGCGCGCGCATTGGGTTGGCGCGGCATCCACTTCGTCGACATCGCGCAGACCACCGCCGCGCTGCGCGAGCACGGCCTGCTGCCCGCATGAAGCGCCGCCACCTGCTCGCGCTGCTGGCCGCTTCGGGCGCCCCGGCCTTCGCGGCCGCGCCGAAGCCGGTGGCGAAGTTCGCGCAGGTCTTCGGCACCCGCATCCGCGTTCACGAGTTCGGGCGCGCCCGAGCGGGCCGCCCGACGCTGGTGCTGCTGCACGGCCTGGGCAGCCGCGGCCTGGGCGACTGGGGCCTGGTGGCGCCGAAGCTGGCCGAGACGCATCACGTGATCGCGGTGGACCAGCTCGGCTTCGGCGAATCGGACAAGCCTTTCGTGACCTACAGCGTCCAGCTGTGGGTGGACGTGCTGGGCGAACTGCTGCGCGGCCTGAAGCTGGCCGACTTCGCGCTGGCCGGCGTCTCGCTGGGCGGCTGGGTGGCGGCCGCCTACACGCTGCAGGCGCAGCGCGGCCAGGCCGCGGGCGCCAGCTTCGTGCTGCCGAAGCCTTCGCGCCTGATCCTGTGCAACGCGGCCGGCCTGCGCGCAGCGGGCGCCGCGCCGCCGGACGGGCTGCAGCGCGTGCCGCCGTCGCCGACGCTGGCCTTCCAGAAGGCGCAGATGGCGAAGATCTTCCGCACCGAGCGCTTCACCGGCGATGACGGTGTGCGCGGCAGCATGGGCTTCATGCTGGCCAACCCGGGCAGCTTCGCGGTGCGCAGCTTCGCGGGCAACCCGGGCACGCTGGACGAGACGCTGGACGATCAGCTGGCCGGCATCACGGTGCCCACGCTGGTGGTCTGGGGCGAACACGACGGGCTGATCCCGCTGGCCGCCGGGCGGCGTTATGCGGAAGGCATTCCGGGCGCACGGCTGGTGGTCATTCCCGAGGCCGCCCACGTGCCGATGATCGAGGCGCCCGAGGCCTTCGTCGCCGCGGTGACGCCCTTCCTGGCCGACTTCAAGGGGTCACGGTCACCGTGACGTTGCTGCTCTCGCCGCAGTAGCCCGCGTTGTCGCAGATGCGCGCCCAGTAGGTGACGCTGCTGCCGGCGTTCACCGGGATCGGCGTGTCCACCTGCGCCGGCGGGCCGTAGAGCGTGGCCAGCAGCGTGGAGACACCGGGGTCGATGCGATAGAACGTGATGCGGTCGATGCCGTTGGGCGCCGAGATCGCGGCCGAGAGCCGGATGAGATCGCCGCGCCGCGCGTTGCCGGTGGAGGCGGTGACGCTGATGGTCGGCGGCGGGCCGTCGTAGCCGTCGCCCACCTCGAGGTAGAGACCGCCGCCGCAGGCGGTGAGCAGCAGCGCGGCGAGGGGAACGGCGAGCAGCGAGCGTCGTTTCATACCGAGCGTCAACGCGCGCGGTGCGGTCCCGGTTGGCGGCCGAAACCTTTCTTCACCGGCGACCCCCTCGTTCGAAGCCGGGCGCACTCAGTCGTGCCAGGCATGGCGCCGGTCGCCGTCGCTCAGCCAGGCTTCGAGCAGGGTATATGCAACAGCGAGTACCACCGGCCCGACGAAGATGCCCACCAGGCCGAACGCGAGCAGGCCGCCGATGACGCCGGCGAAGATCAGCAGCAACGGCAGGTCGGCGCCCATGCGGATCAGCAGCGGGCGCAGCACGTTGTCCAGCGTCGCCACCACGCCGGCCCACACCAGCAGGAAGATGCCCCAGCCGGTGCTGCCGTTCCAGAAGCACCAGATCGCCGCCGGCACCAGCACGGGAACGGGCCCGACCTGGGCGATGCAGAACATGAAGGTCAGCGCGGTCAGCAGTCCGGCCAGCGGCACGCTGGCGGCCCACAGGCCGATGCCGGCCAGCAGCGCCTGCACCAGCGCCGTCACCCCGACACCCAACGCCACGCCGCGAATGGAACCGGCCGCCAGCACCACCACCGATTCGCCGCGCTCGCCGCCCAGGCGGCGCGCGAAGCGGCGCACCAGGTCGGCCGCCTCCTCGCCGGTGGCGTACATCACCGCGGCGATCGTCACCGTCACCAGGAACTGCAGCAGCAGGAAGCCGACGCTGCCGAGCTGGCCGACGAGCCAGCGCGTCACGTTGCCGGCATAGGGTTGCAGCTTGGGCAGCAGGTCGCGCAGGCCCAGGGCGGTGGCCTGTTCCCAGGCGCGTTCGACCATGCCGCCGACGACCGGCAGCTGCACCGCCCAGGCCGGTGGCTTGTCGGGCAGGTGCCAGGTGGTGGCCACCTTGGCCCAGCCCACCATCTCGTCGACGTTGTCGACGATGGTCACGATGGCCAGCGTCAGCGGCACCACGAACAGCAGCAGCAGCAGCAGCGTCATCGCCACCACGGCCAGCGTGCGCCGGCCCCACAGCAGGCGCTGCGCGCGCAGCATCAGCGGCCAGGTGGCCACCACCACCATCGTGGCCCAGATCGCCGGGCCCAGGAACGGGCGCACGATCCAGCCGACCGCGGCCAGCAGCAGGCCGATGAACAGCACGCCGAAGGTGGTGCGTGCCAGATCGGCGCCAGCAGGCCGCGTCATTCAGCGGGCTTTCGCCGTCTCCGCATAGGGCGCCACGCTCACCGCTTCCACGCGCCAGCTCGACGCGCCCATGTACGAATCGGTCTGCTGGTTGGTCAGCGTGCCGCTGATCCACACCGCGTCCATCGACCGCAGGTTCTTCACCGCCGACCTGGGCAGCACGTGGATGATCTGGTTCGACGGCGGCGGCGGGCTGTGCACGCAGGCGCCGAAGTAGGGCACCAGCAGGAACTCCTTGATGCCGTCCTTGGTGTCCTCCAGCGGCACCACGAAGCCCGGGATGCGCACCGGCTTGCCGACGAGCTCGGCGTTCACCGGCGCGTTGTCCCAGACCTGGCGCATGCGCTTGAGCATCTCGGTGGCGCGCGGGTCGCCGTCCTGCAGCGCGTTCAGGTTGGTGTCGCGGAACTCCTTGAAGGGGTCCCAGTTCGGCGGCACCAGCGCTTCCCAGGTGATGGTCTTGAAGGTGCTGGCGCTGGCCGCGGCGCCGGCGAGCGGCGGCTTCATCAGCGGCACGCCTTGCGGCTGCGCCCACGCGCCGGTGGCGGCCAGCAGCAGGGAGATCGTCGTGAGCAGGGGGCGGAACATGGCAGGCAACCTTCGATCGGCTCAGGTGCGCGGCGACAGGCCGCCGGCCAGCGACAGGCGGTAGGCGCGCCAGCCCGGCACCAGGCTGGCAAGCATACCTGCCAGCAGCACGGCCCCGAAGAGGCCCCATTGTTCGGGCGTCGGCGCACCGGCCAGCAGCGTGATGCCGAAGCGTTGCTGCAGCCACGGGCCGGCGGCCACCACCGCCAGCGCCGCCGCCGCCGCGCCGGCGAGTGCGCCGCCCAGCGTCACCAGCGCGCCTTCGGCCGCCAGCAGCACCAGCACCTGGCGCGGCCCCGCGCCCACCGCGCGCAGCACCGCGAGCTCGCGCCGGCGTTCGTTCAGGCCCGCCAGCACCACCGCCACCAGCGAGGCCAAGCTCACCAGCGCGACCAGGCCGCTGATGGCCAGCAGCGCCTTCTCGCCGATGCCCACCGCGCTCCACAGCTCGTCCAGCGCCACGCCGGGCAGCACCGCCAGCAGCGGCTCGGCCTCGTAGCCGTTGACGAAGCGCTGCACGTTGAACACCGCGACCCGGCTCTTCAGGCCCACCAGCGCGGCCGTGACCTGCTTCGGCTCGAGGTCGAACTTGCGCGCCAGCTCGGGGGCGATGGCCATGCCGGGCACCGGCGCGCCGCCGGCCCAGTCGAGGTGGATGGCCTCGATGGCCTGCAGGCTGACGTGCACGCTGCGGTCCACCGGCGTGCCGGTGCGCGCGAGGATGCCGACCACGGTGAACGGCTTGTCGCCGTGTTCGCTGGCCAGAGCGCCGCCCACGCCGCCCAGCCCGTGGCTGAGCGTGATGCGCTGGCCGAGCCGGTAGCCGAGCGTCTCGGCCACCTCGGCACCCAGCACGGCTTCGTAGAGGCCGTCGACGGTGCCCGCGAACGCACGGCCCTGGGTGATGACCAGCGGCTGGCGGTCGCCGTAGAGGAAGTGCTCGAAGTACGCCGCCGTCGTGCCCAGCACCGCGAAGCCGCGGTGCGAGTCGCCCAGGCTGATCGGCACCACCCAGGCCACCGCGCGGTGCGCGGCGATGGCCTTCACGCTGTCCATGCGGATGTTGTTGGTGGCGCCGCCGACGCGGAACACCGCGTAGAGCATCAGCTGCACCGGCCCCGTGCGCGCGCCGACGACCAGGTCGGTGCCGCTCACCGCGAGCGAGAAGCTGCTGCGGATGTCGGTGCGCAGTCGCTCCAGCCCCAGCAGCAGCGCCGTGGCCAGCGCGATCGACGCCATCACCAGCGCCAGCGTGCCGCGGCGGTTCCAGGCGCTGCGCAGCGCGACGTGCAGCAGCGCCTTCATGCCGCGACCGCGGCCGCGCGGTTCAGCGCGGGCAGCGACAGCCGCGTATCGAAGCGGCCGGCCAGCCGCTCGTCGTGGCTCACGAACACCAGCGTGCTGCCGGCAGCGGCACAGGCGTCCATCAGCAGCGCCATGAAGGCGTCGCGCAACGCAGCGTCCAGCGCCGAGGTGGGTTCGTCGGCGATGACGAGCTCGGGCGCGCCGATCAGCGCCCGCGCCGCCGCCACGCGCTGCTGCTGGCCCACGCTCAGGGCGTCGGCGCGGCGTGTCCACAGCGAGGCCGGCAGCCCGACGCGTTCCAGCAGCGCGTGCGATGCCGCCGCCGCGCCGCCGTTGCAGCGTCCGGCCCGGGCGGCCGAGAAGCGGGTGGGCAGCAGCACGTTGTCCAGCACCGTCAGGTAGGGCAGCAGGTTGAACTGCTGGAAGATCACGCCGACGTGGTCGACACGCCGCGCGTCGCGCCGCCCGGCCGGCAGCGCCGCCCAGTCCTGGCCCAGCAGTTCGACGACGCCGTGCTGCGCCACCAGCACGCCGGCCATCAGCCCCAGCAGCGTGCTCTTGCCGCAGCCGCTGGGCCCGTGCAGGAAGACGCGCGCGCCGGCGGGAACGACGAGTTCGTCGATGGCCAGGCAGTCGGCCGAGGCACCGGGCCAGGCGTAACGGACATCCCTGAGCGCCAGCATGGCTGGCCGCGGCTCAGCGCACCAGCGCCACGCGCGAGGCCGGCTTGACCAGCGTGGCCTTCAACTGTCCGCGCGGCGTCACCACCTGCAGGTCGATGCGCCGGAGCGGCGCGAAGGCGTCGAAGAGGCCCACCTCGACGAAGCCGGCCTTGCCGCCGGCCTTGCAGGTGAACTCGAAGCGGCCTTGCAGGTCGGCATGGCCTTCCTTGTCGCTGGCGGTGCCGTTGAGGCCGAGCGCGGCCGACGTGAGCGTGGCCCTGGCCAGCGTGCAGCCGGCCGCGGAATCGATCCGGAAAAGACCCTCCGCGCCCTGCAGCCTCTTCACCACCGCGGCCGCACGCTCGCGTTCGGCGTCGGTGCGCGGCGCGCGCTCGAAGCCGAGCAGGTTGTCCAGCGGGCTGTCCAGGTCCAGCGTCACGCGGGTGGGTTCGACCGCGATGTCCAGCGTGGCCACGCCGTGCTGGTGGGCAGGGCCGGCGAGGGCCAGGGAGACGGGAAGTGCGGCAAGCAGCGGCAGCAGGAATTTCATCGGCACGAAAGGGGCAGCGGCGGGCGGCATTGTGCCGCGCCCGATACCCACTGCCGGCCCCTGGATGCAGGGCCCGCGCCGAGCCGCCGCCGCGTCAGCCCGGCAGGGGCGCCAGCCACAGCCGCCAGCCCGGCGCGGCGGCCGCTGTCGCGCGGCGCATCGGGGCGGCGGCTTCGGCCGGACCGTCCAGGTCCTCGGCGAAGGCCTCGCTGCGGAAACCGGGCGGGACCGAGTCGCTCCACGCGGGCATGCTGCCGCGGCAACGGTCCTCGGGGCGGGTGTAGCTGGTCGTCGCGGCAGTCGGGTTCATGGCGGCTCTCCCTGCATGCACTTCCTACGAGGACATGGTGCCGGGCGGATGTGGCACCGCAATGAAAAATTCCACTCGCGTAGCATCGGCAAACACCATGCCCGCCACCTTGCAAGGCCAGCTCGTCGTCGCGATCTCATCGCGCGCGCTGTTCGACTTCGAGGAGGAGAACCGCGTCTTCGAGGCCAGCGACGACCGCGCCTACATGCAGCTGCAGCTGCAGCGCGTGGAGGAGCCGGCTCGGCCCGGGGTCGCCTTCTCGCTGGTGAACAAGCTGCTGGCCTTCAACAGCGACGCGCGGCGCCGCGTGGAGGTGGTGATCCTGTCGCGCAACGACCCGGTCTCGGGCATGCGCGTGTTCCGCTCGGCGCAGCACTACGGCCTGCCGGTGGAGCGCGGCGTGTTCACGCGCGGCCAGCCGCCGTGGCGCTACCTGCGGCCGCTGGCCGCCAACCTGTTCCTGTCCACCAACGAGGCCGACGTGCGCCAGGCGCTGGCCGCCGGCGTGCCGGCCGCGCGCGTGTACCCGCACAGCGCGCGCGCCTCGGCCGCGCACCCGGACGAGGTGCGCATCGCCTTCGACGGCGACGCGGTGCTGTTCTCCGACGAGGCCGAGCGCGTGTTCCAGCGCGACGGCCTCAGCGCCTTCCAGAGCCACGAGCGCGAGCGCGCCGCCACGCCGCTGGCGCCGGGGCCGTTCAAGCCGCTGCTGGAGGCGCTGCACCGCCTGCAGCGCGAGCCGGTGGCAGGCATGCGGCTGCGCACGGCGCTGGTCACCGCGCGCAGCGCGCCGGCGCACGAACGCGCGGTGCGCACGCTGATGGACTGGCAGATCGAGATCGACGAGGCGATGTTCCTCGGCGGGCTGGCCAAGGGCGCCTTCCTGCGCGAGTTCGAGCCCGACTTCTTCTTCGACGACCAGACCGGCCACATCGAGAACGCCGCCGAGCACGTGCCGGCCGGGCACGTGGCCAGCGGCGTCATCAACGCGCCCTAGAAGCCTGCGCGGCCGGGCGGCGCGCGGCCGCGGCGCCCAGCAGCGCCAGCGCCAGCGCCACCAGCGCCAGGCTGCCCGGTTCGGGCACGGCCTGGATCTGCAGGTTGCTGATGTAGGCCACCGGGTTGAAGGCCGGGTTGGCCGGCGACGACGACTCGCCGTAGCCCGCCGGCTGCCCGTAGTCGCCGTTGAAGTTGTCGAACACGTTGACGGTGTGCACGCCGCTCAGCGCCGAGCTGGTGGTGTACAGCAGCCCGTACAGGTTGAAGTACAGGCCGCCGTTCAGCGTCGGGTCGAGGAACAGCTTGTTGTCGAACAGGAAGTTGCCGCCGCTGGCGATGCCGGTGATGTCCTGCAGGTCGCCGTCGACGCTGCGCGTGCCGGAGATGCCCAGCACCGCGTACGAGCCGTCGACGTCGGCCGCGTCGGCGATCTGCATGAAGCCGGAGGCCGCGATGTTGACGCTGCCGAAGCTGGCGTCGTAGCTGAAGCTGACCGTGCCGGCGGAGGCCGCACCGGGCAGCGCGATCGCGAGGGTGGCGAGCAGGGAAGCGAGGAACTTCGTCATGCGCAACTCCGTGGCTGGCCCGGCCCGCGCCGGGTGAGGCATCACCGCAAGCCGCGTGCCGCCGGAGCGAAAGCCGTCGCGAATCAAGCGCTTGCGGCGGGCGCGCCGCGCCGACGGCGGGCGACTGTCAGGAAAGTCGACAGTGCCGGTTGCGCGCTAGCGACGCAGCAGCCAGGCACCCAGGCCCAGGGCGGCCACCACGGCGGCCGCGCCGATCAGCAGCCAGGGCGCGCGCGTGGGCGCCTGGGCCGCAGCCTGCGCCTGCGCGCTGGCCAGCGCGTGCGGCGGCACCGGGTCGGGCGCCGGCACCGGCATGTCCATCAGCGCCCGCAGCGCGGCCATGCTCTGCGGGCGCTGCTCGGGCCGCACCGACAGGCCGGCGTCGATGGCCGACAGGAACGACTCGCTGTAGCGCCCCTTGCCGGCCTGGCGCGCGCCCAGCTGCTCGTCGCGCACGATGCGGCCCACCGACGACGCCGGCGCCTTGCCGGTGATCGCGGTGTAGAGCACGGCGCACAGCGCATAGACATCGGTCCACGGCCCCTGGCGCAGCGAGACCTCGCCGTCGTACTGCTCCACCGGCGAGTAGCCGCTCTTGAGGATGGCGGTGAGCTGCTGCGTGGCGTCGCCGATCACGCGGCGCGCGGCGCCGAAGTCCAGCAGCACCGGATGCGGCTTCTGCTCCAGGTAGCTGCCGGGCTGGCCGCGGTCGTAGAGCATCAGGATGTTGTCCGGCGCCACGTCGCGGTGGTAGCACTTCTGGTCGTGCATGGCCTGCAGCGCGGCCATCATCGGCTCGGCCAGGTCGCGCAGCCAGCGCTCGGACGGCGGCGCGCCCAGGTCGTGCAGCCAGCGCTTGAGCGTGATGCCCTCGTAGTACGGCATCACCATGTACGCGGTGCCGTTCTCGGCCCAGAAGCGATAGACCTTCAGCAGTGCCGGATGGTCGAAGCTGCCGAGCAGCCGCGCCTCGTTCAGGAAGCCCTGCAGGCCCTTGTCGAAGAACTCCTGGAAGCGCGGCAGGCGCGGCATCACGGTGCCGTCGGGCGCACGCATCGCCAGCGTGGCCGGCAGGTATTCCTTCACCGCCACGCGGCGGTCCAGGCGCGTGTCGCGCGCCAGGTAGACGCAGCTGTAGCCGCCCACGCCGAGCAGCCGCTCGACGACGAATTCCTGCAGCGCGTGGCCCGCCTTCAGCTCGCTGCCCTGGTCGCGCCGCGGCATCAGCAGCGTGCGCTGTTCGGCGCGTTCGCGAGGGTCGTCGGACATGTGCGGGAGGGGCCCGTGATCAAAGGCACGAGTGTAGGTCGATACCCTGCCCCTCAGACGTGGGGGAAGGGCCCACCGGGCATGCCCTTCGTCACGCACGATTCATGCTTGCTACCTACGGTGCGGGACAACGCACCGCGGCGCCATCCCTGGCGCCATTTTTTTTCAACCCGCTCTCAGGAGAGATTCCATGCTCAAGCACCTGCTCGCTTCCGCCGCCCTGGTCGCCTTCGCGCCCGCCTTCGCCGACACGCTCGCGCAATGGACCTTCGAGACCTCGGTGCCCACCACCGCCGGCCCGATCGCGCCCGAAGTCGGCAGCGGCAGCGCCCTGGGCTTCCACGCCGGTGCCACGGCCTACTCGAACCCGGTGGGCAACGGCTCGGCCGAGTCGTTCAGCTCGACCAACTGGCTGGTGGGCGACTACTACCAGTTCAGCTTCAGCACCGTCGGCTTCACCGGCCTGACGCTGAGCTTCGACCAGACCAGCAGCGGCACCGGCCCGCGCGACTTCAACGTTGCCTACAGCACCGACGGCAGCAGCTTCACGACCTTCCAGTCGTATGCCGTGCTGGCCAACGCGGCGCCGAACCCGACCTGGTCGGCCACCACGCCGCAGCCCATCTACACGCTGAGCGTCGACCTCAGCGCCATCGCGGCGCTGAACAACCAGGCCAGCGTGTTCATCCGCCTGGTCGACGCATCCACCGTCTCGGCCGCCGGCGGCACCGTGGCCAGCGGCGGCACCAACCGCGTCGACAACTTCACCGCGATGGCCAGCGCCGTGCCCGAGCCGGGCAGCCTGGCGCTGCTGCTGGCCGGCTGCGGCGTGCTCGGCTTCGTTGCCAGCCGCCAGCGTCGTTGATCCACCGAGGACACGTCCATGAAACTCCAACTTCCGAAGTGCACGCAGTCCGCGCTGCTGGCGCTGCTGCTGGCCACCGGCGCCGCCGCGCACGCGGCCGACACGCCGATCTACGCGATCCAGGGCTCGGGCAGCACCAGCCCGCTGCTGGGCCAGAGCGTCACCACCACCGGTGTCGTCACCAAGCTCACCAACAACGGCTTCTTCATGCAGGACCCGGCAGGTGACGGCGACCCGCTCACCTCCGACGGCATCCTCGTCTTCACGAGCACCGCGCCCACCGTCAGCGTGGGCCAGCTGATCCGCCTCACCGGCACCGTCGCCGAGTTCAACACCGGCGCCGCCAGCAACGCCGACACGCTGGCGCACCGCGTCACCGAGATCACCGGCCCCACCGGCATCACGGTGCTGGGCACCGGCACCATCATCCCGACCGTGATCAGCCTGCCGGAGCTCGTGAACGACGACCTGGAACGCTATGAAGGCATGCTGGTCACGATCAACGGCCCGCTGACGGTGAACCAGAACTTCTACCAGGGCCGCTTCGGCCAGCTGACGCTGGCCGTGGGCGGTCGCCTGGAGACGCCGACCAACCGCCACCGCCCCGGCACGCCGCAGGCGCTGGCGCTGGCCGACGAGAACGCGCGCCGTCGCATCATCCTCGACGACGGCCGCTCGACGCAGAACCCGAACCCCACGCCCTACCTCCAAGCTGATGGGGTGCCGCGCGCGGGCGACACGGTGGCCTCGATCACCGGCGTGATCGACTACGGCCTGGCCGCGCTGAGCAACGCCGGTCCCGGCGACTACAAGATCCACCCGACCGTGGCGCCGGTGTTCAGCGTCGCGAACCCGCGCCTCGCGGCGCCACCCGTGAGCCCCGCGGCCAGCGCGCCGGCCAGCGTGGTGACCACGCGCCTGGGCGCGATGAACGTGCTGAACTTCTTCACCACGTTCACCAACGGCCAGACCGCCGACGGCCAGACCGGCCAGGGCTGCACGCTGGGCTCGGGCACCAGCGCCGGCAACTGCCGCGGCGCCAACAACATCGGCGAGTTCCAGCGCCAGCGCACCAAGATCGTCGAGGCGCTGGCTGCGCTCAACGCCGACGCGGTGGGCCTGATGGAGATCCAGAACAACGCCAACGTGGCGGCGCAGAACCTCGTGGATGCGCTCAATGCCAAGGTCGGCGCCGGTACCTACGCCGTGGTGGCAAACCCCGCCACCGGCAACGGCACCGACGCGATCCGCGTCGCGATGATCTACAAGCCCGCCAAGCTCGTGCCCTCCGGCGCGCCCGTCACCGACCCGGACCCGGTGAACAACCGCCCGCCGCTGGCGCAGACCTTCATGGCCGCCAACGGCGAGAAGTTCACGCTGATCGTCAATCACCTGAAGAGCAAGGGCAGCTGCCCGTCTGCGGGTGATGCCGACGCCCCGGGCAACCTGGACAGCGGCGACGGCCAGGGCTGCTGGAACGCGGTGCGCGTGCAGCAGGCGCAGCGGCTGCGGACCTTCGTGGCGCAGATGCAGGGCTTGAGCGGCAGCAACGACGTGCTGCTGGTCGGCGACTTCAATGCCTATGGCCAGGAAGATCCGATCTTCGACCTGACCAGCAGCGGCTACGTCGACCAGATCGGCCGCTTCAACGCGTTCGGCTACTCGTACGTGTTCGACGGCGCCGCTGGCCGGCTGGACCACGCGATCAGCACGTCGACCATGGCCTTCAAGATCGGCTCGGCCGTGCACTGGCACATCAACGCCGACGAGGCCACGGTGTACGACTACAACGTCGAGAACAAGGCGCCACTCACCACCTGCGGCGGCCTGTGCCCGCCCGACCCGTACGAGCCGAACGCCTTCAAGTCGTCCGACCACGACCCCGTGCTCGTCGGCCTGGCGCTGTTCAAGACCATCCAGGGCACCTCCGGCCGCGACGTGATCGTCGGCACGCCGGGCGACGACATCATCATCGGCGGCGCCGGCGCCGACACGCTGACCGGCGGGGCGGGGATCAACATCTTCGTCTACAACTCGCTGCGCGACGTGGGCGACACCATCACCGACTTCGTGCCGGGCAAGGACAAGCTGAGCCTGCGTCCGATCCTGACGGCGATCGGCTGGGGCGGCACCGACCCCGTCGCCGAGGGCTGGGTCAGCTTCACGCTGACGCGCCTGGGCCAGACGCAGGTGAACATCGGCAACCCCGGCACGGGTGGCCGCACCGCGCTGCTGTTCCTGAACGGCGTGCAGCCGGCGTCGATCGACCCGCAGCGCGACCTCATCGTGCACTGAACCCCGCGAGGACACCATGAAGCACAAGCTCATGCCCCATGCCTGCGCGCTGGCCGCCCTGCTGGCCGCCACGCAGGCCCACGCGCTCGACTGGACGCTGCTGGGCGACGTGCAGCGCAACGGCGATGCCGTGGCGCTGACGACGGCCTACGACGACGCCGACGAGGGCCCGTTCAACCTGTCCGGCACCCCGGCGGCCTGGATCGACCAGGTCGAAGCCGCCGCCGGCGTGGCCCAGGGCGCGCTGGACCTGCCCGACGAGCCGGCCTACGAAGGCAGCGTGGCCCGCACCACCTTCACGGTGGCGGCCGGCGACACGCTCACCTTCAACTGGAGCTTCGCCACCCAGGAGACGCTGTTCCAGGACCGCGCCTTCGCGGTGGTCAACGGCCAGCTCTTCACGCTGGCCACGCGCGCCGGCGCGGTGCCGGGCAGCGGCAGCTTCAGCATCACCTTCGCGAGCCCCGGCACCGCCACGCTGGCGGTGGGCGTGGTGGACACCGGCGACGTGCTGGGCGTCTCGTCGCTGAACGTGCGCGACGTGACGCTGGCGCCGGTGCCCGAGCCCGCCGCCTGGGCGCTGTGGCTGGGCGGCGCGGCCGCGCTGGCGGGGCTGCGCCGGCTGCGCCGTCAGCGCTGATTCAGCGGTAGCTCCTGAGGCTGTCCAGGTCGAGCACGCGCACCCCGCCGTACTCGACCTGGATCACGCGCGCCGCCTGCAGCGCGCGCAACGCCTCGTTCACGCGCTGCCGGCTCAGGCCCACCAGGTAACCCAGCTCCTGCTGCGTGATGCGCAGCAGGTCGCCCACGCCCGGGTACAGCACCGGATGGAACAGCGCCGCGAGGCTGCGCGCCACGCGGGCGTCGGGGTGCGTCAGGCGGTCGATCTCGCGTGCGGCGATGAACTGGCCCAGCCGCTCGTTGAGCTGGTTCATCACGAAGCGGTTGAAGCCGATGCTGCGGTCCAGCAGCCAGTGGAAGGTGTGCGCCGGGATGCCGGCCACCACGCTCCGGCGCAGCGCCTGGATGTTGTAGCGGTAGACCTCGTTCTTCAGCACCGTGCCTTCGCCGAACCAGCCGCCCTTGCTGACGCCGGTGAAGGTGATCGGCATGCCCTGCGCCTCGTCGTTGCTCATCTTCAGCAAGCCGTCGACGACGCCGAACCAGTAGGTCACGGGGCGGCCGACGCGGCACAGCAGCTCGCCGGTCTGCACCGTGATCACGCGCAGGTCGGCCAGCGCGCGGCCGCGCTCGTCGGCCTCCAGCCGGTCGAGCCAGGGGATGTGCGGCAGGTCGTCGGGCGTGGCGGCGCGCGAGTGCGCGGCACGCACGGGCGTGGCAGACGAAGCTGACGGGAAGGCCTGCGTGGGCACCGCGGTTGGCTAGGGGAAACGCCTGTGAGAGCGAACCCGAAGATTGTCGTCGTAACGACAACACGGCGTCAAAGTGACGCCCAGAATGCAGAGGCCCAAAACGTTGGAGACCGACGTTGGAGACCACCTTCCCCCGCCTGATGCTGGACCACGCTGCGGCCCGCCCGCAGGCGCCGGCCTTGCGCGAGAAGCTTTACGGCATCTGGCAGACGCTGAGCTGGGCCGAACTCGCGCAGCTGGTGCGGCGCCTGGCCTGCGGCCTCGCGAAGGCGGGCGTGAAGCGTGGCGACCACGTGGTGCTGGTGGGCGACAACCGGCCGCGGCTCTATGCCTCGATGCTGGCCACGCAGGCGCTGGGCGCCATTCCGGTGCCGCTGTACCAGGACGCGGTGGCGGCCGAGTACGCCTTCCCGATCAACAACGCCGACGTCCGCTTCGCGGTCGTCGAGGACCAGGAGCAGGTCGACAAGATGCTCGAGCTGCGCGCGCAGTGTCCGCAGCTCGCCCGCATCTGGTACGACGACGCGCGCGGGTTGCGCAACTACGACGAGCCGGGCCTCGAGGCGCTGGACGCGCTGGTGGCGCAGGGCGCCGCGCACGACGGCGCCAACGCGCGGCTGTTCGAGGACGAGGTGGCGCAGAACCGGCCCGACGACGTGGCCGCGATGTTCTTCACCAGCGGCACCACCGGCAACCCGAAGGGCGTGGTGCACACGCACCGCACGCTGCTCGACCGCGCGCAGGCCGGCCAGGCCTTCGACAAGCTGACCGACCGGGAAGAGGTGCTGGCCTACATGCCGCTGGCCTGGATCGGCCAGAACATCTTCAGCTACGCGCAATGGCTGGCGTGCGGCTACGTGGTGAACTGCCCCGAGAGCGCCAGCACGGTGACGATCGACCTGAAGGAGATCGGCCCCACCTACTACTTCGCGCCGCCGCGCATCTTCGAGGGCCTGCTCACCAGCGTGATGATCCGCATGGAGGACGCCGGGCGCTTCAAGCGCTGGCTGTTCCGCGTCTTCATGGACGTTGCCAAGCGCGTCGGCCCGGCGCTGATGGACGACCGCGCCGTCGGCATGCCCGACCGCCTGGCCTATGCCCTGGGCGACCTCTTCGTCTACGGCCCGCTGCGCAACAACCTGGGCTTCTCGCGCGTGCGCGTCGCCTACACCGCGGGCGAGGCGATCGGGCCGGATCTCTTCACCTTCTACCGCTCGATCGGCATCAACCTGAAGCAGCTCTACGGCAGCACCGAGACCGCGGTGTTCGTCTGCCTGCAGCCCGACCACGAGGTGAAGGCCGACACCGTGGGCGTGCCGATCGCCGGCGTGCAGATCCGCGTGGCCGACAACGGCGAGATCCTGGTCAAGAGCCCGGGCCTGCTGAAGGAGTACTACCGCAACCCGGCCGCTACCGCCGAGGTGCTCACCGCCGAGGGCTGGTACCACACGGGCGATGCCGGCTTCATCGACGACGGCGGGCACCTGAAGATCATCGACCGCGCGAAGGACGTGGGCCGCCTGATGGGTGGTGCGAACGACGGTGCGATGTTCGCGCCCAAGTACGTCGAGAACAAGCTCAAGTTCTTCCCGTTCATCAAGGAGGCGGTGGCCTTCGGCGACAAGCGCGAGAAGGTGTGCGCCTTCGTCAACATCGACTTCGAGGCGGTGGGCAACTGGGCCGAGCGCCGCAACCTGCCGTATGCCGGCTACACCGATCTCGCCGGCAAGCCCGAGGTGCTGGAGCTCATCCGCGACTGCGTCGAGAAGGTCAATGCCGACCTCGCGGCCGACCGGCTGCTGGCCGGCAGCCAGATCAGCCGCTTCCTGGTGCTGCACAAGGAACTGGACGCCGACGACGGCGAGCTCACGCGCACGCGCAAGGTCCGCCGCGGCACCATCGCCGAGAAGTACGAGGTGCTGGTGGACGCGCTCTACGGCGGCAAGGCCGAGCAGTTCATCGAGACCGCGGTGAAGTTCGAGGACGGGCGCACGGGCAGCGTGGCCGCCACCTTGAAGATCGTCGACACCAGGACCTTCGACGCCGTGAAGGCGGCCGCGTGAGCATGCGCAAGATCGGCGACGTCATCCTCGAGGTGAAGAACATCTCGCTGCGCTTCGGCGGCGTGAAGGCGCTCACCGACATCAGCTTCGACGTGCGCGAGCACGAGCTGCGCGCCATCATCGGCCCCAACGGCGCCGGCAAGAGCAGCATGCTCAACTGCATCAACGGCGTCTACCAGCCGCAGGAGGGCAGCATCACGCTGCGCGGCAACACCTTCAAGGGCATGAACTCGCGCCAGGTGGCCGAGATGGGCGTGGCGCGCACCTTCCAGAACCTGGCGCTGTTCAAGGGCATGAGCGTGCTCGACAACATCATGAGCGGCCGCAACCTGCGCATGAAGAGCAACCTGTTCCAGCAGGCCATCCGCTGGGGCGCCGCCGAGCGCGAGGAGATGCAGCACCGCGAGTTCGTCGAGAAGATCATCGACTTCCTCGAGATCCAGGCCTACCGCAAGACGCCGGTCGGCCGCCTGCCCTACGGCCTGCAGAAGCGCGTGGACCTGGGCCGGGCGCTGGCGATGGAGCCGCAGGTGCTGCTGCTGGACGAGCCGATGGCCGGCATGAACGTCGAGGAGAAGCAGGACATGAGCCGCTTCATCCTGGACGTCAACGACGAGTACGGCACGACCATCGTGCTGATCGAGCACGACATGGGCGTGGTGATGGACATCAGCGACCGCGTGGTGGTGCTGGACTACGGCAAGAAGATCGGCGACGGCACGCCCGAGGAGGTGCGCTCCAACCCCGAGGTGATCAGCGCCTACCTGGGAGCATCGCACTGATGGGTCCTTTCCTGGAAACCCTGATCGGCGGCCTGATGACGGGCATGCTGTATTCGCTGGTCGCCCTCGGCTTCGTGCTGATCTTCAAGGCCAGCGGCGTCTTCAACTTCGCGCAGGGCGCGATGGTGCTGTTCGCGGCGCTGGCTATGGCGCGCTTCGCGATGTGGCTGCCGCAGTGGCTGGGCTTCGAGAGCAAGCTGCTCGCCAACGTGCTGGCCTTCGGCGCGGCGATGGGCGTGATGATCGTCGTCGCCTGGCTGGTGGAGCGGCTGGTGCTCTCGGGCCTGGTGAACCAGGAAGGCGTGACGCTCTTGATGGCCACCCTGGGCATCGCCTACTTCCTGGACGGCTTCGGCCAGACGGTGTTCGGCAACGACATCTACAAGATCGACATCGGCCTGCCGAAGGATCCGCTCTTCCTGCTCGAAGGCACCTTCCAGGGCGGCATCCTGGTCAACAAGGAAGAGCTGTATGCGGCGCTGATCGCCGCAGCGCTGGTGGCGGGCCTGTCGCTGTTCTTCCAGAAGACCGCCACCGGGCGCGCGCTGCGCGCGGTAGCCGACGACCACCAGGCCGCGCAGAGCATCGGCATCCCGCTGTCGCGCATCTGGGTCATCGTCTGGAGCGTGGCCGGCTTCGTGGCGCTGGTGGCGGGCATCATCTGGGGCAGCAAGCTGGGCGTGCAGTTCTCGCTGTCGCTGGTGGCGCTGAAGGCGCTGCCGGTGGTGATCCTGGGCGGCCTCACCAGCGTGCCGGGCGCGGTGATCGGCGGCTTGATCATCGGCGTGGGCGAGAAGCTGTCGGAGCTCTACATCGGGCCGCATTTCGGCGGCGGCATCGAGATCTGGTTCGCCTACGTGCTGGCGCTCGTGTTCCTGCTCGTCAGGCCGCAAGGCCTCTTCGGCGAGAAGATCATCGACCGGGTCTGAACCATGCTGTACAGAGAAAACGGCCAGTTCAAGACCTCGTACCGGTCCGACCAGCAGGTCTTCCCGATCGCGCAGGACCGCGTCTTCATCGGCCTGCTGCTGATCGTCGCGCTGGTGGTGGTGCCGGCGTTCGCCAGCGAGTACCTGTTCCGCGCGATCCTGATCCCGTTCCTGATCCTGTCGCTGGCGGCCCTGGGCCTCAACATCCTGGTCGGCTACTGCGGGCAGATCTCGCTGGGCACCGGCGCCTTCATGGCGGTGGGCGCCTACGCGGCCTACAACGTGCAAGCGCGCATCGACGGCATGCCGCTGATCGTCTCGCTGCTGCTGGGCGGCGTGGCGGCCACCGTGGTGGGCGTGGCGTTCGGCCTGCCGTCGCTGCGCATCAAGGGGCTGTACCTGGCGGTGGCCACGCTCGCGGCGCAGTTCTTCGTCGACTGGGCCTGCCTGCGGCTGAAATGGGTGACCAACGACTCGAGCTCGGGCTCGGTCAGCGTGGCCAGCCTGCAGATCGGCGGCGTGCCGATCGAATCGCCGCAGGCCAAGTACCTGTTCTGCCTGGGCTTCCTGATCGTGTTCGCCACGCTGGCGAAGAACCTGGTGCGCGGCCACATCGGGCGCGAGTGGATGGCCATCCGCGACATGGACGTGGCCGCCGCGGTGATCGGCATCCGCCCGGTCTACGCCAAGCTCACGGCGTTTGCGGTGTCGAGCTTCATCGTCGGCGTGGCGGGCGCGCTGTGGGCCTTCGTGCACCTGGGCTCGTGGGAGCCGGCGGCCTTCAACATCAACCGCAGCTTCGACCTGCTGTTCATGATCATCATCGGCGGCCTCGGCTCGATCATGGGCAGCTTCTTCGGCGCCGCCTTCATCGTGGTGCTGCCGATCCTGCTGGACAACGTGCCGCGCTGGTTCGGCATCCCCATCGACACCGCGCTCGCCGCGCACCTGACGACGATGATCTTCGGTGCGCTGATCGTGTTCTTCCTGATCAAGGAGCCGCACGGCATCGCGCGGCTCTGGTCCACGGCCAAAGAGAAGCTGCGCCTTTGGCCATTTCCTCATTAAGCAGTGTTTCGACGGAGACAGACCCCATGAAATCACTCGCCATCCTCACGCTGGCCGCAGCCACGCTGGCCGGCAGCGGTGCCGCCTTCGCGCAGGCCAAGGAGCAGTTCTTCCCGCTGCTGGTCTACCGCACCGGCCCTTACGCGCCCAACGGCACGCCCTGGGCCAACGGCAAGCAGGACTACATCAAGATGATCAACGCCCGCGATGGCGGCATCAACGGCGTGAAGATCACCTTCGAGGAGTGCGAGACCGGCTACGCCACCGACAAGGGCGTGGAATGCTACGAGCGCCTGAAGGGCAAGACCAACACCCTCTTCGACCCGCAGAGCACCGGCATCACCTTCGCGCTGACCGACAAGGCGCCGGGCGACAAGATCCCGCTGATCACGCTGGGCTACGGGCTTTCGGCCAGCCAGGACGGCGGCGTGTTCAAGTGGAACTTCCCGCTGATGGGCAGCTACTGGACCGGCGCCGACATCCTGATCCAGCACATCGGCAAGAAGGAAGGCGGGCTCGACAAGCTCAAGGGCAAGAAGATCGCGCTGGTCTACCACGACAGCCCGTTCGGCAAGGAGCCGATCCCGCTGCTCACCGAGCGCAGCAAGATGCACGGCTTCGACCTGCAGCTGATCCCCGTCACCGCGCCCGGCGTCGAGCAGAAGAGCGCCTGGCTGCAGGTGCGCCAGAGCCGCCCGGACTACGTGCTGCTGTGGGGCTGGGGCGTGATGAACAGCACCGCGCTGAAGGAAGCGCAGGCCACCGGCTATCCGCGCGACAAGATGTACGGCGTGTGGTGGGCCGGTGCCGAACCCGATGTCAAGGACGTCGGTGAAGGCGCCAAGGGCTACAACGCGCTCAACCTCAACACCAGCGGCCAGCAGCCGAAGGTGATCCAGGACATCCTGAAGTACGTGCACGGCAAGGGCCAGGGCACCGGGCCGAAGGAGGAGGTGGGCAGCGTGCTCTACACGCGCGGCCTGATCATCCAGATGCTCGGCGTGGAAGCCGTGCGGCGCGCTCAGGAGCGCTTCGGCAAGGGCAAGGTGATGACGTCCGAGCAGGTGCGCTGGGGCCTGGAGAACCTGGCGCTGGACCAGAAGAAGCTGGACGCGCTGGGCTTCGCCGGCGTGCTGCGCCCGCTGTCCACTTCGTGCCAGGACCACATGGGCAGCACCTGGGCGCGCATCCACACCTGGGACGGCGCCAAGTGGAGCTTCACCTCCGACTTCATGCAGGCCGACGAGCAGATCATCAAGCCGATGGTGAAGGCGGCGGCCGAGAAGTACGCGGGCGACAAGAAGCTGACCCGCCGCAACCCGGAAGACTGCCAGAGCTGAGGCACGCATGTCCGCGGTCTTCCTCAACGTCAACGGCATCGAGGTCATCTACAACCACGTGATCCTGGTGCTGAAGGGCGTGAGCCTGCAGGTGCCGGAAGGCCGCGTGGTGGCCCTGCTCGGCGGCAACGGCGCCGGCAAGACCACCACGCTGCGCGCGGTGAGCAACCTGCTCGCCGGCGAGCGCGGCGAGGTGACCAAGGGCAGCATCGAACTGCGCGGCGAGCGCATCGAGAAGCTGTCCACCGCGGCGATGGTCGAGCGCGGCGTGGTGCAGGTGATGGAAGGCCGCCACTGCTTCGCGCACCTCACGATCGAGGAGAACCTGCTCACGGGCGCCTACACGCGCAAGGACGGCAAGGCCGCGGTGGCGGAGACGCTGGAGAAGGTCTATACCTACTTCCCGCGCCTGAAGACGCGGCGCGGCAGCCAGGCCGCCTACACCTCGGGCGGCGAGCAGCAGATGTGCGCCATCGGCCGCGCGCTGATGGCCAACCCGAAGATGGTGCTGCTCGACGAACCGAGCATGGGCCTGGCGCCGCAGATCGTCGAGGAGGTGTTCGAGATCGTGAAGGACCTGAACCAGCGCGAGAAGGTGACCTTCCTGCTGGCCGAGCAGAACACCGGCATGGCGCTGCGCTACGCCGACCACGGCTACATCCTGGAGAGCGGCCGCATCGTGATGGACGGCGCCGCGAAGGACCTGCGCGAGAACGAGGACGTGAAGGAGTTCTACCTCGGCATGGGCGGCGGCGACCGCAAGAGCTTCAAGGACGTGAAGAGCTACAAGCGGCGCAAGAGATGGCTGACGTAGTGAGGTGACAGCGATGAGCGACGACGACTTCGGTTTCGCGGCCCCGCCCTTCAATGCCGAGCATGCGCTGCAGCAGATCAAGCGCTCGCTGCGCGACATGAAGCTGGCCGAGCGTGGCCCCGGCTTCGAACTGCGCGGCAAGCGCGTCACCGAACTCGTGATCGAGGACGGCCGCATCCAGGCGCGCACCGCGCGCAAGCTGGCGCTGACGCCGGAGTTCGACCGCCACACCATCGCCTCGTCGGCCGACCAGCGCAAGTGGCTGGACGAGCTGAAGAAGCGCCTCTCGCGCTGGGACTCTTCCGAAGACTGAACGCATGAGCCACCACGGCCACTTCGACGCGCTGGAAACGCGCGACCCCGGCGCGCGCGAAGCCGCGCTGATGGCGGCGCTGCCCACGCAGGTGCGCAACGCCCAGGCGAGCGCCGCGTTCGCCGGCATCCTGCAGGGGGTGGACGCCGCCGCCGTGCACTCGCGCGCCGCGCTGGCCCGCCTGCCCGTGACGCGCAAGGGCGAGCTGCTGGCGCGCCAGCAGGCCGCGCGCCAGGACCCGGCCTCGCGCGACCCCTTCGGCGGTTTCGCGACGATCGGCTGGCGCACCCAGGGTGCCGAGCGCCATGCGCGGCGCGTGTTCCAGTCGCCCGGGCCGATCTACGAACCCGAAGGCGGCGCCCCCGACTACTGGCGCATCGCGCGGGCGATGTTCGCCGCGGGCTTCCGCGCCGGCGACCTGCTGCACAACAGCTTCAGCTACCACCTCACGCCGGCCGGCTCGATGATGGAGACCGGTGCCCATGCCATCGGCTGCACGGTGTTTCCCGGCGGGGTGGGCAACACCGAGCTGCAACTGCAGGCGATGGTGGAGCTGCGGCCCGACGGTTACGTCGGCACGCCCAGCTTCCTGCGCATCCTCGTCGAGAAGGCGATCGAGGGCGGCATCGCGCTCACCGGGCTCACCAAGGCGATGGTCAGCGGCGAGGCCTTCCCGGCCGCGCTGCGCGACTGGCTGATCGGGCACGGCATCCATGCCTTCCAGGCCTATGCGACGGCCGACGTCGGGCTCATCGCCTACGAGACCCCGGCGCGCGAAGGGCTTGTGGTGGATGAGGGCTTGATCGTCGAGATCGTGCGCCCCGGCACCGGGGAGCCCGTGGCCGACGGCGAGGTCGGCGAGGTCGTCGTCACCGTCTTCAACCCGGACTATCCGCTGCTGCGCTTCGGCACCGGCGACCTGTCGGCCATCCTGCCCGGCCCCTGCCCCAGCGGGCGCACCAACCGGCGCATCCGCGGCTGGCTGGGCCGCGCCGACCAGACGGCCAAGGTGCGCGGCATGTTCGTGCATCCGAGCCAGGTGGCCGAGGTGCTGCGCCGCCACCCCGAGCTCGGGCGCGCGCGCCTGGTGGTGGAGGGGGAGATGGCCAACGACCGCATGACGCTGCACGTGGAGACGGCCTCGTCCGCGCCGGGCCTCGCCGAAGCCGTCGCCGGCAGCGTGCGCGACATCACCAAGCTGCGCGCCGAGGTGCGGCTGGCCGCGCCGGGCGCGCTCCCCAATGACGGCAAGGTCATCGAGGATAGGCGCAGCCCGGCCTGAGGCCGCCCGCCGCGGCGGGCTACGTAGTTTCCACGGAAGGCACGGCCGGGGCCGCCGCCTACCATTCGGCGCGACCGCCCGCGTCCGCCGGGCTCACAGGAGACAGGCCATGAAGACGAAGACCTTCTTGTTCACCGCCACGATGCTGGCCTGCAGCGCCACCTGGGCGGCCTACCCCGAGAAGCCGGTGACCATCGTGGTGCCGTTCGCTGCCGGCGGCCCCACCGACAAGGTCGCGCGCGACCTCGCCGAGGTGCTGCGCAAGGGCTTGAACAACCAGACGGTGATCATCGAGAACGTGGGCGGCGCCGGCGGCACGCTGGGCGCGGCCAAGGTGGCCAAGGCCCCGAACGACGGCTACACGCTGCTGCTGCACCACATCGGCATGTCCACCAGCCCGGCGCTGTACCGCAAGATGGCGTACGAGACGCTCACCGACTTCGAGTACCTCGGCATGATCAACGACGTGCCGATGACGGTGGTGGGCCGCGCCAACCTGCCGGCGAACAACTTCGCCGAGCTGCGCACCTGGATCAATGCCAACAAGGGCAAGATCAACCTCGCCAATGCCGGCCTGGGCGCCGCGTCGCACCTGTGCGGCCTGCTGTTCCAGCAGGCGATGGGCGTGGACATGACCACCGTGCCCTACAAGGGCACCGCGCCGGCGATGACCGACCTGCTCGGCGGCCAGGTCGATCTGATGTGCGACCAGACCACGAACACCACCTCGCAGATCGAGAGCGGCAAGATCAAGGCCTTCGCGGTCACCACGCTGAAGCCGCTCACGACGCCGGCCCTTTCCAAGCTGCCGACGCTCGACTCGCAAGGTCTGAAGGGCTTCAACGTGACCATCTGGCACGGCCTGTACGCGCCGAAGGGCACGCCCAAGGCCGTGGTCGACACCGTGAACGCCGCGCTACGCCAGGCGCTGAAGGACCCGGACTTCATCAAGCGCGAAGAGGCGCTGGGCGCGGTGGTCGTCACCGACGGCCGGCTGAACCCGGCCGAGCACAAGAAGTTCGTCGAGGCCGAGATCAACAAGTGGGGCCCGGCCATCAAGGCCGCCGGGCAGTACGCCGACTGAAGCCGATTGGGGCCGACTGCGGACCGGGTGATCAGACGATCCGAATCGGGATCGTCACCGGCCCGTCGTTGACCAGGCTCACCTGCATGTCGGCGCCGAACTGGCCGGCCTGCACCGTGGGGTGCTTCATGCGGGCCAGCCTCAGGGTCTCGTCGTAGAGCGCACGTCCCAGCTCCGCCGGCGCGGCGCCGGTGAAGCTCGGGCGGTTGCCGCCCGAGGTGTCCGCGGCCAGCGTGAACTGGCTGACGATCAGCAGGCCACCGGCCACGTCCTGCACGCTGCGGTTCATCTTGCCGGCCTCGTCGCCGAAGATGCGCAGCTTCAGCAGCTTGTCGACGAGCTTCTCGGCCTGCTGCGGCGTGTCCGGTGGTTCCGCGCACACCAGGACCAGCAGGCCCTGGCCGATCGTGCCGATGGTCTGCCCCGCCACGTCCACCTGCGCGCGGCGCACGCGCTGGACCAGTGCGATCAACTCGCCTCCGGCTCGGTGGCGATCACAACGGCAGGTCCTTCGGGTCGTCGAAGTGGGCTTCCACGTCCAGCGGCAGCAGCTGGATCGTCGCGCGCAGCCCCGGCACCGCGGCCATCAGCGCCTGCTCGACCGAGGTGCGCACCGCGGCCGCGCGGCCCAGCGTCCAGGCCGAGGGCATGTGCATGTGCAGGTCGACGAAGCGGCGCTGGCCGGCGCGGCGCGACACCACGTGGTCGAAGCGGATCGCGTGGTGCTGGAAGCCTTCCAGCACGCGGCGGATCTCGGCCTGCGCGTCGGCCTCCAGCGCTTCGTCCATCAGCCCGCCGGCCGAGCGCCACACCAGCAGCGCCCCCTCGCGGCAGATGTTCAGCGCCACCGCGATCGCCACCACCGGGTCCAGCCACAGCCAGCCGGTCAGCTTCACGGCGATCAGGCCCACCACCACGCCCACCGAGGTCCAGACGTCGGTGAAGAGGTGGCGCGCGTCGGCCTCCAGCGCCATCGAGCGCGAGCTGCGCGCCTTGCGCAGCATGCTGTAACCCAGCACGCCGTTCATCGCCGAGCTCACCACCGAGAACACGAGGCCGAGCGCCACGGACTCGAGCGGCTGCGGGTCCAGCAGCCGGTGCACCGCGGCCCAGATGATGGCGGCCGCGGCGGCGAAGATCATCACGCCTTCGAAACCGCTGCTGAAGTACTCGGCCTTGTGGTGGCCGTAGGGGTGGTCGTCGTCGGGCGGGCGCGCAGCCACCGTCACCATCAGCAGCGCGAACATCGCGCCGGCCAGGTTCACCAGCGACTCGAGGGCGTCCGACAGCAGGCTCACGCTGTCGCTCACCCACCAGGCGGCCGTCTTCAGCGCGATGGTGGCGAGCGCCACCGCGACCGAGAGCTTCAGGTAGGCGCTGACCTGCAAGGGTTCAGGCGGTCAGCGTGACGCGGGCGAACTGCCGCTTGCCGACCTGCACGACGAAGGTGCCCGCTTCGACCTTGAGGCCCTTGTCGCGGATCACGGTGCCGTCGATGCGCACACCACCCTGCTCCACCATGCGCATGGCTTCGCTGGTGGAGGGCACGAGGCCCGCCTGCTTGAGCAGGCCGCCGATGGGCAGCGGCGCGCCCGTCAGCTGCACGCCGCGCACGTCGTCGGGGATGCCGCCGGCGGCGCGACGCTGGAAGTCCTCTTCGGCCGCCTCGGCCGCTGCCTTGCCGTGGAAGCGCGCGGTGATCTCCTTGGCGAGCATCACCTTCGCATCCTTCGGATTGCGCCCGCCGTCGACCTCCGCCTTCAGCTGCGCGATCTCGGCCTCGGGCCGGAACGACAGCAGCGTGAACCACTTCCACATCTGCACGTCGCTGATCGACAGCGTCTTGGCGAACATCGTGTTCGCGTCCTCGGTGATGCCGATGTAGTTGTTCTTGCTCTTGGACATCTTCTCGATGCCGTCGAGCCCTTCCAGCAGCGGCATCGTCAGGATGCACTGCGGCTCCTGGCCGTATTCGCCCTGCAGCGCACGGCCCACCAGCAGGTTGAACTTCTGGTCGGTGCCGCCGAGCTCGAGATCGCTCTTCAGCGCCACCGAGTCGTAGCCCTGCATCAGCGGGTAGAGCAGTTCGTGCACGCTGATCGGCGTGCCGGCCTTGAAGCGCTTGGTGAAGTCGTCGCGCTCCAGCATGCGTGCGACGGTGTACTTCGCCGCCAGCTGGATCATGCCGCGCGCACCCAGCGGGTCGCTCCATTCGCTGTTGTAGCGGATCTCGGTCTTGGCCGGATCGAGCACCAGGCTCGCCTGCTTGTAGTAGGTCTGCGCGTTGGCCTCGATCTGCTCGCGCGTCAGCGGCGGGCGCGTGGTGTTGCGGCCCGAGGGGTCGCCGATCATCGAGGTGAAATCGCCGATGAGGAAAATTACCGTGTGCCCCAGGTCCTGCAACTGGCGCAGCTTGTTGAGCACCACGGTGTGGCCGATATGGATGTCAGGGGCCGTCGGATCCAGGCCCAGCTTGATGCGCAGGGGCTGGCCGGTGGCTTCCGAGCGCTGGAGCTTCTTCACCCAGTCGGCTTCGGGCAGCAGTTCGTCGCAGCCGCGCAGCGACACCGCCAGCGCCTCGCGCACGCGGTCGGACAGGGGAGGCACGGGCGGCTCGGACATGGTTCTCGTGATCTGGGGGATGGAAAACCTCGGGTCGGTGCAGTAGGCGCTTGGCTATACTGCCCGACAGACCCGTTCTCCGGTCTGGATCGACGCGCCGGCGCGCGCCTCGCGAGGTCGCCGGATTCTAGTGGACGGTCTGCCGCCGCCCGGCCCGTGCCGGTGCCTGGCAGCCCCGATTGATCAACGTTCTCCCGCCGGGCCCGTGCCTGCGGCGGCAGGCATGCAGCAGGACTGACCCGACCGTGAACCCAACGAGTGACCGCGCGCTGCAATCCGTGCAGCGGTTCAGCGCGAAGCACCGCTTCGGTCTCGTCGCCGGCGTCGTCGCGCTGATGGCCGGCTTCGCGGTCACCGCCGTGGCCGTCGCGCCCCTGGTGGCCGAACCGCCGCCGCTGCCGCAGCGCCTGGTGGTCGAGAAGGTCGAACCCCAGGGTCTGGGTTCGCAGCTGCTCGAGCTGTCGACACAGGACCTGAGCCTCACCCGCAGCGACATCACGCGCGGCACCGACAGCGCCGAGAGCCTGCTCGCACGCCTGGGCGTGCAGGATCCGCAGGCGGCCGCCTTCCTGCGCAGCGACAGCACGGCGCGCCTGGTGCTCGCCGGCCGGGGCGGCAAGATGGTGCAGGTGCAGGCCGACGCCAGCGGCAGCCTGCAGGAACTGGTGGCGCGCTTCCCCGCCGAGCGCAGCGAGCAGGCCCAGTCGCACTTCACGCGGCTCACCATGTCGCGCATCGGCGGGCGCTGGCTGGCGCGGCTGGCCACGGTGCCGTACACCGCGCAACAGCGCCTGGCCAGCGGCACCATCCGCAACACCCTGTTCGGAGCCACCGACGAGTCCGGCATCCCCGACGCCGTGGCGTCGCAGCTGGCCGAGATCTTCTCCACCGACCTCGACTTCCACCGCGAGCTGCGCAAGGGCGACACCTTCAGCGTCGTCTACGAGACGCTGATGGCCGACGAGCAGCCGGTGCCCTGGAACGAAGGTGCGGGGCGCGTGCTGGCGGCCGAGTTCGTCAACGCCGGCCGCGCGTTCCACGCGGTGTGGTTCAAGTCCGGCGATGGCCGCGGCTCCTACTACGACGTCGACGGCCGCACCAAGCGGCGCGCGTTCCTGGCCAGCCCGATGGAGTTCTCGCGCGTCACCAGCGGCTTCGCGATGCGCTTCCACCCGCTGCTGCAGAACTGGCGGGCGCACCTGGGCGTGGACTACGGCGCGCCCAGCGGCACCCCGGTGCGCAGCGTCGGCGACGGCGTGGTGTCGTTCGCCGGCCGCCAGAACGGCTACGGCAACGTGGTGCAGGTGCAGCATGGCGGCGAGCGAGCGACGCTCTACGCGCACCTGAGCCGCATCGACGTGAAGAAGGGCCAGCGCATCGAGCAGGGGCAACGCCTGGGCGCCGTCGGCAGCACGGGCTGGGCGACCGGCCCGCACCTGCATTTCGAGTTCCGCGTGAAGGGCCAGCACCAGGACCCGGTGCGCGTAGCGAAGGCCTCGGAGACGGTGCCGCTGGATGCCGCGTCGCGGCCTCGCTTCGACGAGACCGTGAAGCTCGTGCAGGCGCGTCTGGAAGTGGCCGAGTCGCTGGCCGGCACGCCGCGCTCGCGCACGGAGTAGGCCCGCCGCCCGATGGCCGCCTGGTACATCGGGCTGATGTCGGGCACTTCGCTCGACGGGGTCGATGCCGTGCTGGCCGAGGTTGCCGGGCCCGGCGACGCATTGCGGTCACGCGCCCATGTTCACCTCGATCTCGAGCCCGACCTGCGCGCCGAACTTCTTGCGCTGAACCGAAGCGGCCCTGACGAACTGCAGCGTGCGTCACTGGCCGCCAACCGGCTGGTGAGCGCCTACTCGCAGGCCGTGCAACACGTGCTGGCTGCCGGCGGCGTGCGGGCGCAAGACGTTCGGGCCATCGGCGCCCACGGGCAGACGGTCAGGCACCAGCCGCAGGCCGGCTACACGGTCCAGTTGATGAACGGCGCCCTGCTGGCGGAGCGGACCGGCATCGACGTGGTCTGCGACTTCCGCAGCCGCGACGTCGCCGCCGGTGGCCAGGGCGCGCCGCTCGCGCCCGGCTTCCACGCGGCGGCCTTCGGGGCACCGGGACGCGAGCGCGCGCTGCTGAACCTGGGCGGCATCGCGAACCTCAGCCTGCTTCACGCCGACGGCCGGGTGCTCGGCTTCGACTGCGGCCCGGCCAACGTGCTGATGGACGGCTGGTGCCGGCGCCACCGCGGCGCCGCGTTCGACGCCGCGGGCGCCTGGGCCGCGGGCGGCACCGTGGATGACGGCCTGCTGGGCGCCCTGCTCGCCGAACCGTACTTCGCGCTGCCGCCACCCAAGAGCACTGGCCGGGACCTGTTCGACATGGCGTGGCTCGATGCTCGGCTGAGCCCCGGTGAGCGCGATCCGCAGGCGGTGATGGCCACGCTGGCGGAACTGACCGCCCGCAGCGTCGCCATGGACCTGTCGCGCCACGCAGCGGACGCCGATGCGCTCTACGTCTGCGGCGGCGGCGCCTTCAACACGCACCTGATGGCACGCCTGGCCGCCCTGCTGCCCGGCGTGGCCGTGCGCAGCAGCGCCGACCTCGGCGTGCCGCCGGATCAGGTGGAAGCGATGGCATTCGCCTGGCTGGCCCAGGCTTTCGTGATGCGCCGGCCGGGCAACCTGCCCGCCGTCACCGGCGCCGCGGGCGCCCGCGTGCTGGGCGCGCTCTACCCGGCGGCCTGATCAGGCCGAGAACGACGACCCGCAGCCGCAGGTGGTGGTGGCGTTCGGATTCTTGATCACGAACTGCGCACCCTGCAGGTCTTCCTTGTAGTCGATCTCGGCGCCCACCAGGTACTGCAGGCTCATTGCGTCGATCAGCAGCGTGACGCCATTCTTCGACATCTGCGTGTCGTCGTCGTTGACGACCTCGTCGAAGGTGAAGCCGTACTGGAAGCCCGAGCAGCCGCCGCCCTGCACGAACACGCGCAGCTTGAGATCCGGGTTGCCTTCCTCGTCGACCAGGTCCTTGACCTTGGCGGCCGCGCTGTCGGTGAAGACCAGCGGCGCCGGCATCTCTTCGGTGGCAGGGGTCAGCGCTTCGGCGACGGCATTCATGGCGGGATCCTTTGGAACGGGTCAGGCGTCGTTGGAGGCCGCCAGTTTAAGGGCAGGCTTGTCGCCGCTCTTGAGGGGCCGCAATTCGCCATCGACCTGGGCGCCCTGGTGCATCTCCAACAGCTCGTAGCGCATCTCGCCGAACACCCGCGCCTTGGGCTGCAGTTCGAGCAGCTCGATGGCATGGATGGGGCCGCGCACTTCGCCGTTGATGATCACATGGCCGGCCTTCACCATCCCCGCCACGCGGGCATTCTCGGAGATCACGAGGATGCTGCGCGGCTCCTCGCAGGTGATGTCGCCCTGCACCTCGCCGTCGATGCGCAGACCTTCAACGAAGTGCAGGTGGCCCTTGACCACGGTGCCTTCGCAGATCAGGCTGCGGATCGGCGGCAGCTTCTTCTTGCTGCCCATGCCCAACATCGAGATTGACTCCTGGAAGTGGAGTCAGGGCGCGAGCTTCACGGACTGCGTGGTCCGCACGGCACCCTGACTGTCGATCACCCTGACCTGAACAGTTTTTATCACGGCGTCTGGCGGGTGGTCGAGCATGCCTTCCACCCTTGTGTAAAGGCGCAGTTGCAGAGGCTTGGCCCCGCCCGGCAGGCTCTGGTTGAACGGCTTGCCGTCCAGCGTGCCCGTCAGACTGAGCTCGTAACGGCCCCGGAAGTCAGTGGTCACCTTCCCGTTTTGCACCACCAGCATCTGATAGCGCAGCTGACCAGGGGCCAGCACCTCGGCCTGCAGACCCCGCACCTGGAGGCCCTCGCCACTGCTCGGCAGCAGCCGTTCGAAGAAGCCCAGGTCGGCCTGAAGCGCCTGCTTGTCGGCTTCGAGTTGTCGCAACTGTTGCGCCAGCTTCTCCTGCGCGGCGCGCTCGGCCTTGAGCAGGCTCTCGGAGGTGTCGGCGATCTGGCGCGAGCGCGCATGCTCCGACTTGAGCTCGCTGACCTCGTCGCGCAGGCGGGACAGTTCTTCCTTCGCGTCCTTGTCCAGGCCTGCGATGCTCTTGCCGAACTCGAAGGCCCACAGCGCGATCGCGGCGGAGAACCCCAGAACGACGGCAGCCACCGCCCAGCGCAAAGGCCAGGGCAGGTGGCTGCGAACGATCATGCGGGGCGCGCTCACCGAGAGGCGGCGGCGCAACAGCTTCCAGCGCATCGCGTGGTCGCAAGAACCGGGGCGGACGCCCCGGGCAGCGATTAACGCTTGCTGAACTGCTTGCGACGGCGGGCGCCGTGCAAGCCGACCTTCTTGCGCTCGACCTCGCGCGCGTCGCGCGTCACGAAGCCGGCACGGCTCAGATCGGGCTTCAGCGCGGTGTCGTAGTCGATCAGCGCACGGGTGATGCCGTGGCGCACCGCGCCGGCCTGGCCGGATTCACCGCCGCCGTGCACGTTGATCTTGATGTCGAAGGCGGCTTCGTTGCCGGTCAGCAGAAGCGGCTGGCGCACGATCATGATCGACGTCTGGCGGCCGAAGTACTGCTCGATGCTCTTGCCGTTGATGACGATCTGGCCGCTGCCCTTCTTGATGAAGACGCGTGCGACGCTCGACTTGCGACGGCCGGTGCCGTAGTTCCAGGTTCCGATCATCGCTTCAAATCTCCAGCGGCTTGGGCTGCTGAGCGGTGTGCGGGTGGGTGCCACCGGCATAGACCTTCAGCTTCTTGACCATCGCGTAACCCAGCGGGCCCTTGGGCAGCATGCCCTTGACGGCCTTCTCCAGGGCGCGGCCCGGATGCTTGGCCTGCATGTCCTTGAAGGCGGTGGCGTAGATGCCGCCCGGATAGCCGCTGTGGCGGTAGTAGATCTTGTCGGTGGCCTTGGTGCCGGTGACACGGATCTTGTCGGCGTTGACGACGATGATGAAATCACCGGTGTCGACGTGAGGCGTGTAGATGGCCTTGTGCTTGCCGCGCAAACGGCGTGCTGCTTCGCTGGCAACACGACCGAGCACCTTGTCGGTGGCGTCAATCACAAACCACTCGTGCTTCACCTCGGCCGGCTTGGCGCTGAAGGTCTTCATGAGGGTCTTTCGAGTCTCGGCTTTGACCGCCGCGTCGCTGTCCTTCGGTACCGCTCGTGGTGGGCGGCCTCTCGGGCTCAGTGGGGCGCAGGCGTTCTTCCCCGGCCGAATTCGGGAAAGCCCGCGAGTATAGCTGCCTTCTTCAGGTGGCGGCGCCGTACTTGAGCCCGGAACTATTGCCCAGGTCATGGGCATTGATTAGGGTTAACCCTTGAGTTCGAACCTATGATGCTCACTTTCCGTGGGGGACCACCTGCCATGGCCGACAAGCCTTTCCACTGGCCCGCTGTGGACGCCAACCGGCTCTGGGGTTGGGCACCGATCCGCACGCTGGGCGAACAGCACCGCGAGCGTGTCGCGCAGCACCTGCTGGAGCTGGACGACGCCGACCGCACGCTGCGCTTCGGCCACCTGGCCAGCGACGAGCGCGTGCGCCAGTACGCCGCGCAGCTGGACTTCGCGCAGGACGAGGTGTTCGGCATCTTCGACCGCCGCCTGCAACTCGTCGGCATGGCCCACCTGGCCTTCGGGGCGGGCCGCGACACGGCGGAGTTCGGCGTCTCGGTGCATCCGCGCCAGCGCGGGCTCGGGCTGGGCAAACGCCTGTTCGAACACGCCGTGATGCACGCCCGCAACCGGGGCGTGCGCAAGATGCTGATCCACCTGGCGCGCGACAACGCACCGATGCTGCGCATCGTTCAGCACGCCGGCGCGCTGGTGCGCTTCGAGGGCCACGACGTGGTGGCGGAACTGCCGTTGCCCGAGGACACGCTGGGCTCGCAGCTGCAGGAGTTGCTGGACCACCAGGCCAGCCTCCTAGACTATCGTCTGAAACTGAGCGCCCTCAGGCAGTGAGCCCATGCTTGCAGGGATGGCGGCGGCGGGCCGGCCCTGTAGCATGCCGCGCCGGCCCGCCTGGACCGGTGCCCATTCCATGCCGTCGAACTTCCACTGGACCGCCGCTGCCGCCCTGCTGGCCCTGCTCCTGCTGGCCCTGCTCGGCATGACCATCCGCCGGCGGCGGGCCCAGAAGCGCCGCCTGCCCGACGACTGGGCGCTGCAGCAGCGCGCGGTGTTCAACGTCGACGAGCGCCGCTTCTACCGCCAGATCGTGGCCGCCCTGCCCGGCTGCGTCGTGCTGGCCAAGCTGCCGCTGGTGCGGCTGTGCCAGCCCCTGCGGCCGCGCGAGGTGCGCTACTGGTACGACCTGCTGGGCGCGGTGCACGTGAGCTTCGCGATCTGCACCCCGATGGGCCGCGTGCTCGCGGTGGTCGACCTGGAAGGCGAGCGCAACCCCTCGCGCCGCACGCAGCAGATCAAGGAGAAGGTGCTGGCCGCCTGCGAAGTGCGCTACATGCGCTGTGCGCCGGAGCAGATGCCGTCGGTGCCCGAGCTGCGCGCGCTGGTGCCGCTGCCCGCGCCCGCGGTCCCCGCGCCGGTGGCCGAGACCCGCGATCGGCTGGCCAGCACCGTGAAGTCGCGCCGCCTGGCGCGTGGCAACGCCTGGCAGGACTCGGTGGCCGCGCCGGCCGAGCCCGATTTCGTCACCAGCTCGCTCGGCGCCGGCAACAACGGCTTCGGCGCGATCCTGGTCGGCGGCGGCGATCCCCCGGTCCGCCACTGAGTGGACTACAGCCGGCTCGACCCGCAGCAGGTCCTGGACGCCCTCGACGCCGTCGGCCTGCGGGGCGACGGCCGTGTGCTGCAGCTGAACTCGTACGAGAACCGCGTCTTCCAGGTGTTCCTGGAAGACGGCAGCGCGGTGGTGGCCAAGTTCTACCGCCCCGGCCGCTGGAGCGACGCGCAGATCCTCGAAGAGCATGCCTTCGCACTCGAACTGGCCGCGGCCGAGGTGCCGGTGGTCGCACCGCTGGAGTTGCATCAGGCGGCGGAAGGGGTCGTGCGGCTCGGCGCCCCGCCCACGCTGGCCAGCGGCTTCGGGCACCGCTACGCCGTGGCGCCACGCTGCGCCGGGCGCGAGCCCGAGCTGGAGGACCCGGCCGCGCTGCGCCAGCTCGGCCGTTTCATCGGCCGCCTGCACGAGGTCGGCCGGCGCCAGCCCTTCGCGCACCGGCACCACCTGGACGCGCGGGCCGACGGCCGCCGCGCGCTGAAACTGCTGCTCGCCGGCGACTTCGTGCCGCCCACCGAGCGCCCGGCCTGGCAGGCCGCCTGCGAAGCGGCGCTCGCCGCCGCAGCGGCCGCCTTCGATACGCTGGCGCCGCTGGCCACGCTGCGCCTGCACGGCGACTGCCACCTGGGCAACGTGCTGTGGCGCGACGGCGCGCCGCACATCGTGGACCTGGACGACGCGATGCAGGGCCCGGCCGTGCAGGACCTCTGGATGCTGGTCTCGGGCGATGCGTCGACGATGGCGCGCCAGCTCGACCACCTGCTCGCCGGCTACGAGCAGTTCAGCGAGTTCGACGATCGCGAGCGCCGCCTGATCGAGCCGCTGCGCACCTTGCGCATGGTGCGCCACAGCGCCTGGCTGGCCGAGCGCTGGAACGATCCGACCTTTCCGCTGAACTTCCCGTTCTTCGGCAGCGCGGCCTACTGGAACCAGCAGACCACCCAGCTGCGCGAGCAGCTGGAGGCGATGGGCGGGTGACCCCGCCCCGCGGGCTTCAGCCGGTGAGAAGCTGGTTCACGCGGCGCACGTAGGCCGCCGGATCCTCGAGCTGCCCGCCCTCGGCCAGCAGCGCCTGGTCGAACAGGATGGACGCCAGGTCGTCGAAACGCTCGCTGGCCTCCAGCTTCTTCAGCAGCGCGTGCTCGGGATTCACCTCGAGGATCGGCAGCGCGGGCTTGGCGCCCGGCGCCGTCTGGCCGGCCTGCTTCAGCATGCGTGCCAGGTGCGAACTCATGTCGCCCTCGTCGACCACGATGCAGGCCGGCGAATCGACCAGCCGGGTCGTGGTGCGCACGTCCTTCGCACGCTCCTTCAGCGAGACCTTCAGCCGCTCGAGCGTCGGCTTGAAGGCCTCGGCGGTGGCCTCGGCCTGCTTCTTCTCGTCCTCGTCCTGCAGCTTGCCGAGATCGACGGCGCCCTTGGCGACGCTGGTCAGCGGCTTGCCGTCGAACTCGTAGAGGTGCGAGAGCATCCACTCGTCGACGCGGTCCACCAGCAGCAGCACCTCGATGCCCTTCTTGCGGAAGATCTCCAGCTGCGGGCTGCTCCTGGCGCCGGCCAGCGTGTCGGCGGTGATGTAGTAGATGGCCTCCTGGCCTTCCTTCATGCGCTGGACGTAGTCCTCGAACGAGACGCCTTCGTCGTCCGTGGTCGACGCGAAGCGCAGCAGCTTCGAGAGCCGCTCCTGGTTCTGGAAGTCCTCGCCGACGCCTTCCTTCAGCACCGCGCCGAACTGCTTCCAGAACTCGGCGTACTTGTCCTTCTGGTTCTCGGCCACGTCCTCGAGCATGGAGAGCACCTTCTTCGTGCTGCCCTCGCGGATGGCCTTCACGTCGCGGCTTTCCTGCAGCAGCTCGCGGCTCACGTTGAGCGGCAGGTCGGCGCTGTCGATCACGCCCTTCACGAAGCGCAGGTACACCGGCATCAGCGCCTCGGCGTCGTCCATGATGAAGACGCGCTTCACATACAGCTTGACGCCGCCGCGCTTGTCGCGGTTCCACAGGTCGAACGGCGCCTTCGCCGGCACGTACAGCAGCTGCGTGTATTCGGTGCGGCCCTCCACGCGGTTGTGCGTGTAGGCCAGCGGCGGCTCCTGGTCGTAGCTGATCTGCTTGTAGAACTCCTGGTACTGCGCGTCGGTGATGTCGCTCTTGCTGCGCGTCCACAGCGCGGCCGCCTTGTTCACCGCCTCCCACTCGTCGGTGGTGACCTGCTTCTTGGCCTCCTCGTCCCAGGTCTGCCTGGGCATCAGCACGGGCAGGCTGATGTGGTCGCTGTACTTGCCGATGATCGACTTCAGCTTCCACGCCGAGAGGAACTCCTCCTCGCCTTCGCGCAGGTGCAGGATGACGTCGGTGCCGCGCTGCGCGCGCTCGATGGTCTCGACCTCGAAGTCGCCCGTGCCCTCGCTGGTCCAGCGCACGCCCTCGGCCGGCGCGGCGCCCGCTCGACGGGTTTCCACCGTCATGCGGTCGGCGACGATGAAGCCCGAGTAGAAGCCCACGCCGAACTGGCCGATCAGGTTGGCGTCCTTCTTCTGCTCGCCTTCCAGCTTGGCCATGAACTCGCGCGTGCCGCTCTTGGCGATCGTGCCCAGGTGGGCCACGGCCTCCTCGGCGCTCATGCCGATGCCGTTGTCGCGGATGGTGATGGTCCTGGCAGCCTCGTCGTACCAGACGCGGATCTCGAGCTCGGGCGCTTCTTCCAGCAGGGCCGGCTTGTCCAGCGCCTCGAAGCGCAGCTTGTCGCAGGCGTCGGAGGCATTGCTGACCAGCTCGCGCAGGAAGATCTCCTTGTTGGAGTACAGCGAGTGGGTGACGAGGTGCAGGATCTGCTTGACCTCGGCCTGGAACGAGAGGGTTTGCTTGTCCATGTCGGGGGAAGGTGAAAACGTGGGCCCGGCGCGGACGATGGGGGCGTCGCGCCGGGTTTCAAGACCCGGCGGTCACTCGGGGTCGATCTTCGCCGCGCGGATCACCTCGCCCCAGCGCTTGATCTCGCCGACCAGCAGCGCCTGCATCTCCGCCGGCGTGCTGGAACCCAGCCGCATGCCGGCCTTGCCGAGCTTGTCCTGCACCGCGGGCGATGCCACCGCGTCTTGCACCGCCTTGTTGAGCTGCTGCAGCACCGCCGGCGGCGTGCCGGCCGGCGCGGCGATCGCGTTCCACGACGCCACGTTGTAGTTCGGGACGCCCGACTCCATCACCGTCGGCACGGCCGGCAGCACCGGATTGCGCTTGTCCGACGACACCGCCAGCGCCTTCACGACACCGGCCGACACCTGCGGCAGCATCGGCCCGAGGATCTCGAACGCGAGGTCGATCTCGCCGGAGCGCAGCGCGGTCAGCACCGCCGGGCTGCCCTTGTACGGCACCACCAGCGCGTCGATGCCGGCCACGGTCTCGAACAGCTTGGCCGCCAGGTGCTGCGTGCTGCCCACCGCGATGCTGCCGATGTTGAGCTTGCCCGGGTTGGCCTTCGCGAACGCCAGCGCGTCCTTCAGCGTCGCGAAGCGGCCCTTCGCCGCGTCGCTGAAGATGCCGATGTCGAAGCTGCCGAGCAGGCTCACCGGCGCGAAGTCCTTCACCGGGTCGTAGGGCAGCTTCTTGAACAGGCCCACGCTCACGGCGTTGCCGTTGCTCATCAGCAGCAGCGTGTGGCCGTCGGGCCTGGCCGTGGCCACGGCCTGGCTGGCGACGATGCTGCCGGCGCTCGGCCGGTTGTCGACCACGATCGCCTGGCCCAGCGTCCTGGCCATCTGCTCGGCGACGGCACGCGCGGTGATGTCGGCGATGCCGCCGGGCGCGAACGGCACCAGCAGCGTGACCGGCTTCTCCGGGAACTTGCCTTGCGCACGCAGCGCGGCGGGGCTCAGCGTGGCGAGCGCAGCGGCGCCGAGCGTCTGCAGCGCACGGCGGCGGGGTTGTGTCGTGTCCATCCCCGGATGCTAAGCCTCAGAACGAAACCGGCTGCCCCGGTGTCGCGACGATCACTCGCACCGGGCTCGCCCCCATGGCCGCGCCGAACACCTTGGCCCGCAGCACGTCAATCCGGCTTCACGTTGCCGGCCTTCACCACCTCGGCCCAGCGCGGGATCTCGCGCGCGATCAGCTCGCCGAAGGCCTTCGGCGTGGTGGGCGTGGGCACCGCGCCTTCCACGGACAGCTGCTGGGCGACCTCCGGCGAGGCCAGCGCCCTGTTGATCTCGGCATTGAGCTGCGCCACCCGCGCCGCGGGCGTGCCCGCGGGCGCGACCACGCCGTACCACTGGTCGGCCTCCCAGCCCGGGTAGCCGCTCTCGGCCACCGTCGGCACGTCGGGCAGCGGCGCGATGCGCTGCGCGCTGCTCACCGCCAGCGCGCGCAGCCGCCCGCTCTTCACGTGCGGCAGCACCGCGGGCGCGCCGGTGAAGGTGGCGTCCACCTGCCCTGCGATCACGTCGGTGACCGACGGTGCGGTGCCGCGGTAGGGGATGTGCAGCATGAAGAGGCGCGCCCTCAGCTTCAGGTACTCGAAGGTGATGTGGGCGGCGCTGCCGTTGCCGCCCGAGGAGTAGGCGAGCTTGCCGGGCTTCTCTCGCACCAGCCCCACGAATTCCTTGAAGCTCTTCGCCGGCGAGGTGGCGGGCACCACCAGCACGTTCGGCACGCGCGCCACCCAGGCCACGGGCACGAAGCTCTTCATTGGGTCGTAGGCCAGCTTCGGGTACAGCGCCGGGTTCACGGCCAGCGTGCCGATGTGGCCCATCAGGATCGTCTGGCCATCGGGCTCGGCCTTCGCGGCCTCGGCGGCACCGAGCGAGCCGCCCGCGCCGGGCTTGTTGTCGACGATCACGGTCTGGCCCAGCGCCGTGCCGAGTTTCGGGGCGATCGCGCGCGCCAGGATGTCGGTGCTGCCGCCCGGCGTGAACGGCACGATCAGGCGCAGCGGCCTGCCGGCCTGCGCGCGAACGCGCGGCACGGCAAGCGCACCGGCCGACGCGAGCAACAGCGCGCGGCGGGATGGAACAGGTGCTGAAGTCATTTCGCCTCCGCCGGTGCGGTGCCGCGCAGGCCGCCGCTGCCGAGCGCGAGATGTTCCAGGCCCAGCGCCAGCAGCGCCAGCGCGCCGGCCAGCCAGGCGCGGCGCTCAATCCGGCTGGATGCGCGCATCGCGGATCAGCTTCTCGTAGCGGCTCTTCTCGCTGGCCAGCAGCGCGCCGAAACGCTCCACCGGCCCCGGCAGCACCTCGCCGCCGGCCGCGGCGAGACGGTCCTTCACGTCGGCCAGGGCCAGCGCCTTCTGGATCTCGGCATGCAGCCGCGCCACCGCAGCCGGCGGCACGCCCGCGGGCCCGACGAAGCCGTACCAGACGCTGGCCTCGAAGCCCGGGAAGCCGTTCTCGGCGATGCTGGGCACGTCCGGAAAGATCGGGCTGCGCGCCGTGCTCAGCACCGCCAGCACGCGCAGGCGGCCGGCCTTCACCTGCGCCAGCACCTCCAGCGCGTTCACCGCCACGGTCTGGATGTGCCCTGCCAGCGTGTCGGTGATGGCCTGGCTGCCGCCCTTGTACGGCACGTGCGTCAGCTCGATGCCGGCCGCGCGCTCGAACAGTTCCACCGCCAGGTGTGGGGTGGAACCGTTGCCCGGCGAGCCGAAGTTGATCGAGCCCGGCTTGGCCTTGCTCAGGCCGATGAGCTTCTGGAGCGACGTGACCTCGCCGCCGGCGTTGGCCGCGATCACCACCGGCACGCGGCCGACGAGCGAGACCGGCGTCAGGTCGCGCGCGATGTCGAACGGCGGCGGCTGGTACAGCGTCGGGTTCGCGGCCACGGCATTGGCCACCAGCATCAGCGTGTGGCCGTCGGGCGGGCTGTCGATGAGCGCGCGCATCGCGATGTTGGTGCCGGCGCCAGGCCTGTTCTCCACCACCACCGGCTGGCCCAGGGCGGCACCCAGCGGCTGCGCGACCGCGCGCGCGATCACGTCCACCGCCCCGCCGGCGCTGTAGCCCACGAACACGCGCAGCGGCCGGGTGGCCTGCCAGCCACTGGCTTGCGCCGGCGCCAGGCCGGGCCAGGCGGCCAGGGCCATCGCGGTGCCGCCGAAGCGGCGTCGGGTGAGGATCATCGGGGCGTCTCCAGGTCGCACGGGGTCAACGCACGATGATGGCGCCCCCGTGCAGGTCAGCGGCGCGATGGCTGCCGCGAGAGTTGCGTTCGGCTTATGACGTTGGGGCCGCGCCACGCGGCCCGTTGGCCGCCGCGGCCACCGCCTGCAGCTCGGCCAGCAGGCGCCGGCAGGCCGGCGACGGCAGGCCGTCGCGGCGCTGCGTGACGCCGATCGCCCGCTCGGTGCCGCGCACCGGCACCGGCAGCAGGGCGAGCAGGCCGGACGCCAGCTCGGCGCGGATCTGCAGCAGCGAGAGCATCGCGACCGCATCGCTGCTCATCAGCACCGAGCGCACCACCGCCGGCGCGTTGGCCTGCAGCACCACCGGCGGCACGTCGAGGCCGGCAGCCGCGAAGGCCCGCTCGAAGGCCGCGCGCGCCGGCGTGCCGGGCAGCGGGCCCACCCAGGGCCAGCGCAGCAGCGGCTTCAGGCGGCGCGGCGGCCGGCCGCCGGCCAGCGCCGGATGGCCGGCACGCACCACCGGGCGCAGGCAGTCGTCGAACAGCGGCTGCTCGACGAGATCGCCCGCCAGCGCGGAACCGCGCAGGGGCCCGACGACGAGGTCCACGTCGCCGTGGCGCAGCTGATGCACCAGCGCCTCGTAGGTGCCGTCGACCACGGTCACCTGCAGGCCGGGATCCTGCGCGAGCAGGCGCGACAGGGCCTGCGGCACCAGCACGTCGGCCGCCATCGGCAGCGCCCCCAGCGCCACGCGCCCGGGCGCCAGGCCGCGGAAGGCGGCCAGCTCCTCGTGGCCGGTGCGCAGCTCGGCCAGCGCGAGCCGTGCGTGGCGCAGCAGCGCCTCGCCCGCGCCCGTGAGCCGCGTGCCGCGCCGCGTGCGCTCGAACAGCGGGCGCCGCGCCAGGTGTTCCAGCGCGCGCAAGGCCTGGTGCACGGCCGATTGCGAAAGACCGAGCTGCGCGGCCGCGCCGCTCTCGCTGCCGCAGTCGGCCACGGCGCGCAGCGCGGCCAGCATCGCGTCGCTGACCCGCGGCGAGACAGCGGCGCCCAGGCCGCGTTGCAGCTCGCCCAGCGCGCGGGCGGCACGCGCCGCCAGCAGCCGGCCCGCGGGCGTGCACACCATGCCGCGCGCGCCGCGCTCGAACAGCGGCAGCCCGAGCGCGCTCTCGGCCTGCTGCACCGCGCGCGTGACGGCCGACGTCGACAGGTGCAGCCGCTCCCCCGCGCGCGCCGCGCTGCCGTCCGCGGCCACGGCCGCGACCGCACGCAGCAGGCGCAGCGCGGGCTGCTGCGGCGCCCGGACGCTCATTCCGGGCCGAGCTTCAGCGTCGCCGGCCGGCGCTTCTCGATGGCCCACTTCAGCAACGCCGCGGCGCGGTAGCCGGCATGGGCGAACTTGCCGTAGGGCAGCGTGGCGAACAGCGCCATCACCGCGCCCAGGTGCAGGCACAGCAGCGCCGGCATCGCCAGGGTCTCGCGCGCCAGCGCCAGCAGCAGCCCGCTGGCCCCCGTGAGGCCGAGCAGCGCGACGAAGCCGAGGTCCATCGGCCGCTGCGCGGCCAGTTCGTGCTGCGGGTGGCGGCGCAGGCGCAGGCGCAGCAGGCCCGCGCAGCCCAGCACCAGCAACAGGCCGCCGGCGGTCCCCAGCAGCTTCGGCCAGCTGCTCCAGCCATAGGGCGCCGTCCAGCCGAAGGCGTAGTGGTAGAGCGTGGCGACGCTGGTCGACGCGAAGCACAGCGCAAAGCCGTAGAAGGTGGCGTGGTGCGCCATGCGGCGTTCACGCGTGAAGCGATCGGCCTCCTCGTTGCAACCCTGGCCGTGGCCGCCGTCCAGGTACTTCAGCGACAGCGCGTCGTGCGCGGCCTCGGCCAGCGCCGGCGCGCTGGCGGCGCCGGGCGCCGCGTCGCGCCAGAAGCGGGCGATGCCGATCGACAGCGCCAGCAGCGCGAACGCGAAGACGGGACCGAACAGCGCCACCATCAGCCCGTGCGGGAAGATGGCGTAGAAGCCGCCGCCGGCCGGCGCCGCGTTCGCCCGGGCCGCCAGCATCAGGAACAGCGCCAGCCCCGCGGCCAGCGCCAGGCCCAGCACCAGCCCGTTGCGGCGATAGGCCGCGCCGAAGGCCGCCGGCCAGGCGTGGTGCTCGTAGGTGCGGCCGCGCACCGCAGCCATCGCCTGCGGCACGTTCACGGCGAACTCGTGCGGCGGCGCGTACTGGCAGGCGTGCAGGCAGGCGCCGCAGTTGTGGCACAGGTTCGCCAGGAAGTGCGCGTCGGCGGGCGGAAAGTCGAGCCGGCGCGTCATCGCCGGGAACACGGCGCAGAAGCCCTCGCAATAGCGGCAGGCGTTGCAGATCTGCAGCACGCGCGAGACCTCGGCCTCGGCCACCAGCGCTTCAAGCGGCTGCATGCTGCACCCCCAGGGCGGCGGCAGCGGCCGAGCCGCCGGCGCTGCGTCCGAACACGGTGCCGATCGTCATCCCCACGCCGGCCGTGTAGCCCTGGCCGAGCACGTTGCCCGCCATCGCCTCGCCGGCGGCGAACAGGTTGGGGCTCGGCCGGCCGCCGAAATGCACGGCGGCGCGCTCGTCGACCTTCAGGCCCAGGTAGGTGAAGGTGACGCCGGGCCTGAGCGTGTAGCCGAAGAAGGGCGGCGTGTCGATGGGCCGCGCCCAGTGCGTCTTCGCGGGCACCAGCCCCTCGGTGTGGCAGTCGTCGAGCACCGCATGGTCGAAGCGGCCGACGCGGCAGGCGGCGTTGTAGGCCTGCACCGTCTCGACGAAGGTGGCCACCGGCAGGCCGAGCTGCACGGCCAGGGCCTCCAGCGTGTCGGCCTGCGCGCCCTTGAACACCGGCGGCATGAAGCGGCCGATCGCCTTCGCATCGATGATCGAATGGCCCACCTGCCCCGGCTGCAGGGCCACCAGCCGGCCCCAGATCGCGTAGCGCTTGGGCCAGAAGTCCTCGCCTTCGTCGTAGAAGCGGAAGGCCTCGCGGTTGACCACGATGCCGAGCGAGACGCAGTCCACGCGCGTGCAGATGCCGCCGTCGTACAGCGGCGCGCGCGCGTCGATCGCCACCATGTGCGCCTGCGTCGCGTCGCCCACCGCGTCGGCGCCCTGCGCCAGCAGGTCCTTCAGCAGCACGCCCTGGTTGAAGCGCGTGCCGCGGATCAGGAAGCGGTCGGCCGGCCATTCGCCGCGCTCGTTCTCGCCCCAGGCCTCGCGCAGCCAGTCGCGGTTGCTCTCGAAGCCGCCCGAGGCCACCACGCAGGCGCGGGCCGCGATGCGCTCGCCGCTCTCGAGCAGCGCCGCCGCGAAGCGCCCGCCCTGCAGGTCCAGCCGCGTCACCGGCGCGCCATGGCGCACCTGCACGCCGAGGGCCTCCGCGCTGCGGTAGTAGGCGTTGACCAGCGCCTTGCCGCCGCCCATGAAGAAGGCGTTGGTGCGGCTCAGGTGCAGGGTGCCCGACAGCGACGGCTGGAAGTGAACGCCGTGGCGGCGCATCCAGCCGCGCACGCGGTGCGACTCGCGGATCACGTGGCGCGTCAGCGCCTCGGTGGTCTTGCCCGCGGTGACCTTCAGCAGGTCCTGCCAGAACTCCTCTTCGGGGTAGGTCTCGGTCAGCACGTCCTGCGGCGCGTCGTGCATGCAGCGGATGTTGCGCGTGTGGATGCTGTTGCCGCCGCGCCATTCGCGCGGCGCCGCCTCGAGCATCAGCACCGAGGCGCCCGCCTCGCGCGCGGTGAGCGCGGCGCACAGGGCGGCGTTGCCGCCGCCGATCACGAGGACGTCGACCGTCATCTCAGTCGGGTTTGATGCCCGCGCGCGTGACGATCTCCTTCCAGATCTTCTGCTGCTTCGCAATGAAGGCCGCGAACTCCTCGGGCGGCCCGCCGCCGCCCACCGCGCTGTCTTCGGCGAAGCGGGTGGTGACCGCGTTGCTCTTCAGCGCCTTCAGCGACTCCTCCTGCAGCCGCTTCACGACGTCCTTCGGCGTGCCGGCCGGCACCAGGATGCCGTACCACTGCGAGGTCTCGAAATCCTTGAAGCCCATCTCGGCGACCGTCGGCACGTCCGGCAGCGCCGGCAGGCGCTGCGGCGTGCCCACGGCGATCGCCTTCAGCTTGCCGCTCTTGATGTGCGGCAGCAGCGCCGGCAGCCCGGCGCTGGTGGCCTGCGTGCGGCCGGCCAGCAGGTCGGTGAGCATCGGCCCGGTGCCGCGGTAGGGGATGTGGGTGATGAACATCCCGGTCACGAGCTTCAGGTACTCCATCGCGAGATGCCCCGCGCTGGCGTTGCCGGCCGAGCCGTAGTTCAGCTTGCCCGGGTTCTTCTTCACGTAGGCGACGAACTCCTTGAAGCCGTTCGCCGGCACGTCGGGGTGGGCCACGAACAGGTTGGGCACCTTGGCCAGCAGCGTCACCGGCAGGAAGTCCTTGTTCACGTCGAAGGGCTGGTTGGGGAAGATGTACGGGTTCACCGCCAGCGAGCCCACGTGGCCCAGGATCAGCGTGTGGCCGTCGGGTGCGCTCTTGGCCACCTCGGTCATGGCCGGCAGGCCGGCGCCACCGCCCTTGTTGTCGACGAAGACCGTCTGGCCGAGCTGCTTGGTCAGCTCGGCCGCCACCGTGCGCGCGACGATCTCGCTGGTGCCGCCGGGCGCGAAGGGCACGACGAAGCGGATGCTCTGCTTCGGCCAGCCCGCCTGGGCGAAGGGAACGCCCGGCAGGGCGGCGAGCCCGGATGCCAGGACGAGGGTGCGGCGCTGCAGGGCCATCGGTGCGTCTCCTTGGTCTGAATCGATCTGCACTGTAGGCCAGCGGGCCCGGCCTTCCCATCGGGTGTTTGCCCGGTTATCCTTTGGTCCTCTAGAGGACTTGATGACACAAGCCGCCGCCCTCCCCACCGGCCTCAGCCGCTACGGCGCGCTGGCGGTCGAGCTGCGCCGGCGCATCACCGGCGGCCACTGGCCGCCGGGCGCGGCGCTGCCGGCCGAGCAGGCGCTGGCCGCCGAACACGGCGTGGCGCTGGGCACGCTGCGCCAGGCGCTGGCGGTGCTGGCCGACGAAGGGCTGGTGGAGCGCCGCCACGGCCGCGGCACCTTCGTGCGCGCGGCTCTGGCGGGCGCGCCGATGCTGCGCTTCTTCCGCTTCGGCGAGCGCAGCGGCGAGGTGCCGGCCTCGCGCATCGCCGCGCGCCAGGTGGCGCCGGCACCGGTGGCCGCCGCCGCCGCGCTGGGCCTGCCGGCCGGCACGCCGGCCCTGCGCCTGCGTCGCGTGCGCAGCGTGGGCGGCGTGCCGCGCCTGCTGGAAGAGCTGTGGCTGCCGCTGCCGCTGTTCGCCGCGCTGGCCGAGGGCGACCCCGCCGACTGGGGCGACCTGCTCTACCCCTGCTTCGCCGAGCGCTGCGGCGTGCACGTGCACCGCGTGGTCGACGAGATCCGCTTCGGCCACTTCAACGCCACCGATGCGCGCGCGCTGAAGCTGCCCGCCGGCCACGCCTGCGCGGTGGTGCAGCGGCAGGCCTACGACCTGGCCGGCCGCTGCGTCGAATGGCGCGTGACGCGGGGTGACGCCGCGGCCTTCCGCTACACCGTTTCCATCACCTGAGGTCCATCGCCATGTCCGATCTGTCGCGCCGCCATTGGCTGGCGCTCGTGGCCGCCTCCGCGGCCGTGTCCGCCCGTGCCGCGGTGGGCGGCGGCAAGCCGCTCACGCTGGTGGTCTCCTACCCCGCCGGCGGCGGTGCCGACCTGATGGCACGCCTGATCGCGCCCAAGCTCGGCGAGGCGCTGGGCCAGAGCGTGGTGGTGGAGAACCGCCCCGGCGCCAGCGGCACCATCGCCGCCGGCCAGGTGGCGCGCGCCGCGCCCGACGGGCTCACGCTGCTGCTGGACGCCTCGTCGTTCGCGGTCAACCCGGCCCTGTTCGGCGGCAAGCTGCCCTACGACACGGCCACCGCCTTCACGCCGCTCGGCCTGGTGGCGCAGTTCCCGAACGTGCTGGTCTGCACGCCCTCGTTCGAGGCCCGCAGCGTGGCCGACGTGGTCCGCCTGGCCCGGGCGAAGCCGAAGACGCTGGCCTATGCGTCCTCGGGCAACGGCTCGGCACAGCACCTGGCCGGCGCGCTGTTCGAAGACCTGGCGAAGGTGGAGCTGAACCACGTGCCGTACCGCGGCGGCGGCCCGGCGCTGAACGACGTGATGGGCGGCCAGGTGCCGCTGTTCTTCGCCAACGTGGCCTCGTCGCTTTCCCACATCCAGGCCGGCAAGCTGCGGCCGCTGGCGGTGACGGCCAGGCTGCGCTGCCGCGCGCTGCCCGAGGTGCCGACGATGGACGAGGCCGGGGTCAAGGGCCACGAGGTGCTGGAGTGGAACCCGGTGCTCGCGCCCGCCGGGCTGCCTGCGGCCACGCGCCAGGCGCTGGTGGCGGCACTCGACAAGGCGCGCAACGACGCCGAGGTGCTCGGCCGCGTGCGCGCTCTGGGCGGCGACGTGTTCGCGGGCGGCGATGCCGCGGCCGCCACCTTCCTGCAGCAGCAGATCGCGCTGTGGACACGCGTGGTGCGCGAGCGGGGCATCACGCGTGACTGAGGCGGCTGCCCCCTGGGCCGCCGGCTGGGACTGCCACGTGCACGTGTTCGACGCCGACGCGCCGCTGCACGCCGGCAGCCACTACCGGCCGCAGACGCGCAGCCTGGCCGAGATCGAAGGCATCGCCGCGGCGCAGGGTGTCGGCCGGCTGGTGCTGGTGCAGCCCAGCGTCTACGGCAGCGACCACCGCGTGATGCTGCGCGCGCTCGCGGCGCAAGCCGGCCGGCACCGCGGCGTGGCGGTGCTGGCCGCCGACGTGGCCGACACCGAACTCGACGCGCTGCACGCCGCCGGCGTGCGCGGTGTGCGCATCAACCGCGTGTCGCCGGTGGGCGAGCGCGGTGACCCGGCAGCGCTGGCACGCGCGCTGGCGCCGCGGCTGCGCGAGCGCGGCTGGCACCTGCAGTGGTACGTGCCGGCCGCCGAACTGGCGCCGTTGCCGGCGCTGCAGCGCGAGGCCGGCGTGCCCTTCGTGCTGGACCACCTGGCCGGCATGGGACTGGATGTCGGCGACGGCGCTGCCGCCTGGCCCGCGCTGCAGGCACTGGCCGACGGCGGCGCCTGGGTGAAGCTGTCCGGCTGGTACCGGCTGCAGGCCGAGCGGCCCTACGCCGCGCTGCACGGCCGCATCGCGCGCGTGGCGGCGCTGTTCGGGCCGCGCTGCGTGTGGGGTTCCGACTGGCCGCACACCGGCCAGCCCGCCGAGCCGCCGCTGCCCTATGCGTCGACCCGGGCGCCGGTGGTCTCGTCCCTCGGCGCCGCCGCGGCGCACGCGGTCCACGTCACGCAGCCGCAGCGGCTCTACGCGTGACACGGGCCGCGCCGGCGCGCGGCGTCGTCAGATGCGCGGCTCGCCCGCCTCGTTGACGCTGACGGTGGCTCCCGGCGGCGACGTGGCCTGCAGGTGGTGCTCGACGCCACGGAAGCTGTAGGTCACGTCCCAGTACTGCGGGCTGCCCTGGGGCGTGGCCGTCGAGCAGCGGCGGACGTTCTGGATCGACGTGACCTCGTCGCGCCGGTCGGCGTTGGCGCCGATCGCGGCACCCGCCACGGCCCCGCCGATGGTGGCGATGTCGCGTCCGGTGCCACCGCCCACCTGGTGGCCGAGGATGCCGCCGATGATGCCGCCCAGCACCGCGCCGCCGACGCCCGGTCGCGCCTCCTGCGTCACCACGCGCTCGCGCTCGATCCAGCAGCGCTGCTGCGTCTCGGCATACACCGCGCGCACGGCCGTCACCGGCACTTCGTAGATGCGCTCCTGCGGGCGGCGGTGCCAGTCGCGCACCGGCAGCGGCGCGGCGCGTGCCACCAGCCGCGCCGACGAGAGCCGGTCGTTCAGGCCCATCGACGCCAGGTCGGGATAGCGCCCCGGGCGCAGCATCACGCAGCGGCCGCCGAAGTCGACGTTCTCGCAGGCTTCCCAGGGCTGGCCCTGCACCACCACCGACGACGCGCGGTCGTTGAAGCCGATGGCGCGGAAGCTGGCCACGTCGCTGCTGGCCGTGACGGCACGCCCACCGAAGCCGGCGTGCTCGTAGAACGTCACCTGTCCCGGGCGCGGCGGGGGGCCGTAGCGGCCGTCACCGCCGTGCGCGTCGCGCCATTCGCGTGCCGACGAGATGCGGTTCTCGAGCCCGGTATCGGCCAGGGTGGCGTACGCGCCGGGTCGCAGCACCAGGCAGCGGCCGCGGAAGCCGGCGTCCTCGCACGCTTCCCAGGCCCGGCCCGAGACCACCACCGACGAGCTGCGGTCGTTGAAGGCCACGCGCCCGAAGTTCTCCAGCGCGTCCGCCGTGGTGAAGGCGCGGCCGCGGAAATCGGGATTCTCGTAGAACGTGATGTCGGCGTGGGCCTGCGACGCGGCCGCCGCGAGCAGGATGGCCAGGGCCGATCGGATGGGGGTGATCTGCATCGAATGCTCCTCGGATCTCGGGTGGGCCGGCGCGACGCGCAGGCCCGGTTTCCCGGCAACGGATCTTCCGCAGGAGCCGACGACCGGCTTTGTAGGACGGCGACGTAAAGCTGTGTAGTTCAGGCCTGCTTTTGCGTGTGCGCCGGCCCCGCCATCTGCGCCAGCACCCGGTCCACCATCACCCCGCTCTGCCCGAGGTAGTTCGCCGGATCGCACATCGCGGCCAGCTGCTCGCGGCTGACGTGCTTCATGATCGCCGCGTTCTCGCACAGCAGGTCCAGCAGCGGGCGCTGCTGCTTGAGCGCCTCGCGGCACAGGTCGTAGACCAGGTCGTGCGCGGCCTCGCGGCCCAGGTGGTGGCCCAGGCCCATCATCACCGCCTCGCTCATCACGAGGCCGTGCGTCATCTCGATGTTGCGGCGCATCGCGGCCGGGTCCACCTCCAGGCCTTCGAGCACCGCGCGCGTCTGCTTCAGCGCGCCGGCCGTCAGGCAGAAGGCTTCCGGCAGCACGATCCACTCGATCTCCCACGGCCCGGTGCTGCGCTCGTGGTCGGCCACCATCGCGTCCATCAGCGCGGCGGCATGCTGGCGCACGACACTGATCGCGGCGTGGATGTAGCAGCTGCTGATCGGGTTGCGCTTCTGCGGCATCGTGCTGCTGCTGCCGCGGCCGTGGTGGTAGGGCTCGAAGACCTCGGCCACCTCGGTCTGCATCATCAGCTTCACGTCCATGCTGATCTTGCCGAGCGTGCCGCCGATGAGGCCCAGCACCGCACCCACCTCGGCGATGTTGTCGCGGATGGTGTGCCAGGCGATCACCGGCTGCTTCAGGCCCAGCTCGGCGCACAGCCCGGCCTGCGTCTCCATTGCACCCGTCTCCAGCGAAGCCAGCGTGCCGGCCGCACCGGCGAACTCGCCCACCAGCACGCGCTCGCGCAGCTGCGCGATGCGCTCGCGGTGGCGCAGCACGGCACTCAGGATGCCCGCCATCTTGTAGCCGAAGGTCACGGGAATGGCCTGCTGCAGGTTGCTGCGGCCGATCACCGGCGTCAGGCGATGATCCTTCGCCAGCTTCGCCAGCGCGTTGGCGATGGCTTCGAGCTCGCCGTCCACCAGCACCAGCGCCTCGCGGATCTGCAGCACGGTGGCGGTGTCGGTGATGTCCTGCGTGGTGGCGCCCCAGTGCACGTACTCGCCCAGGCGGTCGCGGCACAGCTGGTTGATCTGCGTGACGACGCCGAGGATGGGGTAGCCGATGCGCTCGGTCTGCTGGCGCAACCGGGCCATGTCGATCTGCGACAGCTCGCAGTGGCTGACGATCTCGTCGCAGGCCTCCTGCGGGATCAGGCCCAGGCGCGCCTGCACCTTCGCCAGCGCGCGCTCGACGTCGATGTACTTCGCGGTGCGGTTCTCGTCGCTCCACACCGCGCGCATCGCGTCGCTGCTGAAGATGCCCTGGAAGATGTTCGAGTCGATGATGGTCGACGGCATGGTTTGTCCCTCGGATGGTGGTCAGGCGGCCCGCGCGACGATGCGGCGCGCGCGTTCGATCACGGGCTTGTCGATCATGCGGCCGTCCAGCTGCAACGCGCCGCGCGCGGCATCGGCGGCGGCCAGCACGCGCTGCGCCCAGGCCAGCTCGTCGGGCGCGGGGCGCATCGCGGCGTGCAGCGGCGCGATCTGCTTCGGGTGGATGCACAGCTTGGCGCCGAAGCCGTGGCTGCGCGCGCGCGCCCAGTCGGCGAGCAGCGCGGCTTCGTCTGCCAGTGCGGTGCTGACGCCGGCCACCGGTGCGGCAATGCCCGCGGCGCGCGACACCAGCGCCAGCTGTGCATGACCGTGGTCCAGCGCGAGGGGATCGGCACCCAGGTCGAGGTCGAGCGCGTAGTCGATGGTGCCGAACACCAGCCGCTGCACACCCGGCGCCTCGGCCAGCACGCGCGCCTCGAGCATGCCGCGCGCCGTCTCCACCAGCGGCAGCAGCGCGATCGAAGGGCAGGCCCGGCGCAGCACGGCCAGCGTGTCGGCGTGCTCGGCCTTGGGCAGCATCACCGCCGCGGCGCCCGTGCCGGCGAGCATCGCCAGGTCGGCATCGAACCAGGCGCTGGCCGCGTCGTTGATGCGCACCACGGCGCGCGCGGCGTCAGGCGCTGCGCGCAGCCAGGCCGCCACCGCGTCGCGTGCGTCGGCCTTCGCCGCCGGTGCCACGGCGTCTTCCAGGTCCAGCACGATCGCATCGGCGCCACTGGCCAGTGCCTTGTCGAAGCGCTCGGGCCGGTCGCCCGGCACGAACAGAAGGCTGCGTGCGTTCACACGGCCTCGGCGGCGCGCAGCGCGGCGATCGCCGCCGCATCCAGCCCCAGCTCGGCGAGGATCGCGTCGGTGTGCTGGCCCACCGCGGGCACCGCGTCCATGCGCGGGTCGCCGCCGGTCCAGCTGCCCGGCGGCAGCAGGGCCGGCACCGGGCCGGCCGGCGTGGCCACCTCGCGCCAGCGGCCGCGGGCCGCCAGCTGCTCGTGCTGCCACAGGCCGGCCATCTCGCGCAGCTCGGCGTTGGCGACCTGCGCGTCTTCGAGCCGCGCCGTGACCTGCTCGGCGGTGAGCTCGGCGAAGGCCGCGACGATCAGCGCGCGCAGCGCCTCGCGGTTCGCCGAACGCTTCGCGTTGCCGTCGAAGCGCGGGTCGGCCGCCAGCGCCGGCTGCTGCAGCACCCTGGCGCAGAACTGCTGCCACTCGCGTTCGTTCTGCAGGCCCAGCATCACGGTCTTGCCGTCGCCGCAGGGGAAGGGGCCGTAGGGGTAGATGGTGGCGTGCGAGGCGCCGGCGCGCGGCGGCGGGCTGGCGCCATCGAAGGCGTAGTACAGCGGATAGCCCATCCACTCGGCCATCGCCTCGAGCATGCTGATGTCGATGCGCCGGCCCAGCCCGTCGATGCGCCGCTGCAGCAGCGCCGCCAGCACATTGCTGTAGGCGTACATGCCGGCGGCGATGTCGGCGATGGAAAGCCCCGCCTTGCTCGGCTCGTCGGGCGTGCCGGTGATGCTGACGAAGCCGCTCTCGCTCTGGATCAGCAGGTCGTAGGCCTTCTTGTCGCGGAAGGGGCCGGGCTCGAGCGCGTCGTCGCCGTAGCCGGAGATGTCGCAGACGATCAGGTCGGGCCGCCGGGCCTTCAGCGCGTCGAAGCTCACGCCCATCCGCGCCGCGGCGCCGGGCGCGAGGTTCTGCACCACGCAGTCGGCCTTCTCGACGATGAGTCGCATCAGCAGCGCCGCGGCCTGCGGATGCTTCAGGTCGAGCGTGAGGCTTTCCTTGCTGCGGTTGGTCCAGACGAAGTGCGAGGCCAGGCCCTTCACGCGCTGGTCGTAGCCCCGCGCGAAGTCGCCGACGCGGGGCCGTTCGATCTTGATGACGCGGGCGCCCAGGTCGGCCAGCTGGCGGGTGCAGAACGGAGCGGCGATCGCGTGTTCCAGCGCGACGACGGTGATGCCCTTGAGCGGTTGCACCGGATCAGCCTTTCAGCGTGGCGACGGCGTCCATCGTCAGCCAGCCCTCGTGGTCCTGCGCCCACAGCTGCACGGTGTCGCCCTCGCGGCGGCCGTTCACCTGCATCGGCTGTCCGTCGAAGGTGGGGCGCACGGCCTTGAAGCGGAAGGCCGCGACCTCCGCCTCGGGCGCCTGGCGGCGCAGCAGGTCCATCAGCAGCGTGGCGATCAGCGGGCCGTGCACGATCAGGCCCGGGTAGCCCTCGACCTCGGTGACGTAGCGGCGGTCGTAGTGGATGCGGTGGCCGTTGAAGGTCAGCGCGCTGTAGCGGAACAGCAGCACGTCGTCCGGCTCCAGGCGGCGCTGCCAGGGCGCGCCGGCCGCGGCGGGCTGCGGCGGCGGGTCCGGGTCGCCGGCCTTCTTCGCTTCGCGGTAGACGATGTCGTGGAACTCGGTGATGGCCGGCGCGGCGGCGCCGTTGCAGAAGAGCTCGTGCTTCACCTTCACGAACACCAGCGGGCCTGTGCGGCCGTTCTTCGCGATCACGTCGGCGATCGTGCTCCGGCGCTCCACCGCGTCGCCCACGCACACCGGCGCGTGGAACTCGAACTGGCTGCCGGCCCACATGCGGCGCGGCAGCGGCACCGGCGGCAGGAAGCCGCCGCGCCTGGCGTGGCCGTCCGGGCCGATCTCGCTCTGCCGGTGCATCGGCAGGAAGTAGAGCCAGTGCCACAGCGGCGGCAGCGGCGTGCCGGCGGGCACGGGTGCGGCCGCGTGGTCCAGCGTGGCGGTCAGCGCGGCCACCGGCGCGGCGGTGATCGTGTCTTCGACGGTCTCGCTGCGACCGACCCAGTTGCTCAGCTCGTCCACGGGACCGGCTCCTTCCTTGGTTTTCAGAACGTGTGGCGCAGCCCCAGCTCGTAGCCCCTGGAGGTCTTGCCACCCGCGATGCCTGCGGGCCCGCCAGGCACCACGAAGGTGGCCGCGCCGTCGTTCGAGATGCGCGAGTGGTGCGCGTACAGCGCCGAGCGCTTGCTCAGGTTGTACACGTAGCCCAGGCCCAGCTGCGTGGCGTCGTTGGCGTCGATGGCAGTGCTGCCGACGCGGCCGGCCATGTCGGCCTTCAGGACCGAGACCTTGAACTCGTTCTGCGCCAGCGTGTAGACCGCGCCCACCATCGTGTTGGTCTGCTTCGCGCTCGCCTGCTCGAAGCGGCGCCAGGCCGCCGTGATGCGCAGGGCGCCGAAGGTGGCCTGGCCGCCGAACACGGTGTCCTTGAACTTGCCTGTCGCGGTGAGGTCGTTCTCGGTCGTGGTGGTGGCTGCCGAAACGCTGGTGCCGCCGTCGGCCCAGCCGAAGCGAAGGCCGCTTGTCTTGTGCTGGCCGTTGGCCGCGGTGCCCCCTTCGCCGGCGGCCACGAGCAGGCCGCCCTCGAAACCGCCCAGGCCTCCGGGCAACAGGAACTGGATGGCATTGCTGGCGCGCACCGTGGTGTTCGGGCTGCTGCCGAAGGCGCTGCGGATCGGGCCGTTGGGCGTGGCGCTGGCGAAGTTGTTCGAGCCCGCGGCGCCGATGTGGCCGAAGGGGTCGTAGCGGCTCCAGCTCACGTAGCTGGGCACGAAGTCGCGCCCGGCGCGCAGTTCACCGAGGCTCTTGCTCACGAGGCTCACGGTGGCACGGCGGTCCCAGAACTGCGTGGCCTGCGCGGCCGAGCCGCTGTCCAGCAGCAGCCCGTGTTCGAGCCAGAAGCCGGCCGACAGGCCGCCGCCCAGGTCTTCGGTGCCGCGCACGATGAGGCGGCTGGTGCTGTTGTTGCCGCTGACCAGCGACTTGATGCTGCCCCGGCCTTCGTTGCTGACGCTGCGGGCTGCGGCGTCGGCCACGCCGGCGACGGTGACAGTGCTCTGGGCGAACGCGCTGCCGGTGGCGGCAGCCGCCAGCGCGGCGATGAGGGTGGTGCGACGCATGGGATTTGTCTCCTCGTTCTCAGTCCGCGGTCAGCCGGGCCTTCTGCACCACCGACTTCCACTTGATCAGTTCGCTCTTCACCAGCGCACCCAGCTGCTCGGGCGTGCTGGTCTCGACATCGGCGCCGTGCCCTTCGATGCGCTGCACGATCTCCTTGTCGGCCAGCACCTGGTTCAGCGCCTTGTTCAGCTGCTCGACGATGGCCTTCGGTGTCTTCGCCGGCGCGAAGAAGCCGTACCACTGCTGCACGTCCACGCCGTCGACACCGGCTTCCTTCAGCGTCGGCACGTCGGGCAGCAGCGCGCTGCGCTTCGGCCCGGCGATCGCCATCGCCTTCAGCTTGCCGCTCTTCACGTGCGGCATCGCGGTGAAGAGGCTGGGGAACATGAACTGCGTCTGGCCGCCGATGGTGTCGCTCACCGCCGGTGCCGAGCCCTTGTAGGGCACGCCCAGCATCACGACGCCCGCGTTGAGCTTGAACAGCTCGGCCGCGAACTGCGGCGCCGTCCCGTTCCCGGCGCTGGCGTAGGTGTACTTGTCGGGCTTGGCCTTCAGCTGCGACACCAGGTCCTTCACGTCCTTCACCGGCACGCTGGCGTTGGCCACCATCAGCGTCGGCGAATAGCCCACCAGGCCCACCGGCTCGAAGTCGGCCACCGGGTCGTAGCGCAGCTTCTGCAGCGCCGGGTTCATGCCGTGGGTGGCGATGTAGCCGAACATCAGCGTGTGGCCATCCGGCACCGCGCGCGCGACGTACTCGCTGGCGATGCTGCCGTTGGCGCCGGCGCGGTTGTCGATGATGACGGTCTGCCCCAGCAGCGGCCCGAGCTTCTGCGCGATGGTGCGGGCCATCGCGTCGTTGCCGCCGCCGGCGGCGGTGGGCACCACGATCGTGACGGGCTTGCTGGGGTAGGCGGCCAGCGCCATCGGCGCGGCCGCGGCCAGCGCGGCGGCGGCCACGATCTTCTTGGCGGCGTTCATCGTCTTGTCTCCTTCGTCTCTGGGTTTGCTGAACACGTAGGCAGGGATGTGGAGCTCGCCCTGCAGGATCTTTCGCGCCGTGCGCACCAGCGCCGCGCGGCGGATCGCGGCCTGCTCGCCGCGGCCCTCGATGGCCACCACGACGTCGATGCGGCCCTGCGGGTGCAGCACCGCGACGCGCCGCTCGCCCTCGGCGAAGCGCGCGCCGCTGGCCACGGTACCCGGCAGCGCGAAGGCCGCGCTGACACCGATGGCGCCGGTGACCGCGTGCGATGCGTGGCAGCGCCTGGGCGTGAAGTAGCGCGAGCTGAGGCTGTCTTCGTCGTCGCCGGCGCTCACGATCACCGGCTTGGGCACCACGCTGGCGCTGACGTCGCCCAGGCCCATCGCCTCGCCGGCCGCGCGGCGCAGCGCTTCGATGCGGTCGAGCAGCGCGCGGTTCGCGTCGAGTTCGGCCGGCGCCTCGCGGCCGGAGAGGCCGAGGTCGGCGGCACGCACGATCACCAACGGCATTGCCGCGTCGATGCAGGTGACGTCAACGCCGAGGATCGTGTCGATGCGCCGGCCGGTGGGGAACACCGAGCCGGTGACCGCGCCCCAGGCGTCGAGGAAGTCGAGCTGGATCGGTGCCGCGGTGCCGGCCACGCCGTCGATGCCGGTCGTGCCTTCGTAGACCACTCGGGCGCCGGGCGTCTGCACCGTGACGTCGATGCGCGACTTCGTGTTGACGTTGTAGACACGCACCCGCGTCCGGCCGGGCTGCGCTTTCACGAGGCCCTGTTCGATGGCGAACGGCGCCACGCCCGAGAGCATGTTGCCGCAGTTGGGGCGTGTGTCCACGCTCTTGTCGCCGACGCCGACCTGCGCGAACAGGTAGTCCACGTCGCAGCCCGGCTGCGCGCTCTTCGAAACGATCGCCACCTTGCTGGTGAGCGTGCTGCCACCGCCGACGCCGTCCACCTGCAGCAGGTCGGACGCGCCGATGGCGCCGATCAGCGCCTCGTCGCGCGCGGCATCGCCTTCGGGCAGCCACTCGCGCAGGAAGAACGGCCCGCGCGAGGTGCCGGCACGCATCAGGACGCAGGGGACGGTGAGGCTCTTCGACATGGCCGGCATCGTCGCGAAACCACCGATGCCTGTGAATTGCATTGTTTGGAAGCATTGATCGACAATGCGCATCAATGCGTGACCCATGCCGATAGCCTTCGACCTCAACGACCTGCAGGCCTTTCGCGCGGTGGCCGAGCTCGGCAACTTCCGCCGTGCGGCCGAGACCGTGCACCTGTCGCAGCCGGCCTTCAGTCGCCGCATCGACAAGCTGGAGCAGGCGCTGGGTGCGCGCCTGCTGGAACGCACCACGCGCCGCGTGAGCCTCACCGCCGTGGGTCGCGACTTCCTGCGCAAGGCGTCTGCGCTGCTCGACGACCTGGACGCCACGCTGCTGGCGCTTCAGGGTGTGGCCGCCACGCGCATGGGCGAGGTCACCATCGCCTGCGTGCCGTCCACCGTCTACTACTACGTCTCGCAGGTGGTGAAGCGCTTCCGCGAAGACTTCCCGCGCGTGCGCGTGAAGGTGCTGGACGCCGGCGCCAACGAGGTGCTGGGCCTGGTGCTGCGCGGCGAGGCCGACTTCGGGCTCGACTTCGTCGGCAGCCAGGAGCCCGATCTCGAGTTCATCACGCTGCACGAGGAGCGCTTCGTGCTGGCCTGCCGGCGCGACCACGCGCTGGCGAAGAAGCGCCGCATCCCCTGGGCCGACCTGGCCGCGCACGAGTTCCTGAGCGTCACGCAGGGCTCGGGCAACCGGCTCCTGATCGACCAGGCGCTGGCCGGCGTGCCGGTGCGGCCGGTGAGCGTGTGCGAGGCGCAGCACGTCACCGCGCTGCTGGGCCTGGTGGAGGCCGGGCTGGGCGTGGCCGCGGTGCCCGCGATGGCCATGCCGCCGGGCGACCACCCGGTGCTGGTGAGCGTGCCGCTGGACGAGCCGGTGGTGACGCGGCGCGTCGGCCTCATCCGGCGCCGCGGGCGCGCGCTGGCGCCGGCGGCGCAGCCTCTGTTCGACGCCTTCCTGGCAATGGCCCCGGCGCGCACGCGACGGCGCAGCGCGTCTCCGAAGAAACCCTAGGTCGGCCGGCTAAACTCACGGGCTCCGCCGACCGCCATCCCCGACCATGAGTGCCTTCCTCGAAGAGCGCGTGCTGAGCGTGCACCACTGGACCGACCGCCTGTTCAGCTTCACCACCACGCGCGACCCCGCGCTGCGTTTCTCGAACGGCCACTTCACGATGATCGGGCTGCGCGTCAACGGCAAGCCGCTGCTGCGCGCCTACAGCATCGTCAGCGCGAACTACGAGGAGCACCTCGAGTTCCTGAGCATCAAGGTGCCCGACGGCCCGCTCACCTCGCGGCTGCAGCACATCCAGGTGGGCGACACCGTCATCGTCGGCAAGAAGCCCACCGGCACGCTGGTGGTGGACTACCTGCTGCCCGGCAAGCACCTGTACCTGTTCGGCACCGGCACGGGTCTCGCGCCCTTCATGAGCATCGTGCGCGACCCCGAGACCTACGAGAAGTTCGAGCAGGTGATCCTGGTGCACGGCGTGCGCCAGGTCGACGAGCTGGCCTACCACGACATGCTGGTGGAACACCTGCCGAACCACGAGTTCCTGGGCGAGCTCGTCACCAGCAAGCTGCGCTACTACCCGACGGTGACGCGCGAGACCTATCGCAACATGGGCCGCGTGACGGAGCTCATCGAAAGCGGCAAGCTCTTCACCGACCTGGGCGTGGCGCCGCTGGACCCCGCGCACGACCGCGCGATGATCTGCGGCAGCCCCGCGATGCTGCGCGACCTGAAGCACCTGCTGGAGGCGCGCGGCTTCAAGGAAGGCAACACCTCCACGCCCGGCGCCTTCGTCGTCGAGCGCGCCTTCGCCGAGCAGTAGATCGTTCGCTGCGCGCGCCTGCGCGTATAGGCCGAAAGGCGGATCGACGGAAGTCGAGTCCCTTGAGAGACTGCACTGGCAGCGCGGGTTAACCCGCCTGTCACACAACGAACGGTACGAACGCGTACCGTTCGCGCCTTCCGTCCGATCCACCCCCCGTTTTCCGTTGATGCCGCTGCGGCGATCCGCGCCGCGGCCGGTGGTCTTTTTGCCTTCCCTTCGTTCGTCGTTGCCTTGATGAAGCCTCCCTCCTGCAACGCCCGCGCCCGACGCCGCACGACCCGCGGCGCCGATCGCGTCGTCCAGCTGCAGCAGACCGCCGCCGAGATGTTCCTCAGCTGCGGCTACGAAGGCGTGTCGGTGGATGGGCTCATCGGCCGCGTCGGCGGCTCGCGGCGCAACGTCTGGGGCCTGTACGGCGGCAAGCAGGGCCTGTTCGTCGCAGCCGTCCAAGACATGTGCAACGAGATCGGCGCAGCATTGGACGAGTTGCCGATGGCCGAGGCCGCGGTGCGCGACGGCTTGACGCTCTACGGCGAGAAGCTGCTGGCGATGGTGCTGCAGCCGCGCAAGCTGGCGATCCATCGGCTGATGGTCAGCGAGGGCCAGCGCTTTCCCGAGCAGGCCAAGGCCCTGTGCACCAACGGTCGCGACAACGCGATTGCTGCCCTGACGCAATGGATGGCCGACCGCCAGGCCCGCGGCGAGCTGCGCGCGGGGCTGAACCCGAACGAGCTGGCGCAGCACTTCATCCACCTGGTCGTCAGCGGCCCGCAGGTGCGGGCGCTGGTGGGCGAGCTGCAGCCGGGCTGGACGCCCGAAGGCATCGCCGGCCATGTCGCATCGACGGTCGAACTCTTTCTCCACGGCGCCGCCACCGCGGCGCCACCCCTTCCAAGTCCCACGAAGACAGCCACCACCACCCGGGAATCCCGAGCATGATGAAAACTCCGCACGACGCGCGCCTGCGCACCTTCGTTCTCGCCCTGCTCGCCGCCGGCAGCCTGCCCTGGCTGGCCGGCTGCACCGGCAACGCCGAAGCCCAGGGCGGCCCGCACGGCCCCGCGCCGGTGAGCGTGGCTCCCGCGGTGCAGCGCACGCTGTCGGACAGCGAGGAATTCAGCGGCCGCCTCGAAGCCGCCGAATACGTCGAGCTGCGCCCGCGCGTCGGCGGCGTGGTCGACACGGTGCACTTCACCGACGGTGCGCTGGTCGCCAAGGGCCAGCTGCTGTTCACGATCGACCCGCGTCCGTTCCAGGCCGAGGTGGCCCGGCTCGAGTCGCAGCTGGCGGCCGCCAAGTCGCGCGCCGAGCTGGCCGGCACCGAGCTGGCCCGCGCGCAGAAGCTGCTGGACGCCAAGGCCGTCTCGCGCCAGGAGTTCGACCAGCTCTCCGCCGGCTCGCGCACCAGCGAGGCCGACATCAAGGCCGCCGAAGCCGCGCTGCGCGTGGCGCGGCTGAACCTGGAGTTCACGGCCGTGCGCGCGCCCATCGGCGGCCGCGTCTCGCGCGCCAACGTCACCGCCGGCAACCTGGTCAACGAGCAGGCGGTGCTGACGACGATCGCCGGTGTCTCCAGGGTGCACGCCTATTTCGACGGCAGCGAGCAGACCTTCCTGCGCGTGAAGGCCGCCGGCGAGAAGACGCCGGCCGTGCGCATGGCGCTGTCGAACGAGGACGGCTATCCGCACGCCGGCAAGGTGGACTACTTCGACAACCGCCTGAACCCGCAGACCGGCGCCATCCGCATGCGCGCCAGCTTCGACAACAGCAAGGGCCAGTTCGTGCCCGGCCTCGCGGTGCGCCTGGTGATGGCCACCACCGCGCCCTACAGCGCGGTGATGGTGCCCGAGCGCGCCATCGGCACCGACCAGAGCAAGAAGTTCGTGGTGGTGGTCGGCGCCGACGGCAAGCCGCAGTTCCGCGACGTGCAGCTGGGCGCCCTGCAGGACGGCATGCGCGTGGTCGGCGGCGGCAAGCTGAAGGCGGGCGAGAACGTGGTCGTCGACGGCCTGCAACGCATCATCCCCGGCGTGCCCGTGGCACCGCAGGTGCTGAAGGTCGACGAGAAGGGTCTGCCGATTCCGCCCGCGCCGCAGGCGCCGGGTGCCGCGCCGGCCGAGAAGCCTGCCAAAAAGTAGGCCTGAGCGCCTAACCGCACAAGCACATGGACATCTCACGCTTCTTCATCGACCGCCCGCGCTTTGCCGCGGTGCTGTCGATCTTCATCTTCCTGATCGGCGTGCTGGCGATCTTCCGGCTGCCGGTTTCCGAGTACCCCGAGGTCGCGCCCCCGCAGATCGTGGTGCGCGCGCAGTTTCCCGGCGCCAACCCGCGCGTGATCAGCGAGACCGTGGCCACGCCGCTGGAAGAGCAGATCAGCGGCATCGAGAACCTGCTGTACTTCGACTCGCAGGCCACCGCCGACGGCGGCATGACGCTGACCGTCACGTTCAAGATCGGCACCCACCCCGAGGCCGCCGAGACCGCGGTGCAGAACCGCATCAACCGCGCGCTGCCGCGGCTGCCGGAGATCGTGCGCCAGATCGGCGTCACCACCGAGAAGAGCAGCCCGAACCTGACGATGGTGGTCCACCTGGTCAGCCCGGACAACAGCCGCGACGCGCTGTACCTGCGCAACTACGGCCAGCTGAACGTGCGCGACGACCTGCTGCGCATCCCGGGCATGGGCTCGGTGCTGCTGTTCGGCGCCGGCGACTACGCCATGCGCGTCTGGCTCGATCCCGGCAAGCTGGCCGCACGCGGCCTGACCACCGCCGAGGTGATCGGCGCCATCCGCGAGCAGAACGCGCAGGTGGCGGCCGGCACCGTCGGCGCACCGCCGGTGCCCAAGGGCGTGGAGTTCCAGCTCGCGGTGAACACGCAAGGGCGCCTGACCACCGAGCAGGAGTTCGCCGACATCATCGTGCGCGCCGACCCCGCCACCGGCGGGATGATCCGCATCCGCGACATCGGGCGTGTGGAGCTATCGGCCAGCACCTACTCGCTGCGCAGCCTGCTCAACAACAAGGAAGCCGCGGCCATCGCCATCTTCCAGGCGCCGGGTTCCAACGCGCTGGCGCTGTCGAACGACGTGCGCAAGACGATGGAGAAGTTGAAGCCCAATTTCCCGCCGGGCATGGACTACAGCATCGTCTACGACCCCACGCGCTTCGTGCAGACCTCGATCGAGAAGGTCGTGGCCACGCTGCTGGAAGCGGTGGCGCTGGTGGTGCTGGTGGTGATCGTCTTCCTGCAGACCTGGCGCGCGTCGGTGATTCCGCTGCTGGCGGTGCCGGTGTCCATCGTCGGCACCTTCGCCTTCCTGCTGCTGCTGGGCTATTCGATCAACACGCTCACGCTGTTCGGCCTGGTGCTGGCGATCGGCATCGTGGTGGACGACGCCATCGTGGTGGTGGAGAACGTCGAGCGCAACATCGAGGCGGGCCTCTCGGCGCACGACGCCACCGTGAAGGCGATGCGCGAGGTCTCGGGCCCCATCATCGCCATCGCGCTGGTGCTGTGCGCGGTGTTCGTGCCGCTGGCCTTCGTGCCCGGCCTCACCGGCCAGTTCTACAAGCAGTTCGCGGTGACCATCGCCATCAGCACGGTGATCTCGGCCTTCAACTCGCTGACGCTGAGCCCGGCGCTTTCCGCGCTGCTGCTGCGCCCGCACGACGCGCCCAAGGACTGGCTGACACGCGGCATGGACCGCGTGTTCGGCGGCTTCTTCCGCGTCTTCAACCGCGTGTTCAACCGCGCCAGCGAGGGCTACCGCACCAGCGTGGGCGGCGTGGTCAAGCGCAAGGCGGTCTCGCTGACGATCTACGCGGTGCTGCTGGCCGCGGCGGGGCTGCTGTTCACGCGCATCCCCGGTGGCTTCGTGCCGGCGCCGGACAAGCAGTACCTGATCGGCATCGCGCAGCTGCCGGCCGGTGCGTCGATCGAGCGCACCGACGCGGTGATCCGCCAGATGAGCGAGATCGCGCTGAAGGTGCCGGGCATCGTCGACTCGGTGGCCTTCCCCGGCCTGTCGATCGCCGGCTTCTCGGCCGCGCCCAACGAAGGCATCGTGTTCTTCGGCCTCTCCGATTTCGAGAAACGCAAGACCGGTGACCTCAGCAAGGGCGCGATCCTGGGCCGCGTGAACGGCGCGATCCAGCAGATCCAGGGCGCACGCATGTTCGTGGTGCCGCCGCCCGCGGTGGACGGCCTGGGCAACGCCGGCGGCTTCAAGATCCAGGTGCAGGACCGCGCCAGCCTCGGCGAACAGGCGCTGTTCGGCGCCGTGTGGGGCACGCTGGGGCAGGTGTACGGCAACCCGAAGTCCAGCATCGGCACGCCGTTCTCCACCTACGACATCAATGTGCCGCAGCTGTACGCACAGGTCGACCGCACGCGCGCCAAGCAGATGGGCATCAACCTGACCGACATCTACGACACGATGCAGGTGAACCTCGGCTCGCTGTACGTCAACGACTTCACCAAGTTCGGCAAGACCTACCAGGTGGTGGTTCAGGCCGACGCGCCCTTCCGCAGCGATGCCGCGGCCATCACCAACCTGAAGACGCGCAACGCCGCGGGCGAGATGGTGCCGCTGGGTGCGCTGATGAAGGTGGAGCCGACTTTCGGCCCGACGCGCGTGACGCGCTACAACGGTTTCCCGTCAGCCGACATCAACGGCGCCGCGAACTTCGGCTTCTCCTCGGGCCAGGCCGAGGCCGAGATCGAGACGCTGCTGCAGCGCACCTTGCCGCGTGGCATGAGCTACGAGTGGACCGAGCTGGCCTACCAGGACCGCCTGACGCGCGACTTCGCGATCCCCGGCACCAACCTGAAGCTGCCCACGCTGGCCGCGGTGCTGATGATCTCGGTGCTGCTGGTGATCCTGGTGCTGGCGGCGCAGTACGAGAGCTGGAGCCTGCCGATGGTGATCGTGCTGATCGTGCCGATGGGCATCCTCTCGGCGCTGTTCGGCGTGTGGCTGTCGAGCTTCCCGCCCTTCATGCAGCCGGGTGACCTGAACATCTTCACGCAGGTGGCGCTCGTGGTGCTGGTGGGCCTGGCGTGCAAGAACGCGATCCTGATCGTCGAGTTCGCGAAGGAACTCGAGGAAGACCAGGGCCTGTCGCTGTTCGACGCCATCACCACCGCCTGCCGCATGCGGCTGCGCCCGATCCTGATGACGTCGATCGCGTTCTGCGCCGGCGTGATCCCGCTGATCCTGGGCACCGGCGCCGGCAGCGAGATGCGGCGCGCGATGGGCATCGCGGTGTTCTCGGGGATGCTGGGCGTCACGCTCTTCGGCATCTTCCTGACGCCCGTGTTCTATGCGCTGCTGCGCAGCCGCCACGAGAAGCGCCAGCGCACCGCGCCGCCTGTGGTGCCGCAACCGATCGTCGAAGGAGACCTGCGATGAGCCGCGCCCTCATGACGCGCATGCTGCCGCTGGCGGCGGGCCTGGCCCTGGCGGGCTGCGCCGCCGTCGGCCCCGACTACAAGAAGCCGGCCACCGCGCTGGACCCGAACTTCATCGCCGCCGGCGCCGGCAGCGCGAACAGCCAGCCGGTGGCGGCGAACATCGCCACCTTCTGGCGCGCTTTCGGCGACGCGAAGCTGGACGCCTTGATCGATCGCGCGCTGCAGGCCAACGGCGACGTGAAGCTGGCGGCCGCGCGGCTGCAGGAGGCGCGCGCCAACCTCGACGAGGCCGATGCCGCACAGCGGCCGGGCCTCGGCATCGACACCAGCGTGCAGCGCGCGATCCGGCCGATCACGCAGCAGCCGGGCGCCACGCGCAGCGCGCGCACCGGCACCACCTACGACGCCAGCTTCGTCGCCGCGTGGGAGCTGGATCTCTTCGGCCGCCTGCGCCGCGGCAGCGAGGCCGCGACGGCCTTCGTCGAAGCCGGCCAGGCCGGCGTGGGCGCGGCGCAGACCGCGGTCGCCGCCGAGGTGGCGCGCAACTACCTCGAACTGCGCGGTCTGCAGCAGCGCCTGCGCGTGGTGGAAGAGAGCCTCGTGAACCAGCGCGACGCGCTGCGCATCACGCAGGCGCGCTTCGACAACGGCCGCGGCACGCAGCTGGACCTGGCGCGCGCCCGCGGCCTGGTGGCCAGCACCGAGGCCGCGCTGCCTTCGCTGCAGAACGCGGTGGAGCGCAGCGTGTTCCGGCTGGCCACGCTCACCGCGCAGCCGCCGCGCGCGCTGCTGGCGGAGCTGTCCGTCGTGGCCCCGCTGCCCGCGCTGCCGGTGACGGACCTGGCGGCGCTGCCGGCCGGCACGCCGGAGCAGTGGCTGCAGCGGCGGCCCGACCTCATCGCCGCCGAACGCCAGCTGGCCGCGGCCACCGCCGGCATCGGCATTGCGAAGAGCGAGCTGTATCCGCGGCTATCGCTGTCGGGCCTGCTGGGCCTGAATGCGGCGACCTTCAGCAACCTGGGCAAGAGCGAGTCGGCGCGCTATTCGCTGGGCGCCGGGCTCACCTGGACGCCGTTCGACCTGGGCTCCATCCGCTCGCGCATCCGCGCCAGCGAAGCACGCCAGCAGCAGAGCCTGGCCAGCTTCGAGCAGGCGGTGGCGCTGGCGCTGGAAGAGACCGAAGGCGCCTTCAGCAGCTTCACGCGCAACGCACAGCGCGCGGCGCGGCTGGACGAGGCCACGCGCGCCGCCGACGAGGCCACGCAGCTGGCGCGCAAGCGCTTCGAGGCCGGCGTGACCGACTTCCTGGCGGTACTGGACGCCGAGCGCGAACTGCTCGCCAACCGTGACCAGCAGGTGCAGGCCCAGGTGGGCACCGCCACCGCGCTGGTGGCGGTATACCGCGCCCTGGGCGGCGGCTGGTCAGCGCCGGCACCCGTCACCACCGCGTCACGCTGAAGACCGCTGCGCGTGGGACTCTAGAACCCCACGCGCAGCGTCAGCCGCGCGCTGCGCGGCTCGGCCGGGTGCACGTGCCGGCCCTCTTCGGCCGCCAGGCCACGCGGCTGCGACGCGTAGTAGTACTGGATGTCGTCGACCTTGCGGTCGGCGAGGTTGAACACGTCCAGCGTGAGCTCGGCCGCCGGGCTGACGCGATAGCCCACGCGCAGGTTGTGCGTGAGCGAGGCGCGCGAGCGCTGGCTGTTGTCTTCCACCAGTGCGCCGGGCCCGAGGTAGCGCGCCTGCAGGCTGGCGCTCCACGGCCCCAGTTCGCGCAGCGTCAGCGCCACCGAGGCCACGCGGTCCACCGCGTTCGGGATGCGCTCGCCGTTGTCGAAGCGGGCATGCGTCCACGCCAGGTCGGCGTCGAGCAGGAACCAGGGCACCGGCGTCCACCGGTTGTTGAACTCCACGCCGTGGCGCCGGCTGCCGGCGCTGGCTTCGGTGGCGCCGGCGTCGCCGATGTAGACCAGCTCGCTGCCGGACTTCAGCCGCCACAGCGCCAGCGAACTCTGCAGGCCGCGCACGGCCTCGGTGCGCAGGCCGATCTCCACGCCGGTGGCGGCCACGAGGCCCGGCACCTTCTCGGCCGCGTCGCCGGTCTTCGGGTCGCGCGTGATCGTGGTGCCGCGCGCGTCGTTGCTGTGGAAGCCGCGGCCGGCGTTGAAGAAGAACTCGGTCTGCGCGAAGGGGCCGGCTACCAGCGTGAGCTTGGGCGAGACCAGGCTGTCGCCGGCCTTGCCGCTGTTGGCGCTGCCGGTGCCGGCCAGGTCGGCCAGCGCATCCACGCGCGTGTCCAGCCGGTCGGCGCGCAGTCCGACCACGCCGCGCAACAGCGGTGTGAACTGGAGGCCGGTCTGCGCATAGACGCCCGCCAGCGTCTCGCGCACGCGGTCCTCGCGCACGGTGCGCACGATGCGGCGCGCCTGGCTGTCGAACAGGCCCACGCGGATGCGGTCGTGCCGCAGCTGCAGGCCGAACTCGGTGCGCGCATCCAGCCCGCCCAGCGTGTGGCCGAAGCGCCGGCTGGCCGAGGCGCCGAACACGCGGCGGTCGTCGGCCTGCTTGAACTGGTCGCCCTCGTCCGGGCGTTCCAGCGCGTAGGTGAAGTTGGAGTTGAGATCGAGCGCGTAGCCCATCGCGTAGGCGGCCACGCGCGTGCGGCCGCCGGCGTCCTCGCCGTGCCATTCGCCCGACAGGCTGCTGCGCCGCGTGTCGCCGCCGGTGGTGGGGTCCAGGCTGTCGAAGCGGCCGAAGGGGCGGCCGTCGTAGCTGCCCGCGGCCACCAGGCCTTCGGGCACCTGGTCGGTGGCCGTCCATTTCGCGTGGTAGCTCATCAGGCGCAGGCTGTAGCCCTGCGCGGCGCTGCCGGCGGCGTAGCCCAGCACAAGGTTTGCCTTCTTCAGGTCCTCGGGCACGGTCCAGGGCCCGTCGTTGCGCATCAGCTCCAGCGCGCCCAGCAGCGTGGCGCCCGAGGCCAGTTCGGTGGACGCGCCGAACACGCCGCGCCGGTAGCCGTTCTCGCCCAGGCTCAGCTGCGCGAACGGGGCGTCGAAGCGGCGCTGGTAGGCGATGTCGGCGGCGCCGGCGCTGCCGAAGTCACCGGTGCTCGCGAAGTACGGGCCCTTGCGGTACTCGATGCGCTGCACCAGTTCGGGAATGAGGAAGTTCAGGTCGCTGTAGCCCTGGCCGTGCGCGTGCGTGGGCATGTTCACCGGCACCCCGTCGACGCTGGTGGCGAAGTCGGTGCCGTGGTCGAGGTTGAAGCCGCGCAGGAAGTACTGGTTGGCCTTGCCGTCGCCCGAGTGCTGCGTGACGATGATCCCGGGCACGAACTCCAGCACCTCGCCCGGGCGCAGCGCGGGCCGGCTCTTCAGCAGCGGCGCGCCGATGCTGCCCTGCGACGCGGCGTCGCTGCTGCCGACGCGGTTGTCGTAGTGGCCGGTGATGGTCACCGTGGGCGCCGCCTGCTGGGCCTGCGCCGAAGCCGTGGCCAGCAGCAGGCAGCCGGTTGTCGTACGAATGATGCGGTTCTTCATATCGTTGGGCGAATGAATGACAGGGCAACCGCGCCTTACGCGGCGCGCGACAGCCCGGATGCAGCAGCGGGTGCGGCGATGCTGCCGCGGCGGCGTGACAGGCCGATGGCAGCCGCGTAGGTCAGCGCCATGGCCAGAACCACCGCGCCGCCGAACAGCAGCTCGCGGCCTTCGGTCCACGCGGCCAGGTCCTGCGACAGCCAGCGCGCGATGCCCAGCGCCGCCACCGCCAGGCTGGCAACGGCCACGGCGAGTGTCATCAGGCGCGAAGCGCGTACCGCGGCGCGGTCGGTGCGGGCCATCAGGTGCGCCACCCACCAGCCGTTGGCACCGTCGGCGACCAGCATGCCGCCCACGAACAGCCCGCCCAGCAGCAGCGCCGCGGCCACGCCGCCGTGCGGCACGGCCATCACGGCAAACAGGGCAGACTGGCTGAGCGTGTCGAACGACAGCGCGAACAGCGCACCCACGAGCAGCGGCGAACCGGCGCCGGGGCCGCGGCCACGCAGCAGCGCGTTCACGAGCCGGCCGCGCACACCCACCGGCACCACCGGCGCGCCGGGTGGCGCGCGCAGCACCGCATGCAGGTTGGCCAGGCCCAGCAGCAGCAGGAAGCCGATGGACACCGCGGCGCCCAGGCGCGCAAACCACGCCGGCGGCACCCCTTGCGCGCCCAGCAGGCCGGCCCCACCGGCCACCGCCAGCACCACCAGGCCATGCCCCGCCGAGAACCAGGCGCCGCAGGCCCGCGCACCGCGCCGGCCCTGGCCGGCGCGCAGGCGCGTCAGCCCGTCGATGGCGGCCAGGTGGTCGGCGTCCAGCCCGTGCCGCAGCCCGAGCAGGAACACCAGCACGCACAGGGCGCTCCAGTCCTGGGGGATCTGATCCATGTCCTTTCGGCCTCGGCCCGGCACGCCGGTATGACGCACGTTCCTTTCCGTCTTACACGAATCATGCCAGCCCGCGCCCGCTGCGCCCACCCCTTCCGTGCGGCCCGTTCCAGTCCGGCAGCGGGCCCAGCGGGACGATGCCGTTCGGGTTCAGCTGGCGCAGGCTGCCCCAGTACGAGTCGCGGATCAGCGCATGGTCCACCGTCGCCGCGATGCCGGGCCACTGGTACAGGCTGCGCGCGTAGGCCCACAGGTTCGGGTAGTCCACCAGGCGGCGCAGGTTGCACTTGAACAGGCCGTGGTACACGACGTCGAAGCGCAGCAGCGTGGGCAGCAGGCGCCAGTCGGCCTCGGTGGGCCGCTCGTCGCCGGCCAGGTAGCGGTGCTGGGCCAGGTGCACCTCCACGGCGTCCAGCGCCTCGAACAGCCGCCACACCGCCTGCTCGTAGGCCTGCTGCCCGGTGGCGAAGCCCGCGCGGTACACGCCCTCGTTGATGTCGGCCTGGATGCGCGTGTTCCAGCGTTCGATCTCCGGGCGCAGCGGCAGCGGGTAGAGGTCCTCGTCGGGGTGGCGCGCCAGCTCGTCGAAGTCCAGCGCGAACATGCGCAGGATGTCCGAGGACTCGTTGCTGACGATGGTCTCGTGCTGCCGGTCCCAGAGCACCGGCACCGTCACGCGGCCGTCGTAGCCGGGCGCCGCGCGCTGGTACAGCTGGCGCAGGTGCGTGGCGCCGTACAGCGGGTCGGGGCGATCCGGCGCGAAGACCCACCCTTCGCCGGCCTGCATCCGGTGGTGCACCGCGGTGACGCCCACCACACCGTCCAGGCCCTTCAGCGCATGGCCGATCAGCGTGCGGTGCGCCCACGGGCAGCCGGGCATCACGTAGAGGTGGTAGCGGCCGCGTTCGGGCCGGAAGCGGGCATCCGGCGCCGCGACGATGCGCCCGCGGAAGGCCGAGGGCTCGATGTGGTGCGTACCCGCGGGCTGCGGCTGGAAACTCATGGCGCATGCTGGCGCCCGGGCTGCAAGCCGTCTTGTCGTTCTGCGACAGGCCTACAGGAGCTTCTCGGCCCGCAGGTAGCGCTCCACGTCCTTGTAGCTGCCGTCGTCGCCGGCGTACTTGACGACGTTGCGCACCGTGCGCAGCCAGTCCAGCGTGGACGGCTGCAGCTGCGACAGCGCGGCCTCGAAGTCGGCGTCGTCCAGGCCGCGCTCGGTGCCGGCCAGGCCGTCGGCCAGCGCGCGTTCCTTGGCCAGCTCGATCAGCCCGTCGATGTCGGCGCCCGAGAAATGGCGGCAGCGCTCGGCCCAGCGCGCCAGGTCGAGCCGGTCGTCCAGCGGCAGGCCGGTGAGCTTGCTGCGCAGCATCTCGTGGCGCGCGGCGGCGTCGGGCGGCGGCACGAAGATCTGGCGCGCGAAGCGGCCGGGGCGCTTCATCGCACCGTCCACGTCCCAGGGCATGTTGGTGGCGGCCAGCACCAGCACGCCGCGGTTGTCGCGGCCCAGGCCGTCCAGCTGCGAGAGGAACTCGTTGACCACCGTGCGCGCGCTGGACGACGGCGCCTTCGAGCGCGCATAGGCCAGCGCGTCCAGCTCGTCGAAGAACAGCACGCAGGGCGCCTGCGCGCGCGCCTTCTCGAACATCGCGGCCAGGTTGCGTTCGCTCTCGCCGAGCCACATCGCCAGCACGTCGGAGATGCCCACCGACAGGAAGCCGGCGTTGCACTCGTTGGCCACCGCGCGCGCCAGCATGGTCTTGCCGCAGCCCGGCGGGCCGTAGAGCAGGATGCCGCCACCGCCCCCCATGCGGAAGCGCGCGAACAGGCCCGGGTTCAGATAGGGCTCGATGATCTTCAGGCGGATGGTCTTCTTCAGCTCGTCCATGCCGACGATGCTGGAGAAGCGCACCTTGTCCTCGGCCACCTGCTGGATCGAGCGCACCTGCGCACCGCCGGCCGGCTCGCTGCCCACCAGGTGCAGCCGCGGCGACGCCGGCGCCGGCGCGGCGGCCGCGGGGCGCGCCTGCTCGACCAGGGCGTCCAGCGCGGCATGCGGCTCGAAGCCCTCGAGCGAACGCGCGGCGACGTAGCGCTGCAGCGCCTCCTCGCGCCGCTCCAGGGCCAGCAGCGCGCGCGCGGCCAGCACCGCGGCGTGTGCGTCCTGCGCGCGCTGCTGCAGCAGCAGCGTGGCCTGCTCCAGCGCCGGCGCGGCATCGCCGCCGTCGAGCAGCAGCGCGGCATAACGCGCACGCAGCGCGGCATTGAAGGGTTCGCGCAGCAGCTGCTGCTCCAGCGCGGCGCGCTCCTGTCCCGGGTCAGCACCGCTCATGTGCGCTCCATCCAGCGCCGCAGCAGCGGCGGCCATATCCAGCTGTAGGCCACGTAGGCCAGCACCACCAGCGAGACCGTGCCCAGCGCATCGGGCGCCACGCGGCGCAGCACCTGGTAGAGCACGATCACCGCCACCCACAGGCCGATGGAGCCGTACCAGCCCCAGCGCTGCATCGGCCACAGCGGCCACACGCTCCAGTGCGTCTGCATGCGCAGCGCCTTCACCATCTCGAGCAGGTGGCGGTCGTCGGGATGGTGGCGCAGCAGCTCGCGCGCCAGGCCCAGCGCCTGGCGCGGCCGGTTGGCGTGCACCAGCGCCACCGCCACCAGGCGCAGCGTGTAGGCGTCGTCGGGGCTGGCGGCGAGCAGCCGGGCCAGCGCCGCGCTGTCGGTGCGGCCGGGACGCTCGACGATGTCGCACAGCGTGCGTGCGCGCAACGCATCCTCGTCGTTCGGGTCCTGCCGCAGCGCCTCGTCGGCCAGCGCACGCGCCTTCTCGACGTGCAGCGAACGCAGCATCAGCCGGCTGTAGCCGGCCAGGAACTGCGCCGAAGCCGGCATCTCGTGCAGCAGGCCCAGCACCAGCTCCTCGGCCTGCACCAGCTGGCCGTCGTCCATCTCGATGTGGAACAGCAGCCAGCGCGCCGGCAGGTGCGACGGGTCCTGCTGCAGCAGCTGGCCCAGCGTGCCGCGCGCGCTGGCGTTGCGTTCGTCCAGCACGTCGGCACGGGCCGACTCGAACAGCAGCCCGGCGTGGCCTGGGTGCTCGCGCAAGGCGCCGGCCAGCAGCGCGCGCGCCTGAGCCACGCGGCGGCGGTCCAGCAGCTCGCTGGCCTGCGCGGCCAGCAGCGCCGGGTGTTCGCCGGGCGCGGCGGCGCCGCCGGCTTCTTCTTCGTCGCCGCTCATCGCAGCCAACCCCGCCAGAACACCTCGGCGACGCTGCCGCCGATGATCAGCGCGATGCCCGCCAGCACGCCGTTCGGCCGCTTGCCGCCCATCAGATCCACCGCCTGGTGCTCACGCCGGTGCATCGCGATCCCCAGCACGAACAGCAGCAGGCCCAAAGCGCGCGAGGCCAGCGCCAGCGAATTGCGGCCCACCAGCGCGTCGGCCTGGCGCAGCAGCGCCTGGCCGTCGGCGCTGACGATCAGCCAGGCGTCGAGCCCGAGCGCGGCCGCGACCCCGGCCGCGAGCCAGACCGCATCGCGCGCCAGGCGACCCAGGCGCCAGCTGTTGATCGCGTTCATCGCCATGGCCGCCAGCGGGCCGCCGAAGAACGACGCGAGGAAGGCGGTCTGCTGGCTGTAGGGGCTGCGCGGCGGCGCGGCGGTCGGCGAGAGGCTGGGGCGCAGCAGCTCGCTCAGGTGCGGGGGCATCGGTCGGGGTCTCCCTGCCCGGCCTTTGCCGGGTACGCCTGGCAATCTAGCATCCGCCGTGCCCGGCGCCGCCGTCAGTGCAGCTTCACGTGCGGCTCGGTGCGGCGCACGATCAGCCGCGCGAGCGTGTCCAGCGTCACCTTGGTCCAGCCGTGCAGCGCCAGCTCGTGCATCTTGTACAGCGACAGGTACATCATCTTCGCGAACAGGCCCTCGACGAACATCGAGCCGCCGATCAGCCCGCCCATCATGCTGCCCACGGTGCTGAACTCGCCCAGGCTCACCAGCGAGCCGAAGTCCTTGTAGCGGTAGTCCCTCAGCGGCCGGCCGGCGAGCCGGCGCGACAGCTGCGCGAGCATGTGGCTGGCCTGCTGGTGCGCGGCCTGCGCGCGCGGCGGCACGAAGGCGCTGCCGTCCTTGCCGCGCAGCGGCGGCGGCGCGTCGGCCCAGGGGCAGGCGGCGCAGTCGCCCAGGGCGAACACGTCGTCGTCGCGGGTCGTCTGCAGCGTGGGCCGCACGACGAGCTGGTTGATGCGGTTGCTCTCCAGCCCCGCCAGGTCCTTCAGGAAGTCGGCCGCCTTGACGCCGGCGGCCCACACGATCAGTTCGGCCGGCAGCACGCGGCCGTCGGCCAGCTTCACCGCGCGCGGCTCCACGGCCGCCACGCGGGCGTTCGTCAGCACCTTCACGCCCAGCTCGGCCAGCAGCTTCTCGGTGGCGGCCGACAGGCGTTCGGGCAGCACCGGCAGCACACGCGGCGCGGCCTCGATCACGCTGACCTGGATGTCCTTGTCGGCGTCGACGCGGTCCAGGCCGTAGGCCACCACCTCGCGCGTGGTGCGGTGCAGCTCGGCCGCCAGCTCCACGCCGGTGGCGCCGGCACCGATGATGGCCACGTGCAGCTGCTCGGGCCGCAGCGGCTCGCCCTGCGCGTGGGCGCGGATGCAGGCGTTGACCATGCGGCGGTGGAAGCGCGCGGCATCGGCCGCCGATTCCAGCCGCAGCGCATGCTCGGCGACCCCCGGCGTGCCGAAGTCGTTGGTCTGGCTGCCCACCGCCAGCACCAGCGTGTCGTAGGGCACGCGGCGCTCGGGGGTGACGAGCTGGCCGTCGTCGTCGAGCGTCGGCGCCACCCGCACCTCGCGGCGCTCGCGGTCCAGGCCGGTCATCTCGCCGACGCGGTAGCGGAAGTGGTGCCAGTGGCCCTGCGCGAGGTAGTCGACCTCGTGGTCGCTCATGTCCATGCTGCCCGCGGCGATCTCGTGCAGCTTGGGCTTCCAGACGTGGGTGCGCGTCTTCTCGATCAGCGTCACTTCCACCGTGCCGCGGCGGCCCCAGCGGTCGCCGGCGCGGGTGGCCAGTTCCAGCCCGCCGGCGCCGCCGCCCACGATCACGAGACGGTGCGGCTGGTGGTTCGCGCCCGGGTTCATGCAACGGCCCTTCCCTCTTGATGCGCGCCGACTGTAGCCGGTCGATGTACGTGGCGAGCGGTTGCCTGCTCTGTGGCCCACCGCATCCAAAGAAGCGACCCGTGTCCGCCGTCTTCTCGCAGACCACCCGCGCACTCGCGCTGGACAGCCCCGCCCGTTCGATCGCCGCCGCCGCCATCGCCGCGCTGCTGCTGGGTGCCTGGGCCGCGTGGGCGCTGCTGGGCCGCGTCACCGTGTTCCAGCTCTCGCAGCAGGCGCGGCTCGAGGTGCAGCGCGCCGCGCAGCCGCTGGCCGCCGCGGTGCCGGGGCGGCTGGTGGCGCTGCGGCTGGCGCCGGGGCAGGCGGTGCAGGCCGGCGAACTGCTGGCCGAACTGGACACCGAAGCCGAGACGCTGAAGCTCGCCGAGCAGCGCGCGCACCACGAGGCCCTGGCC
>JBGAHJ010000041.1:0-18901 GCA_044226255.1 Rubrivivax sp.
AGCACCCAGGCGCCGATGTTCTCGAAGCCGCGCGCGGCGAAGTCGTCGTCGGGGCCGGTGGTGCCGCTCTGGTCATCGCCGCCGCCATGCATGCGCTGGAAGCTGCGGGTCGGGAACACCCACTCATGCAGGCCCATGCCACCGACACCGAGCGGCTGCTCAAGGCTCTGGTCGGGGCCGGCGCCAAAGCCGTCGACCGACATGGCGAAGGCATGGACTCTGATCTGGCTGCTCATCGATGAGGCCTTTCGGGTTCAGGAAGCTCGGGTGCGCCAAAGTCTGCGCCAGGCGGCGCGGATTCCAGCGCTTCACCTGCACGACGAACGAGGGGGCTCGAAATCGACAAGGCGCCCCGTAGCATCCGGGGTCTGCCCACCTGTTGCCGTGACCGCCCCCGCCATGACCGAACTGCCGCCCAGCCTGAATCTCGGCCCCGTCACCGTCTACTTCGGCGAGAAGTCCGGCAAGTACCCGGACGGCAACCAGGTGATGGTGCGCGGCCGCGATGCCACGGTGGCCTTCGACACGCCGCCGGTCGCCCACCGCATGGCCGCCACGCTGGCCGAGGCCGACCTGGTGATCCTGGGCCATGTGCACGAAGACCACATGGCCGGCCTGCCCTTGCTGCCGTGCGTGCCGGTGCAGGTTCACCAGGCCGACCTGGCCGCCGCGCGCAGCTGGGCCGGGCTGTGCCGGCACTACGGCTACCCCGACAGCGTGCTGGCCGAGATGCGGCCGCGCATCGAACGCGAGTTCCACTACGCGCCACGGCCCGATGCGCAACCCTATGCCGAGGGCACGGTGTGGGAACTGGGCGGCGTGCGGGTGCGCGCGGTGCACCTGCCGGGTCACACCGCCGGCCACTGCGTGCTGCTGGTGGAGCCACAGGGCATCGCCTTCATCGGCGACATCGACCTGTCCAGCTTCGGCCCGTACTACGGCGATGCCAGCTCCAGCCTGGCCGACTTCCGCCGCAGCCTGGCGCGGCTGGCCGAGCTGCCGGCCAGCGCCTGGATCACCTCGCACCACAAGGGCGTGGTGACCGAGCGCGCGCGCTTCGACGAACTGCTGGCCGCCTACACCGCGCGGCTGGACGAGCGCACGGCCGACCTGATGCGCCTGCTCGAAGCCGGCCCGCAGACGCTGGCCGAGCTGGCGGCCCGGCACCTGGTGTACCCGCCCGAGCACCAGGCCGAGTGGGTCGATGCGGTGGAGCGCCGCACCATCGCCCAGCACCTGGACGAGCTGCTGGCCGAGGGCCGCGTGCGCACCGAAGGGAACGGGGACATTCGGTGCTATCGACTGGCCCGAGGCTGAGCCTGGCTCATGACAGCGCCATCATCCCCAGCATCGCGCGGCCCAGCACGCCGTAGGGGCTGCCCAGCGTCTCGATGACCTCGAAGTGGTTGTAGCCGGCGGCCACCAGCAGCGCGGCGCTGCGGCCCCGGGCCTGCAGGGCGTCGACCAGTGCGCGGCTGCCGATGCGGAACGCCGGTGTTTCCGCCGACCCATGCGCCACGATCAGGCGGCCCGGCAGCCGGTCGGCGTGCGGCGCCACCGCCAGCTCGGCCTCGATCGGCTCGCCCAGGCGGAAGCCGGCGCCGGCGCTCGACAGCCGCAGCGCCGCGAGGTCATAGACCCCGCTGCAGCACAGCGCGCCCTTGAGCGTGTCTTTCGGCAGGCTGAAGTCGGCCGCCCAGTCCGTCACCATCACGCACGCGGCCAGTTCGGCGCCCGAGGAATGACCGGACAGGTAGATGCGCTCGGCATCGATCGACAAGTCCGCGGCATGCGTGCGCAGCCAGGCGACGGCCTTGCGCACCTGAGCGACCAGCACGCGGATGTCGCCGCCGACGTCCCGCGCGCGCGCAAAGTCCAGCGCGGCGAAGTGGGCGCCCGCACGCACAGAGGCTTCGGCCAGGAAGCCGAAGTGGCTGGCCTGCTCCAGGTTGAAGGCCCCGCCGTGCACGAACACGTGCAGCGGGGCCGGCGCCGCGGGTGCCGGGTAGAAGTCGAGCGCCTCGGCCGGAGTCGGGCCGTAGGCCAGGCGGCGCGGGGCGCCGAGTGCGGCACGCGCCAGTTCGCTGTTGCTGGCCCAGCGGCCGGTGATCTGCCCGATCGTCGGCACGGCGCGGGGCAGGTCGAAGCTGGCATCGAGTGCTGCCTGGTCGAGACCGCGCCAGACCACCGGGGCCGTTGGCGGCGCGGTCGCCGGCTGCGCGCCCACGCGGCAAGCGGTCCATGAAGCCAGGGCCAGCAGGCCGCGGCGCGAGGGGCCCGCGGCCCCGGTGCGTGACAGGTTCATGTGTCGATCCTCCAGGGTCGATGTCGCCGCAGCCGGTGCCGGCGCGGCAGTGCATTGACGCCGACGGGCGCTTGCCCGTCCTGAGGAATCGCTGAAGAATCGCCGCAATTTGGCCGCCGGCCCTGGGGCGGCCGGAGGTGGCCGTGTCATTGGTGTGCTATCGGTTCGGGCCCTTCATGGTCGATCTCGCCCGCGCCAGCCTGTTGCGCGACGGGCATGCCGTGCCGCTTCGGCCCAAGAGCTTCGACCTGCTGCACTGCCTGCTGCGCCACGCCGGTCGGCTGGTGGCCAAGGACCAGCTGATGGCCGAGGTGTGGCCCGGCCTGGTGGTCACCGACGATTCGCTCACCCGCTGCGTCAGCGAGGTGCGCGCCGCGCTCGACGATGCCGAGCAGCGCATCATCAAGACGGTGCCCCGGCGCGGCTACCTGTTCGACGCGCCGCTGGCCCCCGGCGACGGCGCCACCGACGGCGAGCCTGCCTTGACCGCGGTGCCCGCCGCAGGCGACACGGCCGATCCGCCGGCGCCGCCGCGGGCCGGGCGCCATCGCGCTGTCACGGCGCTGCTGGCGCTGGCCGTGATCGGCGCGGGGCTGGCCGTGGCGATCGGGCTGCGGCCGGGCCAGGACCCGCGTGCGCCGCTCTCGCTGGTGGTGCTGCCCTTCATCGACCTCGACCCCGCCGGCCGGCAGACGCACCTGGCCGATGTCTACACCGACGAACTGACCGCCGCGCTGTCCCGGCTGCGCGGCGCCGTGGTCATTGCGAGCAGCAGTGCCTTGCGCATCCGCGAACCGCAGCCCGACCTGCGGCGCCTCGGCGAGGAACTGCAGGTGCGCTACGCGCTGCAGGGCAGCTGGCTGCCGCACGACGAGCAGGTGCGGCTGCGCACCCGGCTGGTGGACACCCGCAGCGCGCGAACGCTGTGGTCCGACGAGGTCGACATTCCGCGCAGCGCGCTGGCCCGTTCGATCGACGAGACCGTGGTGCGCCTGGCCAATGTGCTGGATGCCCAGCTGGTGCGCGCCGGCGCACATGCCGGCCCGACGAGCGGCAGCGCCGCAGCGCGGGCCGAGGACCTGGCACTGCGCTGCGAGGCAGCGGCCGCCGTGCAGCAGGGCGAATCGGGCGCCACGAGCTACCCGCTGTGCGAGCAGGCCCTTGCGATCGACCCCGACAACGTGCGCGCACTGGTGCGCCTGGCGATCTACCACGGCGAACGGGTCGAACGGGTGCAAAGCCCCGATCCGCAGGCCGACGTGCAGCGCGCACGCCAATGGGTGGACCGTGCGCTGGCGCTCGCCCCCGACGACTACGCGGCCCATTGCGCCAACGCCATCGTGCTGGGCGACGAGCACCGCGTGCCGGATGCGCTCCTGGCCGCGGAGCGCTGCCGCGAACTGAACCCGAGCCATGCCCGGGCCTATCGCATGCTGGCCACGCTGCACCTGTTCCTCGGAGAGCCGCGTCAGGCGCTGGCCAGCCTGGAGATGGGGATGCGGCTGAGCCCGCGGGACCCGCAGCTCGGCGCCTTCCTGCTGTTCAAGGGGCTGGCCTACTTTGCGCTCGACCAGGACGAGGAGGCGCTGCAGTGGGTTCGGCGGGCGGCCGTCGCCTCGCCCGATTCGCCTTCCATCCTGGCGCCGCTGGCCTCGATGCTGGCGCTGACGGGCCGCACGGCCGAGGCCCAGGAGGTGCTGCAACGCTACTTCGCGCTGCCCCGGGCGCGCAGCCGCACGCTGGCACAGTGGCGGCACAACCCTGGCGGCAACGCCGCCTTCGCGGCCACCTTCGACCGGTTCAAGCAGGGGCTGCGACTGGCCGGCATGCCCGAGCAATGACCGGCCGCAGGCGTGGCAGCGGGTCAGCGCCCGTCGGCGCGCTGCAGCGCCCGGATCTCCTGGTCCAGCATCCGGCGGCGCAGCGCGTCGGTGGACAGGCCCACGAACGTGACGATGCCGTGGATCGCCAGGCCCAGGCCCCAGCCCAGCAGCGGCAGGTGGTGCCAGCGCGGTTCGCCGGTCAGCTGGTTCAGCGCGAACAGGCCGAGGTTGACCAGCACGAACACCGTGGCGTGGATGAAGAAGCCGATCTTGCGGCCGACGCGGCGCCGGGCACGGGCTTCGATCGACAGGTTGCGTTCGGCTTTCATGGTCGGCTCCTTCGGGGGTTGATGGAGCGCATCGTGCGCCGCGGCGGCGTGGCCCACCACGCCAGCGCGACGAAACGGCATCAGCCGTCGCGAAGTGACAGCGCGGCGCGACCGGCCGCCAGCATCGCGCGCGTCAGCCCGTCGAGCAGGCCGGAGGCGGCGCGCGCGTGCTGCCAGTGCAGCGGCACGTCCAGCGGCGTGCCGGGCACCAGCTCGACCAGCGTGCCGTCGCGCAGGTGCTGCGCGATCAGCGCCTGCGGCTGCAGGCCCCAGCCCATGCCGGCCAGCGCCGCGGTGACGAAGGCATGCGACGACGGCAGCGTGTGGTGCGGCAGCGCCACATGCCGATGGCACAGCCGCCGCGCCCAGCGCTGCTGCAGCTCGTCCTTGGTGTTGAACAGCAGGCTGGGCGCACGCGCCAGGCTGCCGGCGCCGACGCCCTCGGCAAAGTAGCGCCGCACAGAAGGGCTGGCGGCGGCGCGGTAGCGCATGGCCCCCAGCGGCCGGCTGTTGCAGCCGGCCGCCGGCGCGCGGCCGAGGTCGCGGCCAGCACCGCGCCCTTGCGCAGCCACTCGGTGGTGTGGTCCTGGTCGTCCACCGCCACCTCCAGCAGCACCGGACTGTCGGCCGCTAAGGCGGCGATCACCGGCGCAGCCCAGGTGGCCAGGCTGTCGGCATTGACTGCGATCGGCAGCGGCACGCGCGTGGGGGCTTGCGCGGCGCGCGCCGGCAGCGCCGGCAGCGTGCCGTCCAGCTCCTGCTCGAGCAGGCGCACGCGGTCGACGTGCTGGCACAGCCGGCGGCCGGTGTCGGTGGCGCGGACCGGCTGCTCGCGGACCACCAGCGCGCAGCCGACGCGCTCCTCCAGCAGCCGGATGCGCTGCGAGACGGCCGAGGGCGTGACATGCAGCGCCCCCGCGCCGCCGCTCAAGCTGCCTTCGCGCCACCCGGCGGCCAGGGCAGCGAGCGCGGCATGTCCAGCATGGGTTTAGCAGAACTTCATCCGGTTTAGAGAACTTAGTTTGTCTTCAGCCGGGCCGGCTGGCAAGCTGACGCCATGACGCCTGCCCTCGCCGCCACGCCGGCCGCCGCGGTCTTCCTGCAGGGCCTGCTGCTGAGCCTGGGCCTGATCGTCGCGATCGGCGCGCAGAACGCCTTCGTGCTGCGTCAGGGCCTGCGGCGCGAGCTTGCGTGGGCAACATCGTGCTGTTCTGTGCGCTGGCCGACGCGGTGCTGATCAGCGCCGGCGTGCTGGGCATGGCCCGCGCGCTGGGTGACTGCCGGACCTGGCCCGCGCGCTGGCGCTGGCGGGCGCGGCCTTCCTGGCCTGGTACGGGGTGAGCGCGCTGCGGCGCGCGCCAGCCGCAGCCCTGCGCGCCGCCGCTGGCACCGCCGGACTGGGCCGCGGCGCGGCGCTGGCACAGGCCGCCGCCTTCACGCTGCTGAACCCGCATGTCTACCTGGACACCGTGCTGCTGGTGGGCAGCATCGGCGCGCAGCAGCCGCCAGCGCTGCAGGGCTGGTTCGTCGCCGGCGCCAGCGTCGCGAGTGCCGGCTGGTTCGGCGGCCTGGGCTTCGGCGCACGCTGGCTGGCGCCATGGTTCGCCAGGCCGCGCGCCTGGCAACTGCTGGACGGCCTGATCGGCGTGACGATGCTCGGCCTGGCCGTGCTGCTGCTAAGGCACGTGCTGGGTTGAGGCTGCGACGCGGTGACCGCCGTCAGACCAGCCTGCGCGGGAACGCTCACTCCGGCAGGACGCCGATCTCTTTCGTGATCGCCGCCCAGCGCGCCGATTCGTCGCGCAGGAATTGGCCGATCTGCGCGAGGCCCATGCTGCCGTCGGCCATGGGGCCGATCGTGGCGATGCGCTCAGCCACGTCCTTGTCGGCCAGCAGCGCGTTCAGGTCGCGGTTGCAGCGTTCGATGGCCGCCGGCGGCGTGCCGGTGGGCGCCACGACCGCGAACCAGCCCACCATGTCGAATCCGGGCAGCTTCTCGGCCAGAGAGGGCACGTTTTCCCAGCCCGCCACGCGGCGCGGCGCGGTCGTGGCCAGCACGCGCAGCCGGCCCTGCTTCGCGAGCGCCGCGATCGAGGCCAGGTCGGCCACCATCGCGTCCACGTGTCCGCCCATCAGGTCCTGCGTGCCGACGCCGACGTTGGCGTACGGCACGAGGTTGGCGCCGGCCTGCGTGCGCGCATTCAGCAGGCGCGCGATCATGCCGCTGAAAGTGCGCGGGCCTTCGTTGCCGAGCGTCAGCCTGCCGGGCGCGTCCTTCGAGCGCGCGACCAGGTCGTCGAAACTCTTCACCGGCGATTCGGCCGCCACCAGCACCGCGAACGGGCTGCGGGCGACGAAGGCGACCGGCACGAAGTCCTTCGCCGGGTCATAGGGCAGCGTCTTGAACAGCAGCGGATTGGTCACCAGCGCCGCGGTGGTGGCGAAGTAGAACGTGTAGCCGTCGGGCGCCGATCTCGCCGCGGTCTGCGCACCGATGACGTTCTGGCCGCCGGGCTTGTTCTCGATCACGATCGCCTGGCCCCAGCTCTTCGACAGCCGGTCGGACAGCAGGCGGGCGACGTTGTCGGGGCCCGAGCCTGCGGGTTGCGAGAGAACCCACTTGACCGGCTTGTCGGGCCAGCCCTGGGCGCGCAGCGTCAGCGGGGCGGCGAGGGTGGCGCCCAGCGCCACCAGCGTGTGTCGGCGTTGCATGTGTGTCTCCTGTTCTGGTGTTGTCGTTCAGCGCGCCTGCCACTGCGCCAGCAGCCCGGCCAGGGCTGCGGCATCGGCCGCGCTGCCATAGGTGTAGTGGTCCGGCCGCACGATCGCGGCATGCACCCCGTGGCGCTGCATCCAGGCTGCGACCACGCCTTCGGCCTCAGGCTCGCGGCCCAGGTCGACCAGCGTCAGGCCGGGCTCTGCGTCGGCCGGCAGCGTGCCGTCGGTGACGAGGCGCCAACCATGACCGAAGCGCTGGTCCATCAGCTCGCCGCCGGCCAGGCGGGGCTGCGGAAACAGCGTGCCGGCACCAGGCGTTGCGGTGATCAGCCCGCCGCTCAGCGCCGGCAGCACGTCCTGCCGCGGCGTGTCCTTGACGACGCCGCCGCATTCGGCCAGCAGCTTCGCGTCGCGCGCGCGCGCCTTCTCGACGTCGCGCTCGCAGATCACGGCGCCGATGGCCTTCAGCCGCGTCGTCAGTTCGCGCACGTGGGCCTGGCGTTCGATGCCGTAGCTGTCCAGCAGCCGGTCGGGCGCCTCGCCGCGCATCACGGCGATCAGCTTCCACGCCAGATTCGCCGCATCTCGGATGCCCTGGCACATGCCCTGGCCGAGGAACGGCGGCTGCATGTGCGCGGCATCACCAGCCAGGAACACGCGGCCGACGCGCCAGCGGTCGGCCACCAGCGCGTGGAAGCGGTAGCTGCTCTGGCGCCACAGCGTGCCATCCTGCGGCGTCAGCCAGCGCGACAGCAGCGCCCAGGTGCCTTCGGGCGTGGCGGCCTGCTTCGGGTCTTCGCCGGGCTTCAGGCTGATCTCCCAGCGGCGATGGTTCCCCGGGCCGATCACCAACGTGCACGGACGATCGGGTTCGCAGAACTGCACGCTGGTCTTCGGCAGCTTGGCGAGGCCACGTTCGTTGACCATCACGTCGACCACCAGCCAGGGCTCGTCGAAATCCAGGTCCTGCAGGCCGATGCCGAGCCAGCCGCGCAGGCTGCTGCTGCCGCCGTCGGCGGCGATGGCCCAGCGGGCGCGCACCGGCTGGCTGTCGACGGTGAGCGTCACGCCGTCGGCGTCCTGCGCCAGCGCCGTGCATTCCACGCCCTCCTGCACCACGACATTTGGCAGCGCGGCCACGCGCGCGCGCAACGCCCGTTCCACCGGCGGCTGCGTGAACACCATCGATGGCGTGTAGCCCTGCGGGTACGGCGGCGCCACCATCGTCATGCGGCGGATCAGCTGCCCGTCGACACCGTAGAACTCGGAGTTGGTGAACGGCTCGCAGTGGCGCAGCACCTCGTCGGCCACGCCGAGCTGCCGGCACACGCGCAGGATCTCGTGATCCAGCGCGATGGCGCGCGGGATCTCATAGACGCCGGTCAGCCGGTCGCAGACGTACACGGAGAAACCCGCCTGGCCCAGCAAGCCGCCGGCCACCGCGCCAACCGGACCATAGCCGACGATGGCGACGTCGAAGGTCTTCACGCTTCAGCCACGATGGGGTTGCGCAGCACGCCGATCTTGTCGATCTCGATCTCGATCGTGTCGCCGGCTTTCATCCACACCGGCGGCGTGCGCGCCTGGCCCACGCCGGCGGGCGTGCCCATCACGATCACGTCGCCCGGCTCCAGCGTCATGCACTCGGCCAGCAGCTGGATCGTCTCGGCCACGCTGAAGATCATGTCCGTCGTGCTGGCGTCCTGCATCACCTGGCCGTTCAGCCGGCTCTGGATGCGCAGGCCGGTCGCGCCCGGCGCCAGCTCGTCGGCCGTCACCAGCACCGGGCCGAAGCCGCCGGTGGCGTCGAAGTTCTTGCCGATGGTCCACTGCGCGGTGCGCTTCTGGTAGTCGCGCACCGACATGTCGTTGAAGCAGGTGTAGCCGAACACGTAGGGCAGCGCGTCGGCCTGCTTCACGTGGCGCGGCACGGTGCGGCCGATGACCACCGCCATCTCGGCTTCGTAGTCGAACTTGGACGAGACCTTCGGCAGCAGGCCCGGCTGGCCGTGCGCCACCAGCGAGCTCTTGCCACGGTAGAAGAACCACGGGTAGTCAGGCTTCTCGCGCCCGCCTTCCTTGGCGTGGTCGTAGTAGTTCAGGCCCAGGCAGACGATCTTGCCGGGCTCGGGCACCAGCGGCGCCAGCGTCAGGCTCGACAGCGGCAGGCGCGGTGCGTCCGACGCGAGGGCGGCGCGGCCGGCCGCCATCACGTCACGGCCGGCGCTGAGTTCGGCGCGCAGGTCGGCGGCGATGTCGATCGCGTGCTCGCCGTCGACGACGGCCAGGCGCGGCTGGCCGTCACGCAGGTAGGTGGTGAATCGCATGGAAGAGCCTTTACGAGGGAGAGAAGAGCACCGCGCGCTGCGCCTCCTTCAGGCGCGCGCTGGGCGGGGCCGAGATGCCCCATTGGTCGACCCGGCCAGGCGGCCAGGTCCAGTCGGAGGGGCCGCGCACGCGGTACGTGTCGTCGACCTGTTCGACCTCGGCCGTGTACTCGATGACGATGCCGAAGGGGTCGATGAAGTAGTTGAACGCGTTGTCGCCGGGGCCGTGGCGGCCGGGGCCCCATTCGATGGCGTGCCCGGCGTCCTTCATGCGGCCGCCGCCGCGCATCACTGCGTCCAGCGTGGGCATCACGAAGGCGATGTGGTTCAGCGCGTCGTTGTCGGTGTCGCCGAGCGCGACCGTGTGATGGTCCACGTCGCAGTTCATGAAGGCCATGATCTTCGTGCGGTCGGCCAGCACGAAGCCGAGCGCACGTTCCAGGAAGGCGCGCGTGGCCTCGACGTCATGGGCGTTCAGAACCGCGTGCGCCAGGCGTTGCGGCTGGTCGCGCGGCGGCGGTTGATCGGCCGTGCGGCGGATGTCGCCGTGCACGATCTCGAAGCGACGGCCGTCGGGGTCGCGGATCACGAGGCGGGCGCCGCCCGCTGGGTCGATCGCAGGCGAGACGGGCCGTTCGACGACACCGCCGGCTGCGATCGTCGCGGCAGCGATGGCGGGCAACGCGGACGCTTCCCGAGCCCGCAGCGTCACGGCCAGGATCTGCGGCGTGCCGGCGCGCTGGTGCAACGCCAGCAGGTGGTGGTCGGCCCCGCTGCCGCGGAACCACACGACGCCGTCGGCACGCGCCGCCACGTCCAGATGCCAGACGGTCGTGTAGAAGGTCTCTGCCGCTGCCAGGTCGGGTACCGTCAGCGCCACGCTGCGCAGCCCCTGGACCCAGGGCGACTTCATGCGTGCCCCAGGCCGGCGGCGGCGATGCCGGCGATGACGATCTGCTCGTCCTCGTCGCCGGTGCCGCCCGAGGCTCCGGCGGCGCCGATCACCGTACCGGCGGCATCGGTGATCAGCACGGCGCCGGTCTGCGGGATGAAGTGCTGCTGCGAAGCCACGGCCACCGCGCCGAAGAAGGCCGGCAGCTGCTTCGCGCGCTCCGTCAGCGTGCGGGAATTGACGCCCATGCCGACCGCGGCCGCGGCCTTGCCGAGCGCGATGTCCAGCCGCAGCGCCGAGGCGCCGTCTTCCCGCGCCGACGCGACGACCTGGGCCGCCGCATCGACGACGACCACGCCCATTGGCTTGAAGCCCGACTGGCGGGCGGCGACGAGCGCGCCGTCGATCAGGGAGAGCGCATGTGCGAGGGTGAGGCGGGTCATGGGGTCGATCGGTCGTTCGGGTCGGCCGCATTTTTATATATAAAACTACAGAACGCAACGGATCTGGCACAATTCACTGATGGCCCGCACCCCTGCCCTCGCCACCGTCAACGGCTTGGCCACGCGCGCCACCAGCGTGTACGACCAGCTCCGCGTGGACCTGCTGTCGGGCGTGCTGGAACCCGGCAGCAAGCTGGGCATCGAGGCGCTGGCCGAGCACTACGCGACCAGCGCGACGCCACTGCGCGAGGCGCTGAACCGCCTGGTCAGCGAAGGCCTGGTCGAACGGCGCGAGCAGCGCGGCTTCGTCGTCGCCGGCATCAGCGCCGACGACCTGGCCGAGATCACGAAGACCCGCTGCTGGCTGGAGGAGATCGCGCTGCGCGAGTCGATCGCCGCCCGCAGCATCGCGTGGGAGGAAGCGCTGGTGCTGGCCCACCACCGACTGGCGAAGACACCGCGCTCGCTGTCGGCCGAACGCTTCGAGGACAACCCCGAATGGGAGCCGCTGCACCGCGCCTTCCACCGCGCGCTGATCAGCGGTTGCGGCTCACGCTGGCTGCTAGGCTTCTGCGATCAGCTGGCCGACCAGCACCACCGCTACCGGCGGCTGTCGGCGCCGCGGGCCTTCGCCAAGCGCGGCGTGAAGAGCGAACACCAGCAGCTGCTGGAAGCCGCGCTCGAAGGCCGCGCCGACGACGCGGTGGCGCTGCTGCGCCAGCACTTCGAGCGCACGGCAAAAATCATCCGCGACGATCCAAGACTCTTCGCAGCCGCCTGACCGGTCAAGGCACCGCAACCTGCCCTGCGGCGCAGGCACCGCGCCAGGCCAGCGGCGCACAGCCGGCACGGCGGGCGAAGAAGCGGCTGAAGTAGGCCGGGTCGTCGAAGCCCAACTCGCGCGCCACCTCGGCCACCGTCGCCGGCGTGTAGGCCAGCAGGCGGCGCGCCTCGAGAAGCAGGCGCTCGTGCATCAGCTCCAGCGCCGACAGGCCCGTCACCGCGCGGCAGCTGCGGCTCAGGTGGTCGGGCGTGACCTTCAGCTCGGCGGCATAGAAGCCCAGCGGCCGGTGCTGACGCAGCTGCAGTTCCAGCAGCGCACGAAAGCGCTGCACCAGCGTGTCGCGCAGTGCACGGCGCCCCTCAGCGGCGGGGGTGGCCTCGCAGCGGCGCAACAGGTGCGTGGCCATCAGGGTGACCTGCGCCTGCAGCGCCTCGGCGCGGCCGATCTCGCTGGCCTCGAACTCCGCGGCCAGGGCCGCGAAGCGCGCCGCCAGCCCGGCGCAGCGCGCGGCCGGCAGCACCGCCGACCGGCCCAGGCGCGCTGCCAGCAGCGGTGCGCCGGCCAGCGCCTGCGCCAGCCGCGCGCTGGGCACCGTGACCTGCCAGCCGTCGCTGCCCGGTTCGAAGTGCAGCGCGTGCACGCATCCCGGCGCGACGATCATCGCGGCCGGCGCCTTCAGCGAGCGCGGCACCTGGTCCAGCAGCACCCGGGCAGCGCCACGGGCCAGCCACATGAACTGGTGCAGGCCCTCGTGTCGGTGGGCCGGAATCGTCCAATCGAGCTCGGCACCGCGCGTGGCCAGGGTCTCGCAGTGGAGCGTGTCGTCAGGCTGGAAATGGCGCACCTCGCGGAAGGCGACGGCGATCGGCGAAGCGGGTTTCATGAAGGCCGGAAATGTACCGGCGGCGCCCGGATCGTCCATGGCGGTCAACCCGCGGTAGGCGCCACGATTCGGGCCTCGCGGCCTTCAGAGCCGCCGCTGATGGAGACACCGATGAACCTGCCTCGACGCCTGGTGCTGGCCGCACCGCTGGCCCTGGCCCTGCCGCTGCGCGCGCAGCCGGCCGTGACGACGATCTGGTCGGGCTTTCCGCCCGGCGGGCTGGGCGATCAGGTCACGCGGCCGCTGATCGACCGCCTGCGCGGCCGCTGGCCGGGCACGCTGCTGCTGGACAGCAAGCCGGGCGCCGGCGGGCGCATCGCCGCGGGCTACGTGAAGGCGGCGCCAGCCGACGGCAGCGTGCTGCTGCAGATGCCCTCGTCGCCGATGAGCCTGTACCCGCACCTCTACGGCAAGAAGCTGGCCTACGACACGCTGGCCGACTTCGTGCCGGTGGCGCCGCTGGCCAGCTACTGCGTGTCGATGACCGTGGGCCCGGGCGTGCCGGCAGGCGTCAAGTCCGTGGCCGACTTCGTGCAGTGGGCACGCGCCAACCCGCAGCAGGCGAACTACGGCATCCCCGCCGCCGGCAGCGCGCTGCACTTCACCGGCATGATGTTCGAGCGAGCGTCGGGCGTGGCGCTGAAGAGCATCCCGTACAAGGGCGGCGCGCCCCTGCTGCAGGACCTGATGGGCGGCCAGGTGCCGGTGGCCTTCAACGTCGTCAGTGAGGTGTTGCCGCACGTGCGCAGCGGCAAGCTGCGCTCGCTGGCCGTCACCAGCCCCGAGCGCTGGCACTCGCTGCCCGAAGTGCCGACGATGGTGGAGCTGGGCTACAAGGGCGTGGTCGTCGTTGAGTACCTGGGCTGGTACGCGCCAGCGCGCACGCCGGCCGATCTGGTGCAGCGCCTCAACGTCGCGGTGCAGGAAGGTCTGGCCTCGCCCGAACTGGCCGAAGTCTTCGCGCGCACCGGTTTGCAGCCGCTGCGCGAGACCCCCGAAGTGTTCGCCGCGCGCGTGAAGGCGGATCTCGCGCACTGGGGGCCGATCGTCAAGGCCACCGGCTTCACGCCCGAGGACTGATCGCATGGCCGCCGAGACCGTGAAGCTCACCGGCGCAGAAGCCCTGGTCCGCCTGCTGGAAGCCGAAGGCGTGCAGCACGCCTTCGGCATCGTCGGCGGGAAGCTCGCGCCGCTGCTCCACGCGCTGTCGCGCTCCAGCATCCGCTGGACCGGCGTGCGACACGAGGCATCGGCCTCGATGATGGCGGCCGCCGCCTTCGCCCGGAGTGGCCAGGTCGCGCTGGCGGTCGGCGAGATGGGCCCGGGCGGGCTGAACCTGGCCGCCGGTGCCGGCGTGGCCTTCAACAACCACCTGGCCGCCCTGCTGCTGACCACCAACCAGCACCGCGCCGCCGCCTACCCGCACCGCGGCATGTTCATGGACCTGGACACCCGGGCGCTGCTGGCACCGCTGAGCAAGTGGAATGCGGTGGTGCAGGACGTACGGCGCCTGCCGGAGCTCGTGCGCACCGCGCTGCGCGAGTCGCTCGGCGGCCGGCCTGGCCCGGTGCACCTAGACGTGCCGCAGGACGTGCTGGCCACGGTGGTCGAGTGGTCAGCGGAAGAGTTCGCCATCGCGCCCGGCCGCTACCGCGCGCTGCACGGGCCGCGGCCGCATGCCGGTGCGCTGCACGAAGCGGCCGCGCTGCTGGCGTCGGCTCGGCGCCCGCTGCTGGTAGCCGGCGGCGGCGTGGTCTTGGCCGATGCCGTGGAGCCGCTGCGCGCGCTGGCCGCGCGGCTGAACGCCCCCGTGGCGCCGACACAGATGGCGCTGGGCGCGGTGGCGAGCGACAGCCCGCACTTCATTGGCCACGGCGGGCTGATTGCCGGCAGCGCGGTGCGCCAGGCCTTCGACCAGGCCGACGTGGTGCTGGCGCTCGGCTGCCGTTTCTCGTCGTGGCTGTGGGACGAGCACGGGCCGCTGGTGCGGCGCCACCAGGCCCTGGTCAACGTGAACCTCGACCCTTCGGCGCTGGGCCAGCCTGCGCTGCACCAGCTGGCACTGCAGGCCGATGCCCGCGAGACGCTGGTCGACCTGCTGGCGGCCCTGGACACGCAGCCCGTCGCCACCGACCCGGCCTGGCTGCCGGGCCTGCGCGAACGCCGCCGCGCGGACGAAGCGCAGCTGCACCGCATGGCCGAGGACGACGACCCGGTGATGCACCCGGCCGCGCTGGCGCGGGCGATCGGCCAGGCGCTGCCCGCCGATGCGCTGGTGGTCTACGACGGTGGCCACACCACGTTCTGGAGCAACGACCTGACGCCTGTGCACGTGCCGCGCACCCGGTTCCACGATCCCGGCATGTGCCAGCTCGGGTTCGGTCTGCCCTATGCGCTGGCCTTGCAGCGGCTGGAACCCAGACGGCCCGTGATCCACATCACTGGCGACGGCTCGTTCGGATTCACGCTGCAGGAGCTGGACACGGCCCGGCGCGAAGGACTGCCGGTCGTGACGATCGTGCACAACAACGAGGCCTGGGGGATCATCCGCGCCGGCCAGAAGAACACCTACGGCTTCGAGCTGGGCTCATCGCTGGCGGGCACCGACTACGCCGCCATCGCACAGGGCTTCGGCTGCCATGGCGCCCAGGTGCAAAGGGCCGAGGCGCTGGCACCTGCCCTGAACCACGCGCTGGCGCTGCAGCTGCCGGCAGTGCTGGACTGCCGCACGCGCTTCGTGCCCCATCCCTGCCTGCCGGCCTTCGGCAGCATGAACCGCTACGGCTTTCAGACCTGAGTTTGGTGGACTGTCCGGCACGCAGGCCAACCGCCCCGACGGCCTGCTTTGTGCCAAGGGCGTCCGATGCAGGCGATGCGGCGTACGGCTCTCCCACATGAGAGCCGCAGCAGCCGACTCAGGCGCTCACCCGCACTGCCCGACGTAGCCGCAGGCGGTGCAGAACTCGCAGCCGTCCTTGTGGATCAGCGTGTGGTTGCCGCACTCGGGGCAGGCCTTGCCGGCCATCGGCGGCACGGTGGCGGCAGCGCTGGCGGCACCGCTGCCGCCGCGCACCGCCGGTGCGGCCAGGATGCCCATGGCCTGCACCGGGAAGCCTTCGTCGGTGAGCACGCCCAGCATCGCGTAGCGGTGGATCACCAGCCGCGCGATGTAGGCAACGGTGCTGGGCCAGACCTGCTGGCGACGTTCACCCGGCACCGGCGCCATGAAGTGGCCCAGCGGCTCGCCGACGTTGAGCAGCTTGCGCAGCTTCATGCCGATCCAGGCCGGGTCCATGACGCGCATGTCGAGTGATAGCAGCTGGCCGCGGGCCGTCGAGCGCCCGCGGGTAGTTGCCGGAGAAGCCGATCGCGCAGGGCCGGCTGATGCGGCCGCCCTCGGGCGTCGGCAGGGACACTTCCTTCAGGGTGACGGTGAAGGATTCGCCGGTGCCGGGGTTGTCGACATCCACCGCCCAGGCCAGCGTGCCGGCGGTGGTGGTGCGAGGCTCGTCGCGGCTGAACATCGCGTCCAGCACCGGCGTCGGGCCGCCTTCCTGCAGCGCGCCCAGCTGCTCGCAGCGCCAGCGGATCACCGCCGCGGTGGCGGCCACACCCGGGGAACAGGCGCGGCTCGCCGTTGGGCGGCATCGGCATCTCGAACGCGCGCTCTTCGGCCACGGTGGCCAGCGCGTCGAGCTTGAGCTTCAACCACGAGGCGTCCTGCGTGCGCATGTCCATCGACAAGGTCTTGGCCAGCGCGCCCAGGCCGCGCGGCTGCTCGGCGCCGTTGACCCACACCTCGAAGGGCACGGTGGTGCCGAACAGGCCGACGCCGGGGCCGCTCTCGGCCGGCATCTCGCCGACGAAGAGCGAGAAGTCGCCATGCGGGTGCTGGATCATGTAGCTCCAGGCCGGGTTGCCGCCGGGCAGCTCGGGCCGGCTGGGCCAGCGCAGCGAGGCCAGCACCGGCGCGGGCAGGCGGTCCACCCGCAGGCGCTGGTTGGCGCCATCGGTCTGCAGCAGCGCGGGCTGCGCCGGCGTGGCCGGCGCCGCGCTCGACGCTGAGCACCGAGCCGAGCACGCTGTTGGGCCGGTAGGTGGCCAGGCCCTTCAGCCCCGATTGCCAGGCTTGCAGGTACAGGCCCTGGAAGTCGGCATACGGGTAGTCGGCCGGCACGTTGACGGTCTTGCTGATCGAGGTGTCGATGTAGGGCGCCACCGCCGCCACCATCGCCGCATGGCTCTCGGCGCTCATCTCCAGCGCGGTGACGAAGGCCTCGGTCAGCGGCGCGTCGGGGCCGAACAGGTGGCGGTACAGGCGCCACGCGTGGTCCTCGACCGCGTATTCCTTGAAGCCGCCGTCGGCCTCGCGCTTCTTGCGCGTGTAGGTCCAGCTGAACGCGGGCTCGATGCCGTTGCTGGCGTTGTCGGCAAAGGCCAGGCTGATGGTGCCGGTGGGCGCGATGGACAGCAGGTGCGAATTGCGCAGGCCCTGCGCGCGGATCTTGTCCTTCAGCGGCTGCGGCAGGCGCGTGGCGAACGCGCCGCGCGAGAGGTACAGGTCGGCATTGAACAGCGGGAACGCGCCGCGCTCCTTCGCCAGGTCGGCACTGGCTTCGTAGGCGGCGTCGCGCATCACCGCCGAAATGCGCCGCGCCATCGCGCGCGCCGGCTCGGTGTCGTAGCGCAGGCCCAGCATCACCAGCGCATCGCCCAGCCCGGTGAAGCCCAGGCCGACGCGGCGCTTGTTGCGCGCCTCTTCCTGCTGCTGCGGCAGCGGCCAGACGGTGACGTCGAGCACGTTGTCCAGCATGCGGGTGGCCACCTTGCAGACCTCGGCGAAGCCGGCGTCGTCGAAGTCGGCCTCGGCGCTGAACGGGCCACGTACGAAATGCGTCAGGTCGACGCTGCCCAGGCAGCAGCAGCCGTAGGGCGGCAGCGGCTGTTCAGCGCATTGCCCGCTGACCAGGCCGTTGAAGATGACGGTGTTGTGATCGGGCTGCGTGGTGTCGTACACCGGCTGCTCGCCGATCGACTCGATCGACATGATGCGAGCAGAGAAGCGCTGCGACTTCAACAAGACCTTGTCGGCCACCCAGGCCGCGTACTTCGCGCGTTTGGCTTCGAGCAGGAAGCCGATCTCGTGCATGAAGGTCTCGCGCGACTCACCGTCGATGATCAATTCGTGCAGCGCCTGGCAGGCGTACTGGCGCTGTCCGCCATGGCCATCCGGCAGCGCCTTCATGCCCGCCTCACGCCGCTGGTGAATGCGGCTGAAGATGCCGAAGTTGGCCAGCAGCATCTGCACATCCTGCAGCAGCGGCCGGTGCACCGAACTCAGGCGCACCGAGCAGGTCTGGCTGTTCGGCGAGACGTTGACGGTGCCATCGGTCTGGAACAGCGCGCGCAGATAGCCTTTCACGCAGGCCTCGCTGCCGCGCCACACGATCTCGGGTACGCGCAGCTTGGTCTCGCGCGTGAAGCCCAGCACCTGCAGGGCGCGCGCCAGCAACACCGAACGGATGAAGACCTGGTTGCGCTCGGGCACGGCGACCGGTGCCACGCGGTAGCCGCGCGGCGCGAGCGACAGGCCCTCGATCAGCGCATTGACGGTCGCGCTCAGGCCATCGGCCAGGGCGCGCTCTTCGTTCCACATCGTCAGGATGGCCGCTTCCTGGCCCTTGCCACGGTTCGTGAAGTGGCCGTCGCCGGTGATCATGCCCAGCAGCACGCCCAGCGGCTCGCTGCCCTGGCTGCCGAACTGGCCCTTGCCCGATTGCACGAGCACACGGTCACCCACCTGCAGCTCGGACAGCTTGAGCTTGCCCCGTTCGGTGTACAGCTCGTGCCAGGCGGTGGCCTCGATCTCGTAGCCTTCCTGCGTGCGGATGCGGAACAGCTCGGCGCGCGGCGCCGTCATGAAGGCCGGCTTGGCAGCACGAACCTCGGTGCCGCGGGCCTCCTGGCCGAGCGCGCGCCGGTCGACCGTGACGTCGAGCGGCACCCCGGCAGCCTGCAACTCGCCGATGGGCACCAGGCCGTGTTGCGTTGCAAGCCGTGTGCCGGCGCTCACGCAGGGGTTGGTCGCCGCGATGGTTTCGCAATAGCCCAGGTTGTTGTCGACGTTGATGCGGTCGAGGAACAGCACGCCCGGCTCGGCGTGGTCGTAGGTGCTGCGCATGATCTGGTCCCACAGCACGCGGGCGCGCACGCGGCGGTAGACCCACTGCCCGTCGGCGCGCTGGTACGCGCCTTCGGCCTTCTGCTCGGCGCCGGGCTCGGCCTTGTGCACCAGCTCGACCTCGCCGTCGTCCTGCACGGCCTGCATGAACACGTCGGTCACGCCGACCGAGATGTTGAAGTTCTTCAGGTCGCCCTGGTCCTTGGCATGGATGAA
>JBGAHJ010000015.1:0-147078 GCA_044226255.1 Rubrivivax sp.
GCTCCTGCCGCCGCCGCCGCGCCGGCCGCCGCCATGCCCGCGCACGACCCGAGCGCCGCGAAGGGCGCGCTGACGCACGCCTCGCCCTCGATCCGCCGCCTGGCGCGCGAACTCGGCGTGCCGCTGGCCGAGGTCAAGGGCACTGGCCCCAAGGGCCGCATCACGCAGGCCGACGTGCAGGGCTTCGTGAAGGCGGTGATGGCCGGCGACGCACAGACCACGGCCCAGAAGGCCAAGGCACCGGCAGCCGCGGCGGCAGCCGGCGGCGGCATCCCGGGCCTGCTGCCCTGGCCGCAGGTCGACTTCGCGAAGTTCGGCCCGGTCGAGCGCAAGGACCTGAGCCGCATCAAGAAGATCAGCGGCGCGAACCTGCACCGCAACTGGGTGATGATCCCGCACGTCACCAACAACGACGAAGCCGACATCACCGAGCTGGAAGCCTTCCGCGTGCAGCTCAACAAGGAGAACGAGAAGAGCGGCTTGAAGGTGACGATGCTGGCCTTCGTGATCAAGGCCGTGGTGTCAGCGCTGAAGAAGTTCCCCGACTTCAACGCCAGCCTCGATGGCGATGCGCTCGTCTACAAGCAGTACTTCCACATCGGCTTCGCGGCCGACACGCCGAACGGCCTCGTCGTGCCGGTGCTGAGGGACGCCGACCGCAAGGGCCTGCTGCAGATCGCGCAGGAGATGACGGACCTGTCGAAGAAGGCGCGCGACGGCAAGCTGGGCCCGGCCGACATGACCGGTGGCTGCTTCTCGATCAGCTCGCTGGGCGGCATCGGCGGCACCCACTTCACGCCCATCATCAACGCGCCGGAAGTGGCGATCCTGGGCCTGTCGCGGGGCTATCAGAAGCCGCACTGGGACGGCAGCCAGTTCGTGCCGCGCCTGACCTTGCCGCTGTCGCTCTCGTACGACCATCGCGTGATCGACGGCGCCGCGGCCGCGCGCTTCAACGCCTACCTCGGCGGCGTGCTGGCCGACTTCCGCCGGGTCCTGCTGTAGCCCGATGAGCACCGTCGTCGTCGCCCGCAAGGGCGCCACGCTGGCGATCGCGTCGGACAGCCTGATCACCTTCGGCGAGACCCGGCTGCCGGCGGGCTACGAGGCCAACGACAAGATGTTCCGCGTGGCCGACAGCGTGGTCGGCGCGGTGGGCAGCACCGCGCACATCCCGGTGCTGCGCCAGGCGCTGTCCACGCTGCCGCCCGAGGAACTGCAGTTGCACGGCCGCGATGCGCTGTTCGACACCTTCACGCGCCTGCACCCGAAGCTGAAGGATCGCTTCTTCCTGAACACCAAGGAACACGACAGCGACCCCTACGAGAGCAGCCAGTTCTCGATCCTGATCGCCAACGTGCACGGCATCTTCGGTGTCGAGAGCTACCGCGAGGTGTTCGAGTTCGAACGCTTCTGGGCCATCGGATCCGGGCGGCGCTTCGCGCTCGGTGCGATGCACGCGGCCTGGCAGAAGGCGAAGACCGCGCGCGAGGTGGCCCAGGCCGGCGTCGCGGCGGGCTGCGAGTTCGACACCAGCTCAGCCGGCCCCGTGCGCATCCACACCTTCAAACTCAAGAGACAACACTGACATGGCCCTCATCGACATCACCGTGCCGGACATCGGCGACTTCAAGGACGTGGCCGTCATCGAGGTGCTGGTGAAGCCCGGCGACAGCGTGAAGGCGGAACAGAGCCTGATCACGGTCGAGAGCGACAAGGCCTCGATGGAGATCCCGTCGTCGGCCGCCGGCGTGGTGAAGGAACTGAAGATCAAGGTCGGCGACAAGGTCAGCCAGGGCACGGTGCTGCTGGCGCTCGAAACCGGCGGCGCCGCCGCGCCTGCACCCGCGGCGGCCGCCAAGCCTCCCGCTCCGGCGCCCGCCGCCGCCGCACCCGCGGCAGCGCCCGCCGCGGCCAGCTACGCCGGCGGTTCCGACATCGAGTGCGAGATGCTGGTGCTGGGCGCCGGCCCCGGCGGCTACTCGGCGGCGTTCCGCTCGGCCGACCTCGGCATGAAGACCGTGCTGGTGGAGCGCTATGCCACCCTCGGCGGCGTGTGCCTCAACGTCGGCTGCATCCCCAGCAAGGCGCTGCTGCACGTGGCCGCGGTGATGGACGAAGTGAACCACTTCGCCGACCTCGGCGTCACTTTCGGCAAGCCCGAGGTCGACCTGAAGAAGCTGCTGGCGCACAAGAACAAGGTGGTCGGCAAGCTGACCAACGGCCTCAGCGCGATGGCCAAGATGCGCAAGGTCACGGTGGTGCAGGGCAGCGGCGAGTTCGCCGATCCGAACCACCTGAAGGTGACGATGCCGGATGGCAAGCTGCAGACCATCCGCTTTGCGAAGGCCATCATCGCCGCGGGCTCGGAAGCGGTGAAGCTGCCGTTCCTGCCGAAGGACGACCCGCGCATCGTCACCAGCACAGGCGCGCTGGAACTGCGCCAGCAGCCGAAGAAGATGCTGGTGATCGGCGGCGGCATCATCGGCCTGGAGATGGGCACGGTGTACTCGACGCTGGGCGCCAGGCTCGACGTGGTGGAGATGCTCGACGGCCTCATGCAGGGCGCCGACCGCGACCTGGTGAAGGTGTGGCAGAAGCTCAACGCACCGCGTTTCGACAAGCTGATGCTGAAGACGAAGACCACCGGCGCCGAGGCCACGAAGGACGGCATCCGCGTGATGTTCGAGGGCCTGGACGGCACGAAGAGCGAAGGGGTCTACGACCTCGTGCTGCAGGCGGTGGGCCGCAGCCCGAACGGCAGGAAGATCGGCGCCGAGAAGGCCGGCGTGATCGTCGGCGAGCGCGGCTTCATCCCGGTGGACGTGCAGATGCGCACCAACGTGCCGCACATCTTCGCCATCGGCGACATCGTCGGCCAGCCGATGCTGGCCCACAAGGCGGTGCACGAAGGGCACGTGGCGGCGGAAGTCGCCAGCGGCGACACCAAGGCGCAGTTCGACGCACGCGTGATCCCGAGCGTGGCCTACACCGACCCCGAGGTCGCCTGGGTCGGCCTGACCGAGGACGAGGCCAAGGCCAAGGGCATCAAGGTCAAGAAGGGCCTCTTCCCCTGGACGGCCTCCGGCCGCGCCATCGCCAACGGCCGCGACGAGGGCTTCACCAAGCTGCTGTTCAGCGAAGAGGACCACCGCATCCTGGGCGGCGGCATCGTCGGCACGCATGCCGGCGACATGATCGGCGAGATCGCGCTGGCCATCGAGATGGGCGCCGACGAGGTGGACATCGGCAAGACCATCCACCCCCATCCGACGCTCGGCGAGAGCATCGGCATGGCGGCCGAGGTGGCTCACGGCAGCTGCACCGACCTGCCGCCGCAGCGGCGCTGACGGCGCCGGCCGCGTTCAGGCCGCGTGCAGCGCCGCGTTGAGGCCGCGCACCAGCGCGGCCAGGTCGGCCTGCAGCGTGTCCAGCCGCTGCTGCGCGGTGGCGGGGTCGTAGGCGCGGGCGCCGATGTAGACCTCCAGCGCCAGCGCCTGCGCGGCCAGCGGCGCGGCGCCCAGCGCCGCGGCGGCGCCTTGCAGCGTGTGCAGCTGGAAACGCAGCCGCGCCGCGCCGCCGACCGTGCCGGTGAGCGCTTCGGCGCCGGGCAGGCCCTGCGCATAGGCGCCTGCCCACTGGAGCAGGGCGCTGCGGTACAGGGCCGCGCGCCCCGCGAACTGTGCCAGCCCGGCCTGCGCATGCAACCCCGGCAGCGTCGCCAGAGCCGCCAGCAGCACGGGGGCCTCGGCGTCGTCGGGTGCCGGGGCCTGCGGGCGCGCCTGCCCATCGGGTGACGCCGACGCCGTCTGGCGCAGCCAGTGCAGCAAGGTCTGGTACAGGCGCTGCGGCATCACGGGCTTCGTGATGTGGTCGTCCATGCCCGCGGCCAGGCAGGCGTCGCGATCCTCGCTGAAGGCGTTGGCCGTCATCGCGACGATGGGGACGTTGTCCATGCCCGGCAGGCGGCGGATGGCCCGTGCCGCCTGCAGGCCGTCGAGCTGCGGCATCTGCACGTCCATCAGGATCAGCGCGTACGGCTGCTGGCGCGCCCGTTCCACGGCCTGCACGCCGTCGTCGGCCAGGTCGACCTCGAGGCCGGCGCCGCGCAGCAGCTCGCCGGCCACCATCTGGTTGACCGCGTTGTCCTCGGCCAGCAGCACGCGGGCGCCGGCGAACTCGCGGCGCAGCGAAAGCTCCGCCTCGTCGACCCGCGGCGGCGGCACGGCCTCGGCGGCGGGTGCCAGGCCGTGGGCGCGCTCGAGGCGGGCAGTGAACCAGAACAGGCTGCCCGCGCCGGCGCTGCTTTCCACGCCCACCTGCCCGCCCATCAGTTCCACCAGGCGGCGCGTGATCGCCAGGCCCAGGCCGGTGCCGCCGAAGCGCCGCGTGGTGGAGTTGTCGCCCTGCTCGAACGCGGTGAAGAGGCGCGCCACGCGCGACGGCTCGATGCCCGGGCCCGTGTCGCGCACCTCCAGGCGCAGCAGCGGTGCGTCCGTGTCGGCCTCATCGAGCGAACAGGTGACCTGCACGCTGCCGTGCTCGGTGAACTTGACCGCGTTGCCCACCAGGTTCAGCAGCACCTGCGAAAGCCGCGTCGGGTCTCCGCGCAGCCGGGCACCGGCGGCGTGGTTCTCCACGCCCAGCGCCAGCCCCTTGTCGCGCGCGCGCTCGGCCAGCATCGCGCAGGTGCGCGTCAGCAGCGCGTCGAGGTCGAAGTCGATCTGCTCCAGCACCAGCTTGCCGGACTCGATCTTGGACAGGTCCAGCACGTCGTCGACCAGGCTCAGGAGGTGCCGCGCCGCGCCTTCCACGGTGTCCAGCCGCTTGCGCGCGAAGGCGTCGGCGGCGTCGCGCTTGAGCAGGTAGACCATGCCGGTGATGGCGTTCAGCGGCGTGCGGATCTCGTGGCTCATGTTGGCCAGGAACGCCGACTTGGCGCGGCTGGCGGCCTCGGCCTTCTGCGTGCGCTCCTCCACCAGCACCTCCAGGTGCTCGCGGTGCTTGTGCAGCTCGGCCAGGATGCGGCGCCGTTCGGTCATGTCGCGCAGCAGGCCCAGCACGGCCGGCCGGCCCTGGTACTGGAAGCGCGCGGCGCGCAGTTCCATCCAGACGTAATGGCCCTGGGCATGCACGAAGGCCACGTCGTAGTGGCGCTCGGGCTCCGGCTCGCCGGGCCTCACGCGCTGCTCGAAGCGCTCGCTCCACACCGGCAGCGACTCCGGCGCCACCACGGCCTCGAACGCGATGCCCGTGAATGCCTCCCGGGTGTAGCCCAGCAGCGCCGGTAGCGCCGGGTTGGCGAACACGAAGCGGCGGTCCTGGGCCACGAAGAGGCCGTCGCCCAGCGAGCCGACGACGGTGCGGTTGAACGCCTCGCTGTCGGCCAGCGCCTGCGCGGCCTGCGCCGCGGCGCGGCGCCGCTGCACATCGCCCACGCAGCGCTCGATGGCCGGCACCAGCCGGGCGAGGCGATCCTTCAGCACGAAGTCGGCCACGCCCTGGTGCAGCAGATCGACGGCGAGTTCCTCGCCGATGGTGCCGCTGACCAGGATCACCGGCACATCCGGCAGCGCGCTGCGCAGCCGGGCCAGCAAGGTCTCGAAGGTCAGGCCCGGCAGCAGGTGGTCCACCAGCACCACCTGCCACGGGCCCTCGGCCAGCGCGGCCTCCAGGGCCTCGGCGCTTTCCACCTGGCGGCAGACACGGCCCAGCCCGGCGCGCTGCAGCTGGCGCTGCAGCAGCAGGAAATCCGACAGGGCGTCCTCGACGACGAGCACGCGTTCGGCCAGCTGCGAGGCGGACATCTCCATCCCGGATCTGCAGGTTCCTAATTAGAGACCGGCGGTTCGTTCAGTGCCAGCCAGTAGACGCCGAGCCGGGCCACGGTCTCGGCGAACTCCGCGAAGGCCAGCGGCTTGCGCACGAAGCTGTTGGCACCGTTCTCGTAGCTCGCCAGCCGGTCGGCGTCTTCGTCGGACGAGGTGAGCATCACCACCGGCAGCAGGCGTGTGCGCGGATCGGCGCGCAGCCGCTGCAGCACCTCCAGCCCGGTCAGGCGCGGCAGGCCGATGTCCAGCAGCACCACCGTGGGCCGGTCGGCGGGATCGCGGGCGGCGAACTCGCCTTCGCAGAGCAGGTAGTCCAGCGCCTGCTGGCCGTCGCGCACCACGTCCACGCGGTTGGCCACGTGGGCCTTGCGCAGGGCGCGCAGCGCGAGCATCTCGTCCTGGGGGTTGTCCTCCACCAGCAGGATCACGCGGTTGCTCGTCACTCCCTGTTCTCCATCGGTTCGGCGCTGCGGCTCTCCGGCAGGCTGAATCGGAACCGGGCGCCCCTGCCCGGCACCCCGTCGGCGACGATCCGGCCGCCGTGCCGCTGGATGATGCGCTGCACCGTGGCCAGGCCGATCCCGATGCCCGGGAATTCGTCCTGCCGGTGCAGCCGCGCAAAGGCCTTGAAGAGCCGGCCGGCGTGCGCCATGTCGAAACCGGCGCCATTGTCGGACACGCAGACCCAGCGCTGGCCGTCCTGATGTTCGGCCGCCACGCGGATGCAGGCCCGGGCCTGGCGCGCCGTGTACTTCCAGGCGTTGGCGAGCAGGTTGTTCATCACGGCGTCGAGCATGCGGCGGTCGCCGCGCACGCGCAGGCCGGGCTCGATCTCCACCCGCACGTCGCGTCCGGGGTCGCCGCGGCGCAGTTCCTCCAGCACCCGCGCGGCCATCGCGCTGATGTCGACGTCGTCGTTGCGCAGCACGCCGCGCAGGCTGCGCGACAGCACCAGCAGGCCCTCGATCAGCTCGCCCATGCGCCGGCTGGCCACCATGATCTGATCCAGGTACCCCCGCGCCTCGGCGTCCAGCCGCGGGCCGTGGTCCTCCACCAGGGCCTGCGCGAAACCGCTCATCGCGCGCAGCGGGGCGCGCAGGTCGTGCGACACCGCATAGGCGAAGCTGTCCAGCTCGGCGTTGGCCGCCTGCAGCTCGGCCGTGCGTTCGGCCACCCGCTGTTCCAGCTGCGCATTGAGCTCGCGCACGGCCTCTTCGGCCGCACGGCGGTCGGTGATGTCCTGGGTGATGCCCTGCAGGGCCAGCGCGCGGCCGTCCGCGCTGCGTTCGGAGCGTGCATAGGCCCGCACCCACTTGACCTGTCCGGATGGCACCTGCAGCTGCAGCTCCAGGTCGTAGGGCGTGCCGTGGCGCAGCAGCTCTCGTATCGCGGCCTGCAGCCGCTGGAGGTGCTCGCCGTGGAAGTACGACAGCGCCAGCTCGGGTGTGGGCGCGCTCCCGGGCGGCCGTTCGTAGATGCGCGCCATCTCGTCGGTCCAGCGCGCGTGCCCGGTGGCCAGGTCGAGCGACCAGCCGCCCACCTGCGCCATCCGGCTGGTCAGCGCGAGCTGGGCCTCGCGTTCCTCGAGCAGGCGCTGCGCCTCGTGCTGCGCCGTCACGTCCACCATCACCACCTGCAGGCCGCGGCGGCCGCCGAAGGACATCGGCATCGCGGTGGCCTGGACATGGGCGACGCCGCCGTCGGCACGCAGGATGCGCAGTTCGATCGCCGGCACCGCGCTGCCCGGCGGGCGCCGCTCCGGGGCGTCCGCGATGCGGGGTTCGAGCAGGGGGTGGTCGTCCGGGTGCACCAGCTCGTGCACGTCGCGCCCGAGCAGGGCATCGGCGTCGGCGACGGCGAACAGGCGCAGCAGGGCCTGGTTGGCCATGCGCAGACGCAGGTCCTCCAGCACCGCCACCGGCACCGGCGAGTGGCTGAACAGGGCCGCGTAGCGTTCGCTGGCCCGCTGCTGCTCGGCCAGCCGGTGCGCCAGTTCCAGATGCAGCTTCTGCAGCCCGAAGGCGAGTTCGGCCACCTCGTCGCGCCGGTGCGGCGCGATGGCGCCGAACTGCGGCCCGTCGCCGCCGGACACGCGCGCCGCCGCCGCCGACAGCGCCCGTATCGGCTGCGCGATGCGCCCGGCCAGCCAGACGCTGAGCGCGATGAAGGCCAGCGTCGCCAGGCCGCCGAGCATCAGCAGCCGCGCACGCAGCACGTCGGCGGCACGGAAGGCCAGGGCCTCGGGCTGGCGCACCACCACGCCGAGGCCGGCGCTGGGCCCGGCGGGCTCCTCGCGGCCCCAGGCGGTGAGATAGCGACCCTCGCGCGGCCAGTCGAGCAGGCGTGCATCCGTGGCGCCGCGCAGCGCCTCCAGCCCCGGGGTCTCGAGCGCACGGTCCAGCCACTCCGCCGGCCCCAGCAGCACCCGGCCTTCGCGGTCCAGCACCACGCTCTCGCTGCCGATCTGCCGCCGGCCGCCGGCGCCCATCGAGGCGTGCAGGGTGTCGAGCCAGTCCCAGCGCAGGCGGGCCACCAGGGTGCCGATCGTGCGACCCTGGAAGTCGACCAGCGGCGTGCCCAGGTCGATCAGCGCCGGCTGCTCGCCCGCCGCCAGGCCCAGCCGCGCGGCCAGCGGGCCGGCGGGCCGGCGCTGGCCGATCCAGGGCGCGCGGCGCGACTGTTCGAACAGCGCCTGGCCGGCCAGGCTCTCGCCCTCGAGCAGCGCGCCGGTGGCAACCTGGATGCGGCCCGCCGCGTCGGTCAGCGCCACCCAGGCCAGCGACGGATGCTGGCTGCGCAGCTGCTCCAGCAGCAGCCGCGCGTCGCCGGGGTCGACCAGCCCGCTGGCCAGCAGCGGCGTGGCCGCCATGTCGCGCAGCGGCTGCAGCCGCTCCTGCAACGCCAGGTTGAGGCTGCGGCTGAGCAGCGCGGCTTCGCGCCGCATCGCCTGGCCATGGCTGTCGATCAGCTGCTCCCGCTCGTAGCGGTCCACCACCAGCGCACTCAGCAGCGCGAAGGCCAGCCCGCTGCCGCCGAGCACGAGCGCGAAACGGGCGCGCAGGCTGCGGCGCGGGTTCAACGCGGGAGGCAGGAGCAAGGCGGCGTGGGCAGGGCGCGGCGGCGCGGGAGCGGCGGATGCTACGACAGCGCCCCGCCGCCGTGCGCAGGATCAGCGGGTGTCGCCGCTGTCGCGCAGCGCGCGTTCGCAGGCCTGCTGGCCGGCGGCCAGAGCCTGCGTCACGGTCTGGCGGCCGGCCAGCGCACCGGCGATCTGCTGGCCCACCGCGATGCCGATTGCCTGGAACTCGGGAATGGCGACGTACTGCACGCCGCTGTACGGGCTGCGCGGCAGCGTCGGGTCGTCGGGGTTGACGCTGTCGATGGCACGTCGCTCGGCGGCTGCAAACGGTGCGGCGCGCTGGAAGGCCGGGTTGTCGTACGTGGAGCGGCGCGTACCGGTGGGCACCGCGGCCCAGCCCTGGCTGGCCGCCACCTGCTGCACGTAGGCGCGCGACGTGGCCCAGGTGACGAAGCGCTGCGCCGCCGCGGTCTTGCTGCCGGCCGACGGCACCGCCAGCGCCCAGGCCCACAGCCAGTTGGCACCCTTGGCCGTGGCGGCCTGCGGGGCCTGCGTGTAGGCCACGCGCCCGGCCACCTTGCTGCGGCGCGCGTCGTCGACGAAGGAGGCCGCCACGGTGGCGTCGACCCACATCGCGCAGCGTCCGTCCTGGAACAGCGTCAGCAGCTCGTTGAAGCCGTTGGCGGCCGGCGCCGGCGGGCCGTAGCGCGCGAGCAGCTCGACGTAGAGCGAGACCGCATCGCGCCAGGGCTTGCTGTCGAGCTGCGGGCGCCAGGCCATGTCGAACCACTGGCCGCCGTGGGCGTTGACCATGGTCGTGATCAAGGCCATGTTGTCGCCCCACCCCGGCTTGCCGCGCAGGCAGATGCCGGCCACGCCCGCGCCCGGGTCGTGCAGCTTCGCGGCCGCGTCGCGCACCTGGCTCCAGCTCGGGCGCTCGGGCAGGCTGACGCCGGCCTTCTGCGCCAGGTCGCTGCGCAGCATCAGCATCGAGCTCTCGGCGTAGAAGGGCAGGGCGTAGAGCCGGCCGTTCAGCGACAGCCCCTCGCGCACGGTGGGCAGCAGGTCGTCGGGGTCGTAGTCGGGCGGCAGCTCCAGCGGCAGCAGCCAGCCGCGGCGGCTCCAGATGCGTGTTTCGTACATGCCGATGGTCAGCACGTCGTAGCGGCTGGCGCCGGTGGCGATGTCGGTGGTGACGCGCTGGCGCAGCGCGCCTTCCTCCAGCGTCTCCCAGCGCACGCGGATGCCCGGGTTGGCCTGCTCGAACAGACGCGTCTGGCGCTGCATCTCGATCATGTGGCCGTTGTTGACGGTGGCCACGACGATCTCCACCGGCTCGGCCGCCCCGGCGCAACCGGTCAGTGCCAGCAGCAGGGCCGCCAGGGTCAGCTTCGGACGCGGATGTCTCGTCGGCGACACACTGCATTCTGGCGCCAGGCGGCGCCGCCGCGTCCCCGGTGGTTACGCGGATCCAGCCGGCTCGCGCCCGTACAGCCGGCACAGCTCGGCCAGCCGGCCGGCGTGCCAGGGGTGCACCTGGCTCCACTGGAAGCGCCAGGTCCACCAGCCGCTCTCCTGGCCCGGGAAGTTCATGCGGCACTCGGTGGGCAGCGCCAGCACGTCCTGCATCGGGTGCACCGCGGTGTCGGCCACGCTGGCCATCGCGGCGCGGATCATCGTCCAGGGCATGTCGTGGCCGTCGGTGGCGAGGTAGCCGCGCGCGTAGTGGCGCTCGTGGTCGTTCGCGGTGGCCCACCAGCCGGCCACGGTGTCGTTGTCGTGCGTGCCGGTGTAGACCACGGTGTCGGGCTCGTGGTTGTGCGGCAGGAATCGATCGGACGCGTCGCCGCTGAACGCGAACTGCAGGATGCGCATGCCGGGCAGGTGGAACTTCTTGCGCAGCGCCTCGACGTCGGGCGTGATCACGCCCAGGTCCTCCGCGATGATGGGCATCGGGCCCAGCGCCTTCGCGATGGCCTTGAACAGCGCCTCGCCCGGGCCCGGCACCCACTGGCCCTTCACCGCGGTGGGCTCGCTGGCCGGGATCTCCCAGTAGCCCGCGAAGCCGCGGAAGTGGTCGATGCGGACGATGTCCACCAGCTCGAAGGTGCGGCGCACGCGCTCCACCCACCAGGCGTAGCCGTCCTTCGCGTGTTCGGCCCACTTGTACAGCGGGTTGCCCCAGCGCTGGCCGGTGGCGCTGAAGAAGTCGGGCGGCACGCCGGCCACTACGCGCGGCTTTCCCCTGGCGTCCAGGTCGAACAGCGCCTGGTTGGCCCACACCTCGGCGCTGAGGTAGGCGATGAAGATCGGCGTGTCGCCGATGATCTGCACGCCCTTGCCGTTGGCGTAGGCCTTCAGCTTCAGCCACTGGCGGAAGAAGCGCCACTGGCAGAACTCCCAGAAGGTGATGCGCGACGCGTGCTGGCGGCGCGCCGCCGCCAGCGCAGCCGGCTCGCGCCGCGCCAGGCCGGACTCCCACTCGCACCAGTCCTTCCAGCCCAGGTGCTCGCACAGCGCCATGAACAGCGCATAGTCGGGCAGCCAGCTGGCGTGCTGGCGCTGGAACAGCGCGAAGTCGTCGCGCTGCGCCGGCGTGCCGGCTTCGGCGAAGCGCGTGGCCGCGCGGGCCAGCCGCTGCATGCGGAAGGGGTGCACCTCGGCGTAGTCGACCTTCTCGGCGCGCAGCCCGGCGGTCGGCTCGAGGTCATCGGCGGCCAGCCAGCCCTCGTCGTGCAGATCCTGCAGGTCGACCAGCAGCACGTTGCCGGCGAAGGCCGAGTTGCTCATGTAGGGCGAATTGCCGGGGCCTATGCCCGCCAGCGGCAGCAGCTGCCACAGGCGCTGGCCGCCGGCCACCAGCCAGTCGACGAAGTGGTAGGCCTCGCGGCCGAGGTCGCCCGAGCCGTGCCGGCCCGGCAACGAGGTGGGATGCAGCAGCACGCCGCTGGCGCGGGGGAATCTCATGGCAGGGCTTTCCGCGTGGGCTGGCCCGCGTCGCGCAGCAGCACGACGCTGCGCGAGGCCAGCATGAAGAGGTCTTCGCCGGCGCCGCGCCGCCAGGGGCTGCGGCCGTCGGGCCGTGTGGTGTCGAGCTCGGCCACCCAGTCGCCGGGCGGCAGCTTGAAGCTCGCGTCCATGTCGCGGCCGTTCACCAGCAGCAGCAGCGGCGCGCCGCCGCGGCCGGGCACGCCGATGAAGGCGCCGAGGATGCGCGACATGCGGTTGTCCCAGTGTTCCGGCGTCATCGGGTCGCCGGTGCGGCGCAGCCAGGCCAGGTCGTGCAGGCCGCGCGCATCGGGCAGGCCGGTGTACCAGCGCGGCGCCAGCGGCAGCAGGCGGCGGCGGATGTCCAGCAGGTGGGCGGTGAAGGCGATCAGCGCCTGGTCGGCCTGCGGCCAGGCGATCCAGGTCGTCGGGTTGTCCTGGCAGTAGGGGTTGTTGTTGCCGCCCTGCGTGTGGCCGAGTTCGTCGCCGGCGGCCAGCATCGGTGTGCCCTGCGCCAGCAGCACGGTGGCCAGCAGCGCGCGCTTGAGCCGTTCGCGCCGCTGGTTCACCTCGGGGTCGGAGGTGGGGCCTTCCCAGCCGCAGTTCCAGCTCAGGTTGTGGCCGTGGCCGTCGCGGTTGTTCTCGCCGTTGGCCTCGTTGTGGCGCATGTCGTAGCTGACGAGATCGGCGAGCGTGAAGCCGTCGTGGCTGACCACGTAGTTGACGCTTTCCAACGGCGAGCGGCGGCGCGCCTGGAACAGGTCGCTGCTGCCGGCCAGGCGCAGCGCCAGGTCGCCGCGCGTGCAGTCGCCGCCGAGCCAGAAGGCGCGCGCGGTGTCGCGGAAGCGGTCGTTCCACTCCAGCCAGCCGTTCGGGAACTGGCCCACCTGCCAGCCGCTCGGGCCCAAGTCCCAGGGCTCGGCGATGAGCTTGATGCCCTGCAGCGCCGGGTCCTGCAGCACGGCCTTGAAGAAGGGGCCGTCGCGCTCGAAGCCGGGCGTGGCGCGGCCCAGCACCGGCGCCAGGTCGAAGCGGAAGCCGTCGACGTGGAAGTCCTGCACCCAGTGGCGCAGGCTGTCCATCACCATCTGCAGCACCCGCGGGTGGCGGATGTCCAGCGTGTTGCCGCAGCCGCTCCAGTTCTCGTAGTGGGAGCCGGCCAGGCGGTACCAGCTGGCGTTGTCCAGCCCGCGCCAGCTCAGCGTGGGGCCGCGTTCGTCGCCTTCGGGCGTGTGGTTGTAGACCACGTCCAGCAGCAGCTCGATGCCGGCGCCGTGCAGCCGCTGCACCATGCGCCGGAACTCGTCGCGCGGGTGCGCCGTGGCGGCGTAGCGCGGATCGGGCGTGAAGAAGCCGATCGTGTTGTAGCCCCAGTAGTTGGTGAGGCCCATGCTCGCCAGGCGCGGTTCGTCCAGGATCTGCTGCACCGGCAGCAAGCTCACCGCGGTGATGCCCAGGCGCTTCAGGTGCGCGATGGCCGCGTCCGACGCCAGCCCGGCGTAGGTGCCGCGCTCGTGCTCGGGCACGCTGGGCATCAGGCGGGTGAAGCCGCGCACGTGCAGCTCGTAGATCACCGAGTCGGCCAGCGGCGTGGCGGGCGGCTGGTCGCCCTGCCAGTCGAAGCGGTCGTGCACCACGCGCGCCTTCAGCGTGCTGCGGGCATTGTCGCGCGCGTCGAGCTGGGCGGGATGCTCCAGGTCGGCCGCGGCGTGCGGGCCGCGCGGGTCGAAGGGGCCGACGATCTCGCGCGCCCAGGGGTCCAGCAGCAGCTTGTGCGGGTTGAACCGGTGGCCGCGGTCGGGCCGCCAGGGGCCGTGCGCCCGCAGGCCGTACACCAGCCCGGGCTGTGCCCCCGGGAGGTAGCCGTGCCAGACGTCGCCGCTGCGGCCCGGCAGTGGGGCGCGCATCTGTTCGATGCGGCCGGTGGCGTCGAACAGGCACAGGTCGAGCTGCGAGGCGTGGGCCGAGAACACCGCGAAGTTGACGCCGGCGCCGTCGAACGTGGCGCCCAGCGGCCAGGGCCTGCCGGCCTGCAGCACCACCGGTGCCACGACCGCGGCCGCGGCCGGGTTTGCGATCAGCCGGTCCATGCCAGGAACACGGTGGCCAGCGGCGGCACCGTGATCGTGATCGAGTGTTCGCGGCCGTGGCTGGCCACCGGCTGGCTGCTGGCCGCGGCCAGCGGCGTGCCGACGTTGCTGCCGCCGTAGTGGGTGGAGTCGGTGTTGAGCATCTCGCGCCATTGTCCGGCGCGCGGCACGCCCAGGCGCAGCCCGTGGTGCACCACCGGCGCGAAGTTGCACACCACCAGCATCAGCTCGCCGCCGCGGCCCTTGCGCACGAAGGACAGCAGGCTGCGCTGCGCGTCCTGGTGGTCGATCCATTCGAAGCCGTCGCCGCTGAAGTCCTGCTGGTACAGCGCGGGACTGGCCGCGTAGAGCCGGTTCAGGTCGCGCACCAGCTGCTGGATGCCCTGGTGCTCGGGGTAGGCCAGCAGGTGCCAGTCGAGGCTGCGGTCGTGGTTCCACTCGGCCCCCTGCGCGAACTCGCAGCCCATGAACAGCAGCTTCTTGCCCGGGTGGCCCCACATGAAGCCGTAATAGGCGCGCAGGTTGGCCATCTGCTGCCAGCGATCGCCCGGCATCTTGTTGACCAGGCTGCCCTTGCCGTGCACCACCTCGTCGTGCGAGATCGGCAGCACGAAGTTCTCGTTGAAGGCGTAGACCAGCCCGAAGGTCATCTCGCCGTGGTGGTAGGGGCGGTGAACGGGGTCGCGCTGCATGTACTGCAGCGTGTCGTGCATCCAGCCCATGTTCCACTTGTAGTGGAAGCCCAGGCCGCCGGCGAAGGTGGGGCGGCTCACCGCGGGGAAGGCGGTGCTCTCCTCGGCCAGCGTCACCGCCTGCGGGCGCTCGCCGCCGATGACCTCGTTGGTGCGCCGGATGAAGGCGATGGCCTCCAGGTTCTCGCGCCCGCCGTGCAGGTTGGGGATCCACTCGCCGGCCTTGCGGCTGTAGTCGCGGTAGAGCATGGACGCCACCGCATCCACGCGCAGCCCGTCGACGTCGAAGCGCTCCAGCCAGTACAGCGCGCTGCCGACCAGGAAGTTGCGCACCTCGGTGCGGCCGAAGTTGTAGATCAGCGTGTTCCAGTCGTTGTGGAAGCCTTCGCGCCGGTCGGCGTACTCGTAGAGGTGGCTGCCGTCGAACTGGGCCAGGCCGTGCGCGTCGGTCGGGAAGTGCGCCGGCACCCAGTCCAGCAGCACGCCCAGGCCGGCGGTGTGCGCGGCGTCGACGAAGCGCCGGAAGCCCGCTGCGTCGCCGAAGCGGGCGGTGGGTGAGAACATGCCGAGCGTCTGGTAGCCCCACGAGCCGTCGAACGGGTGTTCGCTCACCGGCAGCAGTTCCAGGTGCGTGAAACCCATGTCCGCGGCGTAGGGGACGAGGCTCTCGGCCAGTTCGTCCCAGTTCAGCCAGCGGTCGCCTTCCTCGGGCTTGCGGCGCCACGAGCCGAGGTGCACCTCGTAGATGCTCATCGGCGCGTCCAGCGCGTTGGCGTTCTGGCGCGCGGGGGAGGGCAGCGCCACCGGTGGCATCGCAGCCACCACGCTGGCGGTGGCAGGGCGCAGCTCGCTCTGGCGGGCGAACGGGTCGGCTTTCTGCGGCAGCAGGGCGCCGTGGCGGTCGAGCAGTTCGAACTTGTAGCGCGCGCCGGCCAGCACACCGGGCAGGAACAGCTCCCACACGCCGCACTCGCGGCGCAGGCGCATCGGGTGGCGACGGCCGTCCCAGTGGTTGAAGTCGCCGACCACGCTGACGCGGCTGGCGTTCGGCGCCCACACGGCGAAGGCGGTGCCGTCCACGCCGTCCATGCGCCGCGGCGTGGCGCCCAGCATCTCGTAGGGCCGCAGGTGGGTGCCTTCGGCCAGCAGCCAGACATCCATCTCGCCCAGCACGGTGCCGAAGCGGTACGGGTCCTCCAGCACCGCCTCGCTGCCGTCGCCCCAGCGCACTCGCAGCTGGTAGTGGCTGCCGACGGCGGCCGGCCCGCTGAAGAGCCCGTCCTCGTGCGTGCGCGCCAGCGGCCAGGCGCGTGCGCCGGCGAAGGCCTGCACGGCGGCGGCACCGGGCAGGAAGACCGTCACCCGGGTGCCGCCGTCGCCTGCGGCGTGCGGCCCCAGCACCGCGAAGGGATCCCCGTGCCGGCCGTGGCGCAGCGCGTCGACCGTGTCCTTGTCGAGCACCCGCTCAGTCCTTCGCGCCCTTGGCCTTCAGCCCCCAGACGGAGCGGGCGTATTCGGCGATGGTGCGGTCCGACGAGAAGAAGCCCATGCCGGCCACGTTCGCGATCGCCTTCTTCGCCCAGGCGGCGCGGTCGCGGTAGAGCGCGTCCACACGCGCCTGCGCGGCGACGTAGCTGTCGAAGTCGGCCAGCAGCATGTAGTGGTCGCCGCCCCACAGCAGCGAGTCGACCAGCGCGCGGTAGCGGCCGGGCTCGTCCTCGCTGAACTGGCCGCCGGCGATGGCGTCCAGCACGGCCTTGATGCGCGGGTTGCTTTCGTAGATGCGCAGCGGCTGGTAGCCGCCGTGCTTGGCCGCCTGCACCTCGGCGGTGGACAGGCCGAAGATGAAGATGTTGTCGTCGCCGACCTGCTGGCGGATCTCGATGTTGGCGCCGTCGTCGGTGCCGATGGTGAGCGCGCCGTTGAGCGCCAGCTTCATGTTGCCGGTGCCGCTGGCTTCGGTGCCGGCGGTGGAGATCTGCTCGGAGAGATCGGCCCCCGGCATGATCAGCTCGGCCACCGAGACGCCGTAGTTCGGCACGAACACGAGCTTGAGCCTGCCGCCGATGCGCGGGTCGTGGTTGATCACCTGGCCCACGTCGTGGATCAGCCGGATGATGGCCTTCGCCGTCACGTAGCTCGACGCCGCCTTGCCGGCGAAGATCACCGTGCGCGGCACCCAGTCGGCCCCGGGGTCGGCCAGCATCGCCTGGTAGCGCGCCACAACCTGCAGCACGTTCAGCAGCTGGCGCTTGTACTCGTGGATGCGCTTGACCTGCACGTCGAACAGGCTCGCAGGGTCCACCACCACGCCGGTGGTGGCGCGGATGTGCTCGGCCAGCCGCGCCTTGTTGGCATGCTTCACGGCCAGGAAGGCGTTGCGGAAGTCCTCGCGCTCGGCGTGCGGCTTCAGGCGTGCCAGTTGATCCAGATCCAGGCGCCAGCCGCTGCCGATGGTGGAATCGACCAGCGACGCCAGCCCCGCGTTGGCCTGGGCCAGCCAGCGGCGCGGCGTCACGCCGTTGGTCATGTTCGTGAAGCGCTCGGGCCACAGGCTCGCGAAATCGGCGAAGATGGTCTCGACGAGCAGGTCCGAATGCAGAGCCGAAACGCCGTTGATCTTGTGGCTGCCGACGATCGAGAGGTGCGCCATGCGCACGCGCCGCTCGCCGTGCTCGTCGATCAGCGACAGCCGGCGCAGGAATTCGTTGTCGCCCGGGCGGTGCGCCGCGGCTTCGGCCAGGAACTCGGCGTTGATGCGGAAGATGATCTCCAGGTGGCGCGGCAGCACGTGCTGCATGAGGCCCACCGGCCAGGTCTCCAGCGCCTCGGGCATCAGCGTGTGGTTCGTGTAGCTGAAGACCTTCTTCGTGATGGCCCAGGCGGCCAGCCAGCCGAAGCCGTGTTCGTCCACCAGCAGGCGCATCAGCTCGGCCACGCCGATGGCGGGGTGGGTGTCGTTGAGGTGGATGGCCACCTTGTCCGACAGGTTGGTCAGCCGGCCATGCTCGGCCAGGTGCCGCGCCAGGATGTCCTGGATGCTGGCGCTGGTGAAGAAGTACTCCTGGCGCAGGCGCAGCTCGCGGCCGGCGGGCGTGCTGTCGTTGGGGTACAGCACCCAGGAGATGTTCTCGTACTGGTTCTTGAATTCGGCGGCGCGCGCGTAGTCGCCGGAGTTGAAGGCGTGCAGGTCGATCTGCGCCGGCGCCACGGCCTTCCACAGCCGCAGCGTGCTGACGCGCGGCGTGCCGTGGCCCGGTATGACCATGTCGTAGGCCTTGGCGTTCACCTCGCCGGCGTGGCGCCAGGTGGGTACCAGCGAGGGGTCCGCGGCCGGCTCCACCCAGCCGCCGAAACGCACCGGGTAGTGCACCTCGCTGCGCGGGAACTCCCAGGGCGTGCCGTCCTCCACCCAGGGGTCCGGGTACTCCACCTGCCGGCCCTGCTGGATGTGCTGCTTGAACATGCCGAATTCGTAGCGGATGCCGTAGCCGAACGACGGCAGCTCGAGCGTGGCCATGCTGTCCAGGAAACAGGCGGCCAGCCGGCCGAGGCCGCCGTTGCCCAGCGCTGCGTCGGGCTCGTGCGCGGCCAGTTCCTCCAGCGAGTTGGCGTGCTCGCGCGCCGCGGTGCCCATCTCGCCCCTGAGCTCCAGCGCCGCCAGTGCGTTCGACAGCGTGCGGCCGATCAGGAACTCCATCGACAGGTAGTAGACGCGACGCGCCTTGGCGTTGCGGTCGGCGCTGTCGCCGGCCACCCAGCGGCGAGCCAGCTGCTCGCGCGCCACCTGGGCCACGGCTTGCATCACTTCGGTGGGCGACGCGCCGGCCGGCTCGGTGGCCACGGTGGCCAGCAGGTGGTGGGCGACGGCGGTGGCGTTGGGCGCGGGTTCCGCGCTCACGGCGCCGGCATGCGTGGTGGTGTCGGTCATCGGTGTGGAGGTGGTTCTTCGGTGCCGCTCGGGGCGGCGGGCCTGGCGCTTTCGTGGCGGGCAGTGTCGGCGAAGGGGCTGGTGGCCGTCAATGAAGGCGCGGGGGTTGAGAATGTAGTTTGCCTACATTCCGCAGCAACACAATCGGTGCAAGCGCCGTGCCACGGATGACTAAGAATCAGTTAATGTGTTTATAACCAACATTATAAGAGACAAAGCTAAAGTACTTTCTATGTACTCGATGAAGCGGCGATCTTTCATAAGTCATGTAATTTTATTGCCTTTCCCAATCAAGGAGACATCATGAAGCCCATCGACGTTGCGCGCAGCCTCGACCTGCCGCGGCGTGCCGTCGCGCTGGTGCTGGCCGGCGGCCGCGGCAGCCGCCTGAAGAACCTCACCGATTCGCGCGCCAAGCCGGCGGTGTACTTCGGCGGCAAGTTCCGCATCGTCGACTTCGCGCTGTCGAACTGCCTGAACTCCGGCATCCGGCGCATCGGCGTGATCACGCAGTACAAGTCGCACAGCCTGCTGCGCCACCTGCAGCGCGGCTGGGCCTTCCTGAAGAGCGAGATGAACGAGTTCGTCGACCTGCTGCCGGCGCAGCAGCGCGTGGACGAGGAAAGCTGGTACCGCGGCACCGCCGATGCGGTCTACCAGAACCAGGACATCCTGGCCGCCTACCGCGCCGACTACGTCGTGGTGCTGGCCGGCGACCACGTCTACAAGCAGAACTACGCGCTGCTGCTGGCCGACCATGTGGCGCAGGGACAGGAGTGCACCGTGGGCTGCATCGAGGTGCCGGCGGAGGAAGCCACTGCCTTCGGCGTGATGGCGGTCGACGAGAACCGGCGCATCACCGACTTCGTCGAGAAGCCGCCCGAGCCGCCTTGCATCCCCGGCAAGCCGGGCCGCAGCCTGGCCAGCATGGGCATCTACGTGTTCAACGCACGCTACCTCTACCGCGAGCTGGAGCGCGACATGGCCGACCCGAGCTCGAGCCACGACTTCGGCAAGGACATCATCCCGAAGATGGTGAAATCCGGCGTCGCGGTGGCGCACCCGTTCGAGCTCAGCTGCGTCGGCGGCAAGCCGGGGCATGCACCGTACTGGCGCGACGTGGGCACCATCGACGCCTACTGGGACGCCAACATCGACCTCACCGCCACCGACCCCCTGCTGAACCTGTACGACACCAACTGGCCGATCTGGACCTACCAGCCGCAGCTGCCGCCGGCCAAGTTCGTGCACAACCAGGACGACCGGCGCGGCATGGCGATCGAGTCGCTCGTGTCCGGCGGCTGCATCGTCAGCGGCGCGGCCTTCCGCAGCGTGCTGTTCTCCAACGTGCGCGTGCACAGCCACTCGAGCGTGAACTGGTCGGTGCTGCTGCCCGGCGTGCAGGTGGGGCGGCGCGCGCGGCTGAACCGGGTGGTGGTGGACCGCGACTGCGTGATCCCCGACGACATGGTGGTGGGCGAAGACGCCGAAAGCGACGCCGCCCGCTTCTACCGCACCGAATCGGGCATCACGCTGATCACGCGCGAGATGCTGCGCCGCCTGCAGTGAGCCGCAGCCGAAGGACGAGGAGGACCCGGGCATGAAGGTGCTGCACGTCGCGGCCGAGGTGTTCCCGCTGGTCAAGACCGGCGGCCTGGCCGACGTGGTGGCCGCGCTGCCGGTGGCGCTGGCCGAACAGGGTGCCGACGTGCGCCTGCTGCTGCCCGGCCTGCCGGCCATCATGGACGGCGTGCAGAGCCCGCGGCCGGTGATCGACATCGGTGCCTGCTTCGGCGCGCTGCGTGTGCGACTGCTGATGGGGCGGCTGCCGGGCAGCCGGCTGCCGGTCTACGTCGTCGACGCACCCTATCTGTACCGTCGCGGGGGCAGTCCCTACCAGGACAGCCGGGGCGAGGAGTGGCCCGACAACCTTCAGCGCTTCGCGCTGCTGGGCTGGGTGGCCGCGCACCTGGCCGCCGACGACGCCGACCCGCAGTGGGTGCCGGACGTCGTGCATGCGCACGACTGGCACGCGGCGATGGCCTGCGCCTACGTGGCCGAGCACGCGCCCACGCAGGCTGCCACCGTGTTCACGGTGCACAACCTGGCCTTCCAGGGCCTGTTCCCGATGCACGACCGCTCGCTGCTCGGCCTGGGCTCGCACCTGATGTCGCCGGCCGGCCTGGAGTACCACGGCCAGCTGAGCTTCATGAAGGCGGGGCTGAAGTTCGCCGACCACGTCACCACCGTCAGCCCGAACTACGCGCGCGAGATCGCCACCCATGAGTTCGGCTGCGGCCTGGACGGCGTGATCCGTGGCCGCGACGGCGACGTGAGCGGCATCCTCAACGGCATCGATGACCGCATCTGGGATCCGGCGGCCGATTCGGCCATCGCCCAGCGCTACGACCGCGAGCGGCCGGCCGGCAAGCTGGCGTGCCGGCGCGCGCTGCAGGCCGAGCTCGGGCTGGACGTCGACGAGCGCGCACTGCTGCTCACGGTGGTGAGCCGCCTCACCGCGCAGAAGGGGCTGGACCTGGTGCTGACGGCGCTGCCCGACCTGCTGGCCGCGGGCGTGCAGCTGGCGGTGCAGGGCACCGGCGAGCCGGCGCTGGAGGCGGCCTTCCGCATGGCGGCACAGGCGCACCCGGGGCGCGTGCAGGTGTTCGTCGGCTACGACGAGACGCGCGCGCATCGCCTCATCGCTGGCGCCGATGCCATCCTGGTGCCGTCGCGCTTCGAGCCTTGCGGCCTCACGCAGATGTACGGCCTGCGCTACGGCACCCTGCCGGTGGTGCGGCGTGTCGGCGGCCTGGCCGACACCGTGGCCGATGCCACGCCGCAGGCGCTGGCCGCCGGCACCGCCACCGGCTTCGTGTTCGACGCCGCCACGCCGGCGGCACTGGAGCGCTGCGTGCGCCACGCGCTGGCGCTGCGCCAGCAGCCGGGCGCCTGGGCGGGCATGATGCAGGCGGCGATGGGGCAGCAGCTGTCCTGGGCCGGGCCGGCCGGCCAGTACCGCGCGCTGTACGAGCGCCTGCTGGCGCAGGGAAAGGACGCCGTTCGCCGCTAGGAGCTAGTTGCTGCGCTGCCAGACCAGCATCGCGCCGCCCTTGCCGGACGCCAGCAGCGACAGGCTGGAGCGGCGGTCGAGCGACAGGTGCACCGCGGGCGCGACACGCACGCCCAGCTGGTCGCGCAGCGGGCCGCGCAGGCCCAGCGCCACGCCCTGCGACACCGGCATGCCGCCGAGTTCGGTGCGCGTGGCCTGCGGCGCCCACAGGTGGCGCGACACGGCGCCGTTGCGGCGGAACTCGTCGTCCGGGGACGCCTCGCTGCACCAGCCGGCCGACGCGGCGCCCAGGGCCAGGATCAGCAGGCAGGCGCGGGTGGCGTTGGCGGGTCTCATGACCTCGTTTTCGGAGCGCCGCGGCGGCGCCGAAGCGCCCAGTCCGCTCAGAGCCGTTTCAACCATTGCCGAACGTGACGGCGGCTGCGGGCCGGGGTCAGTGCAGGCAGGGCCGCACGCGCGGCACCTGAAGCTCGCGGCCGATCACCGAGCGGGCGAAGAAGTAGTTGCTGCGGGCGCGCTCGCTCAGCGCGTCGAGGTCGACGTTGCCGCGCGCGTCGCAGGGAAACGAGAACCCGCGGCCTTCGTCGAACAGCGAGGTGAAGCGAAGTTCGAAGACCTGCTCTGCCGTGGCGTTCATCGTCGGACCCCCGTCGGTGTGCTCGATGGGTCCATTCGACGACGCGGGGGCACGGGTCTCAATGACCCTTTGGTATGCCCCGGGCGATGCAAGCTAGGGGAGGCCCCTGCGCTTCGTGCAATCCTGCCGCTTCACGTCGCGTAGAGCAGCATCTGCGTGCAGCGGAACAGCGCGATCGTGCGGCCGGTCTCCCGGCTGCTCACCACGGCGTCCCAGACCTGCGTGGTCCGGCCCGTGTGCACCGGCTTCGCGATGCATTCGATCGTGCCGTCGCGTGCGGTGCCCAGGTGATTGGACTTCAGTTCCACCGTGGTGAAGCCGGTGGCACCGGCCGGCAGATTCTGCATGCAGCCGTAGCCGCAGGCCGTGTCGGCCAGTGCCACCACGGAAGCGGCATGCAGGAAGCCGTTGGGCGCCATCAGCTGCTGGCGCACGGCGAGTTCGGCGCGCACCTCGCCGGGTTCCACGTGGGTGAACTCGATGCCCAGGTGGCCGGGCAGGTGGTTGCGTCCGCGTTCGTTGAATCGGTCGGCGTTGCTCGTCATGAATCGCTACGATCCTGGCTGCAGAAAAACACCTGTCCGAAGCCTTGCCCTACGTCATCGCCGTGATCGCCGTCCTCGGCATCGTCGTCATCGGTGCCCAGCTGATGCTGCTGGTGCCCGAGGGATGGCCGGTCGGCGTGCTGGCCGTGGTGACCTTCGTGGCCGCAGCCTGGTCGGGGCGCTTCATCCTGAGGCGGCTCGGGCGCTGATCTTGGCGGATGGGGCGGAATCTCTCCGCCATTCCGAAGGTGTCCAGCGGGGTCCTATGATCTGGCTGGAATTCATGTAATACATAGGTAAGACGGCGCTTCGCTTGTCCAATCGCGTCCGTTCGCGTACAGTCCAATCCACCGCATGAACGTGGGTTGAAACGTGGGTAAGGCAACAGGGCGGAGCATTCACAAGCTGTCGGCACGGGCAGTCGCTACGGCGACCGTCCCCGGCTACTACGGCGACGGCGGCGGGCTCTGGCTGCAGGTGGCCGCCTCGGGCTCCAAGAGCTGGGTCTTCCGGTTCACCCTGGCCGGCCGGGCGCGTGAGATGGGGCTCGGCGCACTGCACACCGTGAGCCTTGCCGATGCCCGCGAGCGTGCCGCAGCGTGCCGCCTGCAGGTGCTGGATGGGATCGACCCTATCGAGGCTCGTGCCAGCAGCAAGGCCACCCAGCGCACCCAGGTGGCCAGCGTCATCACGTTCGACACCGCGGCCGAGAAGTACATCGAGGCGCACCGCGCCGGATGGCGCAATGCCAAGCACGGCGACCAGTGGCAGAGCACGCTCGACACCTACGCTTCGCCCGTGATCGGGAAGCTGGCCGTGTCCGCCATTGATACCGGGCTCGTGGTGCGCGTGCTTGATCCCATCTGGCAGACGAAGACCGAGACCGCGGCCCGGGTACGCGGCCGGATCGAGGCCGTGCTCGACTGGTGCACCGTGCGCGGCTACCGCAGCGGCGACAACCCGGCGCGCTGGCGTGGCCACTTGGACAAGGTGCTGCCGGCGCCGACGAAGATCAGCAAGACCGAGAACCACGCCGCGCTGCCTTACGTGCAGATCGGCGAGTTCATGCAGAAGCTACGGGCAGAGCAGGGGAGCGCGGCCCGCGCCGTCGAATTCATCATCCTGACCGCGGCGCGCACCTCGGAAGCGTTCAACGCCACGCGGGGCGAGATCGACGAAGCGGGCGCTGTGTGGGCGTGCCCCGGCGAACGGATGAAGAGCGGCCGGCCGCACCGCGTGCCGCTGTCCCGACAGGCCCTGAAGCTGCTCAAGAGCCTGCCGAAGGTTGACGGCTCGCCCTACCTGTTCCCGGGCGCGAAGGAGGGCCGGCCGCTGTCCAACATGGCGGGTCTGAAGCTGCTGGAGCGCATGGGCTTCGGCGACTTCACCGTGCACGGGTTCCGGTCCACGTTCCGCGATTGGGCCGCGGAGACAACCAACTTCCCGCGCGAGATCGCCGAAGCCGCACTGGCGCACGTGCTGAAGGACAAGACCGAGGCCGCCTATCAGCGTGGCGACCTGCTGGAGAAGCGGGCCAAGCTGATGCAAGCATGGGCCGACTACTGCGGGCGCGTCATCACCGGCGCGACCGTCACCGAGATTCACGCCAAGAAGGCGTGAAGCAAGCGGGGCCGACGACTGCGCGAACAGATCGCCGACCCCTGACCACAACGTGCACAACCCCGAAAGGACCGCACATCATGGCTACTTCCGAGACTACCAGCACCACCACCGACACCAAGGCCGCCGAACTGGCCGAGCTGGTTGCGCAACTCGTCAACTCGGCAGAGCAGCGGGCCCGCGAGGATGTCGCACGCCTCGTGCTGCTGGAGCTGCAGCGACCGAAGGACGAGGCGAAGCCCAAGCCGGCCGAAGATGACGACCTGACTTCGCGCATGGCAAAAGCGCTTATCGAGGCGCAGGTCATGGCTGAAGGCATCGACGCCATCGCCCGGCGCGGTGCCGCCGATGGCGTCGACTTCTTCCCCGAGCTGCAGGCCATCATCGCGTGCTGCATGCGCCTGGATGCCGCCGTCAGCGACTTGATCGATGAGTACCAGTCGGCGGCGCAGGCGCGCAGCGAAGGGGAGGCCAGCCATGTCTGACGCCATTACGCCGACCCCGACCCTGGAGGAAGTGACCCACGCTCAGTCGAACGAATTGTTCGACGTGGTGGCCCTGCTGTCGGCGGCCGAGGGCCGCATCGATGAATCGACCGAGCAAGGGCACAACACGCTGCGACTCGTGCAGATGGCGCGCGAGAAGGTGCGCAGCGTCATCGATGCCTTCACGCCGCACATCTGAAGCCACGCCGCGCCGGCACGCGCTGGCGCGGCACCTACACGCACAAGAGCATGGCATCGAAGAAGGCGCCCAAGAAGGCCGAGGCAACGTCGGGAGACGTGGCCGGCTACTCCACCAGCGGGCGTGCCTACTCCTCGCGCGAGCTGGCGGCCCTGTTGGTGCTCAAGTTTGACCTTGAAGCGTTCGACGACTGGCTTTTCGGGAAGGGGTGGGAGGGTTTCGAGAGCCAACGCGACGAGTTGGTGAGGCTGCGAGAGCGGGCCATCAACTCCGTCTCAGACAACAACACAGAGGCTCGCGACGCATGGTCCATGCTGCTGTCTTTCGTTCATCGGACTAACCTGCGCGAGGAGTTCCTGCACCCGTTGGCTCTGACCGGCCACCGGCAGAAGGTCAATCGCACGAAGGGCGCCATCGTGTCCAACGAGGAGCGCGCGAAGCTGCCGCCCGCTGCAGAGCTACTGCGCGAGATGGAGGGGCTATGCGCGAGCACCGGCTGCGACATGACGGCCGCCAAAGAGAGGATGCAGCGCAAGTACAGCGTAACCCGCGCGGCCGTTAACACTCGACTGAGAAAGCTGCAAAGCCGCTAATCGGATTTCCCGCCTCGCCGGTTTACTGGCGTCCGTTGCAATTCAAACGGACTGCCGAAATGACAGAAACCCTGATGCGCCTGCCGGCCGTGCTCTCTGCGGTCGGATACGGCCGCACGACGATCTACAGCCTGATCAAGACCGGCAAGTTCCCTAAGCCTGTGAAGCTGGTGGGCGGCGGCGCGGTGGCCTGGCGCAGCAGCGACATCGCTGCTTGGATCGCAGCCCAAGGCCAGCCCACCAAGGCGACGGAGGCCGCGTGATCGCCCCCGCCGAACTGGCCCAGCGCTCGCCGGAGAAGCGCTTCGCCGACCTGGCCGCGCGCCTGGCCCTGAAGGGCTACGAGCTGCGCCGCATGGAGTCGGGCGCGCTGTTGATCTGCCGTTGGAACCTATCGCGTGAGGTGAGCGGCATCGAAGCGGCCGAAGACTTCGCTAAGCAGGTGGCCGCCTGATGGACCCGCTGGACCTGCACGACGTGGACCCGCAGCGCCGCTCAGGGGTTGCGCTGGATCACATCCACCGTGCCAAGACCGAGCACCAGCGCGAGCACCGCCGCAGCCGGGCGCTGACGGCGCGCGAGGCACTGCTGGCGCTGCAGTTCGAGGCCCTGCTGGTCTACGTCTCGGCGTCCAATGTGCGTAATGGCGTGGTGCTGACCGATGGGGACATGGAGCGCCTAGCGGTAGCGGTGCGCCGCATCGACGCCATCACCGAAGAGGTGGCGGCATGAAGCTGTCAATGCACAAGCAGGCACAGCTGGCGCGCCTCGATGACTGGCAACGCCAGAAAGGCGAGTCCACCGAGGTGAAGCCGACGCTGCTGGCCCAGGCGCAGGCCAAGCTGGACGCGAAGGCCGCCAAGCGCAAGCCGCCAGCAGAGGAGCCAGAGGCGCGGCCGGTGCGCAGCTTCGACGCGGCCGACCTGCTGGCCATGCCGATGGCAGAGCCGAACTACATCGTGCAGTCATTCGTGCCCGAAGGCGTGATGCTGTGGTGCGGCCGCCCGAAGATGGGTAAGACCACGGCGGCGCGCCAGCTGGTGCACGCAGTCAACACCGGTGGCATGTTCCTGGGCGAGCAGTCGGCGCAGGCCGAGGTGTGGTTTCTGAGCCTGGAAGAAGGCGAGCGCCTGTTCCGCAAGAAGCTGAAGATGATGGGCGTGCCGCTGGAAGAACTGCGCGGCATACAGGTTGACTTCGAATGGCCGCAGGCCGCCGAAGGCGTCAACAAGCTACGCGACAGACTGCGAGCACGGCCTGCAGGCGGGAAGCCGGTGCTGATCATCATCGACAGCCTGCAGCGCTTTCGCATACCGCAGTCCGACCGCGGCCACGCATTCACCGAGGACTACAACGCGGCCAAGCTGCTGACCGAGCTGTGTAAGGAGTTCCCGGGCCTGGCCGTCGTGCTGCTGCACCACACCACCAAGGCAGTGCCCGACGACCCGGTGGCCGCCATCAGCGGCACCTACGGGCTGACTGCGGCGGTCGACAGCTACGCGATCATGCTCAAGCAGGCCGGCCAGTTCCGCCTGCACGTCGGCGGCCGACTGTGGGACCGCGACTGCACCGACTACGAGCTGAAGCGCGACGGCGGCACGTGGGAGCTTGTCGGCGAGTTCGAGGCCAGCACCGTACGCGGCCAACTGGCGCCGAAACAGGAAGCTGCCCTGGCCGCGCTGAAGACCGGCGCCAAGAGCAATCGCGTGCTGGCCGAGATCACCGAGCAGAGCCCATCGGCCTTGAGTCACATGATGACCAAGCTGTCAGAACGTGGGTACGTGGTGCGGATCGCAAATGGCTGGGGTCTCGCATGAATCCCACTCAAGGTATTCAACTCTCTCAATGTGTTCAAGGGGTTCAAGGTGCTCAAGGGGTTCAAGTAGCCCTTGAAGTTGAACAGGTTGAACACCTTGAATACGTATTTGCGCACCGCTGGGCGTTCACGCTGGCTTTGCTGCTGGGCGACCCGCTGCCGCCGCTGCCCGCGCTGCCCGGCCGCGTCCACGCATGCCGCGACGCGCCCCTAGACCCGGCCGAGCTGGAAGGCATCACCTCGCCCACCGAGCTTGGCTTGCTGCTGGGCATCACGAAACAGGCCGCAGCCGCACGGCTGAAGGCACGCAACACCACCACCGAAGGAACGCCATGACCATCCTCGCATCCGAATCCCGCACGTTCGCCAACGCCGGCCACGACCTGATCACGGCCCTGATGGCCGCCCTGCCGCCCGAGCAGCTTGAGAAGTACGAGTTGTTCACGATGGCCGGCGCCCCGGTGGCGCTGACCGTGAGGTGGATCGACAACCGGGTCGAGGTTCGCGCCGGGCTGACCCCTGACGACAGCGAGCCGCTGACGATCTACGCGGTTGACTTCAACCGGACCGCGGAGGGTTTGCAGTGATCTGCTGTAGACTCGCGCCCATCGTCGCGGACTACGCGGCGAAGACCGCGACCCGCCGGCACCAAGCCGCGCCACCGCTGCCCCGCTGCACGCACCTGGGCACGCTGGCCCGAAGCCAAGTCCAGCGCCCATCAACGTCGGATGCACCCCGCAGCGTTTCGCGCGGGGACTCTCTTCCATCGGGCGCTGGGATCACAAGCACGACCGCGCCCGGACCTTCAAAGGATCCCGGAATGAACAAGCACACCACCCGCGCCGCCCACATGGCCGCGCTTTGCATCGCTGCCGCCAGCCTCGGCGCCGTCATCCACAACGGCCCGGACGTGGCCGAGCTGCGCGAGGTCGTCGAAGCGCTGGGCATGCAGATGCGCGGCATCACCAACCAGACGAAATCCATCATGGGCCGCGCGGAATCCCAGAAGCGCGACCTGACGCCAGAAGAAGCGGCGAAGGTGGACACCCTGCTGGCGCAGTTCAACGGCATCGAGTGCGAGCTCAAGACCGCCAAGCTGGACCTGGCCGACGCTGAGCAGGAGGCCCGCGACAGCACGCCGCTGCCCCGTCAGACGCGGCCCAATGCCATCGCGGGCAACGCCGGCCCCAGCACCGCAGCGCCGGCCATCGGCTTCGGCAGCGGCAAGTTCAATGCGATGTTTCCGCAGGCTAGGGCCAGCGGCAGCCGCGAGTTCAGCGACCTGGGCAGCTTCGCGAAGGCCGTCTACCAGCGCGACCCGCGCCTGTTCACCAACGCGGCCACGGGCATGGGCGAGGCTGTCGGGGCGGATGGCGGTTACTACGTGCCCGTCGGCTTCTACGCCGGCCTGATGGACGGCAGCCTGCAGCAAGAAGCGATCAGACCCGGCGCGACCGTCGTTCCGATGACGAGTGCGCAGGTTGACGTGCCGATGTTCGACTTGTCCAACCGCTCGACCGGCATCGCGACGCTGGAGGGCAAGCCCACCGCTGAAGGCGTGACCGGCACCACGCAAAAGGCCAAGGTGCGCATGGTGTCGCTGACTGCAAAGAAGATCAGCGTGCTTGTGCCGTCGTCCATCGAGCTGATGCAGGACGCGCCGCAACTGTTCGGCGGGCTGCTGCAGACCGCGATGCAGGAAGCGCTGGCGCAGACGCTGGACACGTGGTTCTTCTCCGGCTCCGGCGCAGGCGTGCCTTTGGGCATCCTGAACGCGCCTTGCACTGTCGTGCAGAACAAGGACGCGTCTCAGGTTGCGGCGACGATCACGCCGACGAACATCGCGAACATGGTTTCGCGGCTGGCCCCGGGTTCCTGGGCGAAGGCGACCTGGCTGTGCAGCCCCAGCGCGCTGGCGCAACTGTTCGTAATGGCTCAGAACGTTCGAAATGTTGCTAACACCGAAAATGTTGGTGGTTTTCAGCCCGGATTCTTCTCGGTGCTGCCTGACGGCAAATTCTCGCTGTGCGGCCGGCCGCTCGTGGTGAGTGACCGCTGCTCGGCGCTGGGCACCGTTGGCGACATCGCGCTGTGCGATTTGTCGCAGTACCTGGTGGGCATCCGCCAGAACGCCGAGCTGGCCGTAGACATGTCCGCCGGCTTCAAGGAATCAGAAGTGTGGTTCCGGCTGAACTGCCGTGTTGATGGCCAGCCGGCGCAGGCATCGGCCATCACGCCGCGCGTCGGTTCCACGACGCTTAGCCCGTTCGTCGTGCTGCAAGCGCGCTGATGAAGGTTCGGGGGCTGCGGTGCTCACTCCACACCAAGGCCTGGCCCATCCCGACTGGCGACTCGGAGACGCCAGCCACATGGGCCATCTACCCCCGGGGGGGGCATAAATCGTCCCGGCCCCCTTGAAGGAAACCGCACTCCCTCGCACGCGCGGAACTAACCCCAGTTTTGAACGGTAATCAAGTCGATGGTGGCGAAACCTCTAGCCTGCCTGCGCTGCACCGCGGCGCTGCCTGAAGGAGCGAGCACCGGCCGGCCGGCTCGCTACTGCAGCGACACGTGCAAACGCCTGGTTGAGTACGAGGTGCGGCGCCTTGATCGACGCATCGCGGGCTATGAGCTTGAGCTGCGCGAGGAACTGGCCGACCGCGCGCCGGCTGCCGACGCCTGGGTCGACACCCTGAGCCGCACGCGCGCGCAGCGCATCGGCGACCTGCGCAAGTGGATCAAGACCGACACCGAACGGCTGCATCAACTGCTGGCCGGTATTGCCCCGCCAACCGAGCGCTGATCGCGCGCCTACGGCCCGCCTGACGCGACGGCGGGCCACCCACTACACCGAAGGAAACCCGCCCCATGACCCTGCTGCAGATCGGCATCACCCACGACCGCGCTCTGATCGCCACCGACACCGCGACCTACACCAGCGACCAAGGCGAATACCGCGGCGCCGACGTGCTGTATTGGCCTGCTGGCGAGCCCGTGGCCGTGCAGAAGGTCTACCCGCTGCCCCACCTGCGCGCCGTGCTCTGCGGCCGTGGCACGAACAGCGTGCACCGGTTCGCTGCCGACGCGCTGACCTACGCCCGCGACTTCGACCATGCCGTCGAGCTGCTGGCCCGAGCGCTGCCGAAACTCACCGGCACGCGCTGGCGCGGCACCTACAAGGGCAAGCCGCTGATGCACACCGTGCACCTGGTGGGCTGGAGCCCGCGCAAGGACGCGATGGCTCACACCGAGTTCGGCAGCGAGTCCGGCTATCTGCCGCACGTCACGCATGGGCAGGCGGACGGCTGGGCGTACAGCCTGGGGCCTGCCGTCAAGCGGCCCGCGTGGCTGAACGACCCCGAGCAGCTGGCCGCCCGGCAGGATGAGGCGGCGGCCTACTTCGAGCAGGACCGCAAGCGTGACCCGCGATGCATCGCCACGGCCGAGGCCTACGCCCGCGCAGCCATCGAGCAGCAGCGCGCCGAGGATCCATCGGCCCCCTACGGCGGCCGTCTGCTGGTGGCGGAGCTGACCCGCGACAGTCTGCGCATGGTCGACTGCGGAGACGTGGGCTTGCCGGTACGGCGCCCTGGTGCGGCGGACCTGATGACGTACCTGCAGCCGTCCCTCCTGTGCATCAATCCGGGCGCAGTCACCGGGGCATGGACCGACGAGACCGGCGCCGACTCCGTGAGCATTGGCGGCGGCGGCGGAACTGCCTTTGAGACCTGCGCGACCCGCACTTACGTCAACGACACCGGCCGCGCCGTCGTCGTGCAGTGGGACGCCGAAGTCACCGGGCTCTACTTCAGCAGCGGCGCCACGCTGGCCCCGCCGGCCGACTTCGCCAGTGCGACCTGGGTGCTGAAAGTGAACGGCACGCCGACCCTGACGGATTCGTTCATCGACACCACGAACGACGCCGCGGTGCCGGGCTCGACGGACCGGCGCACCCGCTTGGCAGGCTGGCAATACACGCTTGCGGCCGGAGACACCGCGCTGCTGGAAATCTCCGTCGGCGGCGGCACGGACGCCAACGCGGCGACGATCAGCTGGGCGCGCACGCGGCTGCGCACCACGATCATCAAAGCCTAGCCTCACCGGTTCGGCGGCGTGCCGTGCGGCGCTGCCGGGCCCGTGATCACCATCGGTTCACTGTAGCGCTCTGCCTTCGGGTCCAGCGCCTTCGCCTCGGGCTCCGTCAGGTAGCACCGCGTGACGATGGTTCGGCCCGGCCGGCGCTTGTCGGCCACTCTCCAGCGCCACTTCGTGATCGGGTAGTCCATGCGGGGCAGCATGCCGCGCGGCAGGCTCAGGACGTGAGCTAGGCGCCGTCATTGGCCGCCACGGGCCACCAGTGCGGATCCCACGCATCGAAGACCCACAGCACGCCAACGCCGGGCAGCGGGTCGGCTGTTTCGACCCACGCCGCGGTGGGTGACCAGTAGCCGGAGGTGGTGCGGGGTTCGCGGGGCAACCTATGAGAGCGCGCTGACGTTCGTCCGCACTACGCTCACCGAGTTGATCCAGTCGCGCAACTCATCGTAGGCTGAGGTTGACCTGTTCGGCACCCCGCCCAGAGTGCTGTACTCGTTAAGGCATCTGGCTGCCCGAACTGCCGTCACGTCCGCGGGCTCGAACTCGATCGACTCAAGCGCGTCCGGGTGTAGACGTGACACCAGCTCACGTCGAGCGATCTCTTTTGCAATAGCCATCGCCAAGGGGGCCGACACCTGCCGCTCGCCGATCTCTACCGCCCTTCCGAACACTGGAATGTCTGCTTGTGGAGCGATCAGAAAGACCTGCGCCCGACAAAACCTCTCATCAACCTCTTCGGCCGTGAAGAGGGCAAGCGTCGGCAACTGGTTGCGCGCCAGCCTGACCGCCTCTGCAACTAGGTACGCCATCTTTCGTCTCCCTGTGCTGTGGGTTCCGACGTGGGTAAGCAGATCGAGCGGCCCGGGAACCCGCATGGATGCTAGGTTTCTGGCGGATGGGGCGGGATTCGAACCCGCGGTGGGCTTTCACCCACACATGCTTTCCAGGCATGCGACTTAAACCGCTCATCCACCCATCCTAGGCGCTTCGCAGCGCGGGCGGCATTCTAGCCCTGCGGCGCAGGGCTCACCGCGTGCCGGCGCAGCCAGTCCATCAGCACGAAGTCCAGCGCCCGCTGGTGCGTGCTCTCCAGCACCACCGGCGGCGCGCAGCCGGCTTCGTAGGCCTCGCGCCAGCGCAGCGCGCAGACGCACCAGCGGTCGCCCGGCTTCAGGCCGCGGAAGCGCACCTCGGGGCGCGGCGTGATGAGGTCGTTGCCGCGCTCCATCTGGAAGTTGAGGAAGGTGACGGTGACCTTGGCGCAGACCACGTGGCTGCCGGCGTCCTGCGCGTCGGTGTGGCAGCAGCCGTCGCGGTACCAGCCGGTGACCGGATCGAACGAGCACGGCACGAGCGGCGTGCCGAGCACATTGAGGGCGCCTTCGCGGGCCATGGCTTCAGGCCTTGCCACCCTTCATCAGCGCCATCGCGGTGCCGATGAGCCCCGCCACCTCGCCCATGTTTCCCGGCACGATCATCGTGTTGTTCTTCTGGGCCAGCTGCGCGTAGGCGTCCACCGCCTTCTCGGCCACCTTCAACTGCACCGCCTGCTCGCCGCCGGGCTGCTGGATCGCAGCGGCCACCTGGCGGATGGCGTCGGCCGTGGCTTCCGCCACCGCCAGGATCGCCGCCGCCTCGCCCTGCGCCTTGTTGATCTCGGCCTGCTTCTCGCCTTCGCTGCGCGCGATGTAGGCCTCGCGCTCGCCGGTGGCGATGTTGATCTGTTCCTGGCGCCGGCCTTCCGAGGCCGCGATCAGCGCCCGCTTCTCGCGCTCGGCGGTGATCTGCGCCTGCATCGCGTGCAGGATCGCCGCCGGCGGCGTGAGATCCTTGATCTCGTAGCGCAGCACCTTCACGCCCCAGTTCAGCGCCGCTTCGTCGAGCGCGTTCACCACCGCGGCGTTGATCAGCTCGCGCTCCTCGAAGGTCTTGTCGAGCTCCATCTTGCCGACCACGCTGCGCAGCGTGGTCTGCGCGAGCTGCGTGATAGCGACGATGTAGTCGCTGCTGCCGTAGCTGGCGCGCATCGGGTCGGTGATCTGGAAGTACAGGATGCCGTCCACCTGCAGCTGGGTGTTGTCCTTCGTGATGCAGACCTGGCTGGGCACGTCCAGTGGCACTTCCTTCAGCGAGTGCTTGTAGGCCACGCGGTCGACGAAGGGCACCACGAAGTTGAGGCCGGGGCTCAGCGTGCGGTCGAACTTGCCCAGCCGCTCCACCACCCAGGCGTGCTGCTGCGGCACGATGCGGAAGGTGCGCGAGACGAAGATGATGGCCACGATGGCCAGGACGATGGCGATTTCCATGAGTCTTTCGGCGTTCAGTTCGAGGGTGCGGGCGCCACGCGCAGCAGGTTGCCGTCCAGCGCGACGATGACGTGTTCGCCCGGCTGCGGCGTGCCGGGGCCGGCGTACTTCGCGGTCCAGGCCGCGCCGCGGTAGGTGACGCGGGCCGAACCGTCCTTGGCCCAGTGCCCCACGTGCACGGCACTGCCGATGTCGAGGTTGACGTCGCGGTTGGTGGCCGCGGGTGGCGGCGCCGGCGCGCGCGAGCGGCGCACGTGCCAGGCCGCGGTGGCGCCGCCGCCCAGCACAGCGGCCGTCACGAACTGCATCGGCAGCCCGAAGCCGGCGTGCGCGGCCAGTGCGCCGGCTGCGGCGCCGAGCGCCAGCATCAGCAGGTAGAAGGTGCCGGAGAGCAGTTCGGCCGCCACCAGCGTGCCCGCTGCCAGCCACCAGACCGTTGCCGCGTGCCAGTCCAAGCGCCGTCTCCCCGTTGCGTCATCGATCCGAGGCAGTGTAGTCCTACACTTCGCGCTCTTTCGAACCCCCGCCCAAGGCAGGCCGATGCTCCGCTTCCACTTCCCCATCGTCATCATCGACGAGGACTTCCGCTCGGAAAACACCTCGGGCTTCGGCATCCGTGCGCTGGCCCAGGCGATCGAGAAGGAAGGCTTCGAGGTGGTGGGCGCCACCAGTTACGGCGACCTGGCGCAGTTCGCGCAGCAGCAGAGCCGCGCCAGCGCCTTCATTCTGTCGATCGACGACAACGAGTTCACGCCCGGTCCCGAGCTCGACCCCGCGGTGCTGAACCTGCGCAAGTTCATCGAGGAGATCCGCTTCAAGAATGCCGAGATCCCGATCTACATCTACGGCGAGACGCGCACCAGCCAGCACATCCCGAACGACGTGCTGCGCGAGCTGCACGGCTTCATCCACATGTTCGAGGACACGCCGGAGTTCGTGGCGCGCCACATCATCCGCGAGGCGCGCAGCTACCTCGACGGCCTGGCGCCGCCGTTCTTCAAGGCGCTGATGGACTACGCGCAGGACGGCTCGTACTCATGGCACTGCCCGGGCCACTCCGGCGGCGTGGCGTTCCTGAAGAGCCCGGTCGGCCAGATGTTCCACCAGTTCTTCGGCGAGAACATGCTGCGCGCCGACGTCTGCAACGCGGTGGAGGAACTCGGCCAGCTGCTCGACCACACCGGCCCGGTGCTGCAGAGCGAGCGCAACGCGGCGCGCATCTTCAACGCCGACCACTGCTTTTTCGTCACCAACGGCACCAGCACCAGCAACAAGATGGTGTGGCACCACACGGTGGCGCCGGGCGACGTGGTGGTGGTGGACCGCAACTGCCACAAGAGCATCCTGCACTCGATCATCATGACCGGCGCCGTGCCGGTGTTCCTGACGCCCACGCGCAACCACCACGGCATCATCGGTCCGATCCCGAAGAGCCAGTTCTCGCCGGAGGCCATCCGCGCCAAGATCGCCGCCAACCCGCTGCTGAAGGGCGTGGATGCCGGGGCGGTGCAGCCGCGCATCCTGACGCTGACGCAGAGCACCTACGACGGCGTGCTCTACAACACCGAAACCATCAAGCACGCGCTCGACGGCTACATCGAGAACCTGCACTTCGACGAGGCCTGGCTGCCGCACGCGGCCTTCCACAAGTTCTACGGCAGCTACCACGCGATGGGCAAGAACCGCCCGCGCCCCAAGGACCAGATGGTGTGGGCCACGCAGAGCACGCACAAGCTGCTGGCCGGCATCAGCCAGGCCAGCCAGGTACTGGTGCAGGACCCGCTGAACCGCAAGCTCGACAGGAACCTCTTCAACGAGGCCTACCTGATGCACACCAGCACGAGCCCGCAGTACGCCATCATCGCCAGCTGCGACGTGGCCGCCGCGATGATGGAAGCGCCGGGCGGCCCGGCGCTGGTGGAGGAGAGCATCCTCGAGAGCCTCGACTTCCGGCGCGCGATGCGCAAGGTCGACAAGGAGTTCGGCAAGGACTGGTGGTTCCAGGTCTGGGGCCCCGACAAGCTGGCCGCCGAGGGCGTGGGCCGCGCGGCCGACTGGATGCTCAAGCCCGGCGACAAGTGGCACGGCTTCGGCGAACTGGCCGAAGGGTTCAACATGCTGGACCCGATCAAGTGCACGATCGTGACGCCGGGGCTGGACCTGTCGGGCAAGTTCGCCAAGACCGGCATTCCCGCCGCCATCGTCACCAAGTTCCTGGCCGAGCACGGCGTGGTGGTGGAGAAGACCGGGCTCTACTCGTTCTTCATCATGTTCACCATCGGCATCACGAAGGGCCGCTGGAACACGCTGCTGACCGCGATGCAGCAGTTCAAGGACGACTACGACAAGAACGCGCCGATGTGGCGCATCCTGCCCGAGTTCTGCCAGGCACACCCGCGCTACGAGCGCATGGGCCTGCGCGACCTGTGCCAGGCCATCCACGAGATGTACTCGAAGGGCGACGTCGCGCGGCTGACGACGGACATGTACCTGTCGGACATCCAGCCCGCGATGAAGCCGAGCGACGCCTTCGCGCGCATCGCGCACCGGCAGACCGAGCGCGTGGGCATCGATTCACTCGAAGGCCGCATCGCGACCAGCCTGCTCACGCCGTACCCGCCGGGCATCCCGCTGCTGATCCCGGGCGAGCGCTTCAACAAGAAGATCGTCGACTACCTGCGCTTCGTGCGCGAGTTCAACGCCGCCTTCCCTGGCTTCGACACCGACGTGCACGGCCTGGTGGAGGACGACAGCAACACCGGCCCGCGCAGCTACTACGTGGACTGCATACGAGAGGGCTGAAGCCCTCGTGCAGCGTCAGGCGGCGTCGCCGCCCGCCACCATCGCGTGGCTGAACCCGCCGTCCACGTAGGTGATCTCGGCGGTGACGCCCGCCGCCAGGTCGGACATGAGGAACGCAGCGACGTTGCCCACGTCCTCGATCGTCACGTTGCGCTTCAGCGGCGCGGCCTCGGCCACCATGCCGAGCAGCTTGCCAAAGTCCTTGATGCCGGACGCGGCCAGCGTCTTGATCGGGCCGGCCGAGATGCCGTTGACGCGGATGCCCTTGGGGCCGAGGCTGCGCGCCAGGTAGCGCACGCTGGCCTCCAGCGAGGCCTTGGCCAGGCCCATGGTGTTGTAGTTCGGGATCGCGCGGATCGAGCCCAGGTAGGTCAGCGTCAGCAGCGCGGCCTGCGGCGTCAGGTAGGGCAGGGCGGCCTTGGCCATCGCCGGGAAGCTGTAGGCCGAGATGTCGTGCGCGATGCGGAAGCCCTCGCGCGAGAAGCCCTCGAGGAAGTCGCCGGCGATCGCCTCGCGTGGCGCGAAGCCGATCGAGTGAACGAAGCCGTCGAACTGCGGCCAGGTCTTGCCGAGGTTCTCGAACAGCGCGGCGATCTGGGCGTCGTCGCCCACGTCGCAGTCGAACACCAGCTTCGAGTCGAACTCGGCGGCGAACTCGGTGATGCGGTCCTTGAAGCGCTCGCCGACGTAGCTGAACGCGAGTTCCGCGCCCTGCGCGCGGCAGGCGCGCGCGATGCCGTATGCGATGGAACGGTTGGACAGGACGCCGGTGATGAGGAATCGCTTGCCGGCCAGAAAGCCCATGGGAGTCTCCGTGAATCGTGCGCGGTTTGAAAACCGGCGCGATTCTGACTCAACTGTCCTCAGCCCCGGGCGTCGAACTGCGTGATCGCGGCGGCGATGCGTTCCAGCGGCAGCACCTGGTCGACTGCGCCGAGCTTGATCGCCTCCTTGGGCATGCCGAAGACGACGCAGGTCGCCTCGTCCTGCGCCACGGTGCGGGCCCCGCCGTCGTGCAGCAGCTTCATCGCCCGCGCGCCGTCGTCGCCCATGCCGGTGAGCATGATGGCCAGCACGTCGCGGCCCGCGCACTCGGCGGTGGAGCGGAACAGCACGTCCACCGACGGCTTGTGCCGGTTCACCGGCGGACCGTCCTTGACCACGGCGAAGTACTGGCCGCCGGCGCGGCGCAGCTGCAGGTGGCGGCCGCCGGGGGCGATCAGCACCAGCCCGCGCTCGAGCCGGTCGCCGTCCCTGGCCTCGCGCACGCGCACGGCGCAGATGCCGTCCATGCGCTCCGCGTACATCGCCGTGAACTTCTCCGGCATGTGCTGCACCACGGCGATGCCGGGGCTGTCGCCCGGCAGCGCGGTGAGGATCTGCTCCAGCGCCTGCGTGCCGCCGGTGGAGCTGCCGATGACGACCGGCTTGTTCACCGCCAGTGCGTGCAGCCCTGCGATCACCGGGCGGCGCGCGGCCGCGTCCGGTGCAGCGGGCGCCCGTGCGGCGCCGGCCTGGCGCGGCCTGGCGCGTGCGGCGGTCTTCAGCGCCGCGACGAGCTCGCGCCGCGAGTCTTCGAGGAACTGCTTCAACCCGAGCCGCGGCTTGGCCACCACGCTCACCGCGCCGGCGGCCAGCGCCTCCAGCGCGATGCGGCTGCCGTCGGTGGTGAGCGTGGAGCAGATCACCGTGGGGATCGGCGCCTCGGCCATCTGCTGGCGCAGGAAGGTGATGCCGTCCATGCCCGGCATCTCGATGTCCAGCAGCAGCACGTCCGGCCGGTGCTTGCGCAGCAGCGGCGCCGCGATCAGCGGGTTCGGCGCGGCGCCGACCACGGTGACCTCGCCGTCGCCCTGCAGCAGGTGCTGCAGCGTCTGCCGGACCACGGCCGAGTCGTCGATGATGAAGACCTGGATCAAGGCGCTTCCCTCCGGAAGGCGCCGGGGGCCAGCACCTTCAGCGGCGTGCTGCTGGCGACCCGTCCCTCGGCCGTGCCGACGAAGAAGAGGCCGCCGGGGCGCAGCTGGGTCAGCACGCGGTCGACCACCTCGCGCTTGGTGGCGTTGTCGAAGTAGATCAGCACGTTGCGCAGCATCACCACGTCGAAGGGGCCGATCTCGGGGAGGTCCGCGCACAGGTTCAGCTGCGCGAACTGCACGCGCTCGCGCAGCCGATCCTGCATCTGCACCAGGCCCTCGGACTCGCCCTCGCCACGCAGCGCGTAGCGGCGCAGCCGTTCCTCCGACACGTCGCGCAGGCGCTCGGCCGGGAAGACGCCGCGGGCGGCACTCTGGAGCACGCGGTCGCTGATGTCGGTGCCCAGCACCGACCAGTCGCTGCCCACGCGCCCCATCTGGGACATGTCGGCCAGCAGCATGGCCACGCTGTAGGCCTCGTCGCCGAAGGACGCCGCCGCGCTCCACACCCGCGTCTGCTTCGGGCGCTGGCGCGCCAGTTCGCGCTCCAGCAGCGCGAAGTGGGCGGGTTCGCGGAAGAAGTAGGTCTCGTTGGTGGTCAGCAGGTCCACGGCCACCTGGAACTCGCCGCCGTCCTCGGCGCTCTCGATCAGGCCGGCGTAGGTGTCGAAGTCATCGATGCCCAGGCGCTGCAGCCGCGGCGCCAGGCGGGTGTAGACCAGCGAGTGCTTGTTCGTCGTGAGCGCAAGCCCGATGGTCTCGTGCATCAGCCCCGCGATGCGCGCGAAGCTGCGCTCGTCGAGCGCGGTCTCGTCCACGGCGTCACGCCGCCAGGGCCCGCGGGCCGGCTTCGCAGAGGGCGGCCATCTCGTCGACGTCGAAGGCGCGCTCGGGGTCCAGCAGCATCACGAAGCGCGCGCCGACCTTGCCGATGCCGCGGATGAACTCGCGCTTCACCGCGGCGCCGAACGACGGCGCCGGCTCGATCTGCGCCGCGGCGATGTCCACCACCTCGCTCACCGCGTCGACCATCAGGCCGAGCTCGACCCGCTCGCCGCCGGACTGGGCGGTGGCATCGAAGATCACGATGCAGGTCTTCTTCGTGGCTGCGGCCGGCGCGCGTCCGAAGCGCGCGTGCAGGTCGATCACCGGCACCACGGCACCGCGCAGGTTGATCACGCCGCGCACGAAGTCGGGCATCAGCGGCACGGCGGTCATCGCACCGTGCTGGATGATCTCCCGCACGGTGCGGATGTCCATCGCGAACACCTCGTCGCCGAGCTGGAAGGTCAGGAACTGCGAAGTCTCTGCGTGGTCGGCCATGATGGCGATCAGTAGGGGCGGAAGTTGCCGTGCGTGCCGGTGGCCGGCGTGCCGGCGGCGCGCGGGGCGACCGGACGGGCGGCGCCGCGCATCGGCGAATTGGGGGCACGACGGTCGAGCTGCGGCTCGGGCTTGCCGCGCCGCGCCGGCGCCGCGTCCTGACCCTCGCCGCCGAAGAAGGCCACGGCCTGCTGCAGCTGCTCGGCCTGGCCGGAGAGCTCCTCCGACGTGGCGGCCAGCTCCTCGGACGCCGCGGCGTTCTGCTGCGTGGCCTTGCTGAGCTGGCCCATCGCGCCGCCGATCTGCGTCACCGATTCGCTCTGCTCCTGCGACGCGGCCGCGATCTCCTGCACCAGCTCGCTGGTCTTCTGGATGCTCGGCACGATCTCGTCCAGCAGCTTGCCGGCGCGTTCGGCGGTGCTGACGCTGTTGCCCGCCAGGTCGCCGATCTCCTTGGCCGCTTCCTGGCTGCGTTCGGCCAGCTTGCGCACCTCGGCCGCCACCACCGCGAAGCCCTTGCCGTGCTCGCCGGCGCGTGCCGCCTCGATGGCGGCGTTGAGCGCCAGCAGGTTGGTCTGGTAGGCGATGTCGTCGATGATGCTGATCTTCTGGGCGATCTGCTTCATCGCCTGCACCGTCTGCGTGACGGCCGAGCCGCCTTCGCCGGCTTCCTTGCTGGCCTTGGTGGCCATGCTGTCGGTGACCTTGGCGTTGTCGCTGTTCTGCGAGATGCTGGCCGAGATCATGTCGATCGACGCGGTGGTCTCTTCCACCGAGGCGGCCTGCTCGCTGGCCGCCTGCGACAGGCTCTGCGCCGTGGCGCTCACCTGGTTGGCGGCGCCGGTCAGTGCGTCGGCGGCGGCGCGCACCTCGTCGATGATGCCGGCCAGCTTGGCGCTGCTGCTGTTGGCGTCGTTCTTGACCTGGTCGAACACGCCCTCGGCATCGCGCGTGATGCGCTGCGTCAGGTCGCCGCTGGCCAGGCCCGCGAACACGCGGCCCACGTCGTCGATGACGCGGGCCAGCTTCTCGGTGGTGGCGTTGGCGTCGTCCTTCACGCGGCCGAACACGCCGGCGTAGTCGTTGGTGATGCGCTGGCTCAGGTCGCCCGCGGACAGCGCGCCCAGCACGCGGCCCACGTCGCCGAAGATCACCGAGGTGGTCTCCATCAGCGCGTTCACGCCTTCCGACAGCGCCTGGATCGGGCCGCTCTTGCCCTCCATCGGGATGCGCTGCGACAGGTCGCCGTTGCGCGCCGCGGTGGCCACCGAGCGCGCCTGCTCCACCGCCTGCTCCAGCAGGCGCGCGGCCGTGACCTGCGCGGTGACGTCGGTGGCGATCTTCACGATCTTCACGACGCGGCCCATCTCGTCCTTCACCGGCGCATAGACGGCCTGGATCCAGATCTCCTGGCCCGACTTGGTGATGCGCTTGAAGACGTCGTTCTGCGGCTGCCCCGCATTGAGGTCGCGCCAGAACTGCCCATAGGCGGCGCCGGCGGCGAACGCGGGCTCGACGAACTGACGGTGGTGGCGGCCGACGATCTCCTCGAGCCGGTAGCCCAGCGCGTCGAGGAAGATCTTGTTGGCCTTGAGCACGTTGCCGCCCAGGTCGAATTCGATGTAGGCGTAGCTCTGGTCGATGGCGGCCAGGATGCCGGCGGCGTTCTGGCGCTCCAGCTCGGCCTTCGTGATGTCGTAGCGCACGCCGAGGTACTTCATCGGCTTGCCGTTGTCGCCCAGGATCGGCGCCACCACCGCATCGACGTAGTACGGCGTGCCGTCCTTCGCGCGGTTCTTGATCACGCCGCGGAACATCTCGCCGCGGCCGATCGTGCTCCACATCTGCTTGAAGGTCTCCTTGGGCATGTCGGGGTGCCGCGTGGTGTTGTGCGGCGCGCCGATCAGCTCCTGGCGGCTGTACTTGGAGACCTCGATGAACTTCTCGTTGATGCTGAGGATGTCGCCCTTCTTGTCGGCCTCCGAGACGATGCTCGTGACGTTCATGATCTCGGTGCGGACCTTGAGTTCGCCCTCGACCGCCGCCAGCTGTGCCCGGGCCTGGGTCAGGGCGGCCTCGCTCTCGCGCCGGGCCTGTTCGGCCGCACGAGCCTCGGCCTCGGCGGCGTCGATGTGGGTGCCGGCCAGCAGGCGCGCCAGCCAGGAAACGGGCTTCTGGTTGTTCATGTGGAATGTCCTTCCTTGGAGGGTTTGCTTGCGCGGGATGCTGGCGAAGGGGTGCTCGCGTCGGCCGCCAGTTGGCCGAGCGCATTGACGTCGAAGATCAGGGCCACCTCGCCGTTGCCGAGGATGGAGGAGCCGGACATGCCGCGCAGGCTGCGGAACATGCGGCCGAGCGGCTTGATGACGGTCTGGTGCTGGCCCAGCAGCTGGTCCACCAGCACGCCGTAGCGGCGGATGCCGGCCCGGACCACCACCACGCTGCAGCGCGCCGGGGTCTCGCCGTCCAGCGCATAGAGCGTGCGCAGGCTCACCACCGGCAGCACCTGGCCGCGCAGTTCGGCCACGCCGCGGCCGTTGTCGTCCAGGCGCGTGACGGTGGGGCGGTTCTCGATCACCTCCACCACCGCATCCAGCGGCAGGATGAAGCGCGAGCTGCCCACGCCGATGAGGAAGCCGTCGATGATGGCCAGCGTCAGCGGCAGCCGGATCTCGACGTGCGAGCCGACGCCCTCGGTGCTGGACAGCGTGACCGTGCCGCGCAGCGCCTCGATGTTGCGGCGGACCACGTCCATGCCGACACCGCGCCCGCTGAGGTTGGTGACCTGCTCGGCGGTGGAGAAGCCGGGCTCAAAGATCAGGCGCAGGATCGCCTCGTCGTCGGGCACCACGCCCGGCTCCACGAGGCCGCGCTCCCAGGCCCGCTGCAGCACCTTCTGGCGCTGGATGCCGCGGCCGTCGTCGTCGATCCGGATCAGGATGCTGCCCGACTCGTGGCAGGCCGACAGCACCAGCCGGCCCTGCGCCGGCTTGCCGGCCGCGACGCGCTGCTCGGGCGTCTCGAGCCCGTGGTCCAGCGCATTGCGCACCAGGTGCATCAGGGGGTCGGCGATGCGCTCGACCACCGACTTGTCGAGCTCGGTGTCGCTGCCCACCATCTCGAGCGCGACGTCCTTGCCCAGCTCGGCCGCGGTGTCGCGCACCACGCGGCGGAAGCGCGAGAAGGTCTCGCCGATCGGCACCATGCGCAGCTGCAGGGTGCCGTTGCGGATGTCCTCGATCAGGCGGCTGATCTGCAGGTGGGCCTCGATCAGCGGCTTGTGGCGGGTCTGGCGCGACAGCAGCGAAGCGCCGGCGCCGGCGATGACCAGTTCGCCGAGCAGGTTGATCACGTCGTCCAGCCGCCCGGCCGGCACGCGGATGAAGCGCTGCTCCTCGCCGACACCGCCAGCCGCCGCCGCCGGCGCGCCGTCGCGCTGGCGGTTCTGCTTCTCGAGCGCCGCGGCCACGACGGCCGGCGCGACGCCGGTGGTGGCTTGCAGCACGTCGCCCAGCAGCGGCGGCGGGCCGGCCGGGTCGGCGGCCTGCTGCACGCGCAGGCCGTTCTGCAGCTGGGCCTGCGTGATGGCGCCGGCCGCGACGAGGATGTCGCCCAGGCGCTGGCGCTCCGGCATCGCCTCGATCAGGGCCGCGAAACCGGCCAGGCCGGCTCCGGGCTCGACGATGTGCAGCGAGCAGTCGTCGCGCACGAAGCTGAAGGCGCCCTCGATGTCGGCGCGGGTGCCCTCGCTGAGCAGGCCGAAGTCGAAGCGGAGGTGGCAGTTCTCGGGGTCCAGCGCCTCCAGCGTGGGCACCACGGCGGCGTCGCACACCAGCCGCGGCACCTCGCCGAGGTTGCGCACGTAGTTGAGGATGGTGAGCGGGTCCATCCCGTTGCGGAAGGTGTCGGCCCCGAAGGCCACCGAGACGTGCCAGCGACGGCGCGTATCCGCTGCGGCAGCCGGTGCGCCGGGGCCCGGGGCGGCCGTGCCGCTGGCCGCCTGCAGGGCGGCCACCAGCGCCTCGCGTTCCTCTTGCGCGTGGGCGTCGTCGCCGCCGCCGGTCTCGGCCTGGGCGATCAGCTGGCGCAGCGCGTCGTTGCAGCGCAGCAGCAGCGTCGAGAGATCCGGCGTCAGCGCCACGCGGCCGGCGCGCACGCCGTCCAGCAGCGTCTCGACGTGGTGGGTGAAGGCCACCACCCGGTCGAGCCCGAAGATGCCGGCCGAGCCCTTGACGGTGTGTGCACAGCGGAACAGGGCGTCCAGCAGTTCGCGGTCGTCCGGCCGCTCGTCCAGCTGCAGCAGCAGCTGCTCGAGGTTCTCGATCTGTTCCTGCGCCTCGCCGATGAAGGCCGGCAGCGCTTCGGCGATGAAGCTCAGGTCCTGGTCGTGCTTCATGCGGCGGCCTCCCCGGGGCGGCGCTGCTGCAGCCACTCTGCCAGCCCGGCGGCGGCGCAGGCTGCCTGCAGGGCGCTGCTGGGCGCGTCGATCTGCAGCTGGCGCCCCCGTTCGGCCAGGCTGCGGTCCAGCGCCAGCAGCAGCTGCACGCCGGCCCCGTCGACGTCGCCCGGCGCCTGGCCGCGCACCACCGCCGGCGCCTGCCCGTCGGTCCCGGCCGGCCCCAGCCAGGCCAGCCACTGCGGGCGCAGCTCGCCGACGGTGTAGATGGTCAGTTCGGCCGGCAGGTCCAGCGCGGCGGGCGCTGCGACGGCGGCGGTCTTGCTGCGGCGGCTCATCGGGCGCTCCGCGTCAGGGCTGGATCAGCTTGGACACCGCGTCCAGCAGCTGGGGCGGATTGAAGGGCTTGACGATCCAGGCCTTGGCGCCGGCGGCGCGGCCCTGGTTCTTCTTCTCTTCCTGCCCTTCGGTGGTGAGCATGACCACCGGGGTGAACTTGTGCTTGCTGTTCTGCTTCATCGTGCTGACGAAGGTGATGCCGTCCATGTTGGGCATGTTCACGTCGCACACCACCAGGTTGATGCGCGTGCCGCCGTCCATCGCGGCGAGGGCCTGCACGCCGTCGCCGGCTTCAATGACGTCGTAGCCGGCGCGGGTGAGCGCAATGCGCACCACGGTGCGCAGCGAGCTGGAGTCGTCGACGATCAGGATGGTCTTGGCCACGTTGTTTTCCCTACGTTGCTTTCGGCGTCAGAAGAAGGTGGTTTCGGTGCCGGCCACCGGGGCGGCGGTCTGCGACCGGCTGCCGGCGTTGCGCTGTTCGTCGGTGGTGTAGCCGGCGCTCAGCAGCTTCCGCCACTCGGCGGCTGCCGGCTGCCGGCCTTCGCGTGCGGCGTCGGCCAGCGCGGCGACCGCGGCCTGCATCGACTGCTGCACCTGGTCGACGATCTGCTGCACGCGGTCCTGGAACTGGAACGCCACCAGCAGCTGTTCGACCTGGGTCTTGACGCGGGCGCCGTGCGCGCTCTGCTCGGCGGCGCGCTCGTGCAGCTGCGAGACCGTCACGTCCACCTGGCCGACCACCTGGTTGATCGTGGCCTCGGACTGCTGGATCACACGCGTGTCCTCGGCCGTGCTGCGCGTGGCCTGGTCGAGCGCCTGCTGCATGCAAGCGCCGAACTCGTCGACCTGCGCGCCGATGCGGCGACCGGTGTCGCCGGACTCGGCCGACAGGCGCCGCACCTCGCCGGCCACCACCGCGAAGCCGCGGCCGCTGGGGCCGGCGCGCGCGGCCTCGATCGCGGCGTTGATCGACAGCAGGTTGGTCTGGCGCGCGAGCTTGGAGACGTCTTCGGCCATCGAACGCAGACCGTCGGAAGCGGCGGTGAGCGTGCGCACCGAGCCCATGATCTGCTCGCGCGACTGCACGAAGGCCTGGAAGTCGGTGAGCAGGCTGCGCAGGCGGTCTTCGCACTGCGTCAGCACCGCGGTGCGGTCTTCATCGTTCGCGCCCGCCGGCCCGATCAGCGCGTCCAGCTGGCGCAGGATGTCGTCGAAGCTGGCCAGCAGCTGTGCGGTGGCGTCGTGCAGCTGGTTCTGCGCGGTGCCGAGGTGCGTGCCCCAGGTGCGGGCGGCTTCGTCGAGCAGCGCAAGCAGTTGGTCGGGCGCGACGGCCGAGGCGGCCGCCGCCGGGCCGGCCGCGCGCTGGAGCCAGAGCGCGCCGCCCAGGGTCGCGACACCGAGCACGAGCCAGCCGAGCAGCGCCCCGGGGGTGCCGCCGGCGAGCATCGCCAAGCCGCTCGCCGCCCACAGCACGAGCCAGCCGGCGGCGACGCGCAGCGGTTTCGGGATGCGCGAGAAGGGGTTCGAAGGCGCGGGGACGTTGTTCATGAGCCGTTGTTTCGGCCGCACGCAGAGGCGGCGTCGCACAAGTAACGGCAATGAGTATTCGGCGATGCTGCAAGCGCAAATCGCCCGAGGTGCGCGCGAAAAGGCGGCCAGTCGGGTGACGGCTGTAGGGGTTTCTCGATGGCCTCCGCGCGCCCGCCCACGCGGCAGCGAGCGTGAAGATTGCTCGAACCGCCGGTGCGGTCTATAATCCGGTTTTTCCCGGGTAAAGCTGCGTGGGCGGAATCTTCCAGCCCATTTTTTTTGCTTGATCGCCTGAATGTTTCGAAAGTGACTTCGAAGCCGGCGGTCTTGGCGGCTGGCCCGGCGGCACGGGCAGACGACAGGATCGGGCGAGCGGCAGTTTGAGCGGCAAGTACGGCAACCAGGGCACCCGCAGGGCACCTGCGGCATCCGCGCGGGCGGGTGCGAAGGCGGGTGGCGGCGCAGCACGGCAACGCGCCGTGGCGGCGGCACCGCGTCCGCTCGCCGAGCCGCGCCTGGGCTGGCGCGAGGCCATCGCCGGCACCGTCTCGGGCCTGGGCTACGAGCTCGTCGATGTCGAACGTGCGCAGCGCGGCCTGCTGCGCATCACGATCGACCGCATCCCCGGCCATGCCTACGTGGCGCCGGGCGAGTTCATCACGGTCGACGACTGCGAACAGGTGACGCGCCAGCTGCAGTACGCGCTGGAAGTCGAGGGCCTGGACTACGCCCGGCTCGAGGTGTCCTCGCCGGGGCTGGACCGGCCGCTGCGCAGCGAGGCCGACTTCGAGCGCTTCGCCGGCCTGGCGGTGCAGATCGTGCTGAAGGCGCCGTTCGAGGGGCGCAAGAACTGGCAGGGCGTGCTGGGCCGCAGCGACGACGCGGCAGGCTGGAGCCTGGTGTTCAAGGACGGCAAGGCCGAGCAGGTGCTCGGCTTCAAGTTCGACGAAGTGCGCGAGGCCCGCCTCGTGCCGGTGGTGGATTTCAAGGGGCGCAAGTCTGCGAACGGCAGCGCCCCGGCGGCGGAGGCGCAAGACGCTGCGCCGCCCAAGGACGGAGGCTGAAGAGACCCATGAACCGCGAAATGCTGATGCTGGTGGACGCCATCTCGCGCGAGAAGACCGTGGACCGCGACGTCGTGTTCGGCGCCGTCGAGGCGGCGCTCGCCTCGGCGACGAAGAAGCTGCACGGCGGCGAAGTCGACATCCGCGTCGCCGTCGACCGCGAGACGGGCGACTACGAGACCTTCCGCCGCTGGCTGGTGGTGCCCGATTCGGCCGGCCTGCAGAACCCGGACGCCGAGGAACTGCTGTCCGAGGCGCAGGAGCGCATCGCCGACATCGAGGAAGGCGACTACATCGAGGAAGCGGTGGAATCGGTGCCGATCGGCCGCATCGGCGCGCAGGCCGCCAAGCAGGTGATCCTGCAGAAGATCCGCGACGCCGAGCGCGAGCAGTTGCTGAACGACTTCCTGAGCCGCGGCGAGAAGATCTTCGTCGGCACGGTGAAGCGCCTGGACAAGGGCGACATCATCGTCGAGAGCGGCCGCGTCGAAGGGCGGTTGAAGCGCAGCGAGATGATCCCCAAGGAGAACCTGCGCAGCGGCGACCGCGTGCGCGCCTTCCTGATGGGCATCGACCCCACGCAGCGCGGCCCGCAGATCATGCTGAGCCGCAGCGCGCCGGGCTTCATGATCGAGCTGTTCGCGCAGGAAGTGCCCGAGATCGAGCAGGGCCTGCTGGAGATCAAGAGCTGCGCGCGCGACCCCGGCAGCCGCGCCAAGATCGCCGTGGTCAGCCACGACCGCCGCGTCGACCCCATCGGCACCTGCGTCGGCGTGCGCGGTTCGCGCGTCAACGCGGTGACGAACGAGCTCGCCGGCGAGCGTGTCGACATCGTCTTGTGGTCCGACGATCCGGCCCAATTTGTCATCGGCGCGCTGGCGCCGGCCAACGTGCAGAGCATCGTGGTCGACGAGGAGCGCCACGCGATGGACGTGGTGGTGGACGAGGAGAACCTCGCCATCGCCATCGGCCGCGGCGGCCAGAACGTGCGCCTGGCGAGCGAGCTCACCGGCTGGCGCATCAACATCATGACCGCCGAGGAGTCTCAGGCGAAGCAGGCGACCGAAAGCGAGTCGGTGCGGACGCTGTTCATCGACAAGCTCGACGTCGACGCCGAGGTGGCCGACATCCTGATCGCCGAGGGCTTCACCAGCCTGGAAGAGGTGGCCTACGTGCCGCTGCAGGAGATGCTGGAGATCGAGGCCTTCGACGAGGACACGGTGCACGAGCTGCGGACCCGTGCGAAGGACGCCCTGCTGACGATGGAGATCGCCAAGGAAGAGAAGGTCGAGGAAGTCTCGCAGGACCTGCGCGACCTCGACGGCCTGACGCCCGAGCTGATCTCCAAGCTGGCGGGCGGCGGCATCCACACCCGCGACGACCTGGCCGACCTGGCGGTGGACGAGTTGACCGATCTCACCGGCATGGCCGACGAAGCCGCCAAGGCCCTGATCATGAAGGCCCGGGAGCACTGGTTCACCGCCTGATGCGGCAGAACCGAGCCATCCCGCAAGCCCAGAGAAGCACACCGAGGAAACCGACCCCATGGCCGTGACCACTGTCGCCCAGTTCGCCGCGCAGCTCGGCCGCCCGACCGCGGCGCTGATCGAGCAGCTGCAGTCGGCCGGCGTGACCAAGAAGTCGCCGGACGACGCGCTCACCGAAGCCGACAAGGAACGTCTGCTGGACTACCTGCGCACCTCGCACGGCACCGCGGGCGATGCCAGCCGCAAGAAGATCACGCTCGTCAAGAAGACGTCGACCGAGATCAAGCAGGCCGACGCCAGCGGGCGCGCGCGCACCATCCAGGTGGAGGTGCGCAAGAAGCGCGTGTTCGTCAAGCGCGACGACGCCACGCCGGCGGTCGAGGAGCCGGCCGGCCCGTCGGCCGAGGAACTGGAGCTGCAGCGCCGCGAGGAAGAAGCCGCGGCACAGGCCGAGGCCCTGCGACGCCAGGAGGAAGAGCTCGCCGAGCAGCGCCGCCAGCGCGAAGCCGCCGAGAAGGCTGCCCGCGAGGCCGCCGAGGCGGCTGCAGCGGAGGCCGCCGCGCGCGCCGCCGAGAAGGCCGCCGCCGAAGCCGCCGCCGCCGAAGCCGCTGCGGCCCTGGCCAAGGCCCAGGGCAGCGCCGCCGCCGCCGAGGCCCCGGCGCCGAAGGCGCCCGAGCCCACCGCGGCGCCCAAGCCCGCCGAGCCCGCCAAGCCGCTGCTGCGCGTGGTGAAGGCCGCCGACAAGGCGGCCGAGGAGCAGGCCAAGTCCGACGATCTCGCGCGCCGCCGCAAGGCCGCCGAGGCCGAGGCCGCCGCCATCCGCGCGATGATGGCCGGCCCGACGAAGAAGGTGCTGGTCGCCAAGAAGCCCGAGGAAGCCAAGCCCGAGGCCGCCAAGGAAGCGATCAAGGGCACGATCCACAAGCCCACCGCGAAGGCGGGTGCCACGCCGGCGGCGCCGGGCAGCGGCACCGCGGCCAAGCCGGGCGACAAGAAGCAGGTCAAGAGCGAGAAGCTGTCGTCGAGCTGGGCCGACGATGCCGCGAAGAAGCGCGCGGCGCTGAAGACGCGCGGCGATGCGGCCGGCGGCGCCCGCGCCGGCTGGCGTGCGCCACGCGGCGGCGCGCGTCGCGGTGACCGCGACGGTGGCGGCCCGAGCTTCAACCCCGCGCCCGAGGCGCAGGTGCAGGAAGTGCACGTGCCCGAGACCATCAGCGTGGCCGACCTGGCCCACAAGATGAGCGTCAAGGCCAGCGAGGTGATCAAGCAGCTGATGAAGCTGGGCCAGATGGTCACGATCAACCAGCAGCTGGACCAGGAGACGGCGATGATCGTCGTCGAGGAAATGGGCCACAAGGCCTTGGCCGCGAAGCTGGACGACCCGGAAGCCTTCACCGAAGAGGAAACCGCCGCGCACGACGCCGCCGAGCAGCTGCCGCGCGCCCCGGTGGTCACCGTGATGGGCCACGTCGACCACGGCAAGACCTCGCTGCTGGACTACATCCGCCGCGCCCGCGTCGCCGCCGGCGAAGCGGGCGGCATCACGCAGCACATCGGCGCGTACCACGTCGAGACGCCGCGCGGCATGATCACCTTCCTGGACACCCCGGGCCACGCCGCGTTCACCGCGATGCGCGCCCGCGGCGCCAAGGCCACCGACATCGTGATCCTGGTGGTGGCGGCCGACGACGGCGTGATGCCGCAGACCAAGGAAGCCATCGCCCACGCGAAGGCGGCCGAGGTGCCCATCGTCGTGGCCATGAACAAGATCGACAAGCCCGACGCCAACCCCGAGCGCGTGCGCAGCGAGCTCGTGGCCGAGGGCGTGGTGCCGGAAGACTTCGGCGGCGAATCGCCGTTCGTGGCCGTCTCGGCCAAGACCGGCCAGGGCGTGGACGACCTGCTCGAGCAGGTGCTGCTGCAGGCCGAGGTGCTGGAGCTGAAGGCGCCGACCGACGCCGCCGCCAAGGGCCTGGTGATCGAAGCCAAGCTCGACAAGGGCCGCGGCCCGGTGGCCACGATCCTGGTGCAGAGCGGCACGCTGAAGAAGGGCGACGTGGTGCTGGCCGGCAGCAGCTTCGGCCGCGTGCGGGCCATGCTGGACGAGGACGGCAAGAGCATCGAGTCGGCCGGGCCTTCGCTGCCGGTGGAGATTCAAGGTCTCACCGAAGTGCCGCAGGCGGGTGACGAGTTCATGGTGCTGGCCGACGAGCGCCGCGCCCGTGAGATCGCCACCTTCCGCCAGGGCAAGTACCGCGAAGTGACGCTGAACAAGCGCCAGGCCGCCAAGCTCGAAGGCATGTTCGAGAACATGGGCGAAGGCGCCGCGCAGACGCTGAGCCTGATCGTCAAGGCCGACGTGCAGGGTTCGCAGGAAGCGCTGGCGCAGAGCCTGCTCAAGCTCAGCACGCCCGAGGTCAAGGTGCAGATCGTGCACGCGGCGGTGGGCGGCATCAGCGAGAGCGACGTCAACCTGGCCATCGCGTCGAAGGCGGTCATCATCGGCTTCAACACGCGCGCCGATGCCGGCGCGCGCAAGCTGGCCGAAGGCAACGGCGTCGACATCAAGTACTACAACATCATTTACGACGCGGTCGACGAGATCAAGGCGGCGATGGGCGGCATGCTGGCGCCCGAGCAGCGCGAGGAAGTCATCGGCACGGCCGAGATCCGCACGGTGTTCGTGGCCAGCAAGATCGGCACGGTGGCCGGCAGCTACATCACCGCCGGCCAGGTGGTGCGCAACGCGCGCTTCCGCCTGCTGCGCGACAACGTGGTGATCTACACCGGCGAGATCGAGTCGGTGAAGCGGATGAAGGACGACGTGCGCGAGGTCAAGGAAGGCTTCGAATGCGGCATCAAGCTGAAGAACTACAACGACATCAAGGAAGGCGATCAGCTGGAGTTCTTCGAGGTCAAGGAGGTCGCCCGCACCCTCTAGTGCGGCGTTCCACTCGTTCGAGAGAACCCCGCCTTCCAAAAGAGGGCGGGGTTCGTGCTTGAGGGGCCGTTGAAATGCGACACAAGAAAGCCGTTCCCAACCGCAGCTTCCGCGTGGCCGACCAGATCCAGCGCGATGTGGCCGAGCTGATCCGCGACCTGAAGGACCCGCGCATCGGCATGGTCACGATCAACAGCGTGGAGGTCTCGCCGGACTACGCGCATGCGCAGGTGTACTTCTCGGTGCTGGTCGGCGAAGCCGAGGACAGCGCGCGCGCGCTGAACGAAGCCGCGGGCTTCCTGCGCAACGGCCTGTTCAAGCGCCTGTCGATCCACACGGTGCCGACGCTGCACTTCCACTTCGACAAGACCACGGAGCGCGCGGCCGACATCTCGGCGCTGATCGCTCGTGCCAACTCGGTCCGCGCCAAAGAGGATTGATGGACAAGCCCGTGCGCACCCCCCGCAAGCCGCTGCACGGCGTGCTGCTGCTCGACAAGCCTCTCGGCTGGACGAGCAACGACGCGCTGCAGAAGGCCAAGGGCATCCTGCGCGCGGAAAAGGGCGGGCACACCGGCACGCTGGACCCGCTGGCCACCGGCCTGTTGCCGCTGTGCTTCGGTGGCGCCACCAAGTTCAGCCAGGCGAGCCTGGACGCCGACAAGCGCTACACCGCCACGCTGCGGCTGGGGCAGCGCACGAGCACCGGCGACCGCGAAGGCGAGGTGGTGGAGGAGCGGCCCGTCGACGTCGACCGCGCCGCGATCGAGGCGGCCTGCCGCCGCTTCACGGGCGCCATCCGCCAGACGCCGCCGATGCATTCCGCGCTCAAGCACAACGGCAAGGCGCTGTACGACTACGCGCGCGCCGGCGTCGAGGTCGAGCGGCCGAGCCGCGAAGTCGCGATTCACGCGATCGACATCCTCGACTGGCAGCATGCGACGCTGGTGATCGACGTCCGCTGCAGCAAGGGCACCTACATCCGCACGCTGGCCGAGGACATCGGCGCGGCGCTGGGCTGCGGCGCGCACCTGGCGGCGCTGCGCCGCACCGGCAGCGGGCCGCTCGACGTGAAGGACGCCATCACGATCGAGGCGTTCGCCGCACTGGAGCCCGGGCAACGCGAAGCGCTGCTGCAACCGGCCGACGTGCTGCTGGCCGGCTGGCCCGCGGTGCAGCTGCCCGACGACGAGGCCGGCCGTTTCCTCTGCGGCCTGCGTCGCCGCGTCGCGCTCGCCGATGCACCCGCCGTGCGTGTCTACGGCACGACCCCGCACGCCTTCATCGGCACCGCCCGCATCCACGGCGGCGAACTCATCGCCGACCGACTGCTGAATCCCACCGAAATCCAGGCCACACCATGAGCCACGCTGCCATCCGCAACATCGCCATCATCGCCCACGTCGACCATGGCAAGACCACGCTGGTCGATCAGCTGCTGCGCCAGAGCGGCACCTTCCGCGAGAACGAGAAGGTGGCCGAGCGCGTGATGGACAGCAACGACATCGAACGCGAGCGCGGCATCACCATCCTGGCCAAGAACTGCGCCGTGGAGTGGAAGGGCACGCACATCAACATCGTCGACACCCCGGGCCACGCCGACTTCGGCGGCGAGGTGGAGCGCGCGCTGTCGATGGTCGACGGCGTGGTGCTGCTGATCGACGCGCAGGAAGGCCCGATGCCGCAGACCCGCTTCGTCACGAAGAAGGCGCTGGCCCTCGGCCTGAAGCCCATCGTCGTGGTCAACAAGGTCGACAAGCCCGGCTCGCGCCCGGACTACGTGATCAATTCGGCCTTCGAGCTGTTCGACAAGCTCGGAGCCACCGAGGACCAGCTCGACTTCCCCGTGGTCTACGCCTCGGGCCTGAACGGCTGGGCCTCGCTGAAGGAAGGCCCGGCCGGCGAGGCCTGGGGCAGCGACATGAGCGCGCTGTTCGACACGGTGCTGCAGCATGTGCCGGCGCACGAGGGCGACCCGGACGCGCCGCTGCAATTGCAGATCTCGTCGCTGGACTACTCCACCTACGTCGGCCGCATCGGCGTGGGCCGCGTCAACGCCGGCACCGTGAAGCCGATGATGGACGTGCTCGTGATGGAAGGGCCGGACGGCAAGAGCTGGAAGGGCCGCATCAACCAGGTGCTGACCTTCGAAGGCCTGGAGCGCAAGATGACCGACTCGGCCGGCCCGGGCGACATCGTGCTGATCAACGGCATCGAGGACATCGGCATCGGCGTCACCGTCACCAGCGTCGACTCGCCCGCACCGCTGCCGATGCTGCGCGTCGACGAGCCGACGCTGACGATGAACTTCTGCGTCAACACCAGCCCGCTGGCCGGCCGCGAAGGCAAGTTCGTCACCAGCCGCCAGATCTGGGACCGGCTGCAGAAGGAACTGCAGAGCAACGTGGCGCTGCGCGTGAAGGAAAGCGACGAGGACGGCATCTTCGAGGTCAGCGGCCGCGGCGAACTGCACCTGACCATCCTGCTGGAGAACATGCGCCGCGAAGGCTACGAACTCGCGGTGAGCAAGCCGCGCGTGGTGTTCCATGAGGTGAACGGCGAGAAGCACGAGCCGATCGAACTCGTCACCGTCGACATCGAGGACCAGCACCAGGGTGGCGTGATGCAGGCCCTGGGCGAGCGCAAGGGCGAGCTCGCGAACATGGAGACCGACGGGCGTGGCCGCGTGCGGCTGGAGTACCGCATCCCGGCGCGCGGGCTCATCGGTTTCAGCAACGAGTTCATGAACCTGACGCGCGGCACCGGCCTCATCAGCAACATCTTCGACGGCTACGAGGCCTACAAGGGCGAGATCGCGGGCCGCAAGAACGGCGTGCTGATCAGCATGGACGACGGCGAGATCTTCACCTACGCCCTGGGCAAGCTCGACGACCGCGGACGCATGTTCGTGAAGGCGGGCGACCCGGTGTACGAAGGCATGATCGTCGGCATCCACAGCCGCGACAACGACCTGGTGGTGAACGCCACGCGCATGAAGCAGCTGACCAACTTCCGCGTCAGCGGCAAGGAAGACGCGATCAAGATCACGCCGCCGATCGACGCCACGCTGGAGTACGCGGTGGAGTTCATCGCCGACGACGAGCTGGTGGAGATCACCCCGAAGTCGATCCGCATCCGCAAGCGCTTCCTGAAGGAGCACGACCGCAAGCGCGCGGCGCGCGAAGCGGCCTGATGAGGACCATGACGCACCGCCAGGCGGTGTGGACGCTGGTGCTGTGCTCGCTGCTGTGGAGCATCGCGGGCGTGGTGTCGCGCCTTCTCGAGTCGGCGCAGGGCTTCGAGGTGACGTTCTGGCGCAGCGCGTTCAACGCGCTGGCGCTGGTGCCGCTGCTGCTGTGGCTGAAGGGGCCGAGCGGCCTGGCCGAGGCGTTCCGCCGCGGCGGCCGCGCGCTGTGGCTGTCCGGCCTGTGCTGGGGCGTGATGTACACGGCCTTCATGCTGGCGCTGACGCTGACCACCGTGGCCAACGTGCTGGTGACGATGTCGGTCGGCCCGCTGTTCACGGCGCTGCTGGCGCGCGCGGTGCTGGGTCACCGCCTGCAGGCGCGCACCTGGGGCGCGATCGCGCTGGCGGGCCTGGGCATCGCCTGGATGTACGGGCACGAGGTGAGCGGCGGTGACCCGCGCCAGCTGCTCGGCACGGTGGTGGCTCTCGCGGTGCCGGTGGCCGCGGGCGTCAACTGGACGCTGCTGCAGCATCTGAAAGGCAAGGAGAACCCGCCCGACATGCTGGCGGCCGTGCTGATCGGCGCCACGCTGTCGGCCGCGGTGACGCTGCCGCCGGCGCTGCCGTTCGCGGCCACGGGCAGCGACCTGGGCTGGCTGGCGCTGCTGGGTGTGTTCCAGCTGGCCGTACCGTGTCTGCTGGCGGTGGCCGCCGCCCGGGTGCTGGCCGGCCCCGAGATTTCGCTGCTCGGGCTGCTCGAAGTGGTGTTCGGCGTGCTGTGGGCCTGGCTCGGCGCGAACGAGGCGCCGTCGGCGGCGGTGCTGGGCGGCGGCGGACTGGTGCTGCTGGCCCTGGTGGGCAACGAGTGGCTGGGCTGGCGCCGCCGCTCCGCCGTGCCGGTCGGAAGCTAGGTTCCAGGGGCGATCCGCGCCTTCACCTGCCGGAACCAGGCCAGGCGCGGGCTGTCGGGGTGCTGTCCGCGCAGCGCGGTCTCGGCCGTGGCCAGCCGCTGCAGCGCATCGGCGCCGCGGCCGGCGGCGTGCAGCACGATGGCGTGGCGCAGCGCCGACTCGGCGCGGCCGGCCTCCGAGGTGGGCTGCAGGCCCTGGCCGCCTGCCGCGGGCCACAGCGGCTCGATGCGCGCCAGCTGCACGCCCGCCGGGCCGCCGGCCTCCACCTCGAGCTGCGCCGCGGTCTCGATGGCGTTGACGTACATGCCGGTGCCGCGGGCCTCCAGGCGCTCCAGCTCCGCGGCCAGCTCGCGTGCCGTCTGCAGCGCGGCCGCCCGCTCACCCTGCGCCTGCAGCGCCTCCACCAGCGCCAGCCGGATGCGACGGCCGACCGAGTCGCGCGCCAGCGTGGCCGGCAGCGCAGCCAGCTCGGCGTTCAGCACGCTGGCGGCACGCGCTGCGTCACCGGTCCAGACCAGCGCGCGCGCCTTGTGGATGACGCGGATGTTGCGGTCCTTCACGGCGGGGTCGTCCATCAGCCGATCGTCGATCGCGTCCGAGAAGGCGCGCGCGGCACGCGCATCGCCGGCCAGCAGTTCCACGTCCACCTGGCGCAGCGCCAGTGTCGTCGCCAGTCCGGGCGTGTCGGCGGCGCCGCGCTTTTCCAGCGCGGCGCGCTGGCCGGCCAGCCAGCGGCGCGCCTCGTCGTAGCGACCGCGCGAGGCGATCACCGAGCCCAGGCGCGCGGCGCCGAGCACGCTGTCGGCGTCGGCAACGCCATAGAGCGCGCTCAGGCGTTGCAGGCCGCCGCGTGTCGACGCTTCGGCTTCGGCCAGGCGGCCCGTCACCGACTGAAGCGCGCCCAGCGACACCTGGCCGCTGGCCAGCAGGTCCGGGTTGGCGCGCGGATCCTGCAGCAGCAGGCTGTAGCTGGCCTGCGCGGCGCGCATCGCACGGGGGTCGTCGAAGCCCAGGTAGATCGACGCGCTCACCGTGTGCAGTTCGGCTTCGCGCGCGGAGTCGGGCTGCTCGCGCAACAGCGCCAGGCCGGCCTCGATGGCCGCCGCGGCCTCGGCGCGGCGGCCCTGGTGGGCCAGCGCCTGTCCCAGCACCGCCTGCGCCGCTGCGCGCGTCGGCGCGCCGGCGCGCGCGGCGGCGGGGTCGGCCAGCAGCGCCTGCACGGTCTGCTGCGCCTCGGGCCAGCGGGTCATGTTGGCCAGGATGCGCGCCCGCTGCACGCGGGCCGCGAGCAAGCGTTCCGGTGCCGCTCGGCTCTCGGCCAGGGCCTTCGCCAGGCGGTCGTTCACGGCCATGGCGCCCTGCATGTCGCCCAGGTAGGGCAGTTGCTGGCCCACCGCTTCGAGCAGCCCCAGGCGGTATTCGGGCGCGTCGCGGTACATGCGTTCCAGCTCGTCGAGCTTGGCCAGCACCGCGCCGGGCACCGAGCCCGGCTTTGCGAACGTGGCGGCGTCCCAGGCGGCCACCGTGCTGAGCGTCTCGAGGTACAGCCGCGCACTGGCGGCCTCGCGTTCGGCGGCCTGCTGCGCGAGCTGCGCCTGCAGCCGTGCCTCGCGCGACTGCCACAGGGCCGCGCCCAGGCCCACGCTGAGCGCCAGCAGCACGCCCGCCAGCGCGGCCACCGGCACGCGGTGACGGCGCACGAAGCGGCCCGCCCGGTACCAGCGGCTCTCGGGCCGGGCCAGGACCGGATGCCCCTGCAGGTGGCGCTGCAGGTCGTCGGCGAGCGCCGTCACGGTGGGGTAGCGCGCGGCCGGGTCCTTCTGCAGCGCCTTCGCCAGGATCGCGTCGAGGTCGCCGCGCAGCGCACGGCGGTCCGCGGGCTGTTCGGCCGCTTCGCTGGCCCGCAGCGCATCGCCGCCCGCGATGGCCTCCTCCAGTTCGGCGGTGCTGCCGCGCTTGAGCCGGTAGGGCCGTGCCCCGGCCAGCAGTTCATACGCCAGCACGCCGAGGCTGTAGACATCGCTGGCAGTGCCCAGCGGCTCACCGCGGATCTGCTCGGGGCTGGCGTAGTCCGGCGTCAGCGCATGGCCGGACAGCCGGGTCAACGCGGTCTCGGCGGTGCGGTCGCCTTCCATCAGCTTGGCAATGCCGAAGTCGAGCAGGTGCACCTGGCCCTGCGCGTCGACGAGCACGTTGCCCGGCTTCAGGTCGCGATGCACCACGAGTTGGGCGTGCGCATGCGCCACCGCCTCGCACACCTGCAGCAGCAGCCGCACGCGATCGGGAAGCGGCAGTGCATGCGAGCGGCAGAAGGCATCGACGGGCACGCCGTCCACGTGCTCCATCGCCAGCCACGGCCGGCCCTGGCCGTCGACGCCGGCGTCGTAGAGGCGCGCGATGTGCGGGTGCGACAGCGTGGCCAGGATGTCGCGTTCGCGCGCCAGCCGCTCGGCCATCGCGCTGCCCCAGGCCAGGCGGGGCAGCTTCAGCGCCACCTGGCGCCTGAGCTGGCCGTCGGCGCGCTCGGCCAGCCACACCGAGCCCATGCCGCCGCGCCCCAGCTCCGAGAGCAGCCGCCAGGGCCCGACCTGCAAGCCCGCCTGCGGTTCGTCGACCGGCAGCGCGGCGGCCACGTGCGGCAGCGAGCCGAGGAAGCTGGCGCTCTCGGCCTGGGCCGCGCGCTGCAGCAGCAGGCGCAGCGTGTCGTGCAGGTCGGCCTGCGCGCCGGACAGCGACCCCAGCCAGGCGCCGCGTTCCGACACGGGCAGCGCCAGGGCCTGGTCCAGCAGCGCGCTGATCTCCGGCCAGCGCGCCGCCAACGGGTCCAGGCGGCCGGCAGGGTCGGGCGAGGCAGCCATGCCATGCGTCATACCTGCGGATACGGCCCGCAGCAACGGGCCCGGACGGTGCAGACACAAACGCTTGCAAGTTCGGCTGCGGCCGGCCCGGCCGGCTCCATCAGGGTGTCCCCGAGGCCGGGCGCCGGGCGGCGCCGCCTAGCATCCCCTGCATGAAGCAACTCTCCGGTCTCGACGCCAGCTTCCTCTACCTCGAGACGGCCGAGATGCCGATGCACGTCGGCGCGCTGCACCTCTTCGAAGTGCTGCCCGGCGCCAAGGGCCGGTTCGTCACCGCGCTGCGCAAACACATCGCGTCGCGCCTGCCGGTGGCCCCGGTGCTGCGGCGCAAGCTGTGGTGGATGCCGCTGAACCTGGCCAACCCGGCCTGGGTCGACGCCGAGCCGGACATGAAGGCCCACATCGTCGAGATCAAGCTGCCCAAGGGCGCCGGGCTGCCGGAGCTGGAAGCCGAGGTCTCGCGCCTGCACACCGTGCTGCTCGACCGCCGCCGGCCGCTCTGGAAGATGCATGTGTTCGAAGGCCTGGCCCCGGGCCCCGGCGGCGCGCGCCGTGTCGCGCTGTACACCCAGCTGCACCACGCCGCGGTCGACGGCCAGGCCGCGGTGGCGCTGGCCAACGCGATCCTCGACGTGACGCCCGAGCCGCGCGCCATCGAGGTGAAGCCCTCGAAGCGCCCGCGCACCTTCCGGCTCGAGATGGCCGAGATGCTGCGCGGCGTGCTCGGCAACCAGGCGCAGAAGGTGGCCGAGATCGTGCGCAACCTCCCGGCCACGGTGGGCACGCTGAAGGACGCGGCGGGCACCGCGATGGCGGCCTCGTCGCTGCTGGGCGGCAAGGGCGGCCCGTCGAACCTGACGCTGGCGCCGCGCACGCCGCTCAACGCATCCGTCACCGCCGGCCGCGCGTTCGCCAGCGTGACCCTGCCGTTGCCCGAGCTGAAGGAACTGGGCCGCGCGCACGAGGCAACCATCAACGACGTGGTGCTGATGGTCTGCAGCACCGCGCTGCGCCGCTACTTCGGCGCCCGCCGCACGTTGCCGAGGAAGAGCCTGATCGCCGCGGTGCCGATCTCGCTGCGTGAGAAGGGCGACACCACCGCGGACAACCAGGCCTCGATGAGCCTGATCAGCCTGGGCACGAACATCGCCGACCCGAAGAAGCGGCTGGCGCACGTGAAGGCCGCCACGGCAGCGATGAAGTCGACGATGGGCAGCATCAAGAGCATCTTGCCCACCGACTTCCCGTCGCTGGGCATCCCGTGGCTGATCGAGGCGGCCACCGCGCTGTACGGCAGGGCCCGGGTGGCCGACCGCATCCCGCAGGTGGCCAACGTCGTCATCAGCAACGTGCCGGGCCCGCCGCTGCCGCTGTACATGGCGGGGGCGAAGATGCTCACCAACTACCCGACCTCGATCATCGTGCACGGGCTGGCGCTCAACATCACGGTGCAGAGCTACAACGCCAGCCTCGACTTCGGCCTGATGGCCGATGCGGCCGCGATGCCCGACGTGCGCGAGCTGGCGCAGGCCATCGCGGTGGCGTTCGACGACCTGCGCGCGTTGCCGCGCCCCGGCGAGCCCGATCCCGACGAGGCGCCGCCCGAAAGCCTGGTGAGCAAGACCACGCGGCGCGTGGCGGGTGGGCTTGCCGGTGCGGTGACCGGCGCCGTCACGAAGGCCACGAAGCGCATCGTCGGCACGGCGGTGGATGCCGCCGTCGCGCAGGTGACACGCAAGGGTAGGGCAAGCGCTCCAGCCAGGCGCAAGCGGGCGGCCTGACAATGGCCCGATGACTTCGTCCTTGCGCCGGCGCCGGCCCGGCCGGCCGCCCGTTCACGATTCCAGGCCCGCACCCGATCCTTTCGCACCACCCGACAGCCAGGAGCTGGTAGGCGCGCCCGGTCCCTGGCTGATGATGCTGGAGGCGCGCGCGCCCTGGGAGTACGCGGCGATGCTGGCTGCGGCGCCGTGGCTGTCGCGCCTGCCGGCCGGCGACGGGCACCCGGTGATCGTGTTCCCGGGCCTCGGGGCTTCCGACATCACCACCGCACCGCTGCGCAACTTCCTGCAGGAGCGCGGCTACACGCCCTATGCCTGGAAGCAGGGCTTCAACTTCGGCCCGCGCCACGGCGTGCTCGAGCGTTGCCGCGAGCAGCTGAAGCAGGTGGCCGGCCGCCACCGCGAGCGCGTCAGCCTCATCGGCTGGAGCCTGGGCGGCCTGTACGCGCGCGAGCTGGCCAAGGAGCAGCCCGACCACGCGCGCTGCGTCATCACGCTCGGCACGCCCTTCGCCGGGCACCCGCGCGCCACCAACGCCTGGCGCTTCTACGAGCTGGTGAGCGGGCAGAGCACGCACGACCCGGCGCTGATCGAGCAGATCCGCGGCACGCCGCCGTGTCCCACCACGTCGATCTACAGCAAGAGCGACGGCGTGGTGGCCTGGCAGTGCAGCATCAACCCGGACGAGCCGCACGCGGAGAACATCGAGGTGCATGCCAGCCACATCGGCATGGGCATGAACCCGCTGGCGCTGTACGTCATCGCCGACCGGCTGGCGCAGGATCCGCAGGCCTGGGTCCGCTTCGACATCAAGGGCGCGCGGCGCTGGTTCTACAAGGCCACGCACCACTCGCCGATGCAGGCCGGCCTGCGCATCTGAGCTTCAGGCCATCGCGCGCCGGACTTCCTCGATGAACTGTTCCATCGGCAGCGGCCGGCGCAGGTAGCGGCGGGCGCCGAGCGCCAGCGCCTTGTCGCGCACCGACGCGTCGCGGTGCGTGGAGCTGATGAAGATGAACGGCACGCCACCCAGCGCGCGATGCTGGCGCACGCGGGTGATGAAGTCGAAGCCATCGCCCTCGGGCATGCCGACGTCGCTGATGATCAGCGCCGGCGTCTCCTGCAACGCCATGCGCAGCGCCTCGTCGGCCCGTGCCGCGGTGCGGACACGGTAGCCCAGCGGCTCCAGGCAGCTGCGCTTGAGCGCCAGGTTCTCGGGAACGTCGTCCACCACCAGGATCAGCGGCCCGCGCGGTTCGTCCAGCGGCATCGCCGCGGTGGTGGCGTGGCTGGCCGGCGGCGACCCGGCCCCCAGCTTCAGGTGCGTGTCCAGCCAGCGCAGGAACTCGGGCGGATCGATGGGCTTGGCGATGTAGTCGTGGAAGCCCGCCGCGAGGATGCGTGCCCGGTCACCCACCATCGCGTTGGAGGTCACCGCCAGCAGCGGGATGCCGGCCAGCGCCGGGTCGTTGCGCACGGCACGCGCCAGGCCCATGCCGTCCAGGCGCGGCATCTCGATGTCGCACAGCACCACGTCCGGCCGCTGCCGGGCCAGCAGCGCCAGGCCGTCGATGCCGTCGGCGGCCGCCAGCACCTCGTGGCCGCAGCTCTGCAGCAGGTACTCCATCAGCGCCAGGTTGACGGGGTTGTCCTCGATCACCAGCACGCGCGCCACCGTTCAGGCCCCCGGCGGCGGCAGGTGCAGCGTGAAGCAGCTGCCGCTGCCGGCCGTGCTCTGCACCTCGATGCGGCCGCCCATCATCTCGGCCAGCCGCGCGCTCAGGTGCAGGCCGAGGCCCGTGCCCTCGGGGCGGCGTGCCGGATCGCCCACCTGCGTGAACGAGCCGAACAGGCGCCCGATGTCGGCCTCCGCGATGCCCACGCCGGTGTCGATCACCGCGATGTGCAGCCCGGCCTCGTCCTGCTGCAACTGCAGGGTCACCGTGCCGGTGGCGGTGAACTTGATCGCGTTGCTGGCCAGGTTCAGCAGCACCTGGTTGAGCGCGCGGCGGTCCACCAGGCGGTTCACGGGTGCCGGCGGCTGCCGCGTCAGCAGCTGCAGCCGCTTGCGTTCGGCCTGCGGCTGCAACGTCTGCGCCACCTGGGCCAGCAGCGCACCCACGTCGGAAGGCTCGGGCGACAACGCGAAGGTGCCGGCCTGGATCTTCGCCAGGTCCAGCAGGTCGTTGATGAGCGACAGCAGATGCTGGCCGCTGGACTTCACCATGCCGAGCTGGCGCTCCTGCTCGGGGTTCAGCGGCCCCGGCAGCTTCATCAGCAGGATGCTGGTGAAGCCCAGCACCGCGTTCAGCGGCGTGCGCAGCTCGTGGCTCATGGTGGCGAGGAAGCGGTCCTTGGCCTGGTGGGCGAGCTCGAGCGCGGCGTTCTTTTCCTGCAGTTCCTGCGCCACGCGCTTCTGCTGGCTGATGTCGCGGATGGCCGTGACGACGAAGCGCCGGCCGTCCACCAGCAGCGGCGACAGGCTGATCTCGACCGGGAACTCGCGCCCGTCGGCACGCAGGCCGAACAGCTCCAGCCCGATGCCCATGCGCCGCACCTGCGGCTGCTCCTGGTAGCGCAGGCGGTGACCGACATGCGCCGCGCCGTGGCGCTCGGGCAGCAGCGACTCGATCGGCCGCCCCAGCAGCGCCTGGCGGGGGCTGCCGAACATCGCCTCGGACTGCGCATTGAAGAGCACGATGCGGCCGATCTCGTTGGCGATCACGATCGCGTCGGGCACCCATTCCAGCAGGTCGCGGTAGCGCGCCTCGAGCAGCTGCCGGTCGCGCTCGACGGTCAGCGCGGTGACGTCGCGCGAGCTGATCACGTAGCCGCGCAGCGTGCCGTCCTCGCGCGGCACCGCGCGCGTCGCGCCGTCGGCGTAGAAGAGGTGGCCGTCGCGGTGGCGCCGGATCGCGGCATGCACCAGCCGGTCGGCCTCGCCGACACCGGGACGGGCGCGCAGCTCGGCGTCGCGCAGCTCGGCCGGCAGCACCAGCTCGACCCAGCGCCGGCCGCGCGCCTCGGTGGTCTCGTGGCCGAACGTGGCCTGGGCGCCGGGGCTCCAGTAGACGATGCGATCGTCGGCGCCGCACAGCACCACCGCGTCGGGCGAGTGCTCCACCGCGAGACGGAGCAGTTCGCTCTGTGACGCCGCCAGGCTTTCCATCCCTATTCCCTGCCGTAGTTTCAGCCACACTTTAGACGGGGTGAGCCGGCCTTGCCAGTGCCCCCCGGGTCGAGGGAAGGGGTTGCGGACGGCCATGCCAGAATCGTCGTCCAACACACCATGCAGGTCGTCGCCAACGGAATCGGCATCGAGATCGAAGACCAGGGCCCTCCCGACGGCGAGCCGTTGCTGCTCATCATGGGCCTGGGCATGCAGCTCACCGGCTGGCCCGACGAACTGGTGCAGGACCTGGTGGGGCGCGGCTTCCGCGTCATCCGTCTGGACAACCGCGACGCCGGCCTGAGCCAGGGCTTCGATCAGCACGGCACGCCGAACCTCGCACTGGCGGCGGTGCGCCATGCCTTCCACCTGCCGGTGCAGGCGCCCTACACGCTGGCCGACATGGCCGACGACGCGCTCGGCGTGCTGGACGTGCTGAAGATCGAGCGCGTGCACGTCTGCGGCGCGTCGATGGGCGGGATGATCGCGCAGCACCTGGCCGCCAAGCGGCCGCACCGCGTGAAGAGCCTGACGCTGATGATGACCACCACCGGCTCGCGCCGCCTGCCGCAGCCCGGCCTGCGCGTGCAGCACGCGTTGATCTCGCGGCCCGACGGCAGCAACCGCGCCGCGGTGGTGAAGCACCTGCAGCGGGTGATGAAGGTGATCGGCAGCCCCGGCTACCCGCCCGACCCCGAGCGGCTGCGCCAGCGCCTGGACGCCAGCGTGCGCCGTGCCTGGCGCCCCAGCGGCACGGCGCGCCAGATGGCCGCGGTGGTGGCCGACGGCGACCGCACGAACCTGATGCTGCGCATCCAGTCGCCCACGCACGTGATCCACGGCGAGGACGATCCGCTGGTGCGCGTGGCCGCCGGCCGCGAGCTCGTCAAGCGCATCCGCGGCGCCACCGGCGACTTCATCCCCGGCATGGGCCACGACCTGCCGCTGCAGCTGATCCCCCGCTTCGCGCAGGGCATCGCCGACAACGCGAACCGCTGAGCCCGCAGGGCTACACTGCCGCGCCATCGTCACCCTGAGCAGGTGTCAAGAACATGCCGATGTCGGCTTCCAGGCGTGCAGCGATCACGGTGCTGCTGGCCGGTGCGTTTGGAGGAGCCCTCTGGTCCGCGCTGCGAGGGCAGAAGCAGGAGCTGATCGAGCAGCAGGAAGCGGCCGCCGCGGCCAGCCTGGTGCCGCTGTCGGGCGTGATCGCACTCGACGTCGAGCCCTTCTTCAAGGACCCCCGTGTGCTGAAGGTGCTGGCTGCCAAGCGCCTGCCGGTGAGCGTGGTGCGCGTGGGCAGCCGCGAGATGGCGGGCAAGGTGGCTGCGGCCGGGTCGGGCAGCGGGGCGCCCGACTTCTTCTTCCCGTCCGGCGTGGTGGCGGCCAACCAGGTGGCGGATGCCGCGCGCAAGGCCAACATCCCGGCCGCGCAGGTGTCGCCCTTCTTCACGCCGATGGTGATCGCGTCGTGGGAGCCGGTCGCGAAGATCCTGGTCGCCAACGGCATGGCCAGGTCGATGGGCCCGCGTGTCTACGGCGTCGACATGGCCAGGCTCACGCAGGCGATGCTGGCGAAGACGAAGTGGAAGGACCTGAAGGAGTCGCAGGCCTACGACGTGGGCCGCAGCGTGCTCGTCTCCACCACCGACCTGCGCCGCAGCAACTCCGGCGCGATGTACCTCGCCCTCACCAGCCAGGCGCTCACCGGCGACGTGGTGACCGACCGCGCCACCGCCAACAGCACCGCGCTGAAGCTGGCCGAGCTGTTCAAGCGCCAGGGCTACCAGGAAAACTACGTCAACGGCAACTTCGACGACTACGTCGCGATCGGCATCGGCAAGACGCCGATGGCCTTCATCTACGAGAACCAGCTCGTCAGCTACGCGCTGGCGAAGAAGGGCGTGGGCGAGGGCATGGTGCTGCTGTATCCGCTGCCGACGATCGTCAACAAGGTGGTGTTCATCTCGATGAACGAACGCGCCAAGGCGCTGGGCGAGCTGCTCGCGAACGACGCCGAGCTGCAGGGCATCGCGGTGGAGTACGGCTTCCGCATCGCCGATGCCGAGCGCTTCGTCGCCACCGTGAAGCCCACCGGCCTGGCGGTGGAGCCGCGCGTGACGCAGGTGGTCGATCCGCCGTCGTTCGAGATCATGGCCGAGATGATCGACACGGTGGCCAAGGAGATGGCGCAATGAAGGCGCTGCGTATCCCGCTGGTGGCGCTGCTGGTGGCGCTGCTGGTCGCCGCCTGCGGCAAGAAGGAGGATGCCCCGGCGCCGCCGGCCCCGCCGGCCGTGCCCGCCGCCGACTTCACCGTGCTCGCCACCACCGACCTGCGCGATGCGCAGCCGCTGGAGGAGATGGTGCTGAAGGCCACCGGCGTGCGCCTGCGCTTCCGCTTCGGCGGCACGATGGAGAGCACCGAGGCCGTGCTCACCGGCGAGGCCCGCGCCGATGCAGCCTGGTTCGCGAACGCGAAGTACCTGCTGTCCAGCCCGCAGGGGCAGGCCCGCGTGAAGCTGCAGGACAAGATCATGCTGTCGCCGATCGCGGTGGGCGTCAGCGAGAGCGACGCGAAGCGCTTCGGCTGGGACAGGCCCGACCTGAAGATGACCTGGAAGGACATCGCCGCAGCGGCCAAGGCCGGGAAACTGAACTACGCGCTCAGCAACCCCGCCACCTCGAACCAGGGCTTCATGGCGTTGATGGGCGTGGTGGCGGCGGCCAGCGGCAAGAGCGAGGCGCTGGCCGCGGGCGACGTGGACCGCGGCGCCATCGCCGACTTCCTCAAGGGCTACAAGCTGCCCGGCGACAACAGCACGTACCTGTCCGAGCAGTTCGTGCTGCAGCAGGGCACGCGCGTCAACGCCTTCATCAACTACGAGAGCTGGCTGCTGAGCCTGAACGCCAGCGGCAAGCTGCGCGAGAAGCTGCGGCTGATCTACCCGTACGAAGGCGTCAGCACCGCGGACTACCCGCTGATGCTGCTGAACGAGCAGCGCCGGGCCGACTACCTCAAGGTGGTGGAGTACCTGAAGGGCGACACGGCGCAGACCTGGCTGGCACGCCAGACCCTGCGCCGGCCGATACGCCCCGACCTGGCCGCGAAGGTGGAAGACCTGCTGCCGAAGCAGGGCCTGCAGGTGGAGCTGCCGTTTTCGCCCGACCGCGCGCTGGCCGACGGGCTCATCGCCGCCTACCTGAACGAGTTCCGCACCCCGATCGCCAGCACCTTCGTGCTGGACACCAGCGGCAGCATGAACGGCGGCGGGCGGCGCCAGCAGCTGGTCGAGGCGCTGCACTACATCGCCGGTGCCGACGCGTCGCTCACGGGTCGCATCGCGCGGCTCACGCAGCGCGAGAAGCTGTGGTTCATGACCTTCAGCGACAGCGTGCGGCGGCCGCAGGCCTTCGTGATGCCGGCCGCGAATCCGGCCGCGCGCGGCGTGGCCGAGCAGGGCGACAGCGATGCCACGCGCCAGGTGCTGGCCGAGGTGCGCGACAGCGCAGACCGTCTGCAGATGAAGGGCGGCACGGCGCTCTACGACGCGGTGTACGACGCGCTGAAGCTGATGCTCGACGAGCGCAACCGCAACCCCGGCTACCAGTACTCGGTGGTGGCCTTCACCGACGGCGAGAGCAACCAGGGCCGCACGCTCGAGGCCTTCAAGCGCGACTACGCCGCGCTGCCCGAGGACGTGAAGGCCATTCCCGTCTTCATGGTGCTGTTCGGCGAAGCCAACGAGCAGGCCCTGAAGGACCTGGTGAAGACCACGGGCGGCCGCGTGTTCGATGCGCGCAAGACGCCGCTGTACGCCGTGTTCAAGGACATACGGGCCTATCAGTAGTGTTCGCGAAGCTCGTCCGCCTGGTCGGCGCACCCGCGAACTGGTGCGGCCTCGGCCTCGCCAGCGTCGTGCTGGTGCTGAAGGCGCTGGGTCTGCTGGGCACCATGGGCCTGGGCGTGGCCGCGCTGGGCTACGTCGCCGGCTTCGTGATCGGCGGCCTGTGGCTCGGCTTCCCGTCCACCCAGGAGCCGGCCTGGGAGGCGCTGCAGTTCAGCGACGAGGGCGATGCACGCGAGGCGATGGAGAGGGCGCTGTCCGGCGTGCGCCGGCTCACCGAGTACAACCCGGAGAACCGCATCCCGGCCAGCCTGCAGGCGCGCGTGCTGGGCCTGTGCCAGGCGCTGGAAGGCCTGCTGCAGCAGTGGGAGCGCAGCAAGGGCAGCCTGAGCCTGCAGGACAGCTTCCATGCGCGCCACATCGCCATCCGCTACCTGCCGGAGGCGCTGAACACCTACCTGTCGATCCCGGCCGCCTATGCCTCGAGCAAGGTGCTGAAGAACGGCAAGACCGCGCAGGACACCTTCAAGGACACGCTGGCCGAGCTGGAGAACAAGGTGGTGCAGCTCGGCGAGGACCTGGCGTCGCAGGACGCGCAGGCCTTCCTCACCCATTCCACGTTCCTGACGCAGAAGTTCGGGCCGCAAGGCCTGGACGCACCCGCCCTGAAACTCCCTTCGCAGGAGAAGTGACATGAACCAGCCCACGTTCCAGCTCGAGCCGCCCGAGGTCATCACCCCGGTGCCGGTGGAGACGGCGCGCGAGGCCGTGCCGCTGAAGCCCGAGCTGCAGCAGCAGGTGGACGCGCAGGTGATGCGCTTCATCGACGCGCTGGCCAGCGAAGACCTGCACTCCGACGCCTTCAAGCAGCGCCTGGACGGTGCCTTCGCCCTGGGCAAGGAGGAGATCAGCAATGCCGCCAGCCTGATGACCGGCCGCTTCATGACGCAGAACTTCGTCGGCGTGGAGGACTCGGCCGCGTACAAGGCGATCGCGGCGATCCGCGGCGAGCTCGACGAGCTGAACCCCGGCAAGGACGGCGACCTGCTGCAGCCGCGCAAGCTGCTGGGCCTGATCCCGTTCGGCAACAAGCTCGAGGCCTACTTCCGCAAGTACCAGAGCGCGGCCGACCAGCTGAAGACCAGCATGGGCCAGCTGTACGCGGCGCGCGACGACCTGCAGAAGGACGTGATCGAGATCGAGTCCACGCGCGGCAAGCTCTGGGAGGCGATGACCCAGCTGGCCGCCGCCGGCCGCTTCGCGACCCAGCTCGACACGCGGCTGGAGGAGCGCGTGAAGTCGCTGGAGGCCAGCGACCCGCAGCGCGCGCAGGCGCTGCGCCAGGAGGTGCTGTTCTATGCGCGCCAGAACCTGCAGGACATCCAGACCCAGCAGGCGGTGTGCGTCAACGGCTACCTGGCGCTGGACGTGCTGAAGAAGACCGGCCGCGAGATGATCAACGGCTGCACGCGCGTGGCCACCACCGGCATGAGCGCGCTGGCCGTGGCGCAGACCGTGGCGCGCGCCACCGGCAACCAGATCCGCGTGATGGAGATGCTCGGCAGCGTCAACGCGACCATCGGCAACCTGATCAGCGAGACCGGACGCGCGCTCAACCAGCACGTCGACCAGACCACCCAGTTCGCGCAGAACCCCATGCTCGGCATCGACAAGATCAAGGAGATGTTCGACCAGACCTTCAAGGCGATGGACGCGATGGACACCTTCCGCGCCAAGGCGATCGACGTGATGGGGCAGAACAACACCATCATCCGCCAGCAGCTGGAGCGCGCCGACAGCTACGTCGATCGCACGCGCCAGCAGCAGGCGCGCGAGGCGGCGGGGCCGGCCGCCGGCATCGATGGGCCGGTGAAGATCTGAGGCCCGCTTCGGGGCTTGCGGGCCCTAGCGCCTCAGCCCCAGCCAGATCACCGTGGCCACCACGACCAGCGCGCCCAGCACCTGCACCGGCGCGATGGTCTGGCCCAGCAGGGCCCACGCCAGCACCAGCGCGAACACCGGCTCCACGTTCATGATGGCCGAGTTGCCCACCACGCCCAGGCGCGGCAGCACGGTGAACATGATCGTGAACGCGGTGCCGTAGAGGAAGGTCAGCGCCACCAGGCCCCACCAGCCCGGCGTGGCCCGCGGCAGGTGGAAGCCGCCCTGCGCCAGCACCACCGCGAGCGCGACCGTCCCCACGATGGCCATCGTGCTGAAGGTGCGCACGCGGCCGTCGAGCTCGCCGGCCTCGTGCTGCGTGACCACCAGCGCCAGCCCGAAGGTGGCGGCGGCGCCGAGGGCGAACGCGACCCCGGCGCCGATGCGGCCCCACTGGCCGGCGGCGCCCAGGCCCGACGCGGCACCGAACACGTCCAGCGCCAGCGCCAGGCCCACCAGCATCACCGGCATCGCGCGCAGCACGCGCGGCTCGGCGCGGTGCCCGTAGGCGACACGCGCCCACAGCGCGGTCCACAGCGGATAGGTGTTGAATGCCAGCAGCGCCAGCGCCACCGGCAGCCGCGCCACCGCCGAGTACAGGCACAGGCTCTGCACGCTGATCAAGAGCCCGATCGCCGGCAGCGCGCGCCGGTGCTTCGGCTGCAGCCTGGGCTGCACGCGCTGCGTCCACAGGATCAGGCCCACCACCAGGGCCGTGACCCCGCTGCGGAAGCACACCGCGGTGGCGACGTCGACACCGTGGTTGAAGGCGAGCCGCGCCGCCACGTGGTTCGCGCCCATCATCAGCGCGATCAGCAGCAGCGTCGCGAACGCGGTGCCGGACAGGGCCCGGCCGGGCATCACGGCGGCCATGCGCTCAGCGCGCCCAGGGCCGCGCCAGCGGCTCGCCGAGGAACAGCCCCTGCCCCGGCCAGCGCACGGACTTCCAGTACGCCTCGAGCAGCGTGTCGCCGCTGCGGTAGCGGTTCACCAGCACGCTGGCGCGCGGGAACTTGTCGTCGTAGTTGCAGGGCTCGGCCACGGTGCCGTAGGTGGCGGTGGCGCCGGCCAGCAGCCACTCGGTGGCCGGCATCTGGCCGTTGCCGTCGGGCAGCAGGCCGCCGAAGCTGGTGAGGTGGTCGGCCGCCGCGCCGGGCAGCCACCGGTTGGTGGCGATCTGCGGCACCACGGCCAGGCCGGTGAAATAGAACATCACGTCGCTCTGGTTCGCCACCACGTCGCTGCCGGTGCCGTTGCTGTTGTCGACGTAGTGGAACACCAGGCCGGGCACCGAACTGCGCGACAGGTCGAGGAAGTCGTCGAAGCGGGTGTTGCGCAGCAGGTCGCTGGTGCGCACCAGCCAGGCGTGGCCGACCGCGCGGCCGCCGCTGATCAGCCCGTCGGCCGCCACGCCACGGGCGATCAGGGCCTGGGCCTCGTCCAGCGTGGCCGCGCCCAGCATCATCGCGGGGCGCAGGCCGTGGTCGGCGAAGGGGCGGTGGCTGGCGCTGCCGTAGAACGGCGACGCCGCGGTGGGCGCGCAGCCGTTGGCGCACCAGCGCGGGTCGAAGCCGAAGGCCAGCGCGCTGGTCAGGCTCATCGTGCAGCTGCCCGTCACGCGCGACGGGCGCATCCAGGTGACGAGCGTGGCCTGCACGCGGGCGGGCAGGCGGGCATCGACGGCGGCCTTCAGCGACACGAAGTCGGTGGCGCTCATCTCGTCGCGCCGGCCGTCCACCGGCACGCGCACGATGTTGCCGGCCGGCACGCCGCGCGCCTGGGCGTAGGCTTGTGCAATGGCCTCGCCGGTGGTGTCGCCTTCGGCCACCAGCAGCGCGAGTTCGTTGGCCGTGAGCGGCGGGGTCTGGAGGTCGGCGCTGGAAGATCCGCCACCGCCCCCGCAGGCGGCGAGCAGCAGGGCCAGCAGCCAGGGTGCGGCTTTCATGGGCCGCGATTCTGCGTCAGCCCAGATCGGCTTCCGGGATGGCGGCAGGGTTGATCAGCGCCTGGCGGTAGTGGAGCTGGTCGAAGAAGTGGTGCATCAGCCAGGTCGGTCCGCCACTGGGCAGCAGCTGGCGGTCGAAGTGAGGCAGGTCTACCGGATCGAAGTCGCCGCCCCAGCGGCACTTCAGCGCCGTCTGCGCCTGGCGTCGGAAGCGGGCGAAGGGCGTGCCGGGCGCGGCGCCGTGGAAGCGCGCCGCGTCTTCCGGGTTGCGGCCGGCCACGAGCGCGGGCTCCACGCCGAGCTGCAGGTCCACCGCGCGGCCGATGCGGTGCGACGAGAAGCTCGGCGGCGCGCCGATGGCACCCGACGATGCGCCATCGACGCGGAACAGTTCGTTGACGAAGACGTAGACGCCGAGCCGGCGCGCCGTCGCGTCCATGCCGGCCAGTACCGGGGCGAAGCCGCGCTCGCACAGGCCCACGTCCGACGCGCCGCCCAGCAGGGCCCTGAAGCCCGCGTTGGCCCGGGTGTGCGGCAGGCGGGCAAAGTCGATCCGCACCAGCAGGCCCGTCGCGACCCAGCCGCGGTGGGCGAACTCGTCCAGCAGACGACGGGTGCGCGTGCCGCACGCGCCGTCGACGCGCAGCCGCTGCGGCGACCGAGCCACGGGCCCGCCATCGGGCCCGAGCGCGGCGGGCACGTGGCCGGCGAACCACTGGAAGCGACGCAACGCCCGTTCCGTGGCCGCGTCGAACACGCCATCGGCGACCGTCTCGCCCGGCTGCAGCAGCTGCAGGCGCCGCAACTCGGCCTGCAGGTCCTGCACCGCGCTGCCGACGAGGGAGTCCTGGCTGCCGAGCCTCAGGACCGTGGCGGGGCGAGGTCGCGAGGTCATGGGCGCAAGAGGCGGGAAGGGCGTGCGGTGGATCTGCCACCAGTAGAGCCCGGCGCCGCGGCGCCTGTCGAGCCCGTCGCTCCGCAGGCCGTAGGAGGCGCGAACCGCTAGCCGTTCTTTAGCACCGAATTAGCCGAAGCTGAGCAGCCGAACCGACCTGTCATCCGCAGACTTCAGGGCAAGCGACGTGCCTGCGACTCTCCCCCTGTGACGTCGCTGCAACCCGGAGGAACGAACGATGAACGCAACCGAAGAAGTCGATGACCTGCTGACGCGGCGCACCTCGATGGGCCAGCCGGCGGCGGATTCGATGAGCCACCTGCCGCTGGACCTGTTCGACGAGATCGAGATCGGCCTGATCGTCTGCGACGCGCACGGCCGCATCCGCTTCACGAACCAGGCGGCGGCGCACGAGCTGGCCGCCGGCAGCCTGCTCGTGCGCACCGAGGGCCGGCTGCGCGCCGCCAGCGGCGCCGCGGGTGACCTGGCCGGTGCGCAGCGGCTGGCCGCGCAGCGCGGCCGGCGCAGCCTGGTGCGCCTGGTGCGCGGCGGCGACCGGCTGATGGTCTCCGTGCTGCCCTTCGGCCCCGAGCAACCCGAGGGCCGGAGCGTGCTGGTGATGCTGGGCCGCCGCGAGCCGTGCTCGGAGCTGGGCCTGGAGATGCTGGCCGCGAGCTACGGCCTGACGCTGGCCGAGCGTCGCGTGCTCGGCGCGCTGGTGCGCGAGGCTTCGCCGCGCGAGATCGCGGCCCGGCACGACGTGGAGCTGAGCACGGTGCGCACGCAGATCCAGGCCATCCGCATCAAGCTGGGCACCCGGAACATCGAAGGGGTGCTGCTGCGGGCAGCGCAGGTGCCGCCGATGGCGAGTGCGCTGAGGGCCGTGTTCGGCGGTGGTGCCGGCGGCCTGGCCGTGGCGTGAGGTGCCGCCCGCGTTCGTCCCAACTCGGAGGGATGCGGGTGGTGGTGGGATGGCTAGAGTGACCCGCGCCAATGGGGCAGCTGGGCTGGAGGATCAAGAAATGGCAACACTCCTGGACGATGTGTACCACGTGACGTTCGGCGTCACGTCGAACGGCAAGTTGATGGTCACCGCGGATGGCAAGACCGAAGAGGTGCGCGACTCGCTGCACGCGTACGAGCGGACCCTGACACTGAGGCTGGGCCCCGGGCCCTCGACTCAGGAGCCATCGTGGCCCGATCTGGCGGCGCAGCTCGGGGCGCTGCAGTTGGGCACGACGCTGGATCCGCCCTTCTACACCCTGGCGCTGGCCTCGCCGGCGACGCTCAGCGGCACCGGCAGCACGATGGAGGTAGCCACCACCGCGAAATCGAAGTTGCTGGCCAGCGCGCTCGAGAACGGCGGCTCTCTCGTGGTCACGCTGAAGAAGAGCGGATCCGAGCAATCGCCGGCTTGGGAGGCCGTGGCGGAGGTTCTGGCCAGTCTTGGCGCGATCACCTACACGGGTGAGATGACCTGCGTCGGCGACGGCGGCTGACATGCGCCTCGGCACCAGCCTTCGCACCCGCAGCGCGGGTGACACCATCGCCCGCTGCCGGGCGCTGGCGCAGCCCCTGGGCATCGCCGAGGTGACCGACATCACCGCGCTCGACGTGCTCGGCCTGCCGGTCTTCGTGAGCATGCGGCCCGATGGCCGCACCTCGCGCATCCACGCCGGCAAGGGCCTGCTGCCGCACGACGCGGCGGCGGGTGCCTGGATGGAGGCCTTCGAGTGCGCGGCGGCCGAACGCGACAGCGCGGCGGCCGCCTACGCCTCGCTGCGCCTGGGCGAACTGGCGGCGCGCCTGCCGGCCGGGCTGTCGCTGGCCGACTTCGCGCCGCGCCTGGGCGTGCCGCTGGACGCTCACCGCGCACTGCAGGCGCTGCGCTGCGAAGACCTGCTCAGCCTGCAGCGGCCGCTGCTGCCGGCCGAACTGGTGGCCTTGCCGCCGCCGCCCGACGACGCCGGGCAGCCGGCGCTCTTCGGCTGGTCCAGCAACGGCCTGGCATCGGGCAACTCGCTGGAGGAGGCGACGCTGCACGCGCTGCTGGAGGTGCTGGAGCGCGACACCCTGGCGATGAGCACGGTGCGCGGCACCGAGGTGGCGGTGGATCCGCTCACGCTGCCCGAGCCCATTGCCGCGCATGCGGCGCGCTGGCAGTGCCAGGGCGTCACGCTGTTCGTGCGCCAGTTGCCCGGCGACTTCGACCTGCCTTGCTTCGAAGCCACGCTGTACCAGCCGGGCCACGCCCGTTGCGAACTGGCCCGTGGCTGGGGGCTGCATTTCGACCGCGAGGTGGCGCTGTCGCGTGCCGTCTGCGAGGCGGCCCAGTCCCGGCTGTGCCAGATCCACAGCGCGCAGCCGGCGTCCGCGCCGTTCTACGGCACGCGCATCCGCGTCGACAGCGCCGAAGCGGCGCAGGCGCGCGCCAGATTCCGCAGCAGCCTGCCGCAGGGCGGCCAGCGGGCGGGCGTGGACTTCCGCGCGCTGCCGGACGTGCAGCACACCGGCATCGGCGCGGCGCTGAACGACCTGCTGGCGCGCCTGCGCAGTCGCGGCTTCGAGCAGGTGTTCCGCTACCGCTTCGTCGCCGACGACCTGGCCGACGCCGACCTGCACGCGGTGAAGGTGATCGTGCCGCGCTGCGAAACCCTGATGGGCGAGCGCCGCCGCGCCGGGCCGCGGCTGATGGCGGCCGCTGCCGGACGCTGCCGGGCGGCCTAGCCGGCGTCGGCCGCCGGCTTCCACACCAGCGCCATCACGCCGGCCGTCGACATCGCCGCGCCGTACTGCATCTGCTCGGCCAGCACCGCCGGGCCCAGCGCCTCGTGCAGGCCGGCGAGCGTGTCTTCGATCAGCGCGCGTTCGGCGGGCTCGGAGGCCCAGTCGCGCTCGCGCTTGATCTGCGCGCTGCGGCCGGCGATCTGGGCCGCCTGCTCGGCGCGGCCGGTCTGCAGCGCCACCCAGGCGAACAGGTCCATCACCAGGTGCGCGGCACTCGGCATCGCCCGCAGCAGCATCTGCGCCGGTGCACGCGCCTCCTCGTAGCGCCCCATCCGGACCAGCGCCAGCGCCAGGTTCTGGCAGGTCACCGCGCGCAAACCCGGGCCGCTGGCGGCGGCGTGGTCGCGCAACATCCCGCGGGCCACCGCCGCGGCTTCCTCGTAGCGGCCGGTGGACAGCAGCTCGTCGGTGATGTGCAGCTGGCAGCGCGCCGCGTGGCCGTCGAAGCCCGAGCTCTGCGCAATGCGCTGCAGGCGCCACAGGCGTTCGATGTCGGCGCGACCCTCGAAGTGCGTGGCCACCGAGATGTTGCAGCTCAGGCGCGTGCGCAGCGGGATCTCCGGGCCCTCGATGGCCTTCAGGCGCGCCCACAGCGCCGCAGCGTGCGCCTCGTGGCCCGGCCGGCCGCGGATCATGCGCACCAGGCGCACCAGCGCGCCGAAGACGCCCGCCACGTCGTCCAGCGCCTCGTAGTCCGCCAGGGCACGTTCCAGCAGCTGGCTGCCGGTCTCCCGGTTGCCGGCCAGGTAGTAGGCCCAGCCATATTCCAGGCAGGCCCGCGCGCGCTGGCGCGGCGGTGCCTGCAGCAGCATGTCGATGGGCACGGGGTAGGCCAGCACCTCGGCGTCGGACAGCGCGAAGGTGTCCAGCTGCGCCAGCGCCGCCACCAGGCGCGCCAGCAGGGCGGGCTCGCGCGCCGTGCAGGCCCAGCGCAACGCCTCGCCCACGTTGCGGCGCTCGGGCACGTACTTCGCGCCCCAGTCGGCATCGCGCCAGCGCTGCAGCTCGTACGGTGCCAGCTCGAAGGCGTCGGCGACGATCTCGGCGTGGCGGTGCCGCACCCGGGGCGTCTCGCCGCTCGCCTCCAGCTGCAGCCGCGCGAAGTCGCGCGCGCTCTCCAGCAGGTAGCGTCGGTCGGTGGTGACCGTGTGGCCCGGCGCGGCGCGTTGCACCAGCGACTTCTCCACCAGCGCGCTCAGCGCGTCGAGCATCTCCCAGCTGCTCAGCGCCGGGCCGTCGGCGTCGCCGCCTTCGACGCCGCAGCACAGCTGCTGCGCCATCTGCGGCGTGAAGCCGCCGACGAAGGGCTCCAGGCGCCGGAACACGCGCTGCTCCACCGGCGACAGCAGGCCGTAGCTCCAGTTGAAGGTCTCCAGCAGGGTGCTGTGGCGCTGCGGCGCATCGCGCGCCGTGCTGCGCAGTCGCAGGCGTTCGCCGATCTGCGCCGACACCACCTCCAGGCCCAGCGTCGCGACACGCGCGGCCGCCATCTCCAGCGCCAGCGGCAGGCCGTCGAGCTGCCGGCACAGCTCGGCTGCCTTTTCAAGCTCGTCGGGTCCGAACTGGAACCGGGGGTCGGCGCCGCACACGCGGCTGGTGAACAGCGCCAGCGCGCTGCTGCCCTGCAGCGCGGCAGGCTCGGCGCCGGCACGCGGCAGTGTCAGCGGTGCCAGCGCGTAGTCCGTGCCGCCGGCGAGCCTCAGGGTTTCCTGCGAAGTGGCCAGGAAGCGGACGCTCCCGCGCGGCCCCAGCAGCGGTCGCAGCAGGTCGATCACGTCGGCCAGCAGGTGCTCGCAGTTGTCCAGCACCACCAGGGCGTGGCGTTGCGTGAGCGACTGGACGAAGTCGTCGGTCGGCGTGTCGCCGCCCTCGGGCACCAGGCCCAGCAGCCGGGCCACCAGGGGCAGCAGTGGCGTGGCGCTGCGCAGCGGGGCGAGATCGAGCCAGTGGGCGCCGTCGGTCCACTCGGTTCCGGTCGCTTCCAGCACGGCGTGCGCCAGCGCCGTCTTGCCCACGCCGCCGGTGCCGACGATGGTGACCAGCGGGTGCTCGCGCAGCTGCGTGCAGACCGCTGCCACGTCCCCAGCCCGCCCGAACAGCGCCGGTCGCGGGACTGCCGCCAATGCCGCCACCGGCCTGATGGCGGATCCGGGCACCGGCTCCGGCGCCGGCTCGGCATGGAGCCGGTATCCGAAGCCCGGCACGTTGACGATCGTGTTCGTGGGCAGCCGCTCGCGCAGTGCCGTGATCTGCACACGCAGGTTGTTGTCCTCGACGACGCGGCCTTCCCAGGCCGTCTGCATCAGGGCGTCCTTGCCGACCACGCGACCGCCGGCCTCGATCAGCGCCAGCAGCAGCTTGTAGGCTGGCCGGCCCAGTCGCGCCGGCCGCCCGTCCACCAGCAGCAGATGCTCGTCGGTGCGCAGCTCCCAGCCCTTGAACCGGTGCACCGCCCCGCTGGGTGGCAGCGGCGCGTTCACGCCCACCCTGGCCGAAGGCGTGCGGCGCTGGAACTCAGGGCGGCTGCGGTCCGAAGCTTCATCGTGGGGGCTCGTGGGCAGCGGCGTCCGGCTCGGTCCCTCCCGTTCCCGACGCCCCGGTGCCGGTGATTCTAAGTAACGACACGTCACCAGTGACATGGCCCACCCATAAGATGCGCACCGTGATGCCCTCCCGAACGAGCCCCTGGCGCCTGAGCGTGGCGCCGATGATGGACTGGACCGACCGCCACTGCCGCTGGTTTCACCGCCGGATCAGCCGGCACGCGCGGCTGTACACGGAGATGGTGACGACCGGCGCGCTGCTGCACGGCGACGTGCCGCGGCACCTCGACTTCGACGCCACCGAACACCCGCTGGCCCTGCAGCTCGGTGGCAGCGAGCCGGCCGACCTGGCCCGTTGCGCGAAGCTGGCCGAACAGTGGGGCTACGACGAGGTCAACCTCAACTGCGGCTGCCCCAGCGAGCGCGTGCAGCGTGGCGCCTTCGGGGCCTGCCTGATGGCGGAGCCCCGGCTGGTGGCCGACTGCGTGGCCGCGATGCGCGATGCCAGCACGCTGCCGGTGACCGTGAAGCACCGCATCGGCATCGATCGCGTCGAGAGCTACGACTTCGTGCGCGACTTCGTCGGCACCGTGGCGCAGCACGGCGGTTGCGAGGTCTTCATCGTGCATGCCCGCAACGCGTGGCTGAAGGGCCTGAGCCCGAAGCAGAACCGCGAGGTGCCGCCGCTGCGCCACGAGATGGCCTACCGGCTCAAGGCCGACTTCCCCGCGCTGACCATCGTGATCAACGGCGGCGTCACCAGCGACGAGCAGATCGCCGAGCACCTGCGCCACGTCGACGGCGTGATGGTGGGCCGCCACGCCTACCACGAGCCCTGGTCGATGGCGGGCTGGGACGCGCGCTTCTTCGACGACGCCGGACCGGCGCCGACACGCGATGCGGTGGAGGAAGCGGTGGTCGGCTACATGGCCGGCCTGTCCGCCGCCGGCGTTCCCTGGGGCCATGCCTCGCGCCACATGATGGGCCTGCGCAACGGCCTGCCCGGTGCGCGGCGCTGGCGCCAGGTGTGGTCGGACCCGACGCTCAAGCACGGCCCGCCCGAGGCCGCGTGGCGGCTGGCACAGCGCGCGCTGGCCGCGGGGCAGAATGCCGCCGCATCGATCGAAACCCTGGAGCCCACTTCCTCATGAGCGAACCCGTGCTCGGCATCGTCGGCGGCAGCGGCCTGTACGAACTGGCCGGCCTCACCGACACGCGCTGGGTCGATGTCGACACGCCCTGGGGCGCGCCGTCGGACCAGGTGTTCATGGGCCGGCTCGGCGACGCGCGGCTGGCCTTCCTGCCGCGCCACGGCCGCGGGCATCGCATCCCGCCGTCGGAGGTGAACTACCGGGCGAACATCGCGGCGCTGAAGAGCCTGGGCGTCACCGACGTGCTGTCGCTGTCGGCGGTGGGCAGCCTGCGTGCGGACCTGCCGCCCGGCACCTTCGTCGTCGTCGACCAGTTCATCGACCGCACCACCCAGCGCGCCTCCAGCTTCTTCGGCACAGGGCTGGTGGCACACGTCTCGATGGCGCACCCGGTGTGCAGCCGCCTCGGCCATCACGTGCTGCTGGCGCTGCGCGAGCAGGGCGTGCCGTTCGCGGCCGGCGGCATCTACGTCGCGATGGAGGGGCCGCAGTTCTCGACGCTGGCCGAGTCGCAGCTGTACCGCAGCTGGAACGCCAGCGTCATCGGCATGACCAACATGCCCGAGGCCAAGCTCGCGCGCGAGGCCGAGCTCTGCTACGCCTCCGTGGGCATGGTGACCGACTTCGACTGCTGGCACCCGGCGCACGACGCGGTGACCGTCGATGCGGTGATCCGCGTGCTGCTGGGCAACGCGCAGGTGGCGCGCACGCTGGTGGCGGGCCTGGCCGGCGCCATCACGGCCGATCCGCACGCCGCGGGTTGCGGCTGCCGTCGCGCGCTGGATCACGCGCTCATCACGGCGCCGACGGCGCGCGACCCGGCGATGGTCGAGCGCCTGCGCGCCGTCGCCGGCCGGGTGCTGCCGTCGTGAACGTCGACGGCCAGGCGCTGCGGCCGCTGCGCGCGCTGCCTTCGGGCGACGCGGTGGCGGTGATCGACCAGCGCTGGCTGCCGCACCGCCTGCGGATCGAGCACCTGGCCAGCGCGAAGGCCGTGTTCACCGCGATCCGCGAGATGTGGGTGCGCGGCGCGCCGTTGATCGGCGCCAGCGCCGCCTACGGCCTGGCGCTGGACCTGCGCGCCGACGCCAGCGACTGCGCGCTCGAGGACACGGCCGAGATGCTGAAGCTGGCGCGCCCGACCGCCGTCAACCTGGCCTGGGCACTGGACCGGATGCTCGCGAAGCTGCGCCCGCTGCCGGCGGCCGAGCGCGCCGGCGCGGCCTGGGCCGAGGCCGATGCCATCGCGGAGGAGGACGTCGCGGTCAACGCCGCGATCGGCCGCCACGGGCTCGTGCTGCTGCAGCAGATCGCGCGCCGCAAGCCCGGGCCCGTGCAGGTGCTGACGCACTGCAACGCCGGCTGGCTGGCCACCGTCGACTGGGGCACCGCCACGTCGCCGATCTACCAGGCCCACGCCGCCGGGCTGCCGGTGCACGTGTGGGTCGACGAGACCCGCCCGCGCAACCAGGGCGCGAGCCTCACCGCGTGGGAGCTGGGCCAGGCCGGCGTGCCGCACACGCTGATCGCCGACAACGCCGGCGGGCACCTGATGCAGCGCGGACAGGTCGACATCGTGATCGTCGGCTGCGACCGCGTCACCGCCCGCGGCGACGTGTGCAACAAGATCGGCACCTACCTGAAGGCGCTGGCGGCGCGCGACAACGGCGTGCCGTTCCACGTGGCGCTGCCGACGTCGACGCTGGACCTGTCGCTGCACGACGGGCTGGCCGAGATCCCGATCGAGGAACGCGGCGCACGCGAGGTCACGCACCTGAGCGGCCTGGCGCCGAGCGGCGAGACGGTGGAGGTGCGCCTCACGCCGGAGGGCACGCCGGCCGCGAACCCGGCCTTCGACGTGACACCCGCAAGGCTGGTGAGCGGGCTCGTCACCGAACATGGCCTGGTCGAGGCGGAAGAGGGCGCCCTGCGCCGGCTGATGGAGGGCCGCCGATGAGTGCCGTCGACGACGCGCCGGCGCTGCGCGAGGCCGCCGTGGCGGCCGTGCGCAGGCTCGACGCGCTCGGCATGAACCGCGGCAGCACCGGCAACCTGAGCCTGCGCGTGGGCGCCGGCATGCTGATCACGCCCACCGGGATGGGTGCCGACGACCTGCGCCCGCAGGACCTGGTGTGGCTCGGCTGGGACGGCACGCTGCGCGGCGACTGGCGGCCATCGTCGGAGTGGCACTTCCACCAGGCGATCTACCACGCGCGGCCCGATCTGCACGCGCTGCTGCACACGCACTCCACCCACGCGGCGGCACTGGCCTGCCTGCGGCGCGAGCTGCCGGCCTTTCACTACATGGTGGCCATCGCCGGCGGCGACAGCGTGCCCTGCGTGCCGTACCAGCTGTTCGGCACGGAAGCGCTGTCCCAGGCGGTGGCCGGCGCGTTCGTCGACCGCGACGCCTGCCTGATGGCCAACCATGGCCTGGTGGCCGGCGGGCCGACGCTGGCCCAGGCGATGAAGGTGCTGCAGGAAGTCGAGTCGCTGTGCGAGGTCTACCTGAAGGCGCTGGCGGTGGGCGAGCCGGCGGTGCTGTCGCGCGCCCAGATGGCCGAGGTGATCGAGAAGTTCAAGGGCTACGGCAAGACCGCGCGCGCCGGCTGAAGGGAGCGCCCCGATGCTGTTCAACCCCGCCCGCCACGAAGCGCTGCAGGCGATCGCCTGGGACGAGGGCCGCGTGCGCGGCTTCATCGAGCGGCTCGTGCGCGACACCGAGGCCCAGGGCGGCCCGGGCCGGTGGTGGCCGGCGCACCCGCGCGACCTGGAGCCGGGCGACGACCCGGCCAGGCCGTTCGCGCCGCTGTACCACGGCGCCCTGGGCGTCTGCTGGGGGCTGCACCACCTGCAGGACCTGGGCGCGGCGCGCCTGGCCCGCGACTACCGGGCGCACGCCGACGAGTTGCTGGCGCTGATGGCGGGCGAGCGCGAACGCGCCGCCTACCTGATCGGCGAGACGCCGCTGCACCTGTGGACCTGCGGCAGCCGGCCGGACGCCGCCGCGGCCGACCGGCTGGCCGAGCTGATCGCCGGCAACATCGACCACCCCGCGCGCGAGATGCTGATGGGTTCGCCCGGCACGCTGCTGGCCGCGCTGTTCCTGCACGAGCGCACGGGCGACGAGCGCTGGGCGGCGCTGTTCCGCCAGACCGCCGAACGGCTGTGGTCGCAGCTGGAGTGGAGCGAGGAACACGGCTGCCGCTACTGGACGCAGGAGCTCTACGGTCAGAAGAGCAACTACATCGACGCCACGCACGGCTTCGTCGGCACGGCGCTGCCGCTGATCCGCGGCCGCCGCCTGATGGGCGACGAGGTCTGGTCGCGCTGGCGCGAGGCCATCGCCACCACCGTGTCGCGCACGGCCACCTGGGAGGACGGCAGGGCCAACTGGCGACCCTGGCTGATCGCGCGCAAGCTGCCGCCGCCGATGTACATGCAGTACTGCCACGGTGCGCCCGGCTTCGTCGTCTGCCTGGCCGGGTGGCCCGACGCCGATCTGGACGCGTTGCTGCTGGCTGCCGGCGAGGCCGTGTGGATGGCCGGGCCGCTGACCAAGGGCTCGAACCTGTGCCACGGCACCGGCGGCAACGGCTATGCCTTCCTGAAGCTGTTCCGGCGCAGCGGCGACGCACGCTGGCTCGAACGCGCCCGTGCCTTCGCGATGCACGGCATCGCGCAGACCGAGGCCGAAGCGGCGGCGGTCGGCCACCTGCGCCATTCGCTGTGGACCGGCGACATCGGCTTCGCGATCTACCTGTGGCACTGCCTGCATGGCAGCGCCGACTTCCCGACGCTCGACGTCTTCTACGTGCGCTGACCTTGCGGCTGGCGCTCCGGCCAGGTGGCCAGCAGCAGGCCCGCCATCGCCAGCGCAAAGGCCGCCAGGTGGGCCGCGCCGAAGGTTTCGCCCAGCACCAGCACGCCGGTGAGCGCCGCCGCCACCGGCAGCATCACCGTGAAGACACCGGCGCGCGACGAAGGCACGTGGCGCAGGCCCATCATCCAGAGCCACACCGTCACCATGCTCGCGGCCACCGCATAGAACCCCAGAAGCAGCCAGGTGCCGCCGGGCACCGCGCGGAAGTCGAACGTCAGCGCCTGCCACAGCCCGAACGGCGTCACCAGGGCCAGGCCCCAGAGGTTGATCAGCGCGCTGATGCGCCGCGGCGACACGCTGCCGGTGAGGCGCTTGCCGATCACCACGTACGAGGCCTCGCACAGCACCGCGGCCAGCAGCAGCGCATAACCGAGCACCGAGCCGCCGTCGCCGGCGGCGCCGCTGTTGCGCGCCAGTGCCAGCAGCGCGATGCCCAGCACCGCACAGGCGATGGCGGCGGCCACGCGCGGCCGGATCTGCTCGTGAAGGAACACGCGCGAGAGCAGCGCCACCGCGGCGGGGATGGCCGCCATGGTCACGCCGGCCGCCAGCGCCGAGGTGAGCGCCACGCCGTAGAGCATGCAGATGCTGAACAGGAAGTTGCCGAGGAAGCTTTCCCAGAACAGCAGCCAGCGGTCATGCCGCGACAGGGCGGAGTCGCCATCGCGTCGTGGCACCCAGTGCACCATCACCACCGCCGCGATGCCGAAGCGCAGCCAGGCCAGCAGCAGCACCGGGAACACCGCCACCAGCAGGCGCGACAGGCCCACGTAGCTGCCCACCAGCGCCATGCTGGCGGCCAGGCTCAGGTAGGCCCACGCCGGTGGGCGCTGTGCGCCGGCCGTCACCCGGCGGTCAGGCCAGGCGGCGCAACGCAGTGCGCAGCGTGTCCACCAGGCGGTCGATGTGCGGGCGCTCGACGATCAGCGGCGGCGACAGCGCGACGATGTCGCCCGTGGTGCGCACCATCACGCCCTGCTGCCAGCAGTCGAGGAAGAGCTCGAAGGCGCGCTTCGTCGGCGCGCCCGCCACAGGGTTCAGCTCGACGCCGGCCACCAGCCCGAAGTTGCGCACGTCGATCACGTGCGGTTCGCCCTTGAGCGCATGCACGGCTTCGGCGAAGTAGCCCTGCATCGCCTGTGCGCGGGTCAGCAGGCCGTCTTCCGCGTAGGTGTCCAGCGTGGCCAGGCCTGCCGCGCAGGCCAGCGGGTGTGCCGAGTAGGTGTAGCCGTGGAAGAACTCGATCACGTTCTCGGGGCCGTTCATGAAGGCGTCGTGGATCGTGTCGCGCGCGATCACGGCACCCATCGGCACGCTGCCGTTGGTGAGGCCCTTGGCGCAGGTGATGAGGTCGGGCGTGACGCCGAAGGTCTGCGCCGCGAACGGGTTGCCGGTGCGGCCGAAGCCGGTGATGACCTCGTCGAAGATCAAGAGGATGCCGTGGCGGTCGCAGATCTCGCGCAGCCGCTGCAGGTAGCCCTGCGGCGGGATCAGCACCCCGGTGCTGCCGGCGATGGGCTCGACGATCACCGCCGCGATGGTGCTGGCGTCGTGCAGCGCCACCAGTCGTTCCAGGTCATCGGCGAGTTCGGCGCCGTGCGCCGGCTGGCCGACGGAGAAGGCGTTCTTCGCCAGGTCGTGGGTGTGGCGGATGTGGTCCACGCCGCCCAGCAGCGTGCCGAAGTGCTTGCGGTTGGCCACCATGCCGCCTACCGAGATGCCGCCGAAATTCACGCCGTGGTAGCCGCGTTCGCGCCCGATCAGCCGCGTGCGCGAGGCCTCGCCGCGCACGCGGTGGTAGGCCAGCGCCATCTTCAGCGCCGTCTCCACCGCCTCGGAGCCGCTGCCGGCGAAGAACACCTTGTTCATGCCCTCGGGCGCCAGCGCCGCCACCCGCTCGGCCAGTTCGAAGGCCTTCGGGTGGCCCATTTGGAACGGCGGCGCGAAGTCCATCTCGGCGGCCTGGTGCTGGATCGCCTTGACGATGCGCGGCCGCGCATGGCCGGCGTTCACGCACCACAGGCCCGCCACGCCGTCCAGCACCTGACGGCCGTCGGCGTCCTGGTAGTGCATGCCCTCGGCCTTCACCAGCAGCCGCGGCGCCTTCTTGAACTGACGGTTCGCGGTGAACGGCATCCAGTAGGCCGACATCGCAGCGCTGCCGGAGATCTCGGCAGCCTGCATCAGCGCGGGGTCGAGGGCCTTGTTCATCGCGGGCTCCGGAGGGCAGGGAGGGGAGCCCGATGATGCCTCAGCCCGTTCGACGCGCTTCGCTCGCGGCCTTCAGCGTCTGGGCCTGGCGCCGGGCGGCCGGGTAGATCAGCGATTCCTCCAGCGCGATGTGCTCGCGGTACAGCTCGGTGAACACCGGCAGCGCTGCGCGCAGCATCGGCAGGTCGTACCAGTTGTAGCCGCGGGCGACGGCCTCGATCTGCGGCGCCAGCTCGCGCCAGTCTTCCTCGAGCCAGCCGTGGTCCTGCTGCAGGCGATGCACGTGGTGCACGAGCTCGGCATCACCGCCGGCCAGCAGGCCGGGGAACACCTGGGCTTCCTCCTGCGCGTGGTGGTCGCGGCCGGGTCCGCTGAAGAAGCCGAGGATGGCCTGGGCGCTGCGGCTGGCCGCCTCGGTCAGACCTTCGTCGTGCAACTGGTCGAGCAGACGATCGAAGTTGCGCAGCATCTCCAGTGCTGCTCGGTGCGTGCGGTCCAGCGTGTCGAATTCGGGCAGCGGCGGGACAGGGGGGCGGGCCGGTCGGGACGAGCGGGCGACGGCGTTCATGCGGACTCTCCTCGGTGTGGTGCCGAAAGGCATTGTTCGGGCCGCCCGGTCACGGTCCCTTGCGCCGGATCAAGGGTGTCCCGCATCGCAGCAAATGCCTTTCACATGATGGAATGGATCGACGCTGCGTCGCAGCAAAAGTTCGCCATATGGAAAAACACGCTTCCGCAATATGGAAAAAGCGCCTAACACGTTGATTTCAAACACTCTATTCCTATGTCTTATATAAGACATAAGTCATGACATCGCGCAGGCAGCGCGCTACGCTGGAGCCATCCGATCCGAGCTTTCGTTCACCTCAAAGACAGGAGCCTCCATGACCGCACTGACCCGCCAACAGCAGATCGCCGCCCTCGAGAAGGAATGGGCCACCAACCCGCGCTGGAAGGGCATCCAGCGCGGCTACACGGCCGAGGACGTGGTGCGCCTGCGCGGCTCGCTGCAGATCGACCACACGCTGGCCAGGCGCGGCGCCGAGAAGCTGTGGACGCTGGTCAACACCGAGCCCTTCGTCAACACGCTGGGCGCGCTGACCGGCAACCAGGCCATGCAGCAGGTGAAGGCCGGCCTGAAGGCGATCTACCTCAGCGGCTGGCAGGTGGCGGGTGACGCCAACAGCAACGGCGAGATGTATCCCGACCAGAGCCTGTACTCGGTGGACTCGGTGCCCAAGGTGGTCAAGAAGATCAACAACACCTTCGCCCGCGCCGACCAGATCCAGTGGAGCGAGGGCAAGAACGACATCGACTACTTCGCGCCCATCGTCGCCGACGCCGAAGCCGGCTTCGGCGGCGTGCTGAACGCCTTCGAGCTGATGAAGGCGATGATCGAAGCGGGCGCCGCCGGCGTGCACTTCGAGGACCAGCTGGCGAGCGTGAAGAAGTGCGGCCACATGGGCGGCAAGGTGCTGGTGCCGACGCGCGAGAACGTCGCCAAGCTGGTGGCAGCGCGCCTGGCCGCCGACGTGATGGGCGTGCCCACCGTGCTGCTGGCCCGCACCGATGCGGAAGCGGCCGACCTCGTGACCAGCGACGTCGACGACAACGACAAGCCGTTCCTCACCGGCGAGCGCACCGTGGAAGGCTTCTACCGCACGAAGAAAGGCCTCGACCAGGCGGTGAGCCGCGGCCTGGCCTACGCCCCGTACGTCGACATGCTGTGGTGCGAGACCGGCACGCCGGACCTGGGCTTCGCGAAGGCCTTCGCCGACGCCATCCATGCCAAGTTCCCGGGCAAGCTGCTGGCCTACAACTGCAGCCCCAGCTTCAACTGGAAGAAGAACCTGGACGACGCCACGATCGCCAAGTTCCAGCGCGAGCTGGGCGCGATGGGCTACAAGTTCCAGTTCATCACGCTGGCCGGTTTCCACAGCCTGAACTACTCGATGTTCGACCTGGCCTACGGCTATGCGCGCAACAACATGAGCGCCTTCGTCGAACTGCAGGAGAAGGAGTTCGCTGCGGCCGAGCGCGGCTTCACCGCGGTGAAGCACCAGCGCGAGGTCGGCACCGGCTACTTCGACGCGGTGACCACCACGATCGAGAAGCAGTCGTCGACCGCGGCGCTGAAGGGTTCGACCGAAGACGAGCAGTTCTTCGACGGCACGCACCACTGATCGCCGAGGCGAAGAGACCAGCGGGCGGCGCTGCCGGTGACGGCAGCGCCGTTTTGCTTGGGGGTGCTCAGGCGGCGAGCAGGTCGAGCGCGCGCGAGGCACCCAGGAGGGCCGGCGACACTTCGGACTGGACCACGAAGACCGGGATCTTCGACAGGTAGCTCGCGAAGCGGCCCTTGGCCTCGAAGCGCTCGCGGAACGGCGAGCGGTCGAACCACTCGCCCAGGCGCGGCACGATGCCGCCGCCGATGTACACACCGCCGCGCGCGCCGAGCGTCAGCGCCAGGTTGCCGGCCACCTGGCCGAGCAGGCTGCAGAAGATGGTCAGCGCATGTTCGCTGGCGCAGTCGCTGCCGTCGAGGCCGGCGCTGGCGATCTGGTGCGCCCCGCGTGGTTCGGCCTGGTAGCCCGCCACCTCCAGCACGCAGCGGTGCAGGTTCTCGAGCCCGGGCCCCGACAGGGCCCGCTCGGCCGAGACATGGCCGAAGTGGCGCTCCATGCATTCGAGCACCGCGCGCTCCTCGTCGTCGCAGGCGGCCAGCGTCACGTGCCCGCCTTCGCCGCCGATGGCGACATGGCCGCGGCCGCCGGGCAGCGGCAGCAGGCCCGACACCCCAAGGCCGGTGCCGGGGCCGATCAGCGCCAGCGGGGCCTGCGCCACCGGCCGGCCGCCGCCCACCTGGCGCAGCTCCGACGGCGTCAGTTCGGGCAGCGCGAGGGCGAGGGCGGTGAAGTCGTTGAGCACCAGCAGACGCTCGACCCCGAGGCGCTGCTGCAGTTCGCGGATCGAGAACGCCCAGCTGGAGTTGGTGAGCTGCACGTGGTCGCCGTCGACCGGCGTGGCCACGCCGAGTGCGCAGGCGCGGGCGGCGGCACCCGGGTACTCGTCCTGGTAGCGCTGCAGCGCGTGGCCGATCGTCGGGAACTCGGCGCAGCGGTAGTAGGCGACTTCACGCGCGCCGCTGCCGGGTTCGTGGACGCGGCCGAAACGGGCATGCGTGCCGCCGATGTCGCCGACGAGGCGGGGGTAGTGCTGTGCGCTGTTCATGGTCGTGTCTCCTCGCATCCGGGGCGGCACTTCGGGCAGCCGGACGCATGGTAGGGGCTTGATGACAACGCTGTCAATTGCAGGGTGCACACGCACCCTTGATCGTTTTCCCGGAGCCTTCAGCGCACCGAACGGCGCGCGCGGCGGGGCAGCGCGGAGGTCGACGAGCGCACCACCAGCTCGTGCGGCAGCACCCGCACCAGCGGCCTGGCGCCGGCCTCCGCGGCGGCCGCCACGTCGCCGTTGACCAGCAACTGCACCGCGGCCTCGGCCATCTCGCCCACCGGCTGCCGCACGGTCGTCAGCGCTGGCCACACGAGGCTGGAGGCCGGCGAATCGTCGAAGCCCACGAGCGACAGGTCCTGCGGCACCTGGATGCCCAGGCGCTGCGCCGCGGCCAGCACGCCGAGCGCCATGTCGTCGTTGCTGGCGAACACGGCGGTGGGCGGATGGCGCGCGCTGAGCATCGCGTGCGCCGCCTCCACGCCGGACTCGAAGCGGAAGTTGCCGTGGAAGTGCAGGGCCGGGTCCAGCGACAGCCCGTGGGCCTTCAGCGCCTTCTCGAAGCCGCGGCGGCGCCGTGCGGAAGCCGCCTGATCGGCTGCGCCCTCGATGAAGCCGATGCGTTCGTGGCCCAGGCTCACGAGCAGGTTGCCCACCTCCTCGGCCGCCGCGGTGTCGTCCATCGAGACCCGCGCCCCGGCACCGGGCGCCGCACCGCCCCCGGGCGAGATCAGCACACAGGGCGTGCCGAAGGCGCGCACGGCGGCCAGCACGCGCGGGTCGTCGCACAGCGGCGGGGTCAGGATCATGCCGTCGGGCCGCAGCGCTGCCAGCATGTGTTCGACCTGGTCGGTGAGGTCCGGCGCATCGGTGCCCAGGGACTCGACGACCAGGTGGTACCCGTTGGCACGGCAGGCCAGCGTGGCGCCGCGCTGCATGCCGCCGACGAAGGCGGCGCTGGGGTCGTAGTACAGCAGGCAGATCAGGAACGAACGCGCACCGGCCAGGCTGCGCGCCGACTGCTTGGGCCGGTAGTTGAGCCGGCGCACCACCTCCAGCACCTGCTCGCGCGTGGCGTCCAGCACGCCGCTTTCGCGGTTCACCACGCGCGAGACCGTCTTGATCGAGACGCCGGCCTCGCGCGCCACGTCGACGATGGTTGCGGCCTTGCCGCCGTTCTTCATCATGGCCGCAGTCTAGTGGGGACTGCGGCCGGGCCATTCAGCCCACTGCGCTGGCGCCGCGCTGGCGCCAGCGCAGCAGCAGCCAGAAGCAGCCGGCCGAGAAGAGCAGCCCGCCCAGCATCAGCGGCGAGGCCAGGGCGCGCAGCGCCAGACCGAAGTCCTGCACCAGGAAGCCCGGCAGCAGCTGCAGCGCGCCGTTGACGTCGCCACCGGAGATCTGCAGGCCGCGCTCCGAGGCGATGAGCGACTGCATCGCATGCTTGAGCTGGCTCTTGATCAGCTGCGACAGCAGCGGCTGCCCGAACAGGCGCTCCAGCAGCTGGCTGCCCAGGCCGATGCCCACGAACAGGATCACCCAGCCCCAGCGCTTGAACCAGGCGGTGAGCAGCATGATCAGCAGCGTCAGCGGCAGCAGCCACAGCTCGGCCAGCGGCAGCCCGGCGATGAAGCGCAGGCTCAGCGTGAAGGTGCCGCCGAGCATCTGCAGCCACGGCAGGCCGAACCAGGCCTCGAAGCCCATCAGCCGCGTGACGGTCACCATCGAGAGCAGGAAACCGCCGGCCAGCCCGATCAGCAGCGCGGCGATGGGCACCAGCAGCAGGTGCACGATCAGCGGCGCGGCGTAGCTGGCGCTGTGCGTGGTGGGCAGCGAGAGCCAGAACTCGATGGAGCGGTCGGCGTGGTCGCGCCGCGCCAGCCCGCTGACGATGATGGTGGAGCTGAACCAGGCGATCACGAACATCACCAGCATCGCGCCGGCCATCGAGATCAGGGCCACCATCGTCGGCAGCTTGTCGCCGACGCGTTCGATGGTCTCGGGGTCGATCTGGATCGAGCCGAAGACACCCAGCGACAGCGCCAGGCCGAGCGGGATCAGGACCATCAGCATCCAGCCGAAACGGTGCTGCAGCCATTCGCGCTGCATGAGGGGAAGCAAGCGGTTCATCGGTGGCCTCGTGTCAGAAGTGCGTGCGGTCGAGTTCGGGCTTGCGGGTCAGCGCCACGAACAGGTCCACCAGGCTCGGGCGCATGCGCTGGCCCAGGGCCTGCACCTGCGGCGGCGGCTCGCCGTCGAAGATGGCGGCGTTGCCAGCCGGCCCGGGGCCGGTGCGGTAGCGCAGCAGGGGGTGCGCGGCAGCCATCTGGTCGGCCACCGCAGCGTCGTGGCTGAAGGCGACGAAGCGGCGGTCCATGTCCTCCAGGCTGATCGACAGGACCAGCTTGCCTTCGTTCAGCATCAGCACGTCGGACAGCAGCGACTCGATCTCCTCCACCTGGTGCGTGCTGATCAGGACGCTGCGCTCGCCGTCGCACCACTCGTCGATCAGCATCTCGTAGAAGGCCTTGCGCGACAGCACGTCGAGCCCGAGCGTCGGCTCGTCCAGGATCATCAGGCGCGCGTCGATGGCGGCGATCAGCGCCAGGTGCGCCTGCGCCAGCATGCCCTTGGAGAGCGTCTTCACCTTGGCGTTCAGGCCCACGCTCGTGCGCCGCAGCAGCTGGCGCGCCCGGTCGGCCGAGAAACGCGGGTGCAGGCCGCTCATCAGCGTGATCAGCTCCTCCACGCGCGCCCAGCGCGGCAGCACGGCCACGTCGGGGATGTAGCAGGCCTGCTCCAGCAGCTGCGTACGCTGCTGCATCGGGTTCAGACCCAGCATCACGAGCTCGCCCTGGGCGGCCGCCAGGCCCACCATCGCCCTCATCAGCGTGGTCTTGCCGGCGCCGTTGTGGCCCAGCAGGCCGACGACGCGGCCCTTGGGGATGGTGAAGCTGACGTCGTCCACGGCGCGCTTGGCACCGTAGGTCACGCTGACGTGGCGCGCTTCGACGAGGGCTTGGCCGGTCATCTCGGCGCTCATGGCTGTTCCTCCCAGGTGAGTTGATCGGCGCCGATGTCCAGGCGGCGCAGGCGCTCGCGCAGGCGCGGCCATTCGTCATGCAGGAAACGCTCGCGCTCGGCGGCCTTGAGCTTCTCGCGGGCGCCGGGCACCACGAACAGTCCGAGGCCGCGCCGGTTCTCGAGCAGGCCCTCGTCGCCCAGCGCAGTGAGTGCGCGGTTCACGGTGAGCGGGTTCAGCAGGAAGCGGCCGGCCAGCGCGCGCACCGACGGCATCGCTTCGCCTTCCGGTGGGTCGCCGTCCAGCAGCTGCGCGGCCAGCAGGTCGGCCAGCTGCTGGTAGATCGGTTGTCTCTGGTCCCAGGTCTGCATGGGATGCCCGTGGTGTGTTGCTGATGTAGCACACCATATCGCCCCCTGCGGACGGCCCCAAGCGAGCGGCGACAGGCTGCAGACGCATCCGACGAACTGCGCATGTGAGCGACCCGTCGTACCACGCCGGGCGGATGGAGCCGCGGCGGGTGCTGCCTACAGTTTGTCGCACGCCATCAGGCGATCACACGACGGGGAGGGCCGCATGACGAACGAACGAGGGCAGGGGAGAGTCGGTCGCACCGCGGCCGCCACCGCGCTGGCGGCTGCGGTGCTGGCAGGCTGCAGCACCTTCACCAGCGAGGACTTCAAGACGCTGATGGGCGGCGTGGGTCAGGTGGCGCAGGCCGCCGGCGAGTTCGAGGCGGCGCGCCGCGCCGGGCGCAACGGCGGGGGCGCCTCCCCGGGGACGAGCCAGGCGGCCGCGCCGAACCCACAGCTGCAGGCGCTGGCGCCTTCGGCGGACGGCGATGCCGGCTACGCGGCGCTGGCCTGCGCGCGCGTGACGCGCCGCGGCACCACCGTCTGCATGGAGAACGCCTGCGGCGGCATGGTGATGCTGCACGGCCGCTCGGGCTTCGGCACCTACGGGCCGGTGGCCCTGGCCGCCGGCCAGTGCGCACCCGTGCTGCCGGGCACGGTGATGGCGGTGGCCTGCCGCGTCGGTGACCGCTTCGACTGGCAGCGCTCGGCCTGCGTCGGTTCCTGAGCGCCGCCGCGCCGGGCGGCCCGTATGCTTGCGGGCTTGGGCACGCAACTCCTGACCCCCCAGATGGCCGGCGTGCTGGAGCGCATCCGCCGCGCCGGCCGTCCGCCCTTCCACCAGCAGACCACCGCCGAAGCGCGTGCCGCCTACGAGGCCGGTGCCGAGGTGCTGGATCTGCCGCGTGTGCCGCTTGCGCGCGTCGGGTCTTTCGATCTGCCGGGCGGCGATGGCCGGCCACGCGCTGCGCGCATCTATGCCGACGGCCCCGAACCGCGACCGGGCCTGCTCTACCTGCACGGCGGCGGTTTCGTCATCGGCAGCCTGGAGACGCACGACAGCCTGTGCCGCCAGGTCGCTTGCCGCAGCGGCTTCGCGGTGGTGGCGCTCGACTACCGCCGCGCCCCCGAGCACCGCTTCCCGGCCGCGGTGGACGACGCCTTCGCCGCGATGCGTGCGCTTTCGCGCGAGCCCGCGCGCTTCGGCCTCGCCGAGCGGCCCCTGGCGGTGGGCGGCGACAGCGCCGGCGGTACGCTGGCCGCCGCCTGCGCGCTGCAGGCGCGCGACGAGGGGCTGCCGCTGGCATTGCAGCTGCTGGTCACGCCAGGCACCGGGGCTCGGGCCGACACCGCCTCGCACCGCCACTTCGCCGAAGGCTTCCTGCTCGACCGCAGCACCATCCTCTGGTTCTTCGACAAGTACATCGACGCCGCGCTTCGCCACGACTGGCGTTTCGCACCGCTCGAAGCCGAGGTGGATGGCACGGCGCCGGCCTTCGTGCTGCTGGCCGAGTGCGACCCGCTGGTGGACGAGGGGCTGGCCTATGCGGACAAGCTGCGCATGGCCGGCGTGCCGGTGCAGCTGGAGCTCTTCCGCGGGCTCACGCACGACTTCATCAAGATGGGCCGCGCCATTCCCCAGGCGCATGCCGCACTGGACGCGATCGCCGCCGCGCTGAAAGGAACGCTCGAGCCATGAGCCTTGCACGCAACGACTTTCGCTTCCTCGAACCGCTGCGGGTGCGCTGGGCCGAGGTGGACATGCAGAAGATCGTCTTCAACGGCCACTACCTGATGTACTTCGACACCGCGGTCGCGGGCTACTGGCGTGCCCTCGCGATGCCGTACCACGAGACGATGGAGGCGATGCAGGGCGATCTCTTCGTGCGCAAGGCGACGCTGGAGTACGAGGCCTCGGCGCGCTACGACGAGCAACTCGCCGTGGGCGTCCGCTGCGCGCGCATCGGAAACTCGTCGCTGGTGTTCGCCGCGGCGGTGTTCCGCGGCATGCAGCGGCTGGTGCATGGCGAACTGGTCTACGTCTTCGCCGATCCGGTGGCGCAGACCAGCAAGCCGGTGCCGCCGGCGCTGCGCGAATGGTTCCTGGCGTTCGAGGACGGCGCGCCGATGGCGACCGTCCAGGTCGGCGATTGGGCTGCGCAGGGCGAGGTCTCGCGGGCCGTCCGGCAGGCCGTGTTCGTCGACGAGCAGCGCATCCCGGCCGAACTGGTGGTGGATGCGCGCGACGCGACGGCGCTGCACGCGGTGGCGCGCAACCGCATCGGCCAGCCCTTGGCCGCTGGCCGGCTGTTGCCGGCGGTGGACGGCGTGGGGCAGGTGGGCCGGCTGGCCACTCTGGCGTCGATGCGCGGCGTGCTACTCGGCCAGCGCGTGCTGCAGGCGCTGCTGGACGCGGCCCGCGGCCGCGGCGACCGCCAGGTCATGCTGCAGGCGCAGGCCAGCGCGATCTCGTTCTACGAGCGGCTCGGCTTCCAGCGCCACGGCCCCGTGTTCGAGGAGGCCGGCATTCCGCACCAGGAGATGCGCCGGGCGCCCTGAGCGCCCGGCGGCGGCTCAGGGCGCGCTGTCGAAGACCTCGGTGTGGCGCGGCCCGGCGCCCAGCGCCTCCGTCAGCGGCGCCATCCGGGCTTCGATCGCCAGCTGCAGGATGCCGTCGACGCCGGCCGTTGCGGTGTAGACCTCCATCCACGTCGCTCCGTCGTCCCGCGTGTCGGCCCGGTGCAGCAGCCGCGCCCGCAAGCCCGGGTACTGCGACTCCAGCTGCGCCATCGCGATGCGCAGCGGCGCAAGGTCCGACGCAGGGGGCGCCTTCCAGTAGACGTAGAGCTCGCGCACGACGCGCCGGATCTAGGAGGCGTCGGCCGGGATCTCGTAGGGCAATGGCGTGGGTCGCAGCAGCGGGCCGTCGGCGGTACCGGCGTGCAGCGTGCCGCCTTCCAGCGCGGCCAGCTTCACTTCGACCAGCGCCGTGTGCGCCCCTTCCCGGCTGCCCGAGAGCACGACCATGCCGGCCGGCTGCCCGGGGTCGGCGCTGTGGAAGATCTCCTGGCCCGGCGCCAGGGCCTGCGCGCTCTGCACGGCCTGCGCGCGGCGCTTCAGCGTGCCGCGGTACTGGCTGCGCGCCACGATCTCCTGGCCGGGGTAGCAGCCCTTGCCGAAGTTCACGCCCCCGACCAGCTCGAGGTTCACCATCTGCGGGACGAACTGCTCGACCGTGGCGGCGACGATGCGTGGCACACCACTCGCCACTTCGAGCCAGCGCCAGGTTTCGGGGTCGATCGACGGCAGGCCTGCCGGCTCGGCGCCCAGGTGCATGCGGCGCGCCACGCGCTGACCCTGCACCATGGCGGGCGGCAGCTCGATCACCCGGCCATCGGCCCTGTGCGCAACGGACCAGGTGTCCGCGACCGGCCCACCGACCACGCCCCACAGCGGCGCCTCGGCGCTGGCATCCGACAGCCTGCACTGCGCGCGCAGCACGAACATCGACAGGCGCTTGAGCACCGCGGGCAGCAGGTCGGCGCTGCAGGCCAGCAGGATGTCGCTGCCGGCGCGCCACACCACGAAGGTCGCCAGCAGCCGGCCCTTGGCCGTGCAGTAGCCGGCCAGTCGCGCCTGGCCCTCGGGCAGGTGCTCGATGTCCTGCGTCAGCTGCCCGTGCAGGAACTTCGCCGCATCGGCGCCGGTGGCGCGGATCAGGCCCCAATCCGCCAGGCGCAGCGCGCCATGGGGCAGGGAAGTGGTAACAGCCTCGCTCATGCGGCTCATTATCATCGTCGGCCATGTCGAGGCGCTCGCTGGGGTTACGCCTGGGGGGCCTGCTTCTGGCCGCCCTGATTGCCGTCGCCGCAGCCGGCGCAGCGGCCGTGTGGTGGTGGCTCCAGCGGCCGCTGCCGCTGTCCGGCACCAGCGCCGAACTGTCGATCGAGCCCGGCACCACGCCGCGGGAGATCGCGCAGGGCTGGGTCGATGCGGGTGTGCAGACCTCGCCGCGGTTGCTGTACGCCTGGTTCCGCTGGTCGGGACAGGCCCGCCGCATCCGCGCCGGCAGCTACGAGATCGATCCCGGCACGTCGCCGCGCCGCCTGCTCGAGAAGATGGTGCAGGGCGACGAGGCGCTCGAGCACCTGCGCGTGATCGAGGGCTGGACGCTGCGCCAGCTGCGCGCCGCGCTGGCGAAGGCGCCGAACCTGAAACCCGCGAGCGCTGCGATGAGCGATGCCGAACTGATGGCGGCCATCGGCGCGCCCGGCGGGCAGCCGGCCGAGGGCCGCTTCTTCCCCGACACCTATGCCTACAGCCGCAACGTCAGCGACCTGGCGGTGCTCAAGCGCGCCCACCGGGCGATGCAGCGCCACCTGGAGTCGGCCTGGGCGGCCCGCGCGCCCGACACTCCGCTGAAGAGTGCCGACGAGGCGCTGACGCTGGCCTCCATCGTCGAGAAGGAGACGGGCCTGGCCGCCGACCGTGGCCTCGTCGCCGCCGTGTTCGCGAACCGGCTGCGCGTCGGGATGCCCCTGCAGACCGATCCGACCGTGATCTACGGCCTGGGCGCCTCGTTCGACGGCAACCTGCGCAAGCGCGACCTGCTGGCCGACACGCCCTACAACACCTACACGCGGCCCGGGCTGCCCCCGACGCCGATCGCGCTGCCGAGCCTGGCCTCGCTGCGCGCGGCGGTGCGGCCGGATCGCAGCGCCGCGCTGTACTTCGTGTCGCGCGGCGACGGCAGCAGCGAGTTCAGCAACAACCTCGCCGACCATAATCGAGCCGTGAACAAGTACCAGCGCGGCCGCTGATGGCGGGCCGCTTCATCACCTTCGAAGGCATCGACGGCGCCGGCAAGAGCTCGCACATCGAGGCGCTGGCCGGCTGGCTGCGAACCCGTGGACACGATGTCGTCGTCACGCGCGAGCCCGGCGGCACGCCGCTGGCCGAACGACTGCGCGAACTGGTGCTGCACGCGCCGATGGACGCGCTCACCGAAGCGCTGCTGGTCTTTGCGGCGCGGCGCGACCACCTGGCGCAGCAGATCGAACCGGCGCTGGCGCGTGGTGCGTTCGTTCTGTGCGACCGCTTCACCGACGCGAGCTTCGCCTATCAGGGCGGCGGTCGCGGGTTCGACCGGGGCGTGCTGGCCCAGTTGGAGACGTGGGTGCAAGAGGGTCGCCAGCCCGATCTGACGCTGTGGTTCGACATTGCGCCGGAGGTCGCCGCGCAGCGCCGCGCGTCGGCACGCGCACCCGACCGCTTCGAAGGCCAGGACAGGGCGTTCTTCGAGCGGGTGGTGGCGGGCTACGCGGCGCGCTGCGCCGCCGACCCGGAGCGCTTCGCCCGCCTGGACGCGGACGGCGACCTGGCGGCGGTGTGGGCAAGGGTGCAGGCGGCGCTGCTGGCGCGGCCCTGGGCCTGAGGGCGGGCCGGTGCTGGTCGACGCCTCGGGAACCCTGCCGCTGCCGTGGCTGCAGAAGCCGCTGACCGACGCGCTGCAGAGCCAGCGCGGCCATGCGCTGCTTCTGCACGGAGCACCCGGTGACGGCGCGCTGCAGCTGGCCTTCACGCTGGCCCAGGCCTGGCTGTGCGAGGCCGATGGCGCGCGGCCCTGCGGGCGCTGTGGCAGCTGCCACCTCGTGCAGGCGCACGGGCACCCCGACCTGACCGTGCTGCTGCCCGAGACCCTGAGGCGTGAGCACGAATGGCCGCTGCCCGACGACCGCGTCGACAGCGAGCGCAAGCCGAGCAAGCAGATCCGCGTGGACGACGTGCGCCACCTGATCGACCGCGTCACGCGCACCAGCGCGCGCGGCCGCGGCAAGGTGGCCCTGCTGTTCCCGGGCGAGGCGCTGAACCTGCAGGCCGCCAACGCGCTGCTGAAGACGCTGGAGGAGCCGGCGCCGGGCACGCGCCTGCTGCTGGGCAGTGCAGAGCCGGCGCGGCTGCTGCCCACGGTGCGCAGCCGCTGCCAGGTGATGCGCCTGGCCACTCCACCAGCCGATGCGGCAGTGGCATGGCTGGCCGGACAGGGTGTCAATGATCCGGCCGACGCGCGCGTGTTGCTGGCTGCCTGCAGCGGGCGGCCGCTCGAGGCGCTGGCCCTCTTGCAGGCCGGCGTGGATGCGCGCGCCTGGGCGGCGCTGCCGGCGGCGCTGGCACAAGGCCGCGTCGGTGCGCTGGCGGGCTGGCCCGTGCCACGCGTGCTGGACGCGCTCTACAAGCTGTGCCACGACGCCACGGCGGTCGCCGCGGGCGCGCCGCCGCGCTACTTTCCGGCCGATGCATCGTTGTCCAAGGGACAACCGGCGCTCCTGGCGGACTGGTCACGCGAACTCGTGCGCGTGGCGCGGCATGCCGAGCATCCGTGGAACGAAGGCCTGCTGGTCGAGGCGCTGCTGCGCGCCGGCCACGAGGCCCTGCAGCCGCCGCGGCCGACCGGGCGAGCGGGCATGCGACCCTCCGATACACTGCGGCCATGAGCGATCCACAGCCCAGTCGCGTCGGTGGCCTGGGGCCGGCAGTCGGCCCTTCGGGGGCGACGGGCGCGGCAAGCCGGCCCAGCGTCATTCAGCTCGTGTTCCGGGAGAAGGGTGCGCTGTATGCGGCCTACATCCCGATCTTTTCCGAAGGCGGCCTGTTCGTGCCGACCACCCGCGAGTACAAGCTCGGCGAGGACATCTACCTCCTGCTGTCCCTGCCCGACGATCCGCAGCGATTCCCGGTTGCCGGCAAGGTGGCGTGGATCACGCCGGCCAACGCGTCCGGCGGTCGCACCCAGGGCGTGGGGGTGCGCTTCCCCAACGACGAAAAGTCGCGCCAGCTGAAGATCAAGATCGAGGAAGTGCTGGGCACCAGCATCTCGTCGTCCAAGCCGACGCAGACGCTGTAGCGCGCCGGTCGCGCGCCTTCCTCCTCGCCTGTCCGGCCCGGCGGCATGTTCATCGATTCGCACTGTCACCTGAGCTTCCCCGGGCTGCGAGAGCGCCTGCCCGAGATCCGCCGCGAGATGGCCGCCCAACGCGTCGATCGGGCGATCTGCATCTGCACGACGCTGGAGGAATTCCCCGTCGTCCACGAGATCGCCCTCGCCCACGACAACCTCTGGGCGACGGTGGGTGTGCACCCCGACAACGAAGGGGTGCGGGAACCGGCGCTCGAGGACCTGCTGACCCGTGCCGCCCTGCCACGCGTCGTCGCCATCGGCGAGACCGGCCTGGACTACTACCGGCTCAACGGCCGCACGGTGGCGGACATGGCCTGGCAGCGCGATCGCTTTGCCGTGCACATCCGGGCCGCCCGTGCGACGGGTCTGCCGCTGGTCATCCATACGCGCAATGCCAGCGCCGATACGCTGGCCGTGCTGCGCGACGAAGGGCAGGGCGCCGTCCACGGCGTGTTCCACTGCTTCACCGAGACGGTGGAGGTGGCGCAGGCGGCGCTCGAGATGGGCTTTCACATCTCGTTCTCCGGCATCCTCAGCTTTCGCAATGCCGAGGCGTTGCGCGAGGTGGCGCGCATGGTGCCGCTCGAGCGTTGCCTGGTCGAAACCGACAGCCCCTACCTGGCACCCGTGCCGTTCCGCGGCAAGACCAACCAGCCAGCCTGGGTGAAGCACGTGGCCGAAGCGCTGGCGCAGATCAAGGGGCTGCCGCTGGAGCAGGTGGCGGAGGTGACCAGTGCCAATGCGACCGCCCTGTTCGCACTTCCGCGGAGTGCTGGATGAATCGAAGAATTTGCCTTAGCTTTGCGATCTATCTTGCTGTCGCGCAATCAGTTTCATTGGCTCAGAGCGATACCCACGTACGATTCTTCCGAGCCCTGAACGTGGATGCCGCGGACACGGTCCGCGAATTCCTGGCCGCCGGATTCGACCCCAACACGCCCAGCGAGAAGGGGCAACTGCCGCTGTACCTGGCGATGCGGGACCGGTCTTTCCGCAGCGCCGCGGTCCTGCTGGAACAGCCCCGGCTGCAACTGGACGCCACCAACGCCGTCGGCGAGACGGCCCTGATGATGGCCGCGCTGCGGGGTCACGCACACTGGGTGCAGCGCCTGCTGGAGCGCGGCGCTGCGCTCGAACGCGAAGGCTGGACGCCGTTGCACTATGCCGCCAGCGGCCCGGGCACCGAGGCCACGGCCCTGCTGCTCGACCGCGGTGCGCGCATCGATGCGCCGTCGCCCAACGGCAGCACGGCCCTGATGCTGGCGGCGCGCTACGCGCCGGAAGAGACGGTCGACCTGCTCCTGACCCGCGGTGCCAACCCGAAGCAGCGCAACCAGCAGGGCCTCGGGGCGGCCGACTTCGCCCGTTTGGGCGGTCGCGAGCGCCTGGCGGCCCGGCTCGACGCCGCCGAACGCTGACGAAGATCACGCCAGGCGCCACAGCAAGCGTGTCAGAAGTCATCTGACACGGCCTTTGGCGCTGGAGCCACTCTACACGCGGGAACTCGCGGCGTAGAGTGGTTGCATCGCGTCGCTTCCCAAGGAGCCCGTCATGCCGCAGCAAGCCGCCGAGCGCAATCCGTTCATGTTGATGATCAGCCCGGAGGTGGTTCTGGCTGCCGTCGAGAAGTCCGAGCGCCTGGGCAAGCTGAACCGCCACCTGTGCCGTCCGCTGGACCGCCCGGTGCCGGCCACCGCAGGCAACGCCGCGGCCATCGCCGAGACGGCGAGCGACGACGACGAAGACAGCCCCGACGCCGCAGCCTGAAGCCTGCCGGCGCCCGCCGGGGGCGCTTGCCGCGTGCCCTGTGGGACATGCTCCCTGCGAAACGCTTCAAGCCATTCGCAGGTCGAGCCGATAGAGAGCGCTGTGCCGCCTAGCAAGCTCTCATGCTGAAGAGAATTCCCGTCAGCCAGGTCTGCCTGGGGATGTACGTGCAGGAGCTGTGCGGCCCCTGGCTGGATCATCCGTTCTGGAAGACGCGGTTCGTCATCCGCGACGACGCCGATCTGGCCAAGCTTCGCGGCAGCAAAGTCACCGAGATCTGGATCGACACCGCCAAGGGCCTCGATGCGCCGCCCGGCGAGGCGGTGCCGATCGCCATCCCGGCGGAGGCCGTGGAGCTGCCGCTGGCAGGAGTCGAGTCCCCCGACGCTGGGGCCCGTTCGGCTCCCGTGGCGCTGCAGGCCGAGCTGGCGCGGGCCGTGACGCTCGTCAACCAGGCGCGCGACACGGTCACCTCGCTCTTCAACGAGGCACGCCTGGGTCGCGCCGTCGATGTCGAACGCTGCCTGCCGCTGGTGGACGAGATCGCCTCATCGGCATGGCGCAACCCGGGCGCCATCGTGAGCCTGGCGCGCCTGAAGACCCACGACCAGTACACCTACATGCACTCGGTGGCCGTGTGCGCGCTGATGGTCGCGCTGGGACGCCAGCTGGGCATGGACGAGGACGAAACGCGCGAGGCCGGCATGGCCGGTCTGCTGCACGACATGGGCAAGGCGGCGATGCCGCTGGACGTGCTCAACAAGCCGGGCAGCCTGAGCGATGCCGAGTACATGGTGATGAAGTCGCATCCGGAGGCCGGCCACGCCATGCTGGTGGAAGGAGGGGCGGTCGGTGAACTGACCCTCGACGTGGTGCTGCACCACCACGAGCGCCCCGACGGCAAGGGCTATCCGCACGGCCTGTCGGGCGCCGCGCTGACCCGCGCCGCCCGCATGGGGGCCGTGTGCGACGTCTACGACGCAATCACCTCCAACCGTCCGTACAAGAACGCCTGGGACCCGGCCGACTCGCTCGCCAAGATGGCGCAGTGGAAGGGTCAGTTCGACCCCCTGGTGTTCCAGGCCTTCGTGAAGAGCCTCGGGATCTATCCGATCGGTTCGCTGGTGAGCCTGCGTTCCGGCCGCCTGGCAGTGATCGTCGACCAGGGTCCGGGATCGCTGACGATGCCGCTGGTCAAGGTCTTCTACTCGATCAACACACGCTCGCCGCTCCGCGTGGAAATCGTGGACCTGTCGGCACCCGGCTGCGACGATGCGATCGCCGCCCGCGAGTCACGCGAAAAGTGGAACCTGCCGCAATTGGACGCCCTGTGGGCAGGCGAAGAGGCGCTGCGTCAGACCGGCTATCTGTGAAAGAGCGGGACGCCTGAATATTGCGCACGATGTATATTATGTTAACTCACTGAGTCCCGAAAAAAGGCCTTCTCGTGCCCTCAGTCGGATAGGAAACTTACGAAAGCTCGCCAAAACACCAATCGCTTTCGCGCTTTTCCCCGCATCACCCCGGTGATGCGCGTGTGCTTCAGCCGAACAACCACTCCAGGATGGCCCAACCGCCGATCGGGAAGGAACACGCGTCGGTGTTGCTGCTGCTGCGCATATCGTTCTCCTGCAAGGGTCGACATTGACCGTTGAGGAGAATTCCAACAAATCCAGCGGTGCGTCTCCACTCGCATCACCTTGCGAATTGACGGGCCGGCGGGCTTGTGATACCCGCGCCTCAGCGGCTACACCGTGATGAGGCCGAGGGCGTTGGCGCGCAGGATCGCCTGGTGTTTGCTGGACACGCCCATCTTCTCGCGAACGTTGCGCAGATGGGTCTGCACCGTGGCTTCGCTCATGTTGAGGATCTCGCCTACGGCCCAGGCCGACTTCCCCTGCGCGGTCCACTGCAGGACTTCTCGTTCACGCGGCGTCAGCCGCGGCACAGGCGCCTGGAACGCCTCTTCCTGCAGGAGCACCCGGATGGCCGTCTGCTGGGCATAGACGGCCAGCAGGTGCAGGTCCGCCATCAGGCGCGTCAGGGCTTCGTCCGACTCCGGCAGCGGCTTCGTGCGGTCGACGCCAAGCAGGAAGTGCTTGCCACCCGGGAGGTGCGTCGCGACGGCGATGCCGGTGCGATAGCCGTAGGGTGCGAAGGTCTCCCAGAGGTCACCGGCACCTTCCTTCACGTACAAGTCCTGGTCGTAGAAGAACGGCACGTGTAGGGACTTCATCCGTTTCACGACCGGGTCCCGGCGTACATTCGACGGATCGCGCGACGCGTTTTTGAACGCCTCGGGCGTGTTGCCTATCATCTCGAACATGGGCTGCTGGCCCGGCCGGTCCACCGCCACCGCAGCGGACGCCAGTTCGAAGTCGAGGTTCTGGGCGAAGTCGACCAGCCGACGTTCAAACGTAGCCCGGTCCTCCGCCGCGCTCACCTCGAGATAGTCCCTCTGCTGCATCCTCAGTTGCTTGGGTATCGCCAGAGTTGGCGAGTTGCCGTGTGTGCCGCTCACCTTGAACATTCGGTACATGGGCAACACACGAGGTGCCACCGTGACAGTACCGCAGGCTTGGTTGGTCTTGAGCTTGCCGCCGGTCGAATGTTACCTGCCCGAGGACCTCGGCGGGTGGCATGTCTTCAGGCATCTGGCTACGCATGTGCGCGAACAAGTGCTTGAAGACGGACTTCAAGTGGGCGACACGGTCTGGGGAACGGTGGTCGACGGCCAGCAGCTCGCCGTGGCCTGGGACTGGGTGGAAGCCAAGCCCGGCGTGATGTGCCTGCTGGATCCCAACAGCATCGTGACGAACATCCGCTTCCTGGATCGCGGCGACACCTACCAGGAGCCGCTGCAGGCGATCATTTCGGCCAACCGGCTGGCGCATCACTGGCCGTGGCAGTCAGCCGTGGTCGATGTGTTGAGGCATCGCAGCGGCAACTCGCGCGCTGGCGCACCGCGTTCGCCAGCCACCTTCAAGAGGCAGAAGCCGAGCTTGGCGGGAGGGACGGAGTTCCGGCAGGCAGCTTGACCATCGCCGCTGATTTGTCAGCGGTCACGCAGTTTTCTTTCGCACGACTCTTCGTCCCTCCGGGGGTCTGTGCGTTCGGCGCACCCTGCTCCAACAGGGGGCGCCGCCTTTTTTTCGTCCGTCCCGGGGTTAGCTAGCTGGCATTGTGATCGGAGCCGCGCCCCCGCGCTAGGGCAGGCGTCACAAATCTGGGGGGTGCGCCACAGGCGGATTCCCGTATTGAGCCGCCGCCGCCAGCAGGTGTGATCTGACCGCCGCCACCAGTGCCGGCGGTTCCAGCACCCGCACCTGGGCTCCCTGTCGCAGCAGGTCCATCACCAGTTCGGTGTCGTCGACATAGGGCAGCCGCAGTTCATAGCGACCGTCGTCCGTCCAGCGGCCCTGCTGCTCAGGGTGCCACTCCTCCCGGCTCGCCCACTGCGCGGCCTGTGCATCGAAGCTGAGCCGAGCCCACTGTCGCTGGCCGCCGGCGTAGATGCCGTAACCGGCATCCATCTCGGCCTGCACGCGTTTCAGCGGTATCTCGCGTGCGCGGCGGTCCGGGAGCAGCTGGGCTTCCTCGATGGCGTCCAGCGCAAAGCGGCGCAGCGCGTCGACGCGATGGCACCAGGCATCCAGGTACCAGGTGTTCCGGTAGTGGACGAGCCGCTGCGGCGAGACCTCCCGCTCGCCGCTCTCGCGCCGCGCGCGCGTCAGGTAGCGCAGGTGCAGACGCTGCCGCTGCAGCAGCGCGGCGCTGACGCGCTCGAAGAAGCGGCTGGCCACCGGCCGGCGCAGCGCGCTGACGATCTTCACGCGCTGCATCAGCTGTTCCGCCGTCTCGTCGCCTCCGCCTCCGCTGGCCAGGAGGTGGCGGATACGGTCCAGCAGCGGCTGCAGGTGGCGGCTGAGCAGGCCGTCTGCATCCAGGCCGCCCAGCAGCTGCTGCGCCATCAACAGCGAATAGAGCTCCGTTTCGTCGAACCACAGGCCTGGCAGTTCGTGCCGTGGACCGGCATACGCGGTACTGCCGAACCGGTAGCCGTTGACCGCTGCGTCGTACTCGATCGGCGCACCCATGCGGCTGCGCAGGTACTCGAGGTCGCGCTTGAGCGTGGCGCGCGACACCTCCAGTTCCTCCATCAGGTCCGCCATCGAGACATGCCCGCGGCTGCGGATCAGCGCCTCGATCCGGTACAGGCGGGCCGTGTTGTTGGCCACGCGCGGATCAGGACAGGCCGACGATCAATCCGCGGTCGTCCAGATCGATGATCTCGGCCGCCGGCGTCTTCGGCAGTCCGGGCATCGTCATGATGTCGCCGCAGACCATCACGACGAATTCGGCACCCGCCGCGAGCCGCACTTCGCGGATGTCGACCACATGCCCGCTCGCGGCGCCCCGTTGCGCGGGGTCGGTGCTGAAGCTGTACTGCGTCTTGGCTACGCACACCGGCAGGTGACCGTAGCCCGAGTCCTGCAGGTGCTGGATCTTCGCCCGCACCGCGGAACTGGCGCTGATGTCCCTGGCGCCATAGGTTCGCGTCGCCAGCTTGCGCACCTTCTCCCACAGCGGGTCGGCGTCGTCGTAGGCGAAGCGCAGCATGCCCGGCTGCTCGCACAACTGCACCACCTCGTGCGCCAGCGCGGCGGCGCCCTTCCCGCCTTCGGCCCAGTGGCGAGCGGTGTGCACGGCCACGCCCTGCTCGCCGATCCTTTCGCGCAGCAGCCGATGCTCGGCCTCGGTGTCGCTCGCGAAGTGGTTGATCGACACCACCACCGGCAGCCCGAACACCTCGCGCAGGTTGTGCAGGTGCCGCTGGATGTTGGCCAGCCCCTTCTCGAGCGCGCCCAGGTCTTCCCGGTTCAGGTCGGGCAACGACACGCCGCCGTGGTACTTCAGCGCGCGCACGGTGGCCACCAGCACGGCGGCCGCGGGCTTGAGGCCGGCCTTGCGGCACTTGATGTCGATGAACTTCTCGGCGCCCAGGTCGGCGCCGAAGCCGGCTTCGGTCACCACGTAGTCCGCCAGCTTCAGCGCGGTGCGCGTGGCGATCACCGAGTTGCAGCCATGCGCGATGTTCGCGAAGGGCCCGCCGTGCAGCACCGCCAGGTTGTTCTCGATGGTCTGCACCAGGTTCGGCGCCAGCGCGTCCTTCAGCAGCACCGCCATCGCGCCATGGCACTTGAGATCCGCTGCGGTGACGGGCTTGCGCTGCCGCGTCTCGGCCACTACGATGCGCCCGAGCCGTGTCTTCAGGTCCTGCAGCGAGGTCGACAGGCACAGGATGGCCATCACTTCCGAAGCCACCACGATGTCGAAGCCGTCCTGGCGCGGAAAGCCGTTGCCCGGGCCGCCCAGGCCGACCGTGATGTCGCGCAGTGCCCGGTCGTTCATGTCGACGACACGCTTCCACACGATGCGCCGCAGGTCGATGTCCAGCGCGTTGCCGTGGTGGATGTGGTTGTCCAGCACCGCCGACAGCAGGTTGTGCGCCAGCGCGATGGCCTGGAAGTCGCCCGTGAAGTGGAGGTTGATGTCCTCCATCGGCACCACCTGAGCCATGCCGCCGCCGGTGGCGCCGCCCTTCATGCCGAACACCGGGCCCAGCGACGGTTCGCGCAGCGCGATCAGCGCCTTCTTGCCGATGTGGTTGAGCGCATCGCCCAGGCCGACGGTGGTGGTGGTCTTGCCTTCGCCGGCCGGCGTCGGGCTGATCGCCGTCACCAGCACCAGCTTCCCCTCCGGCCGCCCCTGCAGGGAGTCGATGAAGGGCAACGCGACCTTGGCCTTGTGGTGGCCGTAGGGCACCAGGTGCTCGTCGGCGATGCCGAGGCGGGCGCCCGCCAGGTCCAGGATGCGCTGCAGCCGCGCCTGGCGCGCGATCTCGATGTCGCTCAGAGGCAAGTTCGTCTCCTGCGGGCCTTGTTTGGAAGCGGCGGATTGTGCCGTCAACAAGCCGCCGGCACGCAGGAGCGGTGGGCCCGATCAGAAGCGGTAGGTCATCCCGAGGGTGGCGCTCGGCAGCACCTTCAGCTGGTCCACCGTGTCGCGCACCTTCTGCACCTCGGCATCCACGTCGGCCTGCGTCACGCCGTACTTGCCGACGATCGTGGTCTGCACCGCCGTGTCGAACTTGCCGATCTGGGCACCCACGTCGAAGAAGAAGCCGAAGCCGCCGCCGGGTGCCGGCTGGTGGCCCCAGCCGAGGCCCAGATAGGGCGTGCTGCGGGCGTACTTCACCTGCACGTTGAAGGTCTCGCCGGTCAGGTTCACCGGCTTGCCGTTGATGGTGCCATTGGTGCCGTAGCCGTTCAGGTCGATCCTGATGTCGTTCGCGGTGAGGCCCGCGGTCAGGTGGAAGCGGCCGCCGAAGGGCTGCCAGTCGGCGAACAGCGCGGCGCGGCCGGCCTTCAGGTCGCCGCGGTAGGTCAGGCCTTCGCGCTGGCCGTCGCGCGAGACCGAAAGCCCGCCGGCCACTTCGCCACGCAAGGTCACATTGCTGGCCAGCGCGCCGGCGACGCCGAAGGTGGCACCCGGAAAGCCGAGCCCGGTGTAGGTCTCGGCCGCATGGCCGGAAGTTGACATCACCGCGGCGGCGAGCGCGGCGGCGCGGAGGGCGAAGGAGGTCAGGTGCATTCGGCGGGTCTCTTCGATGGGCCGTGGCCCGGGCTCCCGCCAGATCGGCTGCGCCGGAGGCGTGCTTGAGCCGCGCCTGGTGACAAAAGGAAAGGCCGCGGCCTCAGCCTGCGCCGGCCGTGATCAAGGTCGCGGGCGACTCCAGCAGCCGCAGCACCGGGTAGCGCCGCCAGCCGGGCTCGGCGTAGCGCTGCGCGTGGCGGAAGATGAAGCCGAGCACCAGCTCGGGGTCGTCCAGCTGCTCCGGATGCGCGGCCTTCCAGGCATCGAATCGCTGCCGCAGACCCGGCTCGGCATCGAGCAGCCGTTCCGCCTCGTCCTCGAACACGTAGTCGCTGAACCACTCCTTGCGGTTGAGCACGCTGTCGAAGAATCCCCAGCGCATGAAGCTGTCCATGCCTTGCGGCTCCAGCACCTCGATGACGAAGCGGTCGTGCGCGCCGCCGAGCGGGATCAGCCAGTCGCCGGGCACCACCGATGCGTCCAGCGGTTCCGCGGCGACTTCGACCAGCGCATGCAGGTGCCGCCCTTCGAACGGCTCGGCGCGCTTTTCGTGGCGCTCGATGCGGTAGGCCTCCGCCCGCAGCGAACCGGCCCGGGCCGCGCGCTGCATGGGCACGCCGTGCGCATGCAGCCGCAGCGCCACGTCGTGCCAGGCCTGCGGCAGCAGGTAGCCCTGCGGGGGTGTCACGGCCACGGTGGCGCGGTAGCGGTCGAAGTAGGCGATCTCGCGCTGCCACGGTGCGCTGCGGTCGTAGCGCAGGCGCTGGTAGCGGCCGAGCCGGCTCGGTTCGCGCCGCGCCTCGAAGCCGCTGAAGAGGAACGGGCGGCTGCGCTCGTCGAGCGTCCAGTCCAGAGCCACCGGGGCGCCAGCGGTCACGGCCGCCCGGTCGGCGGCGCGGGCGGCGCGGATCGCGTCGCCGTGTGCCGCCACGTGCGCCAGCGTTGCATCCAGCAGCGCCCGGGTGCCGCGGTACCGCTCGGCGAACGGCTTCAGCATGTGGGTCTCGGGCATGAAGCCGATCGTGTGGTGCAGCGCTGCGTAGCCGGTGGAAAAGCGCGGCGAATCCAGGAAGTCGGCGATGCCGTCGTCGGGCACTTCATGGACCGGGTTCACATAGGGGCACATCGGGAAGCCGTGAGCGGCCATCGCCGCGTAGAGCCCGGGCAGCATGGCTTCGCGCAGGTGGCGGCCCGCCTGGCCGCCGAGCTTGTCCGGCTGCGTCGCGATCAGCGTCACCACGTGCTGGTAGTCGGCGCCGTTGGAGGTGTGCGTATCGACCATCACGTCCGGATCCCAGCGCCTGAAGACCTGCGCGAAGCAGCGGGCATTCAGGCTGTCGGCCTTGATGAAGTCGCGGTTGAGGTCCAGGTGGCGGGCGTTGCCGCGGAAGCCGAAGGCCTCGGGGCCGAGCTGGTTCACGCGGCTGCTGGCGGCACGGTCGCACGCGCCGTCCACGTTGTAGACGGGGATGTAGACCAGCACCGTCCGCCCCAGCGCCGCGCGCTTCGCAGCGTCCAGGCACAGGTCGCGCACCAGCGCCATGCAGGCGTCGATGCCCTCCGGCTCACCCGGATGGATGCCGTTGTTGTTGAAGAACACCGGCCGGCCGTCGGCACGGATCGCATCGGGCTCGAAGACGCCGTCCGTCGAGAACACGCCGACGTGGATCGGCAGCCCGCCATCCGAGCGGCCCGTGCGCTCGAAGCGCAGCCACGCGCCGAAGTGCCGGGCCAGCCGTTCGTGGAAGGCGATGCAGTCGGCCCAGGTGGTGGTCTGGTTGCCGTTGCCACGTTCGAAGGGCGTGGCCCACTCGCTGGCGGCGTTGATGCGCAGGGTCATGTCGGTCCGAAGCTCCGGTTTCTGCAGCAGGTTAGCGGAAGGCTTGCGGCGCTGTCGAAACTGCGGCACCTTGAACGTCGTGGGTCGCAGCCCTCCCCTCCATCCACTCGAGAGAAACCCGCATGCCCCGAGCCACCCCTCCTTCCCGGCGCCTCGCCATCCTGGTCGCCACCCGCAAGGGTGCGTGGGTGTTCCATGGCGACAGCAAGCGTAAGACCTGGACGACCGAAGGCCCCCATTTCCTGGGCCATACGCTGAGCCACGTCGTGCTGGATCCCCGGGACGGCCGCACGCTGCTGGCCGCGGCGAAGACCGGCCACCTGGGCCCCACCGTGTTCCGGTCCACCGACCTGGGCCGGCGCTGGAAGGAAGCCCAGCGGCCGCCGGCGTTCGACGCCGCTTCCGCACACGGCCTGCCCGGCCGCGCGGTGGACCACACCTTCTGGCTGCAGCCCGGGCACGCGAGCGAGCGCGGCACCTGGTATGCCGGCACGTCGCCGCAGGGACTGTTCCGTTCCGAGGACGGCGGCGTCACCTGGACCGGGCTGCCGTCGGTCAACGACGACCCGCGCTTCCGCGAATGGATGGGTTCGGCGCAGGACGGCACGCCCGACGGGCCCAAGCTGCACTCGCTGACCGTCGACCCGCGCGACCCGAAGCACCTGCTGTTCGCGATGTCCAGCGGCGGCGTGCACGAATCACGCGACGCCGGCGCGAGCTGGAAGACGCTGGTCCAGGGGCTGGAGGTGGTGGCCGGCATGGATCCCGCCACGCTCACCTTCCACGATCCGCACTGCGTGCGCCAGTGTCCCAGCCGGCCCGACCGCCTCTACCAGCAGAACCACTGCGGCATCTACCGCATGGACGGATTCGGCACCGACGCCCCGACCGCCTGGCAACGCATCGGCGCGAAGATGCCCAAGCGGGTGGGCGACGTCGGCTTCCCGATGGTGATCCACCCGCACGACGCGGACACCGCCTGGGTGTTCCCGATGGACGGCACCGACGTCTGGCCACGCACGAGCCCGGGCGGTCGGCCGGCCGCCTACGTCACGCGCAACGCCGGCCGCTCCTGGCAGCGCCAGGACCAGGGCCTGCCCGAGAGCCAGGCCTGGTGGACCGTGAAGCGCCAGGCAATGACGGTGGACACGCAGGCCAGCCCCGCGCTCTACCTCGGCACCACCAGCGGCGAGCTGTGGATCGGGCGCGACGGCGGCGAGCGCTGGATCAACATCGCGCGCCACCTGCCCGAGATCTACGCCGTGGAAGTGGCCGAGCTGGGCTGACGCGATGCAGGTGCTGATTCCGTCGGCGCTGCAGTCGTACACGAAGGCTGCGCGCGTGGAGGCCACGGGCGGCTCGCTGCACGAGCTGTTCGATGACCTGGAGGCCCGCTACGCCGGCCTGCGTTTCCGCGTGGTGGACGAGCAGGGCCGCCTGCGCGCCAACATGCGGGTGTTCGTCAACGGCGTGGACACCCGCGACCTGTCGCAGCCGCTTCGGCCGGCCGACTTCGTCGCCATCGTGCTGGCCCTGAGCGGTGGCTGAAAACGGCGGCTGAAAAGAAAACCGGGCCGGTAGCTGGAGGCTACGGCCCGGTCTCAGGATTCGCTGGCGGAGTCGGAGGGATTCGAACCCTCGATGCAGGTTTTGCCCACATACTCCCTTAGCAGGGGAGCACCTTCGGCCACTCGGTCACGACTCCGGCGAAGACGCGCATTCTAGCGTCAAGAAGCGGCGGGCCCCTCGAGGCCGAAGGCCTTGTGCAGCGCGCGCACCGCGAGCTCCATGTACTTCTCGTCGATCACCACGCTGGTCTTGATCTCGCTGGTGGTGATCATCTGGATGTTGATGCCCTCCTCCGAGAGCGTGCGGAACATCGTGCTGGCCACGCCGACGTGGCTGCGCATCCCGATGCCGACGATCGACACCTTGCAGATCTTCGCGTCGCCCATCACCTGCGCGGCGCCGATCGAAGGACGCACCTGCCCTTCCAGCAGCGCCATCGTGCGCGCGTAGTCGTTGCGGTGCACGGTGAAGCTGAAGTCGGTGCGGCCGTCGTGCGAGACGTTCTGGATGATGACGTCGACGTCGATGTTGGCGTCGGCCACCGGGCCCAGGATCTGGTGGGCGATGCCCGGCTTGTCGGGCACGCCGATGACACTGATCTTGGCCTCGTCGCGGTTGAACGCGATGCCGGCCACCACGGCTTGTTCCATCTTTTCGTCTTCCTCGAAGGTGATCAGGGTGCCCGAGTGCGCTTCCACGTCGATCGGGATGTCCCAGGGCGTGAAGCTGGACAGCACGCGCGTCGGCACGCGGTACTTGCCGGCGAACTCCACCGAGCGGATCTGCAGCACCTTGCTGCCCAGGCTCGCCATCTCGAGCATCTCCTCGAAGCTGATGGTCGCCAGGCGGCGTGCCTCGGGCACGATGCGCGGATCGGTGGTGTAGACGCCGTCGACGTCGGTGTAGATCAGGCACTCCTGCGCCTTCAGCGCCGCGGCCACGGCCACCGCCGAGGTGTCGCTGCCGCCACGGCCCAGCGTGGTGACGTTGCCCTGCTCGTCGATGCCCTGGAAGCCCGTGATCACCACCACCTTGCCGGCGGCCAGGTCGGCGCGCACGCGCTCTTCGTCGATGCTCTCGATGCGCGCCTTCGTGAAGGCCGAGTCGGTCTTGATCGGCACCTGCCAGCCGCCGTAGCTCACCGCCTGCAGGCCCTGCGCCTGCAGCGCCAGTGCCAGCAGGCCCACCGACACCTGCTCGCCCGTGGCGGCCACCGCGTCGAGCTCGCGCTGGGCTTCGGCGGTGTCCGGGTTGGGCATCAGCTCCTTGGCCAGGCCCAGCAGGCGGTTGGTCTCGCCCGACATCGCGGACGGCACCACCACCAGCTGGTGCCCGGCGCGCACCCACTTGGCGACACGTTGCGCGACGCTGCGGATGCGTTCGGTGGACCCCATCGAGGTGCCGCCGTACTTGTGAACGATCAGGGCCATGTCGAGGAACCGGTTCCGGTCGGATCAGCTGAGCAAAGCCTGCAATTCTATTCGCCGGGCTGACGGCTCCCTGGCAGCCTGCTCTGCCAGCGGATGGCCAGCTGCGGCTCGCCGGGCGCGGCCTGCAACGCGGCATCGATGCCGAGGCCTGGCACGAACAGCAGACGTCCGTCGGCCATGAAGAGCAGCGGGCCTTCGCGTTCCCAGGCCGGCACCGAGCGGGCCTGGAACTGCTTCTTCAGGCTGCGGGCCATGCCCTGCGGCGCGAGCCGGAAACGCTCGCCGCCTTGACGCGCACCGAGGGCCAGGCGTCGCAGCAGATCCGGCGCGGCGCCTCCCTGGTCGCACGGCTCGCTCACGAAGCGGCCGGTCCAGTCGGGCACGTCGACCGCGCATGGGCGATGCAGATCGATCGTCCGGGCCTCGTGTGCAGCGTTCGCGGGCCCCGCGGTTCCGGACAGCGACAGCAGCCCCCGGTACAGGCAGAGCTGGTTCGTTTCCGAGACAGGCCAGCGTGCGATGCGCGCCGACAAGAGCTCGGTGCCCAGGCGGTGCAACAAGCTGATGGCCAGCGGCACCGCCAGCGTCTGCTGCAACCAGGCGCGCAAGGCATTCATTCGGCGCGCGGGCGGCAGCGCGCGCCAGGCGGCCACGTCCAGCCGGTCGGCCCGCAACAGCGCCGGCAGGTCCTGCGCGGCCACCTCCTCGGCCAGCCGGGCCGCCTCCTGCGCGTGTTGAGCCGCGGCGGCCAGCGTCGTCTCGGCGTCCGGGAACGCGGCGGTCAGCGCCGGCCAGACCCGCAGCCGCAGCGCGTTGCGTGCGAATCGAGGGTCGGCGTTGCTGCCGTCATCCACATGGCGCAGGCGGTGCCGTGCGACGTAGGCCTCGATCGCCTCGCGCGGCAGGTCCAGCCAGGGTCGCGCCCAGGTGATGCCATCGCGCCCTGCGGACTTCGGCATCGAGGCCAGCCCGCGCGCGCCCGCGCCGCGCAAGGCCTGCAGCAGCCAGGTCTCGGCCTGGTCACGACGATGGTGGGCCAGCAGCACGAGCCCGCAGGCAGCGTCGTGCGCCATCGCGCCCAGGGCCCGGTAGCGCTCGCGGCGCGCCCAGGCCTCGACGCTCTCGCCGGCCGCCGGACGGCCGGCGAGCCGCGTGGCAGCGAAACCGGCACCCCAGCGCCGCGCCTGGCCACGCACCTGGTTCAGCCAGTCGTCGGCCGCGGCCTGCAGCCCGTGGTGCACGTGCAGCGCCACCACCTCCACGCCCAGCGGCGCGGCGGCCTTCACGGTGGCATGCAGCAGCGCCGTGGAGTCGCGGCCGCCGCTGGCGGCCACCGCGACCCGGCGCTCGCCCATCAGCGGTCCTTGCTGTCGGCGAAGCGGCCGTACTCGCGCAGCCGCTCGTAGCGGCGCTGCAGCAGGTCCTTGGGCTTCAGGTCGCTGCACTGCCGCAAGGCCTCGCCCAGGGCGCGCTTGAGCTGCGCGGCCATCCACGGCACGTCGCGATGCGCCCCGCCGACCGGTTCGCTGACGATCTTGTCGATCACGCCCAGCGCCTTCAGGCGGTGCGCGGTGATGCCCAGGGCTTCCGCCGCCTCGGCCGCGCGCTCGGCCGTGCGCCACAGGATGCCGGCGCAGCCCTCGGGCGAGATCACCGAGTAGACGCTGAACTGCAGCATCAGCACCTGGTCGGCCACGCTGATGGCCAGCGCGCCGCCGGAGCCGCCCTCACCGATGATGGTGCTGATGATGGGCACCTCGAGCTGCGCCATCTCGTAGATGTTGCGGCCGATGGCCTCGCTCTGCCCGCGTTCCTCGGCGCCGATACCGGGGTACGCACCCGGCGTGTCGACGAAGGTGAACACCGGCAGGCCGAACTTCTCGGCCAGCTTCATCAGCCGCAGCGCCTTGCGGTAGCCCTCGGGCCGGCTCATGCCGAAGTTGCGCAGCGTGCGCTCCTTCGTGTCCTTGCCCTTCTGGTGTCCCACCACCATGCAGGGCTGGCCGTTGAAGCGCGCCAGGCCGCCGACGATCGAGAGGTCGTCCGCGTAGTGACGGTCGCCGTGCAGTTCCTGGAACTCCGTGAACATCTCGTTCACGTAGTCCAGCGTGTACGGCCGCTGCGGATGGCGCGCGATCTGCGTCACCTGCCAGGGCGTCAGGTTCGAATAGATGTCGCGCGTGAGCTGCTGGCTCTTCTGGCTGAGGCGCTCGATCTCGTCGCTGATGTCGACGGCCGATTCGTTCTGCACGTAGCGCAGCTCGTCGATCTTGGACTCGAGGTCGGCGATCGGCTGTTCGAACTCGAGGAAGTGTCTTTTGCTCACGGGTCAGTACTCCACGGGGAGTGGATCCAGGCTGCGCCAAATGTACCAAGTGGCCACGGACCGGAACGGCGCCCAGGCCTCGCCCACCTCGCGGGCTTCGGCGCGCGACACGGGCTCGCCGCTGAAGTAGTTGAGGCTGATGCCCTTCAGCAGGCCGAGGTCGTCCAGCGGCAGCACGTCGGGGCGCATCAGGTGGAAGATGAGGAACATCTCGGCGGTCCAGCGTCCGATGCCGCGGATGGCGACCAGCTCGGCGATGATCGCCTCGTCGTCCATCTCGCGCCAGTCGGCCACGTGCACGCGGCCGTCCTTGAAGTGGCCGGCCAGGTCCAGCAGGTACTCGCACTTGCGCGCCGAGAGGCCGGCCTCGCGCATCGTGGGCACTTCCAGCGCCATCACGCGCGCCGGCTGCAGGTGCGTGCTGCGCCCGCCCACCGCGGCCGCGAAGCGGTCCCACACCGATTGCGCGGCCTTCACGCTGATCTGCTGGCCGACGATGGAGCGCGCCAGCGTGGTGAACGCGTCGCCGCGGCTCTTCAGGCAGGCCTCGCCGAACTTCGGGATCAGTTTCTTCATCACCCGGTCGCGCTTGCCCAGGTGCCTGCAGGCCTCTTCCCAGTAGGCGGGCGTGGCTTCGGCCGGCGCGGCCGCGGCGCTCTTGGCGGGCATGCTCAGAGCCTGACCCAGCTGGTGCCTTGCGGCGAGTCCTTGAGCTCGATGCCCTGCCCGGCCAGTTCCTGGCGGATGCGGTCGGCGGTGGCGAAGTCGCGCGCCTTCTTCGCGGCGTTGCGCTGGTCGATCAGCGCCTGGATCGCGGTCGCGTCCAGCCCCTCGCCACCCTGCAGGTAGGCCGAAGGTGCCTGCTGCAGCAGGTTGAGCGTGCCGCCCAGCGCCTTCAGCAGCGCGGCATCGGCCTTCGCGCCCCGGTTGATCGATGCCGCCAGCTCGAACAGGACCGCGATGGCGCCGGGCGTGTTGAAGTCGTCGTCCATCGCCGCCTTGAAGGCCGCGGCCCGCGGTTCGGTCCAGTCGATCGCCGCCAGCGCCGGCACGTCGCCCGCGGCCTGCAGCGCGGTGTACAGACGCTTCAGCGAGGTGCGCGTCTCGTCGAGCAGCTGGTCGCTGAAGTTGAACGGGCTGCGGTAGTGCGTGCGCAGCATGAAGAAGCGCACCGTCTCGCCGTCGAACTTCTTCAGCACGTCTTCGATGGTGAAGAAGTTGCCGAGCGACTTCGACATCTTGGTGTCGTCGACATTGAGGAAGCCGTTGTGCATCCAGGTGCGCACGAACTCGGCACCGCTGGCGCCTTCGCTCTGCGCGATCTCGTTCTCGTGGTGCGGGAACGTGAGGTCCATGCCGCCGCCGTGGATGTCGAAGGGCTCGCCCAGCAGCGCGCAGCTCATCGCCGAGCACTCGATGTGCCAGCCCGGGCGGCCGGGGCCCCAGGGGCTGTCCCACTTCGCGTCGGCCGGCTCCTCGGGCTTGGCGCTCTTCCACAGCACGAAGTCGAGTGGGTCTTCCTTGTCACCCAGCACCGCCACGCGTTCGCCGGCGCGCAGCTCGTCCAGGCTCTTGCCCGACAGCTTGCCGTAGCCGGCGAAGCGGCGCACCGCGTAGTTCACGTCGCCGCCCTCGGCCTGGTAGGCGAGTTCCTTGCGCTGCAGCGCGCCGATCAGCGACACCATCTGCGGCACGTACTCGGTCGCGCGCGGCTCGTGCGTGGGCTTGGCGGCACCGAGGGCGTCGAAGTCGCGGTGCATCAGGGCGATCATGCGGTCGGTGAAGGCGCGGATGGCCTCGCCGCGCTCCAGCGCCCGCCTGATGATCTTGTCCTCGATGTCGGTGATGTTGCGCACGTAGGTGACGCGGTAGCCGCTGGCCAGCAGCCAGCGGTAGACCATGTCGAACGCCAGCACCATGCGCGCATGGCCCAGGTGGCACAGGTCGTACACCGTGATGCCGCAGACGTACAGGCGCACGTGTCCGGCTTGCAGCGGCTCGAAGGCCTCCAGGCGGCGGGTCAGGGTGTTGTGGATGTGCAGGGCCATGGGGAGAGAACGGGCCGCGCCTGCGGGCAAAGGCGCGTGGCAGCGCGTGGGTGGGGCGCGTCGATAGAATCGAAAATCAGTATAGCGGCGCCTCCTGTCCTGGCTGGGCCGCCGCCTCCCGCATGCCTGTCCGATCCACCCTGCTGCGTTCCGTGAGCTTCGCGCTGGCCCTGCTGGGCGCCGTGCCGGCGTGGGCCGACGAGGTGTCGGACGTGCGCGCGCTGCTCGCACGGGGCGAGGCCGAAGCGGCCCTCAAGCTTGCGCAGGCCGCGAGCGCCGTCCAGCCGCGCGACGCGCAGCTGCGTTTCCTGCAGGCGGTCGCGCTGATGGACCTGCAGCGCGACGACGAGGCGCTGGCGCTGTTCACCCGGCTGTCCCAGGAGTACCCCGAACTGCCCGATCCGCAGAACAACATCGCGCTGCTGCATGCGCGCGCCGGCCGCCTGGAGCAGGCACGGCAGGCGCTGGAAACCGCCCTGCGCAACGACCCTTCGCACCGGCTGTCGCGCACGAACCTCGGGCAGGTGTACCTGATGCTCGCGGTGCAGGCCTGGGAACTGGCAGCCACGGGTGGCCCGCTCGAGCCGGCCGTGCAGCGCCGCCTGGAAGCGGTGCGTGCGATGCTGCAGCCGCCGGGCCGCTGATGCGCCTCGACTAGACTGCCGGCCTTTCCCGTTGGAGGAATTCGCTTGAAACCGATCCGCATCCTGGCCCTGCTGGCAACGTCGCTCGCGCTCGCGCTGCCGGCACTGGCGCAGAAGGTGCGCCTGGCCACGAGCCTGGGCGACATCGTCGTCGAGCTCGATGCCGAGAAGGCGCCCAAGACCACCGACAACTTCCTCAAGTACGTGAAGGCCGGCCACTACGACGGCCTGGTGTTCCACCGCGTGATCGAGACCTTCATGGTCCAGGGCGGCGGCATGAAGCCCGACATGAGCGAGAAGCCCACCCGGCCGCCGATCCCGCTGGAGAGCGGCAACGGCCTGTCCAACCTGCGCGGCACCATCGCGATGGCGCGCACCGCCGACCCCAATTCGGCCACCGCGCAGTTCTTCATCAACGTCGTCGACAACGTGCGCCTGGACAAGAGCGAGGGCCGCGACGGCTATGCGGTGTTCGGGAAGGTCGTCGAGGGCATGGACGTCGTCGACAAGATCAAGGTGGTGCCGGTGGCCAACAAGGGCATGCACCAGAACGTCCCCGTGACGCCGATCATCATCAAGAAGGCCAGCCTGGAGAAGTGAGATGACCAAGACCGTTCAGATGGAAACCAGCGCCGGCAACCTGCGCATCGAGCTCGACGACGAGAAGGCACCCGCGTCGGTGGCCAACTTCCTGGCCTACGTGAAGGCCGGCCACTACGACGGCACGGTGTTCCACCGCGTCATCAAGGGCTTCATGATCCAGGGCGGCGGCTTCGAGCCGGGCATGAAGCAGAAGGCCACGCAGGCCCCCATCAAGAACGAGGCCGGCAACGGCCTGAAGAACAAGAAGTACACGCTGGCGATGGCCCGCACCAACGACCCGCACTCGGCCACCGCGCAGTTCTTCATCAACGCCACCGACAACGCCTTCCTGGATTTCCGCGCCGAGAACGCGCAGGGCTGGGGCTATGCAGTGTTCGGCCGTGTGGTCGAGGGCATGGACGTGGTCGACACGATCGAAGCCGTGCGCACCGGCCGCAAGGGCTTCCACGACGATGTGCCGCTGGAAGACGTGCTGATCGTGCGCGCCACCGAGGTCTGACGCGATGACCGCGGCCGGGCCGGCGCCGGGCGCACCGGCCGTCCCGGCCTTCTTCGAGTTCGAGGCGCCGGACGACTGGCGCGCGATCGACCTCATCTCCGATCTGCACCTGTGCGAGGCGATGCCCCGCACCTTCGAGGCCTTCTCGCGGCACCTGCAGCGCACGCCGGCCGACGCGGTGTTCATCCTCGGCGACCTGTTCGAGGTGTGGGTGGGCGACGACGTGCGCGAGCGGGCCTTCGAGCGCCAATGCGTGCGCGTGCTGGCCGACGCCGCCAGCCACCGGCGGCTGGGTTTCATGGTGGGGAACCGGGATTTCCTGGTCGGCACCGCGATGCTGCGCGACAGCGGGCTGCTGGCGCTCGCCGACCCGACCTTGCTGCGCGCCTGGGGCCACCCGGTGCTGATGTCGCACGGCGATGCGCTGTGCCTGGACGACGCGCCCTACCAGGCCTTCCGCCGGCAGGTGCGGGCACCGGCATGGCAGGCCGCCTTCCTGGCCAAGCCGCTGGGCGACCGGCTCGAGATCGCTGCAGGCATGCGGCGCGCCAGCGAGGAGCGCCGCCGCTTCGACGGCAGCGCGGACAGCGACGTCGATGCCGCCGAAGCGGTGCGCTGGCTGCACGCGATCGGCGCGCGCGATCTCGTGCACGGCCACACCCACCGCCCCGGCAGCGGTGAACTCGCGCCGGGTTTCTCGCGCCACGTGCTGAGCGACTGGGACCTGGACCACGGCCAGCGCGCCGAGGTGCTGCGCTTCACCCGGCAGGGCTTCGCGCGCGTGCCGCCGGCCGCCTGATCCCGGCCATGCCGATCGGCCGCTGGCTGCAGCAGTGGCGTTCGCGCCGCGAGGCCGCGGCGGTGGAGCGGCGCCCGATTCCCGATGACCTCTGGAAGCGCACGCTGGTGCGCTACCCGTTCCTGCGGCGCAGCGACGAGGCCGCCGCGGCCGAACTGCGGCGCCTGACGAGCCTGTTCCTGGATCGCAAGGAGTTCGATGCCGTGGGCGGCCTGCGGCTGCAGGACGCGATGGTGGTGGCCATCGCGGCGCAGGCCGTGCTGCCGGTGCTGCGGCTCGGTCTGCAGGTCTACGACGGCTTCGTCGGCATCGTCGTGACACCCGAGGAGGTGCGCACGACGCGCAGCGTCACCGACGACGACGGCGTGGTGCACGAGTTCGAGGACGAACTGCACGGCGAGTCGGTGCCGGGCGGCCCGATGATGCTGTCCTGGCGACACGTGCGCGGCATCGGCGTGGCGGCCGAGCAGGCGGCCTACAACGTCGTGATCCACGAGTTCGCCCACGTGATCGACATGGGCAACGGCGCGCTCGACGGCGTGCCGCTGCTGCCGCCGGAGATCCGCGCCGCCGAGTGGCAGGCGACGCTGCAACGAGAGTACGAAGCCTTCGTCGGGAAGGTCGATGCCGAGGAGCCGACCGTGATCGATCCCTACGGCGCAGAAGCCCCCGAGGAGTTCTTCGGCGTGGCCTGCGAGGCCTTCTTCGTCGAGCCCTGGCGCCTGCGCGACGAGCACCCGGAGCTGTACGCGCTGTTCGCGCGCTACTTCAGGCAGGACCCGGCGGCCGAGCGGCCGCCGGTACGCGGCTGAAACTCAGGCCGGCGTCGCTTCCGCGCGCGGCTTGTCGCTCTTGCGCGGCGGCTGGATGTCCAGCAGCACCTCGTCCTTGTCGTCGATGTCCACGTGCAGGCGGCCGCCGTCGACCAGGCGGCCGAACAGCAGCTCGTCGGCCAGGGCGCGACGGATGGTGTCCTGGATCAGGCGCTGCATCGGGCGCGCGCCCATCAGCGGGTCGAAGCCCTTCTTCGCCAGGTACTTGCGCAGCGCGTCGCTGAAGGTCACTTCCACCTTCTTCTCGGCGAGCTGGCTCTCCAGCTGCAGCAGGAACTTGTCGACCACGCGCAGGATGATCTCCTCGTCGAGCGCGCGGAAGCTGACGATCGCGTCGAGCCGGTTGCGGAACTCGGGCGTGAACAGGCGCTTGATGTCGCCCATCTCGTCGCCCTGCTCGCGCTTGTTCGTGAAGCCGATGGTCGACTTGTTCATCGTCTCGGCGCCCGCGTTCGTCGTCATGATGATCATGACGTTGCGGAAATCGGCCTTGCGCCCGTTGTTGTCGGTCAGCGTGCCGTGGTCCATCACCTGCAGCAGCACGTTGAAGACGTCGGGATGCGCCTTCTCGATCTCGTCGAGCAGCAGCACCGAGTGCGGCTTCTTCGTCACGGCCTCGGTGAGCAGGCCACCCTGGTCGAAGCCGACGTAGCCCGGCGGCGCGCCGATCAGCCGGCTCACCGCATGGCGCTCCATGTACTCGGACATGTCGAAGCGGATCAGGTCGATGCCCAGCACGTAGGCCAGCTGCTTGGCGACTTCCGTCTTGCCGACGCCGGTGGGGCCGCTGAACAGGAACGAGCCGATCGGCTTGTCGGCCTTGCCCAGGCCCGAGCGCGCCATCTTGATCGAGGCGGCCAGCGCGTCGATGGCCGGGTCCTGGCCGAACACCACGCTTTTCAGGTCACGATCCAGCGTCTTCAGCTTGCCGCGGTCGTCGCTGGAGACGGACGCCGGCGGGATGCGCGCGATCTTGGCGACGATCTCCTCCACCTCGGCGCGGGTGATGGTCTTCTTGCGCTTGGTGGCCGGCAGGATGCGCTGAGCGGCCCCGGCCTCGTCGATCACGTCGATGGCCTTGTCGGGCAGGTGGCGGTCGTTGATGTACTTGGCCGACAGCTCGGCGGCGGCCTGCAGCGCGCCGACCGCGTACTTGACGCTGTGGTGCTCCTCGAAGCGCGTCTTCAGGCCCTTCAGGATCTCGATGGTCTGCTCGACCGAAGGCTCGACCACGTCGACCTTCTGGAAGCGCCGCGACAGCGCCGCGTCCTTCTCGAAGATGCCGCGGTACTCGGTGAAGGTGGTGGCACCGATGCACTTCATCGAGCCGCTGGACAGCGCCGGCTTGAGCAGGTTGGACGCGTCCAGCGTGCCGCCGCTGGCCGCGCCCGCGCCGATCAGCGTGTGGATCTCGTCGATGAAGAGGATCGCGTTCGGCTGGTCCTTCAGCTGCTTCAGCACGCCCTTCAGGCGCTGCTCGAAGTCGCCGCGGTACTTGGTGCCGGCCAGCAGCGCGCCCATGTCGAGCGCGTAGACGGTCGACTCGGCCAGCACTTCCGGCACGTCCTTCTCGGTGATGCGCCACGCCAGGCCTTCGGCGATGGCGGTCTTGCCGACGCCGGCCTCGCCCACCAGCAGCGGGTTGTTCTTGCGCCGGCGGCACAGCACCTGGATCACACGCTCGACCTCGTGCTCGCGGCCGATCAGCGGGTCGATCTTGCCCTGCAGCGCCAGCTGGTTGAGGTTCTGGGTGAACTGCTCCAGCGGCGAGCCCTTGGCGTCGCCGCCCTCTTCCTTCTCGGCCTCGTTGCCGGTGGGGTTCTCGTTGTTCTTCGCCGGCTCGGGCGGATCGCTCTTCTTGATGCCGTGGGCGATGAAGTTGACGACGTCCAGGCGCGTCACGCCCTGCTGGTGCAGGTAGTACACGGCGTGCGAGTCCTTCTCCCCGAAGATCGCCACCAGCACGTTCGCGCCGGTCACTTCCTTCTTGCCGCTGCCCGTGCTCTGCACGTGCATGATGGCGCGCTGGATCACGCGCTGGAAACCCAGCGTCGGCTGCGTGTCCACCTCTTCTGAGCCGCCGACCGTGGGCGTGTTCTCCTTGATGAAGGTCGACAGGCTCTTGCGCAGGTCCTCGATGTTGGCGGCGCAGGCACGCAGCACCTCGGCGGCGCTGGGGTTGTCCAGCAAGGCCATCAGCAGGTGCTCGACCGTGATGAACTCGTGCCGCTGCTGGCGCGCCTCGACGAACGCCATGTGCAGGCTGACCTCTAGCTCTTGCGCAATCATGCGGCCTCCATAATGCATTGAAGCGGGTGTCCCTCGCGCCTTGCGGCCGTGAGCACCAGTTCGACTTTCGTCGCGGCGATGTCCTTGGTGTAGACGCCGCAGATGCCGCGCCCCTCGTGGTGGATCTTCAGCATGATCAGCGTGGCCGTGTCGGGGTCGCGCTGAAAGTATTGCTGAAGCACCATGACGACGAACTCCATCGGGGTGTAGTCGTCATTCAGCATCACCACCTGGTAAAGCTGGGGCGGCTTGGTTCGGGCCGCCTTGCGCTCCGCGACCACCGAGCCCTGCCCGTTGCCGTCGCGGCCGGGCTGCTGGGGTGGTTGGGGAGGCAATGACGGCGGATCGTCGGGCATGAGCCATTCTATTCAGTTGGCCTCTTGGCGCACGGAGCGCGCCGCATAGCCCTGACCGAGTTCACATGTTGACCCGCGGACACCGACTTCAAGGCCGGAACTGGCCGCTGAAGCCAAGCCACTTTCGCGCCAGATTCTGCCGATCTCTTGTCCAGCTTTCCCTACAGCACACTTGAGTCGTTTCCTTGACACCCCAAAGTTCGGAAGCCGAAAATTTCCCTCGTCAGCAAGCGATGTGGGAGTGCAGCAAATGGCTCACGGTACGGTCAAGTGGTTCAACGACGCCAAGGGCTTCGGCTTCATCGAGCCGGAGGGCGGCGGCGCCGATGTGTTCGCTCATTTCTCGGCGGTGCAGATGGAAGGCTTCCGCACCCTGAAGCAAGGCGGCAAGGTCAGCTACGAGCTGGTGCGCGGTCCCAAGGGCGACCTGGCGCAGAACATCCGCCCCGAGGGCGCCGCCGAGGCCGCGCCCGCGCACGCGGCGGCCGAACTGGCGCACTGACGCCCGAACCGTCCCGGGCGCCCGCCAAAGGGCGGAAAAGGGCGGTGTTTTCGACGGGCGGTGACCACCCCAGCTAGGGCGCGCACCAGCTGTCCACCGCCACCGACGGCATCTTAGATTCCCCCGGCCGCTTCCCTCACGCGGCGCCAAGCAGGGAGTCGCATGCTGTCGAGCCTGTCCACACACCCGTCCGCGACGACCCCGGCCGGCCTGCCGTCCGAAGCGGCGTCGGCGGGCTTCTCGTCGCAGCTGCGCGGCACCGATCCCCAGCCGATCGACGCCCAGATGGCACGCATGGCCGCGGATGTCTACAAGCCGGACAGCCGCGGCGTGGACGGATGGACCCGCCTGGGAGCGGCCGAGCTGGCCTCCGCCGGCATCGACCCCGCCTCGCTGGAGGACCGCCTGTCGGGCTTTCGCGCCGCCATCTATGGCGACGGGCAAGGACACCACACCCTTGCCTTTGCCGGGTCGAACGACGCGCCGGACTGGTTCAACAACCTCGCCCAGGGCCTGGGCCTGGACGCGGCCCAGTACCGGCAGGCGGTCGCGCTCGCCAAGGATGCCCGCCTCGCCTTCGGCGACGAGCTGGCGATCACCGGGCACTCGCTGGGCGGCGGCCTGGCCGCGGCGGCCGCGCTGGCGGTCGACGCCCCCGCAGTGACGTTCAACGCCGCCGGCGTCAGCAGTGCGACGCTGCGCGACGCCGGCCTCGAGCCGCAGGCGGCCCGTGCCGCCGCCGACGCCGGGCAGGTGCGACGCTATGCCATCGACGGCGAGATCCTGACCGAGGTGCAGGAAGACGTGCCGCTGCTGCGGCGCCTGCCGGACGCGCCCGGCCACAAGATCGAGCTGCGGGCGCCTCCGCTGGAACGCCCGAACAACGACTGGCTGGACCGGCTGGCGCGGCCCGTGACCCTGCACCTGATGGACGCGGTGCAGACGGCCCTCGACCGCGACCGCCCCTGGCTGCACTGAGCGCCCCGCACCCGGCAACGATGCGACACTTGGCCGCCGCGCTGTGCGCCGCCATCGCGGCCGCGGGCACAACAGGAGCACAAGGCTTGCAGGTCGATCGCGTGTTCGGCGCCGGGCCGGCGGCACGCCTGGCCGAAGCGGCCGCCAGCGGCGATGCCGCCCGCGTGGCCGAACTGGTTGCGCAGGGTGCGGACATCGATGCCCGCGGCCACGATGACGTGACCCTGCTCCAGTGGGCGCTGCTGCATCGCAGCAGCGTAGGCCTGCGCGCGCTGCTCGCCGCCGGCGCCGACACCGCGCGAGCAGGTGTCGACGGCGCCAGCGTGCTGCACCTGGCCGCCGCAGCCGAAGACCCGGCCTATCTGAAACTGCTGCTGGCGCGGCCGGCCCGCGTCGACGTGCCGCACGCGCGCACCGGCGCCACGCCCCTGATGGCCGCCCTGATGGCGGGCCGTGCGGCGCAGGTGCGCCTGCTGCTCGACGGCGGCGCACGACTCGACGCCACCGACCGCCAGGGCGACACCGCGCTGCACGTCGCCGCCAAGATCAACGACGCGGGCTCGGCACTGCTGCTGCTGCAGGCCGGTGCCGACCCGCAGGCACGCAACCAGCGCGGCGCCACCTTCCAGCGCTACCTGGCGCTGACCCCGGAACGGGTGCTCGACGCCACGGCCCTGGCGCAGCGCCGAGCGCTGCGGGCCTGGCTGGAGACGCACGGGATCGCGACCGAGTTCTCCTGAAGGCTGCGCGCGCCGATGCCGCGAGCGGCTAAGCTTCGCGCATGAGCGCAGCCATCGAAGCCTGGCACCAGTTGGTTCGGACCCGGAACCCGGCCGGCCTCGACACCCTGCTCGCCGACGAGGTGGTGTTCGTGTCGCCGGTGGTGCACACGCCGCAGCGCGGCAAGGCGGTGACCCAGGCCTATCTGGGCGCGGCCTTCGCGGTGTTCTTCAACCCGAGCTTCCGCTACGTGCGCGAGATCGTCGGTCCGAGCGACGCGATGCTCGAGTTCGAGACCACCATCGACGGCGTGCTCGTGAACGGCGTGGACATCATCCGCTGGGACGCGCAGGACCGCATCGTCGAGTTCAAGGTGATGGTGCGCCCGCTGAAGGCCATCCAGCTGATCCACGCACGCATGGCGGCGATGCTCGCCGCCGGCACCGGCCGCGCGGCCTGAAGCCGCCGCCCTCCTTCCACGCACAGAGCCGCCGATGAACGAACTGCTCGCCGCCTATCGCTACGTCTCCAACAACTGGGCCCAGATCCAGGCCAGCACGGTGTGCGGCTGCTGCAGCTGCGTGCAGACCTTCCCGCCGCAGGAGATCGTTGCCTGGACCGGGCTCGACTTCGACGACGTCGACAACCCCGATGCCGTGAGCCGCCAGACCGCGCTGTGCCCGCGCTGCGGCAGCGAGGCGGTGCTGGGCAACAAGTCGGGGTTCCCGATCGACGCCAACTTCCTCACCCGGATGAACGAGGCCTGGTTCCAGCGCACCATCATCCGCAAGCCGGCGCCCAAGAAGTGAGCGGCTGGGGGTCCATCCCCCAAGCGGCGGTTGGCGGCGCGCGGCAGCGCTGGGATGATGACCCGCACCACCACGAACCCAGACCCGGGAGGAACCATGGAACAACCGCTCGCCAACCCCTACCAGCCGCCGCAGAGCAACGTCGAGGGCGCCGCCGTCGGGGGTGACCTCGTCGAGGCCAGCAAGGGCCGCCGCTTCGGCACGCTGGTGATCGACTACATCGGCTTCATGGTGTGGGCCTTCATCGTCGGCATCATCCTCGGTCTGGTGTTCGGCGAGCGCTGGGCGGAGGCCCTGCAGTCGGTGCCCGACTTCGTCTTCGGCGCCGCCGTGCTCTTCGTCTACTACACGTTCTTCGAGACGCTGTGGGCGCGCACCCCCGGCAAGATGGTGTTCGGCACCCGGGTCGTCACCGAAGCGGGCACGCCGCCCGGCTTCGGCCAGGTGGCCAAGCGCACGGTGTGCCGCTTCATCCCGTTCGAGCCGTTTTCGTTCCTCGGTGCGCGCGGCTGGCACGACAGTCTCTCGAAGACGCGCGTGGTGATGGTGCGCAGGAGCTGACCGCCGGCGCCGGGGCACGCCTTCGCGATACCGGCGTTGTCCTACCTGCGCGCGGCTCCTCATCCGTCCGCCGCGACGGGGCCCTTGTCCTACGCTGAAGCACGTTCGGCGCTGCCGATACGCCTTCCTCAAAGGACCCACCAGGAGCCCCGCAATGAAAGCACTGAGTCTTCTCATCGGCACGGTCGTCGCCGCCTCGACGCTGGCGATCGTCGGCTGCAGTTCCAACCGCAGCCAGCCCGAGGCGGAAGTCGCCACCGCCCCGATGACCGTGCCGGCCGAAGCACCCGCCGAGCCGGTGGCCGACGCGAACGCGATGCCGTCGCATCCGGCCTTGCCGGCTGAACAGCCGCCCCAGGTCGCCGCCGCGGAACCCATGCCCGAGCCCGCGCCGGCGCCGGTGGAGGTCGCCAAGGAACCGGAGCCGGCGACCATGGCGCCGAGCACCGAGACCTACGAACGCGCACCGCGCGCCGACCGCAACTGACCCGCCCGCGCCCGCACCGCTCGGCCGGTGCGGGCCTGTATGCTCGGGGCCGATGAGCCATCGCCTCTGCGCGCCACGCCTGCGGTCGGCGTGTGTTTCGGTCCTCGTGTCGGCCGCCTTCGCGGCCACCGCCCTTGCCGCCCCGGCGCCTGCGCCGGTGCGCGCGGAGATCGACGCGCTGCTGAAGGCGCTGCAGTCGTCGGGCTGCCAGTTCAGCCGCAACGGCTCGTGGTACACGGCGGCGGAAGCGCAGGCGCACCTGAACCGCAAGCTCGAGTACCTCGAGGGCAAGAACCTCGTGAAGGTGACCGAAGACTTCATCGAGCGGGCCGCATCCACCAGCAGTTCGAGCGGCAAGCCCTACCTGGTGCGGTGCGGCTCGTCGCCGGCGGTCGAGAGCCAGGCCTGGCTGAAGGCGCGACTGACGGAACTGCGCCAGCCCCGCTGAGCGCCCGCGAGGAGATCAGTTCCGATGTGCCGCAACATCCGCACCCTGTTCAATTTCGCCCCGCCGGCCACCGAGATCGAGATCCGTGACGCGGCACTGCAGTTCGTGCGCAAGCTGAGCGGCTTCAGCGTGCCGTCGAAGGCCAACGAGGCGGCGTTCGATCGTGCGGTGGAGGCCGTCGCTTCCGAAGCTCGAACGCTGATCGCGTCGCTGGTCACCCATGCCGAACCGCGCAACCGCGAGGTCGAGGCCGCCAAGGCCCGCCTGCGCTCGGCGGCCCGCTTCGGCGCCGACCGCGCGGGCTGAGCGCCGGCCTGCCGGCGACGGGGGCTCTGCTATCGTCCCGGCGCATGCGCCGCGCCCCCCTGATGATGCTGCCGTTGCTGCTGCTGGCCGCCTGTTCGTCCAACTCGCCGGACAAGGCCGCCCATGCCGCGGCCACGCCGTTCAACGACCTGAACCTGCTCAACGCACCCATCCCTGCGGCGCTGGTGGCCGCCCAGAAGGGCCCTTACGCGCTGGCGCCCGCCGCCGACTGCGCCGCGCTTGCCGCCGAGATCACCGCGCTCGACGAGGTGCTCGGCCCCGACCTCGATGCGCCGCCCAGCCAGGGGCAGCGGGGCCTGCTGGAACGCGGCGTCGATGCCGGTTCCGACGCCGCCACCGGCGCCCTGCAGCGCACCGCCGAGGGCGTGATCCCGTTCCGCGGCTGGATCCGCAAGTTGAGCGGTGCCGAGCGCTACTCGCGCCAGGTGGCCGCCGCCATCACCGCGGGCGGGGTGCGCCGGGCCTTCCTGAAAGGCGTGCGCACCGCCAGGGCCTGCAACGGCGGCAGCGCCTGAGATCCACGCACCCCGAGGACACCTCCATGAAAGCGACGAAGCCGTTCCTCCTCGCCCTCCTGATGGGCGCCTCCAGCGTGGCCGCGGCCGCCGACGCCGCGGAACGCGGCTTCATCCGCAAGGGCATGAAGGAAGGCGAGGTGCTGCTGAAGATCGGCAAGCCCGACCACGAGGCCTTGATCAGGGCCGTCAAGGGCGAGCCCGAGGAGAAGGCCTGGACCTACTTCCCCGACTCGCGCGACCCGCAGACCCTGACGATCCTGACGCTGAAGGCCGGCGTGGTGGTCGAGATCGAACGCAAGATCACGCGCTAGCGGCCATGGCCCGGGCCGCGCTGGACAGCTTCGTCGCACAAGCCGCCGACTGCAGCCGGCGGCACGCCAGCCCGGCCGACTGCGTGCTGGCGCTGGCGCCGCTGATGCTGGACCTGCTGGGCCAGGCCGGGTGTTTCCTGGAGCCGGCCCACTACCGCAGCAACCCGACGGGCTACACGCGGAACCTCGTGTTCAACGCCCCCGATGCGGGGCTCTCGCTGTACGCCATCGTCTGGCTGCCCGGCCAGTGGACGCCGGTGCACGACCACGGCAGCTGGGGCGTGGTGGGTGTCGTCGAGGGTGTGCTCGAGGAGCGCAGCTACGTGCGCCTGTCGGCCGACCGCGGCGCCGACCACGGCATCGAGCTGGCGCGTGGGGGCACCGTGCTCCTGCCGCGCGGCGCCGTGACCAGCTTCGTGCCCGACCCCGACCACATCCACGTGACCGGCGTGCCGTCGGAGCGCCCGCGTGCCGTCAGCCTGCACCTCTACGGCCGCACGATGACGGACTTCAACGTCTACGACCTCAGCTCGCGCAGCCGGCGCCGCGTGAGCGTGGCGCACAACGAGAGCTGAGGCACGCCGTGAAGCCACCCGCCGGTGCGCTGGCCGGGCTGCTGCTGGCGGCCGCGGCGGCGCAGGCCACGCCCGAGGCGCCCTCGCCCGAGTGGCAACGGACGTTGCGCGCCAGCCAGTGCGACCTGGATGCGCTGAGCGAGACGATCGGGATCGTGCGCGGCAGCGACGCGGCCGGTGCGCGGCTGCAGCTCGAGGCCGTGCGCCTGGCCGGCGGACGTTGCCCGCGCTTCGTGCTGGCGCTGGCGCAGCCGGACGAGATCCGGCGCTTCTGCGCCGCCCCCGAGTCGCTCACCGCGGTGCAGAGCGCCCGCGAGCTGCGGCGCCGCATGGCCCTGCTGGACCAGGACGAGCTGCTGCGCGCGGCCGCCGCCGGCCGCGCCTGCCGCGCCGCCTACGAGCACGAGCTGAAGACCACGCGGGTGGTGCTGCGGCCCAAGGCCCGGAGCGCGCCGTGAGCAGCGCCGTCGAAGGCGCCGCGCGCCAGCCGCGGGTCGGCGTCGGCGTCATCGCCGTGCGCGACGGGCTCGTGCTGCTCGGCGAGCGCCTCGGCGCGCACGGCGCCGGCACCTGGGCGCTGCCGGGCGGTCACCTGGAGTTCGGCGAATCGCTGGCCGCCTGCGCGCGGCGCGAACTGCTCGAGGAGACCGGCCTGGTCGCCACGCAGATCGAGCCGGGCCCGTACACCAACGACGTGATGCCCGAGGCCGGCCGCCACTACCTCACGGTGTTCCTGCTGGCCGGTGTCGAGCCGGGAGAAGCGCGGGTGATGGAGCCGGCCCGCTGCGGCGCCTGGCGCTGGTTTGCATGGTCGGCGCTGCCGGCGCCCCTGTTCCAGCCGCTGCACACGCTGGTGCAGTCGGGCTACGCGCCGCCGAGCGCAAGGAGAACCTAGTGGCAGCGATCTGGAAGCAGCCGATCTCGGTCGAGATCCTCACCCGGCTGCACGTGGACACCTCGCCCGAGTGGCTGGGGATGGAGTTCCTGGAGGTCGGCGACGACTTCATCCGGGCGCGCATCCCGGTGGACCGCCGCACGCGCCAGCCCTACGGCATCCTGCACGGCGGCGTGTCGGTGGTGCTGGCCGAGACGCTGGGCTCCTGCGGCGCGGCCTATGCGTGTCCGCCCGGACGGCGCCCGGTCGGGCTGGACATCAACGCCAACCACATCCGAGCGGCGTCGACCGGCTGGGTCACCGGCATCGCGCGGCCGGTCCACGTGGGGCGCTCCACGCACGTGTGGCACATCGAGATGGGCAACGACGCCGGCCAGCTGACCTGCGTCTCGCGGCTCACGCTGTCGATCCTGGACGCGGCCTGACGTCAGGGCGCGGCGTCCGGCCGCGCCTCGGCCGCCTCGATGCGGCGGTGCACGCGCCGCACCACCGCCATCGCCGCCAGCAGCAGCACCGGGATCGCGGCGCCGACCAGCAGGTCGGGATCCACGCGCACGCCACCGGCCTTCAGTCCCTTGCCGACATAACCCAGCAGGCCGGCCACGTAGTAGACGATGGCCGCGACGGACAGGCCCTCCACCGTCTGCTGCAGCCGCAGCTGTAGCTGCGCCCGGCGCGCCGTGGCCGCCAGCAGCGCCTGGTTCTGGCGCTCGCGCGCGATCGACACGCGCGTCGCCAGCAGGCTGCTGGCCTGCGCCACGCGCTCGGCCAGGTCGCGCAGGCGCTGCTCGACGCTGGCCACCGTGGCCACCGCCGGCGACAGCCGCCGCGCCATGAACTCCTCGATCGTCTGCAGGCCGGCGATGCGCTGCTCGCGCAGTTCGCCGATGCGCGTGCTGACCAGCGCGTGGTACGCCCGGCAGGCACCGAAGCGGAACTGGTTCGACGCCAGCGCGCTCTCCACCTCGGCGGCCAGCCGTGTCAGCTCGTGCAGCAGCGCCTCGTCGCCGGCGGCGCCATCGGCGGCCTCGTCCTGCGCGATGGCACGCGCCAGCGCCGCCAGCGAACGCTCGATCTCGGCCATGCGAGGCTGCAGCGCCCGCGCCTGCGGCAGCGCCAGCAGCGCCATCATCCGGTAGGCCTCGATCTCGAACAGCCGCTGCAGCGTGCGCCCGGCCTGGCGCGGCGTGAAGCCGCCGTCCAGCACGACGAAGCGCGCGAAGCCGTCGGCGTGGATGTGGAAGTCGGTGAAGGCATAACCGGCGCCGTCGCCGATGGACGCGCCCACCACGATGTGGCCGCCGAAGAAGCCGGCGCCGAGCGCCGCCACGTCGGGTTCGCCCGCTGGCGCCGGCGCCAGCTTGGCGTGGCCCGCGAACACGGTCTCGCCCGGCACGCCGGCCAGCCAGCCCTGCGGCAGCAGGCCGGCCGGCGGGGCGCTGAAGGGCTGCGGGCTGATGCCCGGTGTGACCACGGTGTAGCCCGAGAACTCGCCGTGGCGTTCCCACTTCAGGCGCAGCGCGCCCAGCGTGGCCGAGAAATGGTTGCGACCGGGCGCCGGCGGTTCCACGCCGAACGATCGGCACAGCGCCGCCAGATGCTCGCGCTCGGCCTCGCGCCGCTCGGGCGCCACCAGCACCGCGACATAGGACGCGCGCGCCGGCGTCTCCACCGGCTCGGGCGGCCGGGCATGCACCTCGGCCGCCAGGGCCAGGCGATCGGCGTGGTCGGTCGGGAGCATCGGGGGACGTTAGCAGAAAGAGCGCTGCGGCCGCACCCGCGGCTCCGATAGCATGCCGGCACCGGCCGCCAGCGCCGGCGGGAGAGGCGCATGGGATGGATCCGGATCGCGACGGCCGCAGCGGCCCTGCTCGTCGCCGGCTGCGGCGGTGGCGACTCGTTCGTGCAGGTGGTGATCGTCGACGAGACGCGCACGCTGGCCGAGGGCGGCCAGCTGTCGTACCCGCTGGCCATCGGCACCTACCGGGCCGAGATCACGTCCAGCCGCAACGGCGTGGCGGTGGTCTGGGTCGGCGGCACCGGCTGCCAGAGCGCCACCGAGACCCGGACCTACAGCGCGAGCTGCAGCGTCGACGCGCTGGGTGCGCTGGGCATCGTCAACCCGACGCTGCTGGGCGCACCGGGCGACGAGATGCTGACCATCAAGATCACGCGGCTGTAGACGCGCGCCGCCGTGCCCGTCATCCAGGTGAAGGTCAAGCCGCGATCGCGCGAGAGCGCGCTGCAGCCGCAGCCCGACGGCACCTTCCTGGCGCTGCTCAAGTCGCCGCCCGTCGACGGCGAGGCCAACGCCGAGCTGGTGGCGCTGCTGGCACGACACTTCGGCACCAGCCGCTCGGCCGTCCGCATCAAGACCGGTGCCGGATCGCGCCTGAAGCGCGTCACCATCGACACCTCACCCCCTTAGAGCCATGAGCATCGCCGAAGCCTGCATCCTCGTCGCCTGCCTGCTGCCGATCGGCTGCGCCGGCATCGCCAAGTCGCGCGGTTTCGGCAAGCCGCGCCGCCAGGGCGGTTTCGACAACCACAACCCGCGCCAGTGGCTGGCCGGCCTGCAGGGCTGGCAGGCGCGTGCCCACGCCGCGCAGCAGAACAGCTTCGAGGCGCTGCCGATCTTCATCGCCGGCGTGCTCGTGGCCCAGCATGCGCACGCGCCGCAGGCGCTGGTCAACGGCCTGGCGCTGGGCTTCGTGGCGGCGCGGCTGGGCTACATCGGCGCCTACCTGGCCGACCGCGCCAGCCTGCGCTCGCTGCTCTGGGCGGCGGCCCTGGCCTGCTGCGTGGCCCTGTTCTTCGTGCGCTAGTCGCTCAGCTCCCGGGAGGGGGCTGCCACAGCTCCACCTTGTTGCCTTCGGGGTCGATGACCCAGCCGAACTTGCCGTATTCGGAGTCGTCGGTCTTGTCCAGCACCTGGCAGCCCTCGGCCTTCAGCAGCGCCAGCAGGCCGTGCAGGTCCTCGACGCGGTAGTTCAGCATGAACGGCGCGCGCGCCGGGCCGAAACCCTCGCCGTCCGCCGCGCCGACGGACCACACGGTGGTGCCGCCGGCCGGCTGGCCGTCGGCATCGGTCCAGCTGAACGCGGTGCCGCCCCAGGGCTGGACGTCGATGCCCAGGTGACGCCGGTACCAGGCCTGCAGCGCCGGGGCGTCCTTGGCCTGGAAGAAGATGCCGCCGATGCCTGTGACCCGTCTCATGTGAACCTCCGCGCCCGCGCTGCGCCGGGAGTCTAGTGCGCGGCCGCGCGAGAATGCGCCGATGCCCCACACCCCCGAACAGCGCCAGGCGCTGCGCAAGCGCTGCGCGGTGATCGTGCCCGGCTTCGAGACCCCCGATCCCGCCGGCGAATTCCGTCGCCTGGCCGACTGGTGCGAGCGCCACGGCGTGGCGCACGACACCTACGGCAAGGGCGCGCTGGTGGAGGACTTCGAGCGCAAGGTCGCCGCCCTGCTCGGCAAGCCCGCCGCGGCCTTCATGCCCAGCGGGGTGATGGCGCAGCAGTGCGCGCTGCGCATCTGGACCGAACGCAAGCGGCTCGATCGCTTCGCGATGCACCCCACCTGCCACCTGGCGAACCACGAGGAGCAGGCCTATGCCGCGCTGATGGGCTGGCACGGCGTGCCCGTCGGCGACCGCCTGCGCCCGCTGCTGGCCGCCGACCTGGAAGCGGCGGCGCAGCCGCTGGCCTGCCTGATCGTCGAGCTGCCGATCCGCGAGGCCGGCGGCCAGCTGCCGGCCTGGAACGAACTCGAGGCGTTGAAGGCCGCGGCGCGCGCTCGCGGCATCGCGCTGCACATGGACGGCGCCCGGCTGTGGGAAAGCGCCCCGTTCTACGAGCGGCCGCATGCCGAGATCGCCGCGGGCTTCGACTCGGTCTACGTCTCGCTCTACAAGGGCGTGGGCGCACCGGCGGGCGCGATGCTGGCGGGCGACGCCGCCTTCGTCGACGAGGCGCGGCTGTGGCGCAAGCGCATGGGCGGCACGCTGTACCACATGAGCCCGATGGTGGCTGCGGCCGCGATGCGCTTCGACGAGCGCCTGGCGCTGATGCCCGCGCTGCACCGGCGCGCGCGGGCCTTCGCGCAGGCGCTGGGGGGCCGCAGCGGCCTGCGCGTGAACCCGGCGCTGCCGCACACCAACATGCTGCACCTGCACCTGGCGGCGCATGCCGACGCGGTGCTGGACGCCCGCGACCGCCTGGCGGAGGACAGCGGCTGGTGGCTGTTCGACGGCGTGCGCGCCACCGAGGTACCCGGCTGGAGCGTCACCGAGATCACCGTCGGCGACCGGCTGCTGGCCGTCGACGACGCGCAGCTGATGCCGGCCTTCGACCGCCTGTGCGCCGGAGCCGGCCTGTGACGCGCCGCATCGTCGACCTGTCGATCTACCTGGAGAACGACGTCGTCTCCGACCCGCCGATGTACCGGCCGAAGATCGACTACATCGACCACCGCATGTCCACGCCCGAGCTGACGGGTTTCTTCCCGGGTCTGAAGGCCGAGGAGCTGCCCGACGGCGAGGCCTGGGCCATCGAGCGGGTGCAGCTGATCACGCACAACGGCACCCACCTGGACGCGCCCTACCACTTCGCGTCGACGATGAACGGCGGCGAGCGCGCGATCACGATCGACGAGGTGCCGCTCGAATGGTGCTTCCAGCCCGGCGTGAAGCTCGACTTCCGCCACTTCGCCGACGGCTACGTGGTGCAGGCCGCCGACGTGCAAGCCGAGCTGGCGCGCATCGGCCACACGCTGGCGCCGCTGGAGATCGTGGTGGTCAACACGCGCGCCGGCCAGCGCTACGGCCACGACGACTACGTCAGCGCCGGCTGCGGCATGGGCCTCGAGGCCACGCTGTACCTGCTGGAGCGCGGCGTGCGCGTCACCGGCACCGACGGCTGGAGCTGGGACGCGCCCTTCGTGCACACGCGCGAGAAGTTCGCCGCCACGCAGGACGCCGGCCTGATCTGGGAGGGCCACAAGGCCGGCCGGCAGATCGGCTACTGCCACCTCGAGAAGCTGCACAACCTGGAGGCGCTGCCGGCCTCGGGTTTCCAGATCGCCTGCTTCCCGTTCAAGATCCGCGCAGCCTCGGCCGGCTGGACGCGGGCGGTGGCGATCCTCGACTGAACGGACCGCGGCCACCATGAACCACGACCGAAGCGGGCTGAAGAAGGGCCTCACGCACTACGGCGACCCAGGCTTCTCGCTGTTCCTGCGCAAGGCCTTCATCAAGGGCGCCGGCTACACCGACGACGCGCTCGCGCGGCCGGTGGTGGGCATCACCGACACCGGCAGCAGCTACAACCCCTGTCACGGCAACATGCCGCAGCTGATCGAGGCGGTGAAGCGCGGCGTGATGCTGGCCGGCGGCCTGCCGATGGACTTCCCGACGATCTCGCTGCACGAGAGCTTCGCCGCGCCCACCAGCATGTTCCTGAGGAACCTGATGGCGATGGACACCGAGGAGCTGCTGCGCGCGCAGCCGATGGACGCGGTGGTGCTGATCGGCGGCTGCGACAAGACCGTGCCGGCGCAGCTGATGGGCGCCGCATCGGCGGGCCTGCCGGCGATCCAGCTGATCACCGGCTCGATGCTCACCGGCAGCCACCGCGGCGAACGTGTCGGCGCCTGCACCGACTGCCGCCGCTACTGGGCCCGCTTCCGCGCCGAGGCGCTGGGGCCCGACGAGATCGCCGAGGTGAACGAGCAGCTGGTGCCCAGCGTCGGCACCTGCTCGGTGATGGGCACGGCCAGCACGATGGCCTGCGTGGCCGAGGCGCTGGGCCTCACGCTTCCCGGTGGCGCGTCGCCGCCCGCGGTGACGGCCGACCGCATCCGCATCGCCGAGCAGACCGGCGCGCGGGCGGTGGCGATGGCGCGCGAGCGCCTCACGATCGACCGCGTGCTGACCCCGGAGGCCTTCGAGAACGCGCTGCGCGTGCTGCTGGCCATCGGCGGCTCGACCAACGCGCTGGTGCACCTCACCGCCATCGCCGGCCGCATGGGCCTCGAGATCGACCTCGACGCGTTCGACCGCATGGGCCGCGAGACGCCGGTGCTGCTGGACCTGAAGCCCACCGGCCGCCACTACATGGAGGATTTCCACGCCGCCGGCGGCATGGCCACGCTGCTGCGCGAGCTGAGGCCGCTGCTGCGCCTGCAGGCGCTCACCGTCACCGGGCGCACGCTCGGCGAGGAGATCGAACGCGCCGGCCCGGCCTTCGTGCAGGACGTGGTCCGCGCCGCGGCCAACCCGGTCTACGCGCAGGGCGGCATCGCCGTGCTGCGCGGCAACCTGGCGCCGCGCGGCGCGCTCATCAAGGCCTCGGCCGCCAGCCCGGCGCTGCTGGAACACGAGGGCCGCGCGGTGGTGTTCGAAGGGCTGGAGGACCTGGCCTCGCGCATCGACCGCGACGACCTCGACGTGCAGCCGCACGACGTGCTGGTGCTCAAGCACATCGGCCCGCGCGGCGCGCCCGGCATGCCGGAGGCGGGCTACATCCCGATCCCGCGCAAGCTCGCGCGCGCCGGCGTGCAGGACATGGTGCGCATCTCCGACGGCCGCATGAGCGGCACCGCCTTCGGCACCGTGGTGCTGCACGTCACGCCCGAGTCGGCCGCGGGCGGGCCGCTGCGGCTGGTGCACACCGGCGACCGCATCCGGCTCAGCGTGTCGCAGCGGACGCTGACGCTGCAGGTGGCCGACGACAAACTGGCGCGCCGCGCCGCGGCCAGCCCGCTGGTGGAGCCCAGCGCCGAGCGGGGCTACCGCAAGCTCTTCCTGCAGACCGTGACGCAGGCCGACCAGGGCGCCGACTTCGACTTCCTGCGCGCGCCGGCCGTCGTCGGGCGCGTGCCGCGAGGCTGAACGCGCGCTCAGACGTCCAGCACCGCGTGCGTGGCCAGGGCCAGCGCGTCGTGCAGCGCCACGAAGCTGATCTTCGGGCGCAGGTCGTCGTTGAGCATGCAGGCCACGTGCTCGGCGAAGAAGCGCTCGAAGCGCTCGCGCGACTCCCACACGTCCATCACGCACCAGCCGCCCTCGATCGGATGCGAGAAGTGGGCGATGAAACCCGGCGTGCGCGCGTAGACCGGCGCCAGCGCATCGAACACGGCCTGGTAGCCCTCCAGGGTCTGCCCCATCACCTCGGCCTTCATCAGGATCGCCATCTGTACTCCCGTTTGCAAAGGCCGCAGCGTCGCATCGTGGCGGCGCTGCGTCTTGTCGCTTTGCGACAGTGGCGGGCCGGCGCGCAAAACCGGCATCATCGAAACCCCACATCCCGGAGAGCCGCCGCATGACCGTCGACCGCATCCTCACCACGCACGTCGGCAGCCTGCCGCGCGGCCCCGAGGTGGTGAACCTGCTCTTCGCACGCGAGTTCGGCGAACCGCACGACAGCGCCCTCTTCGACCGCACGATGCACGACGCGGTGCAGGCCGCGGTGCGCCAGCAGGTGGCCACCGGCATCGACCTGGTGAGCGACGGCGAGACCTCCAAGATCGGCTACGCCACCTACATCAAGGACCGCCTGTCGGGCTTCGACGGCGACAGCCCGCGCCAGATCGCGCTCGACCTGCAGCCCTTCCCCGAGTTCCGCGAACGCATGGGCGTGTTCGCCGGCAAGCAGAGCTTCAAGCGCCAGGTGTGCGTCGGGCCCATCGCCGTGAAGGAACGCGAGGCGATGCGCAAGGACATCGCCAACCTGCGGGCCGCCGCCGCCCGGCACGCGCCCAGCGGCGCCTTCATGAACGCCGCATCGCCCGGCGTCGTGTCGGCCTTCCAGACCAACCGCTACTACCCCACCCACGAGGCCTACGTCGAGGCTCTGGGCGCCGCGATGCAGGAGGAGTACGAGGCCATCCACGCCGCCGGGCTGCTGCTGCAGATCGACATGCCCGACATCGCGATGGCGCGCCACACGGGCTTCCAGGATCTGGACGAGGCGCAGTTCCTCCGGCGCGCCGAGCACCAGGTCGAGGTGCTGAACCACGCGCTGCGCCACATTCCCGCCGACCGCCTGCGCATGCACGTCTGCTGGGGCAACTACGAAGGGCCGCACACGCACGACATCGCTCTCGGGAAGATCATGCACCTGATCCTCAAGGCGAAGCCGGCGCACGTGCTGTTCGAGGCCTCCAACCCGCGCCATGCGCACGAGTGGGCCGTCTGGCGCGAGACCAAGCTGCCCGAGGACAAGATCCTGGTGCCCGGCTGCATCACCGCGACGTCGAACTACGTCGAGCACCCCGAGCTGGTGGCGCAGCGCATCCTGCAGTTCGCCGACTTCGCCGGCCGCGAGCGCGTGCAGGCCGGCACCGACTGCGGCTTCGGCACCTTCGCCGGCATCGGCAAGATGGACGCCGGCATCTCGTGGCTCAAGCTGCGTGCGCTGGTGGAAGGCGCCGGGATCGCGACACGAAGGCTCTGGGGCCGCGGCTGACGAGGCCGGCCGGAGGCCGGCGGCGCTACTTCTGCGCGGTGGCCGTCTTCAGCGCCGGTTGCGCGGTGCGCATCTGCCCGAGCGCCACGTAGAGCTCGACCATCGTGGCCGCGCCGATGTCGGCGTTGTACTTGTCGAAGACGTCGCGCAGGCGGTTGCGGATGCGCTCGGCGTCGGCGCGCGGGATGCTGGTCACGACCATGCCCCGGGCCTTCAGCTCCGCCAGCGCGGCTTCGCTGCCGGCCCGGCTGACGCGGCGCTCGAAGGCGCGCGACTCCGCCGCAGCCGTGCGCATCGCCAGCTGCTGCTCGGTGCTCAGTTCGCCCCACACCTTCTGCGACACCAGCAGCACGTGCGCGGAGTAGACGTGCCGCGACAGCGTCAGGTACTTCTGCACCTCGTAGAAGCGGCTCGTGAGGATGGTGGGCAGCGGGTTCTCCTGGCCGTCCACGGTGTTGGTCCGCAGCGCCTCGTACACCTGCGTGAAGGGCATGGGCACCGCTGAGAAGCCGAGCCGGTTGAAGCTGTCCACGAGCATCGGGTTCTGCATCGTGCGCATGCGCACGCCCTCGAAGTCGGCGGTGTTCGACAGCGAGCGGCGGCTGTTCGTCATCTGGCGGAACCCGTTCTCCCAGTAGGTGAGGCCGATCAGCCCGTGCTGCGGCAGGCGCGCCAGCAGCCGCTGGCCCCATTCGCCGTCGAGCACGGCGTCGGCCTCGGCCTCGTTCAGGAAGGTGAACGGGTAGTTGATGGCCGAGAAGCTCTTCTCCATCGTGGCCAGCGTGGAGGTGTCCGGCGCCGTCATCTCGAGGCGCCCTTCCTGCAGCGCCTTGACCATCGTCAGGTCGTTGCCGGCCTTGCCCGAGGCCTGCAGCTCGATGCGCAGCGCGCCGCCGGTGTAGCGGCTCAGCCGGGCGGCGAAGTCGGCGACCGCCTGGCCCTGCGGCGACTCCGCCGCCAGGCCGATGCCCAGGCGCAGCGTGCGCGGCGCGACCGGTGCCGATGCCGGGGGCGCGGCCGCTGCCGCCACGGCGCCTCCCACGAGCCCCAGGACGAGCCACGCACGGTTCCAAGCCAGCCGCATCTCACGCCTCCGTTAGCGCTCCCAATCGCGGCCCAGTCTCACGAGCGGAAGGCGCACGGTCAACGGTGATTGCGCGTGGACACCGCCTTTGGGCGGGCTCGCGCCGTGCGCAGGATTTCACGGCCGGCCCGTGATCGAGGGTGCCGCCTCGCCGGCCGGGCGCGCGCCGCGCGCCAACAGCACCCGCTCGACGTAGGCCGCCGTCGCCTCGATCTCTGCCGCGCTCAGCACCGCAGCCCAGGCCGGCATCGACGTGCCCGACAGCCCGTCGCGGATGCGCGCGCGCAGCAAGGGCCCCGGCATCGACGAGGCGTCGAGCTGCGTCAGGTCGCGCGCTTTCGGCTCCATGAACTGGCCGATCCAGTTGCGGCCGGTGCCGTCGGCGCCATGGCAGAACGCGCAGTTGGCCTGGAACAGCCGCTCGCCGCGACGCTGCCGCGGCGTCAGCCCCGCGACGCGCGGCGGCACCTCGTGCTTCGCATAGACGCTGGCGCTGGACACCGCGTCGGGCGGCGTGCCACCGGCCTGCCCGGGCACGAAGCCCATGCGCGGGTAGGACAGCGGCCGCGCCGCCCAGGCGGGGCCTTCGTCCTGCACACGGCCGCGGTCGTGGCAGCTGATGCAGGTGGACAGGAACAGCGCGCGCCCGGCGCGCTGCGCGGCGTCGAGCGCCTCCTCCGGCGTGTCCAGCGCCAGTTCGCCGCGCGCGAACGGAAAGGCCGCCGCATGGCGGGCGTGGTCGGGCCAGCCGTTGTCGGCGGTGTGGTACGCGGTGTTCGGCGCACGGTCGTGCACGAACTCGCGCACGACGAAGGCGGCGACCGCGTCGATCTCGGCTGCCGGGAGCACGGCGGCGAAGGCCGTCATCGCGGTGCCCGGGCGGCCGCCGCGCACCGCGGCGGCCACCTGCTCGGCCGTCAGGCCGCCGCGCGTGAAGTCGCGCGGCGCCGGGCGCAGGTAGCTCGCCGCCAGCGTGCGCGCGTCGCCCGAGTAGCCGTGGCAGAAGTAGCAGCGCGCGTTGTAGACCGCGCGCCCGCGTTCGTGGGCATCGCCGGCCCGCGCGCGCCAGAAGCCGGCGGCCGCCAGCAGCAGCAGCGACAGCGCCGCGGCGGCCGCTGCCAGGGCTCCGCGCCGCGCCACCGTCGCCTCAGCGCGCGGCCGCCTGGCCGAGCACGAAGGCCTGGAACACGTACTCCGACACGTCGGCGATCTGCTGCGGCGTGGCCACCTGCCGCCAGGCCGGCATCTCGCTGCCGTTGCGGCCTTCGCTGATGGCCGCGTAGAGCACCGTGCGGTTGAAGCGCTGGCGCGACGCGGCCTCGATGAAGTTGCGCGGCTTCGGGTTGATGAAGTAGGCGCGCGGGCCGGCGCCGTCGCCGCGGGTGCCGTGACAGGCCGCGCAGTTGGCGTTGTAGAACGCCGCCCCGCGGCGGGCATCGCCCTTCAGGCCGTTCGGCAGCGCGGCGTCGGGGCCGGGCCGCGCATCGGCCTGGCGGCCGCCGTGGGCGTGCCTGCCGGATATCGCGCCGGCGGCGGCGTCGGCTGCCAGCGTGCCGGTGACGAAGCGCGCATGCACGTAGTCCGCCAGGCGCGCGATGTCGGCCTCGGACAGCTGCGTCTTCCAGCCCACCATCGCGGTGCCCGGGCGACCGTGCGTGATGGCCGCGACGATGCGCTCGCGCGTGAGCTCGCGGCGCGAGTCGGCCGAGGTGAAGTCGCGCGGCATCGTCGACAGCGCGCCGGCCGCGCGGCTCTTGCCGTCGCCGTGGTCGCCGTGGCAGACGCTGCAGTAGTTGTGATAGAGCGTCGCCGCATCGCCGCTGGCCACGTGCGCGGCCGCTGCGGGCGGCGCCACGAGCCAGCAGGCCACGAGCAGAAGCCAGGCGAAGGCAGGCGACACACGGTTCTTCATCGCCCTCCCCCGCTGCAACTTCCTTGCCACGGCCGGCGCAGGTGGCAAGGAAGTTGCACTCCCGGCTGCCGGTTCCCCCATCACCCGCAACGACTCCAGGAGTTCCCAACGATGAAGTTCCGGTTTGCAGGAAGCGGCGCGGCCGCCGTTCTCAGTTTCGGCATCGCCGCCGCCGCGCTGCCCGCATGGGCCGCCGACGGCAAGGCCACCTACGACAAGGTCTGCGCGATGTGCCACGCCGCCGGCGTGGCCAACGCGCCGAAGTTCGGCGACAAGGCGGCGTGGGCGCCGCGCGCCGCCACCGGCAAGGACGCGCTGCTGGCCTCGGTGAAGAACGGCAAGGGCGCGATGCCGCCGAAGGCCGGCAGCGCCGACCTGAAGGACGACGACATCAAGGCCGCCATCGACTTCATGCTCGCCGCCGCCAAGTAGCGCGGGCAAGTCCATGCGGCGCCTGCTGCCGGCCTTCGTCGCGGGCCTGCTCGCGCTGGCCGGCTGCGCGCCGGCGCCGGTGGCCGCGCCCGAAGCCGCGCCGCGCGCGCTGGTGTTCCCGCCGCCGCCGGACGAGCCGCGTTTCGTCTTCGAGCGCAGCATCCGCAGCAGCGCCGACATCGTGCCCGACGATGCCGGCAGCGAACTGCGCCGGCTCGTCACCGGCGAGGAGGCGCGCGGCGACCCGCTGAGCAAGCCCTATGCGATCGCGGCCACGCGCGGCCGCATCTACGTCAGCGACACCGTCGCGCGCTTCGTGCGCCTGTTCGACGTGCCGGCCGGGCGCCAGCACCGCATCGGCGACGAGGAAGGCCCGGGCCAGCTGATCAAGCCGATCGGCCTGGACGTCGACGCCGCGGGCCGCCTCTACGTCGCCGACATCGGCGCCAAGGCCGTGCTGGTCTACGACGCGCAGCAGCGCTTCCTGCGCCGCATCGGCGGCCCTGACTGGTTCTCGCGCCTGTCCAGCGTGACGGTGGACCCGGAAGGCCGGCGCGTCTACGCGGTGGACCTGGGCGGCGTCAGCTCCGACCAGCACCGCGTGCGCGTCTTCGACGCCGCCAGCGGCGAGCACCTGGCCGACATCGGCCGGCGCGGCAGCGGCCCGGGCGAGTTCAACCTGCCGCGCGACCTCGCCATCGGGCTCGACGGCCGGCTCTATGTCGTCGACGGCGGCAACTTCCGCGTCGTGGTGTTCGACCGCGAAGGCCGCTACCTGCACAGCTTCGGCAGCGTCGGCAAGCAGTACGGCCAGTTCGCGCGGCCCAAGGAGATCGCGGCCGACCGCGAGGGCAACGTCTACGTGGTCGATGCCGCCTTCGGCAACTTCCAGATCTTCAACCCCGAGGGCGAGCTGCTGCTCTTCGTCGGCGACCGCGGCGAGCGCGACGCGCCGGCGCGCTACATGCTGCCCTCGGGCATCGCGGTCGACGAGGACGGCCGCGTCTACGTCGTCGACCAGTGGTTCCGCCGCATCGACGTCTACCGGCCCGCGACGCTGAAGCCCGACGGCGGCTGGCTGGCGCGGCGCCCCGCCGCCCGCTGACCCCCGGCGCGCTTCCCGAACGCGGGAAGCACCCGTCGCCGTTTCCCAGTTGCGGGACGCCCGCACGCCCTGCTTCGCACGCCACGCCCGGTGTGGCAAATGGCACGCAATCTGCAGAAGCTGCCGCGTCAACAACGTGGAGAGGACGACATGAGAAAGCCATGGTCCGGTGCCGCCTGGCTGGCGGCGCTGTTCATCGCCGCCGCCGGTCCGGCCGCCGCGCAGGTGCCGACCACCGGCATCGCGGCCACCAAGCACAACCTCGGCTCCGGTCCGGGGCTGGCAGGCCGCAACCAGGTGTCCGACACCGCCGAGATCTGCGTCTTCTGCCACACGCCGCACGGCGCCGACACGGCGGCACCGGCGCCGCTGTGGAACAAGCGGCTGGGTGCCGGCGGCACGCCGCCGGGCGGCGGCTCCTACACCACCTACGACACGCTGCAGACGCCCTCGCTCGACGGCCAGATCGCGCCGGTGGGCTCGGTCAGCATGGCCTGCCTGTCGTGCCACGACGGCACGCAGGCGATGGACAACATCATCAACGCGCCGGGCAGCGGCGGCTTCGATCCCACCGGCGGCGGCAACGACGGCCGCACCTACACCTGGACCGGTGCCACGGTGAACGCCGCCGGCCGGCTGTCCAGCGGCATCGCGCTGATCGGCACCGACCTGTCCAACGACCACCCGATCGGCATCCAGTATTGCGGCGGCGGGCTGAGCGGCTCGGGCACCTCGGTGTCGGGCACCTGCCGCGACGGCGACTTCCGCCAGCCGCAGACGCAGGTGATCAACGGCAACCAGATCTTCTGGGTCGACACCGGCGGCACCGGCAAGCAGCGCACCGACCTGCCGCTGTACCAGCGCAGCACCGGCAACCTGGGGCCGCTGGTGGAATGCGCGAGCTGCCACGACCCGCACGTCAGCTCCGGCCAGGCCGGGCCCGCGGGCACCGGGCAGGTGTCGGGCGAGACCTTCCTGCGCATCTCCAACGCGTCCAGCGCGGTGTGCACCGCGTGCCACGTGAAGTAGCGCGGCAGGACAAGGACGAGCGGATGAAGGCACGCCTGCGCCACCTGCTGGCCGGCCTGCTGGCCTGCGCGGCGGCACATGGCGCGCAGGCGCAGGCGCGGCCGGCGCCGGCCGCGTCGGCACCGCCGTTCGCCACCGTCGGCACCGCGTCGATCAGCGCGGTCGACTACCAGCGCGCGCTCGCGGTGGCGACGCGCAAGCGCTACTACCACGCGCGCCCGCCCGAAGCCGAGTTCGCGAAGTTCCAGCGCGAGGTGGGCGACGACCTGGTCAACCGCGTGCTGCTGCTGGCCGAGGCGCGGCGCCGCGGCGTGCAGCCCGATGCCGAGCGCATCCAGGCCACGCTCGCCGGCTACGACGCGCAGTACAAGGGCAGCGCCAACTGGCAGGCCAACCGCGAGCGCATGCTGGCCGCGGTGCGGCCGCAGCTGGAGTCCGACAGCGTGCTCGAGCGGCTGGAACAGGCCGTGCGCCAGGTGCCCGAGCCCGACGAGGCCGTGGCGCGCGGCTACTACGACGGGCACAAGGACCTCTTCGTCGAGCCCGAGCAGGTGAAGCTGGCGGTGATCCTGCTGCGCGTGGCGCCGAATGCACCGCAGGCGGCGTGGAACGGCGCCCGCGACGAGGCGCGCAACCTGCACCGCCGGCTGCAGGGCGGCGCGAACTTCGCCGAGCTCGCGCGGCTGCACTCCGGCGACCGCTCGGCCGCGCGCGGCGGCGAGATGGACTACACCCACCGCGGCATGCTGCCTGCCGCGGTGCACGCGGTGGTCGACGCGCTGGCGGTGGGCGCGCTCTCGGAGCCGACGCAGCTGCTCGAAGGCTTCGCGATCCTGCGCCTGGACGGCCGGCGTCCGGCACAGCAGCGCAGCTTCGAGGAGGTGAAGGTGCGCGCCGCCGAGCTGTGGCGGCGTGCCGAGGGCGAAGCGCGCTGGAAGCGGCTGATCGCCGAGCTGCGCCAGGCCACCCCGATCCGCATCGACGAGAAGCACTATGCGCCAGCGCCAGGGCCCGGTGACAAGCCCAAGGCGGGCTGAGCACCGTGCGGCCCGGGCGCGGCGCTGGCAAGGACGGACCGTGCCGCGGCCCGCGCGGTTGAGCCGCCTGCTGCGGCTGGCTCCGCTGGCCCTGCTCGCCGCGCGCGGTGCCGGCGCCGCGGGCTTCCAGCCCGGCGCCCCCGCCGCCGACCCGCCCACCGGCGAAACGCCGCAGGCCAGCGCCGCGGAACCCCTGCGCGGCAACGGCATCCAGTGGCGCTTCGCACCCTGGCGCCACAGCGGCTCGCTCGGTGTCGAAGAGCGCTGGCTGCACCAGGAGGACGGCCGGCGCACGCGCCAGGGCCTGCTGCTCGGAGACGTGGAGTTCGCCAGTTATGTCTGGCAACCCTGGTTCATCCAGCTGCGGCTGGGCGCCGGCTTCGTCGGCTCGCGCGGCAGCGGCGCGGAACCGGGCAGCACCGACCGCGGCAGCGCCCTCACCGGCCGCCTGGCGCTCAGCGTGTTCCCCGCCAGCCGCTTCCCGTTCGAGCTGCGCGCCGATGCCGCCGACAGCCGCAGCACCGGCACGGCCCTGGGCAGCGACTACCGCTCGCAGCGCCTGTCGCTGTCGCAGGGCTGGCGTGCCGCCCAGGGTGGCGACAGCGTGCAGCTGCTGGTGGAACAGAGCCGGCTCGAGGACCGCGTGGCGGTGGACACGCTGTCCACCTTCAACCTGAGCGCGCTGCGCCAGCTGCCCGACCATGGCATCGATCTCGGCCTCATCCATTCCGACAACCACCGCAGCGACACCGACGAACACACGCGCCTGACCACCGCCAGCGGCCGCTACGCCTACCACCCGGCCGGCGACGTGCGGGTGGAAACGCTGGCGAGCTGGAACGAGCTGCGCTTCAGCGGCCTGGCCTCGGCCAGCGGCAGCGACGTGCGCCAGGTCTCCACCTTCGCCAGCTGGCGCACGCGCCCGACGCGCTGGTTCCCCGAGGGCGGGCCGCCGCAGGTGGCGCTGGCGGCGCGCTGGGTGGAGTCGCGCGCGATCGGCCGCACCGAGGGCGAGCGCACGCAGGCAATGAACGCCACGCTCGGCCTGAGCCAGGAGCTGACACGCGAATGGCGCGGCACGCTGGCGACCAGCTTCAGCCAGGTGAAGTCGCCGGTGGCCGAGCCCAGCACCACGGTGGGCGGCAGCGGCACGCTGGCCTGGTCGCCCGCGGCCAGCCGCTTCGGCGCCTGGCGCTATAGCCCCAACGTGAGCGGCAGCGCCGGTGCCAGCGCCGATGCCGACCACACCCGGCGCCAGACGCTGGGCGCGCAGGCCTCGCAGGCGCTGATGCGCGACTGGCCGCTGGCCGCGGGCCATTCGGTCTCGCTCGGCCTCACCCAGAGCGGCGGCGTGATCCGCGATTCCACGCTGCCGCAGAGCGCGCGTGCGCTGGCGCACGGCGCCAGCCTGGCCTGGCAGCGCACGGACGTGGACGGCAGCCAGCGCTTCGGCGGCCTCACGCTGAGCGAGTCGCGCACCTGGGGCGCCAGCAACGGACGCTTCGAGCTCGCCAACCTGCAGCTGAGCCAGCGCAGCCAGCTGTCGCGCTTCTCCAGCTGGCAGGCCAACCTGAGCTGGCAAGCCACCCGCAACGCCAGCAGCGAGCTCGACGTGTTCAGCGGCCAGCGCCGCGACACCGGCGCCGGCTGGCAACGCACCTACAACGGCACGCTCGGCTATGAGAACAGCCGGGCCTTCGGCGTGCCGCGCCTGCGCGCCTCGCTGCTGGCCGGCGTCAACAGCCAGCCGCTGGAGCGGCGCGCCCTGGGCGACATCGACGCCCCGCGCGAGCGCATCACGGCGTCGCTGGAAGGCCGGCTCGACCATGCGGTGGGGCTGCTCGAGACGCGGCTCGCGGCGCGTGCGGCGCGCGTCGAGGGACGCACCGTCGCGTCGATCCAGGCGCGTGCCCAGCGCCGCTTCTGACACACGGAAAGGTCATCGCTTGAACGCCATCGCCAAGGTCCTGCTGACGCTGGCCGCGCTCGTTGCCTCGGCCCCGGCGCCGGCCGAGTACGGCGACGTGGTGATCAACAACTTCTCCGACGCCGCCGGCATGCGCCCCGTGGTGTTCCCGCACTGGTTCCACCGCGTGCGCTTCCGCTGCAAGGTCTGCCACGCCGACCTGGGCTTCCAGTTCAAGGCCGGCGGCAACCAGATCAACATGCTGAAGATCATCGACGGCCAGTTCTGCGGCGCCTGCCACAACGGCGAGCTGGCCTGGAGCGTGGAGAACTGCAACCTCTGCCACAGCGCCAAGCCGAACACACCGACCCAGGTGCACGAGAGCACGCTGCAGAAGCTGACCGCCCTGCCCACCGCAGCGCTGGTGCTGAAGCCGGCTGCGCCGGCCTCGGCCGCGGGAGCCTCCAAGTGAGGCGCGCGCTCGGCCTCCTTTCGCTGGCCGCCGCGCTGGCGCTGGCGGTGCTGCCGGCCCGCGCGCAGGACAAGGCCGCCGGCAAGGCGATCTACGACGCCACCTGCTTCGCCTGCCACGGCAGCGGCGTGCTGGGGGCGCCCAAGCCCGGCGACAAGGAGGCCTGGACCGCACGCGCGAACGCGCGCAAGGGGCTGGACGGGCTGGTGAAGAGCGCGCTCGCCGGCACGCCGAAAGGCATGCCGCCGAAGGGCGGGCGCGCCGACCTCAGCGAGGCGCAGGTGCGCGCCGCGGTGGTCTACATGATGGGCGGCGCGACGGTGACGGCCGCCGCGCCGGCCGCTGCGCCCGCGGCACCGCCGCCCCGCGCCGCGGCGCCGGCCGCG
>JBGAHJ010000042.1:0-16306 GCA_044226255.1 Rubrivivax sp.
GGCGCGGGCTCCGGTGGCGGCTTGGGCGCGGCGCAGCCGGCCAGCAGCAGCGCCATGCCGGCTGCCCGCGCCAGCGCCCTGCGGCGCGGCACGCTTCGGTCCTTGTCTTCGTCAGTGCAGTGCACGGTAGATCTCCTCGGCCAGTTCACGGCTGATGCCTTCGACGCTGGCCAGGTCCTCGACGCCGGCACTGGCCACGCCGCGCAGCCCGCCGAAACGCTGCAGCAGGCGTGCCCGCTTGCGCGGCCCGACGCCCGCGATGTCCTCCAGCCGGCTGCCCCCTGTGCGTACGCTGGCACGCCGCGCCCGCATCCCGGTGATCGCGAAGCGGTGGGCCTCGTCGCGGATCTGCGCCACCAGCATCAGCGCCGCCGAATCATGCCCCAGGTAGACCTTGGGCCGGCCGTCGGCGAACACGAGTTCCTCGAGCCCGACCTTGCGCCCTTCGCCCTTCTCGACGCCGACGATCAGCGCGATGTCGAGCCCGAGTTCCTGGAACACCTCGCGCGCCATCGCCACCTGGCCACGGCCGCCGTCCACCAGCACCAGGTCCGGCAGCCGCGCGCTGCCGCCCCGTTTCGGTCTGGCCGGAGCCTCGCCTTCCGCAACCGGCGCAGCAGGTTCGGCCTCGTCGGCCTTGCCGGCGGCCACCGCCTCGGCCAGCCGGGCGTAGCGGCGCGTCAGCACCTGGCGCATGGCCGCGTAGTCGTCGCCGCCGGTGATGCCCTCGATGTTGAAGCGCCGGTACTGGCTGCTCTGCATCGCGTGGCTCTCGTAGACCACGCACGAGGCCTGCGTCGCCTCGCCGGCCGTGTGGCTGATGTCGAAGCACTCCACGCGCAGCGTGGCCGGGTCCTCGATGTCGAGGTCCAGCGCCTCCACCAGCGCACGCGTGCGCTGCTGCGCCGAGCCCTCCTCGGCCAGCAGCCGCGCCAGCGCCAGCTCGGCCCCCTTGGCGGCCATCTCCAGCCAGATGCGCCGCTGCTCGCGCGGGTTGTGCTGCGCGCGCACGCGCACGCCGGCCGCGTCGCCCAGGGCCTCGAGCAGCGCGCTGTCGACCGCATGGCTCGTGATCAGCTGCGGCGGCACCGGCTGGCCGATGTAGTGCTGCGCGATGAAGGCCTCCAGCACCGCCACCTCGGGCGAGCGGGCCGCGTCGGGTGCATCGTCGTCGGGCGGCGCCTGCAGCGCGGCGCCCTCGTCGACGTGGGTGGGGAAGTAGGCCCGGTCGCCCAGGTGGCGGCTGCCGCGCACCATCGCCAGGTTCACGCAGGCGCGGCCGCCGGCCACCTTCACCGCGAGGATGTCGACGTCGCGGTCGGCTGCCGACAGGCTGCTCTCGTCGATCACCTGCTGGTGCAGCACGCGCGACAGCGAGCCGATGCGGTCGCGCAGGCCGGCCGCGCGCTCGAACTCCAGCGCCTCGGCGTGCATCATCATCTTCGACTGCAGGTCGTCGATGACCTCCTGCGTCTCGCCAAGCAGGAAACGCTCGGCGTCGCGCACGTCGCGCGCGTAGTCGTCGGGCGTGATGAAGCCGACGCAGGGCGCGGTGCAGCGCTGGATCTGGTACAGCAGGCAAGGCCGCGAGCGGTGGTTGAACACCGTGTCCTCGCAGGTGCGCAGCCGGAACACCTTCTGCATCAGCTGGATGGTCTGCTTCACCGCCCAGGCATTGGGATACGGGCCGAAATAGCGGTGCTTCTTGTCCACCGAGCCGCGGAAGTAGGCCATGCGCGGGAACGGGTGCGAGACGAGCTTCAGGTACGGGTAGCTCTTGTCGTCGCGGAACAAGATGTTGAACTTCGGGTCGAGCGTCTTGATGAGGTTGTTCTCGAGCAGCAGGGCCTCGGCCTCGCTGCGCGTGACCGTGGTCTCCAGCCGCGCGATGCGGCCCACCATCGCGCCGATGCGCGTGCCGTCGTGGTCCTTGTGCAGGTAGCTGCTGACGCGCTTCTTCAGGTTGCGCGCCTTGCCCACGTAGAGGATGCCGCCCTGCGCGTCGTACCAGCGGTAGACGCCGGGCAGGCCGGGCAGCGCGGCCACCTCGGCCAGCAGCTTCTCGCGCGCCTCGTCGGCGGCGCCCGCGGGTACGTCCTTGCTCTCGTCGCTCATCGCGGCGCGATTGTCCACGCTTCGATAATCGCCCCATGCCGGGCCTGTTGTGGGATGTGTACTGCCGGGTGATCGACAACCTCGGCGACGCCGGGGTCTGCTGGCGCCTGGCCGCCAACCTGGCCGCGCGCGGGCAGCGCGTGCGCCTGGTGATCGACGATCCGTCGCCGCTGGCCTTCATGGCGCCGCAGGGCCTGGCCGCGGTGCAGGTGCTGCCGTGGCCCGGCCCGGCGCAAGCCGGCGACGTGGTGGTCGAGGCCTTCGGCTGCGACCCGCCCGCCGACACCGTGGCCGCGATGGCGGCGCGGGCACGTCCGCCGGTGTGGATCAACCTGGAATACCTGAGCGCCGAGGCCTACGTCGAGCGTTCGCACGGCCTGCCCTCGCCGCAATGGAACGGGCCCGGGCGCGGCCTCACGAAGTGGTTCTTCTATCCGGGTTTCAGCGCGCGCACCGGTGGCCTGCTGCGCGAGCCGGATCTGGCGTCACGACGCGGCGCCTTCGACCGCGACGCCTGGCTGGCGGCGCGCGGCTGGGCGCGGCGGCCGCACGAACGCGTGGTCGTGCTCTTCAGCTACGAGAACCCGGCCATTCCCGCGCTGCTGCAGGACCTGGCCGGCCAGCCCACCCTGCTGCTGCTGACACCCGGCCCGGCCCAGCGCCAGGTGAGCCAGGCGGCGCCCACGGTGCGCCTGCAGGCGCTGCCCTGGCTCGAGCAGACCGCCTTCGACGCGCTGCTGTGGTCGGCCGACCTGAACCTCGTGCGCGGCGAGGATTCCCTGGTGCGGGCCATCTGGGCCGGCGCGCCATTCGTCTGGCAGGCCTACCCGCAGCAGCACGACGGCGCTCACGCGTCGAAGGTCGAGGCGCTGCTGGCGGTCCTGCAGGCGCCGCCGGCCACGGCGGCGGCCTGGCGCGCCTGGAACGGCCTGGGCCCGGCCTGGCCCGGCGTGCAGGCGCTCGAGCCCACGCCGTTCCTGCAGCTGCGGCGCTCGCTGCAGGCGCAGCAGGACCTGGCGACACAGCTGCTCACCTTCGTGGAAACCCACCCCGTGGACACCGCCGCCTGCTAGAATCAGTGGCTTTGCGCAGGCGCGCCTACCCGCAGCGCAGCCCCATTCCTCGACGGACACACCCATGAAGATCGCTCAAGAAATTCGCGCCGGCAACGTGATCATGCAGGGCAAGGACCCGATGGTCGTGCTGAAGACCGAATACAGCCGTGGCGGCCGCAACGCGGCCACCGTGCGCATCAAGATGAAGAGCCTGCTCAGCGGCTTCGGCGCCGAGACGGTCTTCAAGGCCGACGACAAGATGGACCAGATCGTGCTGGACAAGAAGGAGTGCACCTACTCCTACTTCGCCGATCCGATGTACGTCTTCATGGACACCGAGTACAACCAGTACGAGGTGGAAGCCGAGAACATGGGCGACGCCATCCAGTACCTGGAAGACTCGATGCCCGTGGAAGTGACCTTCTACGACGGCAAGGCCATCTCGGTCGAGATGCCCACCACCGTGGTGCGCCAGATCAACACCGAGCCGGCCGTGAAGGGCGACACCTCGGGCAAGGTGATGAAGCCGGCCAAGCTGGTGGGCACGGGGTTCGAGATCAGCGTGCCGCTGTTCGTGGAAGACGGCGACAAGATCGAGATCGACACCCGCACGCACGAGTACCGCAAGCGCGTCTGAGCCGCGCCGGCTCCCAGCGGAAAAGGGCACCTGCGGGTGCCCTTCGTTCTTGGCGCAGGCATCATCGCCGCCCATGCCCTTCGATTTCGACGCCGCCGTCACGGCACCCTTTCGCATGCAGCCCGGGCTGCGCCGCGTGGCGCCCGGCGTGCCGCGGCTGACGCCGCTGGCCGCCGGCTCGCGCCATCAGCGCGAGAAGCTCGCGGTGCTGTCGGCCTACTGGCCGCAGGCGCTGTGCGCCGCGCCGGGCTTCGACGCCGGCCCCGCGCTCGACGCGCTGATGCGCCACGCCGCCACCGAGCAGCCGCAGGCCTGGGCCTGGGACGGCGAGCGCGCGCAGGCGCTGCACCTGGGCACGGCGGCCGACCGCAGCGGACACGTCGAACAGCTGCGCGGCGGCAGCTTTGGCCTCGGGGACGAGATCGCCCGCTGCCTGCAGCTGCTGCCGCCGCCGTGGCGGCTCGCGGGCCTGGCATGCCTGGCGTTTGCCGAAGACTTCGCGATCGTCGACGCCGGCAGCGGCGCGATTCCCTGGCTGGCGGTCTGCCTGCCCAGCCACTGGGCGCCCGAGAAGAAGGTCGGCCGGCCCTTCACCGAAGTGCACGCGCCGGTGGCCGACAACGAACTGCTGCTGAAGGCGGCCGCCGGATTGCTGCGCGTGGTGACGGGGCCCGACACCTGGGAACGCTTCGTCTGGACCGTCACCGACCATACCTGGCTGCACGCGCACCCGGCGCGCAGCGACCCGCAACGCTGGCAGCGCACCCTCGACCAGGGCGCCTGGTTCCGCAGCGAGCACCAGAGCTTCATCCCGCTGCCGGCGCAGGCGCAGGCCGTGTTCACCATCCACGTGCAGCTGCAGGCGCTGGCCGACGTCGCCGCCGATCCGCGCCGCGCATCGGCGCTGCACGATGCGGTGGCCTCGATGAGCCCCGCCGTGCTCGACTATCGCGGCCTGGCGCCGGTGCGCGACGCGCTGCTCGCCTGGCTCGCGCAACGCCGGTGACGTGAAGACGCAGCCGATCCGGCCGGCGCAGATCGACTTCGGCGGCGCCGTGCCGCAGGCGCCTGCCTTCGGCGACGTCTACCACCCGCGCGTCGGCGCGCTGGCCCAGGCCCGGCACGTGTTCCTGCAGGGCAACGGCCTGCCGGAGCGCTGGCGCGGGCGGCGCGAATTCGTGGTCGTCGAAACCGGCTTCGGGCTCGGCAACAACTTCCTCGCCACCTGGGACGCCTGGCGCACCGACGTGCAGCGCGGCCGGCGCCTCGTCTTCGTGTCGGTGGAGCTGCATCCGCCGACGCGCGAGGACCTGGCGCGGGCGCACGCGGGCTCGCCGCTGGCCGCGCTGGCGTCCGAGCTGCAGCGGGCCTGGCCGCCCTTGACGCCGAACCTGCACGCCCTCGACTTCGACGACGCCGGCGTGACGCTGCTGCTGGCCTTCGGCGACGCGGCCGCGCTGCTGCCCGCGCTGCGCGTGCGCGCGGACGCCTTCTTCCTCGACGGCTTCGCACCGGCACGCAACCCGGCGATGTGGCAGCCGCGCGTGCTGAAGGCGCTCGGCCGCATGGCCGCGCCGGGCGCAACGCTGGCCACCTGGAGCGCGGCGCGCGAGCTGCGCGACGGCCTCGTCGCGGCCGGCTTCGAGGTGCAACGCGCCGCTGGCGTCGGCGGCAAGCGCGACATCACGTTGGCCCGCTTCGCCCCGCGCTTCGCGCCACGCGAGCTGCCGTCCGCCGCCGTGCCCGACGCGACCGAGGCCGTGGTGATCGGCGCCGGCATCGCGGGCGCCAGCGTGGCCGCCGCGCTGGCGCAGGCCGGGCTCTCGGTGACCGTGCTCGAGCGGCATCCCGCGCCGGCGCAGGAGACCTCGGGCAACCCCGGCGGCCTGTTCCACGGCACGCTCGCCCGCGACGACGGGCCGTACGCCCGACTGTTCCGCAGCGCCGCGCTGCAGGCCCAGCGCTGCTATGGCCGCGCCGCCTGCGGACTGCTGCGGCTGGACGATCGTGCCGAGGGCCTGGCCGGCATGCAGGCCCAGCTGCAGCAGTCGGGCCTGCCCGCCGACTACGTGCAGGCGCTCGGCGCCGATGCCGCTTCCGAGCTGGCCGGCGTGCCGCTCGCGCGGCCGGCCTGGTTCTACCCGGGCGGCGGCTGGGCCGTGCCGGCCGAGGCCACGGCCGCTGCGCTGGCTCGGCCCGGCGTGCGCTTCGCCGGCGGCCGCGCGGCCAGCGCCCTGCGCCGCGGCGGCGATGGCTGGAGCGTGCTCGACGCCGCAGGCCACGTGCTTGCGCAGGCACCGATCCTGGTGCTGGCCCATGCGGCGGCCGCGACGGCACTGCTGGATCCGCTGGGTCACGAGCGCTGGCCGCTGCGCCACACACGCGGCCAGGTCACGTACTGGGCGGGCGCTACGCCCCTGCGCCTGCCGGTGGCCGGCGACGGCTACGCCCTGCCGCTGCCCGGTGGCATGCTGTGCGGCGCCACCCGCGAGGCCGAAGCGCCTGGCGAGCCTGTGGTGCGCGACGCCGACCACCGGCACAACATCGAGCGGCTTGGCCGCCTGTGCGGCCTGAAGCCGCCCGACGATCCCGCGCAGTGGCAGGGCCGCGTGGGCTGGCGGCTGCACAGCGACGACCGCCTGCCGATCGCCGGGGCGCTGGCGCTGCCTGCGTTTGCGCCGGGCACGCGCGCCGACCAGGCCCGGCTGCTGCCGCGCGAGCGCGGGCTCTTCGTGCTGACGGCGCTGGGCGCCCGTGGACTGACGCTGGCGCCACTGCTGGGGCGGCTGGTGGCCGCACAGGCCACCGGTTCACCGTGGCCGCTGGAGCAGGACCTGGCCGACGCGGTCGACCCCGCGCGCTGGCGTGTGCAGGCTGCGCGGCACGCGCAGCCTGGCGAAACTCAGCCTCCCGGCTGAGCGGGCGGGCTGTCGGGCGAGTCGCCGCCCTCTTCCTCGGGTTCCTCGGGCGCGGGGGCCAGCCCCGCCGCCTTGCGCGCAGCCTTCTCCTTCTCCTTCTCTTCCTTCTTCTTCTTCTTGGCCAGCTCGCGTTGGCGCTTCTCGAACGAATAGTTGGGTTTGGCCAAAGCGGGTCCTTGGGTGGGGAACAGTCCTTGCCCCGATTAGAACACCAGCGTCTGCACGCCGGTGGCCGTGCCCAGCAGGCACACGCCGGCGCGGTGGCGCGCGAAGATGCCCACCGTCACCACACCGGGCCACTGGTTGATCTCGGTCTCCAGCGCCAGCGGGTCGGCGATGCGCAGCCCGCGCACGTCCAGGATCGGGTGGCCGTTGTCGGTCAGCACGCCTTCGCGCAGCACGGCCGTGCCCCCCAGCGCCGCGAAGCGGCGCGCCACCTGCGCCGCCGCCATGCCAATCACTTCGACGGGTAGCGGAAAAGTGCCCAGCACCGGCACCTGCTTGCTGGCGTCGGCGATGCAGACGAAGCGCTGCGCCAGGTCGGCGACGATCTTCTCGCGCGTCAGCGCCGCGCCGCCGCCCTTGATCATGCAGCCGCGCGGATCGATCTCGTCGGCGCCGTCGATGTAGACCGGCAGGTCGGTGACGTCCTGCGCCTCGTAGACCTTGATGCCGTGCGCCAGCAGCCGCTCGGTGCTCTTCACCGAACTCGACACCGCACCGGCGATGCGGCCCTTGATGCCGGCCAGCGCGTCGATGAAGTGGTTCACGGTGCTGCCGGTGCCCACGCCCACCAGTTCGCCGGGCACCACGTATTCCAGCGCCGCGCGGCCCACCAGGGCCTTCAGTTCGTCCTGCGTCATGCGCCGATTATCGGTGCGGACGCCTGAGACAATCGCCGCCCATGCCGCTCGCGCCCTACGCCCTCGCCCGCCCCTTCCTGTTCGGCCTGGACCCCGAACGCGCCCACGAGCTGACGCTGGACGGCCTGGCCCGGCTGCAGAACACGCCGGCCCAATGCCTGTGGCAGCAGGCTCGCGTGAACGACCCCGTGACGCTGGCAGGCCTGCGTTTCCCGAACCGCATCGGCCTGGCCGCGGGGCTGGACAAGAACGGCCGCTGCATCGACGGCCTGGGCGCGATGGGCTTCGGGCACATCGAGGTGGGCACCGTCACGCCGAAGGCGCAGCCCGGCAACCCGAAGCCGCGCATGTTCCGCCTGCCGGCGCGGCAGGCGCTGATCAACCGCATGGGCTTCAACAACGAGGGGCTGGCCGCCTTCGTGGCCAACGTGCAGCGGGCGAAGAGCTTCCGTGCCGCGGGCGGCGTGCTGGGGCTCAACATCGGCAAGAACGCCGCGACGCCGATCGAACGTGCGGTGGACGACTACCGGCTGGGCCTGGACGGCGTGTACCCGCATGCCGACTACGTCACCGTCAACATCAGCAGCCCGAACACCAAGAACCTGCGCAGCCTGCAGAGCGACGAGGCGCTCGACGCCCTGCTCTCGGCGCTGCAGGCGCGCCGCAGCGAGCTGGCCGCGCAGCAGGGCCGCGTGGTGCCGATGTTCCTGAAGATCGCGCCGGATCTCGACGAGGCCCAGGTGGCCGTGATCGCGGCCACGCTGAAGAAGAACGGCATCGACGGCGTCATCGCCACCAACACCACGCTGGCGCGCGACGCGGTGCAGGGCCTGGCGCACGCCGAAGAGGCCGGCGGCCTGAGCGGCGCGCCGGTGTTCGAGGCCAGCAACCGCGTGATCGCGCAGCTGCGCGCGGCACTCGGCGCGGGCTATCCGATCATCGGCGTGGGCGGCGTGCTGAGCGGTGCCGATGCACGGGCCAAGCTCGCCGCAGGTGCCGACCTCGTGCAGGTCTACACCGGCCTGATCTACCGCGGCCCGGCGCTGGTGACCGAAGCCGCGCGCGCGCTGCAGCAGCGCTGAAGGCTCAGTCGCCGCGCGCCGCACCTTCGCGGCGCGGGTCGGCGGCGGCCACCAGGCCGTCTGCCGTCTGCATGACGAGTTGGGTGCCGCTGGTGAGCGCCGCCTCCACCACACGATGCCCGCGCGCGCGCAAGGCGTCTGCCGTGGCCGGCGGGAAGCGCCCGGCCTCCAGCACCAGCGGGCCGCCAACGGTGCCGAAGTTGGGCGCGTCCAGCGCCGCCTGCGGCGCCAGGCCCCAGGCCAGCGTGGCCAGCAGCGCACGCGTGGTGTAGTGGATGATGTGCGGCCCGCCCGCCGAGCCTGCACTCATCAGCAGCCGGCCGCTGGCCGCGTCGAAGACCAGCGTCGGGCTCATGCTCGACCGTGGCCGCTTGCCCGGCTGCACGCGGTTGGCCTGCGGCCGGCCCTCGGGGTCGTTCGGCATCCAGGCGAAGTCGCTGAGCTGGTTGTTCAGCAGGTAGCCGCCCGGCAGGCCACTGCCGCCGTCGGCCATCACGCGCGCGCCGAAGGCGTATTCGACGCTGGTGGTCAGCGCCACCGCGCGGCCCTGCGCATCGACGATGCTGACGTGGCTGGTGCCGTGCTCGGGTTGGCCGGCGGGCGGCGCGGGCATCGCCGTCGCGCCCACCAGCGCGGCGCGGCGACGCAGGTAGGCCGGATCGAGCAGGCCGGCCCAGCCGCCGGCCGGCGCAGGCACGAAGGCGGGGTCGGCGACGTAGGCCGCGCGGTCGGCGAAGGCCAGGCGCGTGGCTTCGGTGTAGAGGTGCAGCCAGTCCGCGCCGGGCACGCCATCGGCCGCCACCGCAGGCATCGCCAGCTGCTCGGCGATGCCCAGCGTCTGCATCAGGGCCAGCTGCCCGCTCGAAGGCGGCGGCATGCCGCACACGCGGTAGCGCACGCGCCAGGTGGCGCACAGCGCCTCGCGCCGCAGCGGTCGGTAGGCCGCCAGGTCGGCTTCGGACAGGCGCCCCGGCACGGCGTGGCTGCGCACGCGGTAGGCCATCTCGGCGGCAGCCGCGCCCTGATGCAGCGCGACGCTGCCGTCGCGCGCGACCTGGCGCAGCAGCGCGGCCAGCGCCGGGTTGCGCAGGCGGTGACCCACCGGCCAGGGAACGCCCGCGGCGTCGAAGAAGTAGCTGCGGGCGCGCGGATCGGCCTTCAGGCGCGGCTCGGCCAGCAGCAGGCTGCGCAACCGCGGTCCCACCGGGAAGCCATCCTCGGCCAGCGCGATCGCGGGTTCGAAAAGCCGCGCCCAGGGCAGCTGGCCGGCTTCGCGATGCGCGGCCTCCAGCATGCGCAGCGCGCCGGGCACGCCGACCGCGCGGCCGCCGTAGGTGGCTTCGGCGGGCGTGGGCGGCCGGCCCTGCGCGTCGAGGAACAGGCGTTCGTCGGCCGCGGCCGGTGCGGTCTCGCGGCCGTCCCAGGCCACCAGCGCGCGGCCGTCCCAGCCGAGCATGAAGGCGCCGCCGCCCAGGCCGCTGGACTGCGGCTCCACCAGCGCCAGCACCATCTGCACGGCCACTGCGGCGTCCACCGCGGAGCCGCCGGCCCGCAGCATCGCAAGGCCGGCTTCGGCGGCCAGCGGGTGCGCGGCCGCCACCATCGCGCGCGCGGCGCGCCAGCCCGGCTTCGCGTCGAAGCCGCTGGCCGCCTCGGGCGGCGGCGCCTCGGCGGGCGGCGGCAGCGTCGCGCAGCCGGCCAGGCAGGCCAGCGCGAGCGCCGCGCGCCTCGCCCTCACGGCTTCACTGCAAGGGCACGCCGGTCTTGCTCTGGATCTCCTCGCGCGTGACGCCCGGCGCCAGCTCGGCGAGCTTCAGGCCCTGCGGCGTCACGTCCATCACGCCGAGGTCGGTGATGATGCGGCTGACCACGCCCACGCCGGTGAGCGGCAGCGTGCAGGCGGGCAGGATCTTCAGGTCGATGCCGCCGTCCTTCTTCTTCGCCACGTGCTCCATCAGCACCAGCACGCGCGGCACGCCGGCCACCAGGTCCATCGCGCCGCCCATGCCCTTGACCATCTTGCCGGGGATCATCCAGTTGGCCAGGTCGCCCTTCGCGCTCACCTGCATCGCGCCCAGGATCGACAGGTTGATCTTGCCGCCGCGGATCATCGCGAAGCTGTCGTGGCTGCCGAAGATGCTGCTGCCGGGGATCGTCGTCACGGTCTGCTTGCCGGCGTTGATGAGGTCGGCGTCGACCTGCTCCTCGGTGGGGAACGGGCCGATGCCGAGCATGCCGTTCTCGCTCTGCAGCCAGACCTCGATGTCCGGGTTCACGAAGTTGGCCACCAGCGTGGGCAGGCCGATGCCGAGGTTCACGTAGAAGCCGTCCTGCAGCTCCTGGGCCGCGCGCGCGGCCATCTGGTCGTGGGTCCAGGCCATCTCAGGCTCCCTTCTTCTCGGTGATGGTTCTCTTCTCGATGTGCTTCACCGCGCCGGGGTTGTGGAAGATGCGGTGCACGTAGATGCCGGGCAGGTGCACGCTGTCCGGCTCCAGGCTGCCGGTGGGCACCAGGTGCTCCACCTCCACGATGGTCAGCTTGCCGGCCATCGCGGCGGCCGGGTTGAAGTTGCGCGCGGTCAGGCGGAACTGCAGGTTGCCGGAATGGTCGGCCTTCCAGGCCTTCACCAGCGACACGTCGGGCACCAGCGAGCGCTCCATCACGTAGGTGTGGCCGTCGAACTCGCGCGTCTCCTTGCCTTCGGCCACCACGGTGCCGACGCCGGTGCGCGTGAAGAAGGCCGGGATGCCGGCGCCGCCGGCGCGCAGCTTCTCGGCCAGCGTGCCCTGCGGCGTGAATTCCAGCTCCAGCTCGCCCGCCAGGTACTGGCGCTCGAACTCCTTGTTCTCGCCGACGTAGCTGGAGATCATCTTCCTGATCTGGCGCGTCAGCAGCAGCTTGCCCAGGCCGAAGCCGTCGGTGCCGGCGTTGTTGCTGATGACGGTGAGGTCCTTGACGCCGGTGTCGCGCAGCGCGTCGATCAGCGCTTCGGGGATGCCGCAGAGGCCGAAGCCCCCGACGGCGAACAGCTGCCCGTCCTTGACGGCGCCGGCCAGCGCCGCGGCGGCGCTGGGGTAGATCTTGTTCATGCGCAGGGGCTCCCGCTGGCTACGGTTGGGTGAAGCGCGGGAGCGTACTACTTAAGCCGTTACGTAGGGGGTACGTAGAATCGCCTAACCCCTTTCCCGGTGTGCACGCGCCCATGACCACGCCCGATCCCCACGCGTCGCTGGCCGACCTGGACATGCTGCAGCAGGCGCTAGGCCACGTGTTCGCGCCCTGGGTGCGCGCGCTGGACCTGCGCGTCATCGAGGCCCGTGCCGGCGAGGTGACGCTGGCGCTGCCGGTGACGCCGCTGCACGTGCACGAGGGCGGCGTGCTGTGCGGCCAGACCATGATGGCCGCCTGCGACACCGCGATGGTGCTGGCCGTGATGACGCGCCTGGGCGGCTTCAAGCCGATGACCACGGTGCAGCTGCAGACCAGCTTCCTGCGTCCGGTGGGCGGCAGCAGCGGCGCGGTGCGCGTGGTGGCGCGGGTGCTGCGGATGGGCAAGAAGCTGGTGTTCGGCGAGGTGCAGCTGATCAGCGCCGACGACGAACTCGCCGCGCACGCCACCACCACCTACACCCTGTTGTGACGGCCGGCATCGACTACCGCGGCGCCTTCGAGGGTGCGCCCATCGGGCTGGCCTTGTCGCGCCAGCGGCTGATGACCGATTGCAACCGGGAGTTGCTGGCGATGTTCGGCGCCGAACGCGAGCAGCTCGTCGGCCAGTCGTTCGAGATCCTCTACCCGAGCAGCGACGAGTTCGAGCGCACCGGCCAGCGCATCGCGGCGCAGCTCGACGCGCATGGCCGCTACGCCGACGAGCGCGTGATGAAGCGGCTGTCCGACGGGGCGCTGTTCTGGTGCCACGTGAGCGGCCGCGCGCTCGACCCGAAGAACCCGCACGCCGCAGGGATCTGGGCCTTCGAGGACCTGTCGGCACGCCGCGTGCTGACGCTGGCGCTGACCGCCCGCGAGCGCGAGATCGCCGCGCTGCTGATCGATGGGCTGACGAGCAAAATGATGGGTAAGCGCCTGGGCATCAGCCCGCGCACCGTCGACGTCTACCGCGCCCGCCTGATGCGCAAGACCGGCGCCGCCACCACGCCGGATCTCGTGCACCGCCTGCTGTCCGGCCAGGCCTGAGCACCGTTGCTCGCCCATACCGCGGGATGGCGGGCTGCGCCGGGTGCCACCCTAAGATCGGCTGCAGCCGGGGAGAAGGCGTCCGCTGCAGGTCGCACCCCTACGCCAATGACTGATGGGGGACGATGGAACCGATCCGTGTGTACGTGGTGGACGACCACCCCATGATCCGCCACGGCCTGGCTGCGATGCTGGCCCAGGAGGCAGACGTGAAATGGGTCGGCGAAGCCGCCGACGGCCCCGAGGCCCTCAGCCAGGCACCCGCCCTCGAACCCCACATCGTGCTGATGGACCTGCTGATGCCGCGCATGGACGGCGTGGCCACCATCAGCGCGCTGCGTCCCCTGCTGCCGCAGACCCGCTACGTGGTGCTGGCCGGCCTGCTCGAGCCGGCCGAGGTGCGTCGCGCGATGGCCGCCGGTGCCTCCGGCTTCCTGCTGAAGAACGCCGACGCGAAGGAGCTCTTCAGCGTGATCCGCGCCGTGCACCAGGGCCAGGCCGTGCTGGCGCCCGAGGTGAACCGGGCGCTGCTGAACGACCCCGAGGCACCCCCCTCGGGCAACAGCACCGGCGCCGACCTGACCCAGCGCGAACGGGAACTGCTCGCGCTGATGGCCCGGGGCCTCACGAACCAGGACATCTCGCGCCAGCTGGCCATCGCGATGCCCACGGTGAAGTTCCACGTCACCAACATCCTGGCCAAGCTGCATGCCGACAACCGCACCGAAGCGGTGCTGGTGGCGCTGAAGCAGCGCATCGTCAAGCTGGAGTGAGCAGCTTCGCGCGGAACCAGTCGGGCATGGGCGCCGACTTGCGCGCCGCGTAGTCGGTCCACACGGTACGCGCGCCGCCTTCGGCGTAGACCACGCCGGGCTCGTCGGTGCGCTCGATGGTGTGGTACGTGTCGAAGCTGCTGCGCCCGGGGTTGGCCACGAACAGGGCCACGCGGATGTCGCCCGGGAACTCCAGCTGGCGCAGGAAGTTGCAGAAGGCGTTGACGATCACCGGGCCTTCGCCTGCGAGGCTGGTGCTGGCGCCGAGCTTGAAGATCCAGTCGAGCCGTGCCACTTCCATGTAGCGGAAGTAGAGGGTGTTGTTGATGTGGCCCATCGCATCCATGTCGCCCCAGCGCAGCGGCATCACGGTCTCGTGCACGCGGGTCTTCTCGGCCGGCAGCTCGAAGCGCAGCATCACTTCACTCCCAGTTCGTCGGCGATGCGCTGAACCAGCGCCTTGAGCGCTGCCAGCTCGTCGGACAGCCGCGTCTGTTCGGCCTTGAGCGCGGCGATCTCGCCGGCGCTCACGCCCTCGGCGGACGCGGCGCCGGCACCCGCGGCGCGCGGTGCCGGCTGCGCCACCTCGCCGCACAGCAGGTGCGCCCAGCGCGCCTCGCGCTCGCCGGGCGCGCGCGCCAGCTTCAGCACCAGCGGCACGCTCTTGGCGGCGAGTTCGTCGAGGAACCCTTCCACCGACGAGATGTCGGCGAAGCGGTGCAGCCGCTCGCAGTTGAGCCGCAGTTCGGCGGCGGTCTGCGGGCCGCGCAGCATCAGCACGGCCAGCAGCGCCACGGCCTGCCCCGGCAGCTGCATCGCACGCGCCATGTTCTGCTCGAACTTCACCACGCGGCTGCCGCTGCCCTCGAACACCAGGCTCAGCGCCTTCAGGCCGTCGACCGCGGTCAGCACCTCGGCCTCGGTGGCCTCGATCACCGGATGGCGCGCGGTCTTCTGGTTGCAGCCCGCCACCAGCGCGTTGAGCGACAGCGGGTAGGTGTCGGGCACGGTGGCCTGCTTCTCGATCAGCACCGCCAGCACGCGGGCTTCCAGGGGCGTCAGGCTTCTCATGGGATGTCCTCGTTCAGGATGCGGCAGTCTCGAGCGGCACCTCGACGCGGAACAGGCTGCCGCGGGCACGGCCGGGCACCGCCTCGATCGTGCCGCCCATCGCCTCGACGATCTGGCGCGTGATCGCGAGCCCGAGGCCCGCACCCGACGCGGCGTCGCGGCCGGCCTGGCCCTGCGCGTAGGGCTCGAACAGGTCGGCCAGTTCGGCGTCGGGGATGCCCGGCCCTTCGTCCTCGACCGTGAGGCGCAGGCGCCGGGTGGCCGCATCCCACGCGGCCCCGGCGACGACACGGCCCTGGGGCGTGAACTTGATCGCGTTGCCCACCACGTTGGCCACCACCTGCGACAGGCGCGCGGCGTCGAAGCGCAGGCGCAACCCGGCCGGCGGACCGTCCTGCTCGAAGGCCAGGCCCTTGTCCTGGGCCCGCAGCTGCAGCGGCGCCAGCGTCTCGGCCCACCAGGCGGCCAGCTCGCGCTCGGTCGGCTGCAAGGCGATGCCGGCGGCCAGCGTGCGCTCGTAGGCCAGCGTGGTCTCCAGCAGCGCCAGCAGTCCGTCGGCCGAGCTCTTCATCGCCCGCAGCAGCGGCTCCGTCGGCACCGTCTCGTCGCGCCGCAGCAGCAGGCTCGCACCGCTGGCGATGCCCATCACCGCACCCCTCAGTTCGTGCGCCAGGTAGGCGAGGAAGCGACCGCGTGCGACGGTGGCCGCCACGGCCGCGCCGTGCGCGCGCTGCGTGGCTGCATGGGCCACGCGCAGGCGCCGGTTGGCCAGCCACAGCACCACCAGGCCCCCCAGCAGCGCGCTGGCCAGCGGCGCGGCCCAGCGCAGCACGTCCGCCAGGCGCAGGCCGGGCTGCACCTGCACGAACAGCCAGCGCTGGCGCAGCTGGGCCAGCTCCGACGGCGACATCGCCGCCAGCCCGCGGTCGAGCACGCGCGCCAGTTCCGGATGCCGGAGCGGCACGCCGAAGTAGAGCTCGCTGTCGCCGTCGCGCACGACGCCCGTGATCTGCAGCCGGCCGGCGAAGCGCTCCTCCAGCAGGCGACCCGCGACCGCGCTGTTGCCGATGGCGGCATCGACGTGCCCGGCGGCCAGCGCTTCCAGCACCTCGGACTGCGAGTCGAACTCCACCAGCCTGAGCGCCGGGTTGCGCAGGCGCAGCCGCGGCAGCAGGAAGTGCTCGCGCAGCAGGCCCACGCTGGTGCCGCCGCGCATCTCGTCGGGCTCGGTCCAGCGGCGGCGGTCGTCGCGGCGCATCAGCATCGAGGTGGCCACCGACGAGAACGGGCCGACGAACTGGAAGTCGGCGCTGCGCTGCTGCGAGCGCGCCATGCCGACCACCACGTTGACGTCGCCGCCGCTGCGCGCGGCCTCGTAGACCTCGGCGAAGGACGCGCCGCGCTGCGCGACGATGCGCAGGCCCGTCTTGTCGGCCACCGCGCGCAGGATGTCGGCACCCAGCCCGTCCATGCCGCCCAGCGTGCCGGCCACCGTGAACGGCGCGAAGCGGGCGTCGTAGCCGGCCCGCACCTCGCCCTGCTTCTCCACCCAGGCCTGCTCGGCCGGGGTGAGGATGGCCGCCTGGCCCGCGAACGC